>CBCYME010000017.1:0-538511 GCA_965183835.1 Paracoccaceae bacterium | reverse complement strand
CCTTCCATCAGTTTTGCCCGGAACACCTCAGTGGGTGTTTTCCATCCCAGACACTTGCGCGGCGTTGCGTTGAGGCGGTCGCAAATTGACCTCAAATATCGATTTGTGAATACCGTGGGATCGACTTTGCGAGGAAGGTAACGCCGCAGCCGATTATTGGTGTTCTCAACAGTGCCTTTTTGCCACGGGGAAGATGGATCGCAGAACACGGCTCAACACCCAGACCATCCTTCAAATGCTGCCATGCGCTGAACTCAGTGCCGCGATCAAAGGTGATCGAACGACGGGCTCTTGAAGGGTAGGGGTGAGAGGCTATTGATCAGGCCTTCCATCACGGGTTTGGAGTGACGATCCGGGTTTTTGAGAACCACGGCAAACCGGCTGACACGTTCGACCAGAGACGTCACATTAGCTTTGCCGAACTCCTTGCGGAACATCACCAAATCGCACTCCCAGTGACCGAACTGGACTCCGATCAGCGATCGCTGTCAGGGCGGTGCGCGATGGCCAATTCATCAAGGATATGACGCCCGTGATGCCTGCGCGTTCCACGTGGCCTGCGGCGGAGGCGATGCTGCGGGAGGTGCCGATAAAACTTCTCTTCACGCCCATCCTTGGAATAGGCATATCGATAAATCGTCTCATGGCTGACGCGCGTCGGATGGCGCTCCAACCGCATGCGTCCCGCAATCTGTTCGGGTGACCACCCGGCATCAAATCCGCTCCGCACGGCAGCCATAATGTCGGGATATCGGATCAACTTGCGATGCACCGCACGGCGTTCTTCGTAGCGGTCCTGAGCGAGCACCGCATGATAGCCGTTCAGCACAGGGTTTTCCTCATCGCGGTAGTCGTTTCGTTTGATCTCGCGGTAGATTGTCGAGGGCGCGCGGCACAGATTGTCGGCGATCTCTTTGACTGGTATCTTCGCTTCAAGCCATTTAGCCAGCTTGCGACGTTCTTCGAGGTTCAGGTGAGGGTAAACAGCGTCCCATATTTTAACTCCATGCAATTCAATACCTTGTTAAAGAATTTGCACTTCGTATGTGAATCCACCAAGAGATCGCACAGGTGCGCTATAATCCGCGCACCTCGTCCACAAAAATCAAACAGATGGTTCTGGCACAATTCCAAGCCCGCGCCCCGACCACACTGAATCGCGCTCAGGTTTGCGCCACCTATTCGGCGTCCACCCTCATTCTGTCTCATAAATGGTGACGCACATGACTGTACTCTACTCCGTGCCAGAGGCGTTCAGCCCGGGCGAGTGTGACCGTATTATTGCGGCCATCACCGTGGTCCGGTCCAAGGACGCGATGCTTGTGGGCCAGACTAAGGACCACACTCTTCGTACCGCAAAGCTGGTCTGGGTGGATGACGTCGACGGGCTGGACTGGGTCATGAACCGCCTGATCGAGATTGTCCGAAAGTCCAATGTCGACCAATTTGATTTTGATCTGCGCGAGTTTGCTGAAAGCCCGCAGGTCGCAAGTTACAACGCCTCTGACAACGGCCATTTTGCTTGGCATTCTGACATTGGCGATGGCCCGGTGGCACGCAAACGCAAGCTCACATTGGTATTACAACTGAGCTTGCCAAGTTCGTATGACGGCGGAGATCTAGAGATTATGCCAAGTGCTCAGGTCTTATCTGCCAGCCGCGCACAAGGTTGTGTCAGCATCTTCCCCAGCTTTGCACTTCATCAGGTGGTACCCGTGCATTCTGGAGTCCGCCATTCTTTGACGCTCTGGGCCCATGGGCCCGCGTTTAGGTGACATGCCTTACTGATTGCTTCGCATTGGCGCTTTAAAAGTCGTCAAACTCGGGCACATTTCCAATTCGGACAAGAAACGTCGGCGCACTTATCTCGCCAGAACTTGGATCTTCGATGATCATATAGGCATCTGCACCCGCGCAATCTGGCGATTGGCTCGCACGTTCCGCTCGGTTTTCGGCTTCTTCTGCCGTCGAATATTGGAACTGTTTGTCAATTTTCACACCCGCTGGTGCGCCCTTTGCCCCCTTGGCCTCTACATAGGTTTGACAAATGTAATGGGTTTTTGACGTGTCGCCGTTGTCGTCTGACATTATGGTAGTCCTTGAAGAAATTCTGGAGGAGTAGGCAAAAGTCTGAGCCAATATGCGGCTCTCAATGCGCGATCGCTCAGAAACCTGAGCTTTCGAGATCAACGCCTACTATCCTACATAAACCAGAGAGTCCCTCGCGAACTTTTTAAACGAAGCGGCCGGAATCCGTAAATCAAGTCTGGTTGGGTGACCCTTGGGTGTTTATTTTCCGCTGTAGTTCGCTTGAATGACCGGTTTTCCCGCCGCGCAGTAGCGGAGAGATTTACGCTATTGCAGAAATTCCCTTGCTGCGAGCGCAAGCAGCACAACAATATAATTCACAGTCTGGGCTCCAAGCCGACTTGCGGCTGTGCAGCACTCGATTTTGGGTTATCAGTGCCCCTTTGAAGTCGCTCTGATGACCGCTGTCAGCCCTTCTACGACATTCGTGCGCAACGCAGCATGGGCGACGTCTAAAGCAGTATGGGCGGATAGCAGACCTTAGCTGTGGTCGATAGGGCATTGGGCAGCGAGGTTGGAAACCGACGTTCAGTCAGTGAAGTTTCAGTGCATCTGCAGCGATGCCGCATGACTGCTACGACACGTTGGACTTGATGATCTCTGCTGCTTTTTCTGCGATCATGATGGTGGGTGCATTGGTGTTCCCGCTGACCAGGTGAACCAGACCGGGTTTACCGGAGACAGTTTAGTTCCTATTCTGCTGCGAGAGTAACGGCGTTTAGACTGTCATAGTAGCTCCTTTCTGCTTGTGCTGGGGCGATGTATCCGATGGGTCCAAAACGGCGTTCGTGATTGAACCAATGGACCCAATCGAGCGTTGCCAATTCGACGTCTTTTTTGCCTTGCCACGGGCCCTCGTGCTCGATGACCTCAGCCTTGTAGAGACCGTTGATTGTCTCGGCCATCGCATTGTCATAGCTGTCACCGACGCTGCCGACTGACGGATCGATTTTGGCTTCCTCGAGGCGCTCTGTGTACTTGATCGACAGATATTGAACGCCTCTGTCGCTATGATGGATAAGGGTTTTGGGATCTGGTTGACGCGCCGCCAACGCTTGATCCAAAGCATCAAGCACCATCTGGGCATTGGGAGAGGAAGAGACCTTCCAGCCAACGATGTAGCGCGCGAAGACATCAATGATGAACGCAACATACACGAAGCCGACGGCGGTTCTGACGTAGGTGAAGTCAGCTACCCAGAGAATGTTCGGTGCCGGTGCCTTGAACTTTCGGTTCACCTTGTCTTCAGGGCACGGCAAGGCAGGGTTGCTCTTCGTCGTTGTCACATCACCGCGTGTAATTCCCTGTATTCCCATGCCTTTCATGAGGCGAACAACCGTGCAACGGGCGACGACAGTGCCCTCATCAAGCAAGTCATGCCAAACTTTCACGGCCCCATATCGCTTCCTGCTCTTCTCCCAGAAATGGGTGATCCTGGTCATTAAGAAGGCATCACGCTTTGCGCGGGCAGAGGCTTTCTCAGGATTAAACTCAATCGATTTGTGGTGGTAATATGTGGACGGCGCGATCGGCAAAACCTTGCAAATCGCCTCGACGCCAAGATGCTCACGATGGTCGTCTATGAACATGATCATCTCTTCCGTAGGCGGTCGAGGTCCGCCGCCGCGAAAAAAGCTGAGGCCTTACGCAGAATGTCATTGGCCTGGCGCAGCTCACGGACTTCGCGCTGAAGCTCTTTCATCTGCGCCCGCTCAGACAGCGTCAAACCCTCCCGATCCCCGGTCTCAACCGCCTGCTTGTTGACCCAGTCCCGAAGCGTTTCGGGGCTGCATCCTATCTTCTGCGAAATTGATCTGAAGCACTCAGATCGCGTCTTATAATCCGCTTCATTCTCAAGCACCAAACGCACTGCGCGCGCCCGAACTTCTGTCGAAAAACGGTTCCCTGAATTTCCTTTGGTCATGACTTACCTTCCAAGCTTCATGCTCTCCGGTAAACCCGGTCTGGTTCAAGGCGCGGCATGATCGACGCATCCACAACTCGCAAGCCATCCAGACCACGAACTCTGAGTTTTGTGTCGACTACAGAGCTTTCATCAGAACCCATTCGGCAAGTTCCAACCGGATGATAGATCGAATCCGCTCGGGACCTGATTTGATCACGCCAGCCCTGATCATCAAGCTCGTTTGGTAGAAAGAACTCTGTACCTAATTGATGCGCAAGTGATGGTGCGCGCAAAATAGACCGGGTGATTTTTGCGCCTTTGGTAAGAACATCGAGGTCGCCGGAGCGGGACAAAAATCCAGGGTCGATCTTGGGCGCAGACGATGGATTGCCATCCTGCAAAGACACCTCACCCCGGCTTTGGGGGCGCAGTTGGCAAACGTGACAGCTCGCGCCATGCCCCCAACGCAGCCTCCGGCCATGATCTTCAACGATCCCAATAACAAAATGCAACTGGATGTCAGGACGCGCGAGGGAGGGGTCTGTTTTTAAAAAACCCACCCGCCTCTGCGATTGGAGAGGCAACCAGACCTTGCCCTGATTTTGACCAACGCAGAGCATCTCGAACCAGCCTGAGGCCTCCTCGAAGGCTGATGCCAAGTGTATCAGTGTGCTTGGTGCGATATGTTTGTATAAAATCCAGGTGATCCTGAAGGTTCTTGCCCACATTGGTTTTGGCACATTTGACGGCAATCCCGTGGCGTTTGAGGCCCTGTGGATCGCCAACACCCGACAGCATCAGGATCTGAGGCGTTTTTAACGCCCCGGCGCAAAGAATGACCTCGGCCCGCGCGCTTACTGATTGGGTTGAGTTGCCTTTTCGGAAAACCACCCCATTTGCGCGATTTTCGGTGATTGTAACCTTTTCGGCGTGCGCATTGGTGATCACCTTCAGGTTCGATCTGTTCATAATAGGATGTAAATACGCCGCCGCAGCCGAGCACCGTTCGCCGTGTTTCTCTTCAGAATGAAACTGGGTCACCTGATACAGGCCAACACCCTCATTATCGCCATCGTTGAAGTCTTCGGTCGCGGGGTGCTGCATTTCTTGCGCTGCCGCAACAAAGTCTTGGCTGATCTTCATTGGCTTTTTCTGGTTGGATACCTGCAGCGGGCCGTCGTCTCCGTGCGCATTGCTTGCGCCGCGCTCGTTTGCTTCGGTTTTGCGAAAGAAAGGTAAGACATCGTTCCACCCCCATCCCGTGCATCCCAGGTCTGCCCATTCGTCGTAGTCAAAGCGGTGTCCGCGGACGTAGAGCATGGCGTTGATTGCACTGGACCCCCCGAGCGCCTTGCCGCGTGGCTGGTAGGTAACTCGATCGTTCAGATATGGTTGCGGGACAGTATGAAAAGCCCAGTTGTTGATTTTTGGCCGCCCGGGCACCATAGCGACAGTGCCAAGCGGAGCGCGTACAATCAGACCCTTGCCTCGCCCACCGGCTTCCAACAGGCACACTGTGATGTTCGGATCCTCTGTGAGACGGGCCGCCAGTACCGATCCAGCTGAACCACCGCCAACGATGACATAATCAAATTCCATGTTTCGGTAACTCCATGCGCATCTACCCCGTCTGGAAATTTCTGTTGATCAGGTATATTTTGACAAGTCGAGTGTCAAAACATATTTGCATTTGAAATGTAAGTATCTTGCCTGCGATTGTCAGCAAGTACGAGAACGCCCAAGGAATAGGAAACCGTCAGATGTCTGAACTCTTTTCGATCATTGAAAAAAACGCCGGAGATGCAGAGCCATTTGGTGCCATAATCAATCTTGATACCGGTGAGGATGGAATCATCTGCATCGATGGAACCGGTGACAAAATCCTTGTGACAAAGGAGAAAAAGGATGCTCGGACGACTATCGAACTGAGCAGCCACACTCTTGAACGATTGCTGTCTCACAGGTTGAACCCAACCATGGCCGCTATGTCTGGCAAGCTGAAAATCCGAGGAGACATGGCGCTCGCGCTCAAGCTTGCCGCGGTACTTTGACAGCGCCAAACAAACGAAATATGCACGAGACGTGACGAAACATTGGAATGGCATGAAGAATTTGTGTATAGAAACCAAATTCTCAATCTGGGAGGGATTGATATGCGGAAATTGGCAAAAATTTTGGGAGGGGTTGTCGGTGTGCTATTGGTTGGCGCTGCTGCATTCTACTTCACGTTCCTGCGTGGTTTGCCCAGCCCGAACATTGCGTTGCAGCCCATTCGTTTCGTCGGGATGGAGCAACAGGGGCAGCACGACTGCCTTTGGATGGGTCCTGTTACCCATGACTCCTTCAACACGGCGTTCCCGGATGAGGGCGCGATCTATTGGCCAACGGTGTTTTCATTCCCAGCCAGTGAGCAGGAGAGCTATCTTGAGCTCAAGGGAAAGTACCCCCAAGCGCGATATATGTCGCTTCATTCGTACCGAGCGAATTCTGCCCCTTACGATGGCGTGACTGATATCAACATTGTGCCGGATGAGGGATCTCAGAACCCGTTTGTCTCCGGAACCTTCGAGAACGATCAAAGCTATACGTTGCGCATCTTTCCTCGGGAACGTCCGGAAAACGCGCCGGAAAACACCTTGTATCTGGGCGCCTTAGACGACATTAGCCGATCCCCGCTGATCCTGAGAAACTATGTCTCCGAAGTCGAGGGAGATCCATCCGGCGGCGCAGGGTTGCCTGAGGTGTCGCTTGTTCGTCCCAATGGTGAGAGGGTCGAAGGTAAAGAACTGTGCAACCTGCTTGGCAGCCCTAAAGTCGGCGATCCGGAACGTTTTATCGCCGCTCCTGTTATTCCGCGAGACTCCTACACAAAGATGATCGGCAATCAGGAAGTGTATCAGAAAATCCTCAAGGACAAGAACCCCTGGACCGTGTTCTGGGACCCCAAAATCTCGGTTTTGCGGCTGATGTCGCCATCGCTTGAGGCGATGTTCCGCAAAGCGGCCTACTGGGGAATGATCAGCAAAAAATCCGGATTTTTTGCAAACCTTGATAATGAATATGTCAGCCTTTACGTCAACGAAGCCTTTGGCAACGTTACGGTGTTCGAAGGGAAACTGCCCCGCACACCAGAAACTGGCATTGCCAGCGTTGAAACCGCAAACTACGACATGCGTTACTGGTCGCTTTGCACCAACGAAGGTCTTGCCACCACCCGGTTTACCGACTGCGTGTACGACTCAAACGTGGTGACTGATGAGAACCGCAACTATCGGATTGTCGTCTCAAAGGCTGAGAACCGTCCGGAAAATGCCACAACGGAATGTGGTGTCACATGGTTGGATTTTGGTGATCAGGGTGATGGCGCAGGCAACACGAGCCTCTCGATCCTGATCCTGCGTAATATGCTGCCCAATCCGGACTTCAAACAGGCTGTGCAGAACATCCCGCGCGTTGGCGATGAAACCGCAACTATGGGTGAATATCTGCCACTCCCTGTCTCGACCAACACGGCCGAGTTCGAAGCACTCGGTTGTGATGCCGGTTAAACAAGGTAAGGGAACAGAACTGTCATGAAACAATATCTGATTGGTGCTACTATGGGGGCTGCCGGAGTGGTCCTGGCCGGCGCAGTTGGAGGATACCTTTGGGTCTCCGCCGAAAGTGGGGTCGAAGATCGCGGCGAAAAGGTCTTTGCTTCGGCCGCAGGGATCACGGCAAGTGCCGATGTCGAGGCCCACACTAAAATCTTTGCGAAACACACGGAAGAGGTCATTCCAGGCATTCACATGGCGATTGGCTATGGCTTGGCCAACCTGATCGTGGTGGATGCTCCCGAAGGGTTGATTTTGGTCGATACCCTCGAGTCAATCCGGGCTGCCGAAGGTGTTTTGCCATGGGTCAACGACCTGCGTGATAAAACCGGCAAAGACATCACGGACATCATCTACACGCATAACCACGCCGATCACGTATTTGGTGCCGGAGTGTTTCTGCGCGATCAAAACACCACGCCACGCATCTGGGCTCACGAGGAAACGGAGTCGCGTGTTCATGAGATTATCAACGTGCTGGCTCCGGTCACATTCCGGCGCGCAATGCGCATGTTCGGAGTCTATCTGCCGGACGAGGATTTTGAAAACAACGGCATTGGACCACGGTTGTTGAGCGACAATCAGGACGGCCTGCATTTCGTGCCGCCAACAGACGAAGTCTCGGGCCGTACCGAAGTAAAGATCGCGGGTGAAACCGTCATTCTTCAGCACGCACCAGGAGAAACCGACGACCAGCTCGTGGTTTATCTGCCTGATCGCAAGACGCTGTTCCCAGCAGACAACTATTATCACGCCTTTCCAAACCTCTACACCGTTCGAGGCACTCCCTATCGTGACCCTCGAAAGTGGGCGAACAGCATCGACATCATGCGCGGCTTCAAAGCCGAGGTATTGATTCCGCAACACAGCTTGCCGGTGTTTGGTGCCGAGGAAATCGAAAGCCGTTTGCTGGCGTATCGGGATGCGATCCAGTTTCTCTATGATGAGACCATTCGCATGATCAATGCGGGTCTGACACCTGACGAGATTGCTGAGCAGATCAAGCTGCCTTCGCATTTGGCCAATGCCCCACATTTGCAGGAAATGTATGGGCGAGTTGAATTTGCGGCGCGTGCGGTTTTTGCCGGTACTCTGGGATGGTTTTCGGGGGATCCGGCCGATTTGCGTCCGGTGACTGGCGTTGCAAAAGCCAAGCTGATGGCAGATCTGGCCGGCGGGTCGGACGAACTGGCAAAAGCTGCCCGCGCAACACTTGATGCGCAACCGGCATGGGCTCTGATGCTGGCAACACATCTGCTCAAACTTGAGCATGGAGAGGCTCAGGAAATCCGCGCAGCGGCCCTGAGGAAACTTGCCGAAGAAGAAACAGCGTCGTCTGTTCGCAACTACTATCTCACCAGTGCTGCCGAAGCTGAAGGCTTTGTGATTCCTCCCGCCAGTTTCAGCATGTCGCCCGATGCTATGCTGAACGTCATCCCGATCTTGAATTTTCTCGAAGTTCTGACGATCAATCTCAAAACCGATGGCATGCTCGACAAAGAACTGTCCTACGGGTTTGATTTTTCGGATGCGCCACCCGTTTCAATTCGCATCCGTCGGGGCATCGCCTTTGTCGAAGAGGGATTGGCGACTGACCGGATCGGAACGTTAAGAACCAAGACGGACACGTTTCGGGGCATCGCTATCAAACGGCTAAATCCGGCCAAACTTCTGGTGGGCGGTGAAATGGAAGTTGATGGCAGTATTCTTGAATTGCAAGAGTTCCTGAACCACTTTGATCCACCGGTCTAACGGACCGATCAAAGGTAGTCCTGAATCAAGGCGGCCGCGATGTGTTTCACAGTTGCGGCCGCTTCTTCGCTGCTAAGCCCCTGATCATAGCGCATTCGCTTCCACATGGAGAAGGATGCTACCGGCTCCAATGCATGCAGCAATCGTTCTCTGTTAATCAAATCTTGTGGAAGAATAGCTTCGATCTGGGTGCGTTCCATCAGGATAGAGCGCTTGAAAATGTCCATCAGATAGGCCGAGCGATAGCGGCGCAGATCGGCAGCCGCTTTCAAGGGCATAACGCGCTCGTAAATCCGGGCTTTTCGTTCGACTGCCTCCCCGACTTGCTGTCGCCAGTCCGTCGAGGCATAGGGTTTCATCAGGACCGGCAGGATGTCTTCTTCTTCGAGCTTCGCCGCAAGCTCCCGATATAGGGCTTCAACATCTTCATAGTGACGGTAGATCGTGCGCAAACTCGCTTCGGCCTCTGCAGCCAATTCTTCTGCCGTTGGCGAAAGGTTTCCGGATCGCAACAGGTTTTCCAAAGCATTTGAAATTTTTTGTTTTGTTCGACTTGCTCGTAGATGCCGCCCGTCAATAGCCCGCTCTTTTTTGGTGTTTTCCATCTGCACTCTTCGCCGTTTATTTGCGAAAACTGTAACATCGAGCCAAGCAGATTGGAATGCAATTGCTCGGATGTCGGAGGAGGCTTTATTGGCAACCGCAGTGACTTCTTCGCGCTCAGACATGGCCCGCAATCAACTCGCCGTCGTCGGCGACCATGCACGGCACCGTCCAGCCAAACTTCGCCATGCTGGCCGCAATCTTTGCCACCTGATCATCCCCGTGTATCTTGGCATTGCGGGCATACAGGTGCAGCTTTTCAATCGGCCAGGTCTCGATCTCACTTGGCGCGAATACCAAATCCATGAAGTTCCTCGATGTGTGGGGGATGCAGATGAGAAATTACCACGCCTGGAAAAACCGGCGCGGCTGGGTCTGATCTGAATTATCGGAATGGAGAAAAGCAAAACGCCCGAGAGGGTTTCTCCGGGCGCTCTTCTTCGATTATCAAGGTATGAGTCAAGAGGGGCAGACCTGTCAACAGGAAATCTGACGGCGGTTTGCATGGCCGGTTAAACTGGCTTCCATGTGAGGTGTAAGTGTCGCGAACGGCCCTAACCGGACCTTGGCCCGATGTCCAAGTGTTGCATCGCAGCTTCCCCGAAGCAGCCGTTCGACACATTGCGCAGAATTTTTGTTGGCCAGAGGGCAGCTATGCGGACAAGGACGAAACCGCTCTCGCGGTATTAGCGCTTTTGGCGTGTGTTGCGCATAGATTGGAGCGCAATGATTTTGTGAACTGACGAACCTGTTGGACGATTGAAACCTTCTCAATCTGACCAATAGGAGGTTTCAATGTCAGACCAATATGTACCAGCGCTGCGCCAGCGGTTTCTCGAAGATATGCAGATCAAGGGACTGCAGTCGAAGACGCAAACGATGTATCTGCGAGGGATGCGGGATTTTACACGGTTTCTGGGACACGCACCGGATAGCGCGACGCCGGAAGAACTGCGGGCGTTCCAACTCGATATGAAGGCGCGTGGGGTCGGTGCGCCAACGTTCAACAACCGACTAACGGTATTGAGTTTCTTTTTTGCGGCGACCTGTCCGCGGCCTGAGATGAAGCGGCACATGCGGTATCAGCGAGCAGCCAAGAAGATCCCAGTGGTACTGAGCGCCGAAGAAGTCACCCGCATTATCGAAGCAGCACCAGGGCCCGGGCTGAGATACCGCGCAGCCTTCAGCGTGGCTTATGGTGGCGGGTTACGGGCAAGCGAAGTCACCCATCTCAAGGTCGGTGATATTGACAGCGACCGGATGCTGATCCGGATTGAGCAAGGCAAGGGGCGCAAAGACCGGCAGGTCATGTTGTCGCCCAGCCTGCTGGACCTGTTGCGCGACTATTATCGAGAAGCCCGCCCGAGGGGTTGGATGTTCTCAGGTCGTAATCGGGTTGATCCAATCTCGACGCGGCAGTTCAACCGTGCCTTCAAGGTCGCTTGCGATTTTGCGGAGATCAAAAAGACCGTGTCGCCCCACGCTTTGCGGCATAGTTTTGCCACACATCTGCTGGAGAGCGGGACAGACATCCGGGTGATCCAAGTGTTGTTGGGCCATGCGAAACTGGAGACAACAACGATCTATACCAAGGTGGCGACCAAGACGATCCAGAACGTGACCAGTCCGCTTGATCTTCTGGTGCGAAGAAAGGCTGGCCCTGGTTAATCCCTACTCAGATGGGTCGCCCGATACTGGAGGTCGCGGACATCTTCCGCGCCCATGGGCCAGCTTATCGCCGGGAACATGCCGGGCATCTAAACCTGCCAAAGCTGAAGGTGATGTCCGCAGTCGAGAACTGTCGGACTGCCGCCCTCGGCGGTCACGTTGCGGCTTGCACCAAATGCGATCATCAGCACATCGCCTATAACTCGTGTCGCAATCGGCACTGCCCGAAGTGCCAAGGCGCTGCGGCGCAGGACTGGATGGAGGCGCGCATGGAAGACCTGTTGCCAGTGGAGTACTTCCATGTGGTCTTCACCTTACCTTCGGAAATCGCTGACATCGCTTATCAAAACAAGGCGGCTGTCTACGGTCTGCTGTTTAAGGCATCATCCGAGACGCTTCGGA
Organism: Paracoccaceae bacterium; assembly: GCA_965183835.1. Lineage (GTDB taxonomy): Bacteria > Pseudomonadota > Alphaproteobacteria > Rhodobacterales > Rhodobacteraceae > OMPR01. The sequence goes on along the minus strand of CBCYME010000017.1, from coordinate 526,499 downwards.
TAATTGCAGCCGACCCCAAACACCTCGGCGCAAAGATCGGCATGTCATCGGTGCTGCATACATGGGGCTCGGCGATGACGCATCATCCGCACGTCCATGTCATCGTGCCGGGTGGCGGATTGTCATCTGGCGGCAAGCGCTGGATCGCCTGTCGACCCGGGTTCTTCCTGCCAGTGAAGGTGCTGTCACGGCTGTTCCGACGCTTATTTATCGAAGGGCTGACCAGATTGCACAAGGTGGGCAAGCTGACGTTCTTTGGTAATCTGTCCAGTCTGGCCGATCCCGATGCCTTCGCATCACACCTTGCACCAATGCGCAAAATAAACTGGGTCGTTTATGCCAAACAACCCTTCGGCGGACCCGAAGCCGTGTTGGCCTATCTGAGCCGCTACACGCACCGGATCGCGATCTCGAACCATCGCCTGATTAGTGCCGATGCCAACTCCGTAGCCTTCCGCTGGAAAGACTATCGCATCAAAAGCGGGGATAGGATGAAGACCATGCGCCTGACCACGGATGAGTTCATTCGCCGGTTCCTGATCCATGTCTTGCCCTCTGGCTTCCATCGTATCCGCCACACAGGCTTCCTCGCGAACGGTATACGCCGAGACAGGATCGCAAAGATCAGGTGTTTGCTTGATGCCGAACCAGAACCCACTCAAATGCCGGACGAAGCCACAAACTCCGAACCCGACGATCCGCCCGTGCATCAGCCTTGCCCCAAATGCGGTGGTGCGATGATCATAGTTGAGATCTTCCTGCGCGGCCAAACACCCAAATCCCGCGCTCCGCCATGGGAGGACGCAGCATGATACAACTAGAAAACCCGACCTTGCCTTGCACAAACGCCGGACCAATCAGTGCGGCCTTCTCAGGCAATCCGAAGCCACATCACGCTTGCGGCGGCATCATGGGACACCAAATGGCAAAGTCATGCTGGGTAAATATACCGGCAAACGCCGCCCGTCGTCAAAATCCCGCTCGCTCTGCGCATCAAACGCTGCAGCCGTAACGCACAATCCCCATAGTAACGAAACCCGCCCGCGCTTTCCTCCTTGTCGGATTTGTCGCCGCTGCAGCTCGCGCTGACAGCAGCCACAAACCTTAGACAGAGCGGACCCCCACTTTAAAAGCCCGAATGTCGGCTTTCAGGAAACCGTTTAACAAACGGTGATTTTTGGAACATTGAGAATTTACCTTTTGGGGCCACACCGACATTTGTAGCACGGCAATAAAATTGCGTCTTCAATCCGGAATTATCGCTCCTAAATGCTTTAACTTGTGTTCAGGTTCGACATGGATCGTAACCTTGGCACCATCTAAGTGATCTTTCAAAGACTCCTCCATACGGTCACAGATTTCATGAGCTTGAAAGACAGTCGTTTCACCGGGCACGACCAGATGGAAATCAATAAATATTGCCGCGCCTGCGTGCCGTGTCCGAAGATCGTGCGCCTGCATTGCGCCATCCAATTGTGACGCGATAACATTACGGATCGCGTCGAGTGTCTGCGCTGAGACAGCCTCATCCATCAGACCGCTCAGGGACTCTTTGACGATTTTCGAACCTGACCAGAGAATGTTGATGGCCACGAGCGCCGCCAGTGCTGGATCCAGTATCCACCATCCTGTTGCAACAGCAAGAATAACGCCAGCGGCAACCCCGACAGAGGTAAGAACATCCGTAATCAGGTGTTTTCCATCGGCTACCAAAGCCGGTGATTTCTGTGCTCGTCCACGTGTGATCAGCACCCAAGCCCACAGCCCGTTTATGACTGTTGCCGTCATGTTCACAAGAAGCCCTTCTACTGGGGCATCAAGCATGACTGGCTGCATAAAGCCGTGGTAGGCCTCGCGAAAGATGAGCAGTGCGGCAACGATGATCATTACACCCTCAAGGACAGCACTGAAAAATTCTGCTTTGTGATGGCCGTAGGGGTGATTGGCATCAGCGGGTTTCGCCGCGATATGGATTGCGACGAGCGCGGCGAACGCTGTTGCGACATTGACCGTGCTTTCGAGTGCATCTGATAAAAGTGCGACCGAACCAGTTATCCAGTAGGCAAGGGCTTTCAATCCCAAGACAGCAAAGCCGACGAAAATACTGCCAATTGCAAGCTTGATAGTGGTCATGTTGGTCGTTCCTCCAGTCCTGATCACGGCAGTTAGACTGCGCGATACAGTGGTGCAAGCCGCTGACTTTGCGAGTGAAAGTCATGTTCAAATTAGTCTACATTTCTATAGCTGGGATGCTCCCAAAACTCCCGTTTCTGGCAGGGGCGTAAAACGCCTCATTTTGGGTTGCCACAAATCCCGTTCAAAACCTAACCAGTTTTCGAAGGTTCTTGGCTCTCTCTTGCAAGCAGACATCCATGCATCACGCAGCATCGGTAAAAATGGGCTCACTGCCGACTTGCGGCGGTGCAGCACCTGATCTTGCACCAAAAGGCCACTGCCACTGCCAGTGGTCTGATCTGCCCCACCGGATGCCCGGTTTCAGCCCAAAGCGGACCTTGGCTTAGAGCTCTTTACATGAGAAGCAGACTCTGACGCTCGATGATGTAGCAGATAAATTTACGAGAGAAGTGAGAAGGAATAGCCGTCTCAAACTTGTCCAAACCTCGTTGCTCATGAACTCGCCCCTCCCGGAAACCCGAGAAACCGTGGCAATGCATCCGCTGCATCAAACCAGCTGATCCGATCACCGTGGGCCACGTGTTTCTGAGGCGGAAAATTATCAGGTTCATCCAGGGTGCTGATGAAGAACCCGATGACGATGTCGCCATTCCACTCCGCTTCGTAAGAGATTGGCGTGCCGCAATCTCCACAGAACGTACGGCTAACGCCCGGCGAGGAAGCAAAGACGCGTCGTTTTCCCTTGGTGTACTGTACATCTTTTTCGGCATAGGTCGCATAGGCAACAACGGGTGCGCCGGTGGCCTTTCGGCATGAGTTGCAGTGGCAGTAAGCAACATAGTCGGGTTCTGCCGTTGCCTGGTATCGTACCGTTCCGCACAGGCAGCCGCCTGCCGCTGAATCTGGGTATTCGCTCATCGTCGCTTCTCGCTTTCTGCTCGGTTTGGGAGCCATGGCGTGCAATCCGAACTAAACCCGGTATACTCGAATTTCCATTGAACTGGGGCTTTTTCAGAAAGGGATTGTGATGAATGACCGGGACGCCGTGATGGCGACGCTGGGAGAGTATGCCACCGCCTATTGCGCCAAAGACTTGAAACGCCTTATGGCGATATTTGTGGATGGCGAAGATATTTCCCTCATCGGAACCGGGGCGGATGAGCTATGTTCTGGTCGGAGCAGCTTCGCCGTCTCAAGGCGGATGAGATGCAGGTTCAGTGTTGAGCGGCTGATCTCACAATCATAGGCCAGACGCTCCTGTGACGGAAAGCAGCCATAGTCCGGATTGTACCGATCACACAGATGCCAGAGCACGATCCGGGTGGTGGGTTTCAACCCACGCTGGAGGATGGCCCAGTTGGTTCCCTGATGGCTCATGGCGCTGCCCTCCGGGGTCGGGAAGGAATATGAGGATTGCGCTGGGCGTGCCGTACGCGAGTGGTGAATCCGTGATCAGCAAGGGCAGCCAGCGCATCGTCCACAGTGCGCACCAGCGCCCAGGCAAAGCCCTGCGCCTGCACGGTGTCTCGGAAATCCTCCTGCGCCGGGCGCAAACGCCCGGTTTTGCTTTTGACCTCGAGAAACAGCACCCGTCCCTCGGAGAGAACGATCAGATCGGCAAGGGGAAGGCTCATCGGCGTGACCCCGCACGGCGTGGTGCAGGGGCAAGCCAGACGACATGGTCGCAGATGGGCCCTAGCCTGAGGATCGTCAAATTGGAATTGCGCCAAGGGCAGGAGGCACATCTTGAACAGGCAGCCAAAGGTAGGGATGCTAATCACGAAAGCCCCAACCGAAACACACCTTCCTTGCACTAAAAAAACACAGAATTATACACTCCTGTCGAACCCATTGGACACTCAAGGTGTAGCTACTCAATTGAAAGAACTGAGGATGTAGAGGATGTACCTGTGGAAGCCTACAAACTTGATAGCACATTTGGTCTCGAAAAACTTAAGCCCTTGGGAAGCGATTTGGCTGACCTGTACTCGGCGAGTAACTTCAGAACAAAGAGCGTTGCCTGTGTCGTATCTCAGGAAGCCACGTTCCGTAATGTCAAGTTAGGGTTCGAGAGCTTGGGCTACGAAGTAGCGTGTTCCTCATCCTTGGATGCCACATTCAAAATTGTTTCCGCAGATCCCGAAGAATGGGCGATGATTGTAGTTCGACTCGACCAGCCCTTGGACGAGGGGCGCTTGAGGAGCTTTGTCCGCATCATTAGAATGATGGATGTACGAGTGCCAATTATGATCATGACCCAAAAAGGAAATTTGTCTGGTAATAATGCTTACCCTAAACTTTACGCAGATTGTGTCGTCGGCGAACCAAAATCCCAAGAGGAGCTGTTAACTGCTCTAGAAGCCGCAGTGAATGCCAATATTCGCTGGGGCAGCAAATTTGATGACTTGCGGCGAGAGGCCGAAAATTATCTTTGCCAGCAACGAGGGAAATAGCAAAACAAACAATTCCGCGCTCACAGGCACCACCACTCACGGGACTACTGCCTACCATAGAGCCGGAAGTCGCGGACCTTTCCCTGTTTTAGGTGGGTCCGCGCTTACTGGGACACCCTTCCGACTATCCATATAACAAAGGGCGTCCCAGTTTTTCCTTTAGTTCCGTGAAACTTATTGGTTTTTGCATCACCGTAAGCATCTCGTCACTTTCAACCTTATTACCTCTCACGTCAGCCAATCCAGTAACAAGGTATTGCCTCGGTGAATTCGCAAATAGATGCGACGCTTTCTTCAGGAATTCCAATCCATTAATGCGTGGCATTGCCAAGTCGACGATCACCGCGTCGTACGAGGACCGATGCGTGTCCAGGTATTCGAGGCACTCAACCGGATTGGAAAAAGCGTCGACGTTGCCTCCCATCAATACGATGGCTTCGGAAAGTTCGTTGACGATTTCTTCGTCATCGTCCAAAACCAGCGCCGCGAAACTTACCAAATCTGCAGACATTTAGCCTCCCAGCGGGTCAGATGCAGTCGGTAACTTAATTTCAAAACAAGCTCCGTGATCAACGTCCACCGCTCTGATTGTACCATGTAACGCCTCGATGACTGTCCTACTCATGTAAAGGCCTATGCCGGTGCCGCCCACATCTTTCTTGGTCGAAAAGAAGGGATCAAATACACGTCCCATAATATTCTTCGGGATTCCCGGCCCTGAGTCTTGCATCAGAATAGTAACCTTATCTCCATCATCAGCAAAGGTGATGGCAACCTGCCGTTCGGACAGAGCCTGTTTTTCCATTGCCTGTTTTGCATTCACGAGCAGATTCACCATTGCTTGCTCAAACAGTATTGGGTTCCCCTTGATCCTGATTGGGGTAGATGGTGCATGGAAGTTCACCGTGATATTTTCGAGGCGTAGTTGTTCTTCAATAAGGCCAAAGGCTTCTTTAGACTCGTCCACCGGATCGAAGTTGATGATTTCTTCACCTTCAATTTCTAGGGTAAACCTTCGGATCCCTCGAATAACTTTGCCTGCCCTCATTGCCTGCTCTTCTACACGTGCTGCTTTAGAAATCAAGTACTCCAGCGATACTTCACCGGTTTTTGCGTGCTCAAGAAGACTCCCGGCAGATAATATAATGACATTTAGAGGTTGATTGAGCTCATGTGCGAATGAGCTCGCCATCTCGCCAAGTGCGGCAAGCCTTGATGCATGTATCAATTTGGCTTGAGATTCCTTAAGTTCACTCAAGTTTTGCGCGATAAAATAGGAGGTATTACCTACTGGAGGGACTTTCTTTTCGCTGGATATTGGGTTCGCTTCTTCATTTGTGTCAATTCTTAGTCGGCTTACAACCAGATGTACCGACCCGCCGCCCCTGGTTGGGACGTCAAACAATAAGTCGCTAGCATTTCCGCCGCCGTGAGCGAAAGTCGGGTCTGTTTCCCCTTCAAGAAAATCTGAGATAGGCTTACCCAACACCTCGTCGCTTGAAAAGCCAGTGAGATCTTGAATGGCGGGGTTCCAGATTTTGATTAGGCCTTCAGCGTTTGTCGCGAAAATGGGAGTTGAAGCCTTTCTGAGCAGCGTGGTGAAGTTCCGCTGCGCCCGCCGTTTACTTTTTTCTTCATTCTCAACCGCTCTAGAAAGACGGTGTAGCGACTGAGAGATTTGGCGGTCTTCCATAAAGTTTAGATTTAGAGAGTTAGGGGGAGCCTGACCATGTTCCAAATATGCTTCGGAAGTTCGTGCAAACTTTTCCATCCACATCCGAAACAGAAAATCAAGGGCCGCCCCTCCCAAAACGATCAGCATGGCTAAGAACAAAAGCCTTTGGAGCGCATTAGAAGTATCCAGCTGAATCTGAAGAACGGTTGATCGCAATGGATGGCTTATTTCGAGTATTACGGGATTCTGAGCAGCAAATGCAGCCTGCGCTACCAGCTTGGCATCCAACCATGACTGCAACCGGGCAATTGATGGGTCGGTATCACGCAGCACTATGGCAGAAGTGGTGTCGAAGTTTCGATTCAAGTTTCCCGCCTGTCCGGAAAAGCATTTGAACACAGTTTCATCAGTTTGCTGGTGATAAGAAATGGATCTGATCGCATCAATTGGCCATATAAATGCAAACGAGTCAGCATTTGAGCCCTGCGTGTAAAGAGAAGTAAACTGACCCTCGTGACATCCGATCAATAAACCCATATTCTGGTTTAAGGCTTCTTGGAAAGCGCGTTCTGGTTCTGCGAGCTGCCGCCACGAGGAGGCCTTTCCATAAAGTAATTGAAAAGTGCCATCGTCCATCACGGCATAAATATGTGAAGGTGCAGCTGACACATCTTTCTCAACGAGTTTTTGAATTTTTTCAGTGTTTTCTGTCAAATCGAGTTTGGCAATTTCGGTGCCCCAAAACATTGTTTCAAGCCTTAGAAAAGAAGCGAAGTTTCGAGACGCGTTGCGTACGTCAAATTCAGACAGTTCCAGCTCCAAAGCAATGTTACGTTGGAAATTTCGTTGCAGACCTACATACTCGGACATGAGTACCGGCAGAAGCAATGCCAGTCCAAAGGTCTGTTGAAGAAGCCCGCTGTAAGAGTTCTCATCTTTGAAGCCGTTCGCGTTCGTCCCTTTCGGATAGAAATACAATGCCGATGTCGCAATCAGTGAAGCGACTATCGCATTCAGTATTCCGTTGAGTGCCTGCTTGGTAGCAACCGACACCGACGTCGCCCAAGGGATGTCCAGTATCTGAGTGTACAAAACAAGAGCTAGCGGCCCGCCGATGCCAAGCCAGAAAGCCACAACCATGATAGTCAAACGGTGGGTGGTGGTGTGCTTGCACAATGCCGTGACAAAAATCGCTTCCGAGGTGAATACAATTACCGCACACCAGTGCCCCCAGAGCTCAACGGTGTACAACGCACCAATGAATGCTGCGGCAATTGCCCAAAGGTGTCCCAACGTAATCATAACTAGCCAAACGAAAACCGATCCATATAGAAAGTTGATGCCAAAAAACATGTCAATGTTTATCGCGTTGCCCAAATAGCTGAGCAGGCAAAAGCACACTCCAAGAAGGATGCGGAGTTTCGCATTAGGGCGCCCGATGTGCCGAAGGAAAGCTGGTCGTAGCATGGTCAGATCCATAGATGCGTACAAGACTCTTTGTTCAGGCGGAGTCGTTCGGTTAGTTGACACGACAAACCTTAGTGATAATATAGGTTTGTGTAAGCTACGTCACCTGTTTGTGTAAGCTACGTCACCTAAAGTATAGTTTGTGTGCAAATTCGTATAAATTGCGTACAAACAACACTTTTTGGGTAGATCACCTCATGGTGGTCACTTAGGTCGGGTAAAAAGTTCTGAATAGCACAAGCTCACTTTAGGTAGGGCATCGAATGCAGCAAACTAACATACTGATTGTAGATGACGATATTCCGCTTGCCGAAGAAGTTGCTGAAGTTTTGCGCGAACAGGGGTTCAGTGTGACTTTTGCCCGAACACTGCTGCAATCCGAACAAAAGGTAAAAGATAACCCCTTTGATCTATACATTGTGGACCTTCTGCTGCCGGATGGCCACGGACATGAAGTTATCAGAAATATCCGTCGCTCCTGTTCCGGTGGTATCGTGGTGCTGTCTGGTAAGCTCGACGAAGTGGACAAGGTTGTTGCCTTGGAACTCGGCGCAGATGACTATGTCGTAAAGCCCTTCACGAGGGCAGAACTTGTTGCACGGATCAAAAGTTTGCTCCGTAGAATGAAGCCCAGGAATGCGCCAGATCAGGCGGCTCAGTTGAAATCGTCTGAGATCATTTACCAAGGTGTGTGCACTGACCTAAAGGCTCGCAAGGTGTTTGATCCGTCCGGGGATCACATCCAGCTAACAAAGCTGGAATTCGACCTTTGGCTATCTTTCCTAAAGGGGCGTAATCGAGTGCTAAGCAGGGAGCAACTCATACATTCGATCAGAGGTTGCGACTGGGCCGGAAACGACAGATCCATCGATGGGTTGGTGAGCCGCTTGCGAAAAAAGCTTTCGATCTGCCCGGACTTAGACAAAAACTTTGAAACGATAAGAGGCGTCGGGTATTTGCTTCACAATCCTGAGTAAGTTAACCAATTTTGGTTTGTTTGGGGATATCCTCGGCTTACGAAGAAACCGCTCAGTTCGCTTCGCCTCCTTCTTGATGCAAATTTCATTCTATTTGGGAAGAATCTCCATTTCTGGGTCCAGCGAAAAAAATGAAGATTTCTCTACAAACGCAAGTCAGCACAACCCAATAGACGTGCAACGTCGGCGCTGCGCGCAAAACTGTCATTGGAGCGTTGCGCAGAGAACGGCGGAACCCCGCCCTTGGTGCTGAAACACCACGTCCGCTTTGGGGCTGAGAGCCGTCGTTAGGCGTGTTTCGCACTAAAGGCCGCCTTGGGCCGAAAACGATTATCTTTCCGTTGGTCGAACGATCATCCATGTCAACGCCATGTCAACGAGCGTACGTCATTTTTTGAGTTTGAGACATGACGGATGTGGCTCAATGTCAGCGAGTTTTTCCAGCCTAATGCTGAGTGTCGGCGGCGCGGATTGTAGAACCCGTTAATGTATTCCGTTGCACGGCAATGGTTTGTTTGCAAACCATGAGAGTGGAAGATCGCCATCTCTGCCTTCCGCCGTGTTTCCCATGAATGCCGCCAGATCAGTTCTGACTTGATGGTTTTGAAGAAGGTTTCGACTGCCGCGTTGTCATAGTAGTTATCCGGTCGGAACGCCGCCTTTGTGAGGAAGTGCATCTGAACCTCGGATATCGTTGGTTCTGTCGTCTCGATCTTTCTGATCCCGTAATCAACGTGCCCAAATATTCTCTCGTCTCTTGATCCCAATCCGCTGGATTTTCGCCATGAGCAACTTGAGCATGAAGCTCCATGAGCTTCCAAACCTCGTCCTTTGTCTCAGCAACGACGCTCGCATTACAGGCTTCCATCCCCTCACAATCCCTACCGTCTGAACTGTATTGCGTGTGCCATCAGGTAAGGTCGCGGGGCAGGCAAAAAGGCTCAGCCCGCGTACACCGGCTGGAGCGTCTGGGGTTCGCGCAAGCACCAGATGCAACACATTGTCAGTGTAATCATGATCCCCACCAGAGATGAAAATCTTGGTGCCGCTTAAGGCATACCCATTCTCGTCGAGGGTCGCGGCAGTTTTGATGAGACCAAGATCTGAACCCGCATCGGGTTCTGTCAGGCACATCGACGCCATCCAGCCCCCTGAGATCAACTGCGGGAGATACCGAGCTTTTTGATCTTCACTGCCACAGGCTGCGACAGTTCGAATACAACCTTGTGCAAGGCTGAGTACCATTTCGTAGGAAATACACGCGCCTGCGAGCATGTCAGCTAAAACCGCACCAAAAATGTGGGGCAATTCCTGTCCACCAAAGTCTTCGGGAGCGGTGAGGCCGGTCCAGCCTGCCTGCCGGTAACGATCATAGGCTGCGACCATCTCGGGTGGCATTTTGACCCGGCCGTTTTCCAGTTTCGCGCCGACCTCATCCCCAATCAGATCAAGGGGCGAGATTTCGGCATTGATGAATTTACCCAATGCAGGAATCAAGTCATCCGCCAAATCGTCGCTCCAATCGGGCAGGCGATCCGGGCGACCGATGTGTTTCAGAACAAATGCGATTTCTGCTTCTGAGGCGGTATAGTCGATCATGCGTGAACCTTCCCGGGAAGAATTACGGCAGCTGACCCCTCATAGAGATCGGCAATGCTGTCTGCCCGAATTTCCAGGGCAAGCCTCTGATTTATATACCCTTTGTTGGTGATCTCGTTTTTCTCAACGGAAGGGGTATCGCCTTGTAGTAGGACGCGTTTGACTCGCGTTGCGCTGCCAGTCTGGCTTTCGTTGTAAACAGCGAGTTGGTCGGCAACATAGGCCCGAACGGCTGGATCTGCTGCGTAGCCTGCAAGCGTATCAACACGGCCTGCGCGGTTTTTGCATTCGTCTTCGTTCAGGAACAAAAGCGCGCCGATTTCGCTCTTGTTGTGGCCGGTGATCACCGCGTCTGACACCAAGGGTTTCAGGGCCTCTAACAAAGCCAACCGCAGATTCCCCACGGCGACCCAAGTTCCTGTCGTCAGCTTGAAATTCTCAGACGTGCGCCCGTCAAAAACAATGCCCTGTGCAGGATCGTCAGGGTTCTGAAGACGCCCGGCATCGCCAATCAGGTAATAGCCTTCGTCGTCAAACGCTTCGCCGGTTTTGGCTGGGTTGTTTAGGTATCCGGGGGTCACGTGAGGGCCGCGCACACGCATTTCCAATTTGCCACCGTTGGGGACAAATTTGACCTCATTTCCCGGTGTTGGCAGGCCAACAACGTCCGCGCTAACAATTGGGAAATGCACGCAGGTGATCATCATCGCCTCGGTCGCGCCCCAGGCCGAAACAAACGGGATTTTTTCACCCCGCTCTTTTACGCCCAGTTCTTCGAGTCCCTCCCAAAGGTGATCGGGTAAGCCGGCACCTGAGAAAAAGATCAGCTGAAGCCGGGCAAAAAAAGCACGACGCAGTTCATCGTCATCCCGCAGGATGGGTAGCATCATGTCAAAGCCGCGCGGAACGTTGAAAAACAACGTGGGAGAAATCTCGCGGATATTGCGCAGTGTTTTTTCAATCTCACCGGGCACGGGTTTGCCGTCGTCGATATAGAACGATCCACCGTTCCACAGGATTTGGTTGAAGTTAAAGTTGCCACCAAAGGTGTGGTTCCACGGCAGCCAGTCAACGATCACAGGTGGTTCTGTTTCTAGGAACGGCCAGATTTGAACCAAAGCTTGCTGATTGGCCAGCATCATGCGTTGTGTCACAATCACGCCCTTGGGCAGACCGGTGGACCCTGAGGTGAACAAGATTTTGCCAACGGTGTCATGACCAACAGTTTGCCGTGTTTGGCTTACCGTTTCGGTCGGCTCGGTTTGCAGGGCGGTATCATAACTCAACCCGCCGTTGTCGGAAAACACCGCGATATCTTCGCCGGTCAGGTAGGTAAACGCGTGATCAAACGCAAAGGCATCATCGGCATAGGCCATACCGGGCTTTGTCGTTTCAACGATGTGGCGCAGCTTGGTCAGTTCTTTGTCGTAGAGAGAGTAGGGCACAGAAACGGGAACCACGGGGATACCGACGTGCATCGCTGCCAGCATCAAGACACCGTGGCGGACGGAATTTCCAGATAAGATCAACAACGGACGGTCGGGACCCAGACCTTGGGCAAGCAAGAAGGCAGCGAGAGATTGCACCTGCTTGTGCGTTTCAGAGAACGTGACGCCTTGCCATTGATCATCTGATCCGCGTTGCATCAGAAATGGGCGATCGGGAGCTGCACCCGCCCAGTGGTCCAGCAAGTCCGAAAGGCAGGTGTGAGGTAACTCCAAGGGCAGAGGGCTTTCCAAGGTGAACGCACCGTCGGCCAAATCCTGACGCCTAACTTGGGCGGGGGCAAATTTGGCGGCGGGTTCTATCCCTATTTTGATCTGGTGAACGTCTTTGTTCATCGTTTTCTCCCTGGCGTCGTTGTTCGGAATCATCGTTCTCGAACCGGTTTTGGTAGAATTAGACTACCCAAGAGATTGTTAGTATGCAAATGTATTATTGAGCGTTCACTCAGTTCGCAATTTGGATAAGTTGGCACGGCACTGGGCGCAAGAGGGGAAGTTTTTTCCGCTGCGTAGCGACGGGTTTGGCCACAAGGAGAAACAGAATGAAGATCGAGAATGCATCAGCAATTGTGACCGGCGGGGCTTCGGGGTTGGGGTTTGCGACTGCGCAAATGTTGGCTTCGCGCGGGGCCAAGGTGGCTTTGTTTGATCTGCCCGGTGCACAATTGGATGCCGCTGCCAAAGAGCTGGGCGCCACTGCTGCCCCATGTGATGTGACCAGCCCCGAAGGCGTGGCCGAGGCGCTGGAAATCGCAATTCAGGCAAATGGTTTGCCACGTATCGTGGTGAATTGCGCCGGTGTCACCCACGGGGAGCGGATCGTTGGCCGAAACGGGCCCGCGTCGCTCGAAGGGTTCTCGCGAACCGTTCACGTGAACCTGATTGGCACGTTCAATGTCCTCCGATTGACTGCCGAAAAAATGGCGCAAGCTGAACCCCAAGAAGACAACGAGCGCGGTGTGATCATCAACACGTCCTCTGCTGCTGCATTCGAAGGGCAAATTGGGCAGGCGGCCTATGCTGCATCTAAGGGTGGGGTGGCCAGCTTGACCCTGCCAGCAGCGCGCGAGTTGGCCCGGTCTGGCATTCGGGTGTTGGCCATCGCACCGGGCATCTTTTCGACGCCGATGATGGAGACGCTCCCGCAGGAGGTCCAGGATAGCCTTGGCGCTAAGGTTCCTTTCCCGCCGCGGCTTGGCAAACCCGGCGAATTCGCCCAGCTTGCAGGGCATATGATAGAGAACACGATGCTGAATGGTGAATGCGTGCGTTTGGACGGCGCCATCCGGCTTGAGCCCAAGTAAGGAAGATTGCGATGGAATATACCAACATAACGAGCGAAACGGACGGTAATGTCGGCATTCTGACATTGAACCGTCCTGCCAAGTTCAATGCCATCAATCACGGGCTGCTCTATGAGATTGAGCATTATTTTGACAACCTGCCTGAGCCCATTGGCGCGGTGGTTATGCGCAGCTCGGGCGAGCATTTCTGCGCCGGGCTCGATCTGCTGGAGCACTCGATGCGGGATGCAGCCGGGGCCATGCACGAATGCCGTCTTTGGCACCGGATCTTCGATAAGATCGAATATGGGCGGGTGCCTGTCGTGGCTGCGATGAATGGCGGCGTTCTGGGTGGTGGCATGGAGCTGGCGATGACGGCTCATATCCGGGTCAGTCAGGAAGACACGTTTTATGAACTTCCAGAAGGGCGCCGCGCTATTTTTGTTGGGGGTGGGGCAACTGTCCGGGTCGGTCGGATCATCGGTGCAGGGCGCATGATGGAAATGATGCTGACGGGACGTCGCTATAAAGCTGACGACGGCTTGAGCCTTGGTCTGGCGCACTACGTAGAGCCAAATGGAACGGTTTTTGAAAAGGCGATGGGGCTTGCACGGCGTGTGACCGAGAATGCACCGCTTTCAAACTATATGATGATGCAGGCGATCACCCGGATCAACGACATGTCGGCCAGTGACGGGCTATTCACCGAAAGTCTGGCCGCAGCGATTGCGCAATCATCCCCAGAAGCGCGCGCGGGAATGGGGGCCTTTTTGGCCAAGACGGGCAAGCGGGACAACCAGTAGCCCAAGTCACAACACATCTAAGGGGTCGGTGCAGATATCTGCGCCGGCCCTTTTTGCATTCCGCGCTAAGAGAGGCTGGGGGGCAGTTGGTCATTTGAGTGCGGGGGGAGAGCGGGGAAAGCGTTTTGGAGGATCAGCTTTCCCCTGACACGATCCGAAAAGTTGAGGGAGTTTCGGAACGGTATGTCGTGTGGCAGTCCGGGGTCTGAAAGTGAGAGCGAAGAGATCAGACCCCGGTGCCATCTCTGGGGCGGGTGGGCCGCCCCGGAAACTCAGTCAACAAAGGCGCGTTCAACGACAAAGGTCGCAGGTTTGTTGTTCGCGCCCTCGATCAGCCCGAACCCTTCGAGGGAGGCTTTGGTGTCGCGCAGCATGTCCATGGATCCACAGATCATTCCCCGGTCAACCTCGGGAGAGATGGGCGGAACGCCAAGATCGTCAAAGACTTTGCCGCTGGCCATCAAATCCGTGATCCGCCCTTGAAATGGGTAATCTTCGCGTGTGGTTGTGCAGTAATGGCGCAGGTTTTGGGCCATTTCCCCAACCAGCGGATCTTCTTTCAGGGTTTTGACAAGCTGTTTGCCATAATCCAGTTCGGCGACTTCGCGGCAGGTGTGGGTCAGGATGACCTCGTCAAATTTCTCATATGTTTCCGGATCGCGGATCAGCGAGGCGAACGGCGCAATGCCTGTGCCAGTCGAAAACATCCACAACCGTTTTCCGGGTAACAGCGCATCATTGACCAATGTCCCCGTGGGCTTTTTGCGCATCAGAACGGTATCGCCGACTTTGATCTTTTGCAGATGCTCTGTCAGCGGGCCATCAGGCACCTTGATCGAGTAAAATTCGATTTCTTCGTCCCAGCTGGGCGACGCAATTGAATAGGCGCGATATACAGGTTTTTCCGCATTTGGCAGGCCAATCATCACGAACTCGCCCGAGCGGAACCGGAATGTCGACGGGCGGGTGATCCGAAATTTGAACAGACGATCAGTGAAATGTTCCACGGATGTCACGGTTTGAGCGAACACGCCTGCCGGGACAGGAAAATCAGTTTTAGGGGAGCTATCTAGCGACATTGGTGTCTCCTTGTCGGTTATGCGGCGGCAGGGGTTTCGGACAACAGTTCGAGCTTTCCGTCTTTGCCGTTCCAGTCGTCGGCGTCAGGCATGGGATCTTTTTTCTCAACAATGACGGGCCAGAGCTCGGCGTATTTTTGGTTAAGCTCAACCCAGGGCTCCATGCCGTCCTCGGTATCGGGGTGAATGGCGTCAGCTGGGCATTCTGGTTCGCAAACGCCGCAGTCGATGCATTCGTCTGGATGAATGACCAGAGTGTTTTCACCTTCGTAAAAACAATCGACAGGGCAGACCTCGACGCAGTCGGTGAATTTGCAGTTGATGCAATTGTCGGTCACGACGTAGGTCATTTAGGCGCTCCATTCATTTGTATACGAATGATTATTCGAAATTTCCGAACCCTGTCAATATGTATTTCTAGCTTCTGGACTTAGGTGATCCAATGCTTGACGCGTTGTTGTAATACATTAGTATGCAAACGATAATTTGCGCGATTTTTCGTAACCGGAGGAAACGATGACTGGAAAGCTTGTCATAAAAAACATTGGCTTGTTGCTGTCTGGGAAGATGGAGCAGCCGATTCTGGACGGCGATTGCCTGATTGCTGTAGATGGTAAAATTGCTGAATGGGGTTATGAAAAAGATCTGGATTGCGAACACGCGGATACGGTTGTTGATGCGCATGGGGTTGCGCTGGCCCCGGGTTTGATTGACAGCCACATTCACCCTGTGGTGGGGGATTACACCCCGCGCCAACAGCAATTGCATTGGATCGATTCAACTCTTCATGGCGGGGTGACTACTCTGATTTCAGCAGGCGAAGTGCACATGCCAGGCCGCCCTAAAGATATCGTCGGCCTCAAGGCGATGGCGATTGCGGCGCAGCGCTGGTACGAAAACTTTCGCCCGTCAGGCATGAAGGTTCATGCCGGTGCCCCCGTGATTGAACACGGTATGGTCGAGGAAGACTTCAAAGAAATGGCTGACGCCGGTGTTAAGCTGTTGGGCGAGGTTGGCCTTGGGACTGTCAAAGATGGTAAGACAGCCAAGCAGATGGTTGATTGGGCCCGCAAATACGGTATTCAGTCTACCATTCACACTGGCGGACCATCGATCCCGGGGTCGGGCCTGATCGATGCTGATATGGTTCTGGAAACAGGGACAGACGTGATCGGGCATATCAACGGCGGGCATTCGGCCCTGCCTGATGACCAGATCATGTGCTTGTGCGAAAGCTGTACGGCAGGGTTGGAAATCGTGCACAACGGCAACGAACGGGCCGCTTTGCTGACGTTGAATACAGCGCGCGAACTCAAACAAATGGACCGTATTATCCTAGGTACAGATGGCCCTGCGGGGTCTGGTGTTCAACCGCTTGGGATTATGCGGATGGTTGCGATGTTGTCGTCGCTCGGGGATGTCCCGGCGGAAATCGCGTTTTGTTTTGCGAACGGAAACACGTCCCGTCAACGCGAGCTGGACACAGGTTTGATCGAAGTCGGAATGTGCGCCGATTTCGTACTGATGGATCAGGCCCAGCACGCGCCGGGCAAGAACATGCTTGAATCCGTGCAATTGGGCAATTTGCCCGGTGTTGGTATGACTATCATTGACGGGGCTGTGACTAGCCACCGCAGCCGTAACACGCCTCCGGCGACGCGCTTGCCGGAAGTCGTCAGTTAACAACAGAAACTCCCCAAGACTGTTCCCCAGTGGCCCGCCGGGCGCTGGGGATTTTTTTGAAAGGCACGAATGATGAGCACGCCGTTACAGGGTCTTAAAGTGATCGAATTGGCACGGATTCTGGCTGGTCCGTGGATCGGTCAAACTCTGGCAGATCTAGGGGCTGACGTGCTTAAGGTCGAAAGCCCGGATGGCGATGACACCCGCAAGTGGGGCCCCCCGTTCATTGAGCGTGAAGGGGAGAAGACCGCAGCTTATTTCCACGCGGCCAATCGGGGCAAAGACAGTATTGCCCTGGACTTTGGCGATACGGGGGATCGTGCAAAGCTGGTGGAGTTGATCCGCGACGCAGATGTGTTGGTTGAGAATTTCAAGGTTGGCGGGCTCAAGAAATTTGGCCTCGATTACGAGAGTATGAAACAGATCAATCCACGTCTGGTCTATTGTTCGGTGACAGGGTTTGGTCAGGACGGGCCATACGCACATCGGGCGGGATATGATTTCCTGATCCAAGGCATGAGCGGTGTTATGGATCTGACGGGAGATCCGACAGGCGCGCCGCAGAAAATTGGCATCGCGTTTGCGGACATCTTTACTGGGCTTTACGGGGTCATTGGTATTCAATCCGCTTTGGCAGAACGGGATCGATCGGGGCAGGGGCAACATGTCGACCTGAGCCTGCTCGACTGCATGACAGGGGTGTTGGCGAACCAAGGGATGAATTTCTTGGCCTCAGGGGAATGCCCGAAACGTCTGGGCAATGCGCACCCAAATATCGTGCCGTATCAGGTGTTCCCTGTGAATGACGGGCATATCATCATTGCCTGTGGCAATGACCGGCAATACGGAACGCTGTGTGACATTCTAGATGTGTCTGAGTTGGCCAAAGACCCGCGTTTCCTAAGCAACGCGGATCGAGTCGCGCATCGCGATGAATTGACGGAACTCTTGACCAATGCGTGTGCCGCTTGGGGCAAAGCAGATCTGCTCGCGGCATTGGAACAAGGGGCTGTTCCGGGTGGCCCGATCAATTCTGTGGCCGAAGCTTTGAATGATCCTCAGATTAAGCATCGCAACATGGAAATCGCCCCTGAAGGTGTGCCCGGACTGCGTACACCGATAACCTTTTCGCGCTCAGAACTCAGCTTGGCCAAAGCGTCACCGCAAAAGCCTGTCAGATCATGATATTTTTCGCAAGATCTTGATAAGGTTACGTTGTTCGGCTGCGGTTAAGGGCTTTAAAGTCTCGGCAGTGATGGCGTGACCGACCTCTGCCATTTGTCTGACCATCTCTTCTCCCTCTGGGGAGAGAGAAATCAGGGTTCGCCGCTTGTCGTTGGGATCAGATTCCGCAAGGGTCAGACCCTTTTGACGTAAACGGTCTACAACGCCCTTGATCGTGGCCACATCCATTGCCGCCAAACGCCCCAAGTGATTTTGCGAACACTGTCCTTGTTCAGCGATGCGGAGCAGGGCCCCAAATTGCGTTGGTGTCAGTCCATTTAGGGTGCGCGATTGAAAAATCGTGGCATGCCGTTGACTGGCCAATCGCAGCAGATACCCCACCTGATCGTCTAACCGATAGGTGTTCTCGTTCGGCTCTGCTGCATCTGTCATTCTTATACCCACTACAGTTTATCATTCGCAGTATAACAACTAAGGGTATGCAAACAACGGTAAAACCGGGCCATTGCGGCCCGGTCTTTGATTATACAGCGAGGTATTTCTGTGAGATCTCAGGATTCTGGTCGAGATGCTCAAACGACCCCTCATAGCAAACCTGTCCTTTTTCGATGATGTAGGCCCGATCTGACACCAACCGGGCAAAGTGAAGGTTCTGTTCCGAGATCAGCACAGACAACCCTTCGCGCTTTAGCTCTGCGATGACATTGGCCATTTGTTCCACAATAACAGGCGCGATCCCTTCGGATGGCTCATCAAGCAGAACGACCTTTGGGTTGCCCATCAAGGTGCGGGCAATGGTCAGCATCTGCTGCTCGCCGCCTGACAGTTGCTTGCCCAGGTTTTTGCGCCGCTCCAACAGGTTTGGGAAAAGCTCATAGAGATGCTCCAAGGTCCATTCGGGTGCATCTTCGCGCGTGTCACGGCGACCTACCTCTAGGTTTTCTTCGATCGTGAGATCCCCGAAAATACGGCGTTCCTCAGGAACATACCCGACGCCTGCCCGGCAGATCATATGCGATGGTTTGCCTAAAATGTCGGACCCTTCATAGGTGATTTGACCCGTTTTCTGGCGCACCATGCCCATGATCGATTTCATGGTGGTGGATTTGCCCGCCCCGTTGCGCCCCAAGACGGCAACTACTTCGTTTTTTCCAAGGGAAAGGGAAACCCCGTTCAGAATTTGCGCACGACCATAGCGAGCGTTCAGGTTCGCGACGTCAAGCATGGGCCAACTCCTCTTCAAATAGGGTGCCACCACCCAAGTAGACCTCTTGCACCGTCGCGTTCGCGCGGATCTCTTCGCCGGTCCCTTCGGCGATCAGTTCCCCGCGGTTCAGCACCAGGATACGGTGAGAATGGGCAAACACCACATCCATGTCGTGTTCTGTAAACACGACGCTGACCCCTTCACGCTCGACGATTTCAGCCGTCAAGGCCATCAAAGCGATGCGTTCTGATGGGGCCATGCCTGCGGTTGGTTCATCCATCAAAAGCAATGCAGGTTCATGCGCCAGAGCAATGGCAAGTTCCAAGCGTTTCAGATCACCATAGGCCAGTTCCGAGCACGCGCGCTGGGCCTGTTCGCTCATGTTGACCAGAGTAAGCAGGGTCATCGCCTCGTCTACATACAAACGCGTGGCAAGTGAAAACACATCAAACACCCTGCGATGATAGGAAATCAACGCCATTTGGATGTTTTCCAACACCGTCATCGACAAGAAGGTTTCAGTGATCTGAAAGGTCCGGCCAACCCCCATGCGCCAAATTTTGCGCGGGGGGGTGCCAAGCAGTTCCATACCGTTCAGTTTGACCGAACCAGTGTTAGGTTTCAGATACCCATTCAGCATGTTGAAACAGGTTGTCTTGCCCGCCCCATTGGGGCCGATAAGGGCTAGAAACTCGCCCTTACCGACATCGAAATTCACGTCTTGAACCGCTTTGACCCCGCCAAAGCTTTTGGACAGATTGCGAACTGATAAAACAGAACTCATGCTGCGTCTCCTTTCTTGGTCGGTAAGACGGCGCGCAGCAGTCTTTGAACTCCGCCTGCAATGCCATCAGGGGCCAGCAGAACAACAACCAAAATGATCCCGCCAAAGATAAAGCGCCAATACTCGAGTCGGGTGACCCAGTCCTCGATCATGACAAAAGCCACGGCCCCAAAGATCGGACCTGCCAACGCATGAATACCACCGAGCAGCACCATGATCAGGCCATCGATGCTTTGCGCGATCCCAAGGCTATCTGGGAAAACTGACCCTTTGGAAAAGGCAAAGATTACACCGGCCAAACCCGCAAGCGACCCCGCCAGAGTAAAGCCCATCCATTGATGAAACTTGGTGTCGACGCCAATCGCTTCGGCACGGGTTTTGCTGTCGCGAATCCCGCGTAGCGTATAGCCAAATGGCGAGTGGGCGACGCGACGCAAGAACCATATGCCACCAATGCACAAGACAAAGGCAATGTAGAAATAGACCTGATCTGAACTGGCCCATTTGGAGGGCCAGACGCCCAAGATGCCGTCATCTCCGCCAGTGAAATCCTGCCATTGAAAGGTGACGCCCCACAGGATTTGTGCTGCGGCCATGGTGAGCATTGCCAGATAGACACCGGATAAGCGGACGCAGAACCAGCCAAAGAACAAGGCGGCTGCTGCGGCCGCTATGGGGCCGATAATCATGGCTGGGATCATACTGAACCCAAGCAACGTGACAGACAGAGCTGCCACATAGGCGCCAACGCCAAAGTAGGCGGCATGTCCAAAACTGACCATGCCTCCGACCCCCATCATGAAATGCAGCGAGACCGCAAAGAGCGTGGCCACCATGACATCAACAAGCAAGATGGTGGTGAAATCCGCAACAACCACGGGGCTGAGCGCAAGCATGGCCACGGCTGCGAACAGCACCATTGAGGCCTGATTGCTCATCAGTTTGAGGGGTTGATCGGGGTCTTCGGTGCCACCGTGTTCACTGCCGGGTTTTCCGAACAATCCATAGGGACGCACGATCAGCACAACCGCCATGACGATAAATGGCAGGACAATCGAAATTTGCGGAAAGATCAGAATGGCAAAGGCGTTCAGAACCGAAATCAACACGGCGGCCACAAAGGCCCCTGTTACACTGCCCATTCCGCCAATCACGACGACGACAAAGGCTTCGCCAATGATCGATAGATCCATTTGCAGCGATGCGGCCTCACGCGGGATTTGCAATGCGCCACCAAGACCAGCAAGAGAGGCACCAAGCACAAAGGCAGCAGAAAAGAGCCAGGCCTGGTTCACGCCAAGGGCGGCAACCATTTCGCGATCCTGTGTCGCGGCGCGCACCAGAACACCCCAGCGCGTTTTATGAAACAAGAGCCAGATGCCCAGCAAAACAGCGGGTCCGATACAGATCAGAGCCAGATCATATTCTGGAATGGGTTCCCCCATGATACGGACAGCGCGATCCAATCCGGGCGCACGTGGTCCCAACAGATCTTCGGCGCCCCAAATGGCCAGAGTGCCATCTTGAAAGATCAACACGACGCCAAATGTGGCAACCAACTGGAACAGTTCAGGCGCACGATAAATGCGCCGCAAAATGGTGAGTTCGATCAACAGACCGATAACCCCAACGATCAGGGCTGCAGCGATGACGCTGAACCAGAACCCAAAGATGCCTGCGTTCAGGGTCGTGACCAGCGTATACGCCAAGTATGCACCGACCATATAGAACGAGCCGTGGGCAAAGTTCACGATCCTGGTCACACCAAAGATAATTGAAAGTCCCGATGCGATCAGGAACAGCGACGACGCATTGGCGAGCCCCGTCAGCAACTGCGCGAAATAAAAGCCCATGAATTCCCCTCCCCGGCTTTTGAATATGGGTGTCAGAGGGCGATTGCTCGCCCCCAGACGTTTCGTGAGTGGTAGATTTCTTTAGTCAGCAGGGCGCAGTTTTGCGGCCTCTTCTTCTGACGGCAGGTAGCTGGCTCCATCGGCATAGTTCCAATCAACCAGCTTGGGTTTGCCATCTACGAGAGATGTCTTGCCCACATAGGCACCCATTGTGGATTGGTGATCGGCTGCGCGGAACGTGAAAGGACCGGTAGGGCTGTCTGCAACTTCAAGCCCGTCCATTGCTGCCAGTAGGGCAGTCGTGTCGGTCGAGCCGGCTTTGGTCAGCGCTGCCGCAATCGACAGGATCGAATTGTACCCAACGATCGAGCCTGTTTTGGGCTCTTCGCCAAACATGTCGATATAAGCCTTGGCAAAGGCGGCGTGGCTATCAGTTGCGATGTCTGTGCCGGGGTAGCCGGTGACAATCCAACCTTCGGGCGTTTCGTTCCCAAGTGGTTGCAGGTACTCAGGCTCGCCAGTCAGCAATGATGCAACTGCGCGATCCTCAAAGAGAAAGCGCAACGATCCTTCGCGGACAAACTTTGCCAGATCGCCCCCAAAAGTTACGTTAAAGATCGCATCAGGCTTGAATGCTTCGAGCGCGCGAACGGTTGAGCCCGCATCGATCTTGAACACAGGCGGCCACTGTTCGGTGACGAATTCAACGTCGGGGCGCAGGCGGCTTAACTCGGATTTGAAGGCTTTTACAGCATCTTGACCATAGGCATAGTTGGGCGCGATCGTGGCCCATTTCACGGCGTCAAGCTTGGCAGCCTGTTCCGCCAACATCGCAGCCTGCATGTGGGTCGAAGGGCGTAGGCGATAAGTGTACTTATTGCCTTTTGACCAAACGATCGCATCTGACAGTGGTTCAGATGCGAGGAACAGCACCTCTTTTTGTTTCGCAAAATCTGCGACTGCCAGGCCAATGTTAGACAGGAACGTGCCAAAGATCAGGGCCGCACCTTCTTTGGAGACCAGCTCTTCGGCGATACGGATGGCTGTTGCTGGATCACCCGTGTCGTCGCGGCTGATGACCTTGAGCTGCTTGCCGTCGATGCCGCCCGCAGCATTGATTTGTTCGACCGCCAGCTGCCAGCCCTTTTTGTAGGGTTCCGTAAAGGCGGGAAGACGTGTGTAGCTGTTCACTTCGCCAATAACGATTTCTTCTGCTGCCTGGGCAGCTTGTGGGGCAAAGCCCACCAAGGGCAATGTAGCAAGCGCCCCTAATACCGTGCGTCTGATAAATGACATGTATTTTCCTCCAGTTAGATCATTTTTTCTGTTCGCAAGGCCGGTTGTGCCCGGCTTCTTGGTGATTGTCAGTAAGTGATTGACGTTACGTAACCCTTTAACGCAGCCCGTCTGTACCTTTGGCGTCCGCGTGCTCCAGGCCACCAACTCGGGGCAAAGGACGCCCGCTGTCGGTCACGGCTACCGCAACCATGATTTCGTTGGCACGTGGGGCATCGTTCAGCCGCACTTCGATCCCGTCAAAGTGGCTGCGCACATACGCCGCGTCTTTGTGGCCCAGAGGCACATCTAGAACCTGACCGGGGCTGCCCATCTTTTTCGAAGAGGGAACGAGAGCGGCCCCCTTTTCAACTTCTTTGCGCAGGGGGGCGCCAAGCTTTGGGTGCAAGATTGCGGCCGCATGCTCTAGCTCACCGTTTTCGCCGACCATGGCGGATTTGCCATAGCTTTCGGCCTGATCTGGTGTGATCCCAAGCGCTTCGACGCATCGTTTACCCAAGACAGCGCCCAATTCTGCCCCGATATCCATCAGCGCGGTCAGGTCCTCGTGGTAGGTGCCCGCAAACGGATTGGCGATGACAGCCACGGCCACGGCTTTTCGCGTGGCGGGCGCAATTTCGCGCCCGGCTTCGATATGTGTTTCTTCGACATTTACTGCGATTTTGCGAATGTTCATGGTCATCTCAATCCATCCTTCCCTATGATTTCTGATGCGAGCAACCCACCCGAGCGGGAATGGATGCGCCCGCCGGTGCTCATCACGAGGGCAAAGGCCAACTCGTCAGCGCGGGGGGCGTCGTTGCAGCCCACTTCCATGCTGTCGAAATGGGATCGCACGTAAGACGCGTTGACGTGGGTAATTGGCACATCAAGCCGCGCCCCTACGCCGCCCACCTTTTTTGACGAGGGTACAATGGCGCTGGCGTTGCCCAACAGTTGGCGCATGGCATAGCCGCCGGGGGCGTGCCACAGGGCACCATGCTCTAGCTCTCCGGCTTCGCCAACCAGTGATCCTTTGCCGTACCCTTCGATGTTGTCAGGGCCGCCCAGCATATCGAGCAATTTTTGCGCCATTTCCAAACCAAGCGGTTTGAGGTCTTCCATGAAACCTTGGATTTCAGGTTCAAAACGCCCGGCGAATGGGTTCTTGATAATGGCCAAAACCGCAGCTCTGCGCTGGGGCGTTTCGGGCGCAGGGCCCCCTTCGTGAAAAATCTCTTCATAAGAGGCGACGGTTTTTCTGAGAATGACTTCAGGCATTTATCAAAGTCCTGTTGGGTTGGTGTTCGGTGAAACCGGAATGTCCTGCTTGGCGGGATTCGCCCTGCAGGGAAAGCGACGCGGCTCGGATCAAATTGGCGATGCGCATTTTTTCGGCGACGATCTGACCGCTTTGCAGCGCATGGTGAATATCTGTGCGTGAAAGTGCACCGCATTGAACTGTGACGAGCTGTTGGCCAAGGTCGCTGTCGTCCTGAATGTCCGACGCGGGTCGGCGGGTGATTGCGGGGTGATCGTCAAGGTTAACGGCGTTGGCAATTAACGTTGCGGCCACATCTGCAGTTGCAGCTGTTTGAGCAAGAACCGTGACGCTATCGGCAAGGCCAAGGGATAAGCTGCGCCCCCCGGCCCCCGATGTGGCGATCCCAGAAACATCATCTTCGGCATTGATCTGAAGGCGCCCTAAATCATGCCCTTCGACCGAGGCCATGGCCATGGAAAAGCTCTGCCCCGGTTGCAGATGTATCGCGATGTCGCCCCCGTTGTTGACGTACGCGCGTCGCACGTCAGTGGTTTTTGTGATGGCATGCAGCACTGCATCAGCTACCGCTCCTGCCACCGCTGCCATCGGGGTAACAAATTGCGCACAATGGGGGCGAACTGCATTTTGCATGTGCTGTGCGATTGTCCCCTCTGCACGAGGGCTGGTTTGGCTCATGGGGGATTTAAGCAGCCGGAGGTCCCCCACCAGCTCTTCTAACACTGTTTCAAACCGGGATTGTGCCGCAGCAAATGCCCCGGCACGATCCCCATCCGCCCCGATGATCAGATCAATCGGCCCGTGCTGCAGGTGCAGTCGAGTTCCACAAGAGAGGAGGGCGGAAACGGGTCTCATTTGGACCAGCGATAGTTGGTGTGCGCCATCGGATCAGGCTGGTTGTCAAATTGCGCAACCTTGCGTGTGCTCTCTGAGACAACATCCTCAACCGATTGGATTTCCTCCATATGGCCACCCAATGTACCGTAATCGCTCACCCGCATGGTGAATTCGATGGGGGCCACCAAGGCCGGCGTTGGAACGTAGCCAAACGAGCCGGTCGGCATGTCCAACACATCCACCATCACGGTAATGCCGCCACCGGGCCAGACATAGGCTTCGGCACCGCCACACGACACAAACGTCAGAGAGTCTTTGACGGATTTTGTGAGCTTGACGGGGTTTTCCGTAACGCCTGCGCGCAGGCTGCCACCGGCACCGCCCATGAACAGGACCGAGCAAACCGACGGTTCGCAGTTTTCCGCAATAAGATCAGCGGAGGCTTTCAGTTTTTCAGGGGTCTCTGCGGGTTGCGGCGTCAGTGTCTCGTCGAGTTCGAAATAGGCGTATTGTTCACCCGTGGTGGACACCATCAACAGGCGCATGCCTTCTTTGGCAAACTTGGGGTTGAAATCCCCAAGAATTTTGAGTGGATCCTCGATATCGGTGCCGCCCCAGCCTGTGCCGGGTTCGGCGACCTGGAAGTACCGTCCGGGGGTTGAACGCCGCCCGTTGATCTTGATCCCGGTGGCGGGCACGTCCAGTAATTTACCAGCCTGATGCTCGGACAGAACGCCGGTGATGTGGTCATCGACCACCACAACATCGTCCACGTGATCCACCCATTGCGTGGCAAACATCCCAATCGTGGCTGATCCACAACCAACCCGCATCAATTTCTCTTCGACACCGTTGATGATCGGGGCCTTGCCCGCCTGAATCACAACCGTGGTTTCATGCTCGGGCTCTCCGATCACCATTTCCACCGCTTCTTGATTGCAGAGTTTCAGCAAGGCATCGCAGGTGATGCGGCCTTCCTTCTTTGATCCGCCTGTCAGATGCTCAACGCCGCCAAGGCTGAGCATTTTTGACCCGTATTCTGAGGTCATCACATGGCCGATCGGCTCGCCGTTGACGCGAACGACATCGCGTTCATGTCCAAGGTGACGGTCGGTGTCGATTTTGATTTTAACACCGCAGTAGGAAAAGATCCCTTCGGTCACGACGGTGACCATATCAACGCCCTGAATTTCCTGACTGACGATAAAGGGGGCCGGTTTGTAATCGGGATAGGTGGTGCCCGCGCCGACAGCAGTTACAAAGGGACGATTGCCTTGAACGATGTTTCCATCCCAGTCATCGGGACCTTTGCCGTCCTTCAGAAAGGGCACGAGTTTCTGGCCAGAGCTTTCGATGATCGTGAGGGCGTCCAGCCGCACCAAATCACCGCCGTGGTTGGCGTAGCGATCACAAGCGCCAATTTTGCCATCAGCGATATAGCACATGACAGGGCAGGCGTCGCAGCGGATTTTATCGGGCTTTGCGGTTTCAGTTGCCATTATTATTGTCCTTGATTGCGGCGCGCACTCGGGAGGGCGTGGCGGGTACTTGGGTCAACCGCACGCCGCAAGCGCTTTTGATTGCGTTGAGAATCGCGGGCGCTGTAGGGATGAGGACATGTTCCCCCAGCCCCTTGGCGCCATAGGGGCCGTGCGCGTCCGGTTCTTCGATGATGACAGTTTCTACAGGGGGCATGTCGCCCATTGTCGGGATAAGATAGTCGTGCAGGTTTTCAGTCCGGCCGGGAATGTATTCTTCCATCAGGGTCATGCCAAGGCCCTGCGCGATGCCGCCTTGAACCTGACCTTCGACCAGCATCGGGTTGATCGCTTTGCCAACATCATGGGCCGCAACAAATTTCAGCGGTTTGACGGTGCCCAACTTGGTATCAACTTCGACCACTACCAAATGCGCGGCATAGCCGAATTGCGCATAGGGGATGCCCTGACCGTTTTCATCCAAAGGCTTGGTTGGCGGATCATAGGTTTCTTGCGATCGTAGAACATAGCCTTCGTCATCGGCGTTCAGCGCCGTTAGGTCGATGGTGTGTGCAGTACCTTGATCCGTGATCTTGATCCGCCCGGCGTTGATTTCCAGAGTAGCGTCTGCACCCGCATTCACCTGAGCCAAAATCTGTTCCCGCATGGCCAAGCCACTCAGGCGCGAGGCACTGCCCGAAACATAGGTTTGACGCGAGGCCGAGGTTTTCCCGGCATCGGGTGTCACGTCGGTATCAGGCCCAACAATTTCCAACTGGTGAACCGGGATTCCCAATGCCGTGGCATAGATCTGGCTGATGACGGTGTTTGCGCCCTGACCGATATCCATGGCTCCTTGGTGCAACACGATTGTGCCGTCTTTGCGGATGCCGGATTTGATGGTCGATGGGTTGGGCAGTGATGTGTTGCCGCATCCATACCATCCACCAGCAAGCCCGACGCCGCGCTTGAAGATCTCATTTTCTGCGTTGAACGCGGTTGCCTCCGCGCGTTCGCTATTCCAAGCGGACTTGAGCGCTTCAAAGCAGGGCTTGATCCCGACGCCCTGTTCAAACACCTGTCCACAAACGGTCGGAACATGATTTTCCAGAGCGTTCAGGATGCGGAAGTCCAGCGGATCAATACCCAGCTTGTCGGCAAGTTCATCAAACAGGCTTTCTTGTGCAATGGCGGATTGGGGGACGCCAAATCCGCGGAAGGCACCAGCAGGCGGGCAATGGGTGTGAATACCCTGCGATTCCGCCCGGTAGTCGGTGACTTGATAGGGACCAGAGGCATGAACGGGGACTCGGTTCGCCACAGTCGGGCCCCAGCTGGCATAGGCGCCGGTGTTAAAGTATCCAAAGAAATCAAAGCCTTTGATTTTGCCCTCTTTGGTGGCGCCGATCCGCAAAGTGATATCAGACGGGTGCCGCTTGGTGGTCGATTGCATCGATTCCGTGCGTGAATATGTGATCCGCACTGGCTTGCCGGTCTTGAGCGCGCCCAAGGCAAGGTAGGGCTGCACGCTCAGGTCAAGTTTTGAGCCGAAACCACCACCAACACCCGTTGGAATGATGCGGATCTGATCGCGTGGCATCCCAAGAATGATTTCCATCGCGTCCAAATCCATGACCGGCGCTTGGGTGCAGGCGTGGATTTCAACGCGACCATTGACGATTTCAGCAAACCCGGCTTCGGGTTCGATGTAACCATGTTCTACAAAGCCACTGCGGAATTTGCCCTCAACCGTGACGTCAGCCTCAGCAAGGGCAGCTTTGGCGTCCCCACATTGAACAAAACCGCCGCACATCACGTTGCCTGCGCGGTCGGCGTGCAATTGGGCCGCACCATCTTCCATGGCCTCATGCGCGGTTTGGCTTGAGGGGCGTTCATCCCATGTGACCGGGAACTGAGCGGGATCAAAAGCGCGAATAGCCTCGGGCGTGCCGACAATGGCCGCCACGGCTTCGCCCCGGAAACGTGTTTCCGTCTCGGCAAACACGGGTTGGTCTGCGAAATCGGGAATGACCCCAAAGACGTTGCGACCGGGCACGTCGGCGGCGGTCAAAATGGCTTCGATACCGGGCGCTTGGGCAAAGGCATCAAGGTCACCAAATTGAAAACCTGCGCGCGGGAAGGGCGAGCGGATCACCACAACTTCCAGCGTTCCCTGTGGCGCGACATCGTCGCCAAACACTTCGGTTCCGGCGACTTTGCCAGCACCGTCCAGACGGCGAATCCCTTCGCCGGCATGGCCGGTGGTCAAATCGGGGATATCAGCGGACGCCGCAGCAACTACAGCATCGATAATCTTGCGATACCCAGTGCAGCGGCATAACACACCGCCCAAAGCATCCTGAACTTGTGTTTCTGTTGGAGTGTCTTCTTCACGAAGCAGTGCCACAGCGGAAACCATCATGCCGGGCGTACAAATTCCGCATTGTGCGGCGCCAAGGTTTTGAAAGCTTTCGGCCAAACGCGACGCGTCCGGATCTGTTTTGGCAAGTCCGCCCAATGTTTCCACAGTGCGTCCTGCTGCCTGCTGTGCGGGCATCAGGCAGGCGCACACGGGAGCGCCATCGACCAGCACTGTACAGGCCCCACAATCGCCTGCGTTACAGCCGATTTTAACATCGCGTGCACCGACGCGTTCGCGCAGAGTTTCGGATAGTCGCTCCCCTGCAAGCGGGGAGACGGTTACAGTTGCGCCGTTCAAGGTGAATTGGGTGGTCATTTCACGTACCTGCTTATCCATGTGCTTGCGCCGCTTTGGTGATTGTTCGCAAACACTGTTCTGCGACGGCCTCTAGACGGAATTCGGCACTGCCACGCACGTCTGCGATGGGCGAGAGTGTCGCGAAATGAGCGTCATTCAGAGCGATTTCGTCGAGGGTTTTGCCAATAAGATCTGTTTCCAGCTGGACCAAGCGCTGGGCGACCGGAGAGCAGGCCCCGATAGCAACACGCGCGTGGTTAATGCGCCCCTGCGGATCAAGTCCGATCACTGCTGCAGTCATCGTGATCGAGATGACCAGATACCGCCGTGATCCAAGTTTTTCGAAAGCCCCTACAGCCTTTTGGGGCGCGTTGGGCAGCAGAAAACCGGTAACCATCTCATCGTTGCTCAGTTCGACCTTTCGAACACCGGTGATGAAGTCAGCGAGGGGCAAAACTCGTTTTCCGCGGATCGATTGCAATTCCACCTGCGCATCCAGAGTCAGCAGGGGCGGCACACCATCCGCTGCAGGGGATGCGTTGCAAACATTGCCTGCAATCGTTCCTGCATTTTGCATCTGCAGGCTGCCTACTTCGCGAGCTGCGGCCTGAAGTCCAGCGAAATAGGGGGGTAAGTCAGCGTGAAAAACGTCGCTCCAACTGGTGGTCGCGCCGATGCGCCACGTGTCCCCATCATATGAAATCCCTGAGATTTCGGGGATCCGAGAAATGTCTAAAAGGTCACTTTTTTCAGGGCCTTGACCCTGACTCGGGAAGTAGTCTGTGCCACCCGCAACGATCTTGATCTCTTGAGAGGCAATACGATCAAGGGCCTCATTCAGGGCGGTGGGCATAAAGTGGTGCAAGGTTTAGGTTCCTGTTGGGCGGAAGGTATTGTTGTTTGTATGCTAATGATATTGCTGGATTCGGAAATTTGTCAATCCAAAGTTTGACGCTGCGAAACTGTTGATAATGTTAGGCAAAAGATCAGGGTGCTTTCGTGACCTGTCTTTTTGGAATTGCTGCGGTAGCGAGAAAAACTTTCGCGAACGCAGCATTAGCGATGCTTTTGAGGAGGAAGTATTCGTTTGATGTAAGAAGAGCAGATCTGAAGAGCAGGGAGGCGTTAGGGGTGAATGAGACCTTGGGTAAAAGGTGGCAGTGTCGAATAATTTCATTGACACACTAATGATTTTTCCAAGTTGAAGTGATCGATCACTAACCATTTTGGTTGGCGCGATCATGCCCGTGGATGGAAATCCCGGAGCAAACGAAATAACCCTTAGGGAGGGAACAAATGAACAAGTTCAAAACTTTGCTGGTTGGTGCTGTTGTTGCCAGTTTGGCTGCAACTTCGGCGATGGCGCAGGAAAAAATCCGAATCGCCTTTATTGACCCGTTGTCAGGCCCGTTTGCCTCGACCGGGAACCAGGGTCTGTCTATTTATCGCCATGCTGTGGATGAATTGGTCAACAAAAAAGGTGCATTGCTGAATGGTGCTGCAGATTTTGAAATCGTACACTTTCGACAACAAAATTAGCGCCAAAGAATCGCTAATCCAGCTGCAAGTTGCCATCGACCAAGATATCCGTTTCATCGCTCAGGGCGCTTCTTCGGGCGTGGCTAATGCGATTACTGATGCGGTTCGTAAGCACAACAAGCGTAATCCCGACAAGCAGGTGATCTTCCTGAACCACTCGGCGGTTGATCCGGCTTTGACAAACGACAAATGCAACTTCTGGCATTTCCGCTTTGATGCAAATGCAGACATCAAAATGGATGCTCTGACGGACGATATCGCGAAAAATCCTGACATCAAAAAAGTGTATGTCATCGGTCAGGACTATTCGTTTGGTAAAGCTGTGGCATCGGCTGCTGTTCGGTTCTTGAAAGAGAAACGCCCTGATATCGAAATCGTTGGCAATGAACTGCATCCAATTGGTAAGGTTAAAGACTTCACGCCGTATGCGCGTAAAGTTATCGCGGCCGAAGCAGATGCAGTTATCACAGGTAACTGGGGCGGCGACATGGTCGGTTTGGGTAAGGCTATCATGGGTGCTGGTTTTACCAATCCGATTTATACCTACTATGGTGCAACCTCTGGGATTACCGCCAACTTTGGTGACCAAGGCGACGGTATCGTTAAGCTGGCGGGCGCTGGTCAGGTGAACCCACCTTTGTCGGCAGAGGCCGAAGCCTTTACCACCAGCTACTACGAAAAATTCCCTGAGCTGGATCTGGGCCAACCACAGATGGCGAATGTTCCACCCATGCTTGCGGCAGCAATCAACGAAGTGGGCAACGCCACCGACATAAAAGCCATTGCTTACGCTTTGGAAGGCATGGAATTCGATGGTTTGCTAACGGGCAAAACCATTATGCGTGAAAGCGACCACCAAGCCATCCAGACACTGACGGTTCAAGGACAGACAAGTGAGGGTTTGACTTTTGACTATGACAAATCTGGGCACGGAATGGTTGCAGAAACCATTGTCGAGTTGGCGTCTATGGATTCAGCAACAACCTGCAAGATGAAACGCCCGTAACGTTTCGTCATTGCGAAATATGTTGCCAATTCGTCCTGCCAGAGGTTCTCTGGCAGGACAACACTAATAAAAATCGACATCTCAAACAGGGAGCCGACAAACGATGGCATTGTTCCTCGTTAACATTTTGGATGGCTTGGTCACCGGGCTTTTGCTCTTTATGCTCTGCAGTGGCCTTACGCTGATCTTTTCAATGATGGGCGTGCTGAACTTTGCTCACGCCAGTTTTTACATGCTGGGGGCGTATTTCGCTTAC
This sequence comes from Paracoccaceae bacterium, assembly GCA_965183835.1. GTDB lineage: Bacteria > Pseudomonadota > Alphaproteobacteria > Rhodobacterales > Rhodobacteraceae > OMPR01. The sequence continues at coordinate 494,418 of CBCYME010000017.1, read as the reverse complement.
CAGATTAGTACCGTAACAGGGTTCTGGATGGGCCTGTTGGTTGCGCCGGTGATCGTGGGTGTCATCGGGGCACTGATCGAGCGATACGGCTTGAGGCGAGTACATAAATACGGACATGTTCCCGAACTGATCTTTACCTTCGGTCTGGCCCTGCTGATCGAAGAAGTGGTTCAGTTCTTTTGGGGCAAAAGTCAAATGGCGTACTCCGAACCGCTCGCATTGAATTTTGCTGCGTTTTCTATCGCCGGAAATTCGTTTCCTGCCTACAAAGTCTTTATGATTTTCATGGCGATGGGTCTGTTCTTGGTCTTGCTCTATATCCTGACAAAGACCCGAATTGGCATGACCATTCAAGCCGCGCTTAGCTATCCTGAAACCGTGCAGAACCTGGGCCATAATGTTCCCTTGGTGTTCATGTGCGTGTTCGGAGTAGGCACTGCGATGGCCGGTCTGGCTGGTGTGATTGCTGGTCCTGTTCTGGGGACCTTCCCGGGCATGGCGCTGCAACTTGGTTCCATTGTGTTCGTGACAATCGTGATCGGCGGATTGGGGTCCCTCTGGGGGGCACTCGTTGCGTCCTTGATCATCGGGTGGCTGCAAACCTTTGCTGCGGCCTACAATGTCGCCATGGAAGATATCCTGACAGCCGTCGGCTTTACCAAACCTGAAAATATCTGGGACCATCCCCTGCAGGATCTTTGGACCCTCACCTTGCCGCAAATCGGGCCGATTTTGCCTTATCTGTTGATGGTGTTTGTTTTGGTTCTGCGTCCACAGGGTCTGATGGGGAAACGTGAATCATGACCATCGCCAGCAAAACACCACTCACAGCCGGGACAAAACGGCTAATTTCACTATCCACTGTTCTGCCTTGGGCGTTCGCTGCATTGTTTCTGTTGATCCTACCAGTGGTATTCCAAAGCAGTTCAGCACTGACCATCATGAACCAGATGGCGATTACAATTGTCTTTGCCCTCAGCTACAACATGTTGCTGGGGCAGGGGGGCATGCTGTCTTTTGGCCACGCTGTTTACATGGGCATCGGCGGTTTCTTTGCCATGCACGTGATGAACATGATCGAATACCAAGGTCTTTGGCTGCCACTGCCATTGCTGCCTATTGTGGGCGGTATGTTTGGAATGCTCTTTGCCTTTCTGATCGGCTCGTTCTCAACACGCCGGGCTGGGACCGTCTTTGCGATGATCTCTTTGGGCGTCGGGGAATTGATCGCCGCATGTTCCATTATCATCGTAATCTTTTTCGGTGGTGAAGAAGGGATCTCGGGCGATCGGACAATGGGTCCAGAATTCTTTGGCATGGATTTTGCCTCGCAGTCCGAGGTGTATTATCTGACCGTTGTCTGGCTGATGATCGCTGCGATTTTGATGTACCTGTTTTCGCGGACGCCGATTGGTCGGATTGCAAATGCGGTGCGTGACAATGAGGAGCGGGCAGAGTTCTTGGGCTACTCTCAGCGCAATGTGCGGTGGATCTCCTTCATCGTGTCAGGCTTCTTTGCCGGTATCGCGGGATCGCTCTTTGCGGTGAACTTCGAAATTCTGACCGAAGAAAACCTGAACCTCGCAACCTCTGGGTCGATCTTGTTGATTACCTTTTTGGGCGGTGTCGGCTTTTTTGTTGGTCCGATCATTGGGGCAATCGTGTTTACGTTGTTGCAGACGGTTTTGGGCCTCTACACCGAAATTTGGTCGCTATATCTGGGTATCCTGTTCGTGGCTTCTGTGATGTTCTTCCCGGGCGGGTTTGCGGGCGTTATTGCGATGCATCGTCGTCCGTTGAACTTGGGTAAGTTGCACCTGTTGACGGGGCCATACCTCAAGGTTGCGATCCCTGCGGTGACGAGCATTCTGTCGCTGGCTGCAGTTCTGGAAATCCTGTTCCACAAGCGGCACGGTTTTTCAGCAGACGGTGAGATGTCTCTGTATGGGATCACATTTGATAGCCACGGGTATCAGGCTCTGAGTTTGGCAATCGTCGTCGCTGCCGTCTCTTTGTTCCTTGTTTCCCGTATTACACCCGAGATCAAAGCTGCTTGGGATGAAGCCAATCACGCAGGAGACGACCAATGACGGCGCCCGCACTTGAACTGCGCGACCTGAGCAAGAGCTTTGGACTCGCTAAGATTATCCAGGGCGTTGACCTTAAGGTTGCCAAAGGAGAACGGCACGCGATTATTGGCCCTAATGGGGCTGGCAAGTCCACGCTGTTCAACCTGATCACTGGTAAATATGTGCCAACATCTGGTGGTGTCTATCTGCACGATGAGAACGTGAGTGGGCTGAAACCGTTTGAGATCAACCGCCGGGGTCTGAGCCGGTCGTTCCAGATCACGAATATCTTTCCGAACATGACCGTGTTCGAAAATATCCGCTGTGGCCTGCTTTGGACCATGGGGTACAAGTATTCGTTCTGGCACATGATTTCGGGTCAGCGGGATGTAACTGAAAAAGCCGAAGAAATTCTGGAGCAAATCAATCTGACAGCCCGTCGGGATTTGTTGGCAGGGACTTTGGCCTATGCGGAGCAGCGCGCGCTCGAAATCGGAATCACGATTGCCGGCGGAGCGGACATCATTCTGTTGGATGAACCCTGCGCGGGCATGAGCCATTCGGAAACGGCTCTGATTGTGGATCTGATCCGCAAGGTTACCGAGGATAAAACCCTAATGATCGTCGAACATGACATGGGCGTTATCTTTGATCTGGCGGATAAGATTTCTGTGCTGGTCTACGGTGAAATCATTGAATCGGATGTGCCGGATGCGGTGCGTGCATCGGCTAAGGTCAAAGAGGCCTATCTGGGCACCACGTTGGAAGATGAGGGGGTGTAAGATGCTCAAAGTTAATGATCTGCACGCCTACTATGGCAAAAGCCACATTCTGCAGGGTGTGAACCTTGAAGTGGGCGAAGGTGAAATTGTTTCCCTTTTGGGGCGCAATGGGGTCGGGCGCTCGACCACATGTAAAGCCATCATGGGCGAGGTTGCGCCGCACGGTTCAGTTGAATTCCGCGGGGAAGAATTAGCCGGTAAGCGCAGCTATGAAATCGCCAAACGGGGCATCGGTTATGTGCCAGAAAACCGGGATATCTTTCCGGGTCTGACAACGCGCCAAAATTTGATCCTAGGGTTGAAGCCGGGTCAAAAGGATGGCGACGGTCGGTGGTGCATGGAGGATATGTTCAACATGTTCCCCAACCTTCGCACGCGGGCTGATGTCGATGCGTCGGTTATGTCTGGCGGCGAAAAACAGATGCTGACTGTTTGCCGCGCACTGATGGGCGATCCCGATTTCATCATGATTGATGAACCGACCGAAGGATTGGCACCTAAGATCGTGGAACAGGTTGGGGACCTTCTTTTGCAAATTGCAGAACGTGGTGTTTCTATTCTGTTGGTTGAGCAAAAACTAACGATCGCTATGCGCGTCACCAATCGAGTCTATGTGATGGGCCACGGTCATATGGTGTTCGAGGGAACGCCTGAAGACCTGAAAAACAACAATGAAATCCGTCAGGAGTGGCTGGAAGTGTAAGCTTTTGGGTGTTCCGATTTGATTTGGGCCACCCCCCCCTCAGTGCGTCATGCCGCTTCTAATGTGTTCGCAAGTCGCAGCGCCGCAAAATAGGCTGAGTATGCCCAATCCGCTGGCGGGTTGAGCGGGTTCAAAGAATCCTGCGTTAGATACAGACCTACGATACCTTGCCCGACGATTTGACAATCCGCCTTGCTGGATTTTGGGTAATTTTGCGTCATCACTTCACTTGCCATATCGTAGAATTTTTGCATGACGCGGATCAGTTCCAGGCGCAGCCCAGGGTAGGTTTCACTGGCTTGGGCCAATGACTGGAAAACGATGTTAAGGCGAGGATCTGTAATGCTCTCGCGGCTAAAGAGTGTATCAATAAAATCTTTTGCCGAAGGGTAATCTACCAGAGCTTCTGCCATTCCGTCGGTCAGAGCCTCGATCTCGGTTAATACGTGTTCGGCTAGGGCCTTGACCATATCATCCCGATTTCCAAGATGATGGCGGATCAAGGGGCGCTTCAATCCTGCTTCTGCGGCTATGCGCTCAAGCGTGGCGCCTTCGATACCGTACCTAGCCGCGCAGGTCAGAAAAGCATCAAGGACTTCGGCTTTACGCTGTTTCTGAACAGAGGGACGCCCCATTTTTATACCCTTTCACACGGTTACCGACCAGACAGTAGGTCGCGTGAAAGATGCTGTCAATGAAGGGGTAATCGTATGAATATAAACAAAATTAGGATTCTGATATTTCAGCTTTCAATCCAGATAAAATGAAACTGTGCAGGCTATCTTTGATTTCCTGAGTAGGGAAATGTCCGATACTCCAATGCCGCAATGCCCAAGAGGTGCATAGGAAGTAGACAAGGTTAGCCAGAAGTTCTGTATTGACCGGTTTAAAAACGCCTTGTTCGACGCCTTCTTCGATTATGACCTGCCAGCGTTTCATAAATGCACGCTCGGTATCAAAGACCTTTAATTTGTTTTCGGCGTTTAGGGATCGGGTTTCAGAATACACAAGGTTTATGTATTTCCGGTTTTCACCGATATAATCGATGTAGCGATCCACCGCTTTGATCAGGTTCTCTTCGGGTGTTCCTGACAGGAATTCTTCGTTGTCAAAGAAGGTGAACATGCCCTGCATGTTGACGGTCATGATCAAGTAGAGAATGTCATCTTTGTCTTTGATGTATTTGTACATCAACGGCACTGACAGCCCAGCCTCGCGCGCGATTTCCCGCATGGTTGCATTGCCAAAACCGTGGCGTGCGATGACTTTACATGCGCCCTCAAAAATCTGAAGGCGACGGGTTTCAGCAGTGCTGGACAGGGTCTCTTTGGTTACGGCTTCTGTAGGTTTTGAAGCAGGTGTTACAGGGGGCTCAGCAGGCACAGTGACACGGAATACACAGAGCGCCTCGGCAATATTCCGTTTCTTGGAGGAGTCTCCACCAAGTTGAGAGAGTACCACACGGCACACATGTTGATCCGATGACTTTGAGGACAGCCTGGTGGGTTTTGCCACTAACGATTCTGAATCGAGTGTCCCTAAAGTTGAAAGGGAGCTCGACACCAGTTCTAGAACACCAATTGTATCTCGTTCCAGCTCGCTTCGAGCTGCATCAATTGCGAGCGAAGCGCAGGCGCCGTCTTGGGTTTTTTGTTTAATAAATTCAGATATTTGCTCTGATGAATAAGAGTGCATAGTCACCCACGGTCCCTGTCTGTTCTTCCGCTACGATGCGGGGGGCGGACGGACTTGTCCAGATTGAACCTGACCTGCAAGGCCCAAAAGTAGTGCTCGCTCACTAAATTGACGGGAGGTCACGTCGCTTATGCAGTGCATATCAGCAAAAAATATTTGACGTCACTGTATTTTTGAGAAAAGATTAGTGAACGTTCATTAATTCAGGAATCTCGCCATGAAGTTTAAGATTCTCGCCATCCCCTTCGCACGACAGCATGGCGAAGACATTCAACTTGCCGGGCGCGACCCGGGACGTTTCAATAAAATGATGCACACGTTGCGGGATCAGATGGTTCTGGCCGAAGAGTTGGGATACGAAGGGTTTTGCCTGACCGAGCACCACATGCAGGTCGAAGGCATCGAATGTACGACGAACCCGCTTTTCTGGAACATGTACATCGCGCAACACACCAAGAATTTCAAAGTGGGTCAGTTGGGTATGAACCTGACCGCGATGAATCCGATCAAAACTGCTGAAGACATCGCGATGCTGGACCACATGACCGGTGGCCGGGTGTTTGCGGGTTTCTCACGCGGGAATACGCCTCGCTGGACCGCGACAATGGGCCAGCACTTGGACATCACCTCGACTGAATCCGACAAATCAGAAGCTGATCAACGAAACCGCCGCGCCATGTATGAAAACTGGCGCCTGATCAAGTCGCTGTGGACAGATGACTTGACCAGCCACAATGGCGAGTTCTGGGATTTCCCGTCAAATGTCGAATGGGAATTCAATCCAACGAAGCTGTGGGGTGGGGACAGCCCGGTTGACGAGAACAAGATCCTGCGCAAATCCGGTATCGTACCGCGCCCGCTGCAACAGCCACATCCCAAGGTGTACGCGCCATTCTCATATTCGATGGAAACGGCCAAGTTCTGGGCTTCTGAAGGGGCCAAGATGGTGTCCTTTGTAACTGCGGACAAAGAAGAGTTCATGCCGGTTATTTTGGACAACTGTCTGGAGGCGGCTCATGCCAACGGCCTGACGCACACTACGAATAATGATGTACTGACACTGGGTGCGCATCTGATGATGGGTAAAACACCTGAGAAAGCAAAACAGTATCGCGGCATGTTCGATACCCTGTGGAAATCAGCCTATGATGCTCCACCCTATCATGTGCCGCTCGGCAGGATCTGGGATGGATCGCGTCAGCAGGTTGTGGATCAGGTCTGCGAATTGGCCGAACGCTACCAGATTGATGAATTTTTCGTCTGGCACCACGTCAATTATTTCGGTGACGAGTTGGAGCAAGAGGCGCTGATCGAGTTTTCCGAAGGCGTTATCAAACAAGTCAACGGCTAGAGCCGACGCCGGGCCGCTACAGGCCTGGCACTCATTCCAGAGGATGTCTGATCATGACGGGTAATACGCAAGAGCTGTTCAAGCAGGGGATGCAACTGCTGGCCGCTTCGACCACCATTATCACCTCAGAACATGACGGTGCACGTGCGGGCATGGCGGCTACGGCTGTGACATCTTTGGCCGCAGATCCACCGTCTTTGTTAGTCTGTACCAACCGAACCGCGCGGACCTTTGAGTACATTATGGGATCGGGGAAATTTGCGGTGAACGTTGTGCCTGACAGTTTGCTCGATGTTGTCGGGGCGTTCTCTTCGAAAGAAGACAAGGAAAAGCAGTTCCAGATGGCGGGCACATGGGATCGGTCAGAGAGCGGCCTGCCCATTTTGCAAGAGGCGGTCGCGTCTTTTGAATGCACTGTCAGCGAATGGACCGATGCGCACACTCATCGCGTATTCTTTGGCCTCGTGAACGCGGTGCATCTGAATCCCGAAGCCTCGGCTTTGATTTACGCCCAACGCGGCTTTTTCAAACTAGCGCCGGTTGCGGCGTAAATAATCCCGGAGGATAAAATGGCGGATATCGCGAAAATCGAAATCATGATGCAGGACTATGTAAATGGTCTGCATACTGGTGATCAGGCTGCAATCGACGCGCAATTCTTGCCAGAATGTGATCTGTGCTGCGCCAATGAGGATGGCAGCTACATCCATATGTCTCTGCAGCAGTACAAAGATCTGGTTGCGGGTCGCAAAAGCCCCAAGGAACTGGGCTATCCGGTCTATGGCCATGTGGTGCACATCGACCAGTCTGGCCCTAACACTGCCTTTGTTAAGATCGATTGTGCGGTGCAGCCAAAATACTTCATTGACTACCTGTCGTTGGTCAAAGCCGGGGGCGAATGGAAAATCGCATCCAAGGTTTATTACGTCAAGAAGTACCAGGAATAACAATCCTCTAACGTAGTTGAGATGATCATGACCGGTCCCATCCATACCTTGTCCGCTGTTGAATTGACCGATGCGTACCGCCGTCGCGACTTGTCCCCTGTTGAGGTGCTGGACGCGACACTTGCGCGGATCGAAGAGGTCAATCCAAAGATCAACGGGATCTATCACATCGACCGAGATGGGGCCGTAGAACAGGCTCAGGCCTCTGAACGTCGTTGGCGCGAGGGCGCGCCCTGTGGTTTGCTCGATGGGGTGGTGACCACAATCAAGGACGCGCTTGAGACCAACGGTATGCCGGCCCATCGCGGGTCGGCGGCTGGCAGCGGGGTGGTTCACTCCTCCGACCACCCCACTGTCGCAAGAATGCGCGACGCCGGCAGCGTAATCTTGGGCAAGAATACCATGTGCGATTACGGCATTCTGGCTGCTGGCATTAGTTCGTACCATGGGGTCACACGCAACCCATGGGACCTAAGCCGAACAACTGGCGCGTCCTCTTCCGGGGCAGCGGCCAGTGTCTGTGCCGGGATCGAGCCGCTGTCCATTGGGACCGATATCGTAGGTTCTATCCGGGTGCCTGCATCCTATTGCGGGTTGGCAGGGCTCAAACCGTCGTATGGGCGGGTACCTTATGCGTTTCAGGGCAGCCCGGTTTTGGTTGTCGGTCCTTTGGCACGATCCATCACTGATGTCGCGTTGCATATGAATGTCCTAACTGGCGCCGATGCGCGCGATTTCTCGGCATTGTCACGCGAAGATGTGGATTATGTGGCCGAGCTGTCGCGCTTTGACCCGACTGGCAAGTGCGCGCTGGTGATCACTGAACTGGGCATAGGGGAACCTGTCAGCGAAGACGTAGCAAATGCCACCTTGCGCGCCGGCGAGGCGCTGCGGGGGCTGGGCGTATCGGTTGACCGTATGACAACACCGCCGTTTGAGCGCGGCGAATGGGCCTCGGCCGAGCTGTTTTATATGGTGCGCACCCTTAGCGAACTGAGCCAGAATCCAGAGGTAGATCAACGCAAGACGCCCGTTATCTTCGATTGGACCCGTCGTGCGCTAAATCTAAGCGCCACAGACCATCATGCCAATTTTGTTGCGACCCAACTGCTGCGTGAACGGGCACTGAATCTGATTTCAGGGTATGACTTTGTGATCTTGCCTTCGACACCGACAACCGCCTTTCAGGCCGAACTGCCGGGGTCGGATCCGGACCAGATATTTGAAAGTTGGGCCAACACCTTTTTGTTTAATCTGACAGAGCAACCCGCATCCAGCGTGCCGATCGGGCTGGACCGCGCGGGTTTGCCCATCGGGGTGCAAATCGTCGGACAGCGATATGATGATGTGGGCGTGTTGGGCGTGTCAATTGCATTGGAGCAGGTCGTTGAACGGCTGAACGCACCACAACTCTGAACTCACCAAAATAGAAATACTAACATCACTGCCGGGCCTTAAAGCGCCCAGCGGGGCAATTCTGGAGGAAAACTCATGGCGAAACAGACCATGCCGGGCCAAATCATGACCATGCCGTTAACAGTGACGAGCATCTTTCGTCACGCCATGCGCGCGCACCCCGAAGCCGAGATTGTCTGGCGCAATTCGGACATGTCGATTGATCGTCGCACCTTTGCTGATATGGGGCGCCGTACGCAGCAGCTTGCGCATGCTCTGACTGAAATGGGTGTCGGCGCGGGGGATCGCGTGGCCACGCTCGCTTGGAATAATGCTCAACACTTAGAGCTGTATTACGCCTTGGCGTGTCTGGGTGCGGTTTGTCATACGATCAACCCGCGTCTGCACCCTGACCAGATCGCTTTTATTGTGAACGATGCGCAGGATACGCACCTGTTCTTTGACACGACATTTTCACCGCTGGTTGATGTGGTGTCGGGCCGTTGCCCAACGGTTCAAGGTTGGTTCAGCCTGACCGGTCCCGATCGTGTGCCTGGTATGAAGACCCACGTGTCTGATTATGAAAGCTTGATCGCGGGTAAGCCTGACACCTTTGATTGGCCCGAACTGGATGAAAACGCAGCGATGGCGCTGTGTTATACCTCTGGTACGACGGGCAACCCCAAGGGGGTGCTTTATTCCCACCGCGGCACTGTTCTGCATGCCATGGGTGTCTCCGGCGGGGATTGGTTGGCGCTCAGCTCGCGCGATGCGACGCTGCCTGTGGTGCCAATGTTCCACGCCTGTGCTTGGGGCATTCCTTATGCGGCATTGATGAACGGTAGCAAGTTGGTGCTACCTGGACCGGGCATGGACCCTGCGCCCTTGCAGGAACTGATGGACGGCGAAGAGGTTACTATGATCTCGGGCGTTCCAACTGTGTGGCTGGGGCTGTTCGAACATCTGGACCAGAACGGCGCGCCTCTGAAGACTGTGAAACGCGCGATGATGGGCGGGTCTGCCGCGCCGCTGTCGTTGATCGAGCAGATCGAACGAGACCACGGTATCGAAGTCGTACACGGTTGGGGCATGACCGAGCTGTCTCCGGTTGGCTCTCTTGCTGTTCTGAAGCGGGGTGAAGACAAGCTGCCACTGGATGAACGTCTACAGATCAAGACCAAACAGGGCCGCGCGCTCTATGGTGTTGAAATGCGCATCGTTGATGATGCTGGCGTGTTGTTGCCACACGATGGTCAGGCCGCTGGTATGTTGCAGGTGCGCGGTCATTGGGTCGCCTCTAGCTATTACAACGGGGCAGGGGCGGATGCTTTTACCGAGGATGGCTGGTTTTCCACCGGCGACGTCGCGGCCATCGATCCTAAAGGGTACCTGCGCCTGACGGACCGCACCAAAGATGTGATCAAATCTGGCGGCGAGTGGATTTCCTCCATCGATTTGGAAAACATCGCCATGAGCCACCCAGACGTGCTGGAGGCGGCTTGTATCGCAGCCAAGCACCGCAAATGGGATGAGCGCCCGTTGATCGTCGCGGTCAAACGCGAAGGCACAGATGTGACCCGCGAAGACGTGCTGGCGTTGTATGAAGGTCAGATCGCCAAGTGGTGGACCCCGGATGACGTGGTGTTTCAAGCAGAGCTGCCGCACACCGCCACCGGCAAAGTGTCTAAGCTGCATCTACGGGATCAATACGCGGACTACAAACTCCCGACGGACAACTGATCTCCAAGGGGGGCATCTGCCGCCTCCCTTATTCCTCTTTCTTCTTCTCCCTCCAAAGGTCTCTTCTTATGCGTTCTGCTGTTATCGTTTCCACCGCCCGTACCGCCATTGGCAAAGCTTTCCGCGGAGGGTTCAATGACACCCATCCGGCGGTTTATGGTGGTCATGCTGTTGCCGAAGCCGTCAAACGCGCCGGTGTTGATCCGGCCGAAATCGAAGACGTGATCATCGGCAACGCCGTGCCCGAGGGGGCCAATGGCGGCAACCTTGGTCGTCAGGTCGCGTTGCGCGCGGGTCTGCCGGTGACGGCGTCGGGCGTAACAGTTAACCGGTTCTGTTCCTCGGGTCTCGAAGCGTTGGCGCGCGCCTGTTCGCGGGTGATCGTCGATGGCGTACCAGTGGCTGTTGGTGGTGGTGCCGAAAGCATCTCTTTGGTGATGAAAACCACCAATCAGAACCGCATGGAAGAGGCGTGGCTGAAAGAAAACGTGCGTGGCATCTATGATCCGATGATCAAAACCGCTGATCTGGTGGCCGAACGCTATGGTATCACCCGCGAGGCACAAGACGCCTTTGCGCTGCAATCGCAGCAACGCACGGCAGCGGCGCAGGCGGCGGGTAAATTCGACGATGAAATCGTGCCGATCACCGTAACCAAACTGAACACCAACCGCGAAACCGGCGAAGTCACTCCCGAAGTGGTCACCCTGACCCAAGACGAATGCAATCGCCCTTCGACCTCGTTGGACAGCCTCGCTAGCCTTGACCCGGTGATGGGCGAAGGCAAATGGATCACTGCGGGCAATGCCTCGCAACTCTCCGATGGTGGGTCCGCACAGGTTGTGATGGAGGAAAGCGAAGCCGAACGGCGTGGCTTGCAGCCGCTGGGCCGTTACGTGGGCTATGTGGTGGCTGGGTGTGAACCCGACGAGATGGGCATCGGTCCTGTCTTTGCCGTGCCAAAACTGCTGGAACGCAACGGGTTGAAAATGGATGACATCGGCCTTTGGGAGCTGAACGAGGCGTTTGCCAGCCAGGCGCTATATTGTCAGCAGAAACTGGGCATCCCCAGCGAAATCCTGAACGTGGATGGCGGTGCCATTTCCGTGGGTCACCCCTATGGCATGTCCGGCACCCGTATGGTTGGACACGCCCTGATCGAGGGTAAAAAGCGCGGTGCGAAATACGTTGTGGCCACCATGTGCATCGGTGGCGGCATGGGCGCGGCTGGCCTGTTCGAGGTGCTGTAAATGACTGCGATCAACAAAATAGCCGTGATCGGCTCGGGCGTGATGGGGGCTGGTATCGCGGCCCATTTCGCCAACGCCGGGGCGCGGGTGGTACTGCTCGATATCGTGCCCAAAGAGGCCGAGGATCGCTCGATGCTGGCCAAAGGCGCGGTTGCGCGCATGACCAAGGGGCGCGCACCGCAATTGGCCGATCCGGCCTATGCTTCGCGCCTGAGTGCGGGCAATCTGGATGACGACCTAGAGCAGTTGCGCGATTGCGATTGGGTGGTCGAGGTGGTGTTGGAAGATCTGGCGATCAAACACGCGTTATACGGCAAAATCGCGCCATATCTGCGTGCGGATGCGATCCTCAGCTCGAACACATCTACCATTCCGCTGGCGGATCTGACGGCTGAGATGGATGAGCCGCTGCGCAAGCGGTTCGTGATCGTGCACTTTTTTAACCCGCCGCGTTACATGCGTCTGGTTGAACTGGTTACTGGCCCTGATACCGACCCGGCCACGGCGGAACGCGCGCGCGCCTTCAGTGACGAAGGTCTGGGTAAAACCGTTGTGCCCTGCAATGATCGCCCCGGGTTCATCGCCAATCGTCTGGGCGGTTTGTGGATGAACGCCGCCGCACGCGAGGCAGTGGCCCGTGGCATCACCGTGGAAGAGGCCGACACCGTTCTTGCGCGCCCCTTTGGGGTGCCGGGCACCGGTGTCTTTGCGCTGATGGACCTGATTGGTGTGGATTTGATGGGTAAATCCCGTCTGTCCATGCGCAACTTGCTTGCAACGGATGACCCGCAGCAGACCCACACCGAGGGGCTTGAGCTGTTCGATCAGATGGCCGCCAAAGGGCAGGCAGGTCGCAAGGTTGGTGCAGGTTTCTACAAACGTTCCAAGAACGAAGCGGGCAAGACCGTAGCCGAAGCCGTCGATCTGGAAACGCTGGATTATCGTGCCCAAGTTAAAGGCCCGGATCTGGTCAAAACCTTTGGCGTGGATTTCATCGACCAATTGGGCGACCGTCTGGCCGATTACGCCTGGTCCGTGATGGGGCCAACTCTGTCTTATGCCGCTTACTGCGTGCCCGAGATCACCGCCAACCCGGCAGATATCGATGCCGCGATGGAGCTGGGATATAACTGGCGCATGGGTCCGTTTAAACTGATCGACAAGATCGGTGCCGATAAGATCGTCGCACGCCTCAAGGCCGAAGGTCAGGACGTGCCGCCGCTTCTGGCGCTGGCGGCGGACCAGGGCGGGATTTATTCCGGCACAGGTCTGGATCGCAAGGTTCTGTTGCCTTCGGGCGCACAGGCCGACGTGCCGCGTGGGCCGGGGGTGATCTTTGCCTCTGATTTGACGGGCGCACCGGTGTTCACAACCGAAGCTGTCACTCTGCGCGATATGGGCGATGGTGTTGCCCTGCTGACGATCACTGCACCCAATGCGGCGCTGGATGATCTGGTCATGGCCGGTGTGTCCGACGCGCTGGACGTGGTGGGACGTGATTTCAAAGCGATGGTCATCGGCTCGGACGGCAATCACTTTTCGGTTGGGGCCAACCTGAAAAAGGCGCTGGATCGCGCCGATGCAGGTGAACTGGATCTGGTCGCGGATCAATTGGCCATCGGTCAGGCCACCATGCGCAAGTTCAAATATGCGCCGTTCCCTGTTGTGTCGGCCGCTTGTGGTCTGGCCCTTGGTGGCGGGTGCGAGATCTTGATGTATTCGGACCGGGTCATGGCTGCCCTAGAGAGCAACATCGGTCTGGTCGAGGCCAACGTCGGCCTGCTGCCTGCTTGGGGGGGAACCACTGCGTTTTTGCTCCAAAAGACCGCAGAACTGGGCGATCCGGTCCAAGGGGCCGAGGCCGCGTTTGACGTGATTTCTGCGGCCCTGATGGTTGGCTCTGCGCCCATGGCACAGCACGCTGGGTATCTGCGTCAAACGGACGGCGTGGTGATGAACCGCGACCGCCTGTTGTCCGAGGCCAAAGCGGCGGCATTGGCACTGGCCGAGGGGTATACCGCCCCGACACAGGCTAAAATCACGCTGGATGCCGAGGCGATCACCAAGGCGCTGGAACCACGGTTGATTGCATTGGCCAAGGCCACGCCTGATGCGCCCTATACGGTCGAAATCGCGCGTGAAACCGCCCATGTCCTGGCTGGGGGTGAGGGCGGAACCCTGTCCGAAGAAGCCCTGCACGCACTTGAGGCTCAAGGCATGATGCGCTTGATCCGGCAGGATAAAACTGTTGACCGGATGCGTCATACCATGACCACCGGCAAGCCCTTGAAAAACTGACGGAGGAAACGATGGATTATCACCTTCCCCAACGGGATTTGACCTTTCTTCTGGATGAGGTTCTGGGTCTGGACCAAACGCTGGCTTTGCCGGGGTATGAACATTGCGACAAAGATACGTTTTTTGCCGTAGTGGATGCGATCAACGGGTTTGTGCGCGATAACCTTGCGCCCTGCAACGAGGCGGGGGACCGCCCGGGTGCCAAGCTGGTGGATGGGCAGGTCTATGCCGCGCCGGGCTTTGCCGGCGCGTACAAAGTGTTCTGCGAAGACGGCTGGAACGCGCTGGCGCTGGAAGAGGAATATGGCGGGCAGCAATTGCCGTTTGTCCTGCATGCGGCCCTGCGCGAAGGCATGGCCGGTGCGAACCTGGCCTTTGCCTTGATCCACGAGCTAAACTTTGGCGTGGTCGAGGCCCTGATGGCCTATGGCTCGGATCATCAGAAATCGGTGTACTGTCCGCAATTGACCAGTGGCAACTGGGCCGGAACCATGAACCTGACGGAGCCCCATTGCGGGACCGATCTGGGGTTGATCCGGACCAAGGCTGTTGCCAAGGATGACGGGTCTTATGCCATCACTGGCAACAAGATCTTTATCACTTGGGGCGATCACGACATGTCGGAAAATGTCGCCCACCTGATCCTTGCGCGGGTCGAAGGCGCACAACCCGGGCCCCGGGGCTTGTCGCTGTTTCTGGCCCCAAAATACATGTTGGATGCAGAGAACAACACGACCGATGAACGCAATGCGATCACCATTTCGGGGATCGAAGACAAGATGGGTATCCATGGCTCGCCCACCTGCGCCATCGCATTTGAGGACACCAAAGCGTGGATTGTCGGGCAAGAGGGCAAAGGACTGGCAGCGATGTTCGTGATGATGAACGCGGCACGTTTGTCGGTCGGCCAGCAGGGGCTGGGCATTGCCGAAGCCGCAATTCAAACCGCGACCACCTATGCGTATGAACGTCTTCAAGGGCGTGCCGAAGGCGAGCATTGGAATCCAGAAGGGCCGGCAGATCCGTTGGTGGCTCATGCAGACGTGCGCCGCCGGTTGCTGACGGTGCAAGGCGAAATGGATGCTGCGCGTGCCTTGGCTTATTTCGGCGCTGGGTTGCTGGACCACGCCCACCGAGCCGCGACATCTGAGGCGCGTGGTGAAGCCAATACTAAGCTGTCTATGTTAACGCCTGTTCTGAAATCCTACCTTTCTGAGTTGGGGTCGCGGATGGCCAACGAAGCGGTGCAAATGCACGGCGGACATGGGTTCATCAAAGACTATGGTGTGGAACAACTGGTGCGCGATGTGCGTATCACCGAAATCTACGAAGGCACCAGTGCGGTTCAAGCCCGGGATCTGGTTACACGCAAAGTGCGCGGTGATGGTGGCGCTGTGGTAAAAGGGTTCGTTGCCGAGATGTTGGCCGAGGCCGACGCACTGGGCGATGATCTGGCGGATGTAAACATCGCTTTGCGTGATGCAGCGGCACGACTGGCACGCTGCACCGATTGG
This sequence comes from Paracoccaceae bacterium, assembly GCA_965183835.1. GTDB lineage: Bacteria > Pseudomonadota > Alphaproteobacteria > Rhodobacterales > Rhodobacteraceae > OMPR01. The sequence goes on along the minus strand of CBCYME010000017.1, from coordinate 478,674 downwards.
GTGCTCAGCGCTTCCTCTGGGGATGTTCTGTCAGGCGCGTGTGATTATCTGGAGGTGACGGCCCTGAGCCTGGGCGCCTGGATGTCCGCGCGCATCGCCCGGACCGCCAGCGCCGGAGCAGGTCAGCAATCGCCGGACTATTACGCGGACCGGGTGGATGCGGCACGTGCGTTTCTTGCGCGGGCTTTACCACGGGCGATCAGCCACGAGATGATCATGCAGGCCGGGGAACCGGGGCAGATTTTCCGCGCCGACCGCTGCCTCTAAACGGGCCGTCATACACAAAGCCGGGCGCCTTTGGATCAAGGGCGCCCGGACCTCCGAACTTTGCAAGCCTTGCGATGCAGCTTCGTTTCAGGCATCAGCGCGCATACCTCAATAGATCGTAAGGGCCTGAACATGGACTATACCAAATCCGGAGCGCCCCAAAAGGGCAGCAACAAACCGCGCCACAAAGAACACAATGCCAAAGGGTCATCGAAAAACCCCTATGGCAAATCAGAAAGCAAAGCCGATCTGCTGGCGCGCATGAAGGCCGCAGCAGAGGCCAACAAAAAACCAACCGTAGACGAAGGGTAGGCGCTTAGCGTCCCGCAGCAATCGCCAATCCATCGGCAACTGCGGTAAACACCTCGGAAAACTCGTGCTGCGCCTCTGGAAACGTGTCTTTCATCGTATTGGCGACAAACGACATCAGGCTTGACCCGCCGACGTAGATGACCCGGTCCACACGCGCAGGCGCGCAATCTGCCATTGCCAACGTTTCAAGGGCACCGGTTTGGATCGCGTCAGAAAAGCTGCGCAACAAATGATCCAACATGATCGGATAGAGCTCGGCTGTGAGGCCGCGCTCAACAATACCCAAATTAATTTCAGCTCGGGTTTCGGTGCCGGAATTGGCCGCGATCTTGCCCCGTTCTACGGCAAAGGCAATATCGTGGCCCAGTTCGGATTCAAGCACATCGACAAAGCGTTTCAGCTTTTCCGGCTCTTGCGCCATTTTATGCATATCCGCGACAGTTCGACGACTGCTTGCCGTGTAAAGAAACGGAATTTTCTCCCACGTTGCCAAATCGTTGAAGATAGCGTTTGGCGTGGTCATCGTGCCAGGGCCATGCAAATTGCGCAATTCGCTGCCTTTGCCAAGCAATGGCATCACGCGGTCGATGCTGACGGCGCGGTCAAAATCGGTTCCCCCGATCCGCACGCCATGGTTGGCAAGAATATCGACACTGCCGCCCTGCGCTTGGAACAGAGAAAAATCGGATGTCCCGCCCCCGATGTCTACGATCAAACCAAGCGATTTGTTCTGATCAAGCGCGCCGCTGGCGATTGCAGCGGCTTCGGGTTCCGCCATAAACGCCACGTCTTTGAATCCCGCCGCCAGATAGCAGGCGCGCAAATCTTCCTCCGCCTTTGCGTCGCGGGCCGCATCATTCAGGTGAAAATGCACCGGACGTCCCGACAACGCACGTTCGAACACCAAACCTGTTTCAGCTTCTGCTTGTGTTTTCAGCTGTTTCAGGAACCGGGCGATTATGTCGACAAAGGTGACACGTTCGTTCAGGATTTGACGTTTTTCATGCATCAAAGACGTGCCTAGAACACGTTTCAAAGCACGCATATAGCGCCCTTCAAGCCCATCAATCAGCGCGGCATTCGCGGCTCCACCGATCAGAGTTTTACGGGTGTCGAAATCAAAGAAAAAAGCGGTGGGCAGGGTCCGTTCCCCGGCCTCGACCTCGATCAAGTGGGGTTTCCCATCGCGCAGCATCCCTGCTGCAGAATTCGAGGTTCCGAAGTCAATTCCCAATGCCAGACTTTGTGTCGTCATGCCCACGCCCTCGCGATCATCAATCAAAGAAAGCAGCCGGATTAGGTGTTGGGTCGTGTAAGGTCAAGCCTGTTTGCGCGGCTTTGGCTTGCGGGTCACCAAAGAAGGCTCCGAACTGCCGTAAGTGATGGGCGTTTGGGAGAAGGGTCCGCCACACGCGTGTCTGGCGTACCCCTTTGGTTAGGTTAAGAGAACAGCCCCAGACGTGCGCCGCTGGAGAGGTCCGTAAACCGTTTCAGATTGGGGAATAGCCCGTCCAAGGCATCGGGTTGAACGCCAAACCACAAGGACAGATCCGCATACAATTGATCCGTCGATGTTGTCGGGATCAGGACACCATCACCGACGTCTTGGGTGTTGTCATTGCCCAAGCCCAAACTTGGATATTCGCCGTAAACGCGGCCCCCTTTGACAGGCGCGCCCATGACGATGGTGTTGCCGCCCCAACCGTGGTCTGTGCCGTTGCCATTTGACGTCAACGTGCGGCCGAAATCAGAGCCGGTGAATGTCACGACCTTGTCGTCGAGCCCCATGTCGCCAAGGGCGGTCTGGAATTCCCCAAGAGCGCGCGACAGAACCCCTAGCATGTGACCCTGATTGTTCAGCAGCTCATCATGGTGGTCCCATCCTATGTAACGAATAAAGAACGTCTGCTGTTGCAGCCCCAACGCCTCGGATGCTTTGATCGTGCGGGCAACCATGCGCAACTGTTGGCTGAGATCCGTGGTCGAGAAGTGCCCCGGAACCGAGATCCCGCGCGTGGCATCTTGGAACACTTCGTGTTTGGCCTGTGCTTGCCGCGTCAGATCCAGATAGGTTTCCATAAATGGGTCGTCTCTGTGATCCTCGTTCATCAACTTGGTAAAGCTGTCTAGCAAGACTTCGTTCAGGTCATTGCGCTCTTCTTTGACATACAGACCAACAGATCCATCAGCGGTGATGGAATATGGCAGGTTCTGGTGCCCGTTCTGTTGGATGTTATGACCAGAAAGCGAGATGTTCATTGGGATGTCATGGGCGGACAGGCTGGGCTGCAACTCGTCTGCGAAATGACCGAACCAGCCATCGTTCTGACGCAGATCAGGGCGTGAGGTCTGCCAGTGCTTGAATTGATCCGCATGACTCAGCAAGCCGAGCGGAAGTTGTGCAGAACCGTCGTAAAACTGCGCCTTTTGAATCCGTTCGACCAAGGGGCCGACATTGGCAACAAAGGCCAGTTTCTTGTCATTGTAGAGCTGTTGCACCTCAGGCATGGCACGGTGCAGGCCAAAGCTGCGCCCATCCGCATCTTCGGGGCCGTCCAACGCCAACAGGTCGCGCCGCTTATGCGCAAGATTGCCGCGGGTTTTGGCGTATTGTTTGTGGAAAACACCCGAATTCGGCACCAACATATTGTAGCTGTCGTTGCCGCCATCCAACATGATAAAGACCAACGCTTTGCGCTGTGGTGTGATCAGGGTGCCGTTGGCTGCTGCATTGGCGAGCCCTGGCAGGCCAACGCTCATCGCGGTACCGGCAGCAGCCAGACCTGTGGATTGCAAAAATGCGCGACGTGTGAAGGGGGAATTGAGCATGGTTCAGGCCTCCTGAACAGTGAATTCGGGAGAGATGGCGATCATGAAGGCGATTGTTTGCACCACCCATTCCGGATTGTTTGAATACCGGCTGAACGCCTCTTTTATGCGTGCTTTGGCGATGTCCGAGGTGCGCCCGGTCAACAAGATGCTCATGCGATCAATCAGCGCATCGCGTTTGGCAGCCGATCCGATAGCGGCCATTTCATCCGAGAAATCAAACCACAACGCGTCGTTTTCATAGGACCACAAAGTATCAGGATCCATTTCCATGACCATCTTCTGATCTTCGGTCGATCCGATCTGGGTACTGACCAAAGGCAGATACCCACCAAAGAACCAATAATACATCTGGTTCACGTAAGAGACCGAAGTCGCGGCCGTGTGGAGCTCAAACTCTGGCGCGACCAGTCCGGCCTTTTGAAGCGGCCCGTGGGGGGTGAAATCCGGTTTGTAAAAGTTGAAAACTGTCGGTGCTGACATCGGGTGCATCTGCAACGCTTCCTGCAAGTCATCGCCCAGCACCCATTTGCGGCCACTGTTGTTTTGCGCGTTAAATGCCAAAAGCAACTGTGTCACCCGCTGAAGGGGGGATTTCAGGCGCTGGGACTGCACCAGTTTTCCATCGGCTTTGCGCGCACTTGAAAGGCGGGTGTGGGCAACTTCGTTCTGCATCGGATATGTCAGGACCGCGTAAATGGTCGCGCCAATATCGCCCTCTTTGCCAAACGCCTTTGCCACAGCCTGAACATAAGCGGGGCTTGGGTTCGAGGTGACCATGCGGTTAATCAGGTGTTTTGCGATGAACGGAGCCGTAGAGGGATGCGCAACCAGTTGTTGAACTGCAGATCTGATTTCCCGAGATCCCTTTTGACCTCCAGGCAATGTGACCTGACCGTTCATCAGCGATTTTGGCCCACGATCATGATAGTTTTCATCGACAACCATCTCTTTGGTCGCGTCGATGAACGGCACCGTTTTATAGGCCTTTTCGATGTCGTCATCAAACCCAACGGGGTATCCGTTGTAGTCTTTGGCCCAAAAACTGTTGGTCCATTCGTATTCATATGCAGCTGGCAGCAACCCGGTAAAAACACGGGCCAATTCCTTGATGTCGCGATTGTCATAGGTGGGGATCGGCTTGCCAGCAGCGTCCAGTTTTTCGGTGCCGTCTGAATTCAGCTCAAACAGGCCAATTGAAAACAGCTGCATGATCTCACGCGCATAGTTTTCATCTGGGTGGATATTCTTATGCTTGTCGGCTTTTTGATTCATCAGATGGGACAGGTAGATCCCCATCATCGGATGTATCGAAACTTCGTATAAAAGTTCGGTATAATTGCCAAATGCATGCTTATAAAGCAGGTCATAGTAGCTGGCGAACCCGATTGAATTCAGTTCAAGCGAGGATTGATCCGAGATCACCAGAATTTCACTCAGGGCTTGGGCGACGCGCTGGCGCAACAGGTCGTCCTTGCTGGTTAGGGTGTGATCCCACCACGCCATGTGAAAATACCACTTGTAGGGCAGGGCGGGATTGTTGCCGTCCCCATCCAGTGCGGATGTGCCATGTTCCGCAACCATCCGCTTGCGAAAATCTTTCCAGATAGAGCGGGTGGTGTTTTCAAATTTGCGGTCGCTGCTTGGGCGATGCTGGAATTGTTGATCTAGCCAAGTGTGAATGCCAATCTTGCTGACCGAACTTAGCAGGGCTTGATCGGCCCCCAATGTGGCTTGCATCAGAAACCGGCTGGTTTCTCCAGGAGTGTTGATCATGGGGCTGTCGCTTTTGGTTAATTGAAACGAGGGCTTCATCGGGGCGACAGGCCGGAGGTGGAAAAACCAATTAACCTGTCATAAATGACAATTTAATGTGGTCATTTCATCCTGCAAGGGGGGAACAAAAAACATCCCACTGTTAAGCGGGATGTTGCTGGTTGGCTTGGCTGGGAAAATGCGAATTAGGGGGCGTAATTCATTGCTATTTCGGCGGCGTTTTCACCGGTGTATTCAAGAGCGGCTTCTTCAAACGTCGGGATCGAAGTCGCCCCTGCGCCATTGCTGTAACCCCATCCTTCGAGCGGTACGGCGCCTTTCATTTCCATTTGCCCGTTATCATTTGCATCGTGGTGCAACATGATTGCATAGGTGCCGGGTTCCAGACCTTTGAGGGTGCCTGTGACCGTGCCTTCGGTCGCCGGGATTTTCACATAGCCCACCATTTTTGCGAACATGTTGCCCTCAAACGCGGTTTTGTCATTGAACGCCAACACGTGGATTGCCCCGCCAGAGGCATCCACGTTGTTGATTGTAACCGGCATATCGGCAAAGGCCGCTGTGGCGCTGATAAGAGTAGCGATGAGACCGGTGGTTAGTGCTTTTGCATGTACCATATTCAATCTTTCTGAGTTGTAAGAGGAGAGGAGGTCAGAGGCCGTAAGGATTTACACCGACCAGCTGAGAGATGTCGAAGTAGACGCCAAACAAGCGCCAAGCCAAATCTTGAACCACATAGTAAGTCCCGAGGCTGAACCACATCACGGTGACGGTCCAAAACAGGGGTGGGTTTTCCTGCACGTTTACGATCTCGCCGATAAAGGCTTCGCCTGCGACAAAGGACGTATAAGACCACCAAAGGAAGAGAGACCCCCAAATCCAGTAGTGGCCGAATAGCGTTGCAAAAATCAGCGCAATCACAGTGAGCCACGTCACAGGGTGGTTCGTCAGGTATTTCATGTGTTGTCCTTATTTCTTCAACATTGGCGCGATGGCCTTTTTGAACTTGTCACCGAAAGGAGCTCGTAGCGGTTTGAACGGTGAATCCATGTTGATCTGCTTGTAGACAGCTTTTTCGTGGCTAAAGAGCTTGAAGCCATGGTGCCCATGATAAGAACCCATTCCCGACGGGCCGACGCCGCCAAAAGGCAGGCTTTGCTGGGTTGAATGCATAATTGTATCGTTGATGCAGGCCCCGCCAGAGGTGGTGTTTTCCAGAACTGTGTTCTGTTCGCTGGTGTCTGCACTGAAAACATACAAAGCCAACGGGCGTGGGCGCGCGTTTACAAAGGCGATGGCCTCTTCCAGCGTGTCATAGGGAACAACAGGCAGGATCGGGCCAAAGATTTCGTCTGTCATCACGTCCAGATCGGTGGATGGATCAACAATAAGTGTGGGGGCCATGACCTTTTCGTTGATCGCGCTCAGGTCTTCCCCGGCGGGATTCACTTCGATCACTTCTGCGCCGCTGTCGCGGGCTTGAGCAACCAAGGCCTTCAGGCGGTCAAGTTGTCGATCCGACACGATATGGGTGTAGTCCGGATTGTTTTGCAGCGTTGGATAGGCCGCTGCGATTTTACCCTGCACCGTGTCCACAAAATCGCGCAGATTGTTGCGCGGGACCAACGCGTAGTCTGGGGCCAGGCACACTTGGCCTGCGTTAAACAGCTTACCTGATGCGATCCGTGCGGCTGCCGTATCCTGATTGGCTTTGTCCGTGACGATGGCCGGGGATTTACCACCCAATTCCAGCGTGACGGGAACCAGGTTGTCAGCCGCGGCGTGCAGGATGTGTTTCCCGATCGAGGTCGCGCCGGTAAACAGCAAGTGATCGAAAGGCAGTTTGGTAAAGGCAACCCCTGCTTCGACACCGCCTGTGACAACCACGGCCTCGTGGGGCGCAAAGCTTTGCTCGATCAGGGTTTTCATCAGATCGGACGTCGCTGGCGTGAATTCGGATGGTTTCAGCATGACCGAATTACCGGCTGCAAACGCTTCGCCCATGGGACCAATCGCCAGATAGATCGGAAAATTCCACGGCGCGACAATGCCGATGACACCAAGGGGTTGATATTCAATCCGTGCTTTGCCGCCAAACATGTTGAGCGGGAAATCGACCTTGGCCTTGGACGGTTTCATCCACTGTGCCAAATGGCTTTTTGCATGTTTGAGCTCAGTTAAAGTACCACCAATATCTGCGATCAGGGTTTCGGCCGTGCTGCGATTGCCAAAATCGGCAGAAACAGCATCGGCGAGCGCATCTTTGTTGTCCGCAATCAGATCAATCAGGCGATTGATGCGGCCGATGCGCTGTTCGGCAGTGGGCACTTTTAGGGAATGTGCGCGCTGGGTTTCCAGAAGCGATTGCATATCAGCTGCGATGGTCGGGTCGTGATGAGTCATCAGATCATCTCCGTTGTGTGTGGGCAGGCGAGGGGGACAGGTGCCCATCCCGCAGGTGTTAAGGATTAGCTCGCGGTGCGGGGGGTGTTTTTCACAAGGGTTTCGAACTGCTGTTTGTCGATGCGATAAAAGAACAGGGCAACAATCGAGAGCGCGTAAACCACCATCGTCAGCAAGGCATAGTTATAGCCAAGGCCGCTGATGATTTCGGGGGTCAGGTTTGACTGATCCGGCGCGGTTGGAAATCCGATCAGGCCAAGAAACGCACCAGAAATCGCCAAACCACCCGCAGTTCCCGCCTTGAGAACAAAGGTGATCGAGGCGGTTATGATGCCTTCGTTTTGGTACCCGGAATGGTGCAGGCCGACTTCGACAACATCAGCAGTCATGGATGTCATCAGCGATGTCGTAGCAACGATTAGACCAACTTGCAGAACACCGTGGATCAACAAAGCATACAACAACATCTCTGTTCCATTGGCCGGAAACCAATCAAAGTGCCGGAAAAGATAGGGACCGACCCCAACGATTGTCGACAAGATCGACAACTTGATGGCTGCGGATTTCTTATTGTCGCGGTTGGAAACTGCTTTGACCGAAAACCCAGCAATCAATGCACCAATCAGGTTTGCAAACAGAATGTAGACGATTTGTTCGTTGCTGAGCTCCCAGCAAAAACTCATCAAATATGTCCACAGCGCGGCGCCGATACCGGCTCCGATTGCAAAAACGGCCGAAGACATAAAGATGGCGCGCAGGCTTGGTAAGCTGGCTGCTGCCAGAAATTGCGTAAAGAAGCCACCGGCATTTCCGTTTTCAGCATGGGCAATCTCGCGCATGCTGCTTTGATAACGATTGAGCCCCAGTGCAGACATAAGAATCGCAATGCCGATGATGAAAGCTCCGAACAAGCCAGCTTGTTGGTATCCGGCTTGGTTCAAGATCCCATAGGGCATGACGTCTGTCGGCACCAACCACACAACATACATTGCGATGACCATGATCTGACCGGCGATCCATGTGGCTGATACTTTGTATCCAGCCAGCAAGGTTCGCCCATTGTAGCTCGAGGTCAGTTCGGGAACCATTGCGTTATGGGGCACATCATAAAGGGTCATGGCGAACCGCAAGGCGATGGTTGTGCCAAGCAGGAACCAAAACAGTTCGGTCTGGGACGCCAATGAAGATGGCGGATTCCAGATGAGCCAGAACAGCGCTGAAACCGGGATAATCGCCAGATAGATAAACGGATGCCGCTTACCCATGCGGGATTTCCAATTGTCAGAGATATACCCAACGAGCGGATCCGAAACAGCGTCAAAAACAAGAGCAATGGATAGGGCAAGACCAACCAGCTCTGCAGGCAATCCAATGACCAGATTGTAATAGATCAGCAGAAAAAAACTGAGCCCGTTTGAAAATACGCCATTTGCGATTCCACCCAGCCCATAGGCAAGCTGCATGGACCCGGGCGTTCCGGAATTCGTGGTTGTCATTAGTGCCTCCCTTTGCCTGCGACCCACTCCGTGGTGGGTTTGACAAGCATGTAGTTAGTGAACGTTCACATCAGCTTGAAGTGAAGCACATTACTCATTAGTTGTCAAAGATGATTGTTTGTCTAATATGATCAACAATTAGCCAAACGGGCAATGCCGTATGGAATGAAGAGGAGAATTTCGTGACTTTAGATAACCCTATGCCGGATCAAGCCGCTCAGATTTTACCACCTGAGGCCTATACCTCTCAGGACTGGTTTGAGCGGGAAATGAAGGAGTTGTTTGGCAAAACCTGGGGATTCGCAGGTGTTGTTGGTGATGTCCCCAATCCGGGTGATTACACGACGGCAACTGTTGGGACATTCACGCTACTTGTGATTCGGGGATCTGATGGCGAATTGCGCGCCTTTCACAATATCTGCCGTCACCGAGGGACAGAATTGGTTGATCGGGGATGCGGAAACACCGGGAAAACCATCGTTTGCCCGTATCACCGTTGGACTTTTGGGCTGGATGGCGCGTTACGTGGCGTCCCGGATCAGCGAGAGTTGTTTCCTGACTTCGACAAAAAGGCAAACGGACTGCATCGCGCCTCGATTGGGGAATTCAAAGGTTTGATTTTCGTCAGCCCTGAACCAGATCTGGATTTCAGCGATTGGCTGAGCACAATTCCTGATGTGGTTTGGCCGCATGACCTGAACAATCCTGAGTTGGTGCGGGCGCAGGACGTCATCGTTTATGAGATGGAGTGCAACTGGAAGGTCTTTGTTGAAAACGGAATCGACGGTTACCATCTGGCCTATCTGCATGAACACACGCTGGGCGGTCCACGTCCAGAAAAGAACATCTGGGAAGTTCATGGCGACCACCAGGTGTGGTACTCAACTGAACATGAAAATATCAAAAGCCGCATCCCGCAATACGTCGCGGAGCAGCTGGAGAAAATGAAGCTCAAGTCGCTGATTCATGTCGGGAAAAATGGCTATGGCGGTGTCTATGAGATGTTCCCTACAACCTTGATCGTGACCTCGCCTTACTCTTTTTCGATCTCCGTTATGTATCCAGTCGCACCGGGAAAAACCCGGCTTGAGGTGCACAGCTGGATGCCAAAGGGACGTCTCAAAGCGATGGGGGGACTAAAATACGTTCCCGGCTATGACAAAACCACTGGAACAGTGAAGTCATCGCATTGGAAAAAACACCCCTTGGAAACCGGGGATTTCCAGACCGAAGATGTCTACGTCGTTGAAAAGATGCAGCGTTCACTGATGTCACCCAAGTATTCGGTGGGTCAGCTGGCCAATGGGGCAGGGGCCGATTCGCCCCTGACTTATTTCCAGCAGCGCGTGCGGAACTATATGCCTGACGCCTGATCGGTACGCGGGTATCCATTGAAAAATTTGACCATCCCGATTGCGGGGTGGTTCAAGGTAAAAATAACGTCCCTCGGTGAAGAGAGACGTAAGTTGAGGGTGTTTTTGCGCGCGATGGCGGGGAAACACCACCGCGCACGAAAGAGGCGTCAGTGAGAGTGAGGTGCCGCCTCTCGTTGTGTGCAGATATCGATAATCTCGCGTTTCTGAATTTTACCTGTCGGTCCTTTGGGGAGGGTGTCCCAGATCTCGATTTCTTTTGGGATTTTGAAGTTTGCGATCCGACCACGACAGAACTCGCGTAACTCTTCGCCGGTTAGATCTGATCCTTCTGTCAGCGTTACGGTGGCGTGAATCCGATCCCCCCACTTGGGATCAGGCAGGCCAAACACGCTGACCTCATCCACGGCGCTGTGCTCTGCCAGGCAGTTTTCGATTTCGACTGGGAAAATATTGTACCCGCCTGATTTGATGCGGAATTTCGCGCGATCCATCAGGTAAATGAACCCCTTGGAATCCCGTGTGGCGATGTCGCCTGTGTACAACCAGCCATCGCGCACGGTCTCGGAATATTTGACGTCCTGATTCCAATACCCGGGAATGACATAGGGTGTTCTGATCAACAATTCGCCGGCCTCGCCATCCGGCAACGCGTTGCCCGCGTCGTCGACAATTTTGACGTCAACAAAATACAGCGGGCGTCCGGCACTGGAAAGACAATCATGCCCCCCGTTCAGGGCGACATTGTGATCGGTGGCTGTCATCATCATCGACATGCCTATCAATTCGGTCGTGCCGTACATTTGTAAAAATGAACAGCCAAACGCCTGTACCGCCTCGCGAATGGTTGCGGGGGGGATCGGGGCCGAACCATAGCCCAGCTGACGCATAGACGAGACATCGTACTTCTCGATGAGGCCCGAATTCAGCAAACTGTTCAGCATCGTCGGAACCAATACGCAGAGCGAACATTTCTCAGTTTCGATCAAGCGCAAGGCGCGCTGGGCATCCCACTCGCCGATGATGGCGCATTTGGATCCGTGAAAGATGTTCCGCATCAAATGCATGATAGGAACCCCAGACGCTGGCATTGCGTGCAGGAATACATCATCAGGTGTTGCCCCTTCGGCCAATGCGATGGCTGCCATGGATTCCATCATCAACTGATGCGGGTAGATCGCGCCTTTGGGTAATCCGGTTGAGCCTGTTGTGTAGCAGATCATCAGCCGCTCGTGCCGGGTTTGCTTGAACGGAGGGCCAGATGCGCCTTCGGCAATCATGGTTTCATAATCACGCTCGAGCGAATGACCGGCCCCAATGCCGATCAGGTGCGGCTGGCGGTCACTGTGCTGCAAAGCAGTGGTGGCGATTTCAGCCATTTCCGCTTGCACGAACAATTGGTCCACACCGCTGTCATCGATCAGCGCGCCCAATTCTGGCGGGGCAAGGCGATAGTTCAGCCCAACCCGAACAGCGCCCACTTTGGCGCAGGCGCCGATGGTTTCAACGACTTCGATGCTGTCCTTAAGGATGACGCCAATGCGGTCGCCTGGTTTGATGCCAGTATGGCGTAGCTCATGTGCAAGCGCATCTGTCCGCTCATCCAGCGCGCGCCAAGACAGGCGGCGGTCCTTATCCAAATAGGCCTCGCGGTCGCCATGGGTATAGGCATTGCGGTTGATCAATTCACCAAGCGTCAGCATGGATTTCACTTTCCTCCATCGTGGAATGATAATTAGTGAACGTTCGCTAATAAATCATCTCTTGGATGCCCGCCTTTTGTCAATCCTCTTTTTGGACTGGATACTTACTCGGCGTCTGGTGGGGCTGGTTCTGACCAGCTGGACCGCTATGGTGGCCGAGCACATAACGACAATCCCAGCCCGAGGCCCAATGTGATCGAAATTCGTGACTTGCAACTGTTGAGCGCTCTGGCGCGGCATCGCCATTTTGCCAAGGCAGCCCAGGAATGCGGCATCTCACAACCTGCGTTTTCGATGCGTATTCGCAATCTTGAAGATCGTTTGGGTGTCTCTATCGTACGTCGGGCCAACCGGTTTCAGGGGTTGACCGAAGAGGGCGAGATGATTGTCCGCCGAGCCCGCCGGATCTTGGATGATGCCAAAGCGTTAGAGCAAGAATTGTTGGCCACACGCGGCGAAATCTCTGGCACGCTGATCCTTGGTGTCATCCCAACCGCGCTGGCCTTTACGGGACGTTTGATAAAGCGCTTGCATGCTGCGCATCCCAAAATTGTAACACGCATCGAAACTTTATCCGCCTCAAGCATCCAGCAGAAATTGGACGAGGGAACGATTGATGCCGGCGTGACCTATGGTGATAGCATCGGCACCGATTTGCGCATGGTCCAGCCCCTTTACGAAGAGACCTATGTTTTGTTGGTGCCAGAACACATGACACCTGAAACGGGCCCAATCCCGTGGGCGCGAGTGGCAAACTTTCCGCTGTCTCTCTTGGAACCTCAAATGCAGAATCGCCGCATTTTGGATCGGATTTTTGCTGATCAGGGGCTTCATCCGCAGGTGGTTGCTGAAACCAGCGGGTTTACCGCCTCCATGGTTATGGCGCGCGAGGGGCTTGCTGCTGCTGTCGTGCCGCGTGTTTTGGTGCGTGCGCTTGGCCATTTAGAGGGGACAAAGACCCTATCTTTGGTGGATCCTGTTGTAAGCAAACCAATTTGTTTGGCGACTTTGAACAGAGACCCAGAATTGCCTACAATAGACGCGTTAAGGCGCGTGGTGACGGCTTTGCGGTGATAAGTTGTCGTTATCGTGCAATTGCAAATAGCAATTTGACGATATGCAGCGCTGATGAGACATGGAGCGTCTCAATTCGGAGGGCACGATGGCACCATTGGATACCAAACCTTCAGGCGCAGACAAAGGCGTTTGGAAGTCAGGCAAAGGCAAGGGACGGCGCACGCCAAAAGGGCGTCAGTTTACAGATGAGGCGATGGCCGAGATCCACCGTTTGTTGGGTGATCGTCCCCGACGACGGGATCTGCTGATCGAATTCCTGCATCTCATTCAGGATGAGCACGGTCATCTGAGCGCGGATCACATCGCTGCTCTGGCCGTTGAGATGCGTGTCGGTCAGGCCGAAATCTATGAGGTCGCTACCTTCTATGCCCATTTTGATGTGGTGAAAGAGGACGAAACCCCTCCACCCGCGTTGACCATCCGGGTTTGCGATTCACTGTCTTGTGAAATGGCCGGATCCCAACAGCTGAAAGCCGCGTTGGAAGACGGGCTTGATGCCTCGCAGGTTCGCGTCCTGCGCGCACCTTGCATGGGCCGCTGTGATACGGCACCGGTTCTGGAAATCGGCCACAACCATATCGACAACGCGACACCCGAAAAAGTGCAGGCCGCCATTGCGGCTGACGACACCCATGCGCATGTGCCCGCGTATGAAGGGTTCGCAGCCTATTGCGATAACGGCGGATACGCCAAATTGAAAGACCTGCGCGCCGATGGCGACTGGGAACAGGTTCAAGAAGATATCCTGTCCTCGGGTCTACGTGGTCTGGGTGGCGCTGGTTTCCCATCAGGCAAGAAATGGGGCTTTGTTCGTATGAACGAAGGGCCGCGTTATCTGGCTGTGAACGGGGACGAAGGCGAACCCGGCACGTTCAAAGACCGCTACTATCTGGAACGCACACCGCATGTCTTCCTCGAAGGAATGCTGATCGCTGCTTGGGCGGTTGAGGCGGAAACTTGCTTTATCTATATGCGGGACGAATACCCTGCCGTGCTGGAAATTTTGCGGACCGAGATTGCCGCGCTTGAAACCGCAGGCATTGTTGAACCGGGATATATCGATCTGCGTCGGGGTGCCGGCGCCTATATCTGCGGTGAAGAATCCGCGATGATCGAATCCATCGAAGGTAAAAAAGGTCTGCCGCGCCACCGTCCGCCATTTGTGGCGCAGGTGGGTGTCTTCAACCGGCCAACCCTCGTTCACAATGTGGAAACTCTCTACTGGGTCTCCAAGATCTGCCGCGAAGGTGGTGAGATCCTGAACTCTGTTGAAAAGAATGGCCGCAAGGGCCTGCGCAGCTATTCCATTTCGGGGCGCGTTGCGAACCCGGGTGTGTATCTGCTGGCTGCCGGTTCGACCATTCTTGACGTGATTGATGCGGCTGGGGGCATGGCTGAGGGCCATACCTTTAAGGCGTATCAACCGGGCGGGCCATCGTCGGGCCTTCTCCCCTCTAGCATCGATGATGTCCCGCTCGACTTTGACACTTTGCAGCCCTTGGGCACCTTTATCGGGTCCGCTGCGGTTGTTGTTCTGTCGGATCAGGACACGGCCCGGGATGCGGCGCTGAACATGCTGCGGTTTTTTGAGGACGAAAGCTGTGGCCAGTGTACGCCATGCCGAACTGGGTGCGAAAAGGCGGTCAAGCTGATGCAGGCCGATAAATGGGATACCGATCTGCTTGAGGATCTGTGTCAGGTGATGGGCGACGCGTCCATCTGTGGCCTGGGGCAGGCGGCGCCAAACCCGATCCGCCTGGTCATGAAACACTTTGCTGACGAAATCTGAGGGAGACAGCCATGCTTGATGCAAGCGAAACCAAAACAGTCACCTTCAGCCTGAATGGCGAAGATGTCACCGTGTCCGAGGGCACGACAATCTGGGAAGCGGCCAATGGCCGTGGCCTGATCATCCCGCACTTGTGCCACAAGCCCCAGCCCGGCTATCGCCCCGATGGCAACTGCCGCGCCTGTATGGTCGAGGTCGAAGGTGAGCGCACGCTGGTCGCGTCCTGTGTGCGTCCTGCAGCCAATGGCATGGTGGTCAAATCCGACTCTGAGCGGGCCGAGAAATCGCGTGCTCTGGTGATGGAGCTCTTGGTGGCCGACCAGCCGGAAGAGGCGCACGACAAGTCCGCCCACTTTTGGGATATGGCCGAACTGAGCAACGTCTCTGAGAGCCGCTTTCCCGCCAAAGAAGCCGACAAAATCCCACTGTTGGATGACAGCCACGTGGCGATGCGCGTCAATCTGGATGCCTGCATCAACTGTAACCTCTGCGTGCGTGCCTGTCGCGAAGTGCAGGTGAACGACGTGATCGGCATGTCTGGCCGTGGCCACACCGCGCAGGTGACATTTGACTTGGCCGATCCCATGGGCGCCTCGACCTGTGTGGCTTGCGGTGAATGTGTGCAGGCTTGCCCAACTGGCGCGCTGATGCCCGCCACTGTGTTGGATGACCAGCAGCAAGGTGACAGCAAGGATTTCGATTCTGAGACAGAAAGCGTCTGCCCGTTCTGCGGCGTGGGCTGCAAGGTCAGCCTCAAAGTCAAAGACGGCAAGGTCAAATACGTCGAGGGCATCAATGGCCCCGCCAATGAGGGCCGCCTGTGCGTTAAGGGCCGGTTTGGGTTCGACTATATCCACCACCCGCATCGCCTGACCAAACCGCTGATCCGTCGCGACGATGCACCTGCCAAGGGGCTGAATGTCGACCCTGGTGACATCAGCACCCATTTCCGCGAAGCTTCGTGGGAAGAGGCGATGGATCTGGCTGCGACCAAGCTGAAAGACCTGCGCGCCGAAGATCCGCGCTCGGTTGCTGGGTTTGGCTCGGCCAAATGCACCAACGAAGAGGCGTATCTGTTCCAGAAGTTCATCCGCCATGGCTTCAAACACAACAACGTCGACCATTGCACCCGTCTGTGCCATGCGTCCTCGGTTGCGGCGCTGATCGAAAACGTTGGTTCGGGTGCGGTAACTGCAACCTTTAACGAGATCGAAAATGCGGATGTGGCGATCATCATCGGGTCCAATCCGATCGAAAACCACCCCGTTGCAGCGACCTATTTCAAACAGTTCACAAAACGTGGTGGCAAGCTGATCGTAATGGATCCGCGCGGCGTTGGCATGCGCAAATTCGCGACAGAGATGCTGCAATTCCGCCCCGGTGCGGACGTCTCGATGCTGAACGCGATCATGCATGTGATCGTCGAAGAAGAACTGTACGACAGTCAGTACATCCACCGTTGGACCGAAAACTGGGAAGCCGAAAAAGAGCACCTGCGCGATTTCAGCCCCGAGAAAATGTCCAAAATCTGCGGCATTGAACCGGAACAGCTGCGCCGTGTTGCGCGTCTGTTTGCTGGTGCAAATGCGGGCCTGATTTTCTGGGGCATGGGTGTGTCTCAGCATATCCACGGCACGGATAACTCACGCTGTCTGATTAGCCTTGCTTTGATGACCGGTAACGTTGGCAAACCCGGTGCGGGTCTGCATCCGCTGCGGGGCCAGAACAACGTGCAGGGCGCATCCGACGCGGGTCTAATTCCGATGTTCCTGCCGGATTATCAGTCGGTTATGGATGACGGAATCCGGGCCAAATTCAACGATGTCTGGAAATCTGATGATTTCTCAAACGAGAAGGGTCTGACCGTCACCGAGATCATCGATCAAGCCTATGCCGGCAACATCAAGGGGATGTACATTCAGGGTGAAAACCCGGCGATGTCCGACCCCGATGCTGATCACGCGCGTGCGGCTTTGGCTAATCTCGATCTGATGATCGTTCAGGATATCTTCCTGACAGAAACCGCGAACTATGCTGACATCATCTTGCCTGCCTCGGCGCTGTACGAGAAAAACGGCACCGTCAGCAATACCAACCGTCAGGTGCAGCGGGTGCGCCCCGCTGTGGCACCTCCGGGTGAGGCGCGCGAGGATTGGAAGATTACGGTTGAGTTGGCGCAGCGCATCGGTCTGAACTGGGATTACACGGATGTGAGCCAGGTCTTTAACGAGATGAAACAGACGATGTCGTCGTTGGACAATATCACTTGGGAACGTCTCAAGACCGAAACCATCACCTATCCGTCGCTGTCTGAAACCGATCCCGGTCAGGCGATTGTGTTTGGCGATGGCTTCCCCCGCTCTGAGGGGCGCGCCCGGTTCACCCCGGCCAGCGTCATTCCCCCGGATGAAGCCCCGGATGCCGAATACCCGATGATCGCCACCACAGGCCGTCAGCTGGAACACTGGCACACCGGGTCGATGACCCGTCGGTCGCTGGTTCTGGATGCGATGGAACCCGAGGCGAACTGTTCGCTGAACCCGCGGACCTTGAAGTTGATGGGGGTTGAACCCGGCGATTTGGTGCGTCTGACCACGCGGCGCGGCTCGATCGATATCATGGCGCGCGCAGACCGGGCCATTGCCGAGGATATGGTGTTCATCCCGTTCGCCTATGTCGAGGCGGCGGCGAATATCCTGACCAACTCGGCCATCGATCCCTACGGTAAAATCCCCGAGTTCAAATTCTCGGCGATCCGGGTGGAAAAGATCACCGACGCAGTCGCGGCGGAATAACTGAACAAACGGGCGGCTCAATGGGCCGCCCGTTTCACTTTCGCACCAAACCGTTTGACGAAACGGTGCATATCTGATCCAAGCGCGCCCATCTGCTATGCTGCCTTGGGAACCGGGACACACTCGCCATGACCACCAACAACCGTATTGCGCTGTCCAGCGATCACGCTGCTATCGAAACCCGCCAAGCCGTTGCCGCGCATGTGGCCACGCTGGGCTGGGAGGTGGTCGATATCGGCCCCACAAGCCCGGAAAGCACCCATTACCCCAAACACGGCGCGGCTGCGGCACAGCTGGTGGCCTCGGGCGATTGCCGTCTGGGCATCATCTTGTGTGGCACAGGGCAAGGCATCATGATGGCTGCCAATAAGGTCAAAGGCATCCGGTGTGGTGTCTGTTCCGAGACGTTTTCTGCCAAGATGATCCGCCAGCACAACAACGCCAACATGCTGTCCATTGGTGCGCGTGTTGTGGGCGAGGGGCTGGCGCTGGAAATCGCCGAGGCTTTTGTCAGCACTGAGTTTGAAGGTGGTCGTCACGCCACCCGCGTTGACATGATCGACGCGCTGGAAAACTAAGCCAACACAGCACAAGACAGCGGCGGGAAACCTGTTAGGCTGCGTGAAAACAGCCTTTTACGGAGTGTTCCATGCCGCGTCGTTTTGTTGATCTTTCTGTTCCGCTTGAGACGGGGATCGTGTCAGATCCGCCGATCATGCTGCCCGAGATCGAATACCTGAGTCACGACCAAACTGCTGAGCAGGTGATGTCGTTCTTTCCGGGGCTGAAACGTGAGGATCTGCCTGGTGGAGAAGGCTGGGCGGTTGAACGCCTGTCGATTGCGACCCACAACGGCACGCATCTGGACGCGCCCTATCACCACCATTCGACGATGAACAACGGCGAGCGTGCGATCACGATTGATGAGGTTCCACTGGAATGGTGTATGAACCCCGGCGTGAAACTCGATTTTCGCCATTTTGACGATGGGTATGTTGTCACTGCCGCAGACGTTCAGGCAGAACTGGCGCGGATTGGTCATGCCTTGCAGCCACTGGATATTGTCGTGGTCAACACCTCGGCCGGGGTCTGTTACGGACAACCCAATTACCTGATCAAAGGCTGCGGAATGGGGCGTGAGGCGACGCTCTACCTGACGGAACGCGGGGTGCGAGTCACCGGCACAGACGCGTGGAGCTGGGACGCGCCATTCCCGTTGACCGCGCAAGCCTACGCTGAAACGGGCGATGCCTCGATTATCTGGGAAGGGCACAGGGCGTCGATGGACATCGGGTATTGCCACATGGAAAAGCTCACCAACCTAGAGGATTTACCGCCCACAGGGTTTGAAATCTCGTGCTTCCCCTTCAAAATCAAAGGCGCATCAGCTGGGTTCACCCGCGCAGTTGCGATTTTTGAAGAGGCGTGAAATCACTCCGCCAGATGTCGGGACATAAACCGCCCCACGTCGCCCTCGCTGGGACGTTGACCGGTAAACACCTCGACATAATCGGGCATCCGGGCCAGGCGCTTAAATCGGCTTTCTTGAAACTCCATTGATGAATGCCCGGTCTGGGCAAACAAAAGCGCACGGGTGCGCACTTCGGCTTCGGTTTGCGAAAACCCAAAGTGGGTGAAAATACCTTCGATGGCGATACGACGCTGGGCATCGGCCTGATCCAAACGTTGCTGCAGCGAGGTGTCCGTGCGGGCCCAATTTCGGATCGCCAGATCCAGACGGGAATCGAACAACTCATCGTCCAACCAACAGTCGAACAGGTTGAAAATCGCTTCGCAGATATTCTCGGCGTAGGCGTCGATCCGCGTGATCAACCCGTCGGTATTCTTGGCCTCCCATCGCTGAACCATGGCATCGAGCAGGGCTTCGCGATCCTTGAAATGCCAATAGAAACTGGGGCGCGACAAGCCAACCCGCTTTGCCAAGGGCATGATTTTTACGGCGTCGATGCCTGCTTCGCACAGCAGATCGGATGCCGTATCCAGCCAAAGCGTTTCAGAACCACGTAATCGAGAGGGGGGATGTTGCGTCATTCCAAAGATTTAACAAAGCTCTGCGTCAGCCGCAAGAAACGGCCAGGTGTGTTTGGGCGGTATCCTTCTGGTGACTCTGAAACCACGACATACCGCAATTCGACCTAGCGTCATCAACGGGTTGGACTGGATTTGTGCCTTAGATCAGCCTTTGATCGCATTCAGGATCAGAGGGAGCCCCCCATGTTTAAAAAGCTGCTTATCGCCAATCGGGGTGAAATCGGAATTCGTATCGCCCGCACGGCAGGTGCGATGGGGATTGAGACAGTCGCAATCTTTACCTCGGACGATGCCCGATCCTTGCATGTGAAACACGCAGATCAATCTGCTGAGCTGCCGCAAGCGGGGGGCACGGGGTATCTTGATATCGACGCCATCCTAAAGATCGCGGCAGAGACCGGCTGTGACGCGATCCATCCCGGATATGGCTTTCTAAGCGAACGCGCCGACTTCGCACGTGCTTGTGTGTCCGCTGGGTTGACCTTTGTCGGACCAATGCCTGAAACGCTTGAGACGCAGGGGGACAAATGGGCGGCGCGGGCTTTGGCCGCGCAAGTCGGTGTGCCCGTGCCTGTTGGGCAGGGGCCTTTGGACTCTGTTGTTGAGGCTGAGCGGGTATTCCAAGAGATCGATGGGCCCGTCCTGCTGAAAGCACTGCAAGGTGGCGGTGGGCGCGGGATGCGCGTTGTGCGTGATGTTGGTGATGTTCCAACCGCGTTTGCGCAATGTCAGGCCGAAGCCATGGCCGCGTTTGGATCGGGTGAGATCTACGCAGAACAATTGCTGAGCGATGTTCGGCATATCGAAGTTCAAATACTTGGGGACAGTCAGTCCGTCACACACCTGTGGGAGCGGGATTGCTCACTGCAACGGCGCCACCAAAAAGTCATTGAAATTGCCCCGGCCCCGAACCTGCCTTCAAAAACGCGCGACCAACTTATCACATCAGCCCTCAAGATTGGCCACGCCTGTCAGCTGCAAGGGCTTGCGACTGTTGAATTCTTGGTGTCCCCGGATGGGCAATATGTCTTTATTGAAACCAACCCGCGCATTCAGGTTGAACATACCGTGACCGAAGAGATCACCGGGTTTGATCTGGTTGAGCTTCAGTTACGCCTGGCCGCGGGTGAGACATTGGATCAGATCGACCCTGGCCTATGTGCCCCTGCAGAACCGCGTGGGGTCAGCTTGCAAACACGCGTGATTCCGGAACGTCTCACGTCCGAGGGGATCATGCCCACGAGCGGTCAGATCAACGGATTTCAAATGCCGTTTGGTCAGGGCGTGCGCGTCGAAACGCAGGGCTACCCGGGCTATGCTACGCATCCAGGATTTGATCCATTATTGGTCAAAGTCGTTGTCCATGCGGTGCGCGGGGGCTTGCCCGCAGCTGTGCACAAGGCGGAACGGGCGCTCTCTGAAACTGTGGTCTCTGGCGTCGACACTAACCTCGATCTGATGCGCGGGCTGTTGCAACGCCCCGAGATCACTGCATGGGATGTATCAACCCAAACCCTCGATATGCTTTTGCCAACCTTAACGGCACCGGCCGAGAGCAGGGCCTTTTTTAAGGCTGAAACAGTTTCAGATGCACCGTCCGCACGACCGATCCCCAACGGTCAGTGTTCAATTGATGCGCCTATGCAAGGGATTGTCCGAGAGATTGCAGTCAAGGCCGGGGACCAATTCCAAGCAGGGCAAGAGCTTGCGATCATCGAAGCGATGAAGATGCAGCATGCAGTACTTGCGACCGAGGCTGGGCAGGTCAAAGAGATTTTTGATGCCGTTGGGGATCTGACAGCGCAGGGCAGTCCCATCCTGTCTTATTCTCCCAGAGACGAGGGCGGCGTTGGCGAAATTAAGGCCGTGATCATAGACCCCGGCTTTATCCGCCCTGATCTTGCCGCGCTTCAGGATCGTCTTGGCCTTACCTTGGACGCCGCACGCCCAAAGGCCGTCGCGCGCCGCCAATCCCGGGGGCAAGAGACGACCCGAGACAGCGTTTCAACTCTGTGCGAGGGGGGGACGTTTCATGAATACGGTCAGTTGGTTATTGCCGCTCAACGCCGCAAATTGGGCGTCGAAGCCCTGCGCGAGATTAGCCCCGCAGATGGGATTGTGACGGGGCTCGGCAGTGTAAACGCCAACACCTTTGGCGAAACAAGCGCGCAAGTCGCGATCTTGGCCTATGATTCAACCGTTATGGCGGGAACCCAAGGCGTGTTTGGGCATCGCAAAACGGATCGATTGTTGGACAAAGCCGCCGAACTCAAGCTGGCCACTGTCTTTTTGACCGAAGGGGGCGGCGGGCGGCCCAATGATGATGATTTTGCTGGAACGATGCATTGCGCCCTTGATGTCAAAACCTTTTCTGATTTTGCCAAACTGCGGGGGTGGGGGCCTAAGATTACAGTGAATTCCGGGTTTTGCTTTGCAGGCAACGCAGCCCTGTTTGGCGCCGGGGATATCCGCATTGCAACACGCAACAGCTGGATCGGTCTTGGTGGCCCCGCCATGATTGAGGCCGGTGGCCTTGGCTCGCACCATCCACGTGATGTTGGACCGGCACCGATGCAGGCAGAAATCGGATTGGTGGATGTGCTGGTCGAGAGTGACGCCGATGCGATCGCAACCACGCGCAAGGTGCTGTCCTATTTTCAAGGCCGGGATGCCGAATGGAGCGCCGAAGATGCGCGCGTTTTGCGTCACCTGATCCCGGAAAACAGGCAACGCTCTTACGATGTGCGTCAGGTGATCACAGCGATGGCTGACACCGACTCCTTTCTGGAACTCGGAAAAGAACATGCGCCGGGGCTCATCACTGGGTTTATGCGAATCCAAGGGTATCCGGTGGCAGTGATGGCGAACAATTCCCTTCATCTCGGGGGCGCGCTCGACGCGCCCGCTTCGGCCAAAGGCGCGCGCTTCTTACGCTTGGCCGGGCGGTTTAATCTACCGGTGGTGTCTTTGTGTGACACGCCGGGGTTCATGGTTGGACCCGAAAGCGAAACCCAAGGCGCTGTAGGCGCTGCCTGTGAGTTTATCGAGGCGGGCGCAACGCTTAGCAGCCCGATCTTGTTTGTCTGTTTGCGCAAAGGCTATGGCATTGGGGCGCAGGCCATGGCCGGGGGCAGTTTTGCCAATCCCAGTTTTACAATCTCTTGGCCGACCGGCGAATTCGGGGCCATGGGTCTCGAAGGGGGGGTGCGTTTGGGCTACAAACGCGAGCTTGAGGCCCAACCCGACGCCGAGGCGCGCGAGGCTTTGTTCAACAAACTGGTCAATCGCGCCTATGCCGAGGGTGGGGCGTTGAACGTGGCATCCTTCAATGAAATCGACGCGGTGATTGATCCTGCGGACACGCGCGACTGGATCGTCAAAGGGGTCGCCCTGCACCAAACCCCGTGACGCTGCGCGTCTGCTTGTTATTTTCAACCGCAGTAGTGCAGGATAAGCCCGTTCAAACACAAACAAAGGTGACAGTGATGAGCGAGACGGCCCAGAGCGGACATGATGGTCCTTATGCCGCCCCGATTGAAGTCCGCGGGCATGCGGTGAAACCGGAATGGATCGACTATAATGGCCATATGAATGTGGGTTATTATGGCGTCGCCTTTGATCTCGCGCTCGAGGAAATGGTCGGTGATCATCTGGGTATTGGCGAAGTCTATGTAAACTCTGCCGGGGCAGGCCCCTACATGATCCAGTCTCACATTCAGTTCCAGCGCGAGCTGTTGGATGGGGACCGGTTCTATTTCCATTTTCGCCTGTTGGACCATGATCACAAGCGGTTGCATTACTTTGGACAGATGTTTGCTGAAAAAGATGATGTTCTATGCGCGACCCAAGAGGGGATGATCATGAATGTCAGCCAAACCACCGGACGTGGGGCGGATTACCCGGATTGGGTGGTGGCGCGATTGGCGCAGATGCTGGCCGATCACAAGGGTTTGGACCCGGCACCTCAAGTGGCGAACCCAATCGGCATTCGTCGAAAGGGCTGAGTATCTGAGCGTAGGAAGCTCATCACTTAGCGAGCGATCTGAACAAAAATCGCCGGCCCAGTGGAGACACAGGGCCGGCGATTATCTTTGTGGATGCCGAACAGAACGGCGATGGGGCACATGTTGGGTGTTTCCCGCATGCTGCGCCCCATTGTCAGGCTTTAGGCCACGAACCCTGGGTCGTCTTCGTCGTCCCAATCGTCGTCCTCTTGCTGCTGTGGGTGATCCTCTGGAACTGGCTGGGTCATGAGCCCCATGATATCCGTCAGCGTTGGCTTACTACCGCCAGTGGACCCTTTGGTTCCGCTTCCTTTGGTGCCCCCGCTGGCGTAAACGACCGTGTCTTCATCGTTCCAGTCGTCTTTGGGGTCCCCGTCATAAGCTGGCAGCTCATAAACTTTTCCGGAGTTCCCGCCGGTTCCACCAGACCCTTTGGTTCCGCCAGAGCCCTTGGTTCCACCAGACCCTTTGGTTCCGCCAGAGCCCTTGGTTCCGCCAGAGCCCTTGGTTCCGCCAGAGCCCTTGGTTCCGCCAGAGCCCTTGGTTCCGCCAGAGCCCTTGGTTCCACCAGAGCCCTTGGTTCCGCCAGAGCCCTTGGTTCCGCCAGAGCCTTTGGTTCCGCCAGAGCCCTTGGTTCCACCAGACCCTTTGGTTCCGCCAGAGCCCTTGGTTCCGCCAGAGCCCTTGGTTCCGCCAGAGCCCTTGGTTCCGCCAGAGCCCTTGGTTCCGCCAGAGCCCTTGGTTCCGCCAGAGCCCTTGGTTCCGCCAGATCCTTTGGTTCCACCAGATCCTTTAGTTCCGCCAGACCCATTCGAGTCGTCGTATTCTTCGGCGATTGTTTTTTGGTACCAATCGTCGAACGTGTCGCCTTCAACTCCCCCATTGTGGTAGGAATCTGTGCTGCTCGCTTTGGCATTCAAGGCATCGTCTTGTGTCAACAGCTCTGGCGTTGCGCCGTTTGTATTCACGGCAACCCCCAAGCTTTCCAGATCAATGTCATCCAAAGAGAGGGGGCCAGCAGTCGACCAGATGGTAAAGTTGATGTGGTGGGTTTCGCCATCGGTTGAATCTGGAGACGTGCCAAACTGAAGCGCGCCGTCAAACGGTTGATCCGTTGTGAATCCATTCGAAAGCGAGGTGACGCTATTGGGGTCGGCTTGTTGTCCGGTCACGCCAAATTCGTTCAGTGGCGGATCGAAGACAAGATCACCCACGGCGGAATCTTCAGCCATGTTAAAGAAGAAGCCATCGATGTCAGCAAGGGGTCCGGCACCTTCGCTTGGGGCAAGTTGAATAAACAGGCCACCGTTCTCAACGTCGACGACCTCAATCGTGACCTGAGATTCGCTGCCAACTTCAATGACCGCTTTGGTCTTGTCGCCATCACCGCCACCAGATCCGTCGGTTCCACCAGATCCGTTGGTCCCACCAGAGCCCTTGGTCCCGCCAGATCCGTTTGTCCCACCAGATCCGTTTGTCCCACCAGATCCCTTGGTCCCACCAGATCCCTTGGTCCCACCAGATCCCTTGGTCCCACCAGATCCCTTGGTTCCACCAGATCCGTCGGTTCCACCAGATCCGTTGGTCCCACCAGAGCCCTTGGTCCCGCCAGATCCGTTTGTCCCACCAGATCCCTTGGTCCCACCAGATCCCTTGGTTCCACCAGATCCCTTGGTTCCACCAGATCCCTTGGTTCCACCAGATCCCTTGGTTCCACCAGATCCCTTGGTCCCACCAGATCCCTTGGTCCCACCAGATCCCTTGGTTCCACCAGATCCCTTGGTTCCACCAGATCCCTTGGTTCCACCAGATCCCTTGGTCCCACCAGAGCCCTGGGTCCCACCAGAGTCCTTGGTCCCACCAGAGCCCTTGGTTCCGCCAGAGCCCTTGGTTCCGCCAGAGCCTTTGGTCCCGCCAGAGCCTTTGGTCCCGCCAGTGCCTTTGGTCCCGCCAGAGCCGTGAGAGCTATCATACCATTCCGAAAGGGTTTTATCGTACCAGTCAGCTAAATCAGAGCCGCCTACTCCGCCGTTGTAGTAGGAGTAGCCTCCCCAATTCCAATTTCCGTAACTCATAAAATCACTCCCCTTTGCTGGTGCGATGTTCCACCTAAACCGCAACACGGCATATGCCCCCACAATGCACGTCGTTGCAGGCGGAACTTTGAATAGCGCTCAAATTATGGGCCGCCTTCAACTCAGGCAATTTTGTGTCAACTTTCAGGCGGTTTTTATGCAATTCGCCTCTTTTTCCGGGGACAATCCGGCGAAAGCTGCGGGGATTGTTTTGAAAGCGACGCGCAACCAAAGGCGGCTTAGGGCGTTAACTTATGGAATCACTGCCGCCACTGTTCTCATCTTCGCTTTCCAAATTCCTCAAATTCGCCTGATTTGAGATGTACTCGTCGCTTGGCAAGGGCAGCGCCACGTGGGTGCAACGGTAACGAAATAAGAGGTGGTAGTGTGGCCAAAGGTAAAAAAAGCGAACGGATGACACGGATTGTCGACGCAGCTGAGGAACACTTTGCGCGTCCAGTTCTAAAGGTCACGGCCCCCGGGGGCGAAGGGCGTTCCAGCTTTCGGCTGCATTTCGACAACATGGATGTCATTGCCACCCTGCGCCCAAATTTCCGACGCACCCATCTCGAAGCTTTTGTTTTGGAACGATTGCGCACCTATTGCGATGACGTGCCAGAATGCTTGGGTGTCGTTGGCGAGGTGATGTTCCAAGCCGATGTTGGGCGTCGTCGCCTGAATCAGGAAATCGCACAGCACGATCCCACAAAACAAATGGATCTCGCAGCAGAGGCCGTTGCAACGATCTTTCGGTTTCAAAGTGCTGCCCGCAAAACCGATCTGAATAAAATGTTGCCACATCTGGGCGCCAACCCTGGCTGGGTTAATGGTTTGGTTGATGGGATCGAAACATTGGACCCCTACGGATCCGGGGGGCCACAACAGTTTGACAGGGTCGCGGCCTGTGAGCGTCTGACCCAACCGGGCCAACAGTTTGTCAAATGGGATTGCCGCTCAGGCAATGCGGCGATTGGCCGAGACGAAAAAATGCGCTGGTTTGATTTCGAATACTCGGGCATGCGTCATGGTGCCGAAGATTTTGCCTGGCTCATCGGGGATGAGGCTTGGCCAATTTCACCTGAAAATATGGTGGATGTCATGATCGAGCAGTTTGACCCTGACTGCGGATATGACATCGCAGACTATTTGGACTACCTGTCGGTGTATCTGACCTTCCACAGCACGCAGCGCCTGAAACTCATCCTGAATGAGACGCAAAAGCGAGGGTGGCTTTCGAAAGAGCGGGTGCGCAAGTACGATGACGCAGGCGTGCACCCGGAATTCGCTGCGCAAATTTGCGACGTGGGGCGTTACTTTTCAGCACAATCCAAAATCACCGCGCCGCTGACGCAAAGCTTTGAAGCGGCAAAAAACAGTTTTCAGGAGATCCTCAAAGAGGGTCGCTCGTTAAAGAGCGCCTGAGGGATGGATGGCGTGGTGGAGTTCCCCGCTGAACGCAACAGAACGGACGGCGGCGGGCTCCGCGTCGAAAGCGTTGAGACGTTTGATGGGTTGCTTGCTCTTAAATCTGGATGGCAGCGCCTCGAGCGTCTGGATCCGGAAAACTCGGTTTTTCTGTCCTGGGACTGGTTGGCACAAGCGTTTCGCCCAACTATGGGGCGATGGCGTGTTTTGGCGGTTTACCGCAATGCCAGATTGGTCTGCGTTCTGCCTTTGAAATACCGGGTGCATTGGAGCACCACGACCGAAGCGTTTCAGTCGGAAATCGAAGCGGGCGGGCGCCTGTTATGGAGCGAATACACCGGCTTTTTGTGCGACCCTAATAGTGAAGCAGAGGCCATTCCTGCATTGAGCCGTTCCTTACGAGGCTTGCCTTGGTCCCGATTGAATTTGCGTTATGTGGGGTCCGAGGCGCGATCAGCGTTGTTCATGGAGGGGTTTTCGCAAGCCGAATATTCCAAACGGTGGGAGGAATATCGGATCAACAAGGGCGCAGTGGACAATTTATCGTGCCCCCAAATTGCGTTACCGAGCGATTTCGACACTTATCTGAACGAAGGTCCCAGCAAGAACACCCGTCAAAAAATACGCAGGTTCACACGAAAATACATCGACAGCACAGAGTTGACATTTTCCGCAGCAACCGACGCAACGATCAAGCAGGACCTAGGTGTTCTGCTGAGATTCTGGATGTTGAAATGGTCGAAAACCAAAGGGCCGGATGGCGCGCGTTTGGTGGCCTCAAATTACTTGCGCATGCTGAGCACCGCGCATCGGTTGGGTTTGCTCTATCTTCCAGTTCTGCGCCGGGGGGATCGCCCGATTGCAGCCCTAGGGCATATATTGGACCCTAAGATGAAGCGCGTGCATTTCATCGCAGCAGGGCGAGATGAAACAGAGCAGGGCGCGTATATTGGTTTGTTGATGCACTCCCAAAGTATCAGATGGGCCATCGAGCAAGGGAACGGTGTCTACGACTTTTGTCATGGCGATGAACCCTACAAATTCAGCTTTGGGTCACAGGCGACCAAGCTCAATTCAATCTTGATCCGGCGTCGGGAATTGCCCCGCGGTGGCCGGTCGCTTGACCCGCTCAATCATCGCGAAGCATTGGCGCGTGTGTTGGAATTTGTAGAGACAGGAAAGAGCAAACGCGCCGCGCGCGGGTGTCGACAGTTGCTTTCTTTGACCCGTTCAGCGGTGCCACCTGATAGGGGATAGCTTACTTGTGTGCTAAGTTCTGCACGAGAAAGTCAATGAACGCGCGCACTTTGGGCTGGGTGAACCGACCCTCTGGATACACCGCGTAAACGGTCTGCGTCTGCGGGTACAAATTAGGCATGGCATCTTGCAACCGCCCCTCTGCGATCGCATCCGCATAAAGAAAGTCAGGCAAAAAGGCGATGCCAAGCCCGGCTTCGGCGGCATGAAGGCGGGACTGACCATCGTTCACGGCCAATTCCCCAGAAACGGCGACAGAACGGGTCGTGCCATCCTCCGTATCAAAGTGCCAGACATCCCCTCCCGGACGCAAGGAGGCGCTAAGGAGCTTGTGTTCGGTGAGATCAGCTAAGGTAACAGGCAAACCTGCTTGCTCCAGATAGGCAGGGCTGGCGACCAGACGCATCGGATAATTGAGCAACTTACGGGCGCGCAATGTGCTGTCTCGCAAGGCGCCTGTGCGCAGCGCCACATCGACACCTTCTGCGATAAGATCCAGACTTTTGTCGTTAAGCTCTAGGTTGACTGCGATATCGGGAAACGCGCCCAGAAACCCGACCATCAGCGGCGAAAGCTCATGAATGCCGAAATCGGTTGCGGCAGAGATGTTCAACAGGCCCGCAGGTTGGGCATGCAGCGAAGCAACCAAAGCATCTGCATCACCCGCATCGTTTAGGATGCGGCTGGCGCGATCATAATAGGCCAACCCGATTTCCGTGGGATTGACCCGACGGGTGGTGCGGCTCAGCAACCTCGCACCTAAACGAGACTCTAGGGACGAGATGTGCTTGGAAACGGCTGACTTAGAAATTCCCATGCGCTTAGCGGCATCGGTAAAGCCGCCTTCTTCAACAACCTTGGCAAAAGTTTCCATCTCGATAAGTCTGCTCATGTAACCCCCTTCAGGTGTCGGATGTGGTGGTCAGGCAGAGTTGGCTGAGGACTCTGGCCCTTATGCAGCCGATGTGGGGACGCCCAAAGTGAGGGGCCTAAGATTTAGAGCCACTATTTTCTGAATTCTGGACAAATTTTGTGTATTTTGAAATTTGGCGCTAGGTTACAAATTGAAATGGTAACGGTTTCAGGATGCAAATGTCTATTTACCTCAATGCTTTGAACGTCTGTGTTAGGATCCGGTGGTGCAATGACAGACCGTGATAGCACGCCAAAGCATGGGGCCGTCTTTGTGCAAGTTCTCGCCAGGGACCTGCTGGAACAAGGGTTTTCAGAGCAAAAGGTGTTTGGGGGGACTGGTTTTGGCCCTTCGCTGCTACAGCAAGATAAACCTTTTGCTCCGTTTGACGATATCGCCGGGTTTTTTGAACATGCCGCGGACTTAACTGGGGACGATACGCTTGGGTTCCAGCGCGGGGCTAAGCGGGAAATGCGTCGCACAGGATTGATCAGCTACGTTGGCCTATCGTCGCCCACGGTTTTTGATTTCATCCAGAATGTGACACGCTACCGGCAGGTGTTCAGCGATGCAGTTGAAATCGATATCGGCCGCTTAGAAAGAGACGGAATTCTGCGCTGGCATTTTTCGGTGCCTACCATGGTTCGGCGACGCCATTACGTGGAATTCGGGGCCTCTGGATTGCTCCATGCGATGCGTCAGGCGGCCAATCGAAACTTCTGCCCCAAGCTGGTGACCCTTCGGCATTTGCGAAATACAAATGTGGACGTTCTCGAGCGATTTTTTGGTTGCGAGGTCCAGTTTGGCGCCGCGCACAATGCCTACCACTTCCACCAAAAGGATTTGGAACTGCCTCTGATGACCGCTGACAATCAGTTATACAGCGTTCTGACAGACTATTGCGAAGCGATTTTGCAAGACAAATCCCGCAATCTTCCCCCCATCGTTGTCAAAGTTGAACGCGCCATTGCGGATCGGCTGGCAAAGGGAGAGGCCCACCAAGAGGCCGTCGCAGTTGCGTTGGGCATGAGTTCACGCACGCTTGCTCGCAGATTGGCTGACGAGAATACGACATTCTTCAAAACCCTCGAAGAGCTGCGATCGTCTCTTGCGGTGAGCTATTTGAAAGACAGCAATTTAGTGCTGGCAGAAATTGCATATCTGCTTGGGTATTCTGCACTGAGCAGCTTTAATGAAGCATTCAAGCGCTGAACGGGGCAGACGCCCGGGCAATTTCGAACCAGTTAGGGATCTTTGTCAGGTCATTTTTGCCCTGCTTTCGCATCGCCGTACTGGGGCAGGGGGCGCAAATTGTGACGGACGCCCGGGTTTTGCCACAAATTCAAGTGAGAGACCCCGAACACTTTTGCTGCGATTCTAATCAATCAAACATGGGAATTTTTCGAAAACAATTGACGATTTTTTCGCGTGATTGGTTCATAGGCCCTATGGAAAAACCTAAGCTTTCTATAGTGTTGGTAAAAGAAACAAACTGTTTACGCGGTATTTCTTAAAATTTTCGAGGTGGGGTGTTACTTTCTATCATGGCAGAAATAAGGCTTAAATTAGTCTGGTTCTTGCCTATATGCCGACAGACACAGGTGTGGGTGTCTTTTGGTTAAACGAAACGCTCGGGCGAGCTGCTGACCCTGAGCAACAATTGTAGTGTGTTTTAGGTGCTGCGCGTCGAGGGGCTGATCGTCACGCATCTCCGTCATGTCTCTTTGGGGGGAATGATGAAAGATTTTTTTGCACGAGGCTGGGATAGTCTCACGTGGTGCGTTTGCGTTGGCCCATTCGGATTCTGCAGTGTCAGCCCCGAATTTGGTTTCTTTGCCAACTGCAGCAAATTTGAATGCACCTGTGATGTCGGCGCGCCCTGCGTACAGTGGTCGTACCAGTTGGTATGATGCTGTAGGCAAACGCAGCTTTGATTTGGTTCTCATTCTGTTGCTGCTGCCGATCTGGGCGCCTGTTGTTGCGATATGTGCGCTGGCCCTATGGATCGAAGGCGGAACACCGTTTTATCGCCAAGACCGTCTCGGCAAAGGCGGCAATCGGTTTTCGATTCTGAAATTGCGTACAATGGTCATGGATGCCGACGTGCGTCTTGCGCGCCTGCT
This sequence comes from Paracoccaceae bacterium, assembly GCA_965183835.1. Taxonomy (GTDB): domain Bacteria; phylum Pseudomonadota; class Alphaproteobacteria; order Rhodobacterales; family Rhodobacteraceae; genus OMPR01. The sequence continues at coordinate 447,005 of CBCYME010000017.1, read as the reverse complement.
TAAAGAAGATGCGGATCTCAAACACGAATGGGACACGACACCAAAAGCTTAAGAATGATCCACGTATTACCCCGGTTGGTCGCTTTTTGCGCAAGACGTCATTGGACGAATTGCCCCAACTGTGGAATGTGGATGTTTTTGGGTGAGATGAGCCTTGTTGGCCCGCGCCCAATGCTGCCGGAACAATTGCCTATGTACGGTCCACCAGCAGCTTATTTCGCCATGCGTCCGGGGATCACTGGGGTTTGGCAGGTGTCGGCCCGCAACGAAGATCACTTCTGCCTTCGGGCCAATCTGGATGAAACATACGCTCAAACCGTCAGTTTCTCTGGGGATGTCAAACTGCTGTATCGGACGGTTGGCCGTTGTGATGCGTCAGACCGGGTATTGAGCCGTCGCTGGCGAAGATCGATAAAACGTATTTAATACTGAGTGGCTTAGGAGCCTGCATATGGCTTATCATGACGCGAACCTTGTAACGGATGTTGCACCGGTCCCTTCGACCGAACAATGGGAAAGACCTTAAAGAGATGAGCGATCAGTCGCCGCGTCCCTTTCGCCGCAAAGCGGCCCTGTTGGCCGAGGCCGACCTGACACCCGAACAAGAGGCTGACTCTGGTTCGGTTCCGGAACAGGTTACCGAAGCTGCAGAAACACTGCCGCAGCTGCCTATGACCTTGCCCGAGCCATGGGAGCGCCTGCGCCGTGTTCCGTTTGGCGTGCGCAAGCATCTTCTGTCACGGGCTCCACTGGTCAACTTTTTTCGGGCGGATCCCGCTGCAAAGGCGTTTGATGTACTGCGAACGCGGTTGTTACAGACCCTCAAGGCGCAAGGCTGGTCTCGTGTGGCAATTGCGGCACCGACAAGCGGCTGTGGAACCACCTTTACCGCTGTAAACTTGGCGCTCAGCCCTTGCCCGTGTGCCGGAAACCAGAACGGTCCTGATGGACATGAATATGCGCCATCCCGGTGTTGCTGCTGCACTTGATATCGACAGTGGGGGGCAGATGCGCCGCTTTCTAAAGGGCGACGTTGAGATAATCGATCATCTGGTGCGCTGTAGTGATGGCATGGCGGTTGGGCTCAGCGAAGGCCACGTTTCTGACGCGGCCGAACTGTTGCATGCGCAATTCAGTCACGAAGTTCTGGATGATATGACGGACAGTCTCGAAGCAGATGTCGTGCTTTATGACATGCCGCCGGTTTTGGAACATGACGATCTGGTTGCTTTCACGTCGCAGGTCGATGGCATTCTGCTGGTTGCTGATGGCACCCAAACAACCGCCGCACAAATCCGCGCGTGTGAAGAGGTGTTCGGTTCAGACACGCCGCTATTGGGCGTAATCCTGAACCGAGGACGCGGCAGCGGTCTGGAAAACTACGCTTTCTGAAACGGGCAGGTGACGTAGATCTGCCTTAGTTTTGCCGACAAACGGTGGTAGTGTCCTGTTGAGCGGCCCTGAAATAGGGCGATTTGAGCAAAAAACAGGGGCATATTGCCCGACGTGTTGGAACGAAGCACATGGGTTCAATTTTTTCTCTGGATGACTTTCTGGACATGACGTGCCGACGGGCGCGCATTATCTTTGTGGTTATCGTTTTAGGGACACTGGCATCGCTGGGTTTGGCGCTCAACCAAAAACACGAATATGAATCCACCGAAGTTCTCCAGATCGTGCAGCCCAAAATCGCGGATGATTTTGCGAAATCTACGGTTGATGGATCTTCGGCGCGTCGGCTTCAAATGATTCAGCAACGATTGATGGCCCGTGACATGGTGCTCGAAATCGCAGGACGCTTGGGCGTTTTTGCCGATCAACCAGCAAAACGGGATGCTGAAAAGGTCTCAATCATTCGAGAGGCCGTCCAGATTGAAGGCGTGGCGGCTGCCCGCGACGGCTACACGGATGACGGCACAATCTCTGTTTTGGCAATCACGGCACGGATGCCAACGCCGGAACTCGCGCAGATGCTGGCGCACGAATTCGGAACGCGCACGATAGAGCTCAGTAAGCAAAGTCGGCGCGAGAAAGCCCACGAAACACTCGCGTTTTTCCAGGCCCAGGAACAAGCGCTCGCGGGCGAAATTGGCGCGCTGGAAGATGAAATCACAGAATATCGGAACGACAACAATTTATCCCTGCCCGGAAGTGTGGCGTTCCGACGGGAAGAAATTGCAGCGATCAACTCAGGTCTTCTCGAAATCGCCCGAGAACGCATCGAAGTCGAACGCGGGATGGAGCTTGCTGAAAAGAACGAGCGCCGTGCAACGGCCGACCGCTTACGCGAGGAGTTCCAAGAAAAGCTGGCAACGCTGGATGCCCAAACAGATTTGTTGGTGGCAAAGAAACGTGAGCTAGAGCAGCTGATCGAATCCAGCCCCGGGATCGAGCGGCGCTTAGCAAGCTATGACCGTCGTTTGACGCAGATGCGTGATGAAATGGAACGCATCGCGAGTCGCCGTACGGATGCCGAGCTTGGTCTGCGACTCGAAGACGATCTTCAGGCCGAGCGGCTGACAGTGATCGAAGTCGCTGCCATGCCAGACTTTCCAGTGACCGAAAGCCGTAAGAAAAAGGCTGTTGTTGGTGTCGGATTGAGCGTCATCGCAGCCTTTGTCTTTGCGTTTCTTCTGGATATGCGAAACCCGGTGTTGCGGTCTTCGGCACAGGTTGAACGGGAACTTGGGTTTAAACCTGTTGTGACAGTGCCTTATCTGGATACGGGGGCTCGCAAGAAATCATTCTGGGATCGCATCGGGCAGTTATTCTCGCGCAAACCCCACGGGTCCGCCCCCACGGATTGATCATTACAGTTGTGAGATCAGGCTGGCCTTATCCCAATGCAAGGCTATGACCGATGCCGCAAAAATAGCAAGTGTGATGACAGCAATCAGATCGTGAAGCGGCCCCCAGGCATGGTGTTTGCGCGCAAGCCAAACCTGAACCGGATAGACCAAAAACGGCACAACCCCGAGTGCCAGAATGGCACCGATCAATCCAAACTGAGTAATGCCGATCAGGATCGCCGAGATTTGCAAGCTCGCCCGGATCAGGTTCAATATGAAAAAGGACCGTCCGTCTCCGGCAGCGAGGGCGGCCTGATCATAGGCCATGCCAATGACTTGCGGAATAAGCGCAAGTGAAACCAGCGTTTACGATCGGGCCAGACAAAAGATACCGATCATCATACATGAACGCGACAAGAGCTGGCCCAACAAAGGCCATGACGAGCAGCATCCCGGCGATAAGCGATGTCATCCCAACGCGCATGACTTGATGTTTGCGCTGGTTCTCCGCGCTATTAAACGCAGGTTTGTCGCGATATATCGGAATGGCAATCCGTTGGTTGATGGCAAAGCCCAGCATGCTTGGAAAACTGCCAAGGAAGAATCCAATGTTGTAGAGCCCCAACATTTCAAGCGATAAGAACCGACCCAGAATGGCGCGGTCGCCCTGGCTGATGAGAAAGGCCAGACCGGTGCTGAGAAAAGATCCATTTCCCAAAATGGGCCAATTCGGCCGCGGCCTCTTTCTCCCACCGAAACGTATTGCGCGCTCCGGGCAGGAAAAAATGGGTCAGGACAAGTTTTGCAACCTCTTGCAGGACGCTGCCAAGAACCAATGACATGATAGATTGCGTCATCACGGCCATGACAATCATGAACACCAATCCCAACACTTGGCTGATCAGATCCAGAACCGTCAGGCGCCCGATCAAAAGATGCCTGTTTGCTGTTTCAATCCGGGTTGGATTGAAGCCGGACACCAACAGGGCCACAGCGGCGATGGGCAAATAGGTATTCAGGTCCGGTTCAGAATAAAACTGTGCAACGGGTCCAGACACAAGACAGGCAATGCCAAACAAGGCCACGCCGCGTATGACTTGGATCGTCCAAGCTGTGTTCAGGAAATCAGGGTCATCCCCACGCTTACTTTGGGCGATCGACGGGGAAATGCCGACATCGGAAAACAGCATCAAACCCAACGGTCACGACGCTGACCAAGGCCATCAAACCAAAGGCTTCGGGGAACAGCAGGCGCGTTAAGATCAGGTTGGAGGCCAGCCTAAGCGCCTGACTGCCACCATATCCGATAAGGACCCAAGAGGTGCTGCGCAGAACGCGTGCAAATAAACCAGAGCCACTAAAGGCTGCAGCCAGTCGGGTCATTTCTATTTCCGTTCATCAAACCCAAGGGGCAGGGCCAAGCGAGGCCAGCCTAAGCGCTCGTCTCAATAGGGTCAATCAAAGCCAAAGGTGACATTTCAAACAGCTGCCGCTTTTCAGGTGGGGTTCAACGCGATAGGTGTATTGAAATTCCGCTTCACGGGGATGTTGATGTGAAAATCGCTTATGTATTGAATACTTACCCACAGCCATCGCACAGCTTTATCCGTCGTGAGTTGTTGGCGTTAGAACGCCAAGGATGTGAGATTTCCCGGTTTGCAATGCGCAGGTCTGCGGCGGATTTGGTCGATCGACAAGATCAGGCTGAGGCGGACAGAACCGATTATATCTTGGACCGGGGCGCACTGGGATTGATAATGGGGTTGGTGCGATCTGCACTGCGCCGCCCGGGGGCTTTTTGGCAAGGCGCAAAGATGGCATTTCGCTGCGGTCGAGCGTCCCCAGCTGGTGTGCTGCGTCACGTCATCTATCTGGCCGAGGCGGTCGATGTCGCCCAACGCGCTAAGGCCGCTGAGATATCGCATCTGCATGCCCACTTTGGCACCAATGCGGCGACGGTGGCGATGCTTGCGCATGTGCTGGGCGGGCCCGGGTATTCCTTTACGGTCCACGGCCCCGAAGAATTTGATGCACCGGCTGCACTGTCCCTTGGGCCAAAACTGGACATGGCCAAGTTCGCCGTCGGGGTCAGTCAATTCGGGCGCAGCCAGCTCAGCCGATGGGCAAGGTTTGACTCGTGGAAGCATTTGCAAGTGGTCCATTGTGGGATTGAACCACAAGCCTTTGCCGTGACCCAATCGATGCCTGCCGGTACGTTGCATCTGGTGTCGATTGGGCGGTTCGTCGAACAAAAAGGGCAAATGGTTCTGATCCATGCCTTGGCGCGGTTACGGAAAACACACCCTCATATCCGCCTCACATTGGTTGGAGACGGCGAAATGCGCCCGGATCTGGAACAGGCCATAGCCGAACTGGGTCTGGGGAAAATGGTGACGCTGACAGGATGGCTTGACGAGGCGGGTGTACGGTCCGCTTTGGGATCGGCACATGTTCTGGCCATGCCTAGCTTTGCAGAAGGTTTGCCAATGGTCGTGATGGAGGCGATGGCCGCCGCCCGCCCTGTTATTGCGACCTACATCGCGGGAACGCCAGAGTTGGTCGTCGACGGCGAAACCGGCTGGCTCGTCCCCGCAGGGGATGCGCAGGCTTTGGCGATTGCGATTGAACGGGCTGAACATACGCCCCGGTCTGAGCTGGACCAGATGGGGCAAAAGGGGCGTTTGCGTGTGCTAGAGCGTCACGACATTGATCGCGAAGCGACCAAACTGGCAACGCATTTTCGAGCTGCGATTACTGAGTGCTCACCGCCCACGGGCCCAGCGTGATTTATCTCTGAACAATGGGCTTTTCACGGCGAGACTGACGGTCACATATATGGCGAAGCCTATGGGATCGCAAATCAACCGGCTTAGTTTTCCACCCAAAGGAACGCCGGGGGTATCATCGTTTCGCATCAGCTCTGGAAATTCACGCCTGATTTCGTCCACACCTGCGTTTTGGCGTCGGCGCACTTTCACCAGATTGGCAAAGCCTTCGACCATTGGCCAAGTATATCCCGCGGCAACTCGTATCCGCTCTGTCGGGGCAAAGCTGAGACGCACAAAAGTGTCATCGGAAATGATATCGGGCCAGTCCTGCCAGCGCGCGCGACCTTTCGCGTTCACCGCGAACAGTCCAAAACCGGGAACGCCAGTGGTGACAAACGGAAGGGTGCTCCAACACCGAGCATAGGCCCGTGTGATCCAGCTCGACGCGCGACTGACGCGCGGGGATCCACTGGCGTAGAGCGGCTGATCCTCTGAAAGTGCCACCACGATTTGCGGCAAGAGGTCAGGATCGATCCGCACGTCTGCATCCAGATAGGCGCGGATTGACCCAGAGGTCGCCGCATCGCCGGCCTGCAGCGCGCCCAACTTTCCCCCGTGTTCAAGATCCAGAACGGTCCAAGTCCAGCCCAAAACTGCTGCGGAGCCTCGGAAACCATTCGCCAGCTCAACTGTTGCATCACTGCACCCGTTGGCGACAACGATGACTTCGGTATGCCACCCTGCGGGCAGCGGTGCAGAGGCCAGCAAAGCCCGCGCGCAGTCTTGGATGTAATCGGCCTCGTTATGGGCGGGCAGGATCACGCTCAGGGTTTGACTCATTTAAAGCTATCCAACACATCCCACCGGGGGTTTTGATCACTGAGGAACCGCAGGTGTCCCCAACTGCCCCATTTGTTGGCCGGGTAAACATCCGCATAAGCGTTGAACAGTTTGCCACCGATTGCATGCCAGCCTTGGATCAGCTCTTTGTACAGCTCGCCCATTTCTGGGGTGTAGTTGAGGTGGGTGAGAAAGGCGGTCAGGTCGTCATCATCTACGGGCGGTCCGATGCCAACCACGTGGCTGCCACCTTCGTACATAATCAGGTCTAAATCGTACTGTTCAGCGATTTGGGCATGATAGGGCAGACGTTCGGTCAGATTGTGCGCCAGCGTATCCAGGTTCTCGCCGCTTGTGGCACCATCGCGCAATTCCGCCCAAGCTTGGATGGTGGCCAGATCAAAGCGATGCTCTGCGACATATTCCTCGTGCGCTGACCCGGACAAGCCTTTGGCATCTGCCTGTTGTTGCGCGGCCTCTAGACTGTCATTAAGCCATCGCTTGACCATGGGTTGGCGGGCCTCTGCCCCCAACAGGGCGCTGAAATACCCCGTGACTGCGTAGGCATCAAAATAGCTCGCCGGGGCTTTGTTGTCGGGGCTTTCGTCCAGCCAAGGGGAGGCATTCAAAATTTGATCTTCTAAACCTTGCCACCCGGTTTGCGTCGAAATCACTTTGACCAAGCGATCACCGGCTTGATCGCCATATACCTCGGACCAGATTTCGGCCATGTCGATAGCGCGCACGGCGTAATACGAAACCCAGAGGTCGTCTCGTTTCCATCGCGCTTGGGCTTGTTCCTCGGCCCAGGCAGCCTGTAGGAATTGCCAGTTCCACACTTCGTTTGAGAATTCGACATAGGCTTTTTGCTCGATCCAGAGCGTGTCGCGTACATAGGTGGCGAATTCCCGCATATACGTGTCATCGGCCAGATGGGGCATGTTGAACCAGCCGTCGGCCCCGGTTCGGTTCAGTAGCTCGACCATGATTTCCATGGGGACGCCATGACGGGTATAGGTGTAATCGTCTGGTTTCGGGCGGTCTTTCCAAGCGGATTGCTTTGAACCGTTGGTTTCCATCCAATCCATGAAACGAAAAGCCGAAAACCCCTGCATCCTGTCCAGCCACAGCGGGTTAAATATCGCACCGGCATCGTAGGCCGCGATATGATCCAGTTTGACCACCGAAATATTGCGCACATAGTCGCCGCCCAGTTGGGTGCGTTGGATACGCAGATCCACACCACCAAGACCGGGTTCATAGTCAAATTCGACCGCGTTTTTGCCGTAGCGCACATTTTCAGCCCGGCCAGACACTTCGATAACGCCTTTGCCCTCGTAACGCAGGCGATAGCGCCCGGCCAAAGACACAGCTTTCGGTGAGATATCCGTTAGGATCAGCGTCCCGATGGATCCGAGTTCGGGTGGGATGGCGACAGGCCAACCGTTGGCATCCAGATAATCAGCCGCAGCCAGATCATCATGACCCGCCCCCCCCCATTGGCCAGCTTTGTGCCCAATCCAAGGGCGTGCGGTTTTGAATACGTCCAAAAACGGTTGCTGCACGGACCAGTCGGCGACCCCGGCCAAGCCGATGGCCATATGAACCTTGGCGTCTGGCGCAAGAGGGGGGGCAAAGCTTTGGGTTAGGGTTTGAGGGAGCGAGGGAGTTGGTTGTAGCTCCTGATCAGGTTCAGCAACCTCCTGAGGTGGCGGTGCTGGTGTCGCTTCCGTTGTGCGAACCAGCTGAACCGGGTGAGCAGCATAATAGTCGGAAACGGCGTCCCACGCGATTTCTTGCAGGCGTTGCGCTTGCAGAGGGTTCAGCGCTTTGAAGGGCTGGCCCCACGGATCCCTGAGGCGCCGCTTTATCCCTTTGGGGGATTCCCCGGTGACGGCCGCATATTGGACCATTGTCAGATAGTAGAACCCATAATCATTGGGGTGAATGTCATCAAAAAAGAATTGATCGATCCGATTGAACCCCGGCACGGATCCATTGGCAATTTCGTCTGTTAATCTGGCGATGGCTTGACCTGCAGGCAGCAGGCGCATCGGCTCGCCCTGTTCTGAACGGTTGGCGTTGACCCCATCCACTACAGATTGCCACAGCGCCAGGTCCAGATCCAATCGATCGCGCCAAGGGATGTCAGCAGCAGCGTCAAATTCAGTGGACAACCCGCTGCCCGAGCGTAAATCGTGCCATGTTTCCTGCAGGAAAACGCGTGCATCAGGGTTGGATTGCACAGCTAAATCGTAATACCGCGTCGCGACCCCGATGGTGTCACTGTATTCGATATGGTTGGCAAGCGGGATGGCCTCGGTCAGGATAACGGCGTTGTATCCGCCTGTCGCCAAAGCCTCTCTGGCGTTCATGCCTTGGGCTGTTTCACCATTGTCCCAATTATATCCAAGCGGCGAGCCGTTGATGATCTGCATTCCCACAGTGATGCCCCGATCGCCAAGTGCGCTGGCAAACATGTCTGGGTTGGTTGGACCAAATAGGCTGTGACCGATGAAAAACACACCCGTTAGGGTGGAAAGCCAGCTCATTGAGGAATCCCCGTCTTTGGATAGGAGGTGACCGTGGACCAGACCGTCTCTTGCATCAAGTGCGCAGTGTTGGCTGGGACAGCGTTTGCGTTTGTACCATCGGCGCGCAGCAGTTCATAGGGCAACCCAACCGGAGAGCGTTGATAAAGCACCGCATAATGCGTCAAAGCGACGAGGTAGTTGCCAATATCGCTGAGGTGGATCGGATCAACCTCGCTTGTCTCGGTGCGCCCAAACAGATCCTCGCGGGTGGCCAGACCAGGAATACCGCCCTGTGCATCCACGTGTTCGATCAGCCGCGCCATCACTTGGCCTGCGGGGATCACATAGATGGGGCGATTGGGGGCATTCTTCAGATCCGGGAGCAGAACTTCTTTCTCCCACAAGGCGCTGAGATCGGCGTTGACCCGGGGCAACCACCCCTGTGGATCGTCCAGTCGGGGCCATGTTTCGTACAGAAAGATTTGCGTGTCTGTTGACGATTTACGCGCCAGTTCAGCCCATTTGGAAAGGTATTTCGCACTCTGATGATACCGGATCGCAGCGCGCAGATCGACCATTTCGGTCAGGATCACCGCATCATATTCGCCTGATCCGATTGCCTCGGTCGCGGGGCGAAAATGAGGGTGGGCATTTTCGGTCTCAAACCCTGAAATTGGCACGTCGGGATACCAATGCTCTCGCAGAGAGGTACCCCAGCCCAGCTGACTGTCATAGCGGTGATCGGACCCCGCCAACTGCGCCAGCATGGCGGGGATGTCACGGCCAACAAGGCTGTGCCCCAAATGGAAAATTTTGAGAGGGCCCTGCGGCATGACCGCGGGGGTGGCATAGGCGATGGTGATATTCTGCGCCTCAAGGAGGCCCTTGGGCAAAGCCCACCATATCACCATACCCAAAAGGAAGAGGACCGGTAACATCAGTAGAATTGCACGCATTCCTGATCCTTTCGGCGGGTCCTCTTCGTTGGGTGGTCCGGTTACTGTCGTCTCGTTGTCACGCCAATTCCATAACCGTTGACACAATCAGACCATGGCCAATCGCAAATCGCCCTGAAATCGAGTCACCGCTTGCAAAGGGTGCCACATCTTGGCGGAAGTGGGCAACAAAGCTTTGGTTTTCAAGGTCCACAACCGTTTCTAACGTATCAAAATCGAACAAAGTTTGGCTTAGTCGATACTGCGCTTTGTAGACACATTCTTTGATACTAAAGATCAATTTAGCTCTATGACCTGGGTTTTCTTGCTCTGTCAGCCAGTTGCGTTCGGCCTCTGTGCAGATGGTTGGGATCAAATCGTCGTCAAGCGGTTGATCGGGTTCCAGATCCAGCCCGAGCAGGCGCACCTCGCCCTCCCAACCGACGGCGGCAAGGCAGGCCGTATCGGTGTGCGTGATAGAGCCAACCAGCATTGGAGGCCAGATGGGCGCGCGATCTTCGCCCATGGGAATGGCCATCGCTGGCGCGCCCAGTTCCTTGAGCGCCAACCGGGCAGCGGCGCGGCCCGCACCAAACGCGCGCAGGCGTTTGTCGACGGCATTTTTCAGAGCCTCGGTTTCTTCGGGGTAGGTGTCGTATTGGCCCGTGGGGTTGGCCGAGGCTAAGGCAACTTTACCTCGCAGCAGTGGGCTTGCTAACATCAATGCGGCAGTATGATCCAGATCGCTCATTAGGTGCGTTCCCGTCGGTTGGCGCGCATAGCTTTGCGCTTGGACATGGTTTCAGTTCGGGCGGGTTCGTTGACTTGGGGTGCTATGGTGGCAGGCGCATCCGCAGAAAGATGTCCGGCCAACCCGCCAAGGGTTGGAAAACGGAAGATATCGGTGATCGACAGTGTGGGGATATTCAGCGTTTCACGAATTTCGCGATGGGCCTGAACAGCCAAGAGTGAGTGTCCGCCAAGGGTAAAGAAGTTGTCGTCAGTCCGAATGTCCCCGACACCCAGAATACGCGCCCATATGGTTGCGATCTGCCCTTCGATCCCGTCGCTTTGGACAGGCATCTCATCCCGAGGGGCCTGTTGGGCAGCGGGTTCTGGCAGAGCCTTTCGGTCGATCTTCTTGTTTGGAGTCAACGGAAAGGCCGGGAGAGTCATGATGTGGCTAGGGATCATCACCTCGGGCAAATGTGCCGTAAGGTGGTCCCGCAAGGCCGCGTCAGAGACCGGCCCAGAGGTCGTTATGTATCCAGCAAGGCGTGTGTCACCCGGGGTTTTTTCGTTTGCAACGACGACAGCCCCGCTGACGCCTGCAAAGGCCGCCAAAGCACTCTCGATTTCGCCAAGTTCGATCCGCTGACCACGAATTTTGACCTGATGATCGGACCGGCCGAGGAATTCAATTTGACCATCGGTGCGCCACCGCGCGAGATCGCCGGTCCGATACATCAACGGTGCAGCTGCGACGGTTAAGCCGGCTTCTGCTGCAAAGGGATCGTGGACAAACCGATCTTCGGTCAGATTGGCACGTTGCCAATATCCACGGGTGACACCTTCGCCACCGATCAGCAGTTCACCGGGAACGCCGATGGGGCAAGGTTGCCCAGCTGCATCTAGAATGTAGGTGGCCGTGTTTGCGATGGGCGTGCCGATACAAACGGTTCCCGTGACCCCGGCGGGCACGGCGGTCGACGTGGACCAAATGGTCGTTTCCGTCGGGCCATACATGTTGAGGATCGCGGCGTTGGTGCATTCCCGCAGGTCTTCGACCAGTTCGCCGGGCAGGGCTTCGCCGCCCAGCAACAAATGGTTCACGCGTCCTAGTGCCATGCGCGCTTCATCATTCATCGCAATCATGCGGGCCATTGAGGGGGTGCATTGCATATGCGTCACGTCATGGCGCAAGATCTGCGCCGCGAGCGAGAAGTCATCTTCGGCTACGGTAGAGGGGGCATTGGCGCGCTTCAGAACTTCGGCAAGAGGTGTCAGACCCTCAAGCACAACATCGGGGTCAATGCCGTAATCAATCAGGCATGCAATTTCATCGACGCCAATCCGCTTGAGGGATTCAGCGCGGGCCAGACCATCTTCGACTGTTCCAAATAGGCCTGAATCTTCAAAATACCGTTCAAAGGCAAAATCAAGGATCGCTTCGAGTTCATCGTCGCTCAGAACCCCCCAGATCCATTTCAAAGGCGTTAGACACGCCCTGCGGTTTTTTGAAGGCAGGAAAGGCCCAGGCGTATTGTTTGATAAGGCCGGCTGCCGCGCGCAGATAGTCCTTCATTGGTTCGCGTGCGATGCGCGCTGCCTCTTCCCGCGTTTCGGCTAGATAGGTGTGCAGCATGAGCGTGACTTTGAATTTCGCCGGATCATGACCCGCAGCACGTAGGGCGGCGTGATAGATGCGGATCTTTTCAGCGACTTCATCAATGCTTTGACCCAAGAGGTGCGTCAGAACATTGGCACCGATAGTTCCGGCCTCTTTCCAGGTTTCTGGGTTGCCAGCAGTGGTGACCCAAACCGGCAATTCTTTTGATACGGGGCGGGGCTGTGTGACAACCTCGTGCATCGTGCCGTCCGCCTTGGGAAAGGCGACCGCCTCACCCCGCCACAGCTTGCGCAGCGTTTCGATGGTTTCAAACATCGCGGGCTTGTTGCGCGGAGGGGTGTTTTCGGGGCGAAGAACAAAATCATCAGGCTGCCAGCCTGAGGCAATCCCAAGGGCGGCCCGACCGCCTGTCAGGTTGTCAATGATGGCCCAATCTTCGGCAATGCGTGCCGGGTGGTGCAAAGGCGCGACACAGCTGCCAGCACGAACAGACAGATTTTCTGTCACGGCGGCGACGGCAGCGCCCGTCACCGCAGGGTTGGGGTAGGGGCCACCGAAGGCGTGAAAGTGGCGTTCAGGCGTCCAGACGGCGTTGAAGCCGTTGGCATCGGCGAACTTGGCCCCTTCGAGCAGGAGTTTGTATTTCTTGGGACCGGGGCCGTCGTCATTGCCCCAATACATCAGGTTGAAATCAAGCGGGCGGTCGCTGACGGCGATGGGCCCTTGGGACACCACGGCGCGATTTTCATCACTGCTGAGCACAACTTTGAAACCGCGTGCCAGCGTCCAGAACAGTTCGAGCACGGAAATGTCAAAGGACAGGCTGGTGACAGCCAGCCATACACCACCCTTTTCATGATCGATCCGATCATCCATGCCAGCAAAGAAATTGGCGACGTTTCGGTGTTCGACCATGACCCCTTTGGGCGTTCCGGTCGAACCCGAGGTATAGATGAGATAGGCCAGATCATCCGCACTGGCGCCGCCATCAACATTGGGTGCACTTGGGTCGGGGGTCACTGTGTCGATGCATAGGACATCCGCCGACGAAGCGGGCACTGAATCCTGCAGGGCACTTTGGGTCAGAATGACCGCTGCGCGACTGTCAGTTACGAAGTGCGCAATACGATCAGAGGGGTAGGCCGGATCCAGAGGCACATAAGCTCCGCCGGCCTTGAGGATCGCCAACGCGCCGACCATCAGGTCCACTGATCGCTGCACATAGAGCCCCACATTGGCACCAGGACGAACCCCCATCGCGCGCAATTTCTCAGCAACGGTATTTGCGCGGGCGTTCAAGGCTGCATAGGTGAGCTGCTCGGATTCAAAAACAAGCGCGGTCTCATCTGGGCTAAGTGAAACTTGTGATTCAAATGCCTGATGAATTGTCTGCGTACGGTTGTATTCGCGCGCGGTTCTGTTCCAGTCGGTCAGTGTCTGTGAGCGTTCCGAAGCTGGCAGAACGGCGAGTTTTTGTACCGTTTCCCCATCCGATGCCTGAGTCACCGCATACATTGCGCTTTCTAGACGGCGGGCAAGGATCTCAATCGCAACTGCATCGAGATGTCCGGTGTGCGCGTGCAGTGTGGCATGCCCCGGTGACAGGCAAACTGTGACGTCTGTTCCGTCAATGGGTTTGGCACCATTAAGAGACAGGCCAAACGCAGGCTGTGTGACTGATCCAATTTCTGGGTCGCGCGATGGCAAATCCATCGCAAACCCGCCCAATGCATCCGCCTTGGCGATCAGGTGCAATGCGCGGTCGGCTAAAGCGGCCAAGGGCTCTGAGCTGCGGATTTGTAGAGGGACCCACGAGCTGAAATGTTCAGACTTTGCAGCATCTTGGAGGTCTGTGTTGGAGACAGCAATATCGCCAAATTCCTCACCGCTGCTGCGCAATGCAAAGGCAAGCACAGCCGTAAGCGCCTGTTCATCAGACAAGCCATGGGGAACGGAGATCCGCTGCGCTGACCATGATCCATCTTGTTTGAGTGTGGCCAAAGGCAAGGGCAGAGACGCCATCGCCGTCAATGCCTTGCGCCAAGTGGGTTCGCCCTTGAGCGAACGCGCGGCTTGCTGCGCAAGCTGTTCGGCCTGATCCTGCGACAGGGCGGACAAGCGTGCCCCAACGGGCGCGAGCGCGGCTAGGTCAATGGTGTCACCGTTCAGGGTGGTAAGCCCCTCTAGCAACAGATCATTGGACCCGGTTGCGACCCGCAGCCCCGACGAGTCATTGCTGATGACGGTTCCGGGAAGCGATCCTGAGGCAGAGGCCATAATCTGCGCCTGTGCTACGCGCAGAGGTTGCCCCGAGACAAGGATTTTGGCGGTGGTCAGTGGATTCCAATAGGCGCCGAAATCCAACCCGCGGATGTGGGCAGACAGAGCTTCGGCGCTTTGGGTATAGCTGAGATGCCCGCCCGCATCAGGGCGATCTGAAAATGCGAAATAGCTGCGCTGGCTTAAATCCTGCGGGCTGCGGTCCAGATCCGTTTCAAGTTGATCAACAACGGACGGAAAGCTGTCCATCGCTGCGGCATAACATTTGGAGTTCAACGACAGGGCGGTTTCGTCTTCGGCAATGTCGAACAGGGTTTGGGACAGTATATCGCCTTCGTCGATCCCGCCTTCGATCATATGCCAGGTAATGCCGTGCTGCTTTTCACCATTGAAGATTGCCCATGCGGGCGTGTTGAGGCCAGCATATCTGGGCAGAGGTCCGTCGTGAAAGTTGATCGCGCCTTTTTTGGGCAGGGCTAAAACTGTTTCGGGAATGATCGCAAGATTTGCGATCGAAAGTAGCCAATCCACCTCGCCTGTTATAAACTGCTCAGCCAGATCATGCATTTGGCTGACAAGTGGCAAGCCTTTGGTCTTGGCCCAGTTCTGAATTTCAGCATTTTGTGTCTGAACCGCGCGCACTGAATGGCCGCGTTCTAGCAGCATTTCGGTGCATCCGATCAATAGGGATTCATTGCCGATGACAACACAAGAAAAAGTCATGTCTGGTCCTCCGAAATTGGGACAGAAATAGTCGGACTGCGGGTGGCAGTTTTGCGAAAAGGCGCGCGTAACAAATGGGTGGTCAGGTCGGTCAGAAACCAATCGGGGTCGACCTGAGGTAGGGTTTGGATCAGGCGGCGGAATCGCCAGATGAGACCGCCAGCGATCAAGGCGAGCGTGCTGGCCACAAAGTATCCGAACCCTTTGGATTTGGTATAATAATGCTGCCGGGAATCGAACCAGTAGCTGGGCGTCCGTGACCAGGTTTTCATACCAGTGCTGGCCGATCCGATGTGAACGACGCGGCTTTCGGGCAGATAATGCGTGCTCCACCCAGCTTGAGCTGCGCGCCGACACAGGTCGGTTTCCTCAAAGTACAAAAAGAATGTTTCATCAAAGCCGCCCGTTTGGTCAATCACCGCGCGGCGGATCATCAGGCTTGCGCCGGCGGTCCAGTCAACTTTGGTGTCAGTTTCTGGGATCGGCAGCCGAACGACCGCGTCTTTCATCCAGCGTGTGATCAGGCCGGTCTGGGCCGCTGCTTCGAAATCCCCGGCGAGGGATGGAAAGCGAAACGCAGTTGGATGGGGCGTATTATCTGTGCCGCGAATGGCGCTGCCGACCAACCCGACCTTTGGATTTTCGATTAAGTAATCCCGTAATTTGGTAATTGCATGGGGATCTGGCCATGCGTCTGAATTGAGCAAGTAGTAGAAATCGGGCACAGACCCGTCCGAAAGGCGCGCCTGCATGCCAAAATTCATGCCAGCGCCAAAGCCGCCATTGTGGCCACTGTCCAGCACCCGAACCCGATTGTTTTGAGTCCACCCGTTTTGCTCTGCCGCTTGGGACAGCATCACGAATGAATCATCCCCTGACCCATTGTCGATGACAACGATTTCCCCATCCAACCCTTCCATTTCACGCAGGGCAGCCGCGCAGGACTTGAGCGTCAGTTCAGGCGTTTTGTAGTTCAGAATTATGGTCAGGATGTTGGGAGTGTGCATGTTCATCATTCCGCGACCTTTGAATACGTGCGCGGGGCGGTCTCAGCCTCGTCAATGAACCCTTTGAGGTGCTCGGCCAGAACAGCCACATTGGGCACAAGCACCATGCTGTCGTGATCGCCGGGAACCTCAACCACACGGGTTTTTGGCGCCCATTGGGTCCATTCGTTGTCATCAAAGACATACTCGCGCTGCTGGCTGACCCATTGCCCGCCTGAAACTTTCCAATGTCTGTCCAATGGTGGACGGAACAGTACCAGCGGCCCCGCCCATGGACGCAGGGAATAGACGCTGATTGCCTTGTAAAAGGCGGATTCAATCTTTGTGTTATTGAACGCAGTGATGGCAGTTTGTGGTCGCTCGCTTTGGCGTTTTTGCAATTCCCACGCGATCCGGTTTCCAGCCCATTCCGTCAGGAAGGCGGGGCCCTTTCTACGCAATTCGCTTAACTTTATCAGAGCTTTGTCGCGCTTTGACAGCGTCGGGCGGACTGGAAGAGGGGTGTCGAGCTTCGCGAGCAGAGCGACCTCTTCACCAGCCTCTTCCAGTTGGTGGACCATTTCATAGGCAGTGAGACCGCCGCCAGAAAATCCACCCAACAGATATGGCCCGTGTGGTTGAACCTGCCGAAGTTCGGCAATGTAATCCGCGGCGGCGTCGACCAGCGTGTCGTGGGCCTCGTCTTGTCCGATAAGGCCACGCGCCTGAAGCCCATAAACAGACCGTTCACGGCCCAGCATCAGGGCCAGATGGCGCAGGTTCAACACATTGCCGAACATGCCGGCCACAATGAAAAACGGGGTGGCTTGGCTGTCTTTGGCTATGTGCAGCGGAACGACGTGCTTAAAGTCTGTTTTCGCTTCGGGGGCCTTATCTTTGTTTGCGGCATCGTCGCGGTGGCCGATGCGTTCGGAAATTCGGGCCACGTTGGGGGCCTCGAACAGAAGTGAGATTGGGAATTCGACGTCAAAGGTGCGATTGATCTGCGCAAAAAGCCGCACGGCAATCAGAGAATGCCCGCCGAGGTCAAAAAAGCTGTCTTCGACCCCGACCTGTGTGACACCCAATAGGGTCTCAAAGAAGCCTGCGAGCGTTTTTTCGGTGTCGTTGCGGGGGGCCACATAACTTGTGTCTAGATCCGGGCGTTCAAAGCTTTGGGCGTCGTCTGCGGACGGGGCCGAAATGCGGTCTGCCTGCTTGATCAAGTCCGACAAGTCCATGGAACTCACGTAAACCTGCGACAGATCGGTGTTGAGCGCGCGACGCAGGGCTTCGGGGCCTTCGTCGCGGCGGATGCCCTGGCTGATATTGTGGTGCAGGCGCTGTTCCTCGGGCGACAACGGCGCGTCACTGCTGCGTGCCTCTAATCCCAAGGCCACGGCGTCGGCGTCTGGTGCGGCGGCAGGGCTCAGGTCGATGGTGCCGGTGGTGGCCTGCATCTGAAAGCCTTCGATCTCGACGCAGATTTGGCCATTTGGATCGGTCAGGGTCACGTCAAACGAGACAAACCCATCGACAGGTGCAGCCCCCTGCGAAAGGCGGACCCAACTGCGGATTTCTCGCGGCAGCGGGGTGAATACTTGGATGGTGCGGTACGACACCGGAACCCAGAGCGACGTGCCATCATAGCCTGGCGCGAGCGAGATGGCCCACCCCGTTGCTAGGTCCATTAGGCCGGGATGCAGTTGATACCCCTCA
The DNA here is from genome assembly GCA_965183835.1 of Paracoccaceae bacterium. Taxonomy (GTDB): domain Bacteria; phylum Pseudomonadota; class Alphaproteobacteria; order Rhodobacterales; family Rhodobacteraceae; genus OMPR01. The sequence goes on along the minus strand of CBCYME010000017.1, from coordinate 429,081 downwards.
GTCAAATCACTGTGATAGCCATCCGGTAGGACCAATCGGGCAAGCCCCTCGTTCGGTCCCAAGGCGAGGCTGCGTAACACATGCCACCGCGGGCCAAACGCCAGATGCCGTTCTTGGGGCGATTGCAAATATCCGTCGACCGGGCTTGTTTCTGTAGCGGGGCATTTGGCTGAGATCGTGGGCAAATCCAGAGGGGTTGGTGACTCAGATGCGTGTATTTCAATCTCTGCCTGCGCGTTGAGTTCATAGCCATCCCGACAGGCGCTGTGCACGCTAAAGGCATAGCCTGACGGTGTTGTTTCCAACCGCACGACGATCTCACGTTTGGCGCGCGCTACGGCCAGTGGCCTAAAGAAATAGAGGTCACGAATGGCATAGGGCAGATCAACGCCGTGGGCCTTTAGGGCCTGCGCGGCGAATTCGATATACCCGGTTCCGGGGAGCAAGGCATCGCCGTTTGTGGTGCGATGTTCGTCCAAAACCCAATTATCATCAGCACTTAGATAAGAGACAAACACGCGATTGCCCGAAGGGTCGAAACCGGCCTCATCCAAAAGCGGCAGCGGACTGCTGACGCGCTCGGTCGGTAGATTTCCATCCAGGCGGGTTTCTTTTGCGTCTGCGGCCATGCCTACGTCGGACCAAACGCCCCAATTGACGGCAATCACGCGGGTTGCGCCTGATTTGCGACTGTTCGCCCATGCATTTAGGTATTCGTTCGCGGCAACGTAATCGACTTGACCCGCCGGGCGTGTCGCCGTCGAAGAGGACGCGAAAAGCACCATGAGTTCCAGCATCCCGTCCGGGAAAATTTCATCCAAAACACGCAGCCCAGAAATCTTGGGCGCTAGAACTTGCTGAAGCTCCGCTTCGGTTTTGGTCAGGATTGGACCGTCGTGGATGTGACCTGCACCATGGATGACACCGTTCAGTGCGCCAAAGGTTTCTTCGGCTGTGTGCAGCGCTGCGCGCATTTGTTCGCTGTTGCAGACATCAGCGTTGATCGCGAGCACGGCACCCGAGTTTGAGGCCTCCAGATCTTGCAGAGCTTTGATGCGGCTTGCTGTCCGATCTACAGGGCTGTGGCTGGCAAGATAGCGATCCCATTGGTCGCGTGGCGGTAAAGGGTCTCGAGACAAAAGCACAACGTTCGCATGGTGGCGCGTCATGAGATCGTTTGCGAGGGTCAGTCCGATCCCGCCAAAACCCCCGGTGATGAGGTAAGTTCCACCGTCTTTGAAGACTGGGTCTTCCTCAGACAAAAGCGTCGGCTTGTAACTATGTCCGTACCGCTTTTCACCCCGCCAAGCCGCGTCCGAGGTTGATGGTTCGGCGAGCAGTTCCTCGAGAATACGAGAGGTGGTGGCGTCAGTTTGGGTAGCTGTTTTGGGGCCGCGTTTTGCAAAAAATCCAGTAGGGTGCGTTTCAGGAAGTTCAATATCCACACGTGCACAGGTCACACCGGGCATTTCGTGGGGAATAACACCCAATGGCCCAGCGATGGTTGCTTTCTCGGGATAAGGCAGCGCCTCGGAAAACACTTGCACCGCACCTGTGGTGAACGTGATGATGTGAATGTTTTCAGGCATTTCCACACTGCCCATGGCTTGCGCCAAGGCCGTCAACGAGAGAAACCCACATTCCATGTTGCGATCAAAAAAGCTGTGACCGGGGCGGAATTTTTCCTGATCCGTAACCAGCCAAAAATGCCCGACCCGGTTGGGAAGGTCGCCCACACTGGCTAGTTCTTGCAGAAGTTGGTCATAACTGTGGCGGCCTTGTTCGGGCGCGATTTGATACTGGGTATCGCCTAATTTCGCAAAGGTATCCCCAGCACTGACACGAATGACCCGATGGCCAACTGCGCTCAGACGTTCGCAGGCGGGTCTGGCGATATGAGCGTCATCCTCAAATATCAACCAGGTCATTGGCGCGATTTCTGACAGTTCTCGATCTACGTCGATATCACATTCAGCCAGACGTGGACGCCATGCGGTGCGGTATCCCCATTGGGTTTGATCGTCTTTGCGGGTTAGTGCGCTGTCGGCTTCGGTGGTGATCTGCTTGCCTGGTTCGATGAAATAGCGGCTGCGCTGAAACGCATAGGTTGGCAAGGGCAGGCGGTGTCGCTTGGCCTCGCCCCAGATTTGCGGCCAATCCGCCGCAACGCCACAGGCCCACAGCCGCCCGATGACAGAAAAGAAATAGGCATCATCCGAGATCGCCTGATCAGGATGCCGCAATGCGCTCAGGACTTGGGCCGGGTTCACGCCGTCGGACATTTGCGCAAGAGAGCTGAGCGCCTTACCGGGGCCAACCTCTAGGAACACCCGGTTGGGGGCTTGCAGGGCTTTTATGCATTCGGCAAACATCACTGTATTGCGCAGCTGGCCAACCCAATATTCTGGATCGGTGGCTTGCGCGTCGCTCAGCGCAGCGCCGGTTCGGTTGGACATCACAGGAATGGTGGGCGCATCCAGAGCAATCTTATTCAAGAACGCCCGGTATTCGGCCAGAATGGGGTCCAACATGCGCGAATGGGCTGCGATGTCGATTGGAATGCGTTGATGATCAACGTCTTGCGCGCTGAGTTTTTCTGCAAGCCGATCCAGTGCGGCTTGGGGGCCAGACACCGCAGTCAGGCGCGGAGCGTTCACGCTGGCAATGTCCAAGTCGTCGTCAATCAGGACCTGCACATCCTCGAGCGGCAGTGAAATGGATAGCATTCCCCCAGCGGGAACTGTGTCAAACAAACGCCCGCGCAACAAAATCAGGTCAATGCAGTCTTCGAACCGCATCACACCTGCCAAACAGGCAGCTGTGTTTTCCCCCATGGAATGGCCAACCATTGCGGTCGGACGCACACCCCAGCTGAACCATAGTTGGGCGAGAGCATATTCTACGATCATGATCAGCGGCAGCTGAACCGACGGCTGGGTCAGTTTGGCGTTGGCCTGTTCGGTGTCGCCTGTGGGCAACCAAATGGATCGGATGTCATAATCCAGCTGCTTTTGCAGATGGTCTAAACCGCGGTCCATCCACTCCGCAAAAACCGGCTCAGTCTCATAGAGATCGTGTGCCATGCCCGCATATTGCGCGCCGCCGCCGGGAAACATGAATACGGTTTCAGGGGATGCACCCAGAGCCTCGTGAGTGAACACTTGGCGCGGGTCGGACGATTCCAGCATTTCAGCCGCTTCCAAAGCGGTCTCAGCTACAAGAATACGCCGTTTTTCAAAGGCGCGGCGTCCCTCTTTCAGGGTGTAGGACACATCCGCCAGATCCACATCAGGATTGGCGCTTAGATAGGTGGCTAATGATTGGGCGTTTGCGTCCAATGCAGCCTTGGACCGCCCCGAAAGGCACAGAATATGGAACGGGAAATCGCTTTCCTCTGAGGGACCGCGATCCGTCGCCTCTTGCAAAATTGCATGGGCGTTGGTTCCCCCGACGCCGAGTGCGTTGATCGCTGCACGACGTGGCCCCTTGTGAGATGCCCATTCTCGCAGAGTATCGTTGACGCGAAACGGGCTGGTTTCGAAATCAATGGCCGGATTTGGTGCTTCGTACCCCAGAGAGGGGGGGATTTCGCCGTGGTGCAGGCCAAGCGCTGTTTTGACCAACCCGGCCACGCCAGCCGCTGTATCGAGATGGCCGATATTGGTTTTGACGGACCCAACCCGGCAATAGCCGACATCCTGCGTGCTTTCGCGATACGCCTCACTTAGGGCCGAAATCTCGATCGGGTCACCAAGATAAGTGCCGGTTCCATGGCATTCGACGTAGTCAATCGTGTCGGGGTCTACTTTAGCCGCGCTGAGCGCTTGTTTGATCGCGATGGCTTGGCCATCGACGCTGGGCGCAAGATAGCCAGCTTTGGCCGCGCCATCATTATTGATGGCGGATCCTTTGATAATGGCCCAGATGTGGTCGCCATCCGCGACCGCATCTTTAGCGCGCCGTAGGGCTACGACACCGGCACCTGATCCAAATACGGTGCCCTGCGCGCGATGGTCAAAAGCATGGCAATGCCCGTCAGGCGATAGGATTTCATTCTCTTTGTAGAGATACCCACGCCCCTGTGGCAGCTCAATGGTGACACCGCCAGCCAATGCCATATCGCATTCGCCATTCCGCAGGGCCTGACTTGCATAATGAACCGCGACCAAAGAGGTCGAGCAGGCGGTCTGCAGATTGATCGACGGGCCTTTGAGGTCGAAAACATGGCTGACCCGGGTCGACAGGAAATCTTTGTCGTTGCCGGTGTGACGCAGCAGGAACATGCCCACATCATCAACCAATCCGGGGTTCGAGCAGATGTTGAAATAGAAATAGCTGCCCATTCCGCAGCCGCCATAAACACCAATTGGTCCAGCGATGGTTTCCGGGGGATGGCCTGCGTGTTCCATCGCTTCCCATGCGGTTTCGAGGAATTTGCGGTGTTGTGGATCAAGGATCGCAGCCTCTTTGGGGCTAAACCCAAAGAAGTCGGCATCAAAGGTGTCGTAATCGTCCAGCTTGGCCGTGGCGCGCACATAATTTGGATTTGCCAACAGGTCGGGGCGCTCACCGGCGGCCAATAGGGCCTCATCGTCCACAACCGATATGGATTCAGTCCCAGACCGCAGATTTTCCCAGAATGCAGCAGCAGAGGCCGCCCCGGGGACACTCACAGACATGCCAACAATTGCGATGTCGTCGTTTTGATACTCGTGTTTACTCGTTGTCATAGGGTGACCAAACGATCCATCAATGTGATTGCTTCGGTCCGTGCCCCCCCAGAAAATTAGGCTCAGGGGTAAAGGATGAAGCGTTTACAATTTTAAAGGCTCACGTCACCTTGACCTTAAGATCTTGAAAATGCGCACCTTCAACAGCCCCGCTTTCCAATCCACCAATCTTGCCAGCGTGAACAAACTCAATCATCGCCTAACTTTGTGACCAGAGTAGGGACAATCTGTGTTCAATCCAGCCAGAACCAAAGATTCTCAGGGATGTCACATCACACTACGGGATGACGCATCCATCTTTGATCGTCCGATGACAGGGCCTTTGCCAAACAGAGGCGGTTTTTCCGCCTTTGATTTTGGTGCCTGGCTTTTCTCAACGTAACCCAGCACCGCACCTGCACATAACCACGTAAAGGGCGTCAAAGTGGCGTTCAAGAGCATGTCCATCATAGTAGCTGCCAAGATTATCGTGATTGTCGCCACATAAGGAGACATCTCAGATTTCTTCATTGTTCGCATTTTTAGCGAAAGATGGGCGATAGGTGCGGATAAGAGGCCCATCTGTGCAATGTATCCAAGCCAGCCAAAACTGCCAAAGACGATGATCCAATTGCCGTCAGGAATGGTCAGGATGTCCCCAGTTTCGGGATGGAGTTGCAGATTGCGACCCCAGCCGCCCCAGCCAAACCATGGTTTTTCATGTGCGCGGTCTAGCAACAGTTCTTCGTTGTCGAACCGGAAATCCAAGGATTGTGCACGCTCTGCGCTGATGCTGCCCGCATAATCCAATATCGCTTCGAGCGGGATAAGGCCCGCGTTGCGCAACATGGGGTAAGAAATTGCGATCAAGGCCATAAGTGCAGCGAGCCGCACCTTGGTTCGTTGCGTCGCAAGCAAGACAAGCGGTGTCAGAGCAATCCCATATGCTATCGCTGCAAAGCTTTTGCAGGCTACCAGCACAAAGAACATGTAGACTGTCGCGATTGCCCATAACCGGCCCGCTTCACCCTTTTCATGGCGCGCTAAGGTTGCAACCGATAAAAGTACAGTAACCATGAACAGCGCCAGCCACAGCCCATGGGGCAAGAAGACAATTGGGCGAAAGCCGTTTTCGCGGATCATCTGATTGAAATCGTGTTGGAAAAATCCATAAACAAAGATGTTGATCAGCGGGCTGACCAGGGTCTCGATCAATGCGGGGATGGAGTAGATCAATCCGCCAATGCCAAGCGCAATTATGATTTCACGCTGCCCTACAGCAGTCGCCAGAAACTGGCGAGCCAGAAAAAAGGGGATCAAAACGATGAACTGCCCAATGAGAACCGACAAAATATCGCGCAGTCCCAGACCGGGAATAGAATAGGTTTCAAAGGTAATCGGGTCGCTGTTTGCCAGCACTTCAAAGATCAGCGGATCGCGGTTTGTCAGGATCGTGGGAACGGCCCCCACCACAAATGCAATAAGCAGCAAGCGCACGGATGTGAGCTGTGGCCAGAAACTGAGGGACTTATGCGCGACAAAAATACAAGCAAGACAGGCGCTGACGCTGGAAATAGAATCCTTGTTCATTGACGGCACCAGCGGCAGGTCGAATTCGGCGACGGGGGGCAGGATCAAATACCCACCTAACAAGCTCCAGATGATGGCGCGTTCTAACGACAGCTTTTGAAACAGCTTGATACAAACCAGCGGCCAAATCATCAGCATCAGATAGGCGAGTGCATTGGGCATGGGTGATCTGTTTTGCTCTTAAGCTGTAGGGTGGGGGCAGTGTATCAATTTTGTACGAATTTGTCAGATTTTAGCCTGAGAATGCGGCGAACAGATGGCGGGAATGGTACGCTTTCCTTACCATTTACTGGCCCTGAGCCCAAGAGCAGGGTAGGCAGTTGGAACCAATTCAGGAGGGTGACGTGCAGTTCGCATTCGGGGATCAGACAGTTACGGTTAACATGCCGACCCGCGTTGCCTTGTTCAGGGAAATCAAACGCCGATTTGCAGAGCGGCGCGGATTTGCGTTGGCGACGGTCAACTTGGATCACCTCGTGAAGCTGTCCGAAGATGCGGCGTTTGCGCAGGTCTATGCGGCGCAGGATCTGATTGTTGCTGATGGACGCCCGATTGTGGCGTTGTCGCGGATGGCACAGCGTCCTGTTGATTTGATGCCGGGGTCGGACCTTGTGCGCCCTTTGTGTGCGCTGGCTGCGGAAAGCGGGGCGCGTGTTGCCTTGGTCGGCAGTTCTGATCAGGCGTTAGCGGATGCCAAAGCGATCCTAGTGGCGGACACGCCGGGGCTTGAGATCGTTTATTGTTGCGCGCCGGCCTATGGATTTGATCCAAGTGGGGAGATCGCCGAGGGAATCTTGCTGGCGTTGAACGATGCGGGTGTACAGCTTTGCTTTTTGGCGCTGGGCGCTCCGAAACAGGAAAACCTTGCTCTGCGCGGGCGGACTTTGGCCCCTCAGGTTGGCTTTGCCTCTGTTGGTGCGGGGCTCGATTTTTTGGGCGGGCATCAGGTGCGTGCGCCGGTTTGGGTGCGTAAGATCGCGCTTGAATGGCTCTGGCGCGCTTGCAGCAACCCGGTTCGTCTGTTTCCGCGCTATGCCAAGTGCGCGCTGATCTTGCCGGGTCATATGATGCGCGCGTTCAAGCTGCGCAATGTGGCGCAGGATTAGAAGCCGAATAGATTTGCCTCAGATATGGCCTCGCGGATGAATCCAGCGCGATCTGCGACTGGGGTCCAGTTGAGCTGCGATTTGGCTTTTTGATTGTCAAACGGGCTGAGATGCGCCCGGGATTGCCAATCCGCTAACGACGGGCGCGTCAGACCCTGACGCCCAAGAATGCGGGTTTTGAGCAGGTGCTTGACGCTGTCAGCGGCATACATCATGCGCAGATTGCCCCGACCCACGCGGGTACGCGCTCCAAGGGCGTCGTGGATGGCATCGAAATAGGCCGATGCGCTGAATTGGGGCTCGCCGATCAGGTTATAGCTTTCGCCATCTAGGTCAGGAATATTCCCCATCTGGATCAGGGCGCGGGTGGTGTCATTGATAAGGACAAAGGGCAGTGTGTTTTGCCCATTGCCCCAAATGCGCACAGCCCCGGCACCGTGCCAACGGCCGATTCCCCAATGTTGCAGCGGCCCACCTTTGCCCACGACGATGCCGGGGCGGGCAATCACCAAGGGCAACCCTTGGTCGCGATACATGGCTAGCAACTGACGTTCGCATTCCGCCTTGGATCGCGCATAAAGATTCCGGTCGCGCATATCCTCTGGAAAGCCGGTCTGTTCGGTGATCGTCGTTGTCGGGTCGGACATATCGTAAGAGGCGATTGTGCCGGTGTAGACCAACCGTTTTACCCCGGCGGTTAAGCTGGCGTTGGCAATGCCGGTTGAAATCGCCACATCATTGTTGAGGCAATCGGCCCAGCTGGTGTCGACGGACCGGGCCAGATTGTAAACCGTATCAATACCCTGCATCGCCTTGGTCAAACCGTCAGTGTCACGCAGGGATAGGCCCACAGTTTCCACTTGATCCGGCAGGTCGCCAAATGGACCATGACGCCCACGACTGATGACACGCACGTCTGACCCGTCTTCCACCAAGGCACGCGTTAGCGCGCGCCCAATGAAACCCGTGCCACCAATAACCATCGCCTTTGGGCGCGGTTTGCGGGTTTGAACATGCGGGACAGAGGTGGGAAATGTGATCTGTTCAAGCGTCTGATCCAGAACGCTCATGACCTTGACAGCTTGCGCGCCTGAGAATCTGGGATCAGCGGGTTTGTTCTGGAGCAGGGGGTCATAGACCCCCTTCAACATGCCAAGAAAGCTGAGCCCATAGGGGGATTTCTTGTTGAGCGAAAGCAGCTGCCGCGCAGCATTCACGCCCCCGTCCTGAATATGTTGCCAGCCCAGTGACATTTGGCGTCGCAACGGGTTCAGCACCAGATCAGAGGTGTTTTCCCCATCAACCAATAAGGTGTCCGTCGCAAAATCCAACCGTCCACGGGCGGTAGAGCCATGCAGTGTCACCGAGCGGTCATCGACGGTTTCCACCAGCGACAGAATAAACGTCACATCAACTTGTCCCGCACGGGCGAGGATGCGCCAGCTTTGGGGGCGGGTTTCGCCGCCGGGCAGATCGACCGGTTTGGCAAGATTGACGTGTTCAATTGTGATGTCCCCAAACAGGTCGGTCGCATAGGCGACCAGATGCGGGGCCAATTCCAACAGCAAATTCTGTGGCTCGCGCAACAGCCACAGCGAATAGGGCCCGGACCGTAGTGGAGGCATTGGGAAACTCCACCGAAACTCGGCCGCTGATATTCTGCCCAAAGCCCCACGGTTCACCTGTTGTTTAAGCGCCTCGTAAGATGGCAATCCAAGGAAGTTGTGACCCGCGTGAAAGCGCCGACCTGCCTGTTGCGCCGCATCCTCGATGTCTTGCGTTTGTTTGGCGCTTAGGGCGACGGGTTTTTCGACGAGAACATGCAACCCCGCCTGAAGACATTGAATGGCCAGATCCCGATGCAAATCGGGCGGGGTCAGAATGTGGACCGCATCGCAAACTTGCGCTTCGATCAGATCCTCGAGGGTGGAAAACACACGCGCGCCGTGGTTCTGCGCCAAAGCTTGCGCCTGATCGACTGACGGGTCGCACACCGCTGTCAGGTCGATGTTGGGTGTCGCAGCAATCGCATCAGCATGCCAGCTGGCGATGTAACCTGCACCGATCAGGCCAATACGAAGAGAAGAAGCAGACATCACTGGTACTCGATAATTTCAGGGGGACGATTGCGAAGTTTGCGCAAGGCGTAAGTGGTCATGCCGATCACGTTGGGAAACTTGGAAATCAACAGGAACCATGCCTGTTGCAGGGATTGTGACCAAGGCAGCCCTTCGGACCGGATGCCACGGACCCCGCGGATAAAAGACAGGGCATAGAGAAGCAGAACTAAACCGAGCAACACAGCAGAAAATACGGCCCCGATCACGGCTAGAACGGGTAAGATCAGGCCAAAGACCAACACTCGTTTGCGTTCGGTGGAAAAGTATCCGGTGTGCATGTCACCAACTTGTGCAAACCCATGCCCGGCCCGAACGGCGCGTCGCCACCACTGGCTGAAATCTGTCATTGCCGCATCATGCCGGGTCATTTGCAACGGGAGCCGTTCCAGCGCCCACCCGCTAGCCGCGAGGCGCAGGCAGAATTCGTCGTCTTCTGCCGCGATAACTGTCGGGTTAAAGCCGTTGACCTGATCAAAGGCTTCGGCGCGGACCATCATGTCACCCCCACAGGCGACAATCGGGCCAGCGGGGCGATGCCATTCCACATCGCACATTGTGTTGTACACGCTGGCCTCGGGGTACATTTCGGATCGCCATCCTGTCACAACGGCAAGGGTCGGGTCTGCGCGTAATTTTTGTTCTGCCGCTGCCAGCCATCCGGGCACAATCTGACAATCCCCGTCGATGAATTGCACAAAGCTGGACGGGGCATGGCGTTGCGCAGCCCGGTACCCGGCATTGCGGGCCCGCGCTGCACTAAACGGTTGGCTCATATCCAGTTCGACTATAATTGCGCAAGCGGCTTTTGCTGCGGAAACGCTCTGGTCAGTTGATCCGGAATCCACATAGACTAAACAGTGCGCCTGTCCCTTGGCGGCAGCAAGGGCTTGCACCAGCCGGTCGCCTTCGTTGCGCCCGATGAGAACCAAATTGACGCTCATGGTCCCTGCACATCCGCGAGTTCACCGCGAAAACACTGCTCTAGCCGATCACAGGCTTTGTCCCAGCTGTGTGATTGGGCGGTTTTCAGGCAGGCATCTGACATCTTGCGCCAGTCGGGCGCGTTGAGGGATAGGATTTTGTGTGCCGCCTCTGCCAGTCCTGCAGCGTCACCGACATTGGCCAAATAGCCAGTGGTGCCTTCGGCGATCAGATCTTCGGCGGCCCCGACCCGGGTTGAGGCTAAGGGACAACGACATGCCATGGCTTCGAGCAGGGGCAAAAAGAAACCTTCGGATGTGCTGGCACACAGAAATACGTCACAGGCGGCATAGATATCGCGAATGCGGGACTGTTCCGGGCGCTGATGAAATGTGGCGCCCTCGGGCAGGGGCATCTTCTGTGTCGGTGGGTTGGCTCCAAAGGCGATCACGTCCAGATCAGGCATCTTTTGCTTTAAAATCTGCACGGTTTCCAAAACGGTATCGGACCCTTTCATAGGCCAAGGGCTATACATAAACCCAACGGTCGGGCGTTTTGCCTTGTCACGAGGGGGGGCGTGAAACTGTGTCAGATCAATCCCGTTTGGCACCAGAATTGCGTCGGTCCGACCATAGTCGTGCCGCAGGATCTGGCCCAGCCAGTTGGAAATAACGATGGGTTTGATCGGCAGGTAATAGGTCGCGCGCGATATCTGCCAGGGTAAAAACCTGTGCACTTCGTGATGTTGGATCAAATAGAATTGAGCGCCCTTTTCAGGCGGCATGGCGGCGACGGGAAAGGCGGCTTCCCACCAGGTGGCGACCAAAATATCCGCGTCGGGCAGATCATGCGCCTCGACCTGATAATCTGATCTGTTTGTCTCATGGATCGGCACGGTGAGCGTGTCGAAATGGCCGGGTTCTGATTTGATTGGGCTAAAATCACCCTTGGTTGCGGCTTGCAAACGCTCCTTTCGGCCCCGGCTTTCCGGACCAGGTGTCACAATCGTAACTTGATGCCCACGGTCATGCAGCATTTGCGCATAGACTGCGATGACACGCAGGCCACCAGACAGGTTGGAACGTGGGCTGAGAAAGGTGATCCGCAAAGGGCAGGCTCCGGGTCGCATAACCGTGAAAAGGGGCATTTTATTCACCCCAAGTTTAGCATGCGACCTAATTTGATACTAAAAAACATTGTTCGGATCTAAATAAGGCTTTCATGGTGTGCTTTTTTGAGGCGGGTTAGAGGTCAAACCATGGCAAGATTTCGAAATCCTGTCAGGTATCGGTTTGAGGACAGAAAGGGGCGCCATGGCTTTTGTTGTGGGGGATGTTGGGGGCACTAATACCCGCTTGGCTTTGGGGGATAGCGCCGGGTTGAGGGGGGCTACGACCTACAGGAATTGTGAGTTTGGCTCGTTTTATGACGTGCTGGACTGTTTCTTACGGCAGAACGCCCCGCATTCGGTGACAGGCTGCTGCATTGCGATTGCCGGGCCCGTGTCAGGGAAGATTGCGCGATTGACCAATCGGGATTGGTCCTTGTCAGTTAGCGTGTTGAAAGGGCGATTGCCCGAGTTAGAAAGCGTTGTTTTGATGAATGACCTGTCTGCGTTGGGCCACGCGTTGCAGGATCTGCGCCAAGATCAAGTTTGTGAAATCCGGTCACCAGAGCAGGTCGGCGCAACGGGTCAGACCCTTGTTGTCGGGCTTGGCACCGGGATGAACGTGAGCCTGCGGGTTGGTGCGCAGGTTGCGCAGGCTGAATTGGGCCATGCTTGCTTATCAACGGATCTGTCCCGGCGATTGGAACGCCAGCTTGGATCTCATCAACAGGAGTTTCGCTCGAACGAAGATCTGTTTTCGGGGCGTGGTCTTGAACGCGTCTATCAGGTCATGACCGGAGAGCGTTTATCAGGTGCCGAGATCCAGCAGCGTTCTGATACCGACAGCTCTAGCGCCGCGCGTCAGGCACTGGAATTCCTGTCCCATCTGTTGGGGGTGTTTGTGTGCGATTTGAGGCACGTTTATCTGCCCATGGGCGGGGTGTTTTTCACCGGCAGTGTCGCGCGCGCGCTGTTGCAAGGCCAACCCCGCGCCTCTTTCTTGCAAGGGTTTGATCAGGGGGATACGCCGCAGCAGGTGAGCACAGGTATGGGGTTGTTCCTGATAACAGATGACGCGGCCGCATTGAGCGGCGCTGCGCGTTATCTAGAGGCCTCTTTAAGTGAGTTATCGCCCAACCGCATAGGCTTGCATCAAGCGCGGCGTGGCGGCGGCGCGTAGCAATCCGTCGGGGGATCTGCTGGCGGCGGTCAAGCGGCCCACGGTCCAGGGGGCTGCGATTTCTAGCTGATGTCCTTTGCTCTGTAACGCGGCCAATGTGTCCTTGCCCAAAGCAGGTTCCACCATCAAGTGACCCGGGCGGGCGTTGCGTGGGTAAAACGATTCCTGAAAATGACCGGTGTGAAACAGGGGGGCATCAATGGCCTGTTGCAGATTGGTTTGGCCGTGGATCAGGCGCAATAGGTAGATCAGTTGCCATTGATCCTGTTGATCGCCACCGGGTGTTCCAAAGGCAACGTCAGTCCCATCCGGGCTGCGCGCGAATGAGGGCGACAGGGTGGTACGGGGGCGACGGCCCGGCGCAAGCGATGTTGGCAGCCCCGGATCCAGCCAGAACATTTGTGCACGGGAATTGAGCGGCATGCCCAAGCCCGGCACCACTGGGGAGGATTGCAACCAGCCCCCGGAGGGGGTGGCAGACACCATATTACCCCAGCGATCAATCACATCCAAATGCACCGTATCACCCTTTTTCTGGGACAGATGCGCCATGGTTGGCTCTCCGGCCCCGTGGGCGGAGCCGGTTTCATATGTGTGCTCTGCGCGAGCAATGGCTGCCTTGGTCCAATGTTCGAGCCCAGGGATCTGACCGGGGCGGTGTTCGAATGATGCAGTATCGCCAATCAAAGTCCGCCGCACGTCCGCATAAGCTGGGGAAAGCAGGGTTTCGGTTGGTAGGGCGACATGCGCAGGGTCGCCATAGAACGCCTCGCGATCTGCAAAGCACAGTTTTATCGCCTCAGTGACCAGATGCACGAAATCAGCACCACAGAGATCGAGCGTGTCCAAATCAAAACCCGATAACAGGTTGAGGGATTGCAGCAGGGTCGGCCCTTGGGTCCACATGCCGGCCTTCCACACGGTCCACCCCTGATACTGGGTGCTGAGCGGCGCTTCGTAACTGGCCTGCCACGTGGCCATGTCCTGCCCTGTTAAGACCCCTTTGCGCCGTTCACCTGCTGCATCCATCACGCAGGCGTCTTGGACATAGGCGTCGATGCGTTCCGCGATAAAGCCCTGGTAGAATACGCTGCGTGCGGCTTGGATCTGGTCGCTGCGCTCCGAAAAACACTCGGCCTCTTGCAACAGACGGGTCCAGGTATCGGCCAGCTGGGGATTACAAAACAGATCTCCGGCTTTTGGCGCGGCGCCACCGGGCAGCCAAGTTTCAAACGACGTTGGCCATTCTGTTTCAAAGAAGTCCGACAATCCGGCGATGGTATCCGCCACCCTTGGCAGCACTGGATGTCCCTTGGCGGCATAGTGAATGGCGGGTTCCAAGATATCGCGCAGGGGCAGGCTGCCATGATCGCGCAGCATCAACATCCATGCGTCAAACGCACCGGGGATGACCGTGGCCAACAAGCCGGACCCTGGAATGCGATCCAAACCTTGATCCCTGTAGTGGTCTATCGTTGCCCCGGCAGGGGCCGTCCCTTGACCACACAAAACTGTGGGGGCCGTATCGCCTGCTGGCTTCATCAATAGGGGCATATCGCCTAGCGGGCCATTCAGATGGGGTTCAACCACGTGCAGGGTAAACCCCATTGCGGCGGCGGCATCAAAGGCGTTCCCACCCCGTTCCAAAATCCGCATACCAACGGCTGACGCGATCCAATGGGTCGACGTGGCGACGCCGTATGTCCCGACAATTTCGGGGCGTGTGGTAAATGTCATTGGCAACTCCGGACAGGTGCGCTGATCGTGCACGCCTGCCCAGGCAGGTCAAGATTGCTTAGTAATCGCGTTCAAAGAACAACCCGATCGAAGTGTCCCCTTCGTTGTCGACAGTGCCTTTGGCGGTCAGGTTATCTGTTAGATCAAGGTTAAGATTGACCTCGGTATCCCCCTGAGTGTTGACAGTGAAATCGGTATAAACCCCATCCGCGAGGTATTTACCGGCCCCGAACTGGGGCGTGCCATCGCTGTCTGCGCTGATATCGACAGAATCGGCGCCTGTTTTGTTACGCAAGCCTTTGGTGCTATCACCCCCTGCGCCGCTGAGCTGGGCCAGCGAGGCAGCCATCTGCGCCACAACGATTGGCGACAATTGCGAGAACCGGTTCCCAAAGAGCAACATGGCCAGCGCTTCTTCGGTGGGGCGTTCGGGATCGGAATAGATCTTGATTTCGGGCGCATTCAACGGGCCGGAAATCTCCATGGTCGAGAGACCTTCTTCGGTGCTGGTCGAAGAGGCGAATTCGACATAAGGCGTCAAATTCCCCTGCAGCGTGACGATCCCCTTGGTCAATTTCAAGCGGCGCCCCAGAATGTCTAGGTTCCCGCGCACCAACTCGATCTGCCCTGAGGGGGAAATCGCACTGGTTGTTCCGCCGATATGCAGGTTGCCCCCCAGTTCGGCGTTCAATCCCCGACCACGAACAAAGACTTTGTTAGGGGCCTGTAGGCTGATATCGAGCGCAATTTTGGAATCTGCTTTGGCCGTTTCGGTTTTGATCAGGTTGGCGCGTTTGCGTGTTGTGCGCACCGCCCCCGGTTCGCTGACGTGGGTGATTTCAGGGATCGGAGCTGATCCGACAGACCCACCAGCCGCAGCTAGGTTGATATTGGTTTCGCCAAAAATAACCTGACCGGCGATTGAACTGTTGCCGGCAAGTGGGCCAGACATCACCACCTGCCCATTGGCAGAGCTGTCAAACAAGACGTTGTCGGTTAGGATCAAATTGTTCAGATCGACTGCGATGCGGCCCTGAAACGGGGGGGACAATTCAACCGGGCCACTGACTTGGAATGTGCCCCCGGCACCCAATCCTGCGGTGATCGCTAGAGCCGCCGATCCGTTGTTGATTGAAACGGTGCCCCCAATGTCTTTCAGGGTTTGCGTGGCGCTTGGAATGGCCATTGTCGTGCCGGATGTTGTGACTGTACCGCTCAGGGCGTCTAGCCCCGGTTTCCCTTTGAGCGCCAGATCAAACTGTGCTGCGCCGTCGATTTTGTTTGGGGACACAAAGAGGTTGGCTATGCCAAGGCTCAGACTGCCCTTGGCTGAAATATCTGCCTCGCCTGCGGCTTCATCAAACGTGCCGGCCACCGTTGTTTGCACCCCAGAGGGGCCTTTGGCATCGGCGTCAATTGTCCAAACCCCTTGGTCGCGTTTGGCGGATCCTTTGGCGTTCAGCGCCCCTGCGAGTTCCGGCAGGATGCGTTCCAATTTGGAAAATTCAGCATCAAACTTGAGATCGGCGTTCCCATCGGTTTCGACCGTTCCATTTAGTTTCGCATACGAACTTTGCGGTCCGGTCAGCTCTACATCCCCAAGGAAACCGGTTGCTGTCCGTGATACATCCCCCGCAAGCTTGAGCGGCCCTGACAGATTTGGGACAATGCGGTTCAGGTCATCCAAGGCGGCCTGAAATGCCAGTTTCCCGCCTTGATCCAACAAGGTGCCTTTGGCGGTTGCGGTGACTGCGGCGGCTGCCAGATCGAAGTTCCTGATCTCTAAACCCTCTGATGAGTTGGATGCATCCAACAATAGGGTCGTTTTGCCCGTAATCAGATCGTCTAGTTCAGCGATGCCGCTGCGCAAATCCTGCCCGCTCAGGTCCAGGTCGATATCAAAGGCTTTGGTTTCCGGTGTTGCGCTGCCTGCAATCGATGCGCTCACAGCGCCTGCCAAATCCTGACCCGCCAGCCCCGAAAAGAGCGACAGATCGGATGCCGAGGCTTTTAATGTCCCGTCCAAAGACAAGGCCCCGTCCAGACCTTTGACCTTAGCGCCTCCTTCGGCAGACACGGCGGCGCTGTTTAACGCAAACCGTCGAACATGCAGCCCCTGATCATCGCGGACCGCATCAAGTGCAATTTTGGTTTGCCCGGCGATCAACGGATCAATATCCGCCATTCCCGTGCCTAGGTTCTGGCCATCGACATCGAGCTTGAAATCAAAGCTCCCGGTAAGTGGCGCACCTTTGCCGGTGACTGTTGCCGCTACTTTCCCAGATAGATCCTGCCCGGCCAATTTCGAAAACCGAGACAGATCAGCAGCTGTAACTTGGGCGTTCCCGTCGATTTCCAGCCCGCTTTCAAGACCGCTGATTGTGGCGTCCGCAGTCGCGGAATAATCCGTTCCCTCTAGCTCAAAATCACTGAGTTGCAGGGTTCCATCCCCGGTCAGGTCAAACAGCCCATCCAACGAGATCCGGTGCCCGATTGCTTGGGCCAACGCGGGATCGGTAAAGTTCAAACCCACAAGGGCTGCAAACATGTCACCCTGCAATTCCAGCGTTTCACCTTGGTCCAACGTGCCGCTTGCATTGATGCGGGCAGTGTCCAACAGCAAATCCGGCGTCTCAACGCCGCTGGCGGTGACGCTCAGGTCAAACTGGTTGCCGTTGGCACGATCCATCAGCGTCGAAAATTGCGCCGCTTTCAACGTGGTGCGCGGCCCTGACAAGGGCAAGACAATACGATCCCCGGATGGGGGCGTAATGCGCCCTTGCAGCGCAACTTTGTCCAACTCGCCCGCAGTAATTGCCATTTCGCCCTTTAGGGCAAGCGCGTCAGAGGTGATCCGCAACTCAGATATCTCAAGATGCCCGTTGGGATCATTGCGCCCCTCTAGGCCCAACTGGGTGTTCGTGCCGAAAAACGTATCAAACTCTTCTTCAAGAAAGGGGGTAAGATCGCCGCCTAGATCCGCAGAAAAGGCAATGCTGGTCTGGCCCTCGTCCCCATCCGGGGTCGGGACGCCGCGCAATCGAACCTGACCGCTGATCCGTTCAGCATCCCCGCTGGACAGATCAATGTCGGCGGTAAAGTCCCGCACAGGTCCTGCGCCTTTGGCGGTCAACAACAACGGGGGGCGGTCCGGAATTTTCAGAGCTGTTGAAATCAATCCGCCTGCATCTTCGATCACTTGCAGATCTAGCCCAATTTCCTGTGTCTCGTTGGCGAATTCAGCCGCCAGTTTGATCACGTCGCCGGGTCGATCCAATCGTGTGATGCCCAGATCCGTATCCAGCGCCCCATCTGCAAACACCAAAGATCCGGCAACTTTCAACTCAGCAGGAATGCCAATCAGTGGCTCCCCCAATCCCAGTCGATCCACCCGGATTTCACCAAGCGTAATCGCCACAGGCAATTCAGGCAGCTGGAAAGGCGTCGTTTCCGGTGAGGGGAGGTCTGCCGGGGCGGTGCTGGGCAGGGGCGTGCGCGCAATCAGGATCTCTTCGGCAGTGAGCGCGTTGACCGAAAAGCTGCCGGTGAGCAAGGCCAGTCGGTTCCAGTCGAGCGTGGCGTTGTTGATGGTCAGCCAAACGCCGTCGTCGTCAGATACGGCGATCTGTTCAATGGTGGCTTTGGCGCTCAGCGCGCCCTCTAGCCCCGTGACCTTGATGCTGCGCCCATCCCCGGACAGAGTGTCCTCAAGAAAATCAACGAGCAACCCGCCGGATTCTTTTTCTTGGGCATTCAACATCAGTGGCGTTGAAATGAGACATGTGGTGATAAGAAGAGAGTGTGTAATTCGTGCCATCAGAACGCCTGCCCAATCCCAATATAGAACTGTAACCCTTCACCAGTGCTACCGCTTACCGGATAGGCAAGGTCAAGCCGGAGGGCCCCCAAACCACCCACATCGTATCGTACACCTAAGCCAGCACCCGAATGGCTGTTTGATCCAGACGCAACGAATGAATCGGTTCCGACGGTTCCGACGTCATAAAACCCGACCAGCGTGATTTTTTCGGTCACCTTGCCACGTACTTCGGCGGTGAGCCCCAAGAACGACCGCCCGCCTGAAACCTTGGATCCAACGGGGATGCCCAGACTTTCATAGGGTTGTCCGCGAACGGTGCCTGCGCCGCCTGAGAAAAAGAGAAGGTCAGGTGACACTTCGTTGAGCGCGGGCCCAATCACTGATCCAAGCTGTAATCGGCCCGCTAGGACAAGTCGCCCTTCGGTGCCGATGTCCCAATATCCACGACCATCCAAAATCAATTGCCCACCGGATTTGGTTTTCGACAGTCCAACAAACGGGGTCAAACGGGCATCCAAGTAAAACCCGCTGGTTGCACTGACTTTATTGTCGCGTTTGTCCCAACGCGCCCGCAATGGTAGCGTCAGGTAGCGAAATGTCCGATTTGAGCCAAAGGCATCATCAGAATTGGCATAGCTAAAGGCAAAAGAAGCTTCGGCATACAGCTCGGGCGAAAAGGTGCGCCGTGCACCAATTCCAACAAGCCCGCGTGTAACGTTATAGTGCGTGCGATTGCGCCGCTCGATCTCGGCCAGATAAAAGGTGTTGTCATCAGGGCCCAGGGTGTCGGGGCGATCCAGACGCATCCCGATGCGCCCATCGATGTCTTCGACGCCCCCAATATTACGAATGCGCGCTTCAAAGCGGAATCGTTCAGCCCCACCAAACAAGTTGCGGTGAATCCAGTCCGCGGTGAGATCCATGCCATTGCGCGAAGAGAGTTCGACACCAAATGTCAGTCGACGCTTTGGCAAGTCCTCGAATGTCGCATCAAAATCAAGCGAACCGTCGGGGTTGGGTTGATCGCGTTCTGTCAAAGAAACAGAGTTAAACGCATTGGTGCGGCGCAAACGTGTGCCAACCTTTTGCACATGCTCCGGGGAATACACCTCTCCCGTTGGAAAACCCGCTATTTTACTGATCGAGGTCGGAGTGACATCACTTTCGCCTTGGATGTGCATCTTTCCAAAGGTGAGCTTTGGGCCGGGGGCGACTGTAATGGCAGCGTTCAGTTGGGCCGACGCATGTTGCGCCCTGATGTTTTGCGACCCGATATCTGCCTTGGGGTGTCCAGCCTCGTGCCATCCATCAACCGCAGCGACTGCCGCATCCCTGATCGCACCGGTTTTTGCCGTTTGGCCAACCGCATAGCTTTCGGGAATGACTGTTTCAGGCGTAACAGGCGCGATGTCAGCCTGACCAAAGCGGAAAATAGGTCCGGTCTTGACGGTGATGTTGATGGCGTCAATCGCCGTAGGGGTGTTCAAAGGATCAATATTGGCAGCTTCTTTGCCGTCGAGCCGAATGTTGATCACAGGGCTAAAATACCCCTCGTCGTATAAAATCTGCACAAGGGTGCGATAATCTGACAACGCCGCCGACAGCAATTCAAGAGGGGTTTCCAACCCGCGTGATTGGGCGGCAAATGCCGACGATCCGACCTCAAGCCGCTCGCGCAATTCATCCGGTGCGCCGGGCGCCTTGAGGCTGGTTTCTAACGCTATGGCATAGTTTGGTGCCAAGAACAGGCACGCTGCGACAAAACTGTTGCGCGTTGCTTTCCAAGGGCTGCTCGATGCCATCGCTTGGACTCCAGACTGTTTTACACTCGTACGGACGAATTTCTCGCTGAAGAACCCGCCATTTGAACGGATGCTAACACACTACATGCTGAGTATGGAAAGGGTAATCGGCGTCGCAACCCCAACTTATTGTGGTTACTGATGCCTGTCCGTCACCATGCGAACCTGATTGCAAACCGGGGCCCCATGATGTCAGTGCTGAGCGGCGCGATACCACCGCACAATGGCTTGCCGATCTTCCGGTTCCATGAAGGTGACATTGGCCGGGGGCATGGCGTGGGATAGGCCCGCCTGCACATAGATCGCGCTGGCATTGCGGGCCACATCCGCCTCGGTCTCAAGCAGAACGCCCTTGGGGGCCCAAAGCACCCCGTCCCAGACCGGCTCGCGTGCGTGACACATGGAACAACGCCCCATTACGATCTCATGCGCATCTTCGAACCCATCAGCCGCAGCAAACTTTTGTTCATAAGCGGTCAGGGGCTGTGCTTCGGCTTCTTCAACGGGGGCAAACATGGGCGCAGTGGACAGCCACATGATCAGAACAAACAGCGTGGCAGTTATAGCCCAGGTCCAGTTTGGCTTACCTTTACGGGCGTGCATGGTGTTAAAGTAGTGGCGAATGCTGACGCCCATCAAGAAAACCAGCGCCGCGATGATCCAGTTGTATTCGGTGGCAAAGGCCAGCGGATAATGGTTCGACAACATCAAAAAGATCACGGGCAACGTCAGATAGTTATTGTGCGTCGACCGGAGCTTGGCGATTTTTCCGTATTTGGGGTCGGGTGTTCGACCTGCTTGCAGATCAGCCACAACCACGCGCTGGTTTGGCATGATGATAAAGAACACGTTGGCGGTCATGATCGTCGCCGTAAATGCGCCCAGATGCAGCATCATCGCGCGACCCGTGAAGATCTGATTGTATCCCCAGCCCATAACGACCAACAGCACGAACAGCAAACCCATCAGCAGAGTCGGCCGCGTTGCCAGACCAGATTGGCACAACGCATTATAAACTAGCCACCCAACGGTGAGGGACGCGGCAGAAATAAGGATACCTTGCCAGACCGCAATATCCGCCTTTTGGGCGTCGATCAGATACAATTCAGCCCCGGCCCAATAGACGACCATCAACAAAGCGGCACCGCTGAGCCAGGTCGTATAGCTTTCCCATTTGAACCACGTCAGGTGGTCGGGCATTTCAGCCGGAGCGACGAGATACTTGCGGATGTGATAAAAGCCACCACCGTGAACCTGCCATTCTTCGCCATGGGCACCGACGGGGAGGTCAGGCGCTTGGCGCAGTCCAAGGTCTAAGGCTATGAAATAAAACGAGGAACCGATCCACGCCATTGCCGTGATTACGTGAAGCCAACGTACGGCAAATCCGATCCATTCCCAGATCACGGCCATATCATACATGAGGGGGTACTCCGGTCTTTTGTCCCAGACTAGGCAAAGTGTGGTTTATTCGGTATTCCCAGATATTATCAAGCTGTATCAAAAAAACTGAGAAAATGTCTTACCTCGACAATATCCGAACCTTTGTCCGCGTTTACGAACTGGGCAGCATGTCTGCGGCGGGACGTGACCTGCGGGTGTCTCCGGCCGTCACCTCTGCACGAATCTCGCAACTCGAGGATCATCTGAACGTCCGCCTGTTTCAACGCACCACGCGAAACCTGTCTCCGACGGAGCAGGGCAAGGCGTTTTATTCAGGGGCGGTGACGGTTCTGGATTCGGTGGATCAGGCCGAAGCGAATGTGATGAATCTGACAGACACACCGCGCGGATCGCTGTTTGTTGCGGCCCCTTTGGGTATGGGGCGCCGTCTTTTGGCGCCAAACGTGCCGGATTTTCTTGCCGAATACTCAGAAGTTGGCATTCGTTTACGTCTGAGCGATCGCACGGTTGACCTGACGACTGAGGGGCTGGACCTGGCATTTTTCCTTGGACAACCAGAGGACAGCAACCTTCGGATCAGGAAAATAACAGATTGCCGTCGCGTTCTTTGCGCCGCACCAGACTATGTCCGTCGTTGCGGTGCGCCTGCAGCCGGGGACGAACTGGTCGCTGGCGGCCATGAATGCCTGAATTTGCGATTTCCTGGCGCGACCGAGTTTCAGTGGATGCTGCAAACCAGGGATGGCCCCAAGCGATTTGCGGTTTCAGGCCGATATGAATGCGATGACGGGGATATCCTGACTGACTGGGCCCTATCGGGGGAAGGGATCGCAATGAAACCTGTGTTCGAGGTTGCGGATCATCTCTTGGCTGGGCGGCTCGTTCCTGTTGCACAGGAAACACCACCCGTGCCGATCCAGATGGCTGTTTTATACACACATCGCCGTCATCAGGACCCTAAATCGCGGTTGTTTATGGACTTTATGACGGACCGGATTGGCCGGGCGGTGAAAGAGGCCGAAGCAAGTTTACCCTGAACGAGGCGCTCCCGTCCCTGCTTGTCTCTTACAGAGACTGCCCAGCGTTGGGCCGGGCGCCGGACTGCCGTCCGGCGCGGTCGGTGTTGCCCTCGAAAGGTTGTTCTTTAGACGGATTAACTGCCGCGATATGTGGAATATCCAAACGGGGAAAGCAGCAAGGGCACGTGATAGTGTTTGGCTTCGCTCAACCCGAACCTGATCGGTATCTGGTCAAGGAATCGCGGCGCATCGCTTGGGGCTGCGTGTGTGTCTAGATATGCCCCAGCGTGAAACACCAACTCATATACGCCGATCTCAAAGCGCTCTTTGGGGAGGATGTGTTCGTCTGTTCGCCCATCAGAATTGGTGGTGAGGGTGCTTAAGTGCAGGCGCTCATCTCCGGAAATCTTGTATAAATCGATACGCAATCCCTGCGCCGGGCTTCCCAGCGCGGTGTCCAATACGTGTGTGGTCAGATATCCAGACATCAACCATCCTCCTTTTACGATCTGACATTTCTCAGGTTTCCTGAGTATTGCAAATACTGTCTGCCCAACAGACTTTCGTATATTTCTTGAAGATCAAAAGCCACTTACGCCCCCTGCGCGCCGTTAGGCGTGCTTGGCCCAACGGGAGCGAGGGCATCTTTGATGCGCGCGCGACGGGCGGGAGGTGCTCCATTGCTTTGGTTTTAAGTAAAGTCAAAAGGATGTGTCAAAATTGATTTGAAAGTTAGATGGGAAAAAATGCGATACTTCTATTCTAAACTCTACCCTAGCCCGGAATGGTAAGATGGAAAACGCACGATACCCTCGCAATCTGATTGGATACGGAGCCAATCCGCCACAGGCAAATTGGCCGGGGAACGCTAAGATCGCAGTCCAGATCGTATTGAACTACGAAGAAGGCGGGGAGAACAACGTTCTGCATGGGGATCAGGCGTCCGAGGCGTTTTTGTCTGAGATCGTGGGGGCGGCCCAATGGCCCGGGCAGCGACATTGGAATATGGAGTCCATTTACGAATATGGCGCGCGTGCCGGGTTTTGGCGATTGCATCGCCTGTTAAAGGAAGTGCCGATTACCGTTTATGGGGTTGCCTCTGCGCTTGCGCGGTCTCCGGATCAGGTGGGGGCGATGAAATCTGCCGGTTGGGAAATCGCCAGTCACGGTCTTAAGTGGATCGAATACAAAGACGCGACACCCGAAGCAGAACGCGCCGATATGCGCGAAGCTATTCGGTTGCATACCGAAGTCGTTGGGGAACGCCCCAAGGGTTGGTATACGGGGCGGTGCTCTGAAAACACGGTGCGGCTCGCGGCCGAAGAGGGGTGTTTTGACTATGTCGCTGACACCTATGCGGATGACCTGCCGTATTGGGTTCAAGAGGGAGGCCAGGATCAGTTGATCGTCCCGTATACGCTGGACTGCAACGACATGCGGTTTGCGACACCGCAAGGGTTCAATTCTGGGGATCAGTTTTTCACCTATCTCAAAGATAGTTTCGACGCACTTTATGCCGAAGGCGAAGATGGGTCCCCCAAGATGTTGTCGATCGGTTTGCACTGTCGTTTGATCGGCCGTCCGGGTCGTGTCATGGCGCTGAAGCGGTTTTTGGATTACGCTCAGGCGCAACAGGGGGTTTGGTTTGCCACCCGCCTGGAAATTGCGCAGCATTGGGCCGCAACGCACCCGCCCATGTCAAACCCTCGCCCGTCCGTCATGAAACGGGATGAATTCATTGCGGCCTATGGTGGGATTTTTGAACACTCTGCTTGGATCGCTGAGCGCGCCTTTGATCTGGAACTTGGGCCAGCCCACGACACAGCTGGCGGATTGCACAACGCTTTGGCGCGGATGTTCCGTTCTGCATCAGAGGCGGAAAAACTGGGGGTTCTGACTGCACACCCCGATCTGGCAGGCAAGCTGGCGCAAGCCAAACGATTGACCGTTGAAAGTAGCGCGGAACAAGCCGGGGCAGGCTTGGATGCGCTGACCGATGATGAAAAAGAGACATTCACAATGCTCAATCAGGCTTACGTGGATAAGTTCAGCTTTCCCTTTATCATCGCGGTTCGAGACCATGACAAAGCCTCCATTCTGGCGGCGTTCCGGCGCCGTATTGAGAATGAGCGAGACACGGAGTTGGCCGAAGCCTGTCTTCAGGTTGAACGGATTGCCGAGTTCCGGTTGCGTGATCTGTTGCCGTCATGAGCCGCCAAATCCGCATTGAAGCGATCACGCCCGCGTGTTTTGCGCCCTTTGGGGATCTGATAGATATCAGCGGGGCGCCCGACAAAATCATCAACCAAGGCCAATGTGGTCGATTTCATGATCGAGCGACCCTTGATTTTACCGATGGCCAAGCGGGGCTGAGCTTGTTTAACGCCAACCCGCGCGCATTGCCCTATCAGCTAGATTTGGTTGAACGTCATCCCGAGGGAAGTCAGGCATTCATTCCTATGTCACATCAGCCGTTTTTGGTGATTGTTGCGCCTGACGAGGATGGCAAGCCGGGACGTCCACGCGCGTTCATGACCCAATCCGGGCAGGCAGTGAATTATCATCGCGGTACGTGGCACGGAGTGCTGAGCCCATTGCACGGACCCGGATTGTTCGCCGTTGTTGACCGGATCGGACCCGGAGAAAATTTGCAAGAACACTGGTTTGACGACCCATATGTGGTTGTCGGCGACTAAGTGAATCCGCCGATAAAGAAGCGGAAAGACCCCCATGTGATCCATTAGGGAGGACCGAGAGATCATGGCCGATACTTCGATAGGAACGCAGCAACAATTGCGCGATCCAAATTATACCCCCGCCTTGCACAAGGCGATTCCCCTGGGCATTCAGCATGTTTTGGCGATGTTCGTGTCAAACGTGACACCGGCGATTATTGTCGCTGGGGCTGCGGGTTTTGGATTTGGGTCCAATTCCCCTGACTTTCCTGAATTGCTGTATCTAATACAGATGTCGATGCTGTTTGCGGGCATTGCCACGTTGCTGCAAACGATAACGATTGGCCCTGTGGGGGCGGCACTGCCGATTGTGCAAGGCACAAGTTTCGCCTTTTTGCCCATCATGATACCGCTGGTTGCCGGCAAAGGCGTTGACGCGCTGGCAGCACTGTTTGGTGGTGTCATCATTGGCGGGGTGTTTCACGCGCTTTTGGGCACTGTGATTGGGCGTGTCCGATTTGCCTTGCCGCCGTTGGTTACAGGGCTGGTTGTCACGATGATCGGTCTGGCCTTGGTCAAAGTCGGGATTCAATACGCGGCAGGCGGCGTTCCAGCGATTGGGAAGCCCGAATACGGGTCCCTGTTGAATTGGTCCGCAGCGCTGGTGGTGATCTTTTCTACGCTTGGATTGAAATTTTTTACCCGCGGCATGTTGTCGGTTTCCGCCGTGTTGTTGGGTCTCATCGTGGGCTACGTTTATGCGCTGATGATGGGAATGATCACCGTTGAGGCCATCGGAACCAGCTGGGACCGCGCTGCAACCTTTGCCCTGCCAGTGCCGTTTAAATACGGGTTTGAGTTTTCGACAGCTGCTGTCATCGGCTTTTGTCTGATGGCCTTTGTGTCGGCAGTCGAAACCGTAGGCGACGTGTCGGGTATCACCAAAGGTGGGGCAGGGCGCGAAGCGACTGACACTGAAATCGCTGGGGCGACTTATGCAGATGGTGTGGGATCAGCGGTTGCGGGTCTGTTTGGTGCGTTTCCAAATACCTCGTTCAGTCAGAATGTGGGCCTGATCGCCATGACCGGCGTCATGAGCCGCCATGTGGTGACATTTGGTGCCATCTTCCTGATCATTTGTGGCCTGATCCCCAAAGTCGGAGCGATTATCCGGACAGTTCCAATTGAAGTGCTGGGCGGTGGTGTGATTGTGATGTTTGGAATGGTTGTTGCCGCGGGTATTTCGATGTTGTCGGATGTTGCTTGGAACCGCCGGAACATGGTCATCTTTGCAATCGCATTGTCGATAGGTTTGGGGCTGCAGTTGGAACCGGGTGCAGTGCAGTATCTGCCGGACACGCTGCGGATTTTGATGACCTCGGGATTGCTGCCAGCGGCTCTGATCGCGATCGTCTTGAATCTGGTATTGCCAGAAGAGCTGGCCGATGAGGCAACCGAAGAAGTGTCTGGCGGTATGGCAGGTCACGGATCAGGTAGCCTGTCAGGCGACTAACCCAAAAAGGCGCGGGGCGCTCCCGCCCAGCGTCTACGCCTGTCGGCGTTTCCTTTGGTTGGGCGTGGCGACGCATGGATAAATCCATGCGTCGCTGCATCGTGCTACAGAAAGGGGAGGGGCAGTTTAGATGGTTTCAGCCATCAGTTTGGCCACGTCCAGCATACGTGCGGAAAAGCCCCATTCGTTGTCGTACCATCCAAAAACGCGGACTTGATTTTTGCCCACCATGCGGGTTTCAGGGCCTGCAATGACCAGCGATTCCGGGCGTGCGCGCAAATCAGACGACACCAGAGGCATGTCTGTCCAGCCAAGGACCGCTGAGGTTTGCACTGCGTCTTGTAAAGCGGATAGGAATTCTGCCTCACCCATTCCGGTTTCGAGTTGCACAACTAGATCCACAGCCGAAACGCTGGCCGTAGGAACCCGAACGGCCGCGCCACTGATACGCCCGGCGAGGTGGGGTAAAACCGTATCAATCAGTTGCGTGGCACTGGATGTGGTTGGAACCATCGACAGTGCCCCGGCGCGAGAACGCGCCAGATCACCGCGGGGGGCGTCTACCATCGGTTGGCTGTTGGTATAGCAGTGAATGGTCGTCATGTGACCTGAGGCAATGCCACCGATCTGATCCACAACTTTCACCAACGGTGCAAGCCCATTGGTGGTACAGGATGCGTTGGATACAACACGGGCATTACCCAATTGCGCCTCGTTCACACCCAACACAATGGTCTCTTCTGCTGCCGGGGAAGGGCCCGAAATCAGAACCTTCTTCGCGCCGGCACTCAGACCCCGTCCGGCAACATCTGACGTCCGAGCGATGCCGGTACAGTCGAGGACCACATCAATGCCCGTCAGGTCCAACCGGGTTAAATCAGGCGTATGGGACATCGGGATGGAATGGCCATCCACAATAAGTGCCTCGTCTCCGGCCAGAACCGCGCCGGGATACGGCCCAAAGGTGCTGTCGTATTTGAAAAGATACGCACAGGTTTCAAGCGAAGCGATGTCGTTGATCTGTACCAGTTCGACATTGGATTCAGGCGGCAGGGCCAACACCTGCCGCAGAATCGTGCGGCCGATACGGCCGAATCCGTTGATTGCGAGTCTCATATCAAAGCTATGGCAGGAGCCGGAGCCGACCTCAATACTCGTTCCGCATCAGATCACTTGCAGGCAACCTGCGTATAGAATTGACCCGAGATGTTTTGGTACATGCTGGACCTGATCACATTACATCCCGTCGCTTGCTGGACCGCTGCAATCGCTTGCGTGGTCCGCATTCTGGCTGGGGGGCCATAAGGGTTCAGGTTGTTTGTGTCGCGGGTGGCACGATAGATCACAGGGGTCTCAGACACTTGGGTCACTGCCCATGTTCGGCTCAGAACGTTGACAGATTTACTGGGCTGTTCGTTGATCGTCGGCACCATCTCACACGCGCTGAGTGCAAGCGTCGCCGCCAGTCCCATCAAAACACTACGCAGCTTCATTTGCTGTTCTCCCAGATACGTCACATTTGGGGGAGTTGACCAAATTGCAGGCCGGGTGTGAAGCCCCAGCCTGTGTTTTTGACAATTTGCCCCGGATTAACGCTGCAAAAGGGTCAGCGGCATGTGGCGATTGACGTCTTTGTACAACAAATACCGGAATGGACCGAGGCCGCCAGCATAACAGGCCTGCGGGCAAAAGGCGCGCAACCACATGAAATCACCGGCTTCGACCTCAACCCAGTCTTGGTTCAGGCGATAGACGGCTTTGCCCTCAAGTACATAAAGCCCATGTTCCATGACATGGGTTTCGGCAAAGGGGATGACGCCGCCGGGCTGGAAGGTGACGATATTCACATGCATGTCGTGGCGCAGATCATCAGGTTCAACAAACCGGGTGGTGGCCCATCGCCCTTCGGTTCCCGGCATCTCGTTGGGGGCAACGTCCTGTTCGTTGGTCACAAAGGGTTCGGGTCGATCTAAACCATCAACGGCTTCATACGCCTTGCGCACCCAATGGAAACGGGCAACCGGCCCTGCATGATTGTGGACGGTCCATGTGCATCCGGCTGGCAGATAGGCATAGCCGCCGGGCTCCATCACATGGGTTTCACCCTCTATCGTCAGAGAAATGGCCCCCTCGACGACAAACAGAACCCCTTGGGCGTTTGGGTCGCTCTCGGGGCGGTCACTGCCGCCGCCGGGTTGCAGTTCCATGATGTATTGCGAGAACGTTTCGGCAAAGCCGCTGAGTGGGCGGGCCAAGACCCAAACTCGGGTTTTTTCCCAGAATGGCAGGCTTGAGGTCACGATATCGCGCATCGTGCCCTTGGGGATTACGGCATAGGCGTCGGTGAACATGGCACGATCTGTCAGCAACTGATCCTGTCCGGGGTGGCCCCCTGTAGGCGCGTAATATTTGGGATGTGTCATGGTCGGCCTCGCTTTCGTGTTGCGCCTACTATGAAAGCAAAGAACCGGCGGCTCCTAGTCGGGAACGCCGGATAGCTTTATTCGGGAAAATTTGAAGATTTTACCATTGTCGCGGCGTCTGCTTTGGACAAGCCGGGTAGGGCCGTGTAACCATGGCGAAAAAGGTGCCCGCTGAATTGGCTTGCAGGGGCTCAACCATTCGAGGGTCTTATGAAGTATTTGATTTCGGCAATTTTTCTAGCAACGGCTGGTATCGTCTATGGGCAGCAGGCAAATGCGAAATCGTTGTCTCAGATGATCGCGGACACCGGGCTTAGCCCCGAAGATTTCAACCTGATGAATGCGGCGACGGATGCCTTGTTGGCAAAAGGGACACCTCAAACAGGGCGGCAGCAATCCTGGTCGAACGCCGAGACGAAATCAAAGGGCGTTGTCCGGGTGCAGGGGCTTCGCAGCAACTGTGTCTACTTACAGCACCAAACCTATCCAAAAGGGCGTGCCAAACCGTTTGAATTGCGCAACCGTCTTTGCAAAGACAAAAGCGGAAACTGGGTCGCGGTGCCCTGATTTGAAACTTAGGTTTTGAAATTGGCAGATTTTGGTTCAGCGTATGACGGTCAAAGAAGAAGAGGGAAGACGAAGACATGAAGTATACCGAAGAACATGAGTGGCTGTTGCCCGAAGGGGATCTTATCGTGGTTGGCATCACGGCTCATGCGGCAGAACAACTGGGGGATGTTGTCTTCCTTGAATTGCCCGAAGTTGGCACCGAAGTGGTTAAAGACGATGAAATCGTCGTGATTGAATCGGTCAAAGCGGCCTCGGATGTTTTGGCCCCGCTGGATGGCGAAATCGTCGAAGTGAACGACACTTTGACTGAGAACCCTGGTAAGGTGAACGACGACCCAACTGGTGATGCATGGTTCTTTAAGATGAAGCCAGCGGATCTGTCGCCCATGGACGAATACATGGACGAAGCTGCGTACAACCGTTTCATCGGATAAGTTTTGCGGCCATGTCGCAGCTTAGCGCCTCAGGACGTACCCTGAGGCGCTGAAGTGGTTTTAGTATCCGCGCGCACGATCTACTTCGTGCAAAAGCACTTCGCCGGTGCTGAGGCGACGATAGTTTTCAGCCACATCAGACAGGGCCTCACCCAAATGCCACCCCGACACGTGGGGCGTGATGGTAACTTTGGGATGTGCCCAGAGTGGGTTATCCGCTGGCAAAGGTTCCTGACTGACCACGTCGAGGATCGCATGCTCTAGTGGGCCGTTATCCAAGGCTGCTATCAGCGCGACTTCATCAATAAGATCTCCACGACCAGCGTTGAGCAACTGGCTGCCGGGCTTCAGTGCGGCGAGCATCTCGCTGTTAAAAAGCCCGCGCGTTTCTTCGGTCGATGGCAGGATGGCGCATACAAAATCACACTCGCCCAGCATGGCAGGTAAGGCGTCATAACCATGCAGGCATTCAACGCCGTCGATGGTCTTGGGGGACCGGCTCCACCCTTTGACCTTGAACCCGATGTCACGCAGCATTCCGGCGGATCGGCTGCCGATATGGCCCAGCCCAAGCACGCCCACCACCGTATCCGGGGTGTATCGGGGTTCGATCGGTTTCCACGCCGCATTGGATTGGGATGCGGCATGTTCGTTCAGGTGGCGTTGGGCCCGCAGCACATAGGCCAAAAACCATTCCGCAATTTCACGCGCTGGCGCATCCGGTTTCAACCGGGTGACGCGCACATGGTCGGGCAGGGCAGGGTGGTTGACGATTGTCTCGACACCAGCCCCCAGCTTTTGCACCAATTGCAGGTTGGGCAACTGCGCTGGGCGATCCGGGTTCAGACTGACAACGGCGGCCATTGTGATGTCTTCGGGGTTGCCCATATCCGTGCTGATGCGCACATCTGCGCCAGGCGTACTGGCCAGCACTTGCGCCGCCAGATCGCTTTCTTCCATCCACCCCGTGATCCCGATATCGATCAGCAACGCCATGTTTCTTTCCTTTGCAGACAAACTATTCGATTACGTGCCGTCACACGTCTAGACTCTCATCCAGCAGCTAAGTCATCCTCTTGTTCAAAGGTAAAGCGTTGTTTTACCGGATTGAGGAGGAGGGAATTCATGAACATGACGTTTGGAATGCGGGAAGAGAACCGCAAGTTGCTGGATCGGGTCGCAACGATGATCCGCGACGACATCATGCCGATGGAAGAAGAATATCAAGCCGAGATCGCAAAAGAAGATCGCTGGCAGTATACCGCCCGTCAAACCGAGATCCTCGAAGGGTTGAAGGCCAAGGCCAAAGCCGCTGGCCTGTGGAATTTCTGGCTGACCGACAGCGACAAAGGCTTTGGTCTGACCACTGTTGAATACGCCTATTTCGCCGAAGAAATGGGTAAAACCCCGCTGGGCGCCGAAGTGTTCAACTGTGCCGCGCCTGATACTGGCAATATGGAAGTGTTCGAGCGCTACGGCAACGAGGCGATGAAACAAGAATGGCTGGCCCCCTTGCTTGAGGGCAAAATCCGCTCGGCCTATCTGATGACCGAACCCGATGTCGCCAGCTCAGACGCGACTAACGTGCGGATGTCCTGTGTGCGCGATGGCGATGACTATGTCCTGAACGGTGAAAAATGGTGGTCGTCCGGCGCGGGTGATCCGCGGTGTAAGGTTTACATCGTCATGGTGAAAACCGCTGGCGAAGAGATGCCCAAGCACCAGCGCCAATCGATGATCGTGGTGCCTGCAGATGCCGACGGGATCGAGATCCTGCGCCCGATGCAGGTCTATGGCCATGACGACGCGCCCCACGGCCATATGCATATTCGGTTCACCAACGTGCGCGTGCCCGCTGACAGCATCCTGCTGGGCGAAGGGCGCGGGTTCGAAATCTCGCAAGGACGGCTTGGCCCCGGCCGCATCCATCACTGCATGCGCGCCATCGGTCAGGCGGAATCCGCTCTGGAGCAGATGTGCAAACGTTCGCTGCAACGCGAAGCTTTTGGCAAGAAACTGGCCAATCTGGGCGCCAACTTTGACATCATCGCAGAATGCCGGATGGATATCGAAATGGCGCGCCTGCTGTGCCTCAAGGCCGCTTGGTACATGGATCAGGGCGACCCACGTGCCGCGGCTCCCTGGATCAGCCAGATCAAAGTCGTTGCCCCGCGCGTCGCGCTCAAGGTGATTGATGAGGCGGTTCAGATGTTTGGGGGCGCGGGCGTCAGCCAAGATACTCCACTGGCGATTGCCTGGACGCATGTGCGGACCTTGCGGTTGGCAGACGGGCCAGATGCGGTTCACCGTCGTCAGGTGGCGCGCGTCGAACTAAAGAAGTACACCCAAGAAAAAATCTGAAGGTGACACGATGAAAGACACTCCCTTTGGCGGCGCGACCTATTTCACGCAAACTCCTGAGGGGGTGTTCATAGGCAATGATCCTGCACGGGGGCCTTGGTCCCCGGATCATTGCCATGCCGGACCTGTAACGGGCCTGGTGGCCCGGGCGGCAGAAACCGCTGTTGGTCCCGACAAAATGTTGACGCGGCTCACCTTGGATGTGTTGCGCCCGCTGCCCGTCACTGGGTTGATGATAGAAACGGAATTGACCCGGAACACACGCACTTTGGCAACCACGCGGGTCGAGGTGCACGGGTTGGATGGCACACTTTGCATGACCGCTACGTCGATGCATTTGACCCGGAAAACCATGTCGGACGTGCCAACCGCACAGGTTCAGCCGCTGAATTTTGGGGATGCGATCCCTGCTGACCCGCTCTTGGTCGGGGCTCTGCACGACAAGCCTTCGTTTGGCCAATATACGGAAACTGCTTTTCCTCCGGGTGTGACTCGCGAACCAGGACCCAAGACGGTTTGGATGCGCACACCTGCATTGTTAGAAGACGAAGATCCATCGCCGATTCAATCCATGTGCGCGCTTGCGGATTGCGGCAACGGGATTTCGTGGAACGCCCCGCCGGTCAAGCTGGGTTTTATGAATACAGACCTGACGCTGCAGATCCACCGGGAACCCGTGTCAAACTGGCTCGCGTCCGAAGCGATTTCGCATTGGCATGACAACGGGGTGGGGATGTCGCATTCCATCCTGCATGACACCCAAGGGCCGGTTGGCGTTGCGCTACAAACCTTGGTTCTTCACCCGATCAAAGCCTGATCAGGCAAACGGATCTTGTGAATACACAACACCTGCAAGGTACAACCCTTGCGGGGGGCAAACCGGGCCACAGGCTGCGCGCTCTTTCGCCTCAAGCGCGTCGCGCACATCTTCGGGGGTCCAATATCCTGCACCGACCCGCTCCAACGTGCCGACAAAGCTGCGGACCTGATTGTGCAGGAACGACCGCGCACGCACGTGGAAATGCACCTCGGTCCCGGCAAAGCCGTCAACCTGTTCGACGCGCAATTCATCTAACGTTTTGATAGGGCTCAGCGCCTGACAGATGGTTGAGCGAAACGTGGTGAAATCGTGCTTGCCCAACAACATGTCGGCCGCGCGTTGCATCTCGGGGACATTCAACGGATTGCTGACTTGCCAAACCTGCCCCTTGTCATGGGTGGCTGGCGCGCGGCGTGTCAGAATGCGGAACAGATATTGGCGCTCCAACGCGGAAAAACGCGCGTGCCAATCGTCATCAACCCGTGAACAGGCGACAATCGCAATTGGGTTTGGTTTTAGATGGTAATTCAGCGCCTCGGACAAGCGAAAGGGGTCCCAGTCCCGCGTCATGTCACAATGCGCAACCTGTCCCAACCCATGCACCCCTGCATCGGTACGCCCGGCTGCTGCGATGGTATGGGGGCCGGGTTCCAGCTTGGCTAGGGCCGCCTCGATCGTGCCTTGAACAGACACGTGTTCCTTTTGCCTTTGCCATCCGACAAAGGGTGCTCCGTGGTATTCGACTTTTAACGCAAAACGTGGCATGGGCGCGCTGGTAACGCGATGATGGATACAAGTCTAGGCATGGCGTGTTGGTCTTCCTATCTTGAAGCAAAGCAATAGGGGCAGCGGTTTGGTATTTTCTTCTCTCGCCGACAATTTGGTACGCGGCGTTGAATCTGTAAGCGACTCAATTTCCGAGACGTTTTTTGAACCAGTGATCCGGGTCGGGGTTACTGGGCTGGCGCGGTCGGGCAAAACGGTCTTTATCAGCTCTTTGGTTGCGAATTTGCTGGACCGGGGGCGGATGCCGGGGCTTGTGGCTGCGCAAGAGGGGCGGATCGAAGCCGCTTATTTGCAGCCCCAACCTGATGACACGGTTCCGCGGTTTGATTACGAGGCGCATCTGGGTGCCCTGACTGGCCCGTCACCACATTGGCCCGATAGCACACGGGCCACATCAGAGCTGCGCTTGTCTCTGCGGGTGCGCCCCTCGGGGTTGCTGAGCGGCCTGCAAGGCCCGCGCACGGTGCATTTGGATATTGTGGATTATCCCGGCGAATGGCTGTTGGATCTGGCCTTGCTGGACAAAAGTTACGAGGATTGGTCGCGCGAAACACTGGACCGGTTACACAGCCGCGCTTGTGCAAGTGATTTTCTGGCACTGGCGGCCAAAGCGGACCCCGCAGCGGCACATGCCGAGCCCGAGGCCCAAGGCCTTGCACGTGCATTTGCCGATTACCTATCCGCCGCGCAGAGCGAGGGGTTTTACGACTGCACGCCCGGGCGGTTTTTGCTGCCAGGTGATTTGGCGGGCTCGCCCGTTTTGACCTTTGCCCCCCTTGCTGTCCAAGGCGTCGGCCCCCGGCGCAGCCTGCATCGGGAAATGCAGCGACGGTATGAGGCGTATAAATCACAAGTGGTGAAACCGTTCTTTCGGGATCATTTCGCTAAAATCGACCGGCAGGTGGTGTTGGTTGATGCCTTGGGCGCAATTCACAAAGGCCCGCAAGCGGTTGAGGACATGCGCCGCGCCATGGCCGATATTCTGGGGGCGTTTCGCCCCGGGCGGAATGCGTGGCTGACTCGATTGCTGTTGGGCAAACGCATTGATCGGATCCTGTTTGCGGCAACCAAAGCGGACCACTTGCATCACACGCAACATGCGCGCCTGACTGCGATTATCGAGGCCCTGACCCGCGAAGCCCGAGACCGGGCACAGTTTGCAGGCGCTGAAACCTCGGCGCTTTCGCTGGCGGCTTTGCGCGCCACCACCGAAGAAATCCGCAGCCACAATGGGCGGGATTTGCCCTGTGTTCGCGGGATTTTGCAAGAAACCGGAAAACCCGCCGCGTTTTATCCCGGTGAATTGCCGCAGGATCCCGGGCATTTGTTGGGCCCCGCCAGAGACGGGGCAGACACGTGGTTGGATGCAGATTTTCAGGCGATGTCCTTTGCGCCAGCGCCCCTGACATTGGTGCCCGGCGACGGCCCTCCGCATATCCGGCTGGATCGGGCGGCGCAATTTTTGATCGGCGATCGGCTATGACCCCAGTCCTGCGGCCAGCCCGTTCGACCGAAACGGGGAGTTTAGGGGCGATTTTGTACGATTCACTGAATGCGGCAGAGGGAACGGCAGGTCTGTATTCGTTGGCGGAAGCTATCGCGTTCTGCGGAGTGATGATCGACCGGGGTTGGGTCACAGTCGCAGAGCAGGACGGACGCGCCGTCGGCTTCATGGCGTTGGATGGGGATGAGATCTGTAGCCTCTATGTAGCAGCTGACGCACAGGGGCAGGGTGTAGGGCAGCAGCTGTTGGCTATGGCCCGGCAGCAAGTATCCCGCCTGATGGTGCGTGCCGTTCAGGCCAACCCAGGGGCGCAACGCTTTTATCTGCGCCACGGCTTTATCGAAACACGCCGCGGCAACGGGAACGATAACGAAGAGAACCTGCCGGACATCACATATGTCTGGCAACGTGAGGGGCGTGCAGCATGACCAAAGGTCCGGTTTTGATTGATCTTGACGACGAAACACAAGAGGCCCCCCAAGTTACTGATGCACCACCCGTGCCGGATCTTGTGGCACCAACCGGGCAGGCCATGCAGATGGCCGCGCGTGTCGCCGCGCGCAAGCCATCGGCCCTGTCGAAATGGTTCTGGGGATTGGCGATGGCGGTGCTCGGGGCGGTGGTCTCGGTTGCGGCGTGGGATTTTGCCAATTCGTTGATCCTGCGCATGCCGATCCTTGGCTGGGCCATGGCCGGTTTGCTGGGCGCGTTTGTTGTGGTTCTTTTGCTGATTGCGATCCGCGAAATTGCTGCGATTGGTCGACTGAGCCGTATTGATGGGGTGCGGCAGGCCGCCGACACGGCTTTGGCGGATCAAAGTTTGGATCAGGCCCGCGCGGTGATGAAGCGCCTTGATGCGTTGTATTCCGGGCGAGAGGATACGCGCTGGGGGCGCGAACGGCTGGCCGAACGGACGTCGGATCAATTTGATGCGGTTGCGTTGATGGACCTTGCCGAGGCAGAGCTGTTGGCCCCGCTTGATGCAGCCGCCTTGCGAGAG
The DNA here is from genome assembly GCA_965183835.1 of Paracoccaceae bacterium. Taxonomy (GTDB): domain Bacteria; phylum Pseudomonadota; class Alphaproteobacteria; order Rhodobacterales; family Rhodobacteraceae; genus OMPR01. Next base: position 392,479 of record CBCYME010000017.1, on the reverse strand, counting down.
GTTGAAGCGGCAGCCCGGCAAGTTGCGACGGTGACTGCCCTTGTGCCTTTGGCCTTGGCGGATGTGGCCACGGCGCTGACGGCGTCGCTGCGCATGATCCGGCGCATTGCTGAAATATACGGGGGCCGGGCCGGGTTCTTGGGGAGCTGGCGCCTGACCCGTGCTGTTTTCACCCATTTGGTGGCCACGGGCGCGGTGGCGGTTGGGGATGATCTGTTGGAGCCGATCCTTGGGGGATCGATCCTGAGCCGCCTGTCCCGTCGTTTTGGCGAGGGGCTGGTGAATGGTGCCCTGTCCGCGCGTGTTGGGATCGCCGCGATGGAAGTGTGCAGGCCCTTGCCATTTTCCGAGCGTCACCAGCCTTCGGTTCGGCAGGTGATCAAACGCGCCCTTGGCGGGTTGTTCTCGAAGGGGTCAGAATAATACGGGTGGTGCGTCTTTGGGTTGGCGCATCGACACGATCCCGGTGCGGAACCCTTCGCCAATCCGCTGCGCCAGAACGGCCCATTTGCGACCGATGTCATGGGGCAACTCTTCGGATAGCACTTGGTAAAACAGGTCGAGCCAATCCGGAAAGTGTTCGGCCTTGATGTCGTGGCGGGACACATGAACCCGCATCGGGTTGCCGTTATAGCTGCCCTCGCGTAGGATCGCATTGCGCCAGAACCCGGCAATCTTTTCCTCGTGCTCAGGCCAATCCGTGACATGGTTTGCAAACACAGGCCCCAGCACCGCGTGGGCTCGAATGCGGCCATAGAACACCGCGACGACGCGGTTTATCTCTTCTGCCGATATTTCGAATTTGCGCAGCGGGTTGGGCAGGGGCTGATCGGTCATGTCACATCTCACCAGTTTATCACAGTCAGAGATAGAGAGCGCACCGCAACTGGGAAACCCCCTTTGACCTGACGCAAAGCTGATATGCATGAAAGTTGACAAGATGAACTGACCCCTAGCCAGCCAATCGGAGCCAGCCATGCAGGACCACAGCCACGAGCCAGAGGATATCGCGCAGCGCATCGGAACGGCGCAGGGGCATGGGGTTCTACGGGATGTGGTGTATGGGGCGATTGATGGGTCTGTGACAACGTTTGCGATTGTGGCTGGTGTTGCTGGGGCGGGTTTGTCGCCTTTTATTATTGTCGCTCTGGGGCTGGCGAATGTGTTGGCTGACGGCTTTTCCATGGCCGCAGGCAATTATTCAGGGACCAAGGCCGAGTTGGACAATATCCAACGCCTGCGCGCAATTGAGGAGCGTCACATTGTGCGATACCCCGATGGCGAACGCCAGGAAGTGCGCGAGATCCTGAGCCAGAAGGGCCTGAGTGGTCAGGTTCTGGAGGACGCGACACGCGAAATTACGTCAGATCGCAACAATTGGATCCAGCTTATGTTGGATGGCGAATATGGCCTTGGGGGTGTTGACCCGCACCCTTTGCGGGCTGCGATGGCGACGTTTTTTGCCTTTCTCGTCGCGGGCATGATCCCGTTGGTGCCCTTTTTGTTGGGGCTCGAGGGGGCCTTTGCCTATTCGGCTTGGATGACGCTGGGCGTGTTTTTTGCAATTGGCGCGTTGAAATCACATTGGTCTCTGGCGCCTTGGTGGCGGTCGGGGGCGGAAACGCTGGCCATTGGGGGCGTCGCTGCGGGCATAGCCTATGGTGTTGGGACTTTGTTCAATCAGTGAATGGTGCAGCCCGAGTAAACCAACCTGCGGCAACCGGGCCCTCTGGACGAGGTCGCAAACCCGGCCTATAAGCCGAACCAAGATGTTTGGTATGTCGATCATTATTCGAATTATAAACCCGGCGCTCTGATAGACGAGACGCCGGGCAAAGGTGTTTGAGAACTCGCGCCGACCCAAACCGTTCCCCTGATACGCTGATCCAAAGGACGCCACACATGTGCGCCGACACCCCTGAAACGCCCGACTACAAATCCACGCTGAACCTGCCCAAGACTGATTTCCCGATGCGCGCTGGCCTGCCCAAGCGCGAGCCTGAATGGTTGGCCCGTTGGGAAAAGATGGGTGTCTATGACCGCTTGCGCGAAAAAGCCCTCGCCGGGACCGGCGAAAATGGTAAAAGCCGGACGCCCTTTACCCTGCACGATGGCCCTCCTTATGCGAACGGTCACCTGCACATCGGTCACGCGCTGAACAAGACCATTAAAGACATGATCGTGCGCTCCCATCAGATGATGGGTCATGACGCGCGCTATGTGCCGGGTTGGGACTGTCACGGTCTGCCGATCGAATGGAAGATCGAAGAGCAGTATCGCAAAAAGGGCAAGAACAAGGACGACGTTGATGTCGTCGATTTCCGTCAGGAATGCCGCAAGTTCGCCGAAGGCTGGGTGGATATCCAGCGTGAGGAATTCAAGCGTCTGGGCATCACTGGCAATTGGGCTGACCCCTATCTGACCATGGCGTATCACGCCGAGGCGGTGATTGCGGGTGAATTCCAGAAATTCCTGATGAATGGCACGCTGTATCAGGGCTCTAAGCCCGTGATGTGGTCGCCGGTGGAAAAAACCGCGCTGGCCGAAGCCGAGATCGAGTACCACGATCACAAATCGCACACGATCTGGGTTCCGTTCAGCTTTGCGAATGCAAAGGGTGATCTGGCCGAGGCGCGTGTGGTGATCTGGACCACGACCCCTTGGACGATCCCGTCGAACAAAGCGGTCGCTTATAACAATAAGGTGGCTTATGGCCTCTATCGTGTGGACGCGACCGAAGAAGAAAGCTGGACCAATCCCGGCGAGCTTTATTTGTTTGCCGATACGCTGGCGGCGGATGCGTTGGGCAAGTCGCGCGTTACTGAATACACCAAAGTTCGTGATGTGCAGGCGGCTGAATTTGATGGCCTGATCTGTAAGCACCCGTTCAATGGGGCAGATGGGGCCGAGGGTTATTGGGACTATGACGTTCCGATGATCGATGGCGATCACGTGACGGATGATGCGGGTACAGGGTTTGTACACACCGCACCCAGCCACGGTGCCGACGACTATGAAGCCTTTGTCGCGCGCAACTGGATCGACCGGATGACCCACAACGTGGGCGAAGAATCCGAGTTCCTGCCGCACGTGCCGTTCTTTGCGGGTCTGCAAGTTTTTGACCGCAAGGGCAAAGAGGGCAAAGCCAACAACGCTGTGATCGCCAAGCTGGTCGAAGCCGGTGGCATCATCGCGCGTGGTCGTGTGACCCACAGCTATCCGCATTCGTGGCGCTCCAAAGCGCCCATCGTGTTCCGCAACACGCCACAGTGGTTTGCCTCGGTCGATCGCGCGGTGGGCGATGGTCAGGATACCTATGGCAAAACCATCCGGGATCGGGCGCTGACCTCGATCGACGAGCTGGTGAAATGGACCCCGGCGAACGGTCGCAACCGTCTGCATTCGATGATCGAAGCACGCCCGGATTGGGTTCTGTCCCGCCAGCGCGCCTGGGGTGTGCCGCTGACGTGTTTCATCAAGAAAGGCGCACTGCCCACTGATCCTGATTTCCTGCTGCGCGATGATGCGATCAATGCCCGTATCGTTGAGGCGTTCGAGGCCGAAGGCGCGGATGCGTGGTATGTCGACGGGGCCAAGGAACGGTTCATCGGCGACGCTGCGAACCCGGATGAGTATGAACAGGTGTTCGACGTTCTGGATGTCTGGTTCGACTCTGGGTCAACACACGCCTTTGTTTTGCGGGACCGCGAAGATGGCACCGAGGATGGCATCGCAGACGTCTATATGGAAGGCACCGACCAACACCGGGGCTGGTTCCATTCGTCCCTGTTGCAGGCCTGCGGCACCAAAGGTCGTGCGCCTTACCGCAATGTTGTGACGCATGGCTTTACGCTGGATGCCAAGGGCATGAAGATGTCCAAATCGCTGGGCAATACCATCGTGCCGGAAACGGTCATCAAACAGTATGGTGCGGACATTCTGCGGCTGTGGGTTGCACAAACCGATTACACCAACGACCAACGGATCGGCCCTGAGATCCTGAAAGGGACCGCCGACAGCTATCGCCGTCTGCGCAACACCATGCGGTTCATCTTGGGGTCCTTGGCGGACTTTGACGAAGCGGACCGGGTTGAAAACGTCGAGGACATGCTGCCGTTGGAGCGCTGGGTGCTGAGCCGCTTGGCGGAATTGGACGAGGTCGTGCGCGAAGGCTACGCCAAGTTCGATTTCCAAGGCGTGTTTTCGGCCGTGTTCAACTTTGCCACTGTCGATCTGTCGTCGTTCTACTTCGATATCCGTAAGGACGTGTTGTACTGCGATGGCGACAGTGACCGTCGTCGTGCGGCGCGGACCGTTCTGGACATATTGTTCCACCGTTTGACCACTTGGTTGGCACCGGTTCTGGTGTTCACCATGGAAGAGGTCTGGCTAGAGCGATTCCCGGGCGACGATAGCTCAGTCCATATGATCGATTTCCCGGAAACACCGGCCAGCTGGCGCAACCTGCAGAACGAAGAAAACGTGGCCAAAGTGCGCCGTGTGCGTCGTGTTGTGACGGCGGCGTTGGAACTGCAGCGTCGGGAAAAGGTCATCGGGTCCAGCCTTGAGGCGGCCCCGGTTGTGCATGTGGAAGACGAAGAAACCCGTCGCTTGATGGCGCAGGTCGATATGGACGACGTTTGTATCACCTCGGGTCTGATGATCAGCGCCGATCCTGCCCCAGCTGAGGCGTTCCGCCTGCCGGAAACGGACGGTGTTGGGGTGGTCTTTGAAATGGCTGAAGGTGAAAAATGCCAGCGCTGCTGGAAGATCTTGCTTGATGTTGGCAAGCACGCGCACGCAGGAACCTGTGGCCGGTGCAGCGACGCACTGGGTTAAATCTGGGCACATGAAAAACGCGGGCCTCTTCCAGAGATGGGAGGGGCCCTTTTGTTTGTGGACCCGAAACATGCGGAAAACGTGTCGGGGGCCTTGTGGGATGGCACCAGATCTGAGAGCGTTTGAAGATGGCTATGATTACAGTTGATACTCAGTTCGGACGGCTTGGCATTCTGGAAGAGGAGGGCGCCATAACCAAACTTGTTTGGGATGGTGAGGATGATGATCCCACGTCGGCGTTGTTGCAGGAAGCGGCAACACAGTTGAAAGCCTATGATGCGGGCAAGTTAGAGAATTTTGATCTGCCGCTTAGGGTCAAGGGATCAGACATGCAAAAAGCCGTGTGTGCGGCCATGTCGGCGATTCCGTTCGGATATACACGGACCTATGGCGAACTGGCCAAGGAATTGGGATATTCGGCGCAATCCGTGGGGCAGGGATGCGGTGGCAATCCTATCCCGGTGATTATTCCGTGCCATCGGGTGATGGGGGCCAATGGGCTGACGGGCTTTTCCGGGAAGGGCGGCGTTGAAACCAAGGTTGCATTGCTGCGTCATGAAGGGGCGGCCGGCTTGTTGATCTGAGGCAGATCAAGGCGGGGCGGGTGGAACTGAGACAGAGTCTGAAACAGAATTTGCAAGGAGAACCAAATGTCTGATCGTGCAGCGCTAAAGAAGTCTGTTCATGACCGCCTGATGTCGTTGGAAGAGGCCGAGTTGGCGACAGCCATCGCGCATTACGAGGCATTCCTTGAAAATTCGCAGTTGGATGCGCGCGAAGTGCGTGACAAGGACGATATTGTTGCATCGCGCGAAAATGCGGATCTGGCGGCTGCATTTGATACGCCGGTTCAAACCCACCACGCTAAGATTGATGCGATTGAAAACACCGATTTTTCTTTGATGGATGTTGTGGGGCCGGGGGCTGTCGTGATGTTCAGCGATCGGCGGTTCATTGTTTGTGTTTCAACCACCCGATTTGAGGTCGAGGGAATTACCTATATGGGGATTTCAACCCAAAGCCCGATCTATCGCGCAATGGCGGGGCTGAAAGCGGGCGAAAGCTTTGACCTCAACGGGCGTGAGCTTGAAATACAGGATGTACTTTAGGCCGCGCGTTCTGGGATCACCTGTTGGGCGATCCCGGCAAACAACAGGTAAACGCTGGTCACGATCAGACCCCAATGGGCCCAGCTTTCCGGGTGGAAATCGACCCAAGCGGCCCATCCTGCGAAGAATGTCCAAGCCAATGCAATGGGCAGCGACACAGTGCGCCACCGTTCGGTGCGCACGGGGTGGATGAATTTCAGCGGCAGGAACATCGAAATCGCGACAACGGTCACCAAAACAAAGCTGACCCAGAAATTTGGCTCTAGGGCGAAAATAACTAGCACAACCATGTTCCAGCATCCGGGGAAGCCGGAAAAGGAATTGTCTTTGGTTTTCATGCGGGTATCGGCGAAATACATCGCACTGGCAAAGGTGATGACGATGATCGAGACCCATCCGGTCCAGCCATCCATCAGGCCCGATTTGAACAGCGCAAAGGCAGGGATAAACACATAGGTCAGATAGTCGATGATCAGATCCAACAGGACGCCATCAAATTCGGGGGCGTTGGTTTTGACGTTGTATTTCCGGGCCAAGGGACCATCGATCCCATCAACGAAAAACGCAACCACAAGCCAGACGAACATCAGGCTCCAATTGGCATCAACGGCGGCCAGCATTGCTAACATGGCAAAGACGGCACCGGTGGCGGTGAGGAGATGGACGGAGAGGGCGCGGATCTGAGGTGTCATGAGCTTGTATTGACCGAAAATGAAGCGAAGCGCAAACTGTTGATGGGGGGAATTACGTCCAACGGCGGTGAAACGCTGCGGCCAGTTTTTGAAATTCAGGCCTTGGGGTGGCTGCGATTGTAAACGGCCATCAGGTGGGCGGTGTCGACGGCTGTATAAGCTTGGGTTGTTGAAAGGGAGGCGTGCCCCAACAGTTCCTGTATGGCACGCAGATCACCGCCTGCGGTCAGCAAGTGCGTTGCAAAGCTGTGGCGCATTGCGTGTGGGGTGGCGGTCGCGGGCAGGCCGAGTTGCATGCGCGCCTTTGCCATGGCGGTTTGGATGGCGCGTGCGTTCAACGCGCCGCCTCGGACGCCCCGGAACAGGGGGGCATCAGGGGATTGGGAATGGGGGCACAGTTTGAGGTATGTGTCGACTGCGTCGCGAGCGGCTGGGATGACCGGGACAATGCGTTCTTTGCCACCCTTGCCTAAGATTCGGAGGGTCGCGCCAAGAGGAGTGACAGAGCCGGTGAGAGAGAGCGCCTCGGATATCCGCAGGCCGCAGCCATACAGCAGGGTCACCACGGCGGCGTCACGCGCGGCGACCCAATTTTTGAGGGATTGCAGTTCGACAGTTTCGATCATGTCGCGCGCTGCATCTTCGGCCAAGGGGCGGGGCAGCTTTTTCTGAAACTTAGGGGAACGGGTGGACAAAACGGCGGTGGGTTCGAACCCTTCCCGTTCCGCCAGCCAGCGATAAAACCCTTTGACGGCTGAGAGTTTGCGGGCAAGGGAGCGGGCGCCGACCCCGCCATTTCGCGACTGGGCCATCCACGCCCGCATGTCGGACACGGTGATTCTGGCCAATGCAGCCAGTCCTTGGGATTGGCCGTGGTGCAGGGTCATGAAGGAGAGGAATTCGGTCACGTCGCCCTGATAGGCGGTCAATGTGTTGTCTGCGCGTCCTGCTAGCGATTTTTCACGCTCTAACCAATCTTGAAGGGCATCACGACAGGCAGGAGAAATCAGTGTCATGACAGCCAGTGGCGCATGGAACGTTCAAAGACGCTGGCAAAAAAGGCCAAAAGGTCGGTGCCCTGCTGGGGCGTGAATTGATGGGGGTCTTCGGCGCCCATGACCAGCATGCCGGGCAAGCGGCCGTTTCCGAAATCGAGTTTAAGGCAAGCCTCGGACCGAATCCAATCTGCCCGATTGCCATAGACCTGACCCGAGGCCTGCTGCAATTGGCGCAGTGTGACCTGTCGTGAGGGGGTGCCACGTCCGTAGGTCAGGTAGCTGTCGATAAAGCCGGGCTCTGCCACGCTGAGAACATCGCCGAGGCGTTGAACGCTGGGGTCGTTGTCGTTTTGAACGGATTCCAGAACCAGAGTAATGGCATCAACGCGCAGAATTTCAGCCACTTCGCCGCCCAGATCGCGCAAAAAATGTTCGAACTCCATCGGGTCCAGCATGCGCAGAATCGCGCGGTGCACCTGATTGGTGCCGGCCAGATTTTCATAGGCGGCGGCAATCACCGAACGGTGGGTATCTTCGAGCCGGTCAAGACGCGCCTCGAGTCGTTCCATCGCGATCCCACGCAGATCGACAATGTTGCCACCCATCGCGCGTTCGTTGGCCGAGACCAATGCATGCATAAGATCCTGATCGTCCAGAATGGCGTCAGGTTTGGCAATAATCGTGTCACGCAGTGACGGGTCGAGTTTCGGGCTGCTGCTCATTCCGGCCTCGTTATCTATTGGGCGTGTTTATAACATGACTTTGTGGTTTTGCCTGTCGAAAATCAGGGCAGTGGGTAAAAATTGTCCTAATTTTGCAAAGTTCCGCCGGTGAGGGAGGGCCTCCCGCCGGTGCGGACCTGATCAGAGATCAGGTTCCTCCTGTTGGGCGTGGCCCCGAACCCGGTGGGTTCGGGGCTGTATCGCGATATTTCCCAAGGGCATTGAAGCGGCCCTTGGTCATACTCTTAGAGGATTTTGATATCCGCAGCTTTGATGTCCGCCAGGAATGTTTCCAGACCTTTGTCGGTCAGGGGATGGTTCACCATCGCTTTGATCACACCGGGAGGGGCTGTGATGACATCGGCACCAATCCGCGCAGAATCCAGGATGTGATTCACCGAGCGGATCGAGGCGGCGAGGATCTGAGTCTCAAACCCGTAGTTGTCGTAGACGTTGCGGATGTCTTCGATCAGCTCCATGCCGTCGAGGTTGATGTCATCCAAGCGCCCGATGAAGGGAGAGATGAAAGTCGCGCCAGCTTTGGCGGCCAGCAGCGCCTGGTTGGCGGAGAAGCACAGGGTCACGTTGACCATGTGGCCGTCATCGGTCAGGGTTTTACAGGCTTTTAGGCCATCCCAAGTCAGGGGGACTTTGACCGCGATGTTTTCAGCGATCTCAACCAGTTTGCGGCCTTCGGCGATCATTGTGTCAGCGTCTACGGCTGTCACTTCGGCGGATACGGGGCCGTCGACCAGATCACAGATGTCTTTCGTGACGTCGATGATGTCACGGCCAGATTTTTTGATGATCGAGGGGTTGGTGGTTACACCGTCGACCATGCCCAGATCATTCAGCTCGGCAATGGCGTCGATGTCAGCGGTATCAACGAAGAATTTCATGGGGCAGTCCTTTGATGGGTTGGCCTCTGTCTCGGTTGCCTTTACCTCATGAGGTGTTCCTCTGAAACCCCTCTGCGTGAAAGGTGATCTGTGCACGGACCTGATTTCTTTGAACACGGTGCGTTGGTCGGTGTTCTCACGGCCCAACCTTTGGATCGCATGCTGGATTACAAAGCGCCCGAAGGCGGGTGTTTTCGGGGCGCTTTTGTTGAGGTGCCATTGGGGCCGCGCAAAGTGTTGGGCGTGGTTTGGGGGCCGGGCCAAGGGGATTTTGAGTATTCCAAGGTGCGCAGTGTGATCCGCGTGCTGGATGTCGCCCCAATGCGCGATGAGATGCGCATGTTCTTGCGGCGTGCGGCGGATTACACGTTGACGCCGATGTCGGCGATGTTGCGATTGGCAACACGTGCGCCGGGGTTGGGTGATCTGCAGTCCATGCGCAAAATCTATCGTCTGGGTACGGGTGAGCCCGAGCGGAAAACCGATGCACGCACCCGTGTGCTGTCGGTGTTGCGTGACTATGGCGAGTTGGCGTTCACGCTGAAGGAGTTGGCTGAAGCGGCGGATGTCACATCGTCTGTAGTCAAAGGGTTGGTTAAGCAGGGGGTCGTGCGCGAAGAGGACAGCCCGCGCGATTTACCTTTTCCAAAACTGGACCCAGAACTGCCCAGCAAGGTGTTGACCGAAGATCAGGAACGCGCGGCAACGATGATGCGGGCGGCGCTGCAGTCCGGAAAATATGGCACGGCGTTGTTAAAGGGCGTGACCGGCTCGGGTAAGACCGAGGTCTATCTGGAAGCGGTTGCTGAGGCGTTGCGTCTTGGACGGCAAGCGTTGGTCCTGTTGCCCGAAATCGCGTTGACGGCCGAGTTTTTGAACCGAGTTGAGGTGCGTTTGGGTGCCCGTCCTGCGGAATGGCATTCCGGTGCCACCATGACGGAACGCCGCCGCATATGGCGGATGGTGGGGCAAGGAGAGGCCCAGTTGGTGGTCGGGGCCCGGTCCGCACTGTTCCTGCCGTTTCGGGATTTGGGTCTGATCATTGTCGATGAAGAACACGACACCTCGTACAAACAAGAAGACGGTGTTCTGTACAATGCCCGCGATATGGCCGTTTTGCGGGCTGCGATGTGCAGTGCGCGGGTGATTTTGGCCAGCGCCACGCCATCGCTGGAAAGTTGGGCGAATGCGGATGCCGGGAAATATGACCGGATCGAGCTGAAATCGCGCTTTGGCGTTTCGGTTTTGCCCGAGATGAAGGCAATCGACATGCGCGCGGAACAGATGCCGTCGGGGACTTGGATTTCGCCATCTTTGCGCCGGGCAGTTGAGGAACGGCGCGCCAAGGGGGAACAGTCGTTGCTGTTCATCAACCGGCGTGGGTATGCCCCGATCACCCTGTGTCGGGCTTGCGGGCAGCAGATTGCCTGCGACCACTGTGACGCCCGGATGGTCGAACACCGGTTTCTAAAGCGCTTGATGTGCCACCAATGTGGCGAGACAAAACCCATGCCAGAGGCGTGCCCGTCGTGTGAGGTCGAGGGGAAGTTAGCGGCTGTTGGGCCGGGGATTGAACGATTGGCCGAAGAGGCCGAGGCGGCCTTTCCTGATGCGACGATCGTGACGCTTAGCTCGGATATGTTCGGATCGGCGCGCGCGCTGAAGGCCAAGATTGAAGAGATTGCTGAGGGTGACGCGGATATCGTGATCGGCACGCAACTTGTTGCCAAGGGGCACAACTTTCCCAATCTGACACTGGTCGGGGTGATTGATGCGGATTTGGGGTTGCAGGGATCTGATCTGCGCGCAGCGGAACGTACATTCCAGTTGATGCGTCAGGTGGCCGGGCGTGCGGGACGGGCAGAAAAGCCTGGGCAGGCGTTGTTGCAGACGTTTCAGCCCGAGCATCCCGTGATCCGGGCGATTTTGTCCGGAGACGAGGACGGGTTCTGGGAGGCCGAGGCGCGGGAACGGCGTGGGGCGGGTGTGCCGCCTTACGGGCGTATGGCGGGGATTATCCTGTCAGGGCCTGATCTTGCGGCTGTGTTCGAGCTGGGGAATGTGCTGGCGTGCAATGTTGGCCCGCTGCGCGCGATTGGGGCGCAGGTGTACGGCCCAGCCCCGGCACCGATTGCACGTGTTCGGGGGCGGCACCGGGTGCGGATGTTGATCAAAGCGGAAAAAGGGGCGCCGTTGCAGGATGCCATTTCACGCTGGATTGCACCGCTGCGTTTGAAAGGTGATCTGCGGTTGAGTGTCGATATCGACCCGCAGAGCTTTTACTAGGCCAAGCATGTGGTCTAGGCGGTGACTGTTCCGGCTCTTTGATCCACAAGGTAGTCGGTCAGCATTGCGCCGACCCACATAAAGAACAGGGCGGCCCAGGCTGTGCCGACAAAAATCGACCCTCCGGTTACGCCAGCGCCGATGGCACAGCCGCCAGCCAACATGCCGCCAAACCCCATCAACGCGGCTCCGATCATGGCTTTGCGCATGGTGACGGTGTCGTCAAAGGCCTGTAACTTTAGTTCTTTAGCCCACGCGGCGGCGATCAAGGCTCCTATGAATACGCCGGGAACCAGGCCGACATCGAATTCCAGTATGGCGTTGCGGTCAAGGAAGAACATTAGGGTATGGGCCGAGGGGCCGGTGAACGTCGCGCTTTCGATCTGAACCGGGTCAAAGGCCACTTGGCTGAGGGAATAGGTCAGAACCCAGCCCATCGCGACTGCAAACCCGACACCGGAGGCGAAAATCAATCGGGACGCGTCGATTTCGTTTCTGCGCGACAGAAATAAGGCCAAGATGGCGATCAGAACCCCAATGATGAGACCGCTGTAATTGGGCAGGCCAACCGTGGCCAGCAGATCCATGTTCCGGCCACCATCCGTGATCCACAGACTGGCGATGCGATCCCGAAAGGGGGAGAGGATGCCAGAGAGGCTCATCTGTGCGACGACGGCAAATATCAGGCCCGACACCACGGATCGCAGGTTCCCGGTTGCGGCAAGCACCAAGAGACGGCCAGAACAGCCGCGCGCCAAAACCATGCCTGCACCAAAGATCAACCCGCCAACAACAGCGCCAGACCAGCTGCCGGGGACGGCCATCATGCGCGCATCTGCGGATTCCATGAGTCCGAGCAGTTGCGCGGCTTGCACCCAGACGACAGCGGTCGAAAAGGTCAGCAACCAGACCGATACCTTGTCTTCCATCCGTCCCCGGGCGAATTCGACAGTGGCGGCGCGCAGGCAAAACCGCGAACGCTGAGCGGCGATCCCAAAGGTGAGACCCGTGAGCAGGCCAAACAAGGCCGCTGTTGGGGCTTCTCCAATGCGTTCTACCAGACTGACCAGATCCATAATGCGTCTCCACTTGCATTCATGGATTGCGATATATTGTTAAGTGAACTTCTCTGCATTGATGCAGATCAGATGTGCGGTGGCGCCTTTGCTCTCGCCAAGTCTGGCGAATGGGCGTAGAGCAGATCTCATGTTGAAACCGATTTCGTTGGCTGACGCACAGCACCTGCCGTTCTGGCGCCGCCCCATCACCTTGTTGTTTGTCATGGCGTTGACCATGCCCATTGCGTTCAATGCCTGGAGCGCGCTGTTGAACAACTTTGTCATCGAGGTGGCGAATTTTGATGGGGCCGACATTGGCCTGTTGCATACGGTTCGTGAAATCCCGGGATTTCTTGCCGTGGGGGTGATCGCGGTCATCCTGTTTGTGCGTGAACAGGTGTTGGGGATGATCTCGCTTGCCTTGCTTGGGGTAGCGACTGCTGTGACGGCGTGGTTCCCAAGTTTGGGCGGGTTGCTGTTTGTCACCTTGTTCAGCTCAATTGGGTTTCACTACTTTGAGACAGTGAACCAATCGCTGCAGCTGCAGTGGTTGCCCAAGGACAAGGCCCCGCAGACGTTAGGCTGGTTGGTTGCGATGGGATCGGCGTCGACTCTGGTGGTGTATGGTTTGATCGTTCTCACGTGGGAACGGTTCGATTTGGCCTATAACACTGTGTTCATGGCAGCTGGCGGATTGACGACGCTGTTGGCGATCTTTTGTCTGGTTGCTTATCCACAGTTTGAATCCCCCACGCCGCAGACCAAAAAGCTGGTGCTGCGCCGTCGGTATTGGCTGTATTATGCCCTGCAATTCATGTCTGGCGCGCGCCGCCAAATCTTTGTTGTTTTTGCAGGGTTCATGATGGTTGAGAAGTTCGGGTTTGAAGTGCACGAGCTGACCGGTTTGTACATGATCAACCTTGTGATCAATATGACCGCTGCGCCGATGCTGGGCAAAGCCGTGTCTGTGTTTGGCGAACGCCGCACCCTGATCTTTGAATACGTCGGGTTGGCGATTGTCTTTGCTGCTTATGGCGGGGTGTATTGGTTTGGCTGGGGCGTCATTTTGGCGGCGACTTTGTACGTTATCGATCATGTGTTGTTTGCCTTGGCCTTGGCGCTGACAACCTATTTCCAGAAAATCGCGGACCCTGCGGATATCGCCCCGACGGCGGCGGTGGCCTTTACTATCAACCATATCGCGGCTGTCTTCTTACCCGCTTTGTTGGGGCTGTTGTGGGTCGTTTCGCCTGCGGCCGTCTTTGGGCTGGCTGCTTTGATGGCGCTGATATCTCTGGGTTTGTCCTTGCTGGTTCCACGACACCCCGAACGGGGCAACGAGACCATATTCTCCAAATACGCAGCGGCGCCTGCCGAATGAGGGTGCATGGCTGAACAAGGGCGTTTTCTGACAGGGCCCACGATGGGCCATGTGGTGCGGATGACACTGGCGGGAACGCTGGGGATTACCTTTGTTTTTCTTGTTGATGCCGCCAATCTGTTTTGGATCGCTCAACTGGATCAGCCGCGCTTGATGGCGGCGATTGGGTTTGCCTTTGCCATTCAGTATTTTTCAGTCTCAGCCGGTATCGGTTTGATGATCGCCTCGACCGCGCTTGTGTCCCGTCGCATTGGCGAGGGGGACAAGGAGCTGGCGCGGCGCAACGCGACAAGTGCAGCCATGATTGCGTTTGTGTTTCAAAGCGCCGTGGCCGCGTTGATCTTTATCTATCGTCACGAGATTGTCGCGCTGTCCGGGGCGACAGGGGAAACGGCGGCATTGGCCGCGCGGTATCTAGCGATGTCGGTTCCAACGCTTGGGATCATGGCGATTGCGATGATTGCCAATGGGACACTGCGGGCTGTGGGCGATGGCAAACGGTCGATGTTGGTGACGCTGACGTCTGGCGGTGTGACGATGGTGATTGACCCGATCATGATTGTGACATTTGGTTGGGGCTTGGATGGCGCGGCGATCGGGCTTAACATTTCGCGGGCGGTGATGCTGTTTATGGCGTTGCGCTTTGCAATTGGCACCCACAATCTGTTGGCTGTGCCGTGCGTCGCTGGATTTATGGAAACGGTCAAACCCTATTTCCAGATCGCGTTGCCCGCGATTTTGGCGCAGATGGCGACGCCGGTTGGCAACTACATGCTGACGGCTGTCATGGCGCAGTTCGGGGATGAGGCCATGGCTGGTTGGGCGGTGGTTGGTCGTTTGACCGTCGTGGCCTTTGGCGGGATTTTTTCGCTGTCAGGCGCGATCGGCGGGATTTTCGGTCAAAACTATGGGGCTCGGTCTTATGACCGGCTGCGCTGTACCTATCGGGATGCGTTGATTTTTGGCTTTGTCTACACGGCGGCTACCTGGGGCGTTCTGCTGTTATGCAAACCGCTGATCCTGAGTGGGTTTGCTTTGGCCCCTATGGGGATCGAAGTGGTCACAGCGTTCTTGTACGTTGGGGCAGGGGGATTTGTGTTTGCGGCTGCACTGTTCGTGGCAACCACCGCGTTCAATGCATTGGCACGACCAGCGTGGGCGACCCTGACGTCTTGGGCTAGGGATGGGGTTTTGACCCTGCCGTTTGCTTTGGTGTTGTCAGGCTGGTTTGACGCGTCCGGCGTGATTTATGCCCAAGCTATCGTTACGGTCTTGGTTGGGGCCATCGCCGCGTGGCTTGGATGGCGATATGTGTGCTCTTTGGGGCGGGAACAGCTGCCAAAGCTTGACCTTGCCCCGCCACGGCCCTACGCGCATGCAGACAGATTTAGGAGACGCTGATGCCTACCTTTACCGCGCTGACCACTCTCATGGGCAAAGCGCCCGCAACTGCCTTGGGCGACGCTATGGAGCGTTTGAACCCTGAACCCACGGGTGTGGGCGTTTTCGAGGTCGAGGATGGATCGGGTCTGTGGGAAGTTGGGGGCTATTTCACCGAAGCCCCGGATGAGGCCGGGTTGGCGTTGTTGGCAGTAAGTTTTGAGGCCAAGCCGTTTGTCGTGTCCGAGTTGCCGGAAACGGATTGGGTCGCCCATGTGCGTCGCGAGCTTGCGCCGGTCGAGGCGGGGCGGTTCTTTGTCTATGGCAGCCATGATGCAGATAAAGTGCCAGCCGACAGCATTCCGCTGCTGATCGAAGCCGCGATGGCGTTTGGCACTGGGCACCACGGAACCACGCTGGGATGTCTCAAGGCTTTGGATCGTTTGATTGGCGAAGGGTTCGAGGGCAGCAAGGTTGCGGATATCGGCTGTGGAACGGCTGTTTTGGCAATGGCGGCTGCGCGCGTCTGGACCGGGGATATCCTGGCCAGTGATATCGATCAGGTTGCGGTGGATGTGGCCGAGGCGAACCTGAAGGCCAACGGCATGGAAGGGACTGTGAAATGTCTTGAGTCCGCGGGCTTTGACCACCCGGATCTGCAGGCGCACATGCCGTATGATCTGATCTTTGCCAATATCCTTAAGGGGCCGTTGATCGCGCTTTCACCGGATGTTTCTGCCCATTTGCGCCCCGGTGGCTATGCGATTCTCTCGGGTATCTTGAATGAACAAGCCGATGATGTGATCGCTGTTTATCTCGAAAATGGAACCAATCTTGTGAACAAAGAACAGATTGGTGAATGGACGACTCTGCTTTTGCAGAAGAATGGCGCAATTTAGGCTAATTTTAGACGTGAGACTTGGTTTTGCCGCATTTGAACCGTAAATTTCTTTCATCGCTGGTGGGGGCCAGTGCAGAGAGGCTGCTATGGTTGAAGAACAAGTTCAGTTTGACCGGCGGATTCAACGTCTAAGTCGCAAACATCAGTCGATGTCGCGCGGCTTTGCAACACGTATGCGGGCGGATGGCCTGATCGTTACCACACCTCGCCGCAGTGGGGTGCCGGTACCAGTGCGTGCGATCCTATTTGTTTTCCTTGCTTTACTTGCATTCAAGGGGTTCCTGTTGGCCAGTATTGGTCCCGACAGCTATGCTGACCGGGTGCAAAGACTGTCAGAGGGCACCGTCGTGGAACAAGCCGGCGCTTGGGTTATGCAAATCGAACCCGCGAGCGCGTTTATCGCTTCACAGATTGGGCCGATCCTTCGGTAATCGGTCGGCTCGTCTGGGTAGTAAGAGGAAGATGCGCAAGGGATTGAGCGTCTGAGGTTTTGAGACAGATTTGACCGCCACAAAGAAAAGCACCGTGTGAGGGGATCACACGGTGCTTTCTTAGGTTTGGTTCGGTGCGTTACGTCAGCGGATTAGAAGCCGCGTGATGTGACCGCAACGCCATCGATGTCAGAGCGGGACAGACCGATGTCTTCCAGCTCGCGATCGGTGAGGTCAGACAGCGCGTTACGTGTTGCGCGGGCATCATTCCAAACAACAACGGCGTTGGTCGCCGCGGTGAATAATGCGCCGATACGGCCGATGAGGCCGAGTGAGCCGTAGGTGGTGCGGGTGGTGTCAAAAGCAGCCATATCCTGAGTCCTTTTTGGTTTGTGTGAACGGTGGCGTTTCAATTTCTGAAGGGGCATTTATGGCTGTCGCATTTACCGCACAAGGTGCAAAAAACGCATGACACCTATGCAATGAGCGCGCGGGTCAAAAACACTGAAACACCCTTGAAATAAAGGTGATCTGAGCCTTTTGGATGGGTCGTTTTCTGCTTTGCGGCGTGTCGTTTTTGATGCATTTGTCGCGATCAGATTGGGGTGGGTCGTTTTCGACCGTGATGTCAAAGCGCTTGGAAGATGTTCGCGTTTCGTGCTACTTCGTCAGAAAAGCAACAATATGAGCAGGGCTAGGGCAGAGGTATGCGAATTCTGGGCATTGATCCGGGTCTGCGGACCATGGGATGGGGCGTCATCGAATCAAATGGCAGCCGTTTGAGCCACATCGCAAACGGTCACTGCACGTCTGGAACGGGTGAGTTGGCCGAGCGGTTGCTGTCCCTACACGAGCAATTGACGGATGTTGTCGCACGGTATCAGCCGACCGAGGCTGCAATTGAGCAGACTTTTGTGAACAAAGACGGGGCCGGGACGCTGAAACTGGGGCAGGCGCGCGGGGTGGCATTGTTGACGCTTGCGCAGGCCGGGATTCCGATCGGTGAATATGCGCCGAACAAGGTCAAGAAAACGATCGTTGGTGCGGGACATGCGGCGAAGGAACAGGTTCTCTATATGGTGAAGTTGCAATTGCCCGGGTGTAACCCTGTTGGGGCCGATGCGGCGGATGCGCTGGCCATTGCCATGTGTCACGCGCACTATGGCGGCAAGAGAACGCTTGAATTGCGAGAGGTGAAAGCATGATTGGCAAGCTGACGGGGCGATTGGATTACCGCACAGCGGATCATATCCTCATTGATGTGCGTGGGGTCGGGTACATCGTCTATTGCTCGGATCGGACGTTGGCGGGGCTGCCCGGCAATGGCGAGGCCGTGTCGCTGTATACCGATATGGTTGTGCGTGAAGATCTGATGCAGCTCTATGGCTTTCCCTCGTTGGTCGAAAAGGAATGGCACCGGTTGCTGTGTTCGGTGCAGGGGATTGGGGCCAAGGTGTCACTGGCGATTTTGGGAACGCTCGGCCCTGATGGTGTGAGCCGGGCCATTGCTTTGGGCGATTGGGCGTCGGTCAAAGCCGCCAAAGGGGTTGGCCCAAAGACCGCGCAACGTGTGGTTCTGGATCTCAAAGATAAAGCGCCGGGTGTGATGGCTATGGGGGGCACTGTTGCGGATGCGATGGACGGGCCTGCGTTGGATGCGGTTGAGGTGATTGAGCCGGCACCCGCAGGGAAACGTAAAACGCCCCCAAAGCAGCCAAGTGGTGCCGCCGCTGCGACGGCGGGAACGCTGTCGGCTTTGGCGAACCTTGGGTACAGTCCATCAGACGCGGCGGCGGCGGTTGCCGAAGCGGGGGCGACCTGGCCCGATGCTGATGAGGCAGAATTGATCCGTCAGGCGCTAAAGCTACTGGCTCCGAAAGGCTAACGAGCAAATGATAGATGCCGATCCGACGATCCGACCCGAGCCGCTGCCCGAAGACAATGATCGCGCCCTACGTCCGCAGGGTTTAGGCGAATTCATTGGGCAGGCCGAAGCGCGCGCAAACCTGCGTGTGTTTATTCAATCCGCAAAACAACGCGGCGAAGCGATGGATCATACGTTGTTCCACGGCCCACCGGGTTTGGGTAAAACAACGCTTGCGCAGATCATGGCGCGCGAGTTGGGGGTGAATTTTCGCATGACCTCGGGGCCGGTTCTGGCCAAGGCGGGGGATCTGGCGGCAATTCTGACCAATCTGGAAAACCGAGATGTGCTGTTCATTGATGAAATCCACCGCCTGAACCCAGCCGTCGAAGAGGTTCTTTATCCCGCGATGGAAGATTTTGAGCTGGATCTGGTGATCGGTGAGGGGCCAGCGGCCCGGACGGTGCGGATTGAGTTGCAGCCCTTTACGCTGGTGGGGGCGACGACCCGGATGGGGTTGTTGACCACGCCCCTGCGCGACCGGTTTGGCATTCCAACGCGTCTGCAGTTTTACACGGTTGATGAGTTGCACGAGATCGTCACGCGCAATGCCCGCAAGTTGGGTGCGCCAGCGGATGATGCGGGGGCACGCGAAATTGCACGCCGCGCCCGTGGAACTCCGCGTATTGCTGGCCGACTGTTGCGTCGTGTGGTGGATTTCGCTGTGGTCGAGGGGGACGGGTCGATTACCAAAGAACTTGCCGACAGTTCACTGACCCGCCTTGGGGTTGATCATTTGGGGTTGGACGGCGCGGATCGGCGATATTTGCATTTGATCGCCGAAAATTATTCAGGCGGCCCGGTCGGGATTGAAACCCTGTCTGCGGCCTTGTCCGAAAGCCGGGATGCACTGGAAGAGGTGATTGAGCCCTATTTGCTGCAACAGGGGTTGATCCAGCGTACACCGCGCGGGCGGATGTTGGCGCAAAAAGCATGGGCGCACTTGGGATTGCCTATGCCAAAGGGGCAAAGCAATCTCTTTGGTTGATGTCGCGTGTAAGAGATTTTATTCCGGGGCGCGAATTGAGTTGAACCAAAGACAAGGGGCAGAGCGTGACACCACAAGAGATCGAGACGCTGTTTACACGTGATACGGGCGACTATGTTTTTGCACGTTGGGGCCGCCCGATTGCGCCGACGGTCTTTGGGGTCGAGGATGAGACGCTTTCGGTTGTAAAGGGCGCATTCGAGGCGGTGACGACCTTGGCCGGGCATGAGATGGCCGAAACGGATCCTGAGCTAGGCACCAACTGCATGATCTTTTTCTTTCGGGAATGGTCTGAACTGCTGGCTGTGCCCGATCTGGATCAGATGGTTGGCGATTTGCCGGGGCTTGTGGCGCGGTTGGCGGCATCGGATGCCAATCAATACCGCGTATTTCGGTTCGAAGAAGACGGGGCAATCCAAGCGGCGTTTGTGTTTCTGCGGATGGATGAGCAGATGCTGGCACAGCCTGCTGATTCACTGGCATTGAGTCAGGTGGTGCAAACGGTCCTTGTCTGGTCCGAGGGGGCGTTTCGCAGCCAGTCGCCTTTGGCCATTGCGGGCGAGGCGACGATCCTGCGGCCGGACATCGCGGATGTCATTCAGGCGGCCTATGATCCGGTTATGCCCGCTGTTAGTCGGGACAAATCACACGCGTTGCGTTTGTTTGCGCGCGTTGCGGCCCGCGCATGAGCCACCACTATCAGTTGCGTGTGCAATATGAAGACACTGACATGGCCGGTATCGTCTATCATGCGAACTATCTGCGGTTCATTGAGCGGGCGCGCAGCGACTGGGTTCGCAATCTGGGAAATGATCAGAACGCGATGCGGGATGCCGGGTTTGTTTGGGTGGTCCGTAAGATCGAAGCCGATTATCTGGCCACGGCCAAGTTCGAAGATATCCTAGATGTTGAAACGGACCTTGTGTCCGTCTCGGGCGTTCGGTTGACCATGTTACAGAGCGTAAAGCGTGCAGGGGTCGAGATTTTTCGCGCCTCAGTCATGGTGGTGTGCATGAGCCAAGAGGGGAAACCCGTTCGTTTGCCGGCAGAGATTCGCGCATTGATGCAATAATCCGGGGGGTTGGGGTGGTTGTATTGGCATTTTGCCCCCATCTGCTTTAGCGTTTGACCCAACAAGGCCGCACAAAGCGGCCAACAGGCAGAAAAAAGAGCAGGTTTATGTTAGCAGCGACCCTGACGCAGGCGGCAGAGATTGATTTCTCTATGTGGGGCCTTTTTGCGCGCGCCACCCTTACCGTGAAATTGGTGATGTTGATGCTGGTGGGGGCGTCGTTTTGGTCGTGGGCGATCATTATTCAGAAAATGATCACCTATCGATCTGCCCGACGCGAGGCTGCGGTCTTTGATCAATCGTTTTGGTCGGGGGAGCCGTTGGATCAGCTTTTTGAGCAGATTGGGCCGCAACCAAAGGGCAGTTCGCAAAAGGTTTTTGCGGCTGGAATGACCGAATGGCGCCGCTCGCATCGGACCGATGGCGGGTTGATTGCCGGGGCGCAGGCCCGGATTGACCGGTCTATGGATGTGGCGATCATCAAAGAAACCGAGGCGTTGCAAAAGGGCTTGCCGGTTCTGGCCACTGTCGGATCAACCGCGCCGTTTGTTGGGTTGTTCGGGACCGTTTGGGGCATCATGACGGCGTTCATCGAGATTGCAGAGCAGCAGAATACAAATCTGGCTGTTGTCGCGCCGGGGATCGCCGAAGCTTTGATGGCCACGGGCTTAGGTCTGTTGGCGGCTATTCCAGCGGTTATTTTCTATAACAAGCTGAGCGCAGACAGTGATCGGATCGTTTCGGGGTATGAATCCTTTGCAGACGAATTCGCCACCATTCTCTCGCGTCAGTTGGACAGCTAAGCCATGGGAGCGAGCGTTCAACATTCTGCTGACAGTGGCCGACGACGGGGTCGACGGCGGCGGCGCGGGCAGCCAATGTCGGAAATCAACGTGACGCCGTTTGTCGATGTCATGCTGGTTTTGTTGATTATTTTTATGGTTGCTGCCCCATTGTCGACAGTTGGGGTGCCGGTGGATCTGCCAAAAACAGCCGCTGGCGCGTTGGCGTCTGACAACGAGGAACCGCTGACCGTGACGCTCACGGCTGAGGGTGGGGTGCAGATCCAAACCACAGAGGTTGGGCGCGACGCGTTGGTGTCCAAGTTGCGGGCGATTGCAACTGAACGGACCAGCGACAAGGTTTTCTTACGCGCGGACGGGTCAATTCCGTATGCGCAGGTGATGCAGGTGATGGGCGCGCTGAATGCGGGCGGGTTTTCCAACGTGGGGCTGGTGACAGATACTGGCGGACCAACGCTGGATCAGAGCAAAGAGTGAGGCAGCGGTTTGCAAACCGGCACCAAGATCTCTGCAATTGCGCATGTAACGCTGGTCAGCTGGGCGTTTATTGGCGGCGTGTTTGACTCTGAACCTTTGCCATTTGAAGTGCAGGAGGTCTCGGTCATCTCGTCCGAGGACTTTGCAGCGCTGAGCACGCCAACAGTGGCCCCAGAGGTGGTGGACCAACCGTCAGATTTACAAGCACCAGAAGTGCCTGTCGAAGAAGCAGCTTTGCCGTCCCCCAGTGAACCAGAGCCAGAACAACAACGCCCGGAACCCGTCGCGCCGCCAGAGCCGGATCCAATTCCAGAGCCTGTGATTGAGCCACCAGTGCCAGAACCAGACGTACCCGTGTCGACGCCATCATTGGTGGTGCCAGAGCCGGATGTGCAGGTCTTGCCTGTACCACCGGCGATCCGCCCCAAGCCGCGTCCGGTTGAGCGTGTGGCCCCTCAGCCTGTGGCCCCGCCGCCGCCAGATGTAGCCCCAGACGAGGTCGAACAACCAGCGGTCGTTGCAGGCGAAACCGGAGAGGTAAAGCAAGAGGAACAAGAGGCGAGCGCCCCGGAAGAGGCGACAGATCAGATTGTGCCCGACGCAGAAGAAACGGCGAACGTTGCCCCAACACGGTCTGTCCGTCCGCAAGCCCGTCGTCCAGCGCGTCCTAAACCCGAAGAACCAACCCAGCAGGCTTCAAAGCCGTCGTCAGGTGCGGCGCAACAGGATGCCGTGAACAGCGCCCTTGCCGAGGCGTTGGCGGGTGCGCCAGAACCCTCTGGCCCGCCGTTGACCAGTGGGGAAAAGGATGCGCTACGCATTGCGGTCTCGAGTTGCTGGAATGTGGGGTCCCTTTCCACCGAGGCCTTGGGCACTACCGTAGTTGTTGGCGTGTCCATGTCGCGTGAAGGCAAGCCCGATATTGGGTCGATTCAGTTGTTGGACAGTTCTGGCGGTTCTGCAGCGGCGGCGAACCAGGCCTTTGGGGCGGCGCGACGGGCTATTATTCGCTGTGGGGCAAAAGGATTTAATTTGCCGGCCGAAAAATACGGCCAGTGGCGTAACATCGAAATGACATTCAATCCCGAGAGGATGCGGATCAAATGATGAGACTAGTGCTTGGCCTTGTTGTGGGCGTGATGATGATTGGACAGGTTGCACAGGCTCAAAACCAGCCATTGCGCCTTGAGATTACCGAAGGTGTGATTGAACCGTTGCCCTTTGCGGTTCCGAATTTTGTACCTGCTAATGCGGCAGCGGCAGAGCTGGCATCAGATCTTTCACGTGTGGTTGCGGCTGATTTGAATGGCACCGGGCTTTTCCGCGAAATCCCCTCCAGCGCCTATATTAGCCAGATCACGGATTTCAGTGCCCCGGTTCAGTTTGCGGATTGGAAGGCGATCAACGCACAGGCCCTAGTAACCGGATCAATCAGCGTTTCTGGCAATCGTGTTACAGTTGGGTTCCGGGTCTGGGACGTCTTTTCAGACAAGGAAATGAAGCCTGGATTGCAGTTTTCTGGCACGAAAGAAGGTTGGCGTCGCATGGCGCACAAGGTTGCAGATGCGGTGTATAGCCGGATTACAGGCGAAGGCGGGTATTTTGACAGCCGCGTTGTGTTTGTCTCGGAATCGGGCCCCAAAAACCAGCGACGCAAGCGGTTGGCGATAATGGATTATGACGGGGCCAATGTTCAGTACCTGACCGACAGTTCGGCAATCGTTCTGGCACCCCGGTTCTCGCCAACAGGCGATCGCGTGCTTTACACCAGTTACGAGAGCGGGTTCCCGCGCATCTATGTGTTGGATGTTGGCAAGGTGCAGCGCCGGGTCTTGGAAAGCCAAGAGGGCACGATGAGCTTTGCCCCCCGGTTTTCACCTGACGGGCAGAAAGTGGTCTATTCGCTGTCGCAAGGGGGGAATACCGATCTCTACTTGATGACAATCAGCACTGGGCAGAGCAAGCGTTTGACGTCGACACCGTCGATTGAAACCGCGCCCAGCTTTTCGCCGGATGGCAGCCAGATTGTGTTTGAAAGTGACCGATCCGGCAGCCCGCAAATTTATGTGATGGCAACCAGTGGCGGCGAAGCAAAACGCATCAGTTTTGGCAAAGGTCGCTATGGGACGCCCGTCTGGTCCCCACGCGGGGACATGATTGCCTTTACCAAGCAAAACAAAGGCCGCTTTCATATCGGTGTGATGCGGGCGAATGGCAGTGAAGAACGTCTTTTGACCGCCTCTTTTCTGGACGAAGGGCCAACCTGGTCACCAAATGGGCGTGTGATCATGTTCATGCGGGAAACGCAGGGCGCGTCTGGGCGGTCGTCGCTCTATTCTGTGGACATCTCAGGGCGCAATTTGCGTCCAGTGCAAACGCCGGACGGGGGCAGCGACCCAGCCTGGTCACCGTTGCAAAAGTGACACCGCAATATCATACCCTAGCGCACGTTCACATGCGCTGGGGGCTGTGATAAAACGAGACAAGACCAATAATCAAAGCGCGAGGCATTCGAAATGAATTTAGTGAGCAAGCTCATAGCGGGTTGCGCCTTGATGGCGTTGGCTGCTTGCAACAATCCAACGGACGGCACAGATGGCGGCCCGATTGATCCCAATGCTGGGACGACAGCTCCGGGGTTGATTGGCGATCAGACGTCGCCGTCTTATTTCCAGCAGGCGATTGGGGATCGGGTTCTTTTCGCTGTTGATCAGTCCACGATCAACAGCGAAGCACAGTCTATTTTGTTGGCGCAGGCCAATTGGTTGCTTGCCAACACGGATTACAACGCCACCATCGAAGGTCATGCTGACGAACAAGGGACGCGGGAATACAACTTGGCTTTGGGTGCCCGTCGGGCGAATGCAGCGCGCGAGTTTTTGATTTCCAAGGGCGTAGCCGGGAGCCGGCTCAAAACTGTGAGCTATGGCAAGGAACGCCCGATTGAAATTTGCAGCGAAGAAAGCTGTTATGCGAAAAACCGGCGCGCGGTGACTGTGCTGCTGGGCGGCTTGGCGGGGTAGAGCAATGCACATGATGGCACGGGTGATGGCTGCAACAACTGCGGTTGTGGTTCTGATGGCTGGAGGCGTTTCCGCCCAATCCCAGCAAACGCTTGGCGATATCCGACAAGAATTGACCGTGCTGCATGTTGAAATTCAACGCCTCAAGCGGGAACTTTCGACAACGGGCGCCCCGTCGCAGAACCTGTCGGGGAGCTCGGTTTTGGATCGTGTTGCAACGATTGAAGCTGAATTGCAGCGTCTGACACGGCAAACGGAACAGTTGGATCACCGGGTCAATCGTATCGTTCAGGACGGGACCAACCGGATTGGTGATCTAGAATTCCGTCTTGTCGAACTGGAAGGCGGCGATGTGAGCCAGTTGGGCGAAACCTCAACCCTTGGCGGGGAAAGTGCGGCCGCGAACCCGACACCCGTTTCTCCGTCTCAGCCGGAAGCTGAAAGCGAATTGGCTGTTGGGGAGAAGGCCGAGTTCGAAGCGGCCACACAGGCTCTGAGTGACAAGGAGTTTGACCAAGCCGCAAAGTTGTTTGGTCAGTTTAACGCGAGTTATCCGGGGAGCCCCTTGGCGTCGGCAGCGCATTTGAACCGTGGCAAGGCGCTGGATGGTTTGGGCGATACCCGCGAAGCCGCCCGGGCGTATCTTGCCAGCTTTACTGGCAATTCCACGGGTCCAGTTGCACCGCAAGCTTTGTACGAATTGGGTGCAGCTTTGGGACGTTTGGGGCAATCCAGTCAGGCCTGTGTCACGCTGAGCGAGGTTTCGGTTCGCTTTCCGGTGTCTGACGCGGTGAGCGATGCCAAATCTGAAATGACCAAGCTCGGCTGTTCCTAATCTCGTGACGGACCACCTTGTCTCGCACATCCGGTCACAGTTTACGTCTGACCCTCCGGCTCGAATCGGTGTTGCTGTTTCTGGTGGGGGCGATTCTGTCGCTCTGTTGCATTTGCTATGTCGCGCTTTTGCGTCTGATGCGGTTTCGATTCATGCTGTAACGGTGGATCACGGCTTGCGCCCGGAAGCGGCGCAAGAAACCCAGGGTGTTGCTGTGTGTGCGGCCCGATTGGGGGTATCACACGATATTTTGCGATGGGACCGCTGGGATGGGCAGGGCAATCTGCAAGATCAGGCGCGGCGCGCGCGGTATGATCTGTTGCAAGGCTGGGCCGTGGAAAACGGGATCGCGACCATTGCCCTTGGACACACTGCGGACGACCAAGCCGAAACCGTGCTGATGCGATTGGCACGTGGGGCGGGTGTCAGTGGCTTAAGTGGGATGTCGGCTGAACGGTCTTTGGGCGAGGTTGTGCTGGTTCGCCCCATGTTGGCGATATCGCGCGCCGACCTACGCACCTATCTTCGGGCGCTGGGAGAGAGTTGGGCAGAGGATCCGTCTAATCAAGACCTGCGGTTTGATCGCATAAAAGCACGCGAGGCTTTGCGGGATTTAGAGCCGTTGGGCGTGACGCAGGCGTCATTGTCCATGGTCGCCCGTAACATGACACACGCCCGAGAGGCGTTGAATTGGCACGTTCATGACGTGGCCAAGCGGATCATTCAGATCGACGCAGGGGATATTGTGGTTCCGCGCGCGGAGTTCCTGGGGCTGCCCTATGAAACACGTCGGCGACTGTTGGTTGGGGCTGTGAACTGGATTAATGTATCGGATTATGGCCCGCGCCGGGCGGCTGTTGAACATGTTTTGACTGCGCTGGACCGCGGCGCGGCTGGGTCGGTTGGTGGGTGTCTTGTCTTGAAGCAGGGCCGCACTTTTAGGATTTGCCGGGAATATAATGCCGTGCGGCATCTCGTTTCCACACTCACAGAGGTTTGGGATCAACGGTGGCGCATTTCAGGTTCGACGTTAGCGGGGGCCGAAGTGCGTGCGCTCGGCGAGGCCGGATTGCAGGAATGTGAAGAGTGGCGCGCCACTGGGCGCCCGATGGCTGCGTTGCTGGCAACGCCCGCAATTTGGGCGGGATCGCGCCTTATTGCGGCACCATTGGCCAGAGATGAGCAAAAATGGCAGGTAAAACTGAAAATTGGGCAAGAAGGTTTCCTCGGATCGCTTTTATCGCATTGAACCTGCCTCAAAGCTCTCTATTTTAGTGGTCTAGTCGGCCACTCCCCAAAAGGCCGAAAAATTAGGAGAGTTTCCTTGGGCAACGCACGCAATATCGCCTTCTGGGTCGTACTGTTTTTGCTGATTCTTGCTCTGTTCAACTTGTTCAGTGGCTCCGGTGGAGCCCTGCAGAGCCAAGAGCGGACGTATTCCGATTTTGTCAGCTCGGTTGAAGCAGGCGATGTCAGCCAAGTCACATTGGATGGCGAGCAGATTCGGTTCCAGGCCAACGGTCAGGATTATGTGACCATTAAACCCGGCGATGCCGAAGTGACCGCCTTGTTGATCGACAAGAACATCCCGGTCCGCGCTGAAAAGCAGCAGCAGTCAGGGTTTCAGTCCTTCTTGATCACTTTGCTGCCGTTTGTGCTGCTGATTGGTGTCTGGGTTTATTTCATGAACCGGATGCAAGGCGGCGGCAAAGGCGGAGCGATGGGCTTTGGCAAATCCAAAGCCAAGATGCTGACAGAAAAGCATGGTCGCGTGACGTTTGATGATGTCGCTGGCATCGACGAAGCCAAAGAGGAACTGGAAGAAATCGTAGAGTTCCTGCGTAACCCTCAGAAGTATAGCCGCCTTGGTGGTAAGATTCCCAAGGGCGCGCTGTTGGTGGGCCCTCCGGGGACAGGTAAGACACTGTTGGCGCGAGCGATTGCCGGTGAAGCAGGTGTTCCGTTCTTTACCATTTCGGGTTCTGATTTTGTCGAGATGTTTGTTGGTGTTGGTGCCAGCCGCGTCCGTGACATGTTTGAGCAAGCCAAAAAGAATGCACCTTGTATCGTCTTTATCGATGAAATCGATGCCGTGGGTCGCCATCGTGGCGCTGGCTACGGCGGTGGTAATGATGAACGCGAGCAGACCCTGAACCAGTTGCTGGTTGAGATGGACGGCTTTGAGGCGAACGAAGGCGTGATTATTCTGGCCGCAACCAACCGGAAAGATGTCTTGGATCCGGCATTGCTGCGTCCAGGCCGATTTGACCGTCAGGTGACTGTGGGCAACCCGGATATCAAAGGACGTGAAAAGATCTTGGGCGTTCATGCGCGTAAGACTCCGTTGGGCCCTGATGTTGACCTGCGGATTATCGCACGTGGTACACCGGGTTTCTCTGGTGCGGATCTGGCAAACCTAGTTAATGAGGCCGCACTGATGGCGGCGCGCGTTGGCCGTCGGTTCGTCACGATGGAAGATTTCGAGAACGCCAAAGACAAAGTGATGATGGGGGCGGAGCGACGCTCGA
Source organism: Paracoccaceae bacterium (assembly GCA_965183835.1). Classification (GTDB taxonomy): domain Bacteria; phylum Pseudomonadota; class Alphaproteobacteria; order Rhodobacterales; family Rhodobacteraceae; genus OMPR01. The sequence continues at coordinate 364,133 of CBCYME010000017.1, read as the reverse complement.
TGGTTCTGACACAGGATCAAAAAGAGAAGACCGCGTATCACGAGGCGGGCCATGCGGTTGTTGGTATGGAACTGCCCGAGTGTGATCCCGTCTATAAGGCAACAATCATTCCGCGCGGTGGTGCGTTGGGCATGGTTGTGTCGCTGCCTGAAATCGACCGCCTGAACTGGCACCGGTCTGAGTGTGAGCAAAAGCTGGCCATGACCATGGCGGGTAAAGCGGCTGAGATCATCAAATACGGTGCGGATCATGTATCTAACGGCCCAGCTGGCGATATTCAGCAGGCCAGTGGATTGGCGCGGGCTATGGTGCTGCGGTGGGGCATGTCAGACAAAGTCGGGAACATCGACTATGCCGAAGCCCACGAAGGGTATAGCGGCAGCACCGGCGGGTTCTCTGTTTCGGCCAACACCAAAGAGTTGATCGAAGAAGAGGTGAAGCGGTTTGTCGAGAATGGCTATGAACAGGCCTTTCAAATTCTGACCGATAAGCACGAAGAGTGGGAGCGTCTGGCGCAAGGTTTGCTGGAGTACGAAACTCTGACTGGTGAAGAAATCGGGCGCGTGATGAAGGGCGAGGCCCCGAATGCAGGCGACGACGATGATGAGAATTCGGATGAAGGCAGCGCACCAAGCGTGACGGCCATTCCGAAAACCAAACCCAAATCCCCGCCGACGGATGGGGATATGGCGCCAGAGCCGAACTCTTAAGATTAGCAGCTGAAACCCGGGGATTTGAAATCTCCGGGTTTTTTCTATCTGGGAACTCTGTTTCACTGTAAAAAGAAGTTGAGCTTGCCCTTGGGATGCGTTGTTCGATCGTGGGCTCTGGAAAAGCAAACAGGGGGGCGTGGGGATGCCGGTACTAAAAGAGACAGATTTCGCGGGCGAAGTTGTCTGGCTTGGGCATTCTCCGGCTGGGGGCTCTATGCAGTCTCAGTCGGTTGAGCGATTGAGCCTTGGGTTTTCCGGGATGAGCGGTGAGCGGCACGAAGGAACGCAGCGGGCCTCGTGCGTGCGGGTACGCAATCTGTATCCCGAAGGCACTGAAATCCGAAATGTGCGCCAGCTTAGTATTCTTTGCGACGTGGAATTGCAGGGAACGGCAACTGAAATGGGGTTACAGCGCATTGATCCCGGGCTTGTCGGGGCGTCTATTGTTTTGCGTGGCATTCCTGATTTCACCCATATTCCGCCGGGGTCTCGTTTGCAGGGGCCGTCTGGCTTGACTGTCACCATCGACATGGAAAATCGGCCCTGTGTGATGCCCGGGCGCGAGATCGAAGGGGAAAATCCAGGCTTTGGCGCGGCCTATAAACCAGCGGCCAAGAATCGAAGAGGGGTCACCGCTTGGATTGAATGCCCTGGTGGGCTCGCAGTGGGGGAGCGGATGAAGCTGTTTGTTCCTGATCAGCGCGCTTGGGCCCCCTAAGGGAAACTTTGAATCGGTGTACGCCGTTTCATGGCTTGAAAATGTCGGAATTCAAACGCTGCTATCCTGTATGCAACGGTATGGATCGAACAGCGCAGGCGTTGACACGTCTGCAAGCTGGGACATTTATCAGGGATCGCACCCATGAGCTATAAATCCGATATCGAAATCGCCCGTGAGGCGAACAAGAAACCAATTCAGGAAATCGGCGCCAAAATCGGCATCGAATCTGCTGATTTGCTGCCCTATGGCCACGACAAGGCCAAGGTGAGCCAAGAGTTCATCAATTCGGTTCAGGGCCGCGAAGACGGCAAACTGATCCTGGTGACAGCCATCAACCCGACACCTGCGGGCGAAGGCAAAACCACCACAACTGTTGGTCTGGGCGATGGCCTGAACCGCATCGGCAAAAACGCGATGATCTGTATTCGCGAAGCGTCGCTTGGCCCCAACTTCGGTATGAAGGGTGGCGCGGCCGGGGGCGGTTACGCTCAGGTTGTTCCGATGGAAGAGATGAACCTGCACTTTACAGGTGACTTCCACGCGATCACATCCGCGCACTCGCTGCTGTCTGCTATGATCGACAACCACATCTATTGGGGCAATGCCTGCGAAATCGATGTGCGCCGTGTGGCATGGCGTCGTGTGGTCGACATGAACGACCGCGCTCTGCGTCAGATCACTGCGTCTTTGGGTGGCGTTTCTAACGGTTTCCCTCGTGAAACAGGCTTTGACATCACCGTGGCGTCTGAAGTTATGGCGATCCTGTGCCTGTCCAACGATCTGAAAGATCTGGAAAAGCGTCTGGGTGACATCATCGTGGCCTATCGCCGCGACAAAACACCAGTTTACTGCCGCGACATCAAAGCCGAAGGCGCGATGACTGTTCTGCTTAAGGACGCGATGCAGCCAAACCTGGTGCAGACTCTGGAAAACAACCCAGCGTTTGTCCACGGCGGTCCATTCGCAAACATCGCACACGGCTGTAACTCGGTCATCGCGACCAAAACCGCGCTGAAAGTGTCCGACTATGTCGTGACCGAAGCGGGCTTTGGCGCCGATCTGGGTGCTGAAAAGTTCATGAACATCAAATGCCGTAAAGCAGGCATCGCACCGTCCGCGGTTGTGTTGGTTGCGACTGTGCGTGCAATGAAAATGAACGGTGGCGTTGCCAAGGCGGATCTGGGCGGCGAAAACGTCGAAGCCGTAAACAATGGTTGTGCCAACCTGGGCCGTCACATCGAGAACATCAAATCCTTTGGTGTGCCGGTTGTTGTCGCGATCAACCACTTTGTCACCGACACTGACGCCGAAGTTCAGGCGGTTAAGGATTATGCAGAGACACATGGTGTCGAAGCGGTTCTGTCGCGTCACTGGGAACTGGGTTCGGAAGGCTCTGCGCCTTTGGCCGAGAAAGTTGTCGAGATCGTTGAAAACGGTGCAGCGAACTTCTCGCCGATCTATCCTGATGATATGCCGTTGTTCGAAAAAATCGAAACAATTGCTAAGCGTATCTATCGTGCCGACGAAGTTCTCGCCGACAACAAGATCCGCAACCAGTTGAAAGAGTGGGAAGCTGCCGGTTATGGCAACCTGCCGGTCTGCATGGCGAAAACGCAGTATTCGTTCTCGACCGATCCGACCCTGCGCGGTGCGCCGGTTGGCCATTCGGTTCCAGTTCGCGAAGTGCGCCTGTCTGCTGGTGCCGGTTTCATCGTCGCAGTCTGCGGCGAAATCATGACCATGCCGGGCCTGCCGCGCAAACCAGCTGCCGAAACCATCGGCCTGAATGACGCAGGCGAAATCGAAGGCTTGTTCTAAGCGACAAAATAAGATTTCTGCGGCCCGGAACCTTCCGGGCCGCAGGAGATTTAGAATGCCCTCTTTGATACCCCCCCAATCGTGCGGCTCGATGCAAGACTTGCGGGTCGAAATCGACAAGTTGGATCAGCATTTGATCGAGTTGTTGGTGACCCGGTCTGGATACATTGATCGCGCCGCCGAACTGAAACCGGGGGAGACATTGCCGGCGCGTATTCCGGCCCGCGTCGAAGAGGTGGTTCAGAATGTCCGCGCCAAAGCCCTTGAGACGGGGATGGACCCCGATCTGGCAGAGCGGCTCTGGCGCATCCTAATAGATTGGTCGATTGCCCGCGAGGAAAGGGTACTCGGCACCGAATGAAAGGGTGGCCCATGCGGGCAGCACTGATCGATGGCAAGGCCATTGGCGCAAATATGCGGGCTCAAGTGGCCCAAGACGCCGCACAGCTGGCAGAGCAGGGATGGCAACCCCGTCTGGTGTCGCTCAGTGTCGGCGATACGGCGGCGGCGGAACTGTATGTTCGCAACCAACAACGCAGCGCAGAGAGTGCGGGCGTTGAATTTGAGGCCCGAAATTACCCCTCTGAAACCTCGCTTGAGCAGCTAACCGGCATCCTGCAAGGGTTGAACGCAGATCCACGCGTGAATGGCATCATCATTCAGCGCCCCTTGCCGGAGCATATTCCCGTCAAGGTTCTGCAAAAGCTCGTGCATCCGCTTAAGGATGTCGAGGGTATGCACCCGGCGTCGATCGGTAATATTGTCTATAACGATCTCGGGCTGGGGCCCTGTACCGCTGTTGCGGCTGTTGAGATCCTCAAAACCCTGCCGTTGACGATGGAGGGGCTGAACGTGACTGTAATTGGCCACTCTGAAATTGTGGGCAAGCCGATTGCGTTTTTGGCCATGGGGCTGGGTGCAACGGTAACTGTGTGTCACCACATGACCCGTTCTGTCGCCATGCACTCGCGCGCGGCGGATGCGGTGTTTGTGGCGGTGGGCAAGCCCGGTCTGGTGACAGGTGATATGCTAAAACCGGGCGCGGCGCTGATCGACATTGGCATCAACCGGATCGAAACCCCGGATGGCCCAAAAACCGTGGGTGACGCTGATTTTGACAGCTGCGCTGAAGTCGCGGGCTGGATCACACCTGTGCCGGGCGGTGTTGGGCCGGTGACGGTTGCGACGCTGATGAAAAACGCTGTTTTGGCGACACGGATGCAGATGGAACATTACCGGGATTCTTATGCCCGGACCGATTTCTGAGAAAGGAAACTGACAATGGTAGCGCAAGTTATCGACGGAAAAGCCTTTGCGGCCAATGTGCGCGGGCAAGTTGGCGCGCATGTTGCGAAACTGAAAGAAGAGCAGGGCATCACGCCCGGTCTCGCGGTTGTGCTGGTGGGCGAAGATCCTGCCAGCCAGGTTTATGTCCGTTCTAAGGGCAAAATGACCGTTGAGGTCGGCATGAACTCGTATGAGCATAAGCTGGACGTGGACACTGCCGAAGACGTGCTGTTGGCGCTGATCGACAAGCTGAACAACGATCCAGCCGTGCATGGTATTCTGGTGCAGCTGCCGCTGCCCAAGCACTTGAACGAAGATCTGGTCATCAACTCGATTGACCCGGCCAAGGATGTTGATGGGTTCCACATCTCAAACGTGGGTCTGTTGGGCACCGGTCAAAAATCGATGGTGCCGTGCACGCCGCTGGGATGCTTGATGATGCTGCGGGATCATCATGGGTCGCTGTCCGGGTTGAATGCCGTTGTCGTGGGCCGCTCGAACATCGTGGGCAAACCCATGGCGCAGTTGCTGTTGGGTGACAGCTGCACCGTGACCATCGCGCATTCGCGCACCAAGGATCTGCCTGACGTTGTGCGTGCGGCTGATATTGTCGTCGCCGCTGTGGGTCGCCCCGAAATGGTTCCGGGTGACTGGATCAAAGAGGGCGCAACCGTCATCGACGTTGGCATCAACCGCATCGATGCCCCTGAAAAGGGCGAAGGCAAGACCCGTCTGGTTGGAGATGTCCACTACGAGAGTGCTGCTGCGGTTGCGGGTGCTATCACGCCGGTTCCGGGTGGCGTTGGCCCAATGACGATTGCTTGCTTGCTGGCAAATACGCTGACTGCGTGTTGTCGTGCGAACGGATTGGCTGAGCCAGAAGGCTTGACCGCCTAATCCTAAGAAACCGAAGCGTCGCGCAGTTTTTGGGCGGCGTTTCGTACACTCTTGTGTGACAGAAACCGCCTAGAAGTTTCAGTGTATGTGGTTCTAGTTCACAAAAAGATCCCTTTTGATGCAGAAGGGGGAAGTTTCCTGAAATTTTCCACCTCGTGTCCGGCGCCGTGTAACCTTGCAAAATCTAATGAATTGAAACGCTAGGCGGCGGCGTTTTTGTTAAAACACATTGATTTTAAATGGTAAAATAAATGGAAGTTGACCCCATTCAATCTGGGGTGTTGTTGGGCTTCTTGAAACTTCGGATAAATTGTCAAGTTTACGTTGAATTAAAGCCCTGATATTTGACTTACTCAGGAAAAAGGCACCAGAAGGTGTCAAATTTACTTAAACTTAGTGCTTTTTATTCATGCCTTCACCGATGAAAACTCTGCTATCCTCTTCGCTTCTGCGAATACTAATCCCGGGCTTAGCATTTGTCGTGTTGATGGCCAGTCAGCCGGCTCCCTTTGTTGGGACAGAGGCAACATTTGGTTTCCGGTTTTTGTTTTGGCTTTTGGTGATCGGGGGGGCTGGCGGCGTAACACGTTTTGCGCAGGCCGCGATCCAGCGGTTTTGTGGTGGTTTAGATCAACTTGGGCGGGATGCGTTGATTGCCGTTGTTATCACTTGTCTCATGATCCCGTTTTTGTGGGTGATCGGATGGGTGTTTCTCTTTCCTACGGCGGAAGGGGGCCCGAGCCTGACAACAATTGCGCAATGGGCGGCGATGTTTGCCACTGGGTTACTGGTCCTGCGTCGGTGTTTCCCAGCCGAGCAAACGATAGCCACCAAAACAGAGATTCAAGCGAGGCCACGACTTGTTCGCAGGTTGCCCCAGGGGATGGATGCACAAATTTTGCGCCTGACGGTACGGGATCATTGTGTGGATGTCGTCACCAGCGCGGGAACGCATACCATTCGATCCCGCTTTGTGGATGCAATCCAAGAGATGGAACCGATCGCTGGCCATTGCACACATCGGTCGCATTGGGTGACGCAAGCTGCAATCGAAAGCATCGAGCGTCAGGCGGGAAAAATTCAGATCCGCTTGATAAATGGCGACCTTGTCCCTGTTAGCCGAAAGTACAAGCCCGATTTGGAAAAGGCCGAGCTGCTCTAACGTGGCATTGGGATGGGGTGCGCCTTAGATCCGGTCAGAATAGCAATAGCATCCCTGCGCATCAAGTCTCGCAAAACTGCGCTTTGGCTGCTCAGGCCGCCGGTATAGTGGCCATATGCAGGCAGGATGAGACGATCCTGATCCAACAAAAAGGCAGGGCGCGTGATACGTCGTCCACGGGTCTTGAGGTCGGCTTTGGGGTGGTAATGCCCCGAAATTTCGTTGTGCGCACCCTGGTGTGCAATGTGGCGAAAGATCAGGCTCTTGAGCTGTACTTCGTTCAGGTGGGAGCCGCCTAGGTCGACCGGTCCCGGATCATGATTGCCTTCTATCCAGATCCATTCACGTCCAGCTTGTAACGACGTGATCCAACGGCGGTCCGGCTTTGATAGGGTTTGGGCAGCCTCTAGGTCATCAAAGCTATCCCCCAAACAGATAACGGTCTCGGCTTGTGTGTGCTCTAAATCATCTGCAAGGCGGCTTAGCGTTTCTTGAGAGTCGTAGGGGGGCAGTGTGGTCCCGGCACGTCTGGCAATGCGTTCGGCTTTGCCGAGGTGGAGATCCGACACGCACAGTGTCTTTTGGTCTGGCCACCAAAGAGCGCCCGTCGCAAGGGCGACCAGCGAGGTTTGCGCAAAGGAAAATGAAAACCCATTCATGGTTCGGTCTGTACCGGCGTCAGCCGTTGGATGCAATTTGAGACAACCCGGAGTCCTGTAGCAATCTGGCGCTTTCTTCGGCCAGCAATTTTTCCTCGGCCGTGCCTTTGATTGGAACCTTGCCCATTTCCAGAAACAGAGGGGCGGCAAACGGGGTAACCTGATTTAATCTCAGCAAATCAATGCGGGTGCCAACACGAGATATCATGTCTTCGATCCTGCTAAAGTCGACCAAACCACGCATTGTTTCGGTTCGCGTGATTTTCAGCATGAGGTGGTCGGGGTCATATTTTAGCAGCGTGTCATACAGGATATCAGATGAAAAGGTCGCCTGCCGCCCACTTTTGCGTGCGGTTGTTGTGTTCCGTTCTATCAGCCCGGCAATTGTGGCCGCACTTCGGAATGTGCGCTTCATCACCGCGTTTCCAGCAAGCCAGCCCTCTAGCCCCTCTCGCAAGGCGGTCAAATCAAACAGGAGATGTGCGTCTGTCACCTGATCTAGGCCCCAGATCAAAGTGGCATAGTCGGTCGCAACAAAGCCAAGGGGATGGAGGCCTAGCTCTTCCATCCGTTTGCTCAGCAACAACCCCAGTGTTTGTTGTGCGTTTCGCCCGGCAAATCCATAGATGCAGATGTGTTCGCGGTTGTCTTTGGGAAAGCTTTCGATCAACAGGCGACCGTGCTGTGGCAGGCGAGAGGTGTCGCGCTGTAGGTGCAACCAGTCTGACGTGTGCGGGGGGAGTTGTGGCCAGTCTGGTTGGGCCAGAAGGTTCAGGATGCGTTCGCTTAGCTGCGTGGATGTTGCGAACTTTGTGCCCATAAAGGTGGCGATTTTCGGTCTTTTGTCGGCGCGCCGGGTCACTTCAACTGTCATTTCGCGCAGCCCTTCGTATCGGACGATCTGCCCGCCAATCAGAAAGGTGTCGCCGGGCGTCAAGGATGCCGCAAAGCTTTTTTCGATTTCCCCAAGTGGTTTCCCACCACTGCTGCGTTTTAGCCGTACCTTCAGGGTGTCCGTGTCTTGTATGGTGCCCAGGTTCATGCGGATTTTTTGCGTGGCGCGGGGGTCGCGCAATTGCCAGCGTCCATCAGGGCGTTGTTGGAGCCGTTGCCATTTGTCATAAACCCTGAGGGCGTATCCCCCGGTGGCGCAAAAATCGAGACAGGCGTCGAAAGCAGATCTGCTGAGCATCGCGTAAGGGCCAGCCGACGACATTTCCGTATAGAGGGCGTCGGCCTCAAACGGACCGGCTGCTGCGGCGACAAGAATGTGTTGGCAAAGCACGTCAAGGGGGCCGTCGCCGCGTGGTTCACCGTCTAGGGTGTGGGCCTTGATCGCCTCTAGTGCGGCGACGCATTCTATCACCTCAAAACTGTTGGCGGGGACCAACAAGGCCTTAGAGGGGACATTGTATTGGTGGTTCGCGCGTCCTATCCGCTGCACCAGACGTTTGACATTTTTGGGGGCTCCGATCTGGATCACCAGATCGACGTCTCCCCAGTCGATGCCCAGATCAAGGCTGCCGGTGCATACAATGGCGCGCAGGTCGCCGCGCACCATCGCGGCCTCGACCCGGTCCCGTTGCTGGCGATCAAGCGAGCCGTGATGGATGCCAATTGCGAGCGAGTCTTCGTTTGCAAGCCAGAGATTGTGAAAATAGATTTCAGCCTGCGCGCGCGTATTGTGAAAGATGAGTGTCGTTTTGTGTTGGCGGATTTGATCCAATACCGCTGGGATAGAATATTTTGCGCCGCCTCCCGCCCAGGGGGGTAACTCTTGCGTTTCCAGCATGGAGATGTCTGGATCCGGACCGGGGTCGGCATGCAAGATGGAACACGGGGTTGGGTGGCAGGCCAGAAAACGCGCAATGGCTTGGGGGTCTTCGACGGTTGCAGATAAGCCAACGCGGCGTAGATTTGGGCAAAGCGTTTGTAAACGTGCCAAAGCAAGCATCAGCTGGTCGCCACGCTTGCTTTCAGACAGTGCGTGAATTTCATCAACAATCACGCGTTGTACCCCCTGAAACATCCGCGGTGCATCTTCGTAGGATATCAGCAGTGCAAGGCTTTCAGGGGTTGTCAGCAGGATATGGGGTGGATCAGCACGCTGGCGTCGCTTTTGGGTGGCCGAGGTATCGCCGGTGCGATCTTCGATCCGAATGGGCAGGCCTATTTCGTCAACGGGGGTGCGCAAATTACGTTTTATGTCAGCCGCCAGCGCCTTGAGTGGGGAGATATAAAGCGTGTGCAGCCCTGCATGAGTGCCATCAGCAAGTTCAGCGAGTGTTGGAAGAAAACCCGCCATCGTCTTGCCGCCCCCGGTTGGGGCGATCAGCAACGTTGCAGGGTCGTCAGCGCGCGCCATCATGTCTTGTTGGTGTGGGTGGATCGTCCATCCTTTGGTCTCAAACCAGGTTGCGATGGAGGGGGGAAGTGTTTGCATGAGCTGACCCTACTCTTGTCTCACAAGCAGGCCAAGAGAGGCGACTGAGGTCTAGGTCACCGGCGTTTTCGAGGTTTCAAAGTTCGGATCAGATCTTGAACCGTTTTGGGCAATGTAGTGTCTGCTTGTGCTGGGGCCGCATCCAGAGCGCTGGCGACGTCTTTGATCAATATGCCGATGGTATTGTCTTCGCTTAGCCCATCCCGGGAAAATTCGATATCTTCGAAACCTGACGCGAACCAGTTCTGCCCCGAACTGGTGTGGATCAAGTCTAAAAGTTTGCGCTCGTCCAACCCAGCACCATCTGCCCAATCCAACACCAACCGTGTCATCGCGGTGTTAGATGCGGCTAGAAGATTGTTGAGCACCTTGGCTTGCATGCCTGCACTATAGGCGCCCATCCGGTGGAAATGTGCGCCCATCGCATCGAACAGGGGCTGCGCGGCATCCAGATCCATATCAGCTCCACCTAGCATGAATGATAGGCGGGCTTCTTTGGCGGCGATCTGCGCGCCCGACATTGGTGCGTCGATAAGGGTGATGTGACTTGGAACGCGCTCTCTCAAGCCAAAAACGTATTTCGGGGAGAGCGTCGAACACACAATGATACGCGTGAGGTGTGGTGCGGCGATGAGGTTCTGCTGGTTAAATAATACGTCATCAGTTTGCGAAATATCACGCACGACCGTGATGAGCGTTTCTAGCTTGGGCGAAAAAACAGCCGGATCTTGCGTGACCGGTGCCTGAATATTTGCAAAATCATTTGCAGGTCGAACATCAAGCCCAGTGGCGTCAAACCCTGCACGCACGAGGGCTTCCAGCATCGGAGCGCCCATTCGGCCACAGCCTGCGACGCCGATCATTTAACGATGGTCTCGTCTTTGACAAACATGTTGGCCCAAGCCCGGTCAATCAGATCCGGTGTCATCTGGTAGGGGATACCCTCAAATTCGCAAATCGCGATCATCTGATCGATCAGAAACACGGGTTGGTAGTTGGCATAGGTGTTGTCGATTGTTGGGTACTTTTTCTTGAGCAGATGAATCAGAGATGGTTCGTCCAGCGGCACCCCTTTTTTGCGCGCTACGAGGGCAAAAATCTTGAGGAAATTTTCCTGATTGGGACCATCAATTTTGATTTTGAAGAAAATCCTGCGCAAAGCGGCTTGGTCAAAGATCTCGTTCGGGTGGAAGTTGGTCGAGAAAATCACCAAGGTGTCAAAGGGGACTTCGAATTTTTCGCCGGATTGCAGGCCAAGGATATCCTTGCTCTCTTCCAACGGAACGATCCATCGGTTGATCAAGGCCTGCGGTGATTCAGCCTGACGACCAAGGTCATCCACGATAAAGATGCCGCCGGTCGCTTTCAGTTGAAGCGGGGCCTGATAGGTGCGTGCGGTTGGGTTGTAGACAAGATCGAGCATCGACAGCGAGAGTTCACCGCCGGTGACAACAGTCGGGCGCTCACAACAGACGTAACGTGCATCGAACCGTTTGCGGCGACGCAATTGCGTTGGATCGTCTGGTTCTTGTTCGATGGCGGTATGCACAATTGGATCATAGACAGTGATGACCTGCCCAGAATATTCGATAGCACGCGGTACATAAACCTTGTCGCCCAATGCATCGCGAATACCATTTGAAATGGACGATTTTCCATTGCCGGGTGGGCCGTACATCAGGATAGACCGTCCGGCGCTGACCGCAGGGCCTAAGTGATCGAGTAAACTATCCGGGAGAACGAGATGGCCCATCGCATTCAGCAACTGATGGCGGCTGACCTGGATATTGCGAATTGATTGGCGTTTTACCTGTTCCCGGTAGACGTCGAGCGGGACTGGCATCGCGCCAAAATACTCTGACTGGGCCAAAGCATCCAATGCGCGGGCTTTGCCGGTGTCGGTTAGCTGATACCCCATCTCGTTGCCGCTGTTGGCATTCAGGGTGCCGGTCGCTTCGAGCAACTTTTGATCGCGTGCCATATCGACCAGCTCTTGCGTGGTGGTCAGGGGCAGGCTGATCGCTTCGCTGATTTCGCTGACCATATTGGTGTTCTTGCGAAAAATCGTCTTCAACAGGATGTCGCGCATCATGACAAGCGGCAACTTCATCTCTGACAACGTCGTTGGAGAGGGAGGCGCACTTACAGTAGGCGTTTGCATATTCATTTTTGAAACCCGTCGATTGCAGTCACCACGATTCTACGAGAGATCCCCGTATGATCCCGATTTTGGCGGTGCAATGTGGCAGTACAAGGGCACCGCTTTGGCAGCAGCAAGATCGATTAGCTGCCGAATTGCGTGCCAAGAATAAGATACAAAGCCAGACTGCCACCGAGACTCAGACCCATCGGGAATTTCCACCCCATGTCCCAGCTTTTCCAACCGGGAGCGATCCGGCGCAGCGGGGTGTATTTGGCCAGACGGTGGGTTGCAAAAGCAGCCAGCAAGTTGGCGGCAAACAAGGCCATGAGCACGCGTAAATCCCCAACCATGATATAGGGTGCAGCAGCGGCCGCAAATTTGGCATCACCTGCACCAATTGCGCCACCAGCATTCAACAGAACGCCCAGCACAAGAACAATGATCATTTGGGCAAGCTGCCAGCCATATGTCGGCAGGGGCAGCAGAAACGGGCCAATCACGATAAAGACCACCGCCAGCGCCATCACGGCCTGGTTGGTGATGCGCATTTCGCGCAGATCTGTAAATGCAACGTAAAAACAGATCGGCAAAACAAAGGGTAGAAACCATAGGGCAACGTGAGCCGGGAGTTCCATCCGTTAACTCTTTTCGAGCGCGCGTAATGAACGAACGGCCTCTTCGAAATGTTGTGGATGGGTTGCAATGGCGTCGCGCAACAGACCTTTGCCGGTGGTGACATCCCCCTGTTTCACAGCCGAAAGAGCAAGCGTATGCAGCAGTTGTGCGCGCTCAGCTTGGTCCATCGGGATAACGGGCAGAGTGTAGTTGCGTTGAGCGCCGCGGGCCAAGATCAGGTTGTTCTTGGCGGTGAACAGCGTTTGGTCTTGGCGAATGGCATCGCCAAACAACCGCTCCGCTTCGGCATAATCGCCGCGCGTCAGCTTAGAATAACCCCAGTTGTTCATCACACCTGCGGGGCGGGTGGTGAGACCAATGGCGGTTTCATAAAACGAGTCCGCCCGTTTCCATTCGCGATTGGCGTCTGCGACCATCGCTTCGAGCCGGTAGCGTTTGAATGTTTCATGGATGGGGGGCACTGCATCCAGTGTTTTTTCGGCGCCTTCCCAGTCTCCGCTACGGATCAAAGCATCAGCAAGATCAATCGAGTCATCGGGCGTGGCATCGTCCATCTTGACGACTTTGGACCATGCCGCAACGGCTTCGGTGGTCCGTTTTGATCGGATAAGAGACTTTGCAAGGCCACGCTGTAGATCAATGCGTTTGGGATTGTCGCGGGCGGCTTTTTGAAAATAGGAAACCGCTTCGTTGGGGTCCGCAACGGTTAACATCACATCATTCAGGTTGGTCTCATCAACAACGTTGACGTCCTGAAATGCGCGCTCAACCGTTTCGTCGGCCTTTTTGGCGCAGGCTGACAAAGCCAATCCGCCAAGCAAAACTGCCGGAATCAAGAATGTGTGGCGCATTATTGCGTCCTTTTACTGCTCTGCCTCGATCATGGTATCTTACGGATCAGGAATTCACCTTTGCCCCGTTGCACCAATTTATAATCTTCTTGTTGTTCAACAGTATTAGCAGGTTTTTCTGTTTTTGCGAGTGCTATCCGTAAATTGTCTCGGATTGAGTCACTTTGGCCATCATCCAGAGCATAGGCTTTGCGAAAGATCTGTGTTGCCTCGGCGACTTTGCCCTGTTCCATCAACAAAACGCCAAGGTTGTTCCAGGCTTCGGGCCAGTCCGGGGCCTCAGCCACCGCGCGGCGTAACATCGTTTCGGCCTGGCCCAAACGTCCCAGGCCCAGATTGGCAGTGCCCAATCCGGTCAAGATCTCAGTGGTCAACCCGTCGTCCAATGCAGCGCGGGTGAATGCATCGATCGCCAGTTCGTATTCCCCGGCGGCCATCAGGCGTTGACCAACCTCGACCCCGCCGACTGCATCTTTGGTATGATCGATGCCGGGGGCAAAAGGGCTGTCGGGCAGGGCGGGTTGTGAGGTCGAATTACAAGAGGCCAACGTTGCTGCAGCAACGATGGCCAAGAGTGTTCGGGTAAACGGTGCGTATTTTATCACACCTGTATTTGTCATTGTATCAGTTGCTCATGTTACCAAGGTCCGCGATGCCTTTTGCTGAGGGCCCGATCAGGATGATCAGCAACGGCGGAACCGTTAGCATCATTGTGGCAAGGGTCATTTTGGTTGGCAACTTGTTTGCGGCCTCTTCTGCGCGCATCACGCGTTTGTCACGCATTTCCCCGGCATAAACCCGCAGCGCCTCTGCGATTGAGGTACCAAAGGCGGCTGACTGGATCATCACCGTAACAAAAGAGGCAACATCGGTTACGCCGCTGCGTATCCCCATGTCGCGCAGAACTTTATCCTTGTCCTTACCGGCCTTCATTTCGTGCGAAACAACTTCGAATTCATCCGCAAGTTCAGGGTAAGAGGCGCGCAGTTCTTTTGCCACACGGATAATCGCTTGGTCCAAGGATTGCCCGGCTTCAACACAGACAAGCATCATGTCCAATGAATCGGAAAGCCCGCTGTGATCGCCTCTTTACGTTCTTCGACCCGGGGTGACCCAATATTTGGGCAACATATATCCCGCACCGCCTGGGCCTAGAACGCGAATGAGCTGCGCTTGCGCATCAAATTCCTGATCAGCTGCGATAATGGTGACATAAATAAAACCAAGATTAACCCGGTGATGCCCAACGCAAACTGGGCAAAGTGAAAGAACCGAACCGAATCCTTTGATTGATACCCAGCCTGACGCAGCTTGAGTTCCATCGCCGACAATTCGTCGGCATCCTGGGGTTCCAGAAATGTTGCAACTTCTGCAGCTGTTCGTTGCGCCCGCCTTGACGCAGCTTTTCTTTCTGCGGTGCGCTTTTCGTTTTCTGGTTGATGTCGCGCTTGAACTTTTTCAGCGGATCCTCGGGCTGTTTGAGCATCAATGGGATCGCCATCAAGATCATGAACAGACCCAGCACACCGACCACGATGATAGGTCCGAATTCGCCCAATTGACGGGTTAAGAACTCATTGATTTGATTTAGGATGTCCATTGAGCGCTCCTATACTTTGATGTTCGTCAGGGACCGCATGACGATCAGATTTACCGTCAGCAAGATCCCGACGACAAAACAGGCGGGAATGAACCAAGGGTGATCCATAACGCCGTCGTAATATCCGGGGTCGTTGAACAGGATTACCATCAGGGCGATCAGCGGAAAGGCGGATAGAAATTTGCCCGACCATTGGGCCTCGGCAGTGATGGCTTTGACACGTCGGAATAGACGGAACCGCGCCCGTATAACTTTGGCCAAGCCTGCGAGAACTTCGGCCAGGTTACCACCAGATTGCTGTTGGATGGTCACGGCAACTGAGAGGAACCGCAAATCCTGCATTCCCATTCGTTCGGCCATTTCCTTGAGCGCTTCTGAAACGTCCCGCCCATAGGCGCTTTCGTCTGAGATAATCCGAATTCGGTGGCAATGGGGTCTTCGGATTCTTTGGCAACGATCTGAATAGCAGACACAAATGGGTGGCCCACACGCAGCGAGCGTACCATAAGCTCCACGGCATCGGGGAGCTGTTCTTCGAACAACGCCATACGTTTTTTCGCTTTGCTGTTGACCCAGATGTACACCGCGCTGATCCCGATGAGAACAGATGCGCCCACACGAATTGGCAGCTCGGTCTGCGTTCCAACGCTGAGCCCTACAAAGGCCACGCCCGACAATCCCGCCATGATCATGATGAGCTGTCTAGGGGTAAAGGCTATGGCAGCTTTTTGCGCCTTTTCAGCAAGCAAAGAATACAGCGGGATCGAGCGCGATTTCATGTGCTGCTGCATTTCTTTGCGCAGCTGTTCCAGAACTTGTTCGCGTCCCGTGCCCTTATCAAGCATTTCCAGACGTCTGTTCACCCGGCTGTTGAGGCTGATGGATTTGCCAAACGCAACCAGATACAGCCCCTCAACAAGGACCAAAACGCCTACAAATATTAATCCATAGATAATTGGTTCTGCACTCAGTTGCATCTTGATACCCCTTACATTGTCGTTGGTTCGTAGATCGAGGCGGGCAGGTCATACCCCCACATCCGGAACCGTTCGGAATAGTGGCTACGCACACCTGTTGCGGTGAAGTGGCCAATAATTTTGTTGTCTGGTGTCAGGCCAACGCGCTGATACCGGAAAATTTCTTGCATCGAGATCACATCGCCCTCCATTCCCGTAATTTCGGTGATTGAGGTCATCCGACGCGAGCCATCTTGCAGTCGGCTGGCCTGAACAATCAGGTTCACAGCCGATGAAATCTGGGAACGAACCGCTTTGAGCGGCATTTCAATGCCGGCCATCGCGATCATGTTTTCCAAGCGGCTGACACCATCGCGGGCGCTGTTGGCGTGGATCGTGGTCATCGACCCATCGTGACCCGTGTTCATGGCCTGCAGCATGTCGATAACTTCTTCGCCGCGGGTTTCCCCGACGATAATGCGGTCTGGGCGCATCCGCAGGGCGTTTTTCAAACAGTCGCGTGGGCTGACTTCGCCTTTGCCTTCTACGTTTGGTGGGCGGGATTCCATCCGACCGACGTGGGTTTGTTGCAGCTGAAGTTCCGCTGTGTCCTCGATGGTCAGAATGCGTTCGGCGTTGTCGATGAAAGACGACAAGGCGTTAAGGGTTGTGGTTTTACCCGAACCTGTACCGCCTGACACGATGATGTTCAGTCGTGTGGCGACAGCGGCCTGAAGGTAGGCGGCCATCTCTTCGGTAAAGGCTCCGAAATCGACAAGATCGTCGATCCCGAGTTTGTCCTTTTTGAATTTGCGGATGGAAACGAGCGAACCGTCAACGGCAACAGGGGGCACCATAGCGTTGAAGCGGGACCCATCTGCGAGACGCGCATCCACATAGGGGTTGGATTCATCAACGCGACGGCCAACGGCGGACACGATTTTGTCGATGATCCGCATCAAGTGCTTTTCGTCTTTGAACGTAACATTACTCAGCTGCAATTTGCCCGAGCGTTCAACAAAAATCTGATGGGGACCGTTCACGAGAATATCGTTAACGCTTTCATCCTGTAGCAGTGTTTCCAGCGGGCCGAGGCCGGTTACTTCG
Source organism: Paracoccaceae bacterium (assembly GCA_965183835.1). GTDB lineage: Bacteria > Pseudomonadota > Alphaproteobacteria > Rhodobacterales > Rhodobacteraceae > OMPR01. The sequence continues at coordinate 347,140 of CBCYME010000017.1, read as the reverse complement.
TCGTAAAGCTCTTTGTTGAGCGCCATACGGTCATCGCGGTTAAGAACGATGCCCTTGCTCTCCAGAATCTCACTGGTGATGGTGCTGATTTCTGTCCGCAGATCCGCCTCGCTGGCGTGCTCAAGCGCAGCCAGGTTTAGGTTTTCCAGCAAGTCGCGATGCAGCTGAATCTTGATCTCACTCATCCGCTCTTTGCGTTTGCGTTCCCGATCTTGTGGGGCTGCTTCTGCAGACTTGGCAGGCATCGGGCGTCTCATGGAATGAGACTGCTTTGCAGAAATACCGTCAGATGGTGCTTCTTTTGGGTTTGGCTTTGCAGGAGTTACCGGTTCGGCTTTGCCCTGCTTTTTATATCTTGAAAACACGTTAAGCCCCTATTTCTGCCTATCAGGCTGCTTTTGCATCACTGTTGCCCAAATCATGGAGCGATTGAGCCAGTTTTGCGATTTCCCGCCGCAACGGGTTCTTAGGGGCCGAAGCCGCCAGGGGCAGACCATGATCTGCGCCTTGTGTTACTGGTTTACCGCCATCTGGGAGTTGTAGATCTATTGAAATACCCAGGGATTCCCCCATACGTTTCACCCGGCTTTTGCCGCTGAGATCTGTAAATTTCGGTGCCTTGTTCAAAGCAAAGCGCAACTTGTTGAACGGAAGATCCTCAGATTGCAGCGCCCGCTTCATACGCAGAGCATTCTGGGCTGAGCGCATATCCAGTTCGATCAAAGCAAAATAGACATGGGCAGCCTGAAGAATGGTTTCCGACCATTGAACCAATGTCTTGGGCATATCGACCACGACGTAGTCAAAATGGGCGCGGGCCATTTCGATGACACGTTCAATGTCTTCGGGTGAAACGATATCCAGGGGCACCATGTCAGCCGGGGCGGTTAGAACCTGAAGCGTGTCTTCAAAATTCAGCAAGGCCTGACCAAATACATCCTGATCCATGCTTTCGGTTTCTGCCAGCATCTCAAAAACGGCCTCGCGGCGTGGCAGATCAAGATAGGTGGAGACCGAGCCATACTGGAGATCAAGATCCAGCAGGCACACACTTGGCGCGTCGTCTTTTGAAATATTCGCCAGTTCCCACGCAAGATTGACGGCCATCGTGGTCGACCCGGTTCCGCCCGCCAGTCCGTGCACAACGATAAGCGCACCTTCTTTGGCGTCGCCAGATTTCAATTGCGAGGTGTTCTGAGGCTGCGGTTGTTCTGACGCGACTTCGGGTGCGCCCAGACGTTCAATTGCGAACTGAAGCTCTTGTTCGGGCAGGGGATAGGGGACAAATTCATCGGCCCCTTTGCGCAACAGTTGATGGAGCGACGCCGGGGTCACGTCTTCGGCAATCAAAATGACGTTGATGCCACGAGATTTGGCTTGAGTGATGATTTCACCCATTAAGACTAGATTGTCTTCATCCTCTCCGTCCATCGCCAAGGCAATGAACTCCAAGGATTCTGCTTCGGGCTGGCCAAAAAAGGCTAAAGCCTCGGCAAATCCGAGATCTCCCCAGCTTTCGCCCATCGTGGCTTCCATGTCTTCAATCAGCAGATCAAAATTCTGAACATCACGACTGACTGTGCAAGCCAGGATTGGGGTCGTATCGGGTTGTGGCGTTTCGCTGCTCATTGCCTTGTTCCTCATCTCGAAGGTGAACAAGCTTTGGTGGTGCGTGTGCACCGGCCAACCTGCTTTTCTTACATGCGGCCTGAAATGGTCGCACGTCACCTATTGAGGACACTGTCGCTTTGAAGTGGGGCAAGATTTGGGCTTAAAGACACCAATTGTAGGGAATTAGGCGACGATCAACCTATTTTCCCTGCAATTGTTATTCGAAAGTGTCGGATTTGCTGCCGCTATTCAATTTTGTCGGCGGCACAGCGCTTCTGATGTATTCGCGATAAATCACCTGAGCGTATTTGCCATCAAGGGAATTTGCCTTGCGGTCAACAAAGCCTGAAACCTGCGTAATTGTGCGCCGGTTGCGGCGATCACGGTCCGCTGTTGGAACAAGTGGTTGTGTTTCTCCATAAGAAACAAGTGCTTCTAGGCGAGAACGCGAAATTCCGCGACTTGCGAAAAAGGCCACAACAGCCTGCGCGCGCCGAAGCCCGAGCTGTTTGTTATAGGCAGAAGATCCAACCGCATCCGTGTGGCCATAGATCCGGAATTTGACTTCGGGAAACTGAGAAATCCAGGTCGCTTGCTGAATGAGAGCCTGTTGCGAGGTGCTGTCCAGCTGCGCACTGTCGAATGCGAAGTTGATTTGGGATGGGACTTCGCGTGCAAAGCGTTCCCCCAAGGCTTGCGCATAGTTACGCTCGCCGTTCATCATTTGTGTATTGTTTAAGGTGGCGTTGCCAAAGGCGCCTGAATCAACCGCATATCCTGCTTCGCGTTCGCACGCCGCCACGACCAGTGTCAGGCCTAAAACGGGGATCCATTTCAACATTGGTCGCATCCTTAGGGTCATTCCATTACATAGCCATAAGAGCCGCTAAAGTCTTGTTTTGCCACTTCGGATGCAGGGCCGCTTTGGGGGCGGTTGGTTCGTGCAACGCGCCCAAAGAGGAACAGATCACTCTCGCTTGGTGGTTTTACCCGGTCGGTTGGCAAGGCCAGCGCTTCACCCCGAGTGGGGGAGACCAGGTGAGCGGTGATAATGATAACAAGTTCGGTCTGGCTGCGCTGATAATTTGCACTGCGGAAAAGCGATCCCAGTACCGGGATGTCTCCAATCCAAGGAAGTTGCGCGTTGTTGTCGAGGAAGTTGTCCTGGATCAGGCCTGCGATTGCAAAGCTTTCGCCATCGCGCATTTCCACCGTTGTTGTCGTTTCTCGGCGGGAAAATGCATTGACCTGCGCACCGTTCACAGTGACGGCGTTCGCGGGATCCAACGCGGATACGGCCGCAAGGAGCTCTAGGTTGATCAAATCTTTGTCCACAACCCGCGGGGTAAAGGCCATTTCAATGCCAAACTTTTTGTATTCGACTGTGAAGATGCCATCCTCTTGCGCGACTGGAATAGGATATTCACCACCCGCCAAGAACGTCGCTTCTTGTCCGGACAGGGCAGAAAGATTCGGCTCAGCCAAAGTGCGGACAACGCCTTTTTGCTCTAGTGCTTCGAGCAGCAAGCGCACCTGCATTGACCCCGCCCCAAAACCAAAAAGCAAAGCCCCGGTGTTTTCATTCCCTACTGGGATGTTTCCGTTAAGTGCGTTCGTCAGAGGGCCCTGGCTGTTCAGAGTATTAACGCCGCCGTTGACGCCAACATTGGATCCGCCACTCACACCAAGTGAGGCGCTTAGAGATTTTGAAACGGACCGCTGCATTTCAGCAAAGCGCACTTTGAGCATGACTTGTTGCACACCGCCGACGTTCATCAAGTTTGATACGCGTTCGGGTGCATAGCGTTCAGCCAAATCCAAAGCGCGTTGCAGGCGAAGGCTGCTGGAGACCGTTCCAGACAGGACAATGCCGTCATTTGCAGTGCGGACTTCTATCTTTTCGCCTGGTAGAATCTGGCGCAGGCGTTCTTTGAATTCGGTGACATCAGCTGCGACCCGTACATCAACGTTCGTGATGAGGCGACCAGTTGCGTCCAAGAGCGTCAACGTCGTGAGACCGGGTGACTTGCCTAAGACATAGATCGTTCGGTCGGACAAAGATGAAATGTCGGCGATCCCGGCATTTGCGATGCTAAGTTCTGCAAAGGGTCTGTCACTTTCGACCACGACTGCTCGGTTCATCGGAACCTCAAGCGTGGAAGACGTGCCTTGTTGAACAACCCGCAAAACTTCAGCGCCAGCTGGGGAACCAGCTGGGTTGCACGTCAATGCCAACCCAAATAGGGCGGCTTTGATCCAAACGTCGAATTTCATGTGACCTGCCTCTCCGATCACGCCTCAGTTTCGGGTCTTAGTGCCCGGAATTTTCCTTACCTTGCGCCAGTTCTATTTTTTTTGCAAGAATCAATGGTTTCCGCATCGTTTCTTATGTGGAGAACGCGCAACATGACGAAATGAGACCTCAGCGCTGCTGAGATCTCATAGGAAGTAACTATTTGAATTTGATCAATTTGTGCACGGGATTGGAATTTCCATCACTTCGGCCCCGCGGCGCTGGCGAATGGTGCAAACTTTTTTCTTAGCTTCCACTGGGGTGGCTTCGATTTCAGCGAGACCTAACAGTGAGCGTTGGTTGACTTCGATTGCAGCAGCAATGGTATCGTCTTCAGCTCCGACCAAAGCGAGCGACAGGCGGCCCGATGTTTGAGCTTGAGCAAGGGCGGCAACTTGTTCGGGGGGCGCAGAAACTGTTACTGTGCGAGCGATGGTTGCACGGGTCAGATCGCCACCGGAAATCTGATCGACTGCGATGAGATTGATGTTGGCTTGGATCAATCGGGTTACGTCGCCACGCGCACCTTCGACTGCACCTTGGATGCTGCCAGTCCAATAGACGTCAACACGATCGCCGGGGCGCAGGAAGCCGGAAACACCGGATGCAACGTCCACACGGATCGCAAAGGCGCGCATGCCGCGCTCTAACTGTGACGTCAAACCAGCATCTTCGCCGGGTTTGGTGACCTTTTTTACAAGAATTGCTTCGTCTTTTTCCATCGCGCGCAGAACAAAAGGATTGTCCAGCGGGTCGGCGGGAAACAAGGCATTCACTTCACTAAACGAGCCTTCGGGAATGGCAGATTTGGGCCATTCAACCGCTCTTACGCTGTCTTTGTCCAAGCGTTGCCCATACCGAAGCGGTTTTGTCGCGACAAAAACAACTTGGGTCGGAACGGCCGGAGCGCGGGTCTGTCGTTCGCGTGCCAATTCATTTTGATAGGCGGAGATATAGTTGCGAGCCATCATGACAGCGCCACCCGCTAGGGCGATACCCAGAATCAAAACCAGTCCAAAAACTGAACGCATATCTGCACCTCGTCATATTACTATTGCCTGCGTCAGCGCAGGAGACCGGGCAAGGGCCCTTCATGTAGTACTTAGTATCTGTTGATTGTGACCAAATCAGGGAAGATCAATGCCTATTGGGCGGCATGTCTCTACAATTTCTTAGGCTTACCCGTCGGTCGAGACGTCTTTATTGACCATCTTTGTGGAAAACTCACCGGTCAAACTGTCGACACTGTTTTCCATAGACAGGTAGGTGGCAGTCCCCAGGCCGAGAGTGACAGCTGTTAGAACAACCCAGTCCACTGTGACGGCGCCATTCTGGTCTTCGATGATTTTTTTTACTGGCTTCCACACATTGAAATCCCAACTGGTCATCGGAGAAAGTTTGGGCCACATCGCAGCGCGATGCGGCCCAAGCGGTAATCTTATACGATCAGGTCGTTCAGCTATTAGCTGCCGCCGCTTGTGCCACCGGTCAGAGCGCCTTCGCTACCCAGGGTAACTGTGGTGCCGGACATTGCGGTGTCTACGTTGGTGGCCAGGCCGGACGCACCGTCCGAGATACCTTGGTATGCAACGCCGCCCAGTGCAACAACAGCCGCGGTCAGTACAACCCAATCAACAGTTACAGCGCCGTCTTCGTCGTTGCGGAAGTTTTTGATAAAGTTCATCATGGTTTGTCCCTCCAAAGGATCACTAGATTTTGTTTCGTTGTCTTAACCGCTTCGTCCGTGTGGCCCTGTCTCTCTCTCAGTAGGACCGTGTCCGTCGTGGTATGCATTACTTTTGCCTGTTCCCCGTGGCAGGAATTGGGCCAAAAACAGAAAAAGGTTGCCCAATTTTAACTTTTCCGGAAGAAGTTTGGTAAGGCTATGAAAACAAAGAATATAAATTTGAAATTTTTTGTATTCACCTGACATAGGCGATGCAAATCGGTGTCAATTGGGGCGAAACCGCCCTATTTGGTCCGGTTTTTCTGGTTTTGAGCCCTAAAATCCGGGAAAAACACATCAAAACAGAATGAGAGGCGAGCAGATGGTCCTCCAGAAATTGATAATTGGTGGTGGAATCGCATTTTTGGCGTTGGGGCAGCCGACTTGTGCGCATGCGCAGGCCGCTTTTCCTGAGGTAAAGTCGAAGCGGATCAAGGTTTCGCGGTCGGGATTGCCCAAAGGCGGGCTTGTGCAGATCTCGCCCGAGGAACATGCGGCTGCGCCCTATGCTGGTCGCAAGGGGTCTGTTTCGGCATTGGCACCTCAACCGAGCGGCACAACACCTGCAAAGGCTAAGCCTGCACTTGGGCGGTTCTCGTGGTTCTGGGAGAAGATCTCGCCTGATATGACCAAATCCCGGCCTGGGCGCCTGCAGGACGCGATGCGCACGCTTACGGCCTCTGGTCAGGTGTCTGCCCCGCGGTTGCAAGCCTTGCAAGAGATTGCGCGGGCGCGTGGGGTTCCTATTTTGCGGTCCACGATTGGGACCAACGTTTCGCCCGCTTTGGTGTTGGCTGTGATTGCAGTTGAGTCGGGTGGTCGTGCGGACGCGGTCAGTGGGGCAGGGGCGCAGGGGTTGATGCAGCTGATGCCAGCAACGGCGTCGCGGTTCGGGGTCACCGACAGTTTGGTCGCTGAGGATAATATCGCAGGCGGGGTCAAATACCTCGACTGGTTGATGGGCGAATTTAAAAACGACCCGATATTGGCCTTAGCAGGATATAACGCCGGAGAGGGGTCTGTGCGCACTCATAAGGGTGTTCCCCCCTTCGCAGAGACCCGCGATTACGTGCCAAAAGTGCTTGCGGCGTTTCAGGTCGCGCGAGGGCTCTGCAAGACGCCGCCTGAGCTGATTACAGATGGCTGCGTTTTCGCGACCATGAACTAAACAAAAAAGGCGCCCGAATACAGGGCGCCCTTTCTTAGTGTGTGTGGGCAGAGTTAGACGAGAGTCGCCTGCGTTGCCGCGCGCAGTTCTTCTTCGGTCACGCCGTCTGCGCACTCAACGATTTTCAAGCCGCCCTCGACGACATCAAGCACGCCAAGGTTGGTGATGATGCGATCTACAACTGATTTCCCAGTCAGGGGGAGTGTGCATTCCTTCAGCACCTTGGAGTCGCCGTGCTTGTTGGTGTGATCCATTACAACCACCACGCGACCAACACCTGCGACCAGATCCATCGCGCCGCCCATGCCTTTGACCAGTTTGCCCGGAATCATCCAGTTTGCCAGATCACCATTTTCGGCAACTTCCATTGCGCCTAGAATCGCCATGGCGATTTTGCCACCGCGGATCATCGCAAAGGACTGTGCGCTGTCGAAATAAGCCGTCTGGGGCAATTCGGTGATGGTTTGCTTGCCTGCGTTAATCAGGTCAGCGTCTTCGGTACCTTCAATCGGGAAGGGGCCCATGCCCAGCATGCCGTTTTCGGACTGCAGGGTCACTTCGACACCCTCGGGGATGTAGTTGGACACCAGCGTCGGAATACCGATGCCGAGGTTCACATACCAACCGTCTTGCAGTTCTTGTGCCGCGCGTGCGGCCATTTGATTACGATCCCACATGTTCGCTCTCCTTATGCCGCTGGCCGGGTGGTGCGCTGTTCAATGCGCTTTTCGTGATCGCCCTGGATGATCCGGTGCACATAGATGCCCGGCAGGTGGATCGAATCCGGGTCCAAGGAACCTGTTGGCACGATTTCTTCAACTTCGACGATGCACATCTTGCCACAGGTCGCAGCAGGGGCGTTGAAATTGCGGGCGGTTTTACGGAACACGAGGTTGCCGGTTTCATCGGCTTTCCACGCTTTCACGATGGCGAGGTCTGCAACAATGCCCTCTTCCATGATGTAGGTGTCACCATTGAAGTTTTTGTGCTCTTTGCCATCGGCAATCACGGTGCCCACACCAGTTTTGGTGTAAAAGCCCGGAATGCCAGCGCCACCGGCGCGCATACGCTCAGCCAGGGTGCCCTGCGGATTGAATTCCAGCTCAAGCTCGCCGGACAGATACTGACGCATGAATTCAGCGTTTTCGCCGACATACGAGCTGATCATTTTCTTGACCTGCTTGGTCTGCAACAGGATGCCGATACCGAAATCGTCCACACCCGCGTTGTTCGAGGCAAAAGTCAGATCCTTGGTGCCTGCGTCTTTGATGGCGTCCAGCAGCAATTCGGGGATGCCGCACAGCCCAAAGCCACCCGCCGCGATGAACATGCCATCGTGCAGCAGCCCATCGAGCGCCTCAGCGGCGTTTGAATAGATTTTTTTCATGGAAAACTCTCCCAATACCTTGGTGATGGGGCGGTTGTGCCGCCGCGTCACGGTGAAGTCAACAATCGGAGAGGGGGGCGGGTATTTCTACCTAATGGTTCAGCCCGGTGCATCAAGCACCGGGCTGAACGGCACTATTCGCTGTCAGCAGCCTTGGCCGCTGGTTTTTTGGCTGCCGGTTTTTTAGCCGCGGTTTTCTTTGCGGCTGGCTTCTTAGCCGGAGCCTTTTTCGCAGCGGGTTTCTTTTTAGGCGCGGCCTTTTTCTTTGCGGCGGGTTTTTTAGCGGCTTTCTCCGCAATCCAACCCACGGCCAGTTCCATGGTCACATCTGCGGGTTCGGTGCCCTTGGGAATCGTTGCGTTGACCTTTTCCCATTTCACATAGGGACCATACCGCCCTTCCATGACGTTGACCGGACCGCCGCTTTCAGGATGTTCGCCCAGCTCTTTAAGAGGTTTGGCAGCCGTACCGCCCCGCCCACGCGGGTTGGCGCGTTTTTCGGCCAGCAGTTCGACGGCACGGTTCATGCCGATTTCAAAGACGTCATTGGGGTCTTTGAGGTTGGCATAGACCGGCTTTGCCTCTTCGGGCGCCTGATGCATGATGTAGGGACCAAAGCGACCAAAGTTGGATTTGATTTCGCCACCTTCGGGATGCACGCCAATTTCACGGGGCAAGCTGAGCAGGGTCAGGGCCTTGGTCAGGTCCATGTCATCGGCGGACCATCCACGCGGCAGGCTGGCGCGTGGGGGCTTCTTGTTTTCCTCGGTGACCTCACCGCGCTGAACATAGGGGCCAAAGCGACCCTTTTTCAGGCTGATCTCGTCGCCGTTGTCTTCACCGAGAACCTGATCGCCACTGTCATCTGCATCACCGTTCAGCGGGCGTGTATAGCGACACTCGGGATAGTTTCCGCACCCAACAAAGCCGCCAGTACGCGAGGTTTTCAAGTGCAACTGGCCGCTGCCGCATTTCGGGCAGATGCGTGGATCGCTGCCGTCTTCGCGCGGCGGATAGAGCTGTGGTGCCAGCGCGTCGTCGAGTTTATCCAGCACTTCGGAAATCCGCAGTTCGGATGTTTCTGCAATAGCAGCCGAGAAGTCGCGCCAGAACTTGTTCAACAGTTCTTTGTAATCCCCTTCGCCTGCGCTGACATGGTCAAGCTGGCTTTCGAGGTCGGCGGTGAAGTCATAGCCAACATACTGACGGAAGAAGTTCAGCAAGAAAATCGTAACGATCCGGCCTTTTTCTTCGGGGATCAGGCGGTTCTTGTCCTTGCGAACGTATTCACGATCCTGAATCGTGGTGACGATGCTGGCATAGGTTGACGGGCGACCAATGCCCAACTCTTCCATCCGCTTGACCAGAGTCGCCTCGGTATAGCGTGGGGGGGGCTGGGTGTGGTGCTGTAGGGCCAGAACGGATTCGTTTTCGGCCAAGATCGCTTCTTTGGCGATTTTGGTGCCTTCAGTGACCTGGGCTTCGCCTGTTGCCTTGGTGAATTGGTCGGACAGAGAGGTCTTGGCGAATTTGGCGGGTTCGCCCTGCATGATTTGGGGAAGACGCTTGTCATCTTCGTCCGCGACATCATCGCGGCCTTCTTCGTAGACGCGCATGAAGCCGTCAAACAGGACAACCTGACCTGTGGCACGCAGGGCGACCTGACGGTCCTCGCTGCCGATATCAACAGTGGTGCGTTCCAGACGCGCCGCAGCCATCTGACACGCGAGGGTCCGTTTCCAGATCAGGTCATACAATTTGCGTTGGTCGGCTTCGGTGACTTTCAGCTGTGAAGCGTCCAGCGTCATATCCGTTGGGCGGATACATTCGTGCGCTTCCTGCGCGTTTTTTGCTTTGTTTTTGTAAACGCGCGGGCTGTCTGGCACGTAGTCGGCACCATAGCGGTCTTTGATCGCATCACGGGCGGCGGTCACGGCCTCGGGGGCCATGTCGATGCCGTCTGTCCGCATGTAGGTGATGTAACCGGCCTCGTACAGCCGCTGGGCGGCGCTCATGGTTTGGCGCGCACCCATGCCGAATTTGCGGCTGGCCTCTTGCTGAAGGGTCGAGGTCATGAAGGGGGCCGAGGGATTGCGGTTGGCTGGTTTGGCTTCGACGGACTGGACAGACAGGGCGCGGCTGGTGATGGCTTGAACGGCCAATTCCGCCTGCGTCACGTTTGACAGATCGTGTTTGTCCAGCTTGTTGCCAGCCAGAACCGTCAGGCGGGCTTCGAATTCTTGACCGCGGGGCGTTTCAAACAGGGCTTTGACAGACCAGTATTCGCGCGGATTGAAGGCTTCGATGTCCATTTCGCGTTCTACGATCAAACGCAGGCACACCGATTGTACCCGGCCAGCGGACTTCGCGCCAGGCAGCTTGCGCCACAAAACGGGTGATAGATTAAAGCCCACGAGATAGTCGAGTGCACGGCGGGCCAGATAGGCCTCGACCAGCGGCATGTCGACTTGGCGCGGGTTTTGCATGGCTTCGGTGACGGCGGCCTTGGTGATCGCATTGAACACCACCCGACTGACGGGTGTGTCCTTTTTGATCGAGCGGCGCTTGGTGAGCGCCTCTTGCAGGTGCCAGCTGATGGCTTCGCCTTCGCGATCGGGGTCAGTCGCGAGGATCAGTTCGTTATCGTCTTTCAGCGCATCTGCGATGGCTTTGACATGTTTGCGGCTGTCGGTCCCGACCTCCCATTTCATGTCAAAATCATGCTCGGTATCGACGGATCCATCCTTGGGTGGCAGGTCACGAACATGACCATACGATGCCAATACCGTGTAATTGGAACCGAGATACTTATTGATCGTCTTGGCCTTAGCCGGGGATTCTACAACAACTACGGGCATTTAAGGGAAAACCTCATTCAACGGACACGGCGCGTTCTATGGCCGGGCAAGATGTGGGGTGCAAGACCTGATTGTCAATCCGTGTGATTTGGGCGCAGGTTGAGGGTGGTATTGTTGCACTTAAACGAGGGACGACATGCGAAATGTGATGTTGGCGACGGCGATGTGTTTGGCGGGGCAAGGGGCCTTGGCATGGGAAGAGCCCGCGCGGGGAACAGCAACACGTGCCGCGTTGATGGACGCCATCCGACCGCATTTGGAATGGACCCTCGGCGCGCCGATTGAATTTGTGGTGCATGATTTGCGGGTTCGGGGACCGGTTGCCTTTGCCGCCGTGACCCCGCAGCGACCGGGCGGAGGGCAAATCGATTTGCGCCAAACGCCGGGGGTCCTGCGTGGGGACGTTGAGCTGGAGTATATCGATAATCTTGGGGTGCAGGCGCTGTATCGGAAATCTGGCAATACTTGGGTTGCGGTGCATTGGGGGATTGGGGCGACGGATGTTTGGTATTCGGATCCGAATCTGTGTGCCAGCTGGCGATCGGTTATCCCGGATGTTTGCCAAGGTTTGTAACCGGCTCAATCCGAGCGGGAGAGCAATCCGCCTGATTGGCGGTTGATCTTGCCATCAAGTTCCAGATCCATCAGCGCCGATCCGACCTCACCCGCTGAAGAAGACAGATCGCGGATCAGTTGATCTTCGGCCACGGGCGAGGGGCCCAAGCGGTTCAGGATCTGAAGGTGCAGTTTGGCGGTTTCACGCAGGGTGCGTTTGGGCGGCGGAGCGGGCGCGGCTTCCATGAGATCATGCAGCGTTTGCTCTGGCTGCTCTTGTTCCTTTGGAGGCAGGGCTGCAATAACGTCTTCGGCGTTGCGAACCAATGTGGCGCCGTCGTGGATCAACATATTACAGCCAGACGCGCGGGCATCAAAGGGGTGGCCGGGCACCGCCAGAACTTCGCGGCCCTGATCCAGCGCATCGCGGGCGGTGATCAGGCTGCCGGACTTGGCGGCGGCTTCGACAACGACCACACCGAGGGCGAGACCCGAGATGATGCGGTTGCGGCGGGGAAAGTGGCGCGCCTGCGGGGGCAGGCCCATGGGTTGTTCCGAGATCCGCACGCCTTGGCGGGCGATATCTTGGGCAAGGCCAGTGTTTTCAGTGGGATAGATGACGTCAACGCCACCGGCCATCACGGCAATTGTGCCGGTTGGAAGGGCCGCGATATGGGCTGTGGTGTCAATTCCGCGCGCTAAACCTGAGGCCACGACATAACCTTGCGCGCCTAGATCATGGGCCAAAGCCCGCGCCATACGGGTGCCGAGCGAGGAACAATTGCGCGCACCGACCATTGCAATTGTGGGGCGGTTTAGGATGGACACATCCCCGATTGCCCACAGCACAGGGGGGGCATCAGACAGGGTCGCCAGTTGTTTAGGATAGCGCACATCCCCCAGGCACAAAAGCTGCGCTTTGGCAGCTTTTGCGGCCTTGAGTTCTGCGTCAACGACACCGTTAGGGCATATTTCATACCCTTTTACACCAGCGTCACGTGCCACTTTGGGCAACGCGGCAAGCGCGTTCTGCGCTGTGCCATGCTCTGCCAGGAGACGTCGGAACGTAGCCGGACCGACCCTGCGAGAGCGCAACAGACGAAGCCACGAAAACCGATCATCTTCCGTGGTGGGTGGGAGTGGGGGGTGATTGGAAGAAAGTTTATCCTCGGTCATCCGTTGCTCCGCCTGCTTGCAAGACAGGTTTAGCGGTACGCAGGTTAACACACGGTGAATCGCTACAAATTAGATGCAGATTTTTTCAAAATGGTTCGGGTCAGGGTTAAGACCTAACAAAATAAGGGATTTGAGGGGAGGTGCCATCCGTGCACCCCCCGTGCACCGGGCGTGCACCCCCATGCACCGGGGGGAATCACCGGGCAATCTTTTTAAGAGATCGCCCGGTGGAGGCGGAATATATTAAGCCTGAAATTTAGGCAGCCGAGCCGCCGACCGTCAGCCCATCCATCAGAACTGTGGGTTGGCCAACACCGACTGGCACGGATTGCCCTTCCTTGCCACAGGTGCCCATTCCGGGGTCTAGGGCCATGTCATTGCCCAAGCCGCGCACCCGTTTGAGGGCCGAGGCGCCGTCGCCGATCAGGGTGGCGCCTTTGACCGGCGCGCCGATCTTGCCGTTTTCGACCCGGTAGGCCTCGGTACAAGAAAACACGAACTTGCCGTTGGTGATGTCGACCTGACCGCCACCGAAGCCGACCGCCCAGATGCCGTCTTTTATTTCCGCCACCAGATCGGCGGGGTTGGCATCGCCGCCCAGCATATAGGTGTTGGTCATGCGCGGCATTGGTTTGTAGGCATAGCTTTGACGCCGCCCGTTGCCGGTGGGGTCTACCCCCATCAGGCGGGCGTTCTGGCGGTCTTGCATAAAGCCGACCAGAATGCCGTCTTCGATCAGGGTGGTTTTATTCGACGGCGTACCTTCGTCATCGACACTGATGGAACCGCGCCGGTCGGGCAGGGTGCCGTCATCCAGAACGGTGACGCCCTTGGCCGCGACGCGCTGACCCATCAAACCGGCAAAGGCCGAGGTGCCCTTGCGATTGAAATCGCCCTCGAGTCCGTGGCCGATGGCCTCGTGCAACAAGATGCCCGGCCAGCCGGGGCCAAGCGCGACCTCCATCACGCCCGCCGGGGCGGGAACGGCATCGAGGTTCACCAAGGCGATGCGCAGCGCCTCGCGGGCTTTGCCCTGCCAGTCCTCGGGGGCGATCAACCCATCAAGGCCAACGCGCCCGCCGCCACCAGCCGATCCGCTTTCGCGTCGCCCGTTCTGTTCAACGATGACAGAGATATTGACGCGGGTCATCGGGCGGACATCGCGCACGTGCATCCCGTCAGGGCGCAGGATCTCGACCTCTTGCACAGATGCGGCGATGGTGGCCGAGACCTGTACCACACGCGGATCCATGTCGCGGGCATAGGCATCCATTTCGCGCAGGGTTTCGATTTTGACCGGAAAGGACGCGGATTCGATCGGGTCGTCATCTGTATAGAGGCGGACATTGGTAGGGCGGGGGGCGACCGCAAGGGTGCCGCCGCCATCGCCCACCGCAAGGCGTGCGGTTTCGGCGGCGCGCTTCATCGCGGGAATCGAAAGCTCGGTAGAATGGGCGTATCCTGCCACATCGCCCTGCACCGCGCGCAGGCCGAACCCTTCGGAGGCGTCGTAGGAGGCCGAGCGCAAGCGCCCGTCGTCAAACATCAGCGCTTCGGATTTGCGCCGCTCGACAAAGAGGTCTCCGTCTTCGGCTCCGGCGGTCGCGTCTTGGAGGACACGGAGGGCTTCGTCACGCGGAAGAGTGGTTTCGAAGGGGCGAAATGGGTCTTTGGGCATGTGCCGGGGCCTCGTGGTTTGATCTGGATCAAAAATAGCGTCCGTTTGACGCAAGCATTTTGCTTTAACTGCTACCCGGAATATGGTTTCTAGCGTCGTTAAAGACAACGGGGCGGGAATTTTTGATTCACCGACCCTGTTAGGGACATAAAGATCAACCGATCAGGACACGACATGAAGAACGTTTTGACGCTTTCAGGGCTTTTCGCTGCCCTTTCCAGCCTGCCGGCCGCCGCGCAGGATCTGGAGATTATCGGAAAACCTGTTGATGGCGCTTGGGGCTTTCAGCCTGCCGCAACTGAATTGGCACGTGACTTGCAGTCGCTGGACTGGATGATTCTGGTGATCATCACTGTGGTCTGCGTTTTTGTTGCGGGTTTGATGCTGTATTGCATTTTGCGCTTTAACCGCCGCGCCAACCCAACCCCATCCAGCTTTACCCACAACACCCCGATCGAGATCCTGTGGACCATTGGCCCCATCTTGATCCTGGTCTTTATTGGTGCGTTCAGCTTGCCGGTTCTGTTCAAGCAGCAGGAAATTCCCGAAGGCGACATCACCATCAAGGTGACAGGTTACCAGTGGTACTGGGGCTATGAGTATGTCGACCACGAGTTCGGCTTTGAGAGCTTTATGCTAGGTCGTGAAGGTCTGGAAGCTGCGGGTTACAGCCAAGATGAGTATCTGTTGGCCACTGACACCGCCGTTGTTGTGCCCGTGGGCAAGACCATCGTGATGCAGGTGACAGGCGCGGACGTGATCCATTCTTGGACCATCCCAGCGTTTGGCGTAAAGCAGGACGCGGTTCCTGGTCGTTTGGCCGAGCTGTGGTTCAACGCAGAAAAAGAAGGCATTTACTTTGGTCAGTGTTCGGAACTGTGCGGCAAAGACCACGCTTATATGCCGATCACCGTCAAAGTGGTCAGCCAAGAAGCCTATGACGCATGGCTGAAAGGCGCGATCGAAGAGTTCGCGGGTCTGCCGCAGAACTTTCAGGTTGCTTCTAAGTAAATTGCCGCGACTGGATGGGGGCGACCCCATCTATTGCCATAAGACGTCGGGTGCGCAGTTTGCGCACCTTTCGCCCTCAGAGGACCAAAGATGAGCGACGCAAGCATCAACGCCAGCACCATTCGGGAAGACGAGGCGCAGTTTGGCGATTATTTCGCCCTGCTGAAGCCTCGGGTCATGTCCTTGGTTGTGTTTACGGCTCTGGTTGGGTTGGTGGCTGCACCGGTTTCGGTCAATCCCGTGATCGCGTTTTGCGCCATTTTGTTCATTGCCATCGGTGGTGGCGCGTCTGGCGCGCTGAACATGTGGTGGGATGCTGACATCGACCGCGTGATGAAGCGCACCAAAGGGCGTCCGATTCCTGCGGGCAAGGTTACCGAAGGCGAGGCCCTGTCGTTGGGCATGGCGCTGTCGGGATTGGCCGTGATCATGCTTGCGCTGGCCGCCAATGTGTTTGCCGGGCTGTTTCTGGCCTTTACGATTTTCTTTTACGTGGTGATCTATACCATGTGGCTTAAGCGCTCGACGCCCCATAACATTGTTATTGGTGGCGCAGCGGGGGCCTTTCCGCCGGTGATCGGCTGGATTGCGGCGACCGGATCGATGACGCTGGAGCCGTGGTTGATGTTCGCCCTGACATTTATGTGGACCCCGCCGCATTTTTGGGCGTTGGCACTGTTCATGCGCTCGGACTATGACGATGCGGGTGTACCGATGTTGACCGTGACCCATGGGCGTCGTGCGACACGGGTTCATATTCTGGTCTACACGGTGTTGCTGGCCATTTTGGCTGTGGGCACTGCGTTCTCGGGCATTGGCGGACCGATCTATCTGGCGGTTGCTGTGGTGATGAACGCGCTGTTCCTGTTGGGCGCGTGGAAGATCTTGCGCCGCAACGAAGATGATTCCGAAGTGGACGATTTCAAAGCCGAACGCAGCTTTTTCAAGCTGTCGCTGCTGTATCTCTTCCTGCACTTTGGTGCGATTCTGGTTGAGGCTGTGCTGAAGCCATATGGATTGGGGGGCTGGTCATGAGCCTGCGTAAAGAGCATGAGATCCACGAACGGCGTTATAGCCGGAACTTGGGCGTCGGTCTGACGCTGGCCGCCTTTATCGTGATCGTGTTTGGTCTGACCGTGGCCAAAGTCACCAGCGGTGGATTTGAAGTGCCCCGCGCTGAGGTGCAGAACTGATGGCGATGAGCGGCCCTAAAAAGACAGTGCTACAACTGGTCGGCGTGGTTGTCCTGATGGGGGGGCTGTCGTGGGCGTCTGTGCCGTTTTATGACTGGTTTTGCCGGGTGACCGGATTTGGCGGCGTGACGGGTGTTGCGACGGCTGGGTCTGATGAAATCCTGAACCAGACCATCAAGATCCGATTTGATGCGTCCAAAGATCGTGACATGCCGTGGGAATTCAAACCCGTAGTGCGTCAGATGGAAATGCGGATCGGGGAAACCGGTCTGGCATTTTATGAGGCTTACAATCCAACAGACCGCCCTGTCGCGGGCGCGGCGTCTTATAACGTGACGCCGTATTCCGCAGGTGCGTTCTTTGAAAAAATACAGTGCTTTTGCTTTGAAGAGCAGGTGCTGCAACCGGGTGAACGGGTGCAAATGCCCGTGACCTTTTTTGTCGATCCCGAGATCGTAACTGATCGGGAAGGCAAATATGTACATACGATAACGCTGTCGTATACTTTCCACGAAATTGATCTGCCAGAGGGCTACGCGGCTCTTGAAACCAAGGCAGACAATAAATTGAACTAAGCCGCTAGGTGAGGGACACTTAAATGGCACATGCTAAGAACCACGACTATCACATTCTGCCCCCATCGATCTTGCCCCTGCTTGGTGCATTTGGTGGCTTTATCATGCTATTTGGCGCCGTTGTCTGGATGGCCGGCCCTGTGCCAACGTTTGGCGGCGCTGTAGAGCTGACCGGCCCATGGATGTTCCTGATCGGTCTCGCGATGGTGTTGTACACCATGTTTGACTGGTGGGCGAAAATGGTCACCGAAGGCAACACAGGCGACCACACTTTGGTTGTGCGCATCGGCCTGCGCTATGGCTTTATCTTTTTCGTTATGTCCGAAGTGATGTTCTTTTTCGCTTGGTTCTGGTCGTTCTTTAAGCACGCCATGTACCCGATGCAGGACTATATCGGGACTGAATATATCCAACCTGCGATTCACACTGTTGACCCGTTCCACCTGCCGCTGATCAACACGCTGGTCTTGCTGCTGTCGGGCTGTGCCGTGACATGGGCGCACCACGCGTTGGTTCACAACAACGACCGCAAGGCGCTGATCCAGGGTCTGGCAATTGGCATCATTTTTGGCATCTTCTTCACCGGTCTGCAGGCCTACGAATATGCTGAACTGCTGCTTCATGGTGGTTGGGAATTTGGCAACGACGTGTTCTATTCCAACTTCTTCATGGCCACAGGCTTCCACGGCTTCCACGTTCTGATCGGGACCGTGTTCCTGACAGTCTGTCTTATCCGCGCCATGAAGGGGGATTTCACCCCCGAGCAGCACGTCGGTTTCGAAGCCGCTGCATGGTACTGGCACTTTGTTGATGTTGTCTGGTTGTTCCTGTTCTTCGCTGTCTACATCTGGGGCCAAGCGGTTCTGTAAGACAGGCGGTTGCAAAACGGCTGACAAAGCCTAAACAAGCTACGGCGCGCGGGATCACCGCGCGCTGTTTTCGTATCCTACCGGAGCCATCAATGGGCCGCGTCCTGTTCACGTTGATTTTTGGTCTGACTGGCTTGGCCATTCTGGTCTCACTTGGCCTGTGGCAAATGCAGCGCTTGGATGAGAAAGAGACATTGCTGGCGGATATCGAGGCGCGCATTATCGCCGACCCTGTATCGGTGCCGCTGAACCCTGATCCGGTTGATGATCGCTATCTGCCTGTGCACCTGACGGGCGAGATGTTAGCGGGCGAAGTGCATGTTCTGGTGTCGGTCAAACAAGTGGGGCCGGGCTATCGAGTCCTTGCGCCGTTTCTGACCAACGGCCGAACCCTATTGGTCGATCGCGGGTTTGTCGCGCTTGAGGACAAGAAAACATCGCGCCAGATTGGCGAGATGGAGATCATCGGCAACCTGCATTGGCCCGATGAAATTGATCAATACACACCCGATCCTGATATCGACGCCAACATCTGGTTTGCGCGTGATCTGGATGTGGTGCCAGCTGTTTTGGGCACTGAGCCCTTTTTGGTGATCGCAAAGTCGAAAACCGACCCGAATGTGACGCCCTTGCCCGTAGATACCAAGGGCATTCCCAATGATCACTTGCAATACGTCGTGACGTGGTTTGGCCTGGCTTTGGTCTGGGCTGCCATGTCTGTCTATTTCCTCTGGCGTACACGCGCCGCAAAACGAGCTGAAAGCTGAGAGCGATGAAATATATCTCGACCCGTGGGCAAGCGCCCGAGCTGACATTTGACGAGGCCATGTTGACTGGTTTGGCACGCGACGGGGGCCTATATGTGCCTGCCGAGATCCCGACGTTCACCAGCGATGAGATCGCCGCCATGGCGGGCCAGACTTATGAGGAAGTCGCGTTCCAGGTGATGAAGCCCTTTGTCGGCGACAGCTTTGACGACGCTGAGCTGCGCGGCATTATTGACCGAGCCTATGCCGGCTTTGGCCATGCGGCGCGCGCGCCCTTGGTGCAGCTGAACGAGGGGCATTTCCTGCTGGAGCTGTTCCACGGCCCAACGCTGGCGTTCAAAGATTTTGCCATGCAGTTGATTGGACAGCTATTTCAGGTGGCGTTGAAAAAGCGCAAGGAGCGCGTGACCATTGTGGGCGCGACGTCTGGGGATACCGGGTCGGCGGCGATGGAGGCGTTCAAGGGATTGGACGCGGTGGATGTGTTCATCCTCTATCCGCATGGTCGGGTGTCCGAAGTGCAGCGCCGTCAGATGAGCACCCCACAAGAGGCCAATGTGCATGCCTTGGCTGTGGATGGGGATTTTGACGATTGTCAGGCGGCTGTCAAAGAGATGTTCAATGACTTTGAATTCCGCGACGGCGTACGGCTGGCTGGCGTGAATTCGATCAACATCGCAAGGGTGCTGGCACAGGTGGTGTATTATTTCTCGTCCGCTGTAAGTCTGGGTGCGCCGCATCGCAAGATCAGCTTTACCGTTCCAACGGGTAACTTTGGCGATATCTTTGCAGGCTTTGTCGCCAAGCGGATGGGACTGCCAATTGATCGCTTGGTGGTGGCCACCAATCAGAACGATATTCTGCATCGCTGTCTGAGCGGGCAGGGCTATCACAAGGGCAATACGATCCCTTCGATCAGCCCGTCGATGGATATTCAGGTCAGTTCCAACTTTGAGCGCGCTTTGTATTATGCCTATGGGCAGGACGCGAGCGCTGTGGCGCAATTGATGGAAGAACTGAAATCTGGTGGCTTTGATGTGAGTCAAGGCGCGATGGAAGCCTTGCAAGAGGTGTTTGATTCGGGCCGTGTGTCCGAAGAAGAAACACTGGCGACCATCAAATCGACACTGGCGTCGAGCGGTGAGCTGTTGTGCCCGCATTCCGCTGTGGGTGTAAAAGTTGCAGAAGATGAGCGGGTTAGCACAACGCCGATGGTGACTTTGGCGACTGCGCATCCGGCGAAATTCCCAGCTGCGGTTGAAGATGCAAGCGGTGTACATCCGCCTCTTCCCCCGCGCATGGCTGATCTATATGACAGGTCGGAACGCGTAACCCGGATTGGCAACGATCTGGACGCACTGAAAACTCATATCAAAGGGCATATCGCCACGTGACTGTTCAACAAGACCAACTGCCCAACGGCTTTCGTATCGTAAGTGAACATATGCCGGGGCTGGAATCGGCCTCGATTGGGATCTGGGTTTCAGCCGGGGGGCGGCACGAGCGGATCGAACAGAACGGCATCGCGCATTTCCTGGAGCATATGGCGTTCAAGGGTACCAAGCGGCGGACTGCTTTGGAGATTGCGGAATCGATCGAGGATGTCGGCGGATACATCAACGCCTACACCTCGCGCGAGGTGACGGCTTATTACGCGCGGGTGTTGAAGGCAGATGTGCCGTTGGCGATGGACGTGATTGGCGACATCGTCATGAACCCTGTATTTGATCCTAAAGAGATCGAAGTCGAGCGCGGTGTCATCCTGCAGGAAATCGGTCAAGCGGCGGATACGCCGGATGATGTGATTTTCGACTGGTTACAGGAAGAGAGCTATCGCGATCAGCCGTTGGGCCGGACCATTCTGGGCCCAACTGAGCGGGTCAGCGCGTTTTCGCGGGACGATCTGTCGAGCTTTGTGAGCGAACATTACGGCCCCGAACAGATGATCCTGTCTGCGGCAGGGGCTGTGGATCATGATGTGTTGGTCAAGCTGGCGACCGAAATGTTTGGTCACCTTAAGCCGCGCAAAAGTTTGATCCCATCACCGGCCCTGTTTACTGGCGGCGAGGCGCGTCAGGCCAAGGATCTGGAGCAGGTGCATTTTGCGCTGGCTTTGGAAAGCCCCGGTTACCGTGACGATGAAATCTATACCGCACAGATTTATTCCAGCGCGTTGGGCGGCGGCATGTCGAGCCGTCTGTTCCAAGAGGTGCGCGAAAAGCGCGGGTTGTGTTACACAATCTTTGCGCAGGCGGGCGCCTATGCGGATACCGGGTCGACCACGATCTATGCCGGGACCTCGGCGGATCAGGTGGCCGAGCTGGCTGGTATCACCATTGATGAGATGAAGCGCGCCGCCGAAGACATGACCCCGCAAGAGGTTGCACGGGCGCGGGCGCAGATGAAGGCCGGGATGCTGATGGGGCTGGAAAGCCCGTCGAATCGCGCCGAACGTCTGGCGCGATTGGTGCAGATCTGGAACGATGTGCCCTCGCTTGAGGATACCATCGCGCGGATCGATGCAGTGACCACCGAAGACGTGCGCGCCTTTGCAGAGATGATTGCAATCAAAGCCCCTGCTGCCTTGGCGGTTTATGGGCCGATTGACACGGCACCGACCTTGGCGGAGCTGCAAGAAAGGCGCGCTGCCTGATGCTTTTGGGCAAGCGCAAGTTAAAGATCGAGACCGAACGTCTGAGCCTGCGCCCACCGGTGCATTCGGATTATCGGGAATGGTCTGCCTTGCGCCGCTCTAGTCAGGACTATCTGGTGCCGTGGGAACCCAGCTGGGCGCATGACCATCTAGGGCGCAAGGCGTTCACCAACCGGGTCTATTGGGCGCAACGGTCGGTTTCGGCAGGGTCTGCGATTCCGTTGTTTCTGTTCCGGCGCGACGATGACCGGTTGGTCGGCGCAATCACCTTGGACAACATCAGACGTGGCCCGGCGCAGGCCGGAACGGTTGGGTATTGGACCGGGGAATGTTACGCGCGCAACGGCTATATGCGCGAAGCCATTGGCGCGATGTTGCACTATGCTTTTGCCCGTCTGGATCTGAGCCGGATCGAAGCCGCCTGTTTGCCGGAAAACACCGCGTCGCGCGGGTTGTTGGAAAGTTCGGGCTTTAAATATGAAGGCGTGGCGCAATCCTATCTGCAGATCGACGGGCGGTGGCGGACCCATGTTTTGTATGCCTCGTTGCGGTCAGACCGGCGTGGGCGTACGGACGCTGGATAGGGCTGCGCGCAAACAGAGGCATGACTTTGAACGCTAATGCGCTAAGTTTGGTGTCATGCGGTGGTTTTGGACCCTTCTTTTTTGCACGATGGCGGCCAGTGTTGGCGCGCAGGACCGGCGATCGAGCCATTGCATCGCGCTGGCTGAGGCTGCGCCGGGCCTAAGCTATGTGACCTTGGCTAGTTGGCAGGACCCGATACCTAACTATTCGATTCGACTGAGTTACATCGCGCATGCCTCATTTCTGTTGCAGACGCAGGGCGGGCTGAATGTGGTGACGGATTTCACTGGGTTTACTGGGACGGCGACGATGATCCCGGATGTGGTCACAATGAACCACGCCCATGAAACCCATTGGACCGCCTATCCTGACCCCGCAATCCCACATGTTTTGCAGGGGTGGGGCCCATTTGGCGAAGGGATCGAGCATCATCTGGATCTGGGCGAGATGTTGATCCGCAATGTCTCGACCGACATACGATCCCAATTCGCGGGCGTCGAGCCGCGCGGCAATTCGATTTTTGTGTTCGAGGTCGAAGGGCTGTGCATTGGCCATCTGGGGCATTTGCATCATGTGCCAACGGATGCACAGTTCGCGGCCCTTGGTCGGTTGGATGTGGTTATGGCGGCGGTGGATGGCGGCACCACGATGCCCTTGCCTGAGATGATCTCGGTGCTCAGGCGGTTGAAATCGTCGCTGGTGATCCCGATGCACTGGTTTGGGGATTTCGCGCTGGAGGTGTTTCTGAGCGGTGTGTCCGATGCGTTTGAGGTGCGCCGCAGTGCGGAGTCCTCGGTCGAGGTGTCGCTGGCGAATCTGCCGGACCGACCAACGGTGCTTGTGTTGCAACCCAGATATCTGGTTGAACAGGGCGAGTAAGCACAGCAGGGCAAAGGGTACGGGATGAAACTGAACGCAGCAGATGAAAGTTTTGCAGCGCTGGTGCGCACACGGTTGCCCGAGGGTGTCGTGCGAGACGTCGAACCCCGATATCTGGATGAACCACGCGGGCGTTTTGTGGGTCAGGCCGGGGTGCTGGCCGCGCCGCGTACGGTGGAGGAGGTTTCGACGCTGGTGCGTTGTGCCGCTGAGGCCTGCGTGCCGGTGGTGCCGTATGGCGGCGGCACGGGGTTGGTGGTCGGACAAGTCAAGCCTGATGGACCTGCGCCTTTGGTGATTTCGATGGAGCGGATGACCGCGATCCGGGGGGTCTACCCGGATGAAAACGTACTGGTGGCCGAGGCGGGCGTGATTTTGGCGGATGTGCAGGCGGCGGCCGCGGGCGTGAACCGGTTGTTCCCTTTATCCTTAGCGGCCGAAGGGTCGTGCCGGATTGGCGGCAATCTGGCGGTGAATGCGGGCGGGGTGAATGTGCTGCGCTATGGCAATACGCGCGATCTGTGTCTGGGGTTAGAGGCAGTGTTGCCCAATGGCGATATTTGGCACGGGCTGTCACGGCTGCGCAAAGACAACACCGGGTATGATCTGCGCAACCTATTGATTGGGTCCGAGGGGACGTTGGGTATCATCACAGCGGCGGCGCTGAAACTGTCGCCGGTTCCGGTTGGGGTGGGCACGGCGATGATGGTGGTGCCATCGGCGGATGCGGCTTTGGCGGTGTTGTCGATGGCGCGGGATCAGGTTGGCGAAGGGGTCAGTACGTTTGAATTGATCCACGGGCAGGGTTTGGCGTTTTTGTCCGAGGTGCTGCCGATGGTGCGCCAACCTTTTGATCACCGCCCTGAGTGGTCTGTTTTGATTGAGTTGGGTTTGGCCGAGGGGCTGGACCCGACGGCAGCGTTAGAGCGGTTGTTCGAGGCGGCGTTGGAGCGCGATCTGGTGTCGGATGGGGTCATTGCCCAATCAGAGTCGCAGCGCGCGGATTTGTGGAACGTGCGCGAAAACATCCCCGAGGCCAACCGGTTGGTCGGCTCGATCGCAAGTCACGATATTTCGGTGCCAATTTCATCGATCCCGGCGTTCGTCGCCGAAGGTCAGCGCCGGATAGCTGAGCTGGGCGGATTGCGGATCAATTGCTTTGGGCATTTGGGCGATGGGAATCTGCATTTTAACATCTACCCGCCCGAAGGGGAAAACCGTGCGGATTTTAGCGGTGTCAAAGCGCAGGTGACGCGGGTTGTGCATGATCTGGTGCATGAGATGGAGGGGTCTATCAGTGCGGAACATGGGATTGGGCGGCTAAAGGTTGCGGATCTGGAACGTTATGGGGATCCGGTAAAGCTGGCGGCGATGCGGGCGATCAAAACCGCACTGGATCCGCAGGGGATCATGAACCCCGGGGCGGTGCTTGCTGTGGCGGGGTAGGTTTGGCTTGCCTCTGGGCGGGGGGGCTATTACGGACTGTTCCTGATTTCGAAAGCGGGGTTTGCGGGCGATCAGTGCCAGCGGCCAGAGCACAAGGGGACGGCTATGGACGAGGCGACACCACTGGATATCGCACATGCAGCGATGGAGGCAGGCCTTGGCGATGATGGCGCCCGGTTGCGGTTTTACGAGCGGCTTGCCGACAGTGAGCTGTTTTTGCTGCTGAGCGAAGAAGCCGATGGGGACAACCTGTCCCCTGAGATGTTCGATGTTGCGGAAGGTCAGTTTGTTCTGGTGTTTGATCGCGAAGAGCGATTGGCGGATTTTGCCAAGGGCAGCGCGCCCTATGCGGCGATTTCCGGCCGTATCCTGGCGGGGATGTTAGAGGGGCAAGGCATCGGTTTGGGGGTGAACCTTGAGGTGGCGCCGTCATCGATTTTGATCCCTGCGGATGCGGTGCAATGGCTGTTGTCCACGCTGGATCATGCGCCGGATGAGGTCGAGACTGCGATTGCAGAGGTGTCCGCACCTGTTGGGCTGCCGGATGTGCTGATCTCAGCGCTGGATACCAAGCTGGCAACCGCCGGTGGGCTGGCCAAACGGGCGTATCTGGTTGGGGTGACTTATGGTGACGACAGTCGGGGGCATCTGCTGGGCTTTGTTGATGTGGTCGAGGGCGCACAGGGGGCGTTGGCCAAGGCGGTTTCCGAGGCGTTGACGTTTTCCGGGATTGATGCGGGGGCGCTGGACGTTGGCTTTTTCGACGGGATCGATCAGGTCGCGGTCAAACTGGCCAAGGTGGGGCTGTGTTTTGAATTGCCAAAGCGAGAGGCCAAGACATACCAACCTGTTATTCCCGGTAGCGACCCGGATAAACCGCCGCTGTTGAAGTGAGGGGGCGGGGGCCCGGGGGGCTGGCTGCGTGCAGCCAGCCCCCCGGGCCCCCGCGTCAGCGCTATGTCGCTTCTGCTTCGAGCTTGTCTTGGGTTTTGGTGTCAAAGTCGCTGGCGTCGTGGCGTTCGCGCAGCTGGGTATGCAACTCGCCAAAGGCGCGGTTCACTTTGCGGCCTCGGCTCACGGCGGGACGGGCGTCGATCGCTTTGGCCCACCGCAGCACGTGCGTATAGCTGGTGACATCGAGGAATTCAGCGGCATCATAGAGCCGACCCAGAACCAGTTGCCCGTACCACGCCCAGATTGCCATATCGGCGATGGTGTAGTCTTCACCAGCGATATAGGTGTTTTCAGCCAATTCGCGGTCCAGAACATCCAGTTGGCGTTTGGTTTCCATTGTGAAGCGGTCGATGGGGTATTGCCATTTCTCGGGCGCATAGGCGTAGAAGTGGCCAAAACCGCCGCCTAGATAGGGCGCGCTGCCCATTTGCCAGAACAGCCAGTTCATGACCTCGGTCCGTGCGGGCCCATCTTTGGGCAGGAAGGCGTCAAACTTTTCGGCGAGGTGCATGAGGATAGATCCGGATTCAAACACGCGCACTGGTGTGTCGCCGCTGTGATCCATCAGGGCCGGGATCTTGGAGTTCGGATTGGCCCCCACAAAGCCGCTGCTGAATTGATCGCCTT
Organism: Paracoccaceae bacterium; assembly: GCA_965183835.1. Lineage (GTDB taxonomy): Bacteria > Pseudomonadota > Alphaproteobacteria > Rhodobacterales > Rhodobacteraceae > OMPR01. Next base: position 321,129 of record CBCYME010000017.1, on the reverse strand, counting down.
CGCCGATGTTGACGAGCCAGGCATCGTATTCTGCACCGCTGTGGCCCAGTTCCAGCAGCTCTTCGAGCATGACGGTGACTTTGACACCGTTGGGGGTTGCCAGCGAATAGAGTTGCAGCGGGTGTTTCCCGACCGAGAGGTCCTTGTCATGGGTGGCCCCGGCGATGGGGCGGTTGATGTTGGCGAAACGTCCACCGCTTTCGCTGTCCCAGGTCCAGACTGCGGGCGGGGTGTAGGTCGTGTCATCACTCATGGTGTCGATCATCCGTGTTAGGTCGGGGCAGCGTCGCCCTTGAAGGCGAGCTAATACGCAGGCGATCAAAGTCCAACACAAGGCCATGCACAAGGGTGGATTGAAATATTCCGCTGCGTTCGATCACGAAATCTCTTGCGCTGTCACAGCGCCGCGAGGTGCTCTTCGATTACGTCAGAATATCCCTATTGTTAGGAAAGGCCCGGTAGTGTGCTGGTGCCGACCCCTTTGACTGGACCCATAAAGGACCCCCGCTATGAAAAATTTCGCCCTGGCTTTGGCCACCGCAGCAATCACTGCTTTTGCAGCTCCCGCATTTGCAGGCGAGCAATATATTGACGGAACAGGCTTTGCTGTTTCTGGATATGATGTTGTTGCGTATCGCAGCCTGCCGCAATCGGCTGTGGGCACCGCTCAGCAGGCTGGTGTCAAAGGCAGTGCCGCCATTACTGCGGATTACAATGGGTCAACTTTTGCGTTCTCAACCGAAGCAAACCGCGATGCGTTTGAAGAGAACCCTGCGTATTATGCGCCGCAGTACGATGGTCACTGTGCCTATGGTGTGTCCAAGGGCGGCAAGGTCCCGGGCAACCCCAATCTGTGGCGTATTGTTGACGACAAGCTGTTCCTGAACATCACCAAAAACGTGGTTGGGTTCTGGGAAGAAGACATTCCGGGCAACATCGATCTGGCGCAGAACAATTGGCCGGGCATTGAGCCCAAGGATGCATCGGCAAACAAGATCCCTGATTTCACATCAGCGGCACCGATCAAGAACTAAAGTTCAAGGGTTTGTAGCCAGTGCGCGCCCGGGAGAGATCTCGGGCGTTTTTTGTTTGGGCGTACTGCTCTTTCAGGTTCTGGGGCACTAGTCGGTCGGCGTTAGGGTGGGGCGCAAAAACAAAACCCCGCGCCGGGGCGCAGGGTTTGTGTTTTGGATCTGGTGCCAAAAGCGGTTAGCGGCGGCGGTCGCGGCGGGCGCTCATGGGTTGGAAGGCCACGCCAACATGGGCTTCGCAATAGGGTTTGCCTTGTTGAACGGGCAGACCGCAGAACCAGAAATCTTCGGTTGCGGGATCCCCGACGGGCCATTTGCAGGTGCGTTCGGTCAGTTCCATCAAGGTGATCTTTTTGGATTTTTTCTCGACCTCGTTCACCTTGGCCAGCGCTTCGGGGCTGATTTCATTTGCCGAAGGCTGCGGGGGCAGCGGTTGACCGGCTGGGATGATTTGTTTGCGGGCCGGAATCGGGCGCGATTCGGAGGCCGGAGCGGCCGCAGGCACCGGGCGCGCGGGCTCGGTCTTGGGCGAGGGCTTGGCTTCGGCCTTGGGCGGGGTCGGTTTCGGCTCGGCCTTGGGTTTTGGCTTGGGGTCCGCTTTGGCGGCTGTCGCACCGGTGGTCCGGTTCGACAGGCCCAGACGGTGCACTTTGCCGATCACGGCGTTGCGGGTGACGCCGCCCAGTTCTTTTGCGATCTGGCTGGCCGATTGGCCCTCGCCCCACATTTTTTTGAGCAGTTCAACGCGCTCGTCAGTCCAGGACATGGCTTGCCTTTCAAAAGCGGGAAAGCGGCCCGTTTTGATGGCCGCCTTGGGAATTCGTTTCAGCGCTCTATTCTAATCACTGTGCCCCGAGTTACAAGGCACTTCGAATCAGATTCGCCAGCGCAGGGAACAAAGCACATGTCGGACTTCATGGAATTGGGCGAACGCCGCTTTGGACGGATGAATTGGCTGGGGCTGTATACGTTGGCCAAGCGCGAAACGATGCGATTCTGTGTGGTTTGGACGCAGACGTTGCTGGCGCCACTGGTGACGGCGGGATTGTTTCTGTTGATTTTCACCATCGCCGTTGGACCGGGGCGTGGGGATGTGATGGGCGTGTCGTTCATGACCTTTCTGGCGCCGGGGCTTTTGATCATGACGGTGATTCAGAACGCCTTTGCCAATACGTCGTCGTCTTTGGTGATTACCAAGGTGCAGGGCAATATCGTGGACACGTTGATGCCGCCGTTATCGGCGTTGGAGCTGGTGTTGGGCTATCTGGCAGGTGGTTTGGCGCGTGGACTACTGGTGGCAATTGGAATCGGGACGGCGTTGGCCTTGGTTCTGGGGATCGTGCCGGTACATCCGATTGTGGCGTTTGCCTTTGTGGTGTTGGGGGCGACATTCATGGGGGCGGTTGGCATTGTAGCCGGGATTTTTGCCAACAAGTTTGACCAGATGGCCGCGATCACCAACTTTATCGTTACCCCTTTGGCATTTTTGTCGGGGACGTTTTATTCCGTCGATGCCTTGCCGCCGGTTTTGAACAAGATCACCCATATGAACCCGGTGTTTTATCTGATTGATGGGGTTCGGTTTGGAGTGATCGGAACTTCGGACAGTTCCCCGCTGCTGGGGTTTGCCGTGTGCGGCGGGGCCACATTTGTGGTGTGTCTGGTCGCGTGGTGGATGTTGAAAACCGGTTATCGGCTGAAGCCTTAGGCCAGTTCCAACGGGGGTTCGGAGTCGCTTGGCGGTGTTGCGGGTTCCATAGTGATTCGCGCTTTGCCCAATCGCGGGTGCAGATGCGCCGCGATGGCCCAGGCCCCGATCATGGCGGCCCCGCCTGCGGCGAAGATGCCCGCCACGGGTGAAATCAGCAGGACAAGCCAGGCCGCGCCGGGGGTGAGAATGCCCGAGACATCGCGATAGCTGGAGTACACCGCCGACATTTCCGTGCGTTCCGAGGGTTTTACCGCCATCAGGAAGGGCAGTCCGGCGCTGATATCCAGAACGATGAGCCACAGTGACCCTGCGACCATCATGGCAACGGCGAGACTGGGTGCTCCGGCCAGTGCGGTTGCGGCAATGAAGCAAGCGGCGGCGGCCAAAAACCCGGTGCGCACGGTGCGTTTGACGGAGGTTCGTTGCATCCAGCGCAGGATCAGGGGGGCGGCAAACAGCATACCGTTGGTAAAGGACAGTAAGATACCACCCAGTTGGTCGCCCAGACCGGCCTCGATCGCGAAAATTGGCAGGTAGACCACATAGATCCACCAGCCGCAGGACCGGATGACTGCAAACAGCCACCCGGCGACCAAGCGGGGTTGGGCAAAGAAACGGGGCAGATAGGTCAGCGGGTTGCCGGTTTGCGCCCTGGAGCGCGAGATGTGTTTGCCATTGCCCATGCGCAAACGCCAAAACACAACCACCATGGCAACGGCGGCCAGTGCGCTGATGACAAAGGGGGCAGGGGGCCAGTATTTCATGGCGATGACGCCCATCATTGGCCCCGCGGTCCAGCCCAGAGCGCTATAGAGCATGCGGCTGGTTTCGCATTTTCCCAGCTCAATCCGGTTGATGTAGTCCAGCACGTAGGCGTTGAAACAGATAAAGGTGGTCACTGCGGCGACCGTGTTCAGAGCCAGCGCTGCGATGACAGCCATTGGGCTGCCTTCGATTGCGAGGAGGGCGGAGACGATGAACAGACCAGTGCCAAAGCTATAGGCCCAGCGGCGGGGTACAAAGCGGATCAATGATGGGACCAACAGGCCCACAATCAATGATACAACTCCGATGGAGAAATACACCGAAGACACGGCCCCGGCATCGCCAAGGGCGCGATAGAGTACCAGAGGAAAGACCGAGATCAGGATGCCGCGCACGATGCCTTCGAGACCGGCGAGGATGCCAAAATCACGAACTGATGGTGCGGGGGCGTGGCGGACCCATTCGGGAATACGGCGTTCATGCATGGCGCGTCCTCGCTAACAAACTAAGCTTAGGTTGCGCCTTTGGTTGGGGGCTTCATAAGGAAATACGACATGGGCGTCGCGGACAGGCCGCGTTCAGGGAAATTTGACCATGTGGTGCATGTTTTTAGTGTGGATGGGCGTTTGGGTCTTGTTAAGCTTTTGATTTTAATGCTTTGTTATGCCCTTCGCGCCAGGCAAGCAGCAGCGCGCCGCTGAGAATGATCGTCGCCCCGCTGAGGCTGATGGCGTCGGGGATCACGTCAAAGCCCACAAAGTCATAGAGCGCGGCAAAGATCAGCGTTGCATAGCTGAACGGCGCAACAAAGGACGCGTCCGCGCGTGCCATGGCGTTCACAAAACACGCCTGCGCGCAGGCCATCAGCAGGCCGATCCCTGCAAGGGCCATCCATTGGTGCAGCGTTGGCATGTGCCACACAGGCAGCACAGCCAGCGTGGCGATGCCCAAGCCAAGGGCGTTGTTCACCAGCAGGATCTGAAACGGTGATTCGCGACCCGAGAGCTTTTTGATAAGGATCAGCTCTAATCCCATGACCACGGCGGCCCCAAGGGCCAAAAAGGCGGCGGGTTGAAAGCTGTCTGGGGGTGGGCGCAACAAGATCAGGGCGCCGATCAGGGCGATGCCGGCCGCGCTCCACCGCCATGGGCCGACGCGTTCGCCCAACAGGGGGATGGCGAGAACCATGGCAAAGACGGGGTTCAGGAAAGAAATGGCGGTGGCATCTGACATTGGGATGAACGCGACCGAGGCAAACATCAGAGTCACGCCGCCCCATCCAAACAGGGTGCGCCCGATGTGCAGACGCCAATGGGGGCGGCGGAGCGGGGGGCGCATGACGGCGACGGCGGTTGCGATGGCCATAAACGCAAAGAGGAATCGCCCGTGGCTGATCTGAAACGGGCTAAGCGGAGGGCCAAGCGTCTCTGTTCCCAAAGCTTTGGCAAACAGGGTCGTGCCCGCGATGAAGGCCGATGCGATGAAGATCAGCAGCGCGGCCAATGCGGGATTTTGGGCTTTGGGTTCGAACATGGCCAAGCGGTGCGCCTGTTTTGGGGGATTGGCAAGGAAAAAGGCGGGCAATGTGGAATTTCGACCGTGATGAATGAGATGTAGCGTTGTGTTCGATTTTCTAGATGTGAATATTGTTTAAACACAATGTGTTGCGGACGTATTGGCCGTGGGAGATGTGTCGGCTGGTGGGCAGGCGGTGTATGCGAGGTGGTCAAATTGAAGTACCGAATTGATCAGATTGGGTTCAAATTGGTCGTTTCGGAAGTACCCGCGTCCGATAGGGGGTTTTCTTCTGATGGATCCTCGGCTAAGCATCGCGTCATGATCAAACACACACATATCACGTCTGTCCGACGCCGACGCTAATTTGCGTACCGACCCGATTGATCCTCGGCGCGACTAAATCCGCGCACCCCTCTCCAAAATGTTGACGAAACCGCCCCTTGTGATGCACTCATCGGGGCTCAAGTATCCAAAAAGGATGATCCAGATGATCCCGTCCGTTCTGCCGACTTATAACCGTGCGCCGCTTCAGTTTGTGAAGGGCGAAGGCACTTGGCTGATCGAGGCTGATGGGCGACGCTTTTTGGATCTGGGCGCGGGTATCGCGGTGAACGCGCTGGGCCATGCGCATCCGGCGTTGGTTGAGGCGCTGACCACACAAGCGCAGACGTTGTGGCATGTGTCGAACCTGTATGAGATTCCACAGCAGCAGGCGTTGGCAGACAAGCTGGTCGACAACACCTTTGCGGATACCGTGTTTTTCACCAACTCGGGCACAGAGGCCTGTGAGTTGGCGGTCAAAATGGCGCGCAAGTATTTCTATGAAAAGGGCCAGCCTGAGCGGATCGAGATTCTGACCTTTGACGGGTCGTTCCATGGCCGGTCTTCGGCGGGGATTGCCGCGGCTGGATCGGAAAAGATGACCAAAGGGTTTGGACCAACATTGCCCGGCTTTGTGCATCTGACTTTTGGTGATCTGGATGGTGTGACCAACGCGATCACCGACAAAACGGGAGCGATCATGATTGAGCCGGTTCAGGGTGAAGGCGGAATTCGCCCCGTCCCTGATGCAGAGATGAAGGCGCTGCGCCAAATCTGCGACGAGCACGGCTTGTTGCTGATTTTGGACGAGGTGCAGTGCGGTGTAGGCCGGACGGGCAAGTTGTTTGCCTATGAGTGGGCGGGAATCACCCCGGACATCATGATGGTTGCCAAAGGCATCGGCGGGGGCTTTCCCTTGGGTGCGGTTCTGGCCACAGAAGATGCGGCCAGTGGCATGACGGCAGGCACCCATGGGTCGACCTATGGTGGTAACCCGTTGGGCTGTGCCGTGGGCTGTGCCGTGATGGATCACGTGGCGGATGCGGATTTTCTGGCCGAGGTGAACCGTAAATCCGGCCTGTTGCGCCAAAAGCTGGAAGGGTTGGTTGCGGACCACCCCGAGGTGTTTGAATCGGTGCGCGGGTCTGGCCTGATGTTGGGGCTGAAATGTGTGGCGACGAACATTGATGTGGTCAATGCGGGCTATGACAATCAGGTCATCACCGTACCTGCGGCGGACAATGTGATCCGTTTGTTGCCGCCCCTGACACTGACAGATGACGATATTGCCGAGGCCACGGCGCGGCTGGATAAAGCGGCGGCGCAGGTCGTAACTCAGCTGGCGACGGCTTAACATTACTCGGGACTGATGCGGCAGGGTGGGGCAATGTTCCCATCGGTGCCGAAAAGCAAAAGCGATACAGACATGAACCATTTTCTAGACATTCACAAAACTGATGCGGCTGATTTGCGGTCGATGATTGATCAGGCGGCAAAGACCAAGACGGCCCGTTTGGGCCAACCCAAGGCGGCCGTGGACGAAGACCAGCCGCTCAAGGATCGCATGGTTGCGCTGATCTTTGAAAAGCCATCAACACGGACGCGGGTGTCCTTTGATGTGGGGGTGCGCCAGATGGGCGGGCAATCCATGGTGTTGTCGGGCAAGGACATGCAGTTGGGCCATGGTGAAACCATCGCCGATACCGCCCGCGTGCTGAGCCGCTATGTCGATATGATCATGATACGGACCTTTGACGAGGCGGTTCTGACCGAAATGGCGGAATATGCGGATGTTCCGGTGATCAACGGTTTGACCGATCGCACGCACCCTTGCCAGATCATGGCGGATATCCTGACTTACGAAGAGCATCGCGGCTCGATCAAAGGGAAAAAGGTTGTGTGGGCCGGGGATGGCAACAACGTCTGTGCCTCGTTCCTGCATGCGGCGGGGCAGTTTGGGTTTGATTTGACCTTTACCGGGCCAGCCCAATTGGACCCCGAAGAGGAATTCATGGGGTTCGCCCGGCAAAAAGGCAGCGCCGTTACCATTGAGCGTGATGCGTTCAAAGCGGTTGAGGGTGCGGATCTGATTGTCGCGGACACGTGGGTGTCGATGCATGACGCGCAATCGGCCAAAGAGCGGCGCCATAACATGCTGCGCCCCTATCAGGTCAATGATGAACTGATGAGCCATGCCAAGCCGGACGCTTTGTTCATGCATTGCCTGCCTGCGCACCGCGAAGAAGAAGTCACCAGCGCGGTCATGGATGGGCCGCAGTCGGTGATTTTCGACGAAGCGGAAAATCGTCTGCATGCGCAAAAAGCGATCATGCGCTGGTGTCTTGGCGCTTAATCCAACTGTGATCTGAAAAAATGACTGTGCAGTTGCTGTTAAACGCGCTGCCGGGAACCTATGCGGTGTCCCGGCGCGCGCCCGAAAGAGGTGTGCCTGATTGGGCATCTGGTCCGGGGCTGGTGAGCGTCACCCAAGCCCCCGACGAAACATCTATTCTGTGTTTGGCAGACCGAGTGCCCGACGGGGGTGAGACCTCGGGTGGTTGGCAGGCCGTGCAGGTGAGCAACCTTGTGGATCTGGATGTGCCCGGTGTTGTGCTGGCGGCCGTGCGTCCGATTTCCGAGGCTGGGTTGGGGGTCTTTGTGACGTCGACTTTTGATCGCGATTACCTGTTGGTGCGCGCGGCGCAGCAAAGAGCGGCGCAGGCGGCGTGGATCATGGCGGGGCATTGCTACGTCGATGGGGGGCTGACGCTCCGATTGGCCGGGCCGCAGGAGTATGAGGCAGTCGCCGCGCTGCATTTCCGGGTTTGGCAAGAAACCTATGCCAAGATTGCGCCGCCTGAGGTGCGTCTGGCGCTGAACATGGTGCGGCGCACGGCCTATTGGCGAGATCGGATGGCGTCGGGTGCCCAAGCGATTATGGTTGAGCGGGACGGAGAGCTGATTGGGCTGTGCGGGCTGTCTGACTGTGCAGGTGAGATCGAACATCTCTATGTCGCTAGGGCTGCGCGGGGTGTGGGGCTGGGGCGGCAGTTGTTGCAGCTTGGTCAGGCCATTGCACATCAGCGCGGGGTGCAAAAGATCACGCTGGCCGTGGTGAAGGACAACGCCCCGGCGGTTGCGTTTTATGCGGCTTGTGGTGGGGATGTGATTGCGGAACGTCAGGACAAAGGCCAGCTGTGGCTGTCTGACAACCTGATCTATGGCTGGTCGTTGCCGGCCTGATCCGGGGTCGGAGGTTTGGCGATTAAGTCCAGCGCGGCGGGGCTGTTGAACCAGCTGTGCAGGGTGTCTTGGAACACTTGCACCACTCGGCGCGGAGCCCCGGCGGCGCGGCCAGAGACCAGGTTCAGGCTGGCTCCGTCGATCAGGGGGATGGCGCGCAAGGCGTCGCCGCCGTAGCTGAGCGTGGTGCGCGGGCGCATGTTCAGTACGGCGGCCCCCATGCCAGCCCCAACCAAAGAGCGAACCATTTCCACACTGCTGGCGGTGGCGACAATATCGGGCGTGACGCCTGCGGTGCGGAACAATCCCCGGACATAGGCCCCGGCAACGGGCAGATCCAACAAGATCATTGGTACAGTTCTGAGGCCGCTGAAATGAAGGGCGTTCGCGGTGGCCAGGTCATGTCCCTCGGGCAACAGCGCATAGGGGGGCAGGTCCATCAGCGGGCGGGTTTCAACCCCTGTCAGCAGATCATCGCCTGCGAACAGCGCGATGTCCAATGTGCCATCCAAAAGCCCGGATTGTGCCGTTATGTTATCGCATTCCTGCAGGTTGAACTTGAGGTCGGGGCTCTGTTTCTGTAATTTTTGCAATATGATTGGGAGAAATGCGGGCGCAACGGGCGCGTAATATCCTATATTGAGCGTTCCGCGCAAGCCTTGGCTGAGGGCGTAGCCCTCTTGCATGACGTTTGAATAATCCTCGATCAGGGGGCGGATACGGGCGGCCAAGGCGCGGCCTGCAGGGGTTGCAGTGATGCCGCGGGCGCGGGCGCGCACCACCAGCGACGTGCCAAATTCCGCTTCGACCCGGTCCAATGCTGCGGCCACGGCAGAGGGGGCCACATTCAATGCGGTTGCCGCCCCGGTGATCGAGCCATGATCGACCGCAAACATAAAGGCGCGCAGCAAACGCAACGAGAGGCGCAGGTCATCCATCGGGCTATTCCTCAGAAAATCTGAGAAAGGTTTTCAAACCTTTCTGTTTTTCTTGATTAGATTGGCATGCCACCCTGCGTCAACACCATCCACGTAACGCGCAGAGGTTCTGATGTCCGACTCCCCCAAATTGCCCGGCTGGGCACATACGCCGGATGTGCCGGTTGCGGTTTCGCCGTTTTTCAGTTGGCCACCCAATCCGGTCCGCATGGCGACATGGGTCGCCGATCGGTGGTTGGGGGTGGCGGAAAACGTGATTGTTCTGTTGATCGCTTTTGTCAGCTGGACGTGGCTGACCCCGGCGATGGAGCGAATGGCGACCCTGTCGCTTGATTGGATCGTGTTGATCTGGCTGCGCAATCTGGCATTGATGATTTTGGTCGCGGGTGGTTTACATCTGTTCTTTTTCAGCGCCAAGAAGCAGGGTGAAAGGCTTAAGTTTGATCCCCGGCCTTTGTCGGGAAAGGGCAAGCAATTCACGTTCTCCAATCAGGTGCATGACAACATGTTCTGGACACTGGGCAGCGGCGTGGCCTGTTGGACCTTTTTCGAGGTGCTGATGTTCTGGGGCATGGCCAATGGTTGGGTGCCGATGATGGTCCCAGCCGAACACCCAGTTTTGTTTGTGCTGTTTTTCCTGCTGACGCCGGTGTGGATTTCGTTCCATTTCTATTGGATTCATCGGGCCTTGCATTGGGGGCCGCTGTATCGGTTTGCCCACGCGTTGCACCACCGCAATGTCAATGTGGGGCCATGGTCGGGACTATCGATGCACCCGTTCGAGGCGTTCTTTTTCTTTACCTCGATCCTGATCCATTTCATCGTGCCCGCGCATCCGTTGCACATTCTGTTCCATTTGCAGCATCAGGGCCTGACAGCGGCCAGTTCGCATACGGGGTATGAAAGCCTGTTGGTTAAGGATCGCAAATCGCTGGCATTGGGGACGTTTCACCACCAGATGCACCATCGCTATTTCGAGGTGAATTACGGCAATCTGGAAATGCCATGGGACAAGTGGTTCGGCTCGTTCCATGATGGCACGCCTGAGGCGCATCAACGGTTGAAATCGCGACGTCAACGCCGCGCGGGTTGAGCAAGAGTTGTCTCTCCCTGTCTTCCAGCGCAAGATCGCGTTTGAGGAACATGGGGAGAGGTTGAATGCGGATTGTGATCGCGGGCGCGGGCAGTATCGGGTGCTTTACCGGTGGGCTTTTGGCGGCGGCGGGGCATCAGGTGACTTTGCTGGGGCGACCCCGAATTCTGGCCGAGATTGGCGAACACGGGCTGACCTGCACCGATTTTTCGGGGATGACGCAGATGATTGGGTCGGATCAGTTGATCCTTGCCACTGATCCGACCTGTCTTGCGGAGGCTGAAGTGGTGATTGTCACCGTCAAATCCCGCGCCACGGTGGAGGTGGCCGCGTTGATTGCAGCGCACGCCCCGGTTCAGGCCCCGGTGATGTCTTGGCAGAATGGGATGGAAAACGATGCCGCTTTGCGTGCCGCTCTTGCAGGGCGGGATGTGCGCGCTGGGATGGTTCCGTTCAACGTGGTGCCCTCAGGGGCAGGGTGTTTTCATCGTGCGACCTCGGGCGATATTGTGATTGGCGCGGGGCCGGGGGATCTGGGCAAGGCGTTGAACTGTCCCCATCTAAGTGTCACTGAAAGTGCGCGCATCGAGGCGGTGCAGTGGGGCAAATTGGTGGTGAACCTGAACAATGCGTTGAACGCCCTGTCAGGGCTCACGATCCTTGAACAGTTGTCAGACCGGGCTTGGCGACGATTGATGGCGGATCAGGTGGCTGAGGCGATACGTGTCCTAAAGTCGGCTAGGATCGAGGTGCAGCCAACCACGCCTTTGCCGGTCTGGATGATGCCATTTGTGTTACGTCTGCCCACGGCTTTGTTTTCACGGATAGCGGCGCAGATGCTGACCATTGACCCGACAGCGCGCACCTCGATGGCCTATGATCTGGCCGAACAGCGGCCGACCGAGATTGACAGTTTGCAGGGGGAAATCATCGCGCTGGGCGCGCAGATTGGGTGCGCGACACCGATCTGTATCCGTGTCGCGGAGCTGATCAAACGAGCATCTGAAGAGGGGGAGGTTCCGCCGTGTTTCTCGCCCGAGCAGATACGGGGATGAAGCGGGGACAGGCCAGCGCGTGTGCGTGACTTGTCCCGGTTTGTTTAGATAAAGGCAGTCAACAGCCAGAAGATGACGCCAGACATCAGAGCGGCGGCAGGGACAGTGATGACCCAGGCGGCAATGATGGTCATGAAGTGTGACCGGCGCACTAGTTTGCGGCGCTGGCGTTCTTCGCGGGCAAAAGCGGGTTTGATTTTGGCGGTCCCGGTCGAGAGACGGCGGCGACGCTCGGAATCCCATTCACGGAAGAACCCGACCCCAAACACGCCGCCGACGGCGATATGGGTGGAGCTGACGGGCAGACCCAAAGAGCTGGCGACGATTACGGTGATTGCTGCAGACAGGGCCACACAGAATGCCCGCATTGGGTTCAGCTTGGTAATTTGGCTGCCCACCATCCGGATCAGTTTGGGACCAAAGAGGAACAGACCAAACGAGATACCAAAGGCGCCGATGATCATCACCCACATGGGGATGGACACTTTGGAGGCGAAATCACCAAATTCAGTCGCGTGCACAATCGCAGCCAGTGGGCCAACCGCATTGGCGACGTCGTTGGCCCCATGGGCAAAGCTGAGGAAGGCGGCGGACACAACCAAGGGCAGGCCAAACAGTGTTTTCAGGGACCGGGTGCGGTTTTCCAGACCTTCGGATTTGCGGCGGACCCAAGGGACGGTCGCGGCCCATGTCACGACTGCTGTGGCTAGACCGATCAGGATCGCAACCTCAAGTTCAATCTTGACGATCCGCTTGAGACCTTTGACCGACAGATAGGCGGCAAATGCGCCAGCCATAATGGCGACGAGGATGGGAACCCAACGGCGCGCGGCACCGATTTTGTCCTCTTGGTATTGGATTTTGGCTTTGATGATGGCCAGAAACAGGGCTGCAATGGCCCCGCCCAGAACGGGTGAAATCACCCAGCTGGCGGCGATCTTGCCCATTGTGGGCCAGTTCACTGCGGCCATGCCTGCAGCCGCGATCCCTGCGCCCATAACACCACCGACGACCGAATGTGTGGTTGAAACCGGTGCGCCGACCCATGTGGCAAGGTTCACCCACAGCGCCGAAGAGATCAGCGCCGCCATCATCGCCCAAACGAAGACTTCGCTGTTTTGAACGGACATCGGGTCGATGATGCCTTTGGAAATGGTCGAGACCACATCGCCGCCTGCCAGCAGAGCACCGGCACTTTCAGCGATTGCTGCGATGATAATGGCCCCTCCCATAGACAACGCATTTGCGCCAACAGCCGGACCCATGTTGTTGGCAACATCGTTTGCCCCGATGTTGATCGCCATATAGGCACCAACGGCTGCGGCGGCGATCACGATATAGCTGCCCGGCGTGTCACTAAAGAAAATGGCTGCAATCAGGGCGGCTGTGATGATGAAAGCCATCGCAATGCCGGTGCCGATCAACGGTCTCGCCACGTATGATGTGGCGAGTTCCATCCGTGAGATCCTGTTCAGATCTTTGTCCAGAGTGGTCCATTTGGTCTTGTTTGGGCTATGTGTCATGGCCGAGGCTTTCCATCCAGTGGTCGCGCCTGCGGTTAGAGACTCATGGGCAATGAGGCAAGTGTAGTGTCATGAAACTGACGCAAAGGTGTTACAAATGCCGCAACAAGGCTTGCAATTGGGGTTCACGGACAAGGTTGGCGGCCTCTTTGGTGGACATCCACCGGCGCTCGCGTTGCCCAGCTTCGGGATAGTCATCTGCTAGGGTGGCCACGTCGATTCGATACACATTGGCGCGGACAGGCTGAGAGACACCATCAAACAGCTTTTTGTCATAGTGGTATTGGCCAACCGGCTCCGGATCATAGCCTGCGCTTTTCACACCGGCCTCTTCCCAAGCTTCTTGGGCGGCGGCCTCGGCCCCGTTCATGCCAGCGATGTGCCATCCCTTGGGAACGATCCAGCGTCCGGTTCCGCGACTGGTGATCAGCAGAACCTCTTGGCCTTTGGGGGTTGTGCGCAGACACAAAGCAGCGACCTGCACCTGATACGGGCGCTGGATCAGAGGTTTTACAACCTCGTGCCAAGCTTTGGTCCATTTTTCAGTCATCGCGCGTTTCTGCTCGTTTTGGCGCTATTATGCGCTTCAATTCGTTCAGAACATAGGTATTTTTTCACAGAGTGCAACGTTTGCCTCTGGAAACTAATCGCAAGTGGCCATCTTGCGTCCCCTGTCGTCCTGACGCAGATTGCAGGAACCAAGACCACAGAGGTGATGGATGAGCAAAGCACGGATCGGCGTATACGGGCTGGGAACGATGGGCAGCGCTTTGGCGTTGAACTTTGCCAGCCGTGGCATCCCGACTGCTGTTTGTAATCGCGAGACCGAGTGGATCACCCCGTTTCTGCAAGAGGCGGGGCCGCTGGCGGATCATCTATGTGGCGCTGAAACCCTGCAGGGGTTTGTTGCAAGTCTTGAGGCCCCGCGTTTGATTTTGATGATGATCCCGTCCGGTGCGCCGATTGATGCAATGATTGCGCAATTGCAGCCCTTGCTGGAGGCAGGGGATACGGTGATTGATGCAGGCAACGCAGACTTTAACGACACGCGACGGCGGTCTGAGAATTTTGCCAGAACGGGTCTCCATTTTGTGGGGATGGGCGTTTCCGGCGGCGAAGAAGGTGCGCGCACGGGTCCATCAATGATGGTGGGCGGGTCGACGCACAGTTGGGCGCAGTTGCGCCCGGTGTTAGAGCCGATTGCGGCGCGGTTTCAGGGATTGCCCTGTGTGGCGCATGTGGGGCCAGATGGGGCCGGGCATTTCGTTAAGACGGTGCACAACGGTATCGAATACGCTGATATGCAGATGATTGCCGAGGTTTACGGCCTGTTGCGCGATCATGCCGGGATGGCAGCGGCTGACATTGGCGCCGTGTTTGCGGGATGGAATGATGGACCCCTGTCGTCGTATCTGATCGAAACCACGGCCAAGGTATTGCAAGCCATTGACCCGGAAACTGGCAAGCCGTTGGTGGATCTGATTCAGGATCAGGCAGGTCAAAAGGGCACCGGACGGTGGACCTTGATCGAGGCGCTTAAGCTGGGTCAGTCAGCCTCGACCATCGAAGCCGCTGTTGGAGCGCGCGCGTGGTCATCTGCAAAAGAGACGCGTGTTGCGGCGGCCGATGTGCTGCCTGCGGGGGCTTTGGATACGGGATTACCCGCGCCGGGTGTTTTGGTGCAGGCGCTGTTTGCGGGGCGTATTTTGGCGCATATTCAAGGATTTGAGATATTGCGCGCAGCCTCGGTTGAGTTTGAGTGGGCGCTGGAATTGGCCGAGATTGCCGAAATCTGGCGCGCAGGCTGCATCATCCGGTCTAGTCTGTTGGATGATCTGGCCGAGATGTTGCGCGCCAGCGGGTCACAGCCCGTTTTGCTAGCACCGGACGTGGGTGAATTGTTGACGCCCATCCTGCCTGCGTTGCGCCAGGCGGTGTCGGCTGCAGTGCAATCGGGCTTGCCGGTACCTGCCTTGGCAGCGGCGCTGAGCTGGTATGACAGTGCGCGGCAGGGGCGCGGTACCGCCAACTTGATCCAAGGCCAACGTGATGCCTTTGGCGCACATGGGTTCAGGCGGGTGGATCTCGACGGGGTCCATCACGGCAATTGGGGCGCATGACCCAAGATCTACACGAAATACTTGACGCAGGCGTGTGAACGCCGCGCCTTGGTCTGAGGGAGACAGCACCAATGGGGCAGCCACTTGATGGAAGCTATGACTATGTGATTGTGGGCGGTGGTACAGCGGGATGCGTGTTGGCCAATCGTCTGAGCGAAGACCCCGGCACCAAGGTGTTGCTGTTAGAGGCCGGGGGAAATGATCGCTATCATTGGGTCCATATCCCGGTTGGCTATCTGTATTGCATCGGAAATCCGCGTGTGGATTGGATGATGAAAACCGCACCCGAACCGGGTTTGAATGGCCGCTCGTTGGTGTATCCACGCGGAAAGGTTCTGGGGGGCTGCACCTCGATCAACGGCATGATCTATATGCGCGGTCAGGCGGCAGACTATGATGGTTGGCGTCAGATGGGCAACGCGGGTTGGAGCTGGGCGGATGTGCTGCCGTATTTCCGCAAGTCTGAGGATCACCACGAGGGCGAAACCGACCTGCATGGCGCGGGCGGCGAGTGGAAGGTCACCAAGCAACGTTTGAGTTGGGATATTCTCAGTGCCTTTCAGGAGGGCGCGCGTGAATTTGGCTATCAGCCCACCGAGGATTTCAACTCTGGCACCAACGAGGGGTCTGGGTTCTTTGAGGTCAATCAAAAGAACGGGGTGCGCTGGAACACGACCAAAGCATTTTTGCGTCCGGCGATGAAGCGGCCCAATTTGCGGGTGCTGACCCATGCGATTACGGATCATCTGATATTGGACGGCAAGCGCGTCACCGGTGTTGCGTTTCGCCACAAGGGGCAGGCGATGACGGTTGAGGCGGGGCGCGAAGTGCTGCTGGCCGCCGGGGCGATCAATTCGCCCAAGATTTTGGAGCTGTCCGGAATTGGGCAGCCGGACCGGTTGAGCGGTTTGGGGATCGCGCCAACCCATGAACTGCCCGGAGTGGGCGAGAACTTGCAGGACCATTTGCAAATTAGAACCGTTTTTAAGGTGAAGAATACCGAGACCCTGAATGAGAAAGCGAATTCGCTGATCGGGCGGATGAAGATCGGGATGCAATATGCCACGTCGCGATCCGGGCCTTTGGCGATGGCGCCCAGTCAGTTCGGTCTGTTCACCAAATCCGACCCTGCGTTGGAGACGCCTGATCTGGAGTATCATGTGCAGCCGCTGTCGACGGACAAGCTGGGTGATCCGCTGCATTCGTTCCCGGCCATTACCGTTTCGGTCTGCAATCTGCGCCCTGAAAGTGTCGGGGCCTGTCATATCGCCACCAAAGAGGCCGACCCGCAGCCTGAGATCAAACTGAATTACCTGAGTGCGCCGCGGGACAAACAAGTCGCGGTGACAGCGATCAAGCAAGCGCGCCAAGTGATGACGGCCAAAGCTTTGCAACCCTATTATCCAGAGGAATTTTTGCCCGGTCCCTCGGTTCAGTCAAAGGCCGAATTGGTGGCTGAGGCTGGAAATATCGCCACCACAATTTTTCACCCGACGGGCACGTGTAAAATGGGCAGTGACCCGATGGCGGTGGTGGGCGCAGATTTGCGGGTGCATGGGCTGGACGGGCTGCGCGTCATTGATGCGTCGATCATGCCCAAAATTGTCTCGGGTAACACCGCGTCGCCCGTCATCATGATCGCGGAAAAAGCGGCTGATATGATCCGAAACGGCTGAGCGCGCCCCGGTTGGGGTCAGCGCCGGGGTTTTGCACGCACGGTCGGATCGGCTTGTGTTGGGTCTTCGGGCCAGGGGTGGCGGGGGTATTGCGCCTTCATGTCTTTGCGGACATCTGAATAAGATCCGGCCCAAAACCCTGGCAAATCGCGGGTGATCTGGATCGGGCGCTGGGCGGGGGATAACAGCGTCACCTTGAGGGGTACGCCCCCGACGGTGGGGTGTCGGGTCACACCAAACATTTCTTGCAAACGGACAAGGATTTCGGGAACCTCGCTGCCGTAATCAATTGGCACTTTGCGCCCCAAGGGGGTTACGAAATGGCCCGGTGCCTGCTTGTCCAGCTCTTGGGTTTGTGCCCAGCTGAGGGCTGCGCGCAGGGCGGGAAGCAGATCAAAGCGTTTCCACCCATCGGCGGTTTTTACGTCTGTGAGCATGGGCAAAAGCCAGTCTTCGAGCGTGGCTATGAGGCCGGTGTTGGTAAAATCGGGTAGCTCTGCGCCCTCGGCCCGGACCAGTTCAACCCGCGCGGCCAAACGGGCGGCGGCCCCGTCCAGACGCAGGCCGAGATCACGCACCCCATCCAACATCGCCTCGGCAACGCGGTCTGCAGGGACGTCTTTCCAGATCCGATCCTCAAGCGTGATCGAACCGAACCGCTGTTGTTGACGGGCAATCACACGACGTTCGCGCTTGGACCATTCGCAGACATCGACCCATGTGATCTGATCCTCGAACAGATCCCGGATTTCACCTTCGGAGATTTGGACAGCCATCCGAATGCGGGCTTCGCGGGGGTTCCCGTCGGTGTCGATAGCCACCAGATAGGGCGCGCTGGCCAAGGTGTCTTCGGGGGCGAGCACCGCGCCTTTGCCGCCGGACAGGACAAAGCGGGGCATATCGCCTTTGCGTCGTTGTCCGATGCGGTCAGGATAGGCAAGGGCGGCCATGGCGGCGGGGCTCATCCTGTGTCCGGTGCCACGTCCGCGCAGGCGCTTGGTCTCGCCCTTGATGCGGTCCAGCACGCCGTAGTTCACCTGATACGGGCGGTTACGCTGGAACGCTTTGGCATCGCGCATCGCCTCGAGCCGCAGGGTCAGATCAGAGGGCGCGCCGCGCAGGGGGTCGCGTTCGGCCATCAGAGCGGCAAGGGGGGCAGCCTCGTTACTGGCGGTGACCAGCATATGGCCTAAGCGGGGATGCAGGGGCAGAGCGCTGAGTGCCCGCCCGTGTTTGGTGATCTGTTCTTTGGCATCGAGCGCCCCGAGCATGTGCAAGAGCGCGCGCGCCTCGGCCAATGCCCCCTCGGGTGGGGGCGTTAGGAACGCCAGCTCGCTGGGGTCAGCCCCCCAGAGCGCCAGCTCAAGCGCCAAGCCGGTCAAATCGGCGGCTTCGATTTCAGCTGGTGGGAAGGCCATCAACGCACCTTCTTCGCCTTTGGTCCAGAGGCGGTAACAGAGCCCTTCGGAGACACGGCCCGCGCGGCCGGCCCGTTGTGTTGCCTCGGCGCGGGTGACGCGTTCGGTGACCAATCGGGACATGCCTGCGCCGGGGTCAAACCGGGCGCGACGGGCTTGGCCCATGTCAACCACGACGCGGATGTCTTGAATCGTAAGCGAGGTTTCCGCGATTGATGTGGCCAAAACCACCTTGCGCCCCGATTTGAGCGGGGCAATGGCGGCGCGTTGGTCGGCAAAAGGCATGGCGCCAAACAGAGGGCGCACGACGCAATCACCGGAAAGCCGCCCCTTGAGTGCGCCTTCGGCGCGGCGGATTTCACCTTCGCCTGGGAGGAAGACCAATATCCCGCCACCCATGGCGCGGGTGTCGCGGTCGGCTTGGATCACGAGATCAACTAGCGCATCGGTCCGGCGGGCTTTGGGGCCAAGAGGGCGATCAAGCCAGCGGGTTTCGACCGGAAAGCTGCGCCCTTGCGAGGTGATCAGCGGGGCATCCATCAAAACCCCGACAGGCCCGGCGTCCAACGTGGCAGACATGGCCATCAGGATCAGGTCATCGCGCAGGGCCTCGGCCACCTCGAGACATAAGGCAAGCCCAAAGTCTGCGTTTAAAGACCGTTCGTGAAATTCATCAAAGATGACCGCGCCGATGCCGGGCAAGTCGGGGTTAGATTGCAACATCCGGGTCAGGATGCCTTCGGTCACGACCTCGATCTTGGTGGCTTTGGAGGTTTTGGCCTCGCCGCGCACCCGGTAGCCCACGGTTTGTCCCGGTGTTTCCCCCAGCGTTTCAGCCATACGTTCAGCAGCGGCGCGCGCTGCAAGGCGGCGGGGTTCCAGCATTACGATCTTGCCGTCGGTCAGCCCGGCGTCAAGCATGGCGAGCGGTACGCGCGTTGTCTTGCCTGCCCCGGGTGGGGCCTGCAAAACGGCGCGACCCCGGGTGCGCAGGGCGTCGATCAGGTCGGGCAGGGCGTCTTCGATGGGTAATTTGCTCATGTCTGCCTTATCGCCAAAGCAAAGCCTGAGGTCTAGCACCGGATGATGGAACGCAGGCGGGGTAGAGACATCACAACGCAGGTTGATCCGTCATTGGGACTGGACAAATTGCATTCCGCCCCGTCAATTGGCGCCCAGTTTTCAAGAGGGCGGCCCATGGATATCAAACAGCTCGGAGCGAGAGTTCTGGCAGGGGAGCGGCGCGCGTTGGCGCGCTCGATCACATTGGTGGAAAGCCAGCGCAGTGATCACCGGGCCCAAGCGTCTGAGTTGTTGGAGTATCTTGCCGGGGCGAAACGCCAAGCCTTGCGCATTGGTCTGTCTGGGACACCGGGCGTGGGCAAATCCACGTTTATCGAAAGCTTTGGCATGGCACTGACCGCGCAGGGCTTGCGGGTTGCTGTGTTGGCGGTTGACCCCAGTTCTGCGCGCTCGGGCGGGTCTATCTTGGGGGATAAGACGCGGATGGAGCGTCTGTCGCGGGACCGCAATGCCTTCATTCGCCCGTCGCCCAGTCAGACCCATCTGGGGGGCGTGGCACGTCGCACCCGCGAGGCGGTGGCCCTGTGCGAGGCGGCAGGATTCGATGTGGTGCTGATTGAGACAGTGGGCGTTGGGCAATCCGAAACTGTGGTGGCGGAAATGTCCGATCTGTTCTTGTTGCTGCTTGCCCCCGCGGGCGGGGATGAGTTGCAGGGTGTCAAACGTGGCATCATGGAGATGGCGGATCTTATTTTGGTGAACAAAGCGGATGGCGATCTAAAGCCCGCCGCGATGCGCACCTGCGCGGATTATTCCGGCGCGTTGCGCCTGTTGCGCAAACGGCCACAGGATCCGGATGGCTATCCGAAGGCGATGATGGTTTCGGCGTTGCAAGAGGATGGCCTGTCGGTGGCATGGGACGAGATGCAGGCGCTGACCAAGTGGCGCCGGGAGAATGGGTTTTGGGAGTCGGGACGCGCCAATCAGGCCAGATACTGGTTTGACCAAGAGGTGCGTCAGGCTTTGTTGGCGAAATTGAACACGCCCGAGGCGCGTGCCGCGATGGATCAACTGGGCGCGGATGTGGCGCAAGGTGATATTGGACCGGCGGCGGCGGCGCAAAAGATGTTGGAGCGGCTAAACGCCGTCTAAGCGGCGAATCTCTTTTGGGATTTTGCGCTATGAGTGGGGTAACAGTGGGGCGCTGGGTGTGGCAGGTTGTACAAAATGCGCATACCCACAGGGAAAGACAAAGATTCCGTGACACTTGTCTTGACCATCCCGGCGATTCCTCCTACTAGCATCCAACCAGTTTTCGGGTGTCGCCTTTGGCCGCACCCAGAGTGATTTGGCACCGGGCTGCCCGTTGCCACCAGATACGAAGGATGAACCCATGTCGCGCCGTTGCGAACTGACCGGAAAAGGCCCGATGACTGGCAACAATGTCAGCCATGCAAAAAACAGAACCCGTCGTCGGTTTCTGCCGAACCTGAATGACGTTACCCTGCAGTCCGAAGCACTGGGCCGTGGCGTCAAGCTGAAGATTTCTGCAGCTGCTCTGCGCTCTGTTGATCACCGTGGTGGTCTGGACGCGTTCTTGGCAAAAGCCAAAGACGAAGAGCTGTCCACCGGCGCTTTGAAAGTGAAAAAAGAGATCGCTAAGGCGCAAGCCGCAGCCTGATCTGGTTTCACAACCTGAATTTTAACGGCCCTGCATCGTGAGATGCGGGGCTGTTTTCGTTTGGAGGTGCCGGTGAGGGGATGTGTATTTCCGGGGATGGCGCGGCGATCCGCAGCAGGGCGGGCTTTGCCCTTGAAGACGTGAAAAAACGGGATCATACCAATCCTGAAATGAAGGCTGTTGTGCGCATATATCTGGCGGTGACGCTGTCGCTGGTTCTGGTTCTGACCGGACAGAGCCTGGCGCAAAGCCGTGGTGTGACCATGGCGCAGGGGCAGATGGAGATTTGCACCGGCACTGGTCCAGTGATGGTCTATGTGGATGCCGAGGGGCAACCAACCCAAGCGCCACATTACTGTCCTGATTTTGCGCTGACGTTGCTGAGCGCCCTTGGGGTCGCGGATATTACGGCTCCGCGCGCGCCTGCTGGAATGCCGGTGCACGGGGCGAAAGGCCGCGCGCAAGTTACCACCGCCGTGATGCTGCGTGCCACGGCACGGGCGCCACCTGCTCTGATCTGACCTTTTCGAAGACCAATGCTTTCAAACTGTTAGATCAATAAAAGGAGAGACGTAATGTCTTTCAAATCCACCCTGTTCACCGCTGTTGCAACCCTTGGCCTGGCGACGTCTGCGTTTGCTGCGGATGTTATGGTTAAAGATGCCTATGCCCGTTCAGCTGGCAAAACTGCCAAAACCGGCGCGGCGTTTATGATGATCATGAACCATGGTTCCGAAAATGACCGCCTGATCGATGTGACATCCGATGTGGCCAAGCGCGTTGAATTGCACACACACAAGGAAAATGGCGATGGCGTGATGCAGATGCTGCACGTCGAAGAGGGTTTCGCCATTCCCGCCGGTGAAATGCATCCGCTTAAGCGGGGCGGGGATCACGTGATGTTCATGGGGCTGAATCAGCCGTTTGAGCAGGGCGATATGATCCCGGTAACGTTGGTCTTTGAAAAGGCTGGTGAAGTGACGGTTGAGATCCCTGTGGATCTGGAACGCAAGCCTGCTGAAGGCGGCATGAGCCACGGCACGCATAAAAACTAAGGAGGTCGCGCCCGGCCTCTGGCCACCTGCGGCAGCCCTCTTTCGGGCGAAGGTCGGGCTTGATCGCCCGGCCTTGTTGCGTCAAGGGGCGCGCAAAAGGCGTTCTACCCAAGCGGGGACGATGTCGCTGGCCGGGCCAAAGTGGGTTTCGTCAAAGTTTGAGACCACGGCAGAGGGCTCCAGATTGAGTTCGACGGTTTTGGCACCAGCCGCGATGGCCTCGTGCACAAAGGCGGCAGCGGGGTAGACCTGCCCAGAGGTGCCGATGGCCGCAAACAGGGATGCCTGTGAGAGATGATCGTAAATTTCATCCATGCCATAGGGCATTTCGCCAAACCAGACGATATCTGGGCGCGCAGTTGGGGCCTGACAGGCGGGGCAGGGCTCACCGACTTGCATTTCCAATGGCGCAGGCCAGCGGTGGTCGCAGCTGCTACAGAGCGCCCCGGACAGAATGCCGTGCATGTGCAGGACAGCCTGGCTGCCTGCTGCTTCGTGCAGGCCATCCACATTCTGTGTGATAACAACTACTTCGCCCGGAAATACCCGTTGCAGTCGAGCCAATGCCTGATGTGCGGCGTTGGGCGTGGCTTGGGCCGCTTGGGCGCGTCGGGCGTTGTAAAATCCCTGAACCAAAGCCGGATCACGGGCGAACCCTTCGGGGGTTGCGACATCTTCGATCTGGTGCTGGGACCACAACCCGCCCTCATCCCGGAAGGTGCCCAGCCCGCTTTCGGCAGAGATCCCGGCCCCGGTTAAAATCACGATCTTTTCCATTACCGTCCTCATCGTTTACATGGCTGCCAAAGGAGAAACCTATGTCCACCGTGCCCCGAATTCTATTTGTTTGTCTTGGGAATATTTGTCGCTCGCCAACGGCAGAGGCTGTATTCCACGCGCTTATGCCGGAGTCGACGGTCGATAGTGCGGGCACCGGAGGGTGGCATGTTGGCGAGGCGCCCTATGGCCCCATGCAACGGGCCGCGCAGGTGCGAGGCTATGACTTGAGTAAGCTAAGAGCGCGCCAGTTTATTCTAGCGGATTTTGACCGTTTTGATCTGATCATGGGGATGGATGCGGAGAACGTTGCCAATATCGAGGCGATGCGTCCTGCGGGTAATCAGACACCGGTTCATTTGTTCACGGATTACGTGCTGAGCGCAGAGGTGAATCACGTGCCCGACCCGTACTATACCCGCGATTTTGATGGGACCTTGAATTTGATCGAACAGGCGGCAGAGAGGTTGAAAACGCAGCTGACTTAAGAAATTCGAAATCTACTGAATTCTGTTGATGAAACTCTGACGCGGGCACTTGCCTGAAAGGGGGCGGGCTGGCTGATACATCAGACAGTCACAGGGAACCCCATTCGAATGATCTTGCCCTTTTTTCAGTCCGTCGCGGGCACAGGCCTAGTGTCAGGCATCGATGACGCGCAATTGGCCGGACAGCCAGGGCAGCTGGGTCAGGGCCGGATCGATCATTTGCCGCTGAACCAGTTGGCGCATGGTTTGCGCCACATCTCGTGGCACGCGGTCCGCCCAATCCGCACCCGCAAACAGCGAAATGGTTCGCGAGAACGACGCAATTGGCAGCGGAAAGGCGTCGATCTGATCGTGGAACCGCGCTGCGCGCATGTATCCCAGTGGCGTGGTGATCGACCAGCCCACACGCCGAGCCACCATGGCAACCAGCGCCAGATGCGAGCCAATTTCAAAGCGCTCCTCAAACTCCAGCTTTTGGCGCGCCAAGTGACCTTCGATCTGGCGGCTGATCAGCTGCTCGCGCGCATAGCGCAACAGGGGCAGGTTTTGCAGAGTCGCCATTACATCCGCACCATCAGGCACAAAGCCCTTGGGCGTGACGAGCATAAAGGGATCCCGCACCAGCGGGTATTCAATCACGCCTTCGAGCATTTCGCCCGTGCTGGCGGCAACCGCGATATGCAGCCGCTGCGCCTGCATCGCTTCGCTGATTTCATGGCTGGGCGCTGTGATCAGTTTGAACCGGCATTTGGTCAGGCTATCGGCAAGCACGGTCACCAATCGGGGGGTCAGGTCGTTGTCGAAATCATCGATGAGGCCAATCGACAGGGTGCTGAGGTGGGTCAGGTCCATCACCGTCAGTTCGCTTTGTGCCAGTCGCAATTCGCTGAGTACGGTTTCCGTGCGCGCCAAAAACGAGCGCCCCGCCGGGGTGACCCGCATCGGGCGTTTGCCGTGATCGACCAAATCGGTCCCCAGAGCCTTTTCGAGATTACGCAACTGTTGGCTGACAGCAGGTTGGCTGAGGCCCGTCAGGTCCGACGCCTGCGCCACAGACCCCGTTTTCGCCAAGGCTTCGAACACCTCCAACCCGCGCAGGGTTACACCCTTCATCAACATGTTGACCCCCTCCGTAGTTTCGCCTTTTGTGAAACTCCTCTTCCCTCAGGTCAAGCTCTGAACAGACTGGATATCGCCTATGCCCGTTGAATTTTTGAAATCCGCCCCTGGATTGCCACCCCAATCCGGAGGCGACACATCCGACATTGTCCAAGTCATGTTGGCCCGCATGAAAGAGGGCGGAGAGGACGCCGTGCGTGAATATACCGCCAAGCTGGACGGTTGGGAGGGGGACATCGTGGTGACCCCGGATCAGGTCGAAGAAGCATCGCGTCGGGTGCCTGATGCGCTGAAGGCCGAGATCCAATATGCCCATGACAACAT
The DNA here is from genome assembly GCA_965183835.1 of Paracoccaceae bacterium. Classification (GTDB taxonomy): domain Bacteria; phylum Pseudomonadota; class Alphaproteobacteria; order Rhodobacterales; family Rhodobacteraceae; genus OMPR01. The sequence goes on along the minus strand of CBCYME010000017.1, from coordinate 296,250 downwards.
CCGTCGGTTTGCAGATGCGCAGCGGCTGTCAGCACAGGATTTTGAAATTGAGCTGCGCCCGGGGTTGATCGCGGGGCAGCGCCAAATTCCGCTCAGCGCGGCGGGGGCCTATGTGCCCGGAGGTCGGTATGCCCATATCGCGTCGGCGCTGATGACGATCACCACCGCACGCGCCGCGGGTGTGCCCAATATCACAGCATGTTCGCCGCCACGCCCGGGGCAGGGTGTGCATGCTGCGATTCTGTATGCAATGTCGCTTGCCGGTGCGGATCGCATTCTTGCGCTTGGTGGGGTTCAAGGGGTGGCGGCGATGGCGCAGGGGCTTTTTGGGTGCGCGCCAGCTGACATTTTGGTCGGCCCGGGCAACCAGTTTGTGGCCGAAGCCAAGCGCCAGCTCTTTGGCCCAGTTGGGATCGATATGTTTGCGGGCCCCACGGATTCGATGGTGTTGGCGGATGCCACGGCTGATCCGTATACGGTGGCGTGGGATTTGGTTGGACAGGCAGAACACGGGTATAACTCGCCGGTTTGGCTAGCGACGGACAGCCGGGCGCTGGCGGATGCGGTCTTGGCGCATATCCCCGGATGTATCGCAGAATTGCCAGAACCCAACCGATCGAGCGCGCAAGCAGCGTGGGATTCACTTGGCGAAGTGATGCTGTGTTCGGATCGCGAAGAGGTTGCGCAGATGGCGGATACCTATGCGCCTGAGCATCTGCATGTGCAAGCGGCTGATTTGGAATGGTGGCGTCTGCGGTTGAATGCTTATGGATCGCTGTTTCTGGGGGAAAACACCACGGTTGCGTTTGGGGATAAAGCGTCTGGGCCGAACCATGTCCTGCCCACGTCGGGCGCGGCGCGATACACGGGCGGTCTGTCTGTGCATAAGTTCCTGAAAACGGTGACGTGGCAGCGTGTGAGCGAGGAGGCATTGCCAGATCTTGCCCGGTCGACTGCGGTGATTTCCCGGGCCGAAGGGATGGAGGGTCACGCGCGCACGGCAGATATTCGGCTGGACAAGTTGCAACCTGCGTTGAAATTGGCCGGTAGCGAGGCGTGATTTATGGCGTGACGGATGTTCGATGTTCGTTGCGCTGACTTCCCATTTTGCCTGAGGGCGCCGTGTGAAAATCTACGGATAGGGTGTGCAAAAAGCCGGTGGATCCGGCTTTTTGCAAAGGTGAGGTGGGGTATCTTTTTACCGGCAGGTCGCGTGAACCTTTTGCCCAAAGGCTTTGTACCGCAGCCAGAGCTTTTCGTCGCTGCTGCGGTTTGACATGCGCATTTCTTGTGCTTGGTGGGGGTCGGCGAACCATTTCGCGACTGTCCGGCGTTCTGAGCGAGACAGGGATTTGTTGGCGACCTGTTGGATGCAGCCACAGAGTTCGCGCGAGGCGGCAGGCCGATCAGAGGCACGGCAGGCGCGATTGATGGTGCCGGATGCGGCGTCTGCTGGGGCGGGGGCGAGCGCCACCAATGACCCAGCGCAGAGTGCGATTGTCAGAAAAAGCTTCATGTTTTGCCTCGTTATTTTCGGTCGTACGGGGTCTGATGCCCCATTGGGACGCTCACGCACTATGGCGTAAGGGTATTGCTCGATCAATCTTGGTTAATTCACACAGCAGTGCGCTGGCTTCTTGTCGCCGAAGTGTTGGGCGCGCCAAGCGGTGTTTGGGGTGGGGGCCAACGTTCAGACCAGGGAAAAACAGGGCATCGGGATCATCCGCAAGCGCATTGTCATCCATAAATAGGGATTCAGATGTGACCCCGTTTGCTTTGATAATGTCATGATTTTCCAAAAGGATATGGAAATACTCAACTGATTTTGCCGGGACGATCCGCGCCAGCCCCGCATCAACCAGCGCAATGGCTGGGCTGAACACTTGGGTGGTGCCATATTGCAGCTCAGCGGCCGGGTCAGTGATCAGCACGCGATGCTGTTGAGACACCTGAACCGGAGAATCAGCGCCCAAAACCCCGGGTGGAATTTCAACGGGGGCGAAGCGACCGGTCGCTATCACAGTACGCGACCCGATCCATTTCACTGATTGGGGGCCATGGTCCAGCGTCCAGACCAGGTCCCCGACATTTATCTTTTCGATGCGCTGAATATCTGTGGCGGTTTTGATCCACGTACCGCGTGTGTAGCAGATCGGGGTGACGTAGTCGTCGACGCTGAAATTCGGACCTTCTTGCGCGTCGTATACATATAGTGGGGTGCCAACAGGGGGGAAATCGCCGGGGTCTCCGACAAAGGCCAGCCCTTCGACCGTGGCATAAGAGGGCGAGGAGTTGACGACGTTGAACCCGACCATCTGCCAGAAATTGACGCCGTCCGTGACGGTCAGCCCATATTCGGCCTCGACCCGCGTGTTGTTCCCGTAGGTGGTGCCATCAATGTTTTGCGACCCGTCCAGTCGCTGCGTGCCGTCGTTGTCACCAAAGTTTGTATCGTTGTCGCGGATTTCAACTTCGGTCCATGCATTCGAGTTCAGCGTGATGGTTTGACCCACCAGATGGGAGCCATCCCCTTGGGTCACGCCGTCCAGCTGTTGACCACCAGAAACAGTGATCTGGGATTCACCCAACATAAAAATCGAAAACCGCGCCATGAACTGCCTATGCCTTGCCCGCGTCTTGCTGCGCGAGTCCATAAAAGGACTCACATGCTACAGTCTAAATGGGGCAAGATTAAGGAGCGGTTTACCAATGCGCGAAGAGTCGCTTGAAGTGAGGGGGCGCAAGGTAAACCCAGTCGATATGCTCGCAAACATCGTAGATAGCGATGTTTGCCGACTGTCTGAGATTGAGTTCAAATCAATCCGATACAGAGATTGATAAGCTCTTTAACGGTCAGGAATATGGTTGCTGCTTTATACCCAGCGCTGCCGTCAATCCTGTCTAAGATCTGAGGCGATTTGAGAAGTTGGATAGCGATTTGCGCCAATCTTCCAAAGGTTCGGTACTTCTCGTCAGATTCGGCCAAAATCGGATTGCGATGTTTTGCAACAAACTCGGGCGGGAATGTAGGAACACGAAAATGGTCTTCCAACAGGTAAGCAATATCGTCGCTGAAATCCTCTTGCATCACTCCACTTGAGATCGCCTCCAACAAAGGTTGAGCCCCGGCAAGTTTCGCTTTTTGATCTGTAGAGAGTTCCGCAATTTTTTGAGAATTCAGAATATGCCGATTTTCAGCCACATCCGGATGCGTGGCTCTTACAGCTTGCGCCCCTTCTTCAAGCGCGCGTTGCAAAGCTAGGTTAGCCTCACTAGGGGGGAGATCCTCAACCAAAATCTGCCGAGTCAGACCCGCGTGGGCCGAAAAGAAGTCCATTTCTATCCGCTGCGGATCATTGCTGTATTTCAACAGGCTCCGGCGTAGAACCTGTGTTTCACGAGAGCGTTCATTCAATCCATTAGAAGGGTCGGCCAATACAACGTCCAACGCATCCTCAACTTGGGACAACGTAGCAGCCAAAAGTGTTGGTTTAGCAATCTCCTGTGGAATGACACGAAATGCCCCAATGTTGTCGTCAAATTTCACGACCTCAGCCAAAGGGGCTTTTTCAGACAAAAACTGAGCCTTAATGGCTTCTATCTCTGCCGCCACAGCCTCTGGTCCAGAGTTCCAAATCGCATCTTCTATCAGTGCGATCTGTAATTGAAGATCCCAAGCCATCGGGGCTCCGTCCAGCATGCCCTGATACCACTCGATCCAGAACTGCCAGATGTTGGTGGGGTCTGGGCGGGCAGCAAATGATAACCATAAATTGTGCACCGCAGGAACGCGATGATCTGTTGACCATAAGGTGTGTTCAAAGATTTTTTCCGCAAGGGGCTGCATTTTTCCAACGGTACCGTCGTTAAGAGCGGCGGAAAGGGTGGCTTCGTCGGCGGCGTAAAGGGGGGGCGAGGGCAGAGGGAGAGGGGAATCGAGGGCAGCCTCATGAGCAAAAAAGGCAGATTCAGCAGCGGCGAGCGTAGAGGAGCGGACGGCTGACAGGGCGGTTGAGAGGGTAGCGGACCGGATGGCAGAGAACGCGGAATCAGCGGAGGAACGAGCGGCGTGGGAGGCGGCTTGCGTGACGTTGTAAGAGGTGGAGGCGCAGTCCGCGGCTGAGAGAACGGCGGAGCGGACCTTGGTATCTGGCGTTGGACATAAGCTCGCAACCCCAGATGCGAGCGTCGCACGCAAGGCAGAAGTTAAGAAGGCCTCGCCATCAAAGCTCTCGACCTTTTGGTCAACAATGGCCATGACAGCGGGCAGGCTGCGCAGGGATGCACGGGCGGCAATTGCGCCACGCATCGGCACATCTTGCATCTTTAGCCACTCTTCGAGTTGCCCAATATCTTCAATCTTACCAAAATCCGCCAAACCAAGGCACCCTTAACTCAAATAACCGTCCAACAACGCATTGGCGCGCTTGACCGCACTAAGATTCCAACTCATATCCCATGCCATGACAGATCTGGCCAAAATCCGCAATTTCTCCATCGTCGCGCATATCGACCATGGTAAATCCACCCTCGCTGACCGTCTCATCCAAGAGACGGGCACGGTGAAAGAACGTGACATGCAAGCCCAGCTTTTGGACAGCATGGATATCGAGCGCGAGCGTGGCATTACCATCAAGGCCAACACGGTGCGTATCGATTACACCGCGGACGACGGGGACGACTATGTTCTGAACCTGATCGACACCCCGGGTCACGTCGATTTCGCCTATGAGGTCTCTCGGTCCATGCGCGCGGTTGAGGGGTCGTTGCTGGTTGTTGACAGTTCGCAAGGGGTCGAGGCGCAGACGTTGGCCAACGTTTATCACGCCTTGGATGCGGATCATGAAATCGTGCCGATCCTGAACAAGATCGATTTGCCCGCCTCGGATTGTGATCGGGTTGCAGAACAGATCGAAGATGTCATTGGTATTGATGCGACGGGCGCCATTCAGGTGTCGGCTAAAACCGGGCAGGGCATCCACGAAACGCTTGAGGCGATTGTTAAGGAACTGCCTGCGCCAACGGGCACCCGTGATGCGCCGCTCAAGGCGATGCTGGTCGACAGTTGGTATGATGCCTATCTGGGCGTGATCGTTCTGGTGCGGATCATGGATGGCGTTCTGAAAAAGGGCGAGCGGATCAAGATGTTGTCGAATGGATCGACTCATCACGTGGATCGCATCGGTGTGTTCCGCCCGCAGATGGAAGCCATTGACGAACTTGGCCCCGGCGAGATGGGGTTCCTGACCGCGTCGATCAAACAGGTGCGCGACACCCGCGTGGGTGACACCATCACGCACGAGAAAAAAGGCACCGAGGACGCGCTGCCGGGCTTTAAGCCTGCGCAGCCTGTGGTATTCTGTGGTCTGTTCCCGGTCGATAGCGCTGAATTCGAAGACCTGCGCGATGCCATCGACAAGCTGGCCTTGAACGACGCGTCGTTTAGCTTTGAGATGGAGACCTCGGCCGCGCTGGGCTTTGGTTTCCGCTGCGGGTTCTTGGGCCTCTTGCACCTCGAGGTGATCCGCGACCGGATCGAGCGCGAGTATGACATTGACCTGATCACCACCGCGCCCAGCGTGGTTTATCACATCTACATGCGCGACGGCACGCAGGTTGATCTGCACAACCCAGCCGACATGCCCGACCTGACCCATGTGGACCATCTGGAAGAGCCGCGCATCAAAGCGACCATTCTGGTGCCGGATGAGTATCTGGGCGACGTTTTGAAGCTGTGTCAGGACCGTCGCGGTATCCAAGAGGATCTGACCTATGCCGGGTCCCGCGCCATGGCCGTCTATGACCTGCCGCTGAACGAGGTGGTCTTTGACTTTTACGACCGTCTGAAATCGGTGACCAAGGGCTATGCCTCGTTCGATTATCAGCTGACCGGCTATCGCGAGGATAACCTTGTGAAAATGTCGATCCTTGTGAACGACGAACCTGTTGATGCGCTGTCGATGATGGTGCACCGCGACCGCGCCGAGGCCCGTGGCCGCGCGATGGTGGAAAAGCTCAAAGATCTGATCCCGCGTCACATGTTCAAAATCCCGATCCAAGCGGCCATCGGCGGCAAGGTCATCGCGCGCGAGACCCTATCGGCCATGCGCAAAGACGTGACCGCCAAATGTTATGGCGGCGACGCAACCCGGAAAAAGAAACTGCTGGAGAAGCAGAAGAAGGGTAAGAAAAAGATGCGTCAGTTCGGAAAAGTGGACATCCCGCAAGAGGCGTTTATTTCAGCACTCAAAATGGACAGCTAAAAGCTGTTCAATTTGGGTGCCGGTGGGCGGCAGCGTATTGCGCAGCAATGCGCGTGCCCACACCTTAGCGTTCTGCGATGGCTGACCTTTCGCACCGCTTCAATCCAAAAAACACCAGATTGACAGGGCAGCGCCTGCAGCCCCAGAGCTTTTGCACTGCAAAAGCCGCGCCCGACCCTCCCCCCGGGAGGGCGCTTTGCACCCACCCAGTGTCAGGCGCAAGCAAACGCGACTAGAGTAGTTTTTCATCCATAAGGTAACGCAGGTCTATGTTCCCTTTTGAATCGCTCAAGTCATCAACCAATCTTTTCGATGAAGCCTTAGCCTCGGCAAAGTAATCGGAAACAACTCGGACAACTGAAGAAAAATTGCTTTGAGACGCTCCGGAAAAGATATTGGAGAAGCGCCAGCTTGCCAATTCATACGGAATGCGCGGTACTTCGGATCTGGAGTAAGGAAGGCAGTGCTCAAGCAACATGTTTAGGCAGTTCCACTCGTACGCCAAATGAAGAGATTTTGGCGAGGTAACACGTGCTAGGTGATCTCTTTCTACCTCGGGGAAATCGTAGTCGTGGCATCCAGAATAGCAAATTTGATAGCGATGCACGATGTAGCGCAAAACCCCTCTAGATTCATCATCAGCTAATTCAAGGCATTCCTTGAACGTGTTAAACTCATGATCTGTAATAAATGGAGCGAGTTCTGCTTGGAGGTATTTTTCTAAGTGCGTCGGCAGCTTTTCGTCAGGCAGCAAAGCGTTTTTTGAGTTTAGCAGCACAATCATAGCATTGTGTTCGCATCGTCTAGAAAGCTCTGCGAGTATTGATGGTAGCATAGCTTTATTTGCGTTCAGTCGAGAGTTCCTTTCGTCGAAGCGACTCTCGTCTTGTACCTCAATGTTAGCAAGCACACCTGTCACCGCTAATCCGGAACCAAGCAAGGCAGCGAAAATGGTAGTGAACCTGATTGTATTATCCACGAGGGCTTCTCTGACAGCTTCATCAAGTACCCAAGCAATGCCGAATGAGATGCAGGCACCGAATAGTACACCAATTGGAAAGTTCTTGAGGAGATGAAGTTTTCAGGGATCACGTTGATTCATTTGTCTTTTCACTGAAACCCACCAATTTGTATTCGCAACTTTTCTTACAATTCAATTCTTCGGCCAAATCAACACGAATGGAAAGAGTTCGCCAAACCTCTACTCCCCAATTTGCACATTCATAGAATGTGCAGCGCCCGAACCGCCCCCACGGGGCGGGCGCTTCTCGCCCACCCCGTGGGTCGTGTGCGGCTGACTATTCAGATGTCCCGCAAAATCCAACCGCCCCCGGGGCTCCGCCCGTTTGACCCTGAAACTGTCCACTGGACAGTTTCCAAGACGGTCTCACCCCCTCGGTTCGTGCGCGGCTTATTCTTCAGAGGTGTCGCTAAACCCACGCGATCTAGTGCGGCGTATCCATCTGAACATACGGCCTGTATCCCCGGACCAAACCAGTGAGTGAGATGGATTGCTTTGGTTTCAAGGGAGTTTCGGGGCATCGGCGCGATCCTTGCGGAATATCCGTGCACCCTGACAACTGTCCAGCAGTCTGGTTGGGTAAGGCGAGGCCCCGCGTGGGGCCCGGCCAGATCGTCAGGATTCAGAGCTTTTTCTGAACATCCGTTGCGGCTTCGCTGATGGCGTCACCGGCTTTGCCGACGTCTTTGCCAACACCTTTGGCCGTTTCACATCCCGCCAGCGCCAGCAGGGTCAAACCAATCGCTACCATTCGGGTCATATCTGTCTCCTGTTATGCTCGATTTCTTATGGCTTAGCAGGTCACGAGTCTGGTTTCCAGCGCCCGAAAGAGCGCTGGAATTCTAACCACTTTGTTTAGGTGGGTAGGGCACCCCAGAGATCGTATTCTCCGGCCTCGTCAACGGTGACAGTGACGATTTCGCCGACGGATAGCCCCTCGGTGCCCTCATCAATGAACAGGTTGCCGTCGATCTCGGGCGCGTCGGCTTTGGTGCGGCAGGTGGCGATGCCATCGGCGTCGATATCGTCGATGATCACATCCATGGTTTGGCCGACCTTGGCTTGCAGCTTGGCCTCGGAAATCGCCTGTGCCTTTTCCATGAAGCGGTCCCAGCGGTTCTGTTTGACCTCAGCCGGGACATGCCCATCCAGATCGTTAGAGCGCGCGCCATCGACGTTTTCATATTGGAAACAGCCGATGCGATCCAATTGCGCCTCGTCCATCCAATCGAGCAGGTACTGGAACTGTTCCTCGGTCTCGCCGGGATAGCCGACGATAAAGGTCGATCGCAGGGTGATATCGGGGCAGACCGCGCGCCATGCTGCGATCTCGTCCAGTGTTTTGGCCGATGCGGCGGGGCGGGCCATGCGTTTGAGCACATCGGGGTGGGCGTGCTGGAACGGGATGTCCAAATAGGGCAGCACGGCATTGTCCGGATCCGCCATCAGGGGGATCAGTTCGCGCACCGAGGGGTAGGGGTAGACGTAGTGCAGACGCACCCACAGGTCCTTGGCGTTTCCTAGCTTGCCCAATTCGCGGGTTAGATCGGTGATGTGGCTGCGCACCTCGCCGTCCTTCCACGGGTTGGTGTCATATTTGCGATCCAATCCATAGGCGGATGTGTCCTGCGAAATCACAAGCAGTTCGCGCACGCCTGCGCTGACCAGCTTGTCCGCTTCACGCAGAACCGCATGAGCCGGGCGCGATGCTAGTTTGCCGCGCATGTCGGGGATGATGCAGAACTTGCATTTGTGGTTACAGCCCTCGGAAATCTTGAGGTAGCTGTAATGGCGCGGGGTCAGTTTCACGCCGCTTGCAGGCAGCAGGTCGATGAACGGATCGGGATCAGGGGGCACAGCGCCGTGCACCGCATCCAGCACCTGTTCGTATTGATGCGGACCAGTGACGGCCAGAATACGGGGGTGATGTTCGCGGATGTAATCTGGTTCCGCCCCAAGACAGCCAGTCACGATAACCTTGCCGTTTTCGGTCAGCGCCTCGCCAATGGCATCCAGGCTTTCGGCCTTGGCTGAATCCAGAAAGCCGCAGGTGTTCACGATGACCGCGTCAGCCCCGGAATAATCAGGCGAAATGCCATAGCCTTCGGCGCGCAAACGGGTCAGAATCCGTTCACTGTCGACCAAGGCTTTTGGGCATCCAAGAGAAACCATGCCAATGGTGGGCTGGCCAGCGCGGGGCTGATCAGAGAAGCGGGCTGAGGGCGCAAGGTCGGGGCGAAGGCTGGGAGGATTTGTGCTCATACGCGGGCATATAGTAGGGAACGGCTGCGCGTGCAAATGTTGTGCGCAACTGGCAGGGTTGTCAAACGCGGGCGCAAGGGCAGGCAAGAAGGCAAGCAAGGAGCAGGTTGATGAAGTGGGTGATGCGGATCGGGGTCATTTTGGTGGCTGTGGTTGGGATCTTGATCGCTGGGATCTTGTTGTTACCGGGGGATCGGATTGCAGCAATCGCAACCGACCAGATACGGGCGCAAACCGGGCGTGAACTGACGGTGAGCGGGGATGTTCGGCTGACATTGTGGCCGGTGCTGGGGGTGGAAACGGGCCCGATGACCCTGAGCAACCCTGAGTGGGCCGGATCTGAACCGATGTTCAGTGCGCAAAAGGTATCGATCGGGATTGCCGCACCTGCGCTGTTGCGGGGCGAGGTGCGAGTGAAGCGTATCATTGCAAACGATCCGGTGTTGCGATTGGTAGAATCGCAAGGGCGACGGAACTGGGCGTTTGATGCGCCATCCAGTAGCGGCACTGCGAGTCAGAGCAAATCAGCGGCTGATGGGGGCGGAACGCCATCGGCGATCACGCTTGAGAACCTCAAGCTGCACAACGCACGTCTGGTGTATCGGGACGATGGTGGCACGGCATTTGATCTGTCACAGGTCGAGATGACGGCACGCTGGCCCAGCGAGACGGCCCCCTTTGATTTGCAGTTGCGTGTACAGCCAGGGTCACAGCCCGTGGATTTGACCGTTCGGTTACATGATTTCGTCGCGTTTTCCGAGGGAGCCATTACGCGGTTGGAATTGACAGCCGTTACGGACGGGGGCGAGATCCAATACAATGGGCAAATCAGCCAGCTGGGCGAAGCCGCGGGTCAGGTGTCCCTCAGGGCATCAGATACGCAACGCGTGCTTGTCGCGCTTGGACAACCTGGGCTGTCTTTGCCGGACGGGCTGGGACGTGCCGCAAACATCGACGCGCAGATGACCTATACCCGGGATGGGCGGTTGTCGCTGCGCAAGATGCAACTTGGCTTGGGGCAAAACCAACTGAGCGGGGATGTGGATTTGATCTTGGGGGGTAAGCCCAATTTCACTGCACAGCTTTCTGCTAATGATCTTGATTTTAGCGCAATCAGCGCCCCATCAAAGAGCGGGAATGCTGCTGCAAACCAGACATCCAGTGGATGGTCGAAAGACGCGATAGACGCGTCGGGATTGGCATTGGCCGATGGGGTTGTCAGCCTGTCAGCGCGGTCAATCAAAACATCCTTTGTTGCGCTTGGGGCAACCAATCTGAGCCTCAGTGTGGATCGATCGCGCGCGGTGTTAAAGATGGCGCCTGTTTCCGTGTTTTCGGGCACTCTGAATGGGCAGTTGGTGGCGAACAACCGCAATGGATTATCTGTTGGAGGAAAGCTCCGCGCAGAAGGGATCGAAATGCAGCAGGCCCTGATGTTGCTTGGGGGGGGATCGTTTGTCGGGCAAGGCGACCGCTTCGTTGGAATTTCTGGGCGTGGGGGCGAGCGAGCATGCGATCATGAACTCGTTGTCGGGGCAGGGGCGCGTTCAAATGGGCCGGGGTCTCATTTCCGGGTTTGATCTGGACCGACTGATGGAGAGTGGCCAAACAGGCGGCGGAACCACCGTGTTCAACAGCCTTGGTGGATCGTACACGATGGCTAATGGTATCCTGCGCAATCAGGATTTGTTGTTGCTGCTTGATAACTATCGTGCGGATGGGGCCGGGCGGGTTGGTTTGGGCGCGCGTGACATTGATTATCTGTTCACGCCAGTTGCCTTGCGCGCCAATGCGGGGAAAGGGTTGGCGATCCCGGTGCGTATCGTCGGGCCTTGGGCAGACCCATCGATCAAGCCAGACCTGAGCCAAGTGATCGAAGCTGCGGCAGGTGTTCAGATCGACGAAGTTGAAGATCAGGCCAAGGGAAAATTGCTTGAAAAGCTTAGCGAGGAGTTGGATCAGAGGGTGACCGAAGATCAGGATGTCGAAGAGCTGCTAAAAGATCGGCTAGAAGACGAAGCGAAGAAAGGTCTGCTCAAGCTGTTTGGCGTGGATTGAACGAGTTTAGGTCAGCTTAGGCTGTCCAAGCGCCGCGCTGAGTGCTGCGCTTGGACAGGAGTTCAGATCGTTTGGTCGTAATCGCCGACACCGGGTTCGGTCCGGATGACAGCGTCAATATCCGCAAAAATGGCGCGCATTTCTGCTTCACTTTGGCTGCTTTCACACACGACAACGAGATTGGGCGTGTTGGACGATGCGCGTACCAAGCCCCAGCTGCCGTTGTCCAGAATGACGCGCGCGCCATTCACCGTGACAACTTCTTTGATAGCACGACCTGCAAAGCTGTCGCCGGCTTCGTGTTTTGCGACCAGTTTTTGCACCAGACGCTCTAGGATGTCGTATTTCTCTGTATCCGCCGCGTAGGGTGACATCGTCGGGGTCGACCATGTTTTTGGCAGTGCCTTGCGCAGGTCAGACATTTTCATGTCGGGGTTGCGATCCATCAGTTTGCAGATCTCGACTGCGACGCGCATGCCGCAGTCATATCCACGCCCAATGGGCTCAGCCAAAAAGTAGTGACCGGACTTTTCGAACCCTGCCAGCGCACCAATCTCTTTGACACGCCGTTTCATGTGGCTGTGCCCGGTTTTCCAGTAGTCCGCAGTGACGCCGTTCTTCTGAAGCTCAGGATCGGCAGCAAACAGCCCGGTGGATTTCACGTCCGCCACAAAGGTGGCATTGGGATAAATCTTGCTGAGGTCACGCGCCATGATCACGCCGACCTTATCGGCAAATATCTCTTCGCCCTCGTCATCCACAACGCCGCAGCGGTCGCCGTCACCATCAAATCCAAGTGCGAAATCCGCGCCACTGGCTTTGACGCTGTCGGACATGTCGTGCAGCATTTCCATGGCTTCTGGGTTTGGATTGTAATGCGGAAAGGTATAGTCGAGCTCGTTATGGCTGGGCACGACTTCGACGCCAATACGTTCGAACAATTCGGGCCCAAAGGCAGAGGCGGTGCCGTTGCCGGTGGCGCAGACGACCTTGAGCGGGCGTGACATTTTGAAATCGCCAACCAGATCGTCAAGGTAAGCCTCTTTTACACCATCGACGAATTCATAACTGCCGCCTGCATGTGGCAAGCCTTCGCCATTCAGAACGATATCACGCAGTTCTGACATTTCGTCCGGGCCGTGGGTCAGGGGGCGATCAAAGCCCATTTTAACACCGGTCCACCCATTGGGGTTGTGGCTGGCGGTGACCATTGCAACGGCGGGTACATCAAGGTGGAATTGACTAAAATAGGCCATGGGGGAAACCGCAGGGCCGATGTCTTTGACCTGAATACCTGCTTGCATCAGGCCAAGGATCAGGGCGTTTTTAATCGCCAACGAGTAGTCACGATAGTCATTGGCTACCGCAATCACGGGTTCAATCCCCCGTTTGCGCATCTGCGTGCCCAGACCCAGACCCAAGGCAGTCATGCCGGGCAGGTTGATTTCTTCGGGGTATTTCCAGCGGGCATCATATTCGCGAAACCCGGTGGGCTTGATCATTGCATCACGCAAGAAATTCCAGGTGTTTGGAGACACCTCGGGAACAGGTTTGGTCATATCAATACTCTCGATAAAATAGGTTAGATTTCGATTGGGTTGGCCTTGGCCAATTTATCAAAAGCCATCAGGGTGCTGATCAGGTGCGGCATGTCACGAAGGTAAATCATATTGGGGCCATCGCAGGGGGCGTTGTCTGGATCCTGATGGGTTTCCATGAAAACCCCGGCCACGCCGGCCGCAACTGCGGTGCGCGCCATAAGGGGGGCAAATTCGCGTTGACCGCCAGATGAGCCACCCAATCCACCGGGCTGTGCCACGGTGTGGGTCGCATCCATGATCACCGGATATCCAGTGCGCGCCATTTCCGGCAAGGACTGCATGTCGACAACCAGACGGTTATAGCCAAAGCTCACGCCGCGTTCGGTGAGCATGATTTTGTGGTTGTCGGTGCTTTCGATTTTGGTCACGACATTCTGCATGTCCCAAGGCGCGAGAAACTGACCTTTTTTGACATTCACGGTCACACCTGTTGCACCGGCCGCTTTCAACAGGGCGGTTTGGCGGCACAAAAAGGCAGGGATCTGCAGAATGTCGCAGACCTCGGCCACTGGGACGCATTGCTCTTTTTCGTGCACGTCCGTTGTGACGGGGACACCGATGGTGTCTTTGACCGATTGCAGAACCTCCAACCCCTTTTCAATGCCCAGTGCGGGTGCCGCGTTGAGCGAAGTACGGTTGGCTTTGTCAAATGACCCTTTGAAAATATACTGTGCGCCTGCGGCATCGCAGGCTTCTTTCATCTGGCCTGCGATCATCTGCGCATGATCCGCGCTTTCGAGCTGGCAGGGGCCAGCGATGATGGTCAGGGGGCGGTCATTTCCGATCGTTAGATCGGCGATTTGGACATGTTTCATGGTTTACGATGATACCTGTTCACGGAGGATCGAAGCAGTCAGTGAGATCATCAGGTAGACACCCGAGAACAGCAAAAACGCAAGGATCGTGTTTTCAAATTTACGTGGATAGCTGGCTTCCTCGCTGGCGACGGGTTGAACCGACGTCGTGAGATAGCGGACCTGTCGGTTTGCTTCCATCCGGGTTGTTTCCATCTGCTGCAGTGCGGATTGGAGCATCATATCACGCGACGCCAGATCTGCTTGTGCCAGCTGAATGCGAACGGCAAGCTGGGCCAGAGAGTTTTCGCCGTTTGAGGCATCAATCATCTCAGCGTTCAGACGGTTGAGCAGTTCTTTATATCGCTGGATGTCCCCCTTAGCACCGTCCACCTTGGCACGGTTGGGGCGGGGGTTATCTTCAAGCGCGGCAAGTTCCAGCTCTTTTTCCTGAATTTGAACTTCAAGCCCTGTAATCCGCGACCGTTTGCCTGCGATTACGCCCTCGGGGTCTAGGATCGACCCTTTTTGTTGAAGGGTGACCAGCGCCTCTTGGGCGTTACGGCGTTCATCTTGCGCGGTTTCAAAGCTCACACGCGCATCGCGCATTTGGTCCTCGCGTTTGGTCTCGGACAGATCGTTCACGCGCTGTTCCGCGTACGAGATCAGGCTGGTCGAAAACTGGGCCGCAATTTGGGGATCCGCAGCCGACACCTCCATACGAATGACGCCCTCGGTCGGGTCATATCCGATGCTGACAATGCGTGAGTAGATTTTGTAGGCCGCTTCGTTACTTGCGCCAACAGGCAGTCGTTGAATTGGATCGATCCATTCCTCGGAGAAATGGCTTTTGAAACCGTCATCGCGGTCGAGCCGCAACATGGCTTCTTTGGATTCCAAGAAAGATTGAACCGCGATGGAATCCTGACTGGTGGCAAATTGTGTCCCCGACAAAAGACCACCGATCCCGCCGCCTGCATTGTCGGCTTGCAGGATGAGGAATTCAGATTTGGAGGCAAACATGGGTGTTGCCACACGATAGAAGTAGAATCCAACGATCAGCGTCGGAAAAATGACGAAAAAAGAAAGTCGCGTCAACAAGAGCAACATCTTTTTGCGTCGTCTCAGCGCGATGTCGCGCTGCATCTGGCCGATTTCGAGATCGCGCCGTTGTGCAGGGCTTAGATCGGTCGAGGGCAAAGTTTGTTTGGCGGGTTGCAAGGTTTGGGGCAACTGAACCTTGGCTTCACCACTGGTGTCTTCGGTGACTGCGTTGGCGTCAGATTTGGGGACGACCAATTCCAGCATGTTGGATCGCTTGAATGGATCGATACCCTTTTCACGCAGCAAGCGAACTGCATCGTAGTCGGATGTGGCGGGCAAATTGTGCTTTTGGGCCACGCGTCGCGCCATGCGCAACTGACGGCCTGTCAGACCTTCGCGTTTGATCGCGTCAATGGTGTTTTCAGATTCGACGGCTTGTGCAGAATCGACCTGCCCCTTGAGGGCGCGTGTAGGCGTTTCCTCAGCCGTGGGTTGAGGGATTGGTTTGGGCCGTGGTTTGGCCTGCGGCTGCGGCTGTGGGTTGGCTTGCGGCTGTGTGCGTGTCGCACGCTGCTGTTCCAAAACGTTGGCAGGGGCGGGGGCGGGCGTTGCAACAGGTTGTGCAGCTTGCGCGGGCACAGGGCGCACACCAGCGCTGTCTGCATTGCCGGACGTTCCGCCGGGGGCGGCGCTGCGACGAATGCGAAATTTCTTAGCCTTGGGTTTCGTAGTCATAGAGCTGTTTCGCTTCTTCCAAGGAATCAAACATGTGCAGATGGCCATCCGTCAGGACCGCCGCCTTTTTGGCAAATTTTTCCAACGTCGCGGCCTGGTGTGAAACGATGACAATCGTTGTCGTGCGCAATCGCTCTTCGAGGATCGACCCAGCCTTTTTGTTGAATTCTACGTCAGTGGACGAAGGCATCCCCTCATCAATCAGATACATATCGAAATCCAGCGCCAACATCAGAGCAAACGAAAATCGTGCCCGCATGCCCGCTGAATAGGTTCCAAGCGGTTGGTCAAAGTATTCGCCCAAGCCGCAGAGCCATCGGCAATACGCCTCTACATAGTCGGGATCAAGGCCATAAAGCTTTGCAATATAGCGCGAATTTTCCATCGCTGAGACACGTTTGACCACACCGCCCATGAAGCCGAGTGGGAAAGAGATATTACATCCGCGCCGGATGATCCCTTCGTCAGGTTTTTCCAGTCCGGCCATCATGTTGACCAAGGTGGTTTTCCCGGTGCCGTTTGGGGCCAGGACACCCAAAGATGTCCCCAGCTCTACGCGAAAGGAAACGCGATCCAGAATCACCTTGCGCTGGGATCCGGTCCAAAAGGATTTACTGACACTATCGAACTCAAGCATGTTCTATCTGCTGCGGCCTTTGGTTTTGGTTGCGAGCGCTGGCATCTCTGCGCGGGCTCCTCCCCCTTTTGGGGTGGGGGTATGAAGTTAGCCTACGGGGCGATTTTGGCTACATTATGTCGAAATGTGAAACAAATATTCAATGTAGACACGGTTCTGACGAGGCAAGGGCGGAAACTGGCCTGAAATCCGCGGTTTTGCCGTGGGGAATGCGTCAATTTGTTTCCAAATTGACAACAGTTCAGTCTCAACGGCGGTGCTGAGTCGCAATTGGCAACATCGCTGGGAATACATCAAATGTTTGGCGTAGTTCTATACCTTGAGATGGGGAGAGTTGCCTAAAATGCAAGATATTCAGTTTGTGAGGGGCTAGAGCTTGCAGCGGTGCCAACGATGAGATTGCAGAAAGGTGAACAGACTTGGCTTGACGTGGATGGCGGCATGCGCCCCTCTGTCTAGGCCGCCGCCGAACTTTAGGTCTCTTAGACGTTGCGTTGGTGTGTGGCGATTTTGGGATTGAGGCAAAAACGATGACGGCTAAAGCTGAGAAATCTGACTTGCTCCAAGCGATACGGGCCTGCCAGCTGTGCGCTGATCGGTTTGCGAAAACCGCAACTGCACATCGCCCCCGCCCAATTGTCTGGTTGTCGGCAACAGCGCGTATTCTTGTTGCAGGCCAAGCACCAGGCGCGCGCGTTCATGCGTCGGGCAAACCGTTCACTGACCTTTCGGGGGATCGATTGCGTGCGTGGATGGGAGTAAGCGAGGATGAATTCTATGATGTAAGTCGGATTGCGATCTTGCCCACTGCGTTTTGTTTTCCGGGCTACAACGCCAAGGGGGCTGACCTGCCGCCACCGCCCATTTGCGCCTCGACGTGGCACGACAGGGTGATGCGGACCTTGCCAGAGGTGAAGCTAACGCTGCTGATTGGGGGGTATGCGCAGAAATACCATCTTGGGGTGCGGGGATCTGTGACAGATGTCGTGCGCAACTGGAGAACTGCACCGGCCGGTGTCATTCCTTTGCCCCATCCGTCGTGGCGGAACACCGGCTGGATCAAAAAGAACCCGTGGTTCGAGGCAGAGTTGGTGCCGCACCTGCGTGAACACGTGCGGTCTTTGCTTTAGCGGCGCCGGGCGTGGCACCCCTGATCAGGATTTGTCAGGCGTTATTCGCCTTCGAACTCGCACAGGATATGAACATCCATTCCCATGCTTTCTAAAATCTTGCGTCCCCCCAGATCGGGCAGGTCAACGATGAACGCGCAAGAGATGATGTCACCGCCCAAGCGTTCAATCAGCTTGATTCCTGCCGACGCGGTGCCGCCGGTGGCCAGCAGATCGTCCACAACCAAGATCTTCTCGCCGGGTTGAATCGCGTCATCGTGGATTTCCACAATCGCTTCGCCATATTCCAACTTGTACTCTTGCGAGATGGTGGTGCCGGGCAGCTTGCCCTTTTTGCGAATGGGCACAAAACCAACGCTGAGCTGGTGGGCAATTGCACCGCCCAGAATAAACCCGCGCGCTTCTAACCCGACGACTTTGTCGATGCGCTCCCCCGCATAGGGGTGCAGCATTTGGTCAATCGCCATGCGAAATCCGCGAGGGTCGGAAAACAAGGTGGTGACATCGCGGAACAGGATACCTTCGTGCGGAAAGTCAACGATGGTGCGGATATAGCCCTGAACGGTAGTTTTCTTTGGCATGGGGTATCTCAACTCGGCTTTTATCCCGATTGGTTTGACCCAAGGCTTGCCCTGTTTCAAGGGCAAGAAAGCACAAGACCCGCCGGGGCGGGTCAATGGTGCTTATTTTCGACTTTTACGTTTGGCGCTAAAGGGCCGATAAAGCGCGGACGGAAGCCACAATAGATGGGGTTTTCGCCAATCTCTGCGGTCTTGCACCAGAAGCGAAGAAGCTGCATGTAGGTTCATTGCCTTATCCTCTCGATTACTGCTATTTCTGACTATATCGACAAACTATGTGCAATGTATATACAAAGTATATCGACTGGAGTCAATGATACCTAGGATGGTGGCATCGTGAGCAAAAAAGACGGTAAAGCTTCGACGAAGAAGAACTCTCAGTTGGTTCTGCGCTTGGACAAGGACGAGCGGGATGCGTTTGTAGAATTGTGCAAAGAGCTGGATACAAGTGCAGCCCGCGAAATTCGCCGGTTTATCAGGGGATTTATGAAGGATAACGCAGACAGTTAAGCAGGACGACGCAGGAACACGGTTGCAAGGCCCATTGCCATCAGGGTTACACCGCCTGCGCGCGTCAATCCGGTGACGATGCTAGGGCGACCAACCCAACGGCGCAGCTTGTCCGCGAGCAGGGCATAAACCAACGCGTTAAATCCGGCGAGCCCGACAAAGGTTCCAATCAGGATCGCGAACTGGGGCAGTAGGGGTAATTCTGGGCGCAGGAATTGTGGTACAAATGCAATGAAGAACGCGATCGATTTTGGGTTAAGCGCCGTCACGGCGGCGGCATGTAGAAACACGCTGCGTGGGGTCACATCGCGTTTGGTGTCAACAGTGCCCAGGCCCTCGGAGGGGGCAGAGCGGACAAGCCTGAACCCGAGCCAGAGCAGATAAGCAGCCCCGACCCATTTGAGGATCGAAAATAAGGTGGCGGATGTCAGCACAAGTGCGCCAAGGCCGGCCAGTGAGGCGGTCATCGCAATCAGATCCCCCAAAGCGACCCCGGTGGCCGAGGCCACGGCAACGGGACGCCCTTTGGACAACGCATAGCTGAGCACCAGCAGCACAGTTGGCCCCGGAATAAGCAAAAGAGCCGTTGAAGCGGCAACAAAGGCGAGCCAGAGATCTAGGGGCATGGCAGAAAGACTCCTTGACGTGAGGCTGTTAACGGAAATGCGCGCCCCCAGAAAGCTGCGGACGCGCATCAGTGTCAAGCCGCCTCGGGCTTACAGGATACGACCAGCCACCGCATCCAGTTTGGCAAGCAGTTCAGGGTCCCGTTTTTCGGGTGCCGTAAGGATCGCGAATTCGAGGGCGCGATCACACCCATGTGGGCAGGGCGCACGATCTGCTCCGAGCAAGGCAGGCAGACCTTTGACCAAGGCGCGGCCCTTTTCGGCGTTGCCTGTCAGGGTAGCAATGATGGCGGTGACGTCGACTTCGCCGTGATCTGGGTGCCAGCTGTCATAGTCTGTAACCATCGCAACAGAGGCATAACAAAGTTCGGCTTCGCGGGCGAGTTTGGCCTCGGGCATGTTAGTCATGCCGATGACATCTGCACCCCAGTGTTCGCGGTACATTTTGGATTCCGCCAGCGTTGAAAACTGCGGCCCTTCCATTGCAAGATAGGTGCCACCCCGGTGGACGGTGATCCCCGCATCGCGGGCTGCTGTTTCGCAGGCGTCCGACAGACGTGGGCACGTAGGGTGGGCGACACTGACATGGGCGACACAGCCAGTGCCAAAGAATGATTTTTCGCGCGCAAATGTGCGGTCGATGAACTGGTCGACAACGACAAAGTCACCCGGGGCCATCGCTTCGCGGAATGATCCACAAGCCGAAACCGAAATGATGTCCGTGACGCCGAGTCGTTTGAGGGCATCAATGTTGGCGCGATAAGGGACTTCGGTCGGGGAATGTATGTGGCCACGTCCATGGCGGGGCAAAAAAGCCATATCGACGCCATGCAGCGACCCGGTGAGGATCTGATCAGACGGGGTTCCCCATGGGCTGTCAACGCTGACCCATTTCGCCCCTTCAAGCCCGTCGATGTCATAAATGCCCGAGCCGCCGATGACGGCGATTTTGGTTTTGGTGCTCACGGGGGTGCTCCCTGCCTTGTTGGTCGAATTCCACGGAAATATGTGGCGGCTTGGCAGGGGATTGGCAAGGTCTTGGCGCGGGTTAGGTCTTTGTTCAATCGAGAACGGATCGCTATTACCCGCCCAGCCGGGGGCGCATGGCTTGATAAACGACAGCTGTGGCGACGTTTGCCAAATTAAGCGAACGGACTAGCGGGCTGAGCATCGGGAGGTTGAATACCCGGCCTTCCATCCCCTCTAAGATGGCCGGGGGAAGACCTTTGGATTCACATCCGAAAACCAAGTAGGCGTCGTCTTGGTAATCCGGGTCATAGAATGTCTGGGCACCGTGCTCTTCAAAGAAATGGAGGCTGTCACGCGGCGGCTTACGATCGTCTATAAAATCCTGCCAGCTGTCATATTCAATGAGATTAACGTGCTTCCAGTAATCTGTACCAGCGCGCCGAACTGCTTTTTCATCGAGCGAAAACCCGTAGGGTTTGATCAGGATCAGTTCCAAATTTAACGCCACACAGGTCCGCCCAATCGCACCGGTATTGTACGGAATTTCGGGTGTTACTAACACCATCTTCAGGCATGGATCAGGCATGGAGTGTTTGGGCTTTCAAAAGACGCGAGCCCCGTATGGGCGCGTTGTGCGGCTTTTGTTAACGCAACTCATGGGGCTTTCACAACGCCAACTTTGCCAGATTGGCAGGCATACGTCGTGATTAACCCGGTGGGGCGGGCGACTGAAAGGATAGCTGGGCGCGCGCGAAATTTGGGGTATGTTCCAGAGTTTAAGGCGAGATCAGTGCGCGCATGTGGGCTTGGCTCTGGAAATCTTCCCAAGCGGACTCAAAATCATGTAATGGCCAGCTCAGATCTTGAGATTGTCCGTGGCTATCACGGAACGTGAACCTGAACGCGTCGCCATCGGCCATGCTTTCAATCAGGAACCCGGCGTCATTCCCGGTAAAGGTGCAGCTTAGGCCGGCGAGGCACCCGGGAAAGCGCGTCCGCCAAATATCACCCTGCATGGTTTCGATCCTGAACCCGTTGGGGTGAAACACGGTGCCAAGCTCCATCCCGAAATCGACTTTGTAACCGTTGGGCTCTGGCGTGATGAACATGAACTGCGCTGCAAATTTAGGAGCTTGAGAAAACACATCGACGTGACGCAGGTAACAGCGCTGCCTCAGCGCACCGTGTTCTTCGCGTTCGTCACACATAGAATTCCAGATGCCAAAGATCTGATGATGCGTCACCCGCCAATTGCCGGGGGTGTCGTTGCCTTGTAGATCCTGCGCCCAGACAGCAGATCCAAGGAAAGAGAATAGAATGACCCATCGCATAAGTTCAGGTTTGGCCTGCAAACAACGGCCAGGCAAGTCACGTTGGTGAGAGGGGTGGATTTTGTGCTAAGGTATGATATGGCCTGCCCGCTGTCTGATGCCACTCTCACTGGTCAACCCCCTTTTGTGATTGGCACCTACATCTTATAGCCGCGAACCCACTATCCATAGGAACCCGCCCATGCCCCGAGCCCTTTTGGCTGCGTTTGCCAGCCGTCTTGACTACCCTGATTTGCGTTGGATGCCTGACGAAGGCTTTAGCGTCGCCCGGGTTCGGATCGAATTGCTGTCGGGTTTGACCGTAGCACTGGCGCTGGTGCCCGAAGCGGTGGCCTTTGCCTTTGTTGCAGGTGTGCACCCGTTGGTGGGTTTGTACGCGGCGTTCATGGTTGGATTGATCACCGCATTGATTGGCGGTCGTCCTGGTATGATCTCTGGTGCGACGGGCGCGTTGGCTGTTGTGATGGTGGCCTTGGTGGCGCAGCATGGGGTGGAGTATCTGTTTGCCACTGTGGTGTTGATGGGGATCTTGCAGATCATTGCAGGCATCATGCAGTGGGGTAAATTTATCCGACTGGTGCCACATCCGGTTATGTTGGGCTTTGTCAACGGGTTGGCTATCGTTATTTTCCTGGCCCAAATGGGTCAGTTCAAAGTGCCCGGTTCGATGGAAAACTCGGGTCACGGCCTGAGCGGTGGTGAATGGTTGACCGGAGTGCCGTTGCTTCTGATGCTTGGTCTGGTGGGTTTGACCATGGCAATCATTTGGGTGATGCCCCGTGTTACCCGGTTCATTCCGGCCCCTCTGGCCGGAATTGGTATCGTTGCGGCGTTGGTGATCGGCTTCGGTCTGGATGTGCCACGAGTTGGGGATCTGGCCTCGATCAAAGGCGGTTTCCCTGAATTTCATAACCCATTTGGCGAAGGTTTGGGCCTGTATGGCACCGCTTTGGCACCATTGAATTGGGAAACGCTTGAAATCATCCTGCCTTATGCGGTCATTCTGGCTGCTATTGGCTTGATTGAATCGCTGCTGACGCTGAATCTTGTGGGCGAAATGACGGGCAAGCGCGGCGGTGCCAGCCAAGAATGTATCGCACAGGGCGTTTCCAATACGGTCACTGGCTTCTTTGGTGGTATGGGCGGATGTGCGATGATCGGTCAGTCTATGATCAACGTTAAATCTGGTGGACGCACTCGGGTTGCCGGGATTGCAGCCGCGGTATTCTTGTTGCTGTTCATCCTTGTTGGATCACCCATTATTGAGTTGATCCCGCTGGCCGCTTTGGTCGGGGTTATGTTCATGGTCGTGATCGGGACCTTTGCGTGGAACTCGTTCAAGATCATGCGCAAGGTGCCGTTGACGGACGCCTTTGTCATCGTTCTGGTGACGGTTGTGACGGTGATGGAGGACCTCGCCGTTGCCGTGGTTGTTGGCGTGATCGTATCTGCACTGGCGTATGCGTGGAACAACGCCCGTCGTATTCATGCCGAGATTGGGGAAGACGAAGACGGGGCCAAGGTATATCGCGTGCAGGGGCCCTTGTTTTTTGGATCGGCTGATGGTTTTGCCGAATTGTTTGAACCAAAGACTGACCCAGACAAAGTCGTCGTAGATTTTGCCGGTAGCCGTGTTGTTGATCAATCAGCACTGCAGGCGATCGAAGCGATTGCGTTGAAATACGAGGCAGAGGGAAAATCCATCCAGTTGCGCCACTTGAGTCGTGATTGCCACCAGTTGCTGACCAAAGCAGGTCACTTGATGGTCGATAGCGACGATGACCCCGAATACACGTTGGCCGTGAACTATTCCGTCCGAACGGGCATTTTGGGTGGTCACTGAGGGCTGTTGTTAAATTGAGCGCCCCTGCGGGGCGCGCTCAATCCTGATTTGGCGCTGCTTGGCGTCCGAGCGCGATCCTTAAAAATGGGGTCGCGTTTTTGTTTTTGAGGTTAATCGTCCGGGCGGCTGAGTGAAAACAGATCGCGAACGACCGAGTAGTCGCGGTAACCTAGGCGGGCGAGCGGTCTAAAAGTGGTCACATCAAAGATCCCATCGCGCAGACAATCATCTCGCAAGTGAATGCCAACAACCTCTCCGAACGCGACACGATTGGATTGTCCCGGCAATGTCGTGATCTGGGTCAGTTTGCATTCAAGGGCGGCAGGAACACCAGCGATGCGTGCGCAGCTTATTGTTTCGCAATCTATCGGCGTGAGCCCTGCGTGATCGAATTCATCGACGTCTTTGTCTAGTGCCGCAGAGCTTGCATTCATCGCGTCGCGCATCGCGAATTCAACGATGTTGACGCAGAAGACGCCGGTGTCTTCGATATTGCCAAGGCTGTCTTTGGTGTTGTTTTGGTCCGGTTTTGCACCGGTGCTGGCAAACATAATTTGGGGCGGCTCGTAAGCAACGCCATTAAAAAACGAATAGGGGGCAAGGTTGTTGATCCCCTGTTTGTCACGAGAAGAAATCCAACCAATGGGGCGCGGTGTGATCAGGGCGTTGAACGGGTTATGGGGCAGGTCATGACCGTCTTGCGGGCGATAAAACATCTGTCTCTCTCCTAGCGTTTGCCCAAGAGGTAGTGAAGTGATAGGCGGATTGCCACGGGTAAAGGAAAAGCAGGCGCGTCAGTGATCGAAATTAAGCGGGAACAGCCGGACGACTGGTGGGAAGTCGAGGCGTTGTATGATGTGTGTTTTGCCCCCGGGCGCGAGGCCTTGTCGTCTTATCGGCTGAGGGATGACGTGCCCCCAGTGGCTGAATTGTCTTTGGTTGCTAGAGATGAGCATGGGATCTTGGCAGGCGCGATCCGGTTCTGGCCTGTCCATGTCGGGGCAAAGGATGCGCTTTTGCTAGGACCAGTGGCAGTTCACCCGACGCACCAAGGCGAAGGATTGGGCGGATATCTCATTTTTGAGGGGCTGGAGGCGTCTAAGACCTATGGCTGGAAGCGGGTCATGCTGGTCGGCGATGCGCCTTATTACGAACGCTTTGGCTTCACGCGGCTAGACGGCGTGGAGATGCCGCCCCCAACCAATCCAGAGCGGATATTAGGATTTGATCAGGCATCCGGGGGCTGGTCTGACGTGACAGGACAGGTGACCCGGTGGACACGTTAAGCTGTTGAAATTGATCCTCAGGGTGCCAATCTTGTAACAGAGTTAGGAGCCGAGATGACTGATATTGCACTGATTGCCCCAATCGACACAGAAGCAGAGCTGGATCGGATTGCCGCGCGGTATCAAGCTGCTGGGGGTGTCGGTGTGAAGCTTTTCAATCTTTTGGGCGGCAAGGTCGAAGACGTGCTGGAGAAGCTCCCTGAGCCAGTGCGTGATGGCTTGGGCGATGCAACCGAGCGGGCACTGTTCTTAGCAATGCAGGCGGCGCAGCATTCGCGAACCGCAGTGCCGGATCAAAAAGAATGGGTCAACACAGCCGTCACCACAGCCATGGGCGCTGCAGGTGGATTTGGGGGCTTGCCCGGGGCGTTGGTCGAGTTGCCAGCAACAACCACAGTGCTATTGCGCGCGATCCAAGGTGTGGCGGCCACTCATGGATTTGATCCAGAGGCGGAGAATGTGCAATTCGACTGTGTCAGGGTGTTTTGTGCCGCGGGGCCCTTGGCGATGGATGACGGTGCGGATCTGAGTTTCCTATCCCTGCGTTTGACGTTGACGGGCAGCGCGATGCAATCCCTGATCACGGCGGTTGCACCAAAGCTGGCGCTTGTTTTAGGGCAAAAACTGGCGTTGCAAACGGTTCCAATTCTTGGGGCGGTGGCAGGGGCGGGCGTGAACTATACCTACACGAAATATTACCAGCAAATTGCACATGTCCACTTTGGCATGCGGCGTTTGGCGATCGATGCCGATCTGTCGGATGAAGATCTGGTTGTGCGCTTAGAAGAGCGCATGCGTCGCGGCATTCAGTCCAAGTCGAGTTGAGGTCGCCCCCCGGTCTATTTCGGTTCTGAGCCGTTTTGACACACAATACATAGATTTTTGTTACATAATCGTAGCGGTTCTGTCACGGTGAGGGGGTACCTTCCGAACAGGAGGGGCGCATCACGATGAAGAATTCAACCAAAGTGTTGGGTCGGTTGCCGCGGGCTGGTATCTGCAGTCAAATGGGGGCTCTGTGTTACCGGATCGATAACGGTAAATTGCGTGTCCTCTTGATCACGTCGCGTCGAACCGGGCGCTGGATCGTTCCCAAAGGGTGGCCAATGTCGGATCGGGATGCGGCCGGCACTGCTGTGCAAGAAGCCTGGGAAGAGGCCGGTGTTATCGGCAATTGCAGGGCGCGTAGTTTGGGGCACTATTTCCATTTCAAAGTGATGTCTGACGGCAACGAAGCCCCGTGTTTGGTTGAAGTGTTCCCGATAAAGGTGAAGCAATTGGCCGACAAATTCCCGGAACGAAGCGAACGTCACAGGCGTTGGTTTTCGCCTAAAAAGGCAGCAGCGCGTGTGGCAGAACCTGAACTTGCCCAAATGATCCGCAAGTTTGACCCGCGCATTCTGCATTAACTGCCGGAAAGGCAAACGAGAGGCTTGAACTTCATTCGGGTGTGGATATCTATCGGCGATCCTGTAACGTGGGTAGACGATGATTCAATATGCATTGAAATGCTGCGACGGCCATGTCTTTGACAGCTGGTTCCAGTCTGCAGAGGCTTATGAAAAACTGGCAAAAGCCGGGATGGTATCGTGCGTGGAGTGCGGCAGTAGTCAGGTCGAAAAAGCAATCATGACACCCCGTGTTCGCCCCGCGCGCAGTGCGGTGCCCAAGACCGTTGCTGAACACCCAGAAGCCCCCCTTGCAGTTGAGCCGCCCGCGCCTTCGCAACCGGGACTGTTAAGTCAGCCGGCGTCTGAGCTTGAAAAAGCGGTGACCGAGCTGCGAAAGCAGGTGGAAACGAATTCGGACTATGTTGGCGAGAATTTTGCCGATGAAGCGCGCGCCATGCACGTGGGGGATGCGCCGTCCCGTGCTATCTATGGCGAAGCCAAAATTGAAGAGGCTAAAGCCCTCATTGAAGAAGGTGTGCCAGTTACACCATTGCCATTTCGTCCTAACAGAAAGACAAATTGATCGATGCATGTTGTTATTACAGGGGCCAATCGTGGGATCGGCAAAGCCATGGCTGAGCGGTATCGCGCGGCTGGGCATACAGTCACTGGGACTGCACGTGATGGCAGTGAGACAGTGACACTGGATGTGACGGATGCACGCCAGCACGCTGATATGGCCCACGAATTGAACGGACAGCCCATCGATTTACTGATTTGCAATGCGGGTGTCTATCTGGACAAAGGCCAATCCATTGATGGATATGCCCCCGAGATGTGGTCGCAATCATTTGCGGCCAACGTGACAGGTGTGTTTCTAACGGTACAAGCCCTGCTGCCCAATCTAAGGGCCGCCAACGGCAAAATTGCGATCATCAGCTCACAAATGGCATCACATACGCGCGCGCCCGGCGGCAGCTACATCTACCGTGCGTCTAAAGCGGCGGCTTTGAACCTTGGGCGCAATTTATCTACGGATCTGAAAGCTGATGGGGTCGCAGTGGGTATCTATCATCCGGGCTGGGTTAAAACCGATATGGGGGGTGAAGCTGGCGATATAACCGTGGATGCCTCTGCCGATGGCCTCCTGGCGCGATTTGATGCGTTGAGCATCGACAAAACCGGGTGCTTTGAAACCTGGGATGGTCGGCCTCACGCCTATTGAACGTGAAGCCTGGAGCTGGCGTTGACTATTGGTTGGCGAGGGCCTGCGTTGGGACCTGGAACACTTCGCCCGGTTCGATAAAGATGCGCATGACGTCGCCCTGAACCTCACTGGTGATCTTGGCAGTGGAATTTGAGGCTGTTGGTTCCCCATCCGTGAAATAGATGTTGCGTGTTTCGCCAGTTGGCAAAAGAACGTTGATCGTGACGTTCTGTGCATCTCGGCGGATCAGTTCGGCATGGCAGTTCTGAATGGGTTGACCTGCGATAGCCGCACAGGGAAGTGTGCCAAGGGCATTTGATCCGTCAGTTCCAGATACCGAGGCACCTGTTGCATGAGCCTGTGTTGACAATAGAGCAAGTGTGACTATGGCGGAAAGCAAGCGCATGGGAAATCCTGTTGGGTTGAACGCATTGCCCTCAATCTGTCATTGCCATGGGGTGGTGTAAAGCAAAGGCGCAATAATCCGGGGCCGGTGACGCTAACACAGGCGCTGGCCACTTGCTCTTGAGCACCCCCTCGCTTATGACGCGTGAAACCTGAAGCTAGGGCGCGGAGATATTAAACCCCATGCCAACACTCGTAATGAAATTCGGCGGCACGTCTGTCGCCAACCTGGATCGTATCCGTCGTGCGGCCAAACGCATCGGCGTTGAAGTTGCCAAGGGCTATGATGTCATCGTCATCGTCTCAGCCATGTCAGGCAAGACGAACGAGATGGTTGGCTGGGTCAATGAAACGTCACCCTTATATGACGCACGTGAATATGACGCGGTGGTCTCTTCTGGGGAAAACGTCACGGCTGGTCTGATGGCGCTGACACTGCAGGAAATGGATGTTCCCGCGCGCAGCTGGCAGGGGTGGCAGGTGCCGCTTTTGACGACCAGTGCCCACAGTCAGGCTCGGATCGAAGAGATCCCGACCAAGAACATCAACGAAAAGTTCGCCGAAGGCATGAAAGTCGCTGTCGTGGCTGGTTTCCAAGGGATTAGCCCTGAGGGGCGGATCACAACGCTGGGGCGTGGTGGGTCTGACACCACTGCGGTTGCGTTTGCGGCTGCGTTTGAGGCAGATCGCTGCGACATCTATACCGATGTTGATGGTGTTTATACCACTGACCCGCGCATCTGTGACAAGGCGCGCAAACTGGACAAGATTTCGTTCGAGGAAATGCTCGAACTGGCCTCGCTGGGGGCCAAAGTGTTGCAAACCCGCTCGGTTGAGCTGGCGATGCGCTACAAAGTGAAATTGCGTGTTCTCTCAAGCTTTGAAGAACAATCTGATGAGGCCGGTACGCTGGTCTGCGACGAGGAGGAAATCATGGAATCCAATGTTGTGGCCGGTGTGGCCTATTCCCGCGACGAAGCCAAGATGACCCTGTTGTCGGTTGCAGACCGCCCGGGCATTGCCGCGACGATCTTTAACGCGCTGTCCGATGGCGGCGTCAATGTTGATATGATCGTGCAGAACATCTCAGAAGAAGGTCGCACCGACATGACCTTTAGCTGCCCCACGGATCAGGTGGCGCGCGCCGAAAAATCGCTGTTGGCAATCAAAGACGCGGGCGAGCTGAACTATGCGGAATTGATCGCGGACACGGACGTGGCCAAGGTGTCTGTCGTGGGTATTGGCATGCGGTCCCAGTCGGGTGTTGCGGCCAAAATGTTCAAGGTACTCTCGGATGAGGGGATTAACATCAAGGTCATCACAACCTCTGAGATAAAAATTTCCGTACTGATTGATCGGAAATACATGGAACTTGCTGTTCAGGCACTGCATGATGCTTTTGAACTGGACAAGGCAGCCTGAGCAAAACGCCAAGGGCCTGCCTGACTGAGATAAGGTGACAGGCCCATGGCGGACGGCACAGAAAGTGAATCCCGCAAGCTGCTTGGTCGGCTGCGTGAAGCGATGGCCAGCGACGACGCTGGTCAGGCGCGTTTGGATAAGATCACCCATTTGATTGCGGACAGCATGGGCAGCGAGGTCTGCTCGGTCTATTTGTTCCGTGATTCTGATACGCTAGAGCTCTGCGCGACCGAAGGGTTGCAATCTGAGTCCGTTCACCAGACCCGCCTGCGGATGGGCGAGGGCCTGGTCGGACGGGTCGCCAAGTACAGCAAGGTCATCAATACCCCTGATGCTCCGTCGACCAAAGGGTTCCGCTATATGCCGGAAACCGGCGAAGAACGGTTCTCGTCCTTCCTTGGCATTCCAATTCAGCGGCTTGGTGAAAAGCTAGGCGTTTTAGTTGTTCAATCTCGCGATGCGCGCGAGTTTTCCGCCGACGAAGTGTATGCTTTGGAAGTGGTTGCGATGGTCATCGCTGAAATGACCGAACTTGGTGCGTTTGTGGGCGAGGGCGCGGCCCTGTCCCCCTTGCACCAACAATCTGTCTTGTTGCGTGGCGGAACCGGTCAAGAAGGGGCTGCCGAAGGGCATGTGTTGCTGCATGAACCACGTGTCGTTATTACCAATCCCATTGCGGATGATCCCGTGCGTGAGCTTGAACGCCTGACCCAAGGTGTCGAAGAGTTGCGCGTTGGTGTCGATAAAATGCTGGAGATGTCCCAAAACGGGGACAAAGAACAGCTACAAGTTCTTGAGGCCTATCGGATGTTTGCCAATTCCAAAGGCTGGATGCGGCGCATGGAAGAAGACATCTCGCGGGGGTTGAGTGCAGAAGCTGCCGTCGAGAAAGAACAATCGCAGGCGCGGGCCCGGATGGAGCAGGTCAATGACCCCTATCTGCGTGAGCGTTTGGCGGACTTGGATGATCTGAGCAACCGACTGCTGCGGATTTTGACCGGGCAGGGTGTTCAATCCGGTGCCGAGCATCCAACCGATGCCATCTTGGTGGCCCGGAACATCGGGCCGGGTGAATTGTTGGAATATGGACGTGCATTAAGAGGGATTGTGCTGGAAGAGGGCTCCGTCGGGTCACATGCAGCAATCGTCGCGCGCGCATTGGCGATTCCCTTGGTCGTTCATGCGGAGCGGATCACAACCGAAGCTTTGAACGGTGATCATGTCATGGTGGACGGGGATCAGGGCATTGTGCACCTGCGCCCAGGTGACTCGGTTGTGACTGCATTTCGAGACAAAATTGCGATGCAAGCTGACGCGCAGGCCCGTTATGTCTCTATCCGTGATACGCCCGCAGTGACCCGTGATGGGACGCGGATTAACATGGTGATGAACGCGGGGTTGATGGCAGATTTGCCGTCCTTGGACAATTCCGGCGCCGAAGGGGTTGGTCTGTTTCGAACTGAATTGCAGTTCCTTGTGCGCAATCAGATGCCAAAGCGATCTGAATTGTCAGCTCTGTATTCCCGTGTATTGGACGCGGCGCACGGCAAACGCGTTGTGTTTCGAACCTTGGACATCGGGTCGGACAAGGTACTGCCCTATATGAAACCTACGGATGAACCGAACCCTGCATTGGGGTGGCGGGCGATCCGGGTCGGTCTGGATAAGCCGGGCGTGATGCGTATGCAGTTGCAGGCGTTGATGCGGGCGGCGAATGGCCGACCTTTGACAATCATGTTCCCGTTTGTTGCCCAGTTCGAAGAATATCGCGCAGCGCGCGCTGAAGTGGACAAAACCATCGCGCGCGAGAAAAAACTTGGCCACGTCTTGCCCGAAACGATCGAGGTCGGGGCGATGTTGGAAACGCCGTCACTGGCCTTTGCACCCCAAAAATTCTTTGATGAGGTGGGATTTGTTTCCGTTGGGGGCAACGATCTAAAGCAGTTCTTCTTTGCGGCGGACCGTGAAAATGAACGGGTGCGCCGTCGATATGATACGCTTAATGTGAGTTTCCTGACGTTCATTGAGGGAATTGTCGAGCGCTGCGCGATTTCCGGAACGCCGCTTAGTTTTTGTGGCGAAGACGCCGGGCGTCCGATCGAGGCGTTGTGTCTTGCTGCGATGGGGTTGCGGACGTTGTCTATGCGACCTGCATCAATTGGGCCGGTTAAGAGTCTGCTTTTGCGATCTAATCTGGAAGAGATCCGTAAGATTATCTCTGATGCGCGTCACCGCGGCGAGCAATCAGTACGGCCCGCTGTGATGGAATGGTTGCGGACGCAGGGGTGAGCGCTGGCTTTAGCCTAAGAGTAAGAATTTTGTCGTGAACTCAGTGAATTGAGGTCAAAAACTGAGACGTTTCTTGTCGGCTGAGGATGTTCTTACACTTAAGTGTTTTGATCCCGTATCCCCAAAATGAGGGGTGATTGGGGCAGGTGGTGATGAAAAACGCTTATCCTTTTCGGACATATTTTAGGATTATGAGCGCAAATTTTCGTTTTTTATGCCTTTTCTCAACTTATGGGGTGAGTGATTGGAGTGAGCGCGCATTCTCAATACGCGCTCCTCTGTGTTTATGCGATCGTTAGGTTTGAGAGACGGAGCGTTTCAGGATCCGAAAATCTTGTTCATCAACCGGCGGTGCCATGGTGCTTGAGATGGATCATGATCTGGCTGGGCAGACGAAAGGGCCGCAGCCCCTTGCGGATCGATGATGGTTTTCCCGTCTTGAAACTGCAACCGATATAAATCTGCATACATACCACCACGCGCCAACAGATCTTCGTGGCACCCTTGGTCGACCACTTTGCCGCGATCCATCACAACGATCTTGTCAGCGTTTCGGATGGTCGACAAACGGTGTGCGATCACAATTGTTGTGCGACCGCCAGACAGGCGATCCAGTGCTTCTTGCACAACTTTTTCGGATTGAGCATCCAACGCGCTGGTAGCTTCGTCCAAGAGCAGAATGGGCGTATCTCGCAACAGCGCACGTGCGATCACTACGCGCTGACGCTGGCCACCAGACAGCGCAGAGCCGCGCGGCCCAACAAGTGTCTCTAAACCATCGGCCAGTTTCGGAAGGAAGTCAGAGACATGCGCCGCGTCTAGAACGCCTTTCAGTTGTTCATCTGTGACATCAGTTCGCCCCAGAAGGATGTTCTCGCGCAGGCTTTCGTCAAACAACAATGCCTCTTGCGTTACCACCGAATAGAGATCGCGCAATTTTGGCAGCGCCATATCTTGCACCGCAACGCCACCAACTTGGACTTTACCGGCTTGAGGATCGACTAAACGCGTCAACAGGTTGAAGATGGTGGATTTCCCCGCTCCTGAGGCACCGACCAAAGCTGTGGTTTTACCGGCCTCAGCGGTCAGGGTCAGATCCCGTAAGATCTTAGCATCTCCATAGTTGAGGCAAACATTCGTCAGCGTAACTTCAGGGTGCCCCGACGGCGCGGCAACAGGGTTGGCGGGGGAAACCATTTTGATGGGTGCATCCATCAGCTCTTTGAGGCGTTCCAATGCGGCAGCCGCTGCCTGCCACGCACCGCTCATCGAGGCGAGGCGACGCATTGGGTCAAACAACAGGCCGATGGCGGTGAAAAAGCTCATGAATTCACCAACGGTTTTTTCACCGGCGATGATTTCGTGGCCGCCGTAGAACAATACACCCATAAACCCAAGCCCGGCCATGACGTCCATCGCCCCGGTGATAGAAGCGGTTCCAAACAGGGCCCGAATCTCGGACCGGACGAACCAGGACATTTGATCGTCAAAGCGTTTTTGCTGGTACTCTTCCAGACTGTTTAGTTTTATTGGGATGATGCCATGGAAAATCTCATCCAAGCGCGTTGCCAATGATGCCCCCAGATCACGCGCAGCCGAGGCCTTTTTGCGTACGTATTTCTGCGCCGACCCGACGGGTAGCAATAAAAGCGGCACGCCAACCAACATAATTAATGTCCAAACCAGATCAACATTGATTGCAACGCCCAACAAAACGATCAGCGAAATGACATCTCGGCCCGCGCCCGTTACGATCATCTGCCAAACCTGATTGACGGCGCCGACGTCCGTTTGAACACGTTGGATTAGGAACCCAGGTGGGTGTTCTTGGTGAAAGGAGGTATCTTGCTGGATCAGGCGGCGCAGCATATCGCTGCGCAGGTGAGCGGCTGTGGTTTGTGTGATTTTGGCCAGCAATACTTTTTGCGCAACGCCGGCACCGCCTCGGATCACAAAGATCAACAGGAAGGCTAGACTGACCCACTTTAACGCATCGGTGTTCCCTGCCACAAAGACAGTGTCGAACATCGGTTGCATCATATAGCTGAGCGCACCGACCATCGACCCTTCGAGCAGCATAAAGAACATGGCGATCATAAGAACGCCAACGTGGTGACGCAGATAGTCACGCCACAGCCAGCCCAACAGCTCGCGCGAAGATTTTTGTTTGGCGCTCATGGCTTTGCTTTCTGGAGGGGGAAGGGATCTGTCTGCACTGCATCTCTCATGACTGTTTCATTTAATCGGCTCAGGGATTTGGTGCAAGCTTCGCCTATGGCCCAAGACTGATTGACGTTGCTTATCTCGCGGCTAGGGTGTGCCTTAACAGGAGAATGCAAAGACATG
Source organism: Paracoccaceae bacterium (assembly GCA_965183835.1). Classification (GTDB taxonomy): domain Bacteria; phylum Pseudomonadota; class Alphaproteobacteria; order Rhodobacterales; family Rhodobacteraceae; genus OMPR01. The sequence goes on along the minus strand of CBCYME010000017.1, from coordinate 262,499 downwards.
ACACAGGATCTGAGAGTCGCGCAGGGTCGCGGGTATCTGGCCATTCCGGGCCCATCTGTGATGCCGGATGCGGTATTGCGGGCGATGCATCGGGCCTCCCCGAATATTTACGAAGGTGAATTGCTGGACATGATGGAGCCGCTGACGGCGGATCTGCGTCGTGTCGCCCGTACCAAGCACAACGTGGCGATCTATATCGCGAATGGCCATGGTGCGTGGGAAGCGGCCTTGGCGAACGTGATCGCACCTGGCGAGCGGGTGCTTGTGCCTGCAACGGGCCGGTTTGGCATTGGTTGGGGGGAAATGGCCACGGGGATCGGAGCCGATGTTCAGGTGTTGGATTTCGGTAAATCCAGCCCTTGGGATTTGGGCCAGATCGCCGAAGTGTTGCGGGCTGATACCGGCCACACCATCAAAGCTTTGCTTGCCGTTCATGTGGATACATCGAGTTCGGTGCGCAACAACCTACCCGCACTGCGCGCGGTGTTGGATGAGGTGGATCATCCGGCGCTGCTGATGGCGGACTGTATCGCGTCGCTGGGATGTGATGAGTTCGAAATGGACGCGTGGGGCGTTGATGTGATGGTGACCGGCAGCCAAAAGGGACTGATGGTGCCCCCCGGTATGGGGTTTGTGTTCTTTAATGACAAAGCCGCAGCTAAACGGTCTGAAATGCCACGTGTTTCCAGATATTGGGATTGGTCCCCTCGTGCGAACCCGGATGAGTTTTTCCAATACTTCGGAGGCACAGCGCCAACGCACCACCTGTATGGTCTGCGTGCCGCGTTAGATATGATCCATGATGAGGGGATCGAGCATGTTTGGGCGCGGCACCAACGTTTGGCGCAAGCAATGTGGGCCGCATGCGAAACCTGGGCCGCGGATGGCGAGTTGCGCTTGAATGTCACTGATCGGGCCTTTCGATCCCATGCGGTAACTGCTCTACGTTTGGATGCACCTAATGGCACCGCATTGCGCACCTGGGTTCAAGACAATTTGGGCCTGACCTTGGGTATCGGGCTGGGCATGGCCGAACCGGGCGACCCGGCAAGGGATGCTTTTTTCCGCCTCGGGCACATGGGACATGTGAATGGGCAGATGATATTGGGCCTGCTTGGGGGCATTCAAGCGGGGTTCAGCGCGCTGGACATTCCACACGGGCGCGGCGCAGTGGAAGCCGCCGCTGCCGTGATCGCTGGGCGCTAACGCCCCGTTTCTGTGCGCGCTGCTGCTAAGGCCTGCGGCAGCGCGGCCGCAAATTGCTCCAGATCGGATGCCGGACCACAGCTGACGCGAATGCATCGGTTCTGAGGTTCGGCAAAGGGCATACGAACAAAAAGGCCAGCCTCGATCAACGCATCAAGGGTAGCTTTGGCAAAAATTCCATCATGACCGCAATCAATCGTAACGAAGTTGGTGGCCGATGGCAGTGGCGTTAATCCGTTGTCTTTCGCGATTTGGGCCAGTCTGTCCCGCGCGGTTGCGATTTCTGACTGCACATGGGCCAGCCATTCCCCATCTTTCAAGGCGGCAAGGGCCCCGGCCTGCGCGGCACGGTTCATTCCAAAATGGTTGCGCACCTTGTTAAATGCCGAAATCAACTCGGGTGCGCCTAATGCATAGCCCACGCGCGCGCCTGCCATGCCGTAGGCTTTGGAAAACGTGCGCATTCGGATGATGCGGGTGTCATTGATATCAACGGGCGTGGCAGTTCCGTCAGGGGCGCATTCAACATAGGCTTCGTCAAGCACCAACAGGCAGCCCTTAGGCAATGCATCCATCGCTGCGACGATGTCCGCCCCACTGTGCCAGCTGGCCATCGGATTATCGGGGTTTGCGAGATAGACAAGTTTGGCGTCGACCTCAGCCGCTTTGGCGAATAGCAAAGCCGGGTTTTCGTGATCGTTTACATAGGGAACTGTGTGCAACTCACCACCAAAACCAGCAACATGGTAGTTAAAGGTCGGATAGGCCCCTTGAGAGGTGACAACAGTATCCCCGGGGCCGACTAAAAGGCGCACCAGATAGCCCAGCAACCCATCAATACCTTCGCCCACGACGATGTTTTCGGGCTGGATCCTGTGATGTGCCGCCAAAGCCTGACGCAGGTCATAATTTTCCGGATCGCCGTACATCCACAGATCGCCCGCAACCTCTTGCATCGCAGCGATGGCGCGCGGAGAGGGGCCAAAGATGTTTTCGTTGGCACCGAGGCGCGCGGTAAACGGCGCGCCGCGTTGACGCTCTTGCGTTTCGGGCCCGACAAAGGGCACGGTTGCGGGTAGGGATTGGGCAAGCGGGGTGTAGCGTGGTTCACTCATACCCGCAGATAACCGCAGCGCGCGCACATCGGCAAGCCTCGCGCTGCGTTTTCGATCAGAAGAAGATCAGGTAGATGATGCCGGCGTAGATGCTGTATTGGAGCGCGTAATAGACGGTCGAGTTCCAGGCTTTGATCTTTTTACCAAAAGCGCGCGCCTTATAGATCCACGCGAATGCTTTGTTCACCGCACCAACTTTGTCGCCGGGCGCATTCTTGGTTGCCGAGGCAGACATAACCACATTCGAAAATACGGTGTTGATCCAGTCGATCGGGGCAAAGGTCACGGGCCGTTTGATATCCAAAAACAGGACGATCCGGTTTTTGTCAGTCGTGTTGGCGGCATGGTGGATGTACGTCTCATCAAACATGACAACCTCGCCATCGCGCCACGAATAGTTTTCACCATCAACGTTGATGTAACAGCCATCGTCGTTTGGCGTTTCCAAGCCCATGTGATAGCGAACCGACCCGGCAAAGGGATCCCGGTGGCGCACCAGAGTTGCCTCGGGCGGAAGGCTCGCGAACATGGCCCCTTTGATCGAGGGAATATCTTCGACCATCTTTGTCGTGATCGGGCAGGTGTTCGCAGCTGAAACGAGCGAGGAGCCGTACCATTTCAGATAAAATCGGGTCCACCCGGTCTTAAAGAACGAATTAAAACCGATGTCGTCCAAATCGTCAGAGGCCTTGATCGCACCCTGTTCGTTCAGGGCCATGGCTTCATCCCGGATGGTTTGCCAGTTATCCTGCAGAGGTTTCAGTTCCGGGAACAAGGTAGGGTCAAGATAAGGCGTCGTTGGAATCTTGGAGAACGCATAGAATAAACAGTTCAACGGGGCGAACAGATTGGCGTGGTCTGTGATCCGGCGGCGGATCAGTTCGTGACGCAGCTTGCCCCGCGTCTGAACGTAAACGGAACACACAACAAAAATCAGAAGCAGGGCGATGCCCATTTGAAATTCCTTTCTGAAAGATCTGCAAGAGAGGTCGTAGGAAACTCAGATGGCGGGCATATGTGGTGCCAAGAAAGGGATCGCAAGGGGGCAGGTCAAACTGGACGTTCACATTCGTGACAAGGTCAAAGCTCCAAGGCTTTTCTGACCGTGTTTGGTTGGAAAGCGGGCGCAGAGATTGGCAAGATTATGCCAACTTCTCGCATCGCTTGAGGCGGTCAATAAGGGAGCCTCTTGGGTTGCTTTAGCTGGCAGATATCCGCAAGATCCAAATCTAATGCCTTCAAGTCAAAGGGACTTCTCATGCGTTTGTTGTTAATCCTATGTTTGATCGGGCTGGGCTATCTGTTGTTTTGGCCGGTTCCCGTGACACCCGTTGCGTATGAACCGCAACCCTCGAAGGGGTTGCAGGGGGTATTTGCGGAAAACCGCGCATTGGATGCGGCTGACGTGATCGAGCTGCCGGGGACAGACATCGGCCCCGAAGATCTGGCTGTTATGCCGGATGGCACCGTTTACACCACCAGCTTGTCAGGTGTTTTATACCGCATAGATGGCGAGGCCCCGGAAAAGGTAGATGAATTGGGGGGGCGTCCGCTTGGCCTTAAGGCGGGGCCGGATGGGGCGCTGTACATCGCGGACAGTTTTCGCGGGATTTTGCGATGGACCGGACCGGGCAGCTTGGAAACAGTGGTCTCTGAGATCGACGGCGACCCAATTATCTATGCCAACCAGTTGGATGTGGCTCAAGATGGGACGATTTATTTCTCAAACTCGTCAGATCGCTTTGATCCCGAAACAATGGGGGGAACAAAGCCCACGTCCGTGTTGACCATTTGGGAGCAGTCCAACACCGGCTATGTCGCCCGTTGGTCACCGGATGGTACGGTTGAAAAAATTGCCGAAGGGTTCGTCTACACCAATGGGGTGGCCCTATCCCCTAGCGAAGACTTTTTGTTGATCAATGAAACCGGGCGTGCGCGGGTGCACCGGCTGTGGTTGGTCGGGGATAAGGCTGGCCAAACAGAGGTATTTTTAGATAAACTGCCGGGGTATCCCGACAATTTGGAACGTCAAGCGGATGGCACTTTCTGGATGGCCTTTGCCAGCCCGCGAGTGCCAGCCGAGGCGCTGATGCCATATCCATTCTTGCGTAAAGTGATTTGGCGTTTGGGGCCTTTGGTGCGCCCCAAGCCGATTGAACGCGGCATGGTGGTTCAATTCGATGCGCAGGGTCAGATCTTGCGTACGCTACAAGATCCCGATGGGCGCTTGGGGATCACAACCGGGGCGCGGATTGTTGGTGATGCATTTTATGTCATGACACTCGATTCTCGTGGCTTTGGGCGTATGTCTGTGCAGGACATGCCCTGAACTGCCCCAACGTTTGGGTGGTGCGGCCTGTGAGTTCGCGCCAATCTATCGGCAACATTGAAAAAGGAGAGGTCGATAATGGCGCGTGTTTCAGTTGAATATCAGGACAACATTGCACGGGTGACACTGACTCGTGGGGACAAAATGAACGCCTTGGACACGGCGATGATCCAAGCGATTGTGTCCGCGGGGCAAGAAGTTGCCGCGTCCGATGCCCGTGCCGTGGTTTTGTCAGGCGAAGGTAAATCATTCTGTGCCGGGCTGGACATGATGAGTTTTGGCGCGCTCGCGGCCGAAGAAAACACCGATTGGATCATGGATCGCACCCACGAGGACGCGAACCTGTTTCAAGAGGTGGCACTCGTCTGGCGACGGGTTCAGGTGCCCGTGATCGCCGCGGTTCAGGGCGCGGTGTATGGCGGTGGCCTGCAATTGGCGTTGGGGGCAGATATCCGGATTGCGGCGCCGGATGCCAAGTTTTCAGTGATGGAAATGAAGTGGGGGCTGATCCCGGACATGGGCGGGATGGTGTTGTTGCCCCAGCTGATGCGCTCTGATGCCTTGCGTCAGATGACCTATACGGCGCGTCCTGTGGATGCGAACCAAGCGCTGGCATGGGGATTGGTCACGTCAGTTGATGATGACCCAATGACCGCAGCTTTGGCACTTGCGGAAGAGATCGCGGGCAAAAGCCCCAGCGCAATTCGGGCGGCCAAACGGTTGATCGACATCGCCGAACACCAGAGCCGTCAGGATGTGTTGTTGGCCGAAAGCGCGGAACAGGGCAAACTGATCGGCAAAGCGGAGCAAATGGAAGTCATCGCAGCCAACATGCAAGGGCGCAAACCCGACTTTAAATAACGGTTTCGGCCCTTTGCTCTGGGCGATCAAAAAAGCACGGGCTAAGGGCCTACAACACCGGGTGTTTTCAGCAACCTAGCGCATAAAGCTACGTCGGGCATCTTGGGCCATGTGATAGCGCATTTCTAGATCCGCCAAGCGGGCCATGGCGCGTTTGCGGTCATCAGGATCTGTCAGGCTTTGGTATTCAAGACGGGCGGCGTTCAACTCTTTTTTAATGCTGAACTCTTCGGGGATTACCCCAGCTTGGGCCATAATTCGGTACCCAGCCGCCAATGTTGGGTCGCTCAGTGCCGCGCTGGAACGATCAGGCAGGGGTTTACCTTGGCCTTCTAAATCATCCAATTGCCCATCAGCTTGGGCTTTTTGGATCTGACGTTCGATAAGGTTCTTAAAGCTAAACATAAGTGAGAGATATAAAATGCGCCCACCCCTTTCTAGAGGGGGGGGCGCTGTTTCTTAAGATTGAGACGTGTCGAAACGTATCAGGCCAGCTCTTGTAGACGCGCGAGTGCCTGTTTGATTTTGCCTTCTTCTTCTTCACGTTCGGCCAGATTGGCCTGTGTCTCGGCAACAACTTCTGCCGGGGCGGAATCCGCGAATTTTGGGTTCTTAAGCCGCCCGCGCAGGCCACCCAGCTCTTTCGCCAGTTTGCCCAATGTCTTTTCAAGACGCGCGATTTCCGACGCGACATCGATGATATCCGCCAATGGCAGACCAAACGTGCCGCCTGCCACCGGAATGGTCACGGTGCCTTTGGGAAAGTCGTCAACCGACGTCAGGCTTTCGATCCGGGCCAAACGCTGGATCAGCACATGGTTGTTATCCCACGCAGTTTGACCTTTGTCGTCAAGGCTGGACACCAGCAACGCAACCTTAAGCCCCGCCGGAACGTGCGTTTGTTGACGGGCCGAGCGGACCGTGTCGATTAAGCCGATGACCCAGTTCATTTCCCGGTCGGCATCCGCATCCACCAAGTCAGCGGCGGTATAGGTCGGCCAATCCGCATGGATCAACATCTTGGTGCGGGCTTCGGTCTGGCCCCACAACTCTTCGGTGATGAAGGGCATGATGGGGTGCAACAGGATCAGGGACTGATCCAGAATCCAGCGCAGGGTGGCCTGCGTTTCCGCCTTGGCTGCCGCGTCTTCGCCCTGAAGGATCGGTTTGGAGAATTCCAGATACCAGTCACAGACCTTGCCCCAGACAAAGGCATAGAGCGCGCTGGCGGCGTCGTTGAACCGATAGTTTTCCAGCGCGGCGTCGACCTCTTCGCGGACTTTGGCGGTTTCGCCGATGATCCATTTGTTCAGGGTCTGCGTCGACTCGGGGCGGATGCTTTCACCTGCATAGGGGATCTCGTAATGTTCGGCAAAGCTAAAGGCGTTCCACAGCTTGGTACCAAAGTTACGATAGCCGGTGATGCGGTCGCGGCTGAGTTTCAGCACGCCGCCGATGGCCGCCATCGAGGCATTGGTAAAGCGCAGCGCATCGGCACCGAATTCGTCCACGATTTCCAACGGATCAATGACGTTGCCGGTGGTTTTGGACATCTTCTTGCCCTTCTCGTCACGGACGAGCTGGTGCAGATAGACAGTGTGGAACGGAATTTCGTCCACCACGGCCAGTTGCATCATCATCATCCGGGCAACCCAGAAGAACAGAATATCCTGACCGGTGATCAACACATCGGTGGGGAAGTATTTCGAGGTGCTTTCGTCCCACTCCGGCCAGCCCAAGGTGCCAATGGGCCAAAGACCGGAAGAGAACCAGGTGTCGAGGACGTCGGGGTCACGCCAAACCGGGAAGATCAGCTTGGTCGGATCTTGGTCCACAGCATATTGCGCCAGGCTTTCCGCGAATTTGTGGACCGCGTCGTGCTTGTCCTGAACTTCGACAACAGAGGCGTGGTTGAGCGGGGTGGGGATGTCTGCATTGTCATCGACAAAGCGCTCGATGGCGGCCTCGAAAGAGGGTGCGCAATGCGCAACATCACCGCGATGCAACATGCCCCCGGCGTTCAGCAATCGACCCAGTTCAACCAGGTCCAGAGCACCATCGTTTTCTTCGTTTGTGAAATCTTCGGCGGACAGGTTGAGACCATACCAAACCGGGATCTGGTGTCCCCACCACAGTTGGCGCGAGATGCACCAAGGCTCGATGTTCTCCAACCAATGGTAATAGGTCTTCTCACCACTCTCGGGGATGATCTTGACCGTGCCATCCTTGACCGCGTCTAACGCGGGGCCGACGATTTTCTCGGCATCCACAAACCACTGGTCCGTGAACATCGGCTCGATCACAACCTTGGACCGATCGCCAAAGGGTTGCATGATCGGCTTGGCCTCGACCAGTGGGACGGTGGTGACTTCGGGCGCGTCTTCGCCCTTTTTCAACTTAGGCTTGGGGCCAAGGCGTGCATCGTCCGAGGTGGTCATCACGGCCAGGCCTTCGGCGGTGATTTCCTCGACCACACGGGTGCGCGCCTCGAGCCGGTCCAGACCGCGCAGGTGATCGGGGATCAGGTTGATGGCGTCGATTTCATTTTCGGTGAACGCTTGGCCGCGTGCAAAAGCCTGCGCCTTGGCGGCTTCTTCGCCATAAGGCGCGCCATCAGCCCGCATCGCGCCTTTGGTGTCCATCAGACGGTACATCGGGATGCCGCCGCGCTTGGCGACCATGTTGTCGTTGAAATCATGCGCGCCGGTGATTTTCACCGCGCCTGAGCCGAAATCCTTATCCGGGTAATCATCGGTGATGATTGGGATCTGGCGGCGGTGTTCTTTGGGACCAACAGGAATTTCGCAGAGCTTGCCCACGATGGAGGCATAGCGCTCATCCGACGGGTGCACCGCAACGGCACCATCGCCCAGCATGGTTTCAGGGCGCGTGGTCGCAATCGAGATATAATCCCGCTCTTCTTCAAGCGTGATGTTCCCGTCTTCGTCTTTTTCAACGTAGGTATATGTCACCCCATCCGCGAGGGGGTATTTAAAGTGCCACATGTGGCCTGGCGTTTCGATATTCTCGACCTCAAGATCGGAAATCGCGGTTTCGAAATGCGGGTCCCAATTGACCAAGCGCTTGCCGCGATAGATCAGGCCCTTGTTGTACATTTCAACAAAAACTTTAATCACCGCGTCGTGGAAGTTGGCCGAGTTCTCGTGACCCGTGCGCGGATCACCCGCAGCCCCTGCCATGGTAAAGGCGTTGCGCGACCAGTCGCAGGTTGAACCGAGGCGTTTGAGCTGCTCAACGATGGTGCCACCGTATTCGCCTTTCCACTCCCAGACCTTTTCCAGAAACTTTTCGCGGCCCAATTCGTTGCGACCGGGTTGCTGGGTGGAGGCTAGCATCTTTTCCACCTGCATCTGGGTGGCAATGCCAGCATGGTCCTGACCGGGTTGCCAGAGCGTGTCAAACCCACGCATCCGATGCCAGCGGACCAGAATATCCTGCAACGTATTGTTGAACGCATGACCCACATGCAGCGCGCCAGTGACGTTGGGCGGGGGAATCATAATGGTAAAGGTTTCGTCGCGCGATTTGTTCGCGCCCGCTTTGAAACAACCGGCCTCTTCCCAGGCCTTATAGAGGCGGGTTTCGGCCTCGGCTGCGTTGAATGTCTTTTCCATCGCCATGGGGTGTCCTGCATGATCTTTAGGGGTCAGCGCCTTGCATAGCGTTTGGCTGGGCAAAGGGGAAGGCAGGTTTGCGTCTCATTGGGCGTTTCAGGGACACCAAAGACGTTATTTAAAGCTGATATCAGGATGCAGGCGGTGTTCCGGCCTGTGTGAACCGGTCGCGAAAGTAACCTTCGACCCGTTGATAAGCTGCTTCGTGGAAATCCAACGTCAAGAGCGAGTGCCCAGTACCGGGAAATTCCACGCTTGTCAGATCCTCGCAAAAGGCACCTTCTAAAGTGCGCATCAATCGGGCGGGGGCAAATTTGTCGCCTGTATAGCGCATCGCCAACCCCGGTCCTTTTTCAGCCATGGCTTTGCGGGATTCTTGGATATCTTTGGGGCTCATATGTAAATGATCGCCGCCCATAACCGGCAGCGCGGGCTGGCTTGCCACCCCACCCAAAACGGCATCGTCGGCTATGAGCGTCAGGGCGAAACTTCCGGTTAGGCACATGCCAATGACCCCAACCCCAATCGCATTCTCCCGGTCCCGGATGTGATGGACAAGGGCACGCAACCAATCGGATATTGGGCTTTGTTGTCCCCGGAGAAACATGTTGAACTCGCGACGCACACAGAAAAGATGCGCCGCATTGCGTACAGGGGTGGTTTTGCCGAACGTGCCAAAAAGATGGGGCAAGTAGACACGGAACCCGGCCTGTTCAAAGCGCCGCACCAAGCCCAAGGTTTCTGGGCCTATCCCGGGCAGCTCTTGCAGGATCAGGATCGGGGGGCCGCTCCCTTTGACGTGGACATCATGACTGACCGTGCCACCAGTCGACAGCGGTGCGGCAAAAGAAAAGATCTCGTCTGGTTCCCATCCTGACATGGGGCAGAACCTACCGTGATCGGGTGTTTTTATCTATCGGGTTGTTCTTTATTACATTCGGTAAGCGGAATTTGACCGATTGAGTGTCTGCGGATTTTTGTCAGCCGTTTTGGTGTTCTGATCCAAGGGCAGCGGTTGTTTGCTGCCCCTGGTGGTGTCAAAATGCGGGTTTACGCCGCGCGTTCTGCTGCAATTTCATCGTTTTGGAGAGGTTCGCGGGCACCTGCGCGAATAACATCTGGGCTGTAAGGCGTACGGTCGAAAACTTCTCGGACCATCGGGGCAAAGAACTCGATCGGCAAAGTATCATACTCTGGATCAAAAGAGGATTGGTCCCACCGTTCGCAGAATTCCGCATTGTCATCGAAATACGGGTGACCTTTGTGGCGGTCCCGTTTGTTCTGGTCAAAACCCTCTAGATGCTGGCCATAATACAGCATTTGAAAGTCACCGTGCGTATGTATCACCCAAGTGCATTGTTCGCGCACAAAAGGTTTCAGGATCGTGGCCGCATATTCGTCGTGATTATAGGGCGCATAGATGTCGCCAATATCATGCAGCAATGCCGAAACGATCCAGTCTATATCTGCCCCATCCCGATAGGCCCGCGTGGCGGATTGTACCGAATGGCCCAACCGGGTGATTTGATAGCCGGACAATCCTTCGTCCAGATCCACCAATGCCTTGAGCAACCGGTCGGCGGTGTGTTTGGTATGGTCTATTTCATGGGCCGTCAGGAATTCGTACTCTTCCTTGGTGCCGTCCTTCATCTGGGTAAAGTTGACCTTTTCCATCGCGTGCGTCTTTCTTGTTAGCTGGCGGCTTTTTGGGCCTGGTAAAGTGAAACATCTTTTTCCGCACCCTGCGCAAGAGCTTTGGCTTGGTCCGTGCGGATTTGTTGGTAGAGAGCGATTGCCTCTGCTGAAAACAGGTTGGATGGTGCCGGAATATGGGTGAAATTACCCGTTTTGTCCGTGCCACGCGCCATCAATGCATAATCACGTTCGGCGATTTCTTGGCGGGCATTGGGATTGAGATACCGGATGGCGCATCCGATGCGACGATCGTCTGAGGTGTTGGGGCCAGACCCGTGGATTGTCAGCCCATGATGCAGCGACATTTGCCCGGGCTGCAATGCGATGCGGGTTTTGTTGGCCTCGGCAACGTCGACCGCGATTTCCTGACCGCGCGACAGCAAGTTGGTGTCCGAAAACGTATCGTTGTGAGGTAGGATGGGGTTCTTGTGGCTGCCTGCAACAAAATCCATGCAGCCACTTTGAGGTGTTGCCGGGGACAAAGCAATCCAGGCCGTGACCTGATCCGAGGTTTCCCCCAAACCCCAGTATGTCAGATCTTGATGCATCCCGACGACATGGCGGCTGTGAGGTTCTTTGATAAAGAATTCAGCTGACCAAACCATCAGGTCCGGGCCAAGAACTGACTCAACAGCATCCAGAACACGGGGGTCTTGCGCCAACCGGGCTGCAAGCGGCATCACGACATGCGCGTTTACACGTTTGTAGGTCGCAAGCGGCAGAGGCAGGTCGGCGTTCAACCACTCCCTTTCGATCTGTTCAAGCTCTGCCCGGGCGGCAGCGGTTTCTTCTGGTGATAGGATATCAAGGGGGAACAGATAGCCGTCTTTCCAGTATTGCGTGGTCTGGGTGTTGGTCAGCATGGGCATTAAAGGCTCCGGATGTGGAATCGATGTTTGGCGAGCCTAGGCGCGGAATTGGAATTTTCAGAACGAAATGCCTTGCTGGTCAGGCTAAGTTTTGCTTAGCCTCATCTTATGGTGACACGAGTTCCCTCTCTCAATTGGTTGCGTGTGTTCGAGGCCGCCGCCCGAACCGAAAGCTTTGCGCGGGCCGCGTCTCAGCTCAATATGTCTGCAGCGGCCGTCAGCCAGCAAGTTAAGGCGTTAGAGGGGCATTTGGGATCGCCCTTGTTCACACGTCGGGCACATTCTGTTTCGCTCACAGAAGCAGGGCAGGCCTATCTTCCTACGGTTCAACAGTCCTTGTTGATGCTTGAAACGGCAACCACCGGTTTGTTTGGGGAAACGCGCGAACAGCGCTTGTATGTGCAATCGGTGTTGTTGTTTGCCCATGGGGTTCTGGCCCCCGGTATGTTGGATTTCCAATCCGCCCATCCGCATGTGAACTTGGTGCTCAGTACCGGAAATTCAGTTATGGATTTCGCCAATCAATTCACCGATCTGCAGATCATTTTCGGTAACCCCACTCATTATGGCGGGGCTTATGACCGGTTGATGGGCGAAGAGCTGATTCCTGTCGCGACGCCTGACATTGCCGCTCAGATCAATACACCCCAAGATTTGTTGGCTTTTCCATTGATCGAGGTTGCGACGCATCGCGCCGGTTGGCCGTATGTGTTTGAGCAACTGCGCGTGTCGCCGGGATCCGCGCAGTATGTGTTTGCTGACAACACAATCTTGTCGTCAGCTTTGGCAGCGCAAGGGGTTGGCATCGCGTTGGGGCGTGCGCCAGCCAGCGACCCTGTGATGCAAGGGGCGGGGCTGGTGCCCTGTCTGCCTGATACCAAGGTGCAGGGCCAAGATGCATATCATTTGATCTATCCTGATGGTGCTGTCTTGCGACCTGCAGCGCGCGCCTTTCGCGATTGGCTGCTGGGCTATCTGGGGTAACCGGACTTTCGCATCTCTTCCGTTGGGGCTCTTTGACGGGAAACTGGTGGCTCTGGCTGGACATCAGTCAAACGAAAGCTATCGTCGATCGCTAGGCCACGAGGGAGCGCGCCATGGAAAAGTTCGGAAAAAGTCAGCCAGTCAAACGTGTTGAAGATACGCGGTTTTTGACTGGGCATGGGCAATATGTGGATGACATCACCCCGGTGGGTGCATTGTATGCGGCCTATTTCCGCAGCTCTGTGGCACATGCAGAGATTACCTCGCTGGATCTGGATGCCGCCAAAGAAGCGGATGGCGTGCATTTGGTTGTCACTCTGGAGGACCTAGAGGCCGCGGGCCTCAAGGTGGCGATGGACGGCACGCAGATGCAAAATCGCGATGGCACCAAAGGCGCAGGGCCAGAACGCCCAATGTTGGCGCGCAATCGCGTGCGGTTTGTCGGTGAACCAGTGGCGATGGTGATCGCAGACACCCCCGAACAAGCCCGCGATGCCATTGAAATGATCTGGATGGAGACAGAAGATCTGCCAGTTAAGACCGATATGGCCGCCGGTGGCCCGGTGATCCACCCAGAAGCGCCAGATAACATGGCCTTTGATTGGGGTTTGGGTGACGAGGCCGCGACTGAAACAGCGTTTCAGAATGCCGCCCAAACCGTCAGCCTGTCGATCCATGACAATCGGGTCATCGTCAATTCGATCGAACCGCGTGGCTGTTACGCCGAATGGGAAAACGATCGACTGCACCTGTCCTATGGCGGGCAGGGTGTCTGGGGGATGAAAGCCCAGATGGTTGATAAGCTGGGATTGGAGCCCGAGCAGGTGCGGGTGACCACGACAGATGTGGGTGGTGGGTTTGGGATGAAGGCAATGCCATATCCTGAATACTTCTCTGTCGCGCATGCGGCTCGCGTGTTGGGGCGCCCTGTGCGTTGGATGTCTGATCGAACCGAAGCGATGCTTACCGATAACCACGGGCGAGATCTAACTTCTGTCGCCGAGCTGGCCTTTGATGCGGATCACCGGATAACCGCCTATCGGGTTAAAACGCGCTGTAACATGGGGGCCTATAACAGCCACTTTGCGCAGGCGATCCAAACCCAATTGTTCAGCCGGGTGCTGATGGGCGTCTATGATGTGCAGACGACCTGGCTGCAGGTTGAGGGGTATTACACCAATACCACTCAAGTTGATGCCTATCGTGGCGCTGGGCGTCCTGAAGCGATCTATGTTCTGGAACGAGTGATGGATCGTGCGGCGCGGGAATTGGGTATTGATCCGTGGGAACTGCGCCGGCGCAACTTTATTAAACCCAAAAGCTTTCCCTATCTCACCGCCACCGGGGAAACCTATGACGTGGGGGATTTTGACATGATCCTAACGCGCGGAGCCGAGGAAGCTGACGCACAGGGTTTTGAGGCGCGGCGCGCGCTCGATGCTAAACGCGGTCTGCTGCGGGGGCAGGGGCTGTGTTACTATATCGAAAGTATTTTGGGCGATGCTTCCGAAGGTGCGAAGGTTGAGTTCCACGAGGATGGCAGTGCCAGCCTCTATGTTGGGACACAATCAAACGGGCAGGGGCATGAAACTGTCTATGCCCAGTTCCTCGCGGACCAGAGTGGTATTCCGGCGGACCGGATCACTGTTGTGCAAGGGGACAGCGATCGTATCGCACAGGGTGGTGGCACCGGCGGGTCCCGTTCGGTGACAACACAAAGCAACGCGACTTTGGCCACAGTTGATGTGATCATCGCCGCATTCACGCCCTATCTTGCGGATAAGATGGGGGTTGAGGAGAGCAACGTGAGCTTTGATGACGAGACCTTTCGGGCACCGGGGTCTAATCTGACCCCAACCCTGCTGGAAGCCGCTGAAATGGCGCGGGCAGATGGTCGTCAGGATTTGCTAAGCCACGAAGCGCGCGCCACATTGTCAGGGCGTAGTTTTCCCAATGGCGCACATGTTGCCGAAATCGTGATCGACCCTGAAACGGGTATCGTGACTGTTGACCGCTATACCGTGGTTGATGATTTTGGTAACCTTATCAACCCTATGCTGGCCGAAGGACAGGTACACGGCGGCGTGGTGCAGGGCATCGGCCAAGCCTTATCCGAGCATGTTGTTTATGATGAAGAGGGTCAGCTGCTCACAGCAACGTTTATGGACTATGCCTTGCCCCGCGCGGCGGACGTACCCATGATTGAATTTACCTCTCAACCGGTTCCATCGACGGCCAACCCAATGGGAATGAAAGGCTGCGGTGAAGCGGGGACAGTTGGGGCGCTCGCGGCTATCGCAAACGCGGTTCAGGATGCGCTCTGGGAACACGGGGTGCGTCAGGCGGATATGCCGTTTACGCCTCTCAAAGTATGGGAATTGATGCAGGATGGTCTTATCGCGGCTGAGTAAAAAGGTTCTTGGATGGCTCGGGCGGCCGTTACGGTCTGAGCATTCCAATGAAACGCGGCATCGCGAACCTCAGGCGCATGTGATCATTCTGGACGGGACTATGTCCACCTTAGAACCCGGATATGAAACCCACGCGGGGCAGGCGTATCGTCTGGCCTGTGAAATGGGCGGCAAAGTCTCGGTGTTTTATGAAAGCGGCGTACAGTGGACCAGCTGGCGGCGCACCGGCGACGTGATGATGGGGCGCGGCATCAACCGCCAAATCCGACGTGCCTATGGCTATTTGGCGTCTCGCTACAAACCGGGCGACAAAATATACCTAATTGGTTACTCACGTGGGGCTTACGGGGTGCGCAGCCTTGCCGGTGTGATCGATATGGTTGGGTTGCTGAAAGCAGAGCACGCCACAGTCCGAAATATCCGCCAAGCGTACCGCCACTATGAATGTAACCCACGCGGGCCCCATTCTGCGGCCTTTGCCAACGCGTATTGTCACGAAAAGGTTGAGATCGAAATGATAGGTGTCTGGGACACGGTCAAGGCGCTGGGTATGCGTTTACCTCTGCTCTGGCGCTGGGCTGAGGCGCGACACGCCTTTCACAACCATCAACTTGGACCCAGCGTGAAACATGGCTTTCATGCCTTGGCCCTGGACGAAACCCGGCAGGTTTTTAGTCCCGTTTTGTGGCAGTGCGCACCGGGTTTTCAGGGCAAAGTAGAACAAGTCTGGTTTCGTGGAAGTCACGGCGACATTGGCGGGCAACTTGGCGGCTATGAAGAAGCACGCCCGCTTGCGAACGCCCCCTTTGTCTGGGTTATGGCAAAGGCCCAGACCTGTGGCTTGCCTTTGCCCGAGGGGTGGGAGGATCGCTTTCCCATAGATACGGCGGCACCGTCGGTCGGCACTTGGAGAGGGTGGGGTAAAATCTTCTTGTTGCGTAGCAAGCGAACAATTTGCCGGGACCGCTCAGAAGCAATTCATGAAAGCGTGCCGCCTTATATTCAGACAAACAATTCCCCGAAACCTTACTTACACTCACAGCCGACGCGATGACGGTTGCGTTACGTGAGCTTTAAAATCATGCAGGTCGTTGATCCTGTCGCGTAAAGCTTGCCATTTTCAACACCTCTAATTTCACCGCGGGCAATGCCTGTGGACCGTCCGGCGTGATCGCTGGTGCCCACGGCTTCGACCTTCATCCCTTGGGGAATGGCGCGGATGATATTCACTTTGTATTCCAGCGTTGTATAGGTGGATCCGGCAGGGACGTTGCTCCAGACAGCACAGGCCATGCAACTGTCCAAAATGGCCCCGTACCACCCGCCATGAACGCCGCCATGTGGATTGGTTGTGTGCTCTAACGGAGTGCCATGAAACACCACCCGACCGGGTTCGGCAGCAACGGGCGCAAAACCCAGAGTGGCGGCCAAAGGGGCGCCGGGGCTGCGGCCCTCGACAATGTCTAGCATCAAATCCAACCCAGTTTTCGAGGCGAGATCAACGTCGGATGTATGTGTCATTGCGTGTCTCCCTTGGGTGGCGACACGCTAACAGGGGGGGCATTGGCAGCAAGGCTTACGCCACGTTCTGCAAATCAACCTTTGGGGTGACACCAAGAGCGTGACACACATCGCGGGTCAATTCGGGACGGTTTAACGTGTAGAAGTGCAATTTATCGACACTCCCGTCGATCAAATCACTGCAGAGTTCCGTGCACATTGCTGTGGCAAGCAGATCTTCACGCCCATCACGGCTGGCCTTTTCAAACGCATCTTCGACCCACGCCGGGATCGCGGTGCCACAGCGTTTCGCAAAGTTGCGCGCACCTTTCCAGTTTTCGATTGGTAGAATGCCGGGCGTGATTGGGGCATTAATTCCAGCCTTTTCGCAGGCATCCCGAAAGCGAAAGAACGTTTCTGCTTCAAAGAAAAACTGGGTCAATGCTTCGCTCGCGCCCGCATCGAGTTTCGCCTTGAGCCAATCAACATCTGCCTGTCCGTTGGCTGCTTCAGGGTGAATGTCTGGGTACGCTCCGACGCGTATGTTGAACTCACCGGTGTTCGCCAAAGCTTCAATCAGTTCGACAGAGTTGGCAAAGCCTCCGGGGTGGGGCTGAAATTGCCCTGCGGTTTTGGGGGGGTCGCCGCGCAGCGCCACAATATCCTTAACGCCCGCCTCGGCAAAGCCACGTGCAATAGACAGAGTTTCCTCTTTGGTTGCTTGGACGCAGGTCAAATGCGCCGCCACGTTTAGTCCAGACGAACTATGCAACGTGGAAACGGCGTCTCGGGTCAGATCACGCGTGGTTCCGCCTGCGCCATAAGTGACCGAAACAAACCGTGGGTCCAGCGGGGCCAGTGTTTGCACAGTATCCCAGAGCCGAAACGACGCTGCCAAGTTTTGTGGCGGGAAGAATTCGAAGGAAATCTCTGGGGATGTCATGTCTGCTCTCTATCACTGGCTCGGATTTCGCCCCTTGTCGCATGTGGGTGGTTGTGAGACAATTTCATAATACTCAAGAACAATATGAGCTGAACTGTAAATGCATATCGAATTTCGCCATCTCCGCACCATCAAGTCTATTCATGACTGTGGGGGACTTGCGCGGGCGGCTGACCAATTGAACATCACGCAATCTGCTTTGAGTCACCAAATTAAGGGGTTGGAGGATCAGGCGGGAATCGAACTTTTTGTACGGCGGTCCAAGCCTATGAAATTGTCGGCTGCAGGGTTTCGATTGCTAAGGTTGGCCAATCAGATCCTGCCGCAGATCGAAGCCATGCAAGAAGAATTTAGTGCTTTGCGCGATGGTAAAACCGGGCGCATGCATATCGCGATTGAGTGCCACGCCTGTTTCGAATGGCTGTTTCCTGTGCTGGAAGGGTTTCGTAAGTCTTGGCCGGATGTTGATGTCGATATTAAGCCCGGTTTGGCGTTTGATGCTTTGCCTGCGTTACAGAAAGAAGAAGTCGATTTGGTGGTTTCTTCTGATCCAGAAGAACTGCCGGGCGTCGAGTTTGTTGAGTTGTTTGATTATAACGCGGTTTTTGTAGCGGCTGCGACGCACCCATTGGCAACAAAGCCGTATATCGAGGCTGAGGATTTTAGGGGGCAAACCTTGATCACCTACCCAGTCGAGAGAACGCGTTTGGACGTATTTTCTCAACTTTTGATTCCGGCTAAGATCGAACCCGCAAGTATTCGGCAGGTAGAACTGACAGCTGTAATCTTATTGTTGGTCGCATCAAACCGAGGGATCTCAGTGTTGCCGGATTGGGTGGTACGTGAAGTGAAATACAGTTCTGATTATGTAACTCGGCCTTTGACTGAGAACGGTATTACACGACGCTTGTATGCGGCGGTGCGGTCTGAAGATCTTGAGAAACCGTTCGTTCAGGAACTGGTAAAACTGGCACGGGTAGAGGCTCGAAAGCTCCAGTCGCAATAGTGCGGTGGCGCAGGGGGCAAGCCGGGGGCAGCAAAGTTGCCCCCGGCTTGCCCCCTGCGCGGTTGCGCTTGGAGTGAAGGTTAGATCACTTTTACGATCTGTTTACCCGTATTGCCGCCCTGTAGCATCGACATGAAAGCATGTGGGGCGTTTTCTAGCCCATCGGCGATGTCTTCGAGAAAACGGATCTCTCCGTTTGCCACCTTAGGGCCAACTTCGGATAGGAATTGTGGGTATCTGTCAAAGTGGTTTGATATGATGAACCCCTTCACCGACAGGAACTTGACCAGAATGGAGCGCCAAATCGCGGGCGCGCTAAGTCCTTGAGACGTTGCACCAGCGCCTAAACCGCCAGCATTGTACCAACTGATCATGCCGCAAATTGGGATGCGGCCATTGGTATTCATAAGCGGAATGACAGCTTCCAGCACTTTTCCACCAACATTTTCGAAATAGATGTCGATGCCATCGGGGCAGGCAATGTTCAGATCCTGCTGTAAATCCGCCGCCGTTTCATATGCCCGATGATCAAGGCAGGAATCAAAGCCAAAGACCTGCGTTGCCAGCTTGCACTTGTCTGCACCCCCAGCAATCCCGACTGTGCGCAACCCTGCCAATTTGGCGACCTGCCCAACCATGGATCCAACCGGCCCCGTCGCCGCCGCCACCACAAGCGTTTCGCCCGCTTTCGGCTTGCCGTATTCTGTCAGACCATGCCAGCCGGTAAAGCCAGGCATTCCCATAACCCCCAACGCCGCGGTGATAGGGCCTTGGGTTGGGTCAAGTTTGCGCAACATATTCGCGGGTTGAACGCCATGCGTCGCCCAGCCAAACATTCCAAATGCGAAATCGCCGGGTTTGAAAGCGGGGCTGTTTGACGCGATCACTTCACCGACGCCACCGGCCTCCATGGTGCCGCCAAGGGGGACGGGATCCGCATAAGATTTGGCGTCATCCATCCGACCCCGCATATAAGGGTCGAGCGACATAAAGTGGACGCGGACCAGAACCTCACCCTCACCGGGAGCCGGGATTGGGGCAGATTCGTAGCTGAAATTTGCGGCTTCGGGGGCGCCCGATGGGCGACTGGCAAGTGCGACTCGGAACATCTGATCTGACATGCAACTTCTCCTCTTCTTTAACGCTCACGGTATCTGTCTTATGAACCTTGGCAAGCTCTGCGCCCTTGTTACGCCGCGATAATCGAAAGTATGGGGGCAGCTATGCGAATCCAGCCCCTTGGCAAGTGGCCTTGTGACAAGTATACGCGCGATCTGACCGAACAGGAGCCCATTCAATGATTGGCAGTGCAAATCTCAACATCATGATCAAAGCCGCGCGCAAAGCGGGGCGGTCTTTGGTGAAGGACTTTCGCGAAGTTGAAAACCTTCAGGTGTCGATGAAAGGCGCCGGAGACTTCGTTTCCAAGGCGGATATCGCTGCCGAAAAGATTCTAAAAGACGAATTGTTGGGCGCGCGACCAACCTATGGCTGGTTGGCTGAAGAGGGCGGTGAACTGCCGGGCGAAGACCCGACACGCCGTTGGATCGTAGATCCGTTGGATGGAACCACTAACTTTTTGCACGGCTTGCCACATTGGGCCGTTTCCATTGCTTTGGAACACAAAGGTCAGATCGTTGCAGGCGTGATTTTTGACGCCGCCAAAGACGAAATGTATTTTGCTGAAAAAGGTGCAGGTGCATGGATGAACGAGACTCGTATCCGGGTTTCAGGCCGTCATCGCATGATCGAATCCATTTTCGCGACAGGTATTCCTTTTGCTGGGCGTTCTGACCTGCCGTTGACCTTGCAGGATCTGGCGCGCCTGATGCCCGCTTGTGCAGGTGTCCGTCGCTGGGGCTCTGCCGCATTGGACATGGCCTATGTCGCCACAGGTCGCTACGAAGGGTTTTGGGAACGCCGCCTGAACTCTTGGGATATCGCTGCGGGCATCATTTTGGTGAAAGAAGCCGGCGGATTTGTGCAATCCATTGACCCAGAAGAGCACATTCTGTCTGACGGCAATGTCATCTGCGGCAACGAGCCTATTTTCGACGCGTTTGCCAAGGTTATTCGCGGCTAAAGTTTGACACCTGATCAAAAGCCTTCGGACAAAGAGGGCGATAGATGAAAAGGGGCGTTTGGCGCCCCTTTTTTACGTTCTGTCAGCCGGGTGGTTGATCCCATCGTTCCAAGGTATGTCGCCGTGTGTGCGGGGATGAGCCCCTTCAATGCAGCCTAGATTCACGCCGCACTCTTTTGGGTCCGATCGGCGTTGGTGATGCGTGTAGATGCCACAGGTTTTGCAGAAATAATGTTTGGCTGCGTGCGTTCCCCATGTGTAGAGGCTCAGGTTCTTGGCCCCTTTCCGGATCTTGAGGGAGGCCGCAATCGCCGTCACCGCAGCCGCCCCCCTACGCTTGCAGAACGAGCAATCACATCGTGCAGCCGAGGACAGGCCAGTGGGAAATTCAGCAGTCAGTTGGACAGCGCCACAATGGCATGAGGCGTTCAACTGCGTCATTTCTTCATAACCTTTGGGATGCGAGAGGCAGAATAACGGTATTCTTTTTCGGGGTGAGGAGGGTGGCCTTTGGTTTGGTTCCAAAATTTGACCCCACCACGTTTCAGCCAAAGCGGCACACAGAAAACGAGCCCGATAGCAAAGCCGCCGGTATGGGCCCAATAGGCGACGCCGCCTTGATCGGGACCTGAACCAAGACTGCCAATGAATTGAAACCCTAGCCAAATCCCAAGCATAACAAAGGCGGGCACGGTGAATATCCGGAAGTAGATGATCAAAATCAGCAGGACATCTACCTTGGCTTTTGGATACAGTAATAGATACCCCCCCATCACACCGGCAATAGCCCCGGATGCGCCAACGGTTGGAACGCCCGAGTAAGGGGCTGAAATGACATGAATAAGGCCGGCTCCAATGCCAGAGACCACGTAGAAAATGAGAAACGGAATGTGCCCCATTTCATCTTCTAGGTTGTCGCCAAAGATCCAGAGGAACAGCATGTTCCCCGCCAGATGCATCCACCCGCCGTGCAGGAACATCGATGTCACCAACGTATCATAGCGCGCGCCATCGGTAATGCGTGCCGGAAGGATCGCCCATTCGTGAAAAAACTGATTGATGCTTGCAGGGTTGCTCATCTCGCCGACGTACATCAGGAAAATGAGAATATTCGCTGCGAGCAGGAAATAAACCACATACGGAGGGCGCCCTGAGGGGTTGTGATCGCGAATTGGAAACATAGCGCGACGCTGTGCTGAAATTCGGACGCCGTCAAGGTTGGTTCCAATTCAGAAGCACATGAACCAACAGCTTGGGTATTAGCGGCGACAACTCTGCAGCCACTATTCCACCATTGGTGGGTGACTGAACAAGAAAACATACTGGAATGCCGCCACGCTGGATTTCGAAAACGTGAATTGACCTAGTGTCGAAATGCGCCAAACTATGGGTATGAAACACCTGCTGGTTACTCTTTGCCTGTTTGCAGTGTTGGCCCAAAGCGCATCTGCATCATCGTGCCCTGCGGCACCGGATCATTCCAACGGATTGGATCTGCTGATCCAAGATATTCAGGATGCGGAAACAGAAGGCGCTGCCAGAGACATTTCCGGGCAAATGTGGGGGCTATGGGCGGACGCACCGAACGAGCAAGCGCAGACAATTCTGGATCAGGGCATGAGCAAGCGGTCGTCTTGGAACCTGACCGGCGCTCTGCAAGACTTTAACCGGTTGGTCCAGTACTGCCCAGACTATGCCGAAGGATATAATCAGCGGGCCTTTGTCCATTTTCTGCGGCACGATTTTGAAGCAGCGCTAACGGATCTGGATCGTGCTATTGTACTGTCACCAAAGCACATTGCAGCACTAAGTGGTCGAGCATTGTCTTTGATGGGGTTGGGGCGAACTCAAGAGGCAAGAGATGCTTTGATCGATGCGCTTGCGCTAAACCCGTGGTTGCCAGAACGCAGTTTGATTGACGCGGGCGGACGCTTGGCTCCTGCAGGCGAAGATATTTAACCGGACAGATACGTTACCTATCGGGCAAAAAATCTCGCAAAGCACAGTTCTACCGTTGAGCTCCTTCTGTTCCCGGTTTAGAGGGGTGGGACACCATCAGGTTGCGGGCGTGATGGAATGGTAGACATACCAGACTTAAAATCTGGAGGCCGTATGGCCGTGTGGGTTCGAGTCCCACCGCCCGCACCATATTTCCCATTTAATGCGTTGATTTTATTTAATAAATAGTCTCGCATTAAGTTTGCGCCCCACACTCTGCCCCACAGGTGATTTGAAACTTAGGCTGTATTTTCAATCCACGATTCGATTTCCGAGACCTTCAAGAGCGAGCGACAGCCCACTTTATGAATCGTTATTTCCCCGCGCGCAGCTGCTCGGTAGATCGTATCACGCGAAAGGGAAAAATAGTCTTTGCATTGCTTGATTGGCACATACAGCGGTTTGTTAGTCATCACGCTTCCCCTTTACTGTGGCTTGCCCAGATGTTTCGTTATGTGGAGGGTGTCGAAGCTTTCCCGTATGCGGTCGAAAGCGCCGTTGGGGTTTGCGTCGATTTCATTGCAGCCAGCGGCAATCACGTCGCACAAAAGTAGGATCGCTTCGTCGGGGGAGCTTTCCGTGTCCAAGGCGGTTTCCCATAGGTTCACCATTATCTCTGCGCGGTCGGTCATGCGGCTTTCCTTTGTTCGGTCATGAGGTGGGTGTCTTTTGCAGGCGGGGCCGTGAGGAGTGGTGTGGTCCCGCCTGCGCCGCGCCGGGAGGACAGCGCGGGGTTCGGGTTTTTGGTTCAAAGTTTCCAATAGCGTTGTCGTGCCCCTGCCACGCTTTCGGCGTAGATCTGGGTGATGGATTTCGCGACCCGGCCCGTTCCATTGCAATAGTTGCAGTCGATTTTGAGAGACCCGAACGTGGTGCGTTCCAAGTCAGTTTCACGCTGCAACGCGCATGCGGGGCACGTGTAGCCGTTGCCGTGTAAGGATGGATCATGCATTGGGCGTGTCTCATCGTCAGTTTTTTCCGCTACTTCGCCGCATTCGGCGGATGCATCGGTTCATGATCTTTTGGCGTTCGGCCACTAGGTCATCCAAGCTGCGCTGGCGGCGGTTGATCCGCCCGTGCAGCTTTGCCAAACGGCGCAGTTCTCTTTGGTTTGCGAAGTGAAGCCATTTTGCGCGAAGGCCCAAAGGTTGAATTTTTTCAGTCTGTTGTTCGCTATTGTGTCCGATTCCGTGCGGCGTTTGTGTAGTGGGGGTCGCTGTACAGTTGGCTGGACCCGTCGCGTCATGGGTGATCAACCGGGCGTCCAGATCCGCGACATTGGTGTGATTGATCGCGCTGTGCGATTGGCGCGCGATGCTGGGGCCATTCCATCCCCCGTCGCAGTGACACCCGGCAAAGCGCTGGAACCTCTCCCCTCAAATCCTCAACCCACGGACCCAGAACCAACGGTCCAAATTTCCACGAAAGGAAAACCAATGAACGATGTGAAAAGCTTTCTGGCGTCAAAAACGATCTGGGGCGCGGTGATTGCCCTTGTGCCCGCAATTGCAACCTTGTTCGGGTACTCAATCGCCGGCGCTGAAATCTCCGAGGCCAGGGGACGGCAACTATGCGCAGATTGCGACCCTTCCAAAGTCCTGCGAACGGCCCAAAGCTGCCGCTCGCCGACATTTTGTACGCTGCGATGCGGCCCGTCGAACCTGCCGTTCGCTGCATCTGCAAAATACGCAGCCAACTGAACTTACAGTGTGCGGGACTAAGGGTGAATTCGCTGCGATTGCACCAGTGCCGGTTTGCCCAACGAGTCCCAGTCCGCATCACGCTCAACAAGGGTGCGGATGAGGTCGGACTTTGCGTTGGGACGACCGCGTCAGTTCTGGTAGTGACCGGTGAACGCGATGCGTGAAGCAACCCTCAACCGCCAGCGCCCGCCGCGCTCCAGTGAAGACTGATGGTGAGGGAACGCAGGCCTTCGAAAACTGCGTCGAACTCCAAACAGATCAGCGCGTTATACTGATCGTGATTCGTCAGCAAGGATTTGAGCAGGGAAAGGAATACCGAAACATGAAACCGATTATTGCCGCCACAAGCACACCACTTTCTTCCATTTTTGGGAGTGGATTCCTGATTATCGTTCCAATTCTCGCCGGAGCGACGGGGACTTACTCTGTGCTTGCCATGGCCGCCGTCTGCGCACTCGCCTATGCAGTGGGAAGCGTGATCCGGTTCAACATCAAGCATGCCGAACCCGTGCTTGCGGGGACACCGGGCGATGCAACGCTGTCCTTCGAGCGCGCATCAGATTATGCGCTTGTGCTGGCTTACATAATTTCGGTTTGTCTCTACCTGCATATCCTGTCTGCCTTTGTACTCGGCGGTTTCCACGCGGATACGGCACTAAACGAGAACCTTCTGACCACAGCGATTATTGCGATCATCACGGCTATCGGGATCACAAAGGGCCTTAAGGTTCTTGGAGCATTGGAGCAGTGGGGTCTCTACACCACGCTTGCCATCATAGCACTGCTTCTGGTCGGTTTCGCCTGGTATGACTGGTCGGCATGGCAGTCCGTCGAAGGATTGACGTGGTTTACGGCATTAGATCACACGCCTTGGGAGATCCTCACCATCGTCGCGGGGACGCTTATCGTCGTTCAAGGCTTCGAGACACCGCGCTACCTCGCGGACTCCTACGACGCCGACCTGCGGGTGCGTGCCTCGCGGTGGTCGCAGATCATCTCAACAGCCGTTTACCTTGCATTTGTCGCTGTCGCACTGCCTGTGGTGCACACGCTGAATGGCAAGTATGACGACAACAGCCTGATCGCACTGGTCGGCGTTGCTGCAGCCGGCCTCGCGTTGCCGCTCATTGCCGCCGCCGCATTGAGCCAGTTCTCTGCAGCGGTTGCGGACACCCTTGCGGCAACGGGGAATATGCAGGAAACCACGCATGGACATCTGAAGGCCAAATGGGGCTGCATTCTGGTCGGAGGCGGTGCCATCGCGCTCAGCTGGTCGGCTAGCACTATCGAGATCGTCGCATTGGCGTCGCGCGCTTTTGCCTTTTACTACATGTTGCAGTGCCTTGTCGCGATCAGCGTGAGCAAGTCGACCCGTCAAAAGGTCACGATGGCAGCCCTTGCCGCGGTACTCGGTTTCATAACTGTCTTCGCTGTACCCGCAAGCTGACATCGAGTGTTCGTCGAACCCTTTGGAGGAGATTCTCACCTTCCTCACGCGGCGCTGTGGCCCCCGGATGGCCATGGCCGTGCGGCTGACCGCTCACCAATCTGGTCTCCATGCTTTGCTGGCCACCGTTTCAAACACATGACGCAACACATCTTTAGCGGGGAACCTACTGTGGTGGTTCTTGGAAAACGTCGAGTGCTGCGCTCGGACCCGGCGGGGGCTGGCTCACATCTGCCTTTCGCAGCGCAGGACGATCACCCGATCCGCGTCTATTGATTGTCCGCTCTCGCCGTTGACGCAATCTCATCTCGCACCAGCAGCGAAGGTCCGGTCTCCGCCCGAGGTGTCGGTTGGTCATGTCCGCTTGCCCAATCCCCCTGAGACGGTTGGGGATGTGGTCAGGCGGGCAAAGTGTCGCCAGTGCGGTGCAGTCGGGGTGAGCGATTTCCGGCTCGTTTGGCGGTGTGCCTCCGACTGAGGCTGGGCAATCAGTGACGATGCAACACGGCGCGCGCGTTATCAGGCGTTCGACGTTTGGGGGTAGGCGTGATGGGGCATTCCCTTCTAGGTTCTGGTAAAGCTCGGGGATGTTCTGCCAAGGCGTGGCTGTGATTGGCTCGACAACGTGCCTGACTTCTCCAAGCATGTGCTTTGCGGCCTCAACGGTAAAGGGGTCAACCTCTAGACCGGAAAGCCGTGCCTGCCGGAATATGATTTCAAGTCTTTGGATGGCTTTCGTGGCCGTTGGGTGCTTCTTTCGCCAGATGGGTGCGAGTGCTTTTTGTATGTCTGTTTGGTGGATCGTTGAAATTGGCATGTGGCCGATTTTTGGCAAGACGTGCAGATCGATGGGAGATCGCCACCGCCCATTTACTCCATTGCCCCGCAACCCGTCTTTCTTTGCTTCAAAAACTACATCAACCATGTCGGCCAGCGTAGGGTCGTGGCGTCCCATTTCGGCCTTCTCGGCCTCCTTTACGCGGCTGCGCTCTGATACAGGATCTTTCCCGTCCAGCAGCACAGTGGACCACTTGTCACGTATTTGGCGCGCTTCTGCTAGGGTGACGTCATCAAGTGAGCCTAGGCCCATGTCCCGGCGTTTACCAGCAAGCGAGTATCGATAATTCCATCGGCCCCCGGTTTCCGTTTTGCGCAGAGATAAGCCGCCGCCGTCCTGTAAGACGCCGGGGTCTGACTTTCGGATCTGTACCGCAGTCAGTTTGTTCTTTCCATGTGCCACGTTTCTGCCCCACATTCTGCCCCACAATTGGGCTGCACTTAGGTGCTGTCGTTAGCGACGATCAGCGACAACCGGGGCTTTAAATCATTGGCATAATTAAATGTTTTTCGACGTGTGGCAACCGCCTGATACAAGGGCGAGGTGCGCACCGCCCGCACCACTCTCTTTCTTAAGGCATTGTAGATAATGTAGCTCTTAGTCAGCTTTGCCAGATGCTCTTTGTAGGGGTTACGGATTTTGCCCGCTTTTCCATAAGAGAAAGCTCTGCGCAAAGCAGTGGTTGATGGTGGGGGGGCATCGAAACGGGAGGAGATAATTCCTTTGGGTGCAGTAAATCCTAAAACTCCTCAAGTCCTATTTGCCTTAGCATTTTCAAAGAAACTGTTGCTACACTTGCAGCTCTTTGCATATTAATCTCGCACGACTTGTTGAGAGGAACAGCCAGTGGCACTTACAGTACAATCTATGATGGAGGCTGCTAACGCGGCTGTAGCACGTATCGATAGCGCTAAAGCGCAGGACATGATGGCACAGGGCGCTTTGTTGTTGGATGTGCGTGACACCTTAGAGCTTGAACAGAGCGGCCGGGCCGTAGGCTCGCACCATATCCCCCGCGGGATGTTGGAGTTCCGCGCCGACAAAAATACACCGTTTCACGATCCGGAACTGCGCCCTGATCGGGTTATCATACTCCATTGCGCCTCGGGCGGTCGGGCGGCTTTGGCTGGCAAGTTGTTGAAGGATATGGGGTTCCAAGAGGTATTTAATCTTGGTGGGTTCGAGGATTGGAAAAAGGCGGGTGCGCCAGTGATCGAACCTGCAGATTCCGGAATGTAGAAAACCAGCTGATCGAGATCAAAGCGAGGCAGGATTGGGGGAGGTAGGACACCCTCAACACATTCAACAGGAGAATGCCGAAATGGTACGCCTCGCTTCGATTCTTTTTACTTTGATTTCAACCGCGCTGGCGGGTACTGGGGTGATTATCGTTCTGGCGGCAGGGTATGTGTCGGTGAACGCGATCTTGTTGTCCGCTGCGATCGGGTTTGTGGCTGGCGCACCCATTTCGTGGGTGCTGGCCAAAAAGCTATATAATGATCCGGCAGGCTAAGTCTTAGGCATCCAGAAACGCGCGGGTGGCGGCTTCGAATTCGCGCGGCTTTTCTGCATGCAGCCAATGGCCTGCACCTGGGATTTTGGCAAATTTGGCCTTGGGGAAATATCTGCGGATGGTATCGCGATGTTCAGGCAGCACATAATCGGATGCGCCCCCTGACAGGAACAAGGTCGGCCCCGCCCATTGGGTGGACAGGTCAGGAAAGCTCATGATTTTGGGCATTTCCGCACCGAGCAGCTCAAGGTTGAGACGCCATTTCTTTCCAGGAATATCCAGAGATTGTGTGAAAAAGCTTTGCAGGGCTTTTTCGACGCCCTGTTCCGCTAACAGGGCTTCGACATCGGACCGGCGTTCGATCTGGCTCAGATCGATGGATTGCATCGCTTTGATAAATTGGATCTGACTGTGTCCATAGGAAACCGGCGCGATATCCGCGACGGTCAGTTTGCGCACCAGTTGGGGGTGCTGCAGCGCCAAAACCATCGAAGCTTTGCCGCCCATCGAATGTCCGACGACATCTGCAATTCCGCCATGCTCACTTATGACTTCTGCCAGATCATCGGCCATTGAGGGGTAGCCGTGCACGGCGGTCCACGGGCTGTTGCCATGATTTCGCATGTCGATGGCAATCACTTGTCTGGTGTCTGACAGGCGTTTTGCAATCACACCCCAATTGCGAGCAGAGCCATAAAGCCCATGTGCAATAATAAGGGGCGGGCGATCGGTGGCGGTTCCGTGGGAAATAGAAGTCAGCATAGCTGTGGTGATACCCGGCTGGGCCTCTGACGACTAGCCCCATTGAGCCTGCGAAGCGTCTAAAGTAGGGTGCTCGCTAGGAGGTCCGCCCGTGTCAGAGACTATGTCAGCCCAAGATCAGATCGCTCAGATCAGCACCCTGTTGCATCAAAAACTGGGGGTGCGTGGTAAATCTTTGTCCAACGCTCTGCGTAAGGCAAAACATCGCCTGCCAAGACGCATCCACAAACAAGCAATGTCTCTGGCCAAGGTTGAATCTTTGACCCATCACCCAAAGCTGCGCCTGACGCTGGATCTGGCTGGGCTGGGGTCTGCAACACACGAAGTGACTGCGTATCTCAACTCAATCGATTTGGCAGATCGGCGCAAGGGCTGGTGGCTTGGCATGTTGGGCGGTCTTGCCTTCAACATTTTGATCGCAATCGTGCTTTTGGTTTTGTTCCTCTGGTGGCGCGACCTCATCTGAGGCAATGCTTGCAGGTTTTCGAAACCTTACCGCGGGGGTCAGAGGTGAGCCGGAAACGCGGGCATAAAAAATGGACGGCCCCCAAAGGATGCCGCCCATGCAGAGTTGGCCGCGCGTGCGACCAGCCTGAATTATCTTAGAGGTTTGGGTACAGCGGGAAGCGCGCGCAGAGTTCTGCGACTTCAGACTTTACTTTTTCCTCTACGGCCGCGTTGCCGTCTGCGCCATTTGCAGCCAAACCATCAACCACTTCGATGATCCAATCCGCGATTTGACGGAATTCAGCCTCACCAAACCCACGGGTGGTGCCTGCAGGGGATCCCAAGCGGATGCCCGATGTCACGGTTGGCTTTTCAGGGTCAAATGGAACGCCATTTTTGTTGCAGGTGATGTGCGCGCGGCCCAGTGCTTTGTCGACGATGTTGCCTGTCACGCCTTTGGGGCGCAAATCGACCAATACAACATGTGTGTCAGTGCCGTGGGTAACAGTGTCCAAGCCACCCTTGATCAGTTGGTCCGACAGCGCCTGCGCGTTGTTGATGACGTTTTTGATGTAGGATTTGAACTCGGGGCGCAGCGCCTCGCCAAATGCGACGGCTTTACCTGCGATCACGTGCATCAACGGACCACCCTGAATGCCGGGGAAGATTGCCGAGTTTACTTTCTTAGCAATCGCTTCGTCATTGGTCACGATCATGCCGCCACGTGGACCACGCAATGTTTTGTGTGTGGTAGTGGTGGCAACGTGGGCGTGTGGGAACGGCGAAGGGTGCTCTCCGGCGGCGACCAGACCGGCAAAGTGCGCCATGTCGACGTGCAGATAGGCACCAACCATGTCGGCAATCTCGCGCATGCGGGCAAAGTCGATCTGACGCGGGATAGCAGAACCACCAGCGATGATCATTTTGGGCTGGTGTTCTTTGGCCAGAGCTTCGACCTGATCATAGTCCAGCATGTTGTCTTCTTTGCGCACGCCGTACTGAACCGCGTTGAACCATTTGCCCGACTGGTTGGGTTTGGCACCGTGTGTCAGATGGCCACCGGCATCCAGCGACATGCCCAAAATGGTGTCGCCTGGCTGCAGCAGCGCTTGGAACACACCTTGGTTGGCCTGCGATCCGGAGTTGGGTTGCACGTTGGCGAATTCGCAGTTGAACAACTGCTTGGCGCGATCAATGGCCAGGTTTTCGGCAACATCCACAAACTGACAGCCACCATAGTAACGGCGCCCTGGGTAACCTTCGGCGTATTTGTTGGTCAGAACCGACCCCTGTGCTTCCATCACTGCTGCGGAAACGATGTTCTCGGATGCGATCAGTTCGATCTCGTCGCGTTGACGGCCAAGTTCTGATGTGATCGATCCGAACAGTTCGGGATCGCGCGAAGAAAGGGACTCGGTGAAAAAGCCGGTATCGGTGTTGGACGCAGTCATGGGGAGCTCCGAATAGCTGAGTTGATTTGACGGTTTCCTATCGGAAACGGTATGGGTCAGGAAGACCGGAAAGCGACGAATTGGCTCGCTGCGGCGTCAAGGCTGGCCTCTTGGGGAAAGGTATGATTGTTTCGGAACCGAATGCGCAACACCGGAAACCTCCAGCTATGACCAAAAGAATCGCCTTTCTTGCCAGCGAGGCCCCGGTTGCACAGACCGCGCGTGCGACTTTGATCGGACGATACGGCAATGCAGCGCCCGGCAATGCGGATGTTATTGTGGCGCTTGGCGGTGACGGATTCATGCTCCGCACGTTGCACAATACACAGCACCTTCCGGCTCCGGTTTATGGAATGAACCGGGGGACAATTGGTTTTCTGATGAATGAATACAACGAAACCGATCTCATAGACCGTCTGTCCGAGGCAGAAGAAGAAGTCATCAATCCGCTGTCAATGCGGGCGATGGATCAATCCGGTCAGATGCACGAAGCTTTGGCGATAAACGAGGTGTCATTGCTGCGCGCGGGACCGCAGGCGGCCAAATTGCGAATCTCGGTTGATGGACGGGTACGCTTGGCAGAACTGGTCTGTGACGGGGCACTGGTCGCAACACCTGCTGGCTCTACGGCGTATAACTATTCCGCACATGGGCCGATCTTGCCGATTGGGTCAGATGTTTTGGCGCTGACCGCGATTGCAGCGTTCCGCCCACGTCGGTGGCGGGGGGCCTTGTTGCCAAAAACGGCACAGGTGCGTTTTGACGTGGTAGACCCAGACAAGCGCCCGGTGATGGCAGATGCGGATTCAATCTCGATCACAGATATCGATTGGGTTGAGATTCGGTCCGAACCCGCGATTGGTCACAACATTCTGTTCGATCCGGGGCATGGGCTCGAAGAGCGTCTGATATCAGAGCAATTTACCTAACCATTCCGATGAATTCTGCGGAAAATTTCATCGTTTGTGAAGCAGGTCACAGTCACCACTGATTCACCCGGGTATACCTAAGTTACTGACATCAAAGCCCGGCGCGGAGGTGAGTGGCCGTCCCGGGGAGCCGTATTAGGTGAGTTTTGCATGTTTTGCATATGTAGGCGTCGCGCCCATCTTGGCGTCTGTAACATTAGATGTTGGTTTTATTGGTTCCGGCTCGATCCCGGGGTGCTTGCAGTCAAATGCTCGCATCCCGGGATCTATTTCATTTAGGGGTTAGGAAATCTGACGATCCTGATCTTTCCAGAAGGGTTTGCGCAGTTCCGTTTTTAGGACTTTGTTTGCCCCGGACAATGGGAAGGGCTCTGTGCGGAACTCAACGCTGCGCGGGCATTTGTAGCCAGCAATCAAAGTATGGCTGTGGGCCATCAAATCTTCGGGCGTGATGGACATGCCTTCGTTCAGGATGACAATCGCATGTACAGATTCGCCCCACTGCTCAGACGGAATGCCAATAACCGCGCTTGTTGCAACGGCTGGGTGCTGGCCAAGTGCATTTTCGACTTCGGCAGAATAGACGTTTTCACCACCTGATACGACCATGTCTTTGACCCGGTCCATCAGATAGACGAAACCTTCTTCGTCCATATATCCGGCGTCTCCGGTCATCACCCAGCCATTCACAATGGTTTCGTCAGTCACGTCTGGTTTGTTCCAGTATCCCAGCATGGTGATAGGGCCTTTGACTGCGATCTGTCCGATATCGCCCTGTGGAACTTGGGTTCCGGTATCGTCAAGGATACAAATCTCGCACACACGTGTTGCACGGCCAGCAGACCGTAATCGACCAGCATGCGGCCCGTCGAGTGTGTGGTATTTGGTGTCCAGAATTGTTGCGACGGGGCTGAGTTCGGTTTGGCCAAAGGCCTGTAGGAATGCAGCTTTGGGGAAACGTTCAAAGGCTTGAGCAAGCGTGGCCTCGGTGATGGGAGAGGCGCCATACGCAATGAGTTCAAGTGACGAGATGTCAGTTTCGTTTAGCTTTGGATCGGCAAGCACCATTTGCAGCATTACTGGAACCAGCAAGACGTGCGACGGTCGTGTGGTTTCGATCGCCTCAAGAGTTGCAGCAGGCGTGAACATGGGAATGACACTATGTGTGCCAGCAACAAATGTGACCGCCATAAAGAACAACAGATCCGCAATATGGAACATCGGTGCGGCATGCAGGTAAACAGTACCATCTACCAGTTTGATTTCCTGTGCGTTGGAAATTCCGCTGACGTAGAAATTGGTATGCGAGAGCATCACACCCTTGGGGAACCCGGTGGTGCCACCTGTATAAAAGATCCCGGCCAGATCGTCGTCCGCGCGCCCGGCATCCTCTGCAGGGTCCGCTGCGGCTAGGATTTGCTCATACCCATGCATCCCCTCTGGGACTTCACTGTCTCCACAGTAGATAACGGTTTTCAAGCCCGCGACGTCGGGCTGAATTGCGGCTGCGGCGTCTTTAAATGCCTCATCCACCAGCAGAATTTCCGCTCCGGCATCGTTTAGAGCATAGGCGCATTCAGCCGGAGCCCAGCGAATGTTCATCGGCATCATCGCGCCACCACCCCAAACCGTGGCAAAAAAGTATTCGATATAGCGATCAGAGTTCAGCGACAGCAAGGCCACTCGATCCCCGGGCTTCATGCCAAGCGTTTGCAGGGCTCCGGCAAGGCGTTGCACCCGATCCAGAAGCTGCGTCCAAGTTTGCTGGCGTCCCTGATAGATGGTCGCCGTACCGGTTGGGTTCACTTGAACAGCACGTCTTAGAACAGAGGTTATCTGCATTGTTTTTCTCTTCCCTCTTAAAGTGAACAGGCCGCTCCCTCAGCCTGTTTCGGTTACGCCATGCGTTGCCAAAGTGCGTCGCACATTCGACCCGCGCGTGATTCAATTGAGACTGCGGCATCCACCGCGAGATCTTCGCGCCAGCGGCGTGCAACAATCTGAACGTTCATCGGCTGTGGGCCTTGGGGCAACTCGGCAACGTGGGTTGGAACACAAGCGGCTGGCAGCCCCATGAAGTTCATCGAATATGACCACAACGCGGATCCCAATACTTCGCGAACCCCTGCCGGACCTTGGGTGTCGCGGTCAGGAACAAAGAACGGTTGCGGCAAAAACGGACACAGCACTAATGGGTACTCTTGCTGAAATACAGACCATTCCCGGGCGTAAAAGCTGCGCTTTGCCATCATGTTGAGCAGTTCGGTGTCTTTATAGGGCGTGAACTGTTCGAAATATTCGTCGAATATCGCGTTGATGGTGGGGGACCCGAGCTGTCGCACGCTCTCGCCCATCATCGCAAGTACTTCGCCCATCAGGGCGCGATAGCCATCCATGCCGCAATCACGTAAATGTGGTGGGTTGATCTCTTCGATTTGGTAACCGGCGTCGACAAGTGCGTCGCGCGCAATATCGAGCGCCCGCGACACCTCTGGGTGCAGGTCGAATTCATAGGTGTTTTTGGTGAACCCAACTTTAATTGGCCCCTCTAAATCAGATCCACGCCAGGGCAGGGGCGCGTGAAAGGGATCCCGTGCGTCCGGCTGAATGATGGTGGGCATGGACAGATGCAGATCTTCGGCCGACCGGGCGAGCAATCCCTGCACCGACATCGATTGCGCCAACAGGCCGCGTTCTGCCGTCTGACTGGGATTCCATGCGGCGACACGACCAAGCCCCGGCTTAACTGTTACGGCCCCGTTGGCCGCCGCCGGAAACCGGAGGGACCCGCCGATATCGTTGCCGTGGGCCAATGCCCCGATCCCGGCCATAATAGCAGACCCTGCGCCACCGGATGATCCGCCGGGGGACACATGTCGACCCCAAGGGTTATGCGTGCGCCCGTGCAGCGGATTGTCGGTGTCCGCGCGAAATGAAAACTCTGGCGTATTTGTACGCCCGATGATGACGGCCCCCGCCTCTTGAAGGCGCGCAACAATGGGTGCATCGGCTCGGGCAATCAGATCCTTGAGCGCGACCACGCCGTTGCTGCTGGCATAGCCGGTCTGATCGACGTTGATCTTGATCGTGACAGGCACGCCATGCAGCGGTCCGGTTGGGGCACCGCTGGCGCGGGCTTTGTCCAGATCCCGGGCACGCGTCTGGGCGTCTTGGGTGCAAAAATCCACCACCGCGTTCAGGTCCGGATTGACCGCATCCATACGGCCCAACGCGGCCGCTACGGCGTTTTCGGCGGTTAGCTCTCCGGTGGTTGTACGCGCAACGGTTTCAGTGGCGCTTAGACGCCAAACATCAGTATTCGTCATGAAAAATCTCCCACCTCGCAGCCTAGGCGAGGAGAGAGAGAAGGCAAGGGGCTCTATTCGCGCCCCAACGTCACTCTCAAGGATTGAAAGCGGTCCTGCCAATGCTGGAAAGATTTTGCGCTATGGGAGCTGGCGCCCCTCTCAGTTGAGGGGGCGCCTAAGCCTTAGGTCGCGTAGCCGAGCGTCTTCAGCGCGTCGGTGATTTCATCCAGAATGGCCGGATCGTCAATTGTGGCCGGCATTTTGTACGATTTGCCATCCGCAATCGACACCATGGTGCCCCGCAAGATCTTGCCCGACCGCGTTTTGGGTAGCCGGTCCACAACAACGGCAAGCTTGAAGGCTGCCACAGGTCCGATCTTTTCACGAACGAGTTTGACAACCTCTGACACAACCTCAGCATTGTCGCGATTGGCTCCTGAATTGAGGCACAAGAAACCAACAGGCATCTGACCTTTCAGTGCGTCTGAAACGCCAATGACGGCACATTCGGCAACGTCGGGATGGCCGGCCAGAACTTCTTCCATCCCACCTGTGGATAGGCGATGTCCGGCAACGTTGATGACGTCATCGGTCCGCGCCATGATGTAAAGATATCCATCTTCATCAATCATGCCTGCATCCCCGGTTTCGTAATAACCGGGGAATGTGTTCAGATAGCTTTTCTTAAAGCGGTCTTCGGCATTCCACAGCGTCGGGAATGTACCCGGGGGCAGCGGCAACGGGGTTACAATCGCCCCCAGCTCGCCCGGGGGCAGCTCATTGCCCTCTTCATCGAGGATTTTCATCTCGTATCCGGGCAGGGGAACAGACGGCGACCCCAGTTTAACGGGCATCAGTTCGATCCCGACGGGGTTACACACGGCTGGATACCCCAGCTCGGTTTGCCACCAGTGGTCGATGATCGGCACGTTTAGTTGATCTTGCGCCCAGACGATTGTGTCTGGATCCGCGCGCTCGCCCGCTAGGAAAACCTGATCAAGGCAGGACAGGTCGTATTTCTTGACGAACTCGCCTGTTGGATCTTCGCGCTTCACAGCTCGGAATGCGGTTGGCGCGGTGAAAAACGTTTTGACATTGTGTTCCTGAATGACACGCCAGAACGTCCCGGCATCCGGCGTTCCAACAGGTTTGCCTTCGAACACGATTGTCGTGTTGCCGTGGATAAGTGGGCCGTAACAAATGTAGGAGTGCCCGACGACCCAACCCACATCTGACGCAGCCCAGAACACATCGCCGGCTTCCACATTGTAGATGTTTTTCATCGTCCAATTCAATGCAACCAAATGGCCGCCCGTCGCCCGGATGACGCCTTTGGGCGCGCCCGTGGTGCCCGAGGTATACAGAATATAGGCGGGATCATTGCCGTTGACGGGCACACATTCCGCTGGCTCGATGCCGTATTGGAATCCGTGCCAGTTGAAATCACGGCCCTCGACCAGATCTGCAACTTCTTGTTCACGCTGAAAGATGACGCAGAAATCGGGTTTGTGTTCCGCCAGATCAATGGCCCCATCCAAAAGCGGCTTGTAATGGACGACACGGCCCGGTTCCAGACCGCAGGACGCGGCGATGATGGCTTTGGGTTTGCAGTCGTCGATGCGCACGGCCAGTTCGTTGGCGGCAAACCCACCAAAGACAACAGAGTGTACGGCACCCAGACGAGAACAGGCCAGCATGGCTTCTAACGCTTCGGGAACCATTGGCATGTAAATAATGACGCGGTCACCTTTCTCTATGCCCTTGGCGCGTAGAGCTCCGGCAAGGTTGGCGACGCGATTGCGCAGCTCTAAATAAGAGATCTCGCGCTTGGTGTGGGTGATCGGGCTGTCATAGATGATCGCGGTTTGCTCACCACGGTCATTTTCAACGTGGCGATCCACAGCATTCCAGCATGTGTTGACCTTTGCGTCCGAGAACCACTCGTACATAGGTGCATTGTCATCAAAGAGAGCTTTGGTGGGGGCTTCGACCCAATCGATCCCTTTGGCTGCTTCTAGCCAAAAAGCCTCGGGATCTTTTTTCCAGCTTTGATACACGTCC
The DNA here is from genome assembly GCA_965183835.1 of Paracoccaceae bacterium. GTDB lineage: Bacteria > Pseudomonadota > Alphaproteobacteria > Rhodobacterales > Rhodobacteraceae > OMPR01. The sequence continues at coordinate 225,405 of CBCYME010000017.1, read as the reverse complement.
TGATATGCCATGGCGTCCTCCTCACGTTAGGCTTGTAGAAGGTGTTAGGCATCCAATTTCATTCCGGCAAGTCAGTAGAAGAACGTCGCGTCAGATTACCGCAAGAAGTTTGCAGAATGGGGGCGTAAATGGCTGCAAATTTTTGCAAATAGGCATATTTGCAGTACTTGGTTGGGAATGCTTGGCAAGTTTGCAAAGTTTATCCGGCAAAGCGCGTGATTGTAGGTAAGGTGACGATTGTCGACGTATTTGGGAGACACGCCAAGATCTGGCCCCAAATCAAAGCTCATACCAAAATGGTGAAGACGTTCATTAAGTTAGCTGTCCATATCGATAGTTTAATTTCACATCCTATTTCCCTCCATACATTTCAGCAGCGGACTTGATCTGATCGAGTTGTGTCGGCTGATAGGAGGGTTTGGATTTAGAATGAAAAAGATGATGTGTATTGGCCTGCTTGGCGCTGCCGAAGGGCTGTACAGCGATGATGGGGTCCGCCGACAAGTTCTGATCAACTGCGTGTAGGGTCGTGGCCACCGCGTGATCGGTTAAGTCATACGCGCAGGGAGGGGCGTGCCCTCCCAAAACGCGGGTTGCTTAGCCGTAATGGGTCACCGGCGTGCCCGCGATGGCAGCCATGTTCAGCAGCCCCCGTGCTGTAATCGAGGGTGACACGATATGCGCCCGATTGCCCATGCCCATCAGGATTGGGCCAACTTCCAATCCATCCGCTTTCATCTTTAGAACGTTGCGTACACCACTGGCGGCATCGGCGTGGGCGAAAATCAGAACATTGGCTTGCCCTTGCAGGCGTGAGTTGGGGAAAATGCGCTGCCGCAGATCGGGGTCAAGCGCAGTATCCAGATTCATTTCCCCCTCGTAAATGAAATCACGCGGTGCGCTGTCCAGAATGTCCAAGGCAGCCCGCAACCGTTTGCCTGATCCTTCGGCCTGATTGCCGAATTGGGACTGTGAACAGAATGCAATTTTCGGCTCGAGCCCAAATCGGCGCACGTGACGTGCAGCGCCAATCGAAATCTCAGCCAGTTCCTCGGGAGAGGGCAATTGATGCACATGGGTATCTGCGATGAACAATGGCCCATCTTCAAGGATCATGAGCGAGAGCGCACCATGCGCGCGCAGATCGCCATTCCCTAGAACTTGTTGAACATAGTTCAGGTGCCAGCGGTATTCCCCAAACGTGCCGCAGATCAAGCTGTCGGCCTCATTCCGTTGCACCATGATGGCCCCGATCGCGGTGGTATTGGTCCGCATCACGGCCTTGGCTGTATCTGGAGAGACCCCATTGCGTTGCATCAATTGGTGATACGAAGTCCAATAATCATAGTATCTGGGTCGTTTTCCGGGTTCACGATCTGAAAGTCGCGACCAGGTCTGATATCTAGGCCGATCCGTTCACACCGTGCTTCGATGACCTCGGGGCGACCGATCAGGATTGGCGTCTCAGTTGTTTCTTCCAGAATGGCCTGCGCAGCACGCAAGACACGCTCGTCTTCGCCTTCGGAAAATACGATCCTGCGTGACGCGGCCGAGGCGGCCTCGAACACCGGGCGCATGAGCAGGGCGGATTTAAAGACGGTCTGGTTCAGTTTTTCTTTGTACTGTTCCAGATCTTCGATTGGTCGTCTGGCGACGCCACTATCCATGGCGGCTTTGGCAACCGAAGACGAAACCACCCCGACCAGCCGTGGATCAAAGGGTTTGGGGATCAAGTAGTCAGGGCCAAAGGTCAGCTGTTCGCCGCGATATGCTGCTGCGGCTTCGGCCGATGTTGTTGCGCGGGCCAGTTCGGCGATGCCATCGATGCAGGCCAGTTGCATGGCATCATTGATTTCTGTCGCACCCGCATCCAACGCACCGCGAAAAATGAACGGGAAACACAAAACGTTGTTCACCTGATTGGCAAAATCGCTGCGCCCTGTCGCGATAATGGCATCGGGGGCGATTTCGCGGGCAAGATCTGGCAAGATCTCTGGATTGGGATTTGCCAGTGCAAAGATGATTGGGCGGCTGGTCATCTTGGCAACCATTTCCGGTTTCAGAACATTCGGCCCGGACAAACCCAAAAATAGATCGGCCCCATCGATGACATCATCCAGAGTGCGCTTGTCCGAAGCTTGAGCAAAGGCGGCCTTATGCGGGTTCATATCCTCAGTGCGACCCTCGTAAACGAGGCCATGAATATCGCACAGCCAAACGTTCTCGCGTTTCACGCCCATTTTAAGAAGCATGTTGAGACAGGCAATGCCTGCTGCGCCGCCACCTGTGGAAACGATTTTGATGTCTTCAAAGTTCTTGACAGCAACGTGCAGCGCATTTTTCGCAGCAGCCCCGACAACAATCGCTGTGCCGTGCTGATCATCATGGAATACGGGAATATTCATGCGCTCACGGCAGATCTTTTCGACAATAAAGCAATCGGGGGCTTTGATGTCTTCGAGATTAATGGCGCCGAAAGTTGGGCCCAACGCGCAAACAATATCAGCCAACTTTTCGGGGTCTTTTTCGTCAACCTCGATATCAAAACAGTCAATGTTGGCGAACTTTTTGAAGAGAACAGCTTTGCCTTCCATCACAGGCTTAGAGGCCAGCGCGCCGATATTTCCCAGACCAAGCACCGCGGTGCCGTTTGACACGACCGCAACCAGATTGCCGCGCGCGGTGTAACGCTCGGCTGTTTCAGGGTCTTTGCTGATCTCAATGCAGGCCTCGGCCACCCCTGGTGAATAGGCCCGGGCAAGATCGCGCCCGTTGGCCATCGGCTTGGTTGCTTTGATTTCGAGTTTCCCGGGTTTGGGGAATTCATGGTAATCAAGAGCAGCCTGGCGTTGGTTTTGCTTGTCGGACATGTTTGGGTGCTCCTGAAAAAACTAGTTTAGCGTTAAACTATAAGTGACCTCGGGGAAACAGGCGTTTTCAGGAAACACTGTCGCAGGCGGCTTCTTGCAAAACAAGACGCTCAACGCCAATGTCCGCGCCAGAGGAGAAGTTGATGACCGATACGATAGCGGAAATGCGCCTGCCCACAAGCGAACTGCGAGATGATATCCCATTTTTCACCAAGGTTCTTGGGATGCGGATGGACATGATCTATCCTGCGGATGACCCAAGCACTGCGGTCTTTTCTGGTCATGGGTTGCGGTTGCGGGTGGAAAAAGACGCGCCTGAACAGCCCGGCACCATTCGAATACTGACGAGCGACCCAGATGGGTTTGCCGATGGTCAGCGTAGTCTTGTGGCGCCAAACGGGACCCGGGTTGAGATCGAAGATCGCAATCCCCCTATGATCATGCCGGAGACAGTGCACTCTTTTGTGGTCCGCCGGCTCAAGGATCAAGCGCCGTGGATCATCGGCCGTGCCGGCATGCACTATCGTGATCTGGTGCCAGATCGGTTGGGTGGGTCGATCATCGCCAGTCATATCCGCATTCCGGACGGTGGGCCCGTTCCCGATATGGTGCATTTCCACAAAGTCGGGTTTCAACTGATCTTTTGTATCCATGGTTGGGTTGATGTGGTGTATGAAGATCAAGGCCCAAAGATGCACCTGACTGCTGGGGATTGTTTTATCCAACCGCCAGAAATCCGCCATCGTGTGCTTGAGGCCTCGGATAATGTGCAGGTGATCGAGATCGGCGTCCCAGCTGAGCATGTGACTGAGATTGATCATGACATGCAGCTGCCCACGCCAGACCTGCGGCCAGATCGCGAATGGCAGGGGCAACGGTTCGTTTACAACCAAGCCAAAGACGCAGAATGGGTTCCATTCCGGTTGCCCGGATACATTTGCCGCGACACAACCATCACTGCCAACACCAAAGGTGTGGCAGGCGTTCAGGTGGCGCGCCGTGGTGAGGGGGAGCCGCAATGGGCCACTCATGATACGGACATTCACTTTACCTTTGTCATGCAAGGCACGGTCACTCTCGAAGGGGAAGGGCGCGATCCCTATCCGCTAGAGCAAGGGGATGCGTTCGTTATACCACCCGGCATGAAAACCCGGCTCAGCGCGCCCTCTGACGATATCGAATTGCTCGAGGTCACTCTGCCCGGAACCTTTAACACAACGGTGGAATGACGCCGTACTGCGACGACGTGCCTAAGGGGGGCTTCACCTCTTTGGTGCGTTTCGCGTAGGGTGGGATATTCTGACCAGATGATCAAAAAAGGGAATCGCCATGAGCCTAAAAGATGCCGCACTTGCCGTTCGTAAAAACGCCCATGCGCCGTATTCCAATTTTCAGGTTGGCGCGGCGATCCGGTCGGCTTCGGGCAAGGTATATTCTGGATGCAATGTGGAAAACGTTGCCTATCCCGAAGGAACCTGTGCTGAGGCTGGTGCCATTGCCGTGATGGTTGCATCCGGCGAGGTTGAGTTGACGGAGGTATTCGTGGTGGCGGATTGCCCAGATCCGGTGCCGCCTTGCGGTGGCTGTCGCCAAAAATTGGCGGAATTCGGCAGCGGGGATGTTGTCGTAACCATGGCCACGACGGATGGTGTGGAAAAATCTATGACCATTTCTGAATTGCTGCCCGGTGCCTTTGGGGCTGCGCATATGGATGAATCCTAAGCCCATGGATGCGCGTTCTATTATTGCTAAGTTGCGGCGCGGATTTGTTCCAGACACAGATGAAATGCGCTGGTTTGCGCAAGGGTTGGCAGACGGCGGCGTGTCGGATGCACAGGCCGGGGCTTTTGCTATGGCGGTGTGCATGGGGGGGCTTGATGCCTCGGCTCGGGCCGCTCTTACACTTGCCATGCGCGACAGTGGGGATGTGTTGACATGGGATCTGGACGGTCCTGTGATCGACAAGCATTCCACCGGGGGCGTTGGGGATTGCGTGAGCCTTGTGCTGGCACCTGCCTTGGCTGAATGCAGCGCATATGTGCCGATGATTTCTGGCCGCGGGCTGGGGCATACCGGTGGCACGCTCGACAAGATGGAGGCCATTCCCGGCGTCACAACCCAAGTGTCCGAGGACCGTCTTGCGCAAATTGTGGCGGATACCGGGGCCGCAATCGTGGGGGCGACGGCGCAAATCGCACCGGCTGACAAACGTCTTTATGCGATCCGCGACGTCACCGCGACGGTTGAAAGCCTTGATTTGATTACGGCTTCAATTTTGTCAAAGAAAATGGCGGCCAGTCCGGATGCTTTGGTTCTGGATGTCAAAGTCGGCAGCGGCGCCTTTATGAAAACCCTTGCCGAGGCGCGCGATCTGGCGACAGCCTTGACTGAGACGGCGAATGCAGCCGGGTGTAAAACCTCGGCCGTGATTACGGATATGAACCAACCTTTGGCGGGATCGCTCGGCAATGCGTTGGAAGTTGCCGAGGTTATGCGTGCCCTGACCAGCGGCGAGACAAGCGCCTTGGCAGAGCTTTCAGCCGTGTTGGGTGGCGTTTTGCTGGCGGATGCAGGTTTGGCGCAAGATGCGGATCAAGGTCAGGCGCAGATCGCTGAAATTATTCGCGATGGTCGGGCTGCTGATCGGTTTGGACGCATGATTGTCGCGGTGGGTGGCCCAGTTCAATTCGTCGACAGTTGGCCGCGCTTTTTGCCAGAGGCGAACGTGATCCAAGAGGTGCCCGCTCGTCAGACAGGGTATGTCACCGCGATCGATGGCGAAGCTCTGGGGTTGACCGTGGTCGCCTTGGGCGGGGGACGTCAGGTGGAAAGTGACGTGATTGATCCTGCAGTGGGCCTGTCGAATATGGTTCGATTGGGCGACAAGGTCGATAGGACAACGCCGTTGGCGGTGATCCATGCGGCACGCGAAGATGCGGCGCAAATGACGGACGTCGCAATCCGTAAGGCGATTACCATCGGACCTAAGCCAATCGACGCGCCGCCTCTTATCCATGAACGGATCTTGGCATGACGCGGGCCTTTTTGGTGGTGATGGATTCCGTTGGCATTGGGGGGGCATTAGATGCCCATGCCTTTTTCAACGGAAAAACGCCCGATACGGGGGCGAACACCGTCGCCCATATTGCGCAGGCCTGTGCAAACGGTTTGGCCGAAGAGGGGCGTACAGGCCCGCTAAATGTACCACATCTTGATGCCTTGGGGTTGGGGGCCGCCGTGCGGTTGGCCTCGGGCGATGCGACGCCTGGACTAGAGGCCGAACCAACGGGGCTATGGGGCTGTGCGCAGGAACATTCGCTTGGCAAGGACACTCCATCGGGGCATTGGGAGCTGGCTGGCGTGCCTGTCCCATGGGAGTGGCACTATTTCCCGGATACCACGCCTGCGTTTCCGTCTGAGTTGACACAGGCCGTTATAACGCATGCGGATGTGTCCGGCATTTTGGGGGATTGCCACGCCTCTGGAACGGCCATCATCGACCAATGCGGAGCAGAACATATGCAAAGTGGTAAGCCGATTTGTTACACCTCTGCCGACAGTGTGTTTCAGATCGCTGCGCACGAAGAGACGTTTGGCCTGACGCGGTTGCTGGAGCTGTGCAAGGCGCTCGCCCCCCGTCTTCATGCGATGAAAGTGGGCCGCGTTATTGCGCGTCCCTTTGTTGGTACGCCTGAAACGGGATTTAGCCGCACAACAAATCGCAAGGATTTTGCCATTGCACCACCGGCGCCGATCTTGACCAATTGGGCACAAGATGCGGGGCGCAAAGTTTATGGCATCGGAAAAATTGGCGATATCTTTACCATGCAGGGGATAGATGATCTGCGTAAAGGCAGCGATGCCACCTTGATGCAGCATCTGCAGGACCTTGTGCGCGACGCAGAGGATGGCAGCCTGACCTTTGCCAATTTTGTAGAGTTTGACAGCCTTTTTGGGCACCGTCGTGATATCAGCGGATATGCACGCGCGTTGGAATGGTTCGATACCGCGCTTGGCTCGGTTCTGAAAAACCTGAAACCTGATGACATATTGATTTTGACGGCTGATCATGGAAACGACCCCAGTTGGGTTGGGTCAGATCACACCCGCGAACAAGTACCTGTTCTGATTGCAGGGCGGGGTACGGGTTCGATTGGTCAGGTCAATTTTGTCGATATTGCCGCCAGCGTCGCCCATCATCTAGACATACCGGCGCAAGGACCGGGGAGGAGCTTTCTATGACGGTTGCAGATCTACCCAAGGTCGAATTGCACCTGCACCACGAAGGCGCCGCGCCGCCTGCGTTCATTCGCCAGTTGGCGCATGAAAAGAAGATCGATCTGAGTGGGATTTTCACCCCAGACGGCGGCTATGACTTTAAGGATTTCACGCACTTCCTGTCTGTGTACGAGGCTGCAAGCACCGTCTTGACCGGACCCGAGGAGTTTCGCCGCCTGACCCTGGCGATCCTAGAAGAGAGCGCCGCGAATGGCGTTGTCTATTCAGAAACGTTCCTGAGCCCCGACTTTTGTGGCGGTGGTGATCTACATGGGTGGCGCGACTATTTGGCCGCCATTCAGGACGCCGCGGATGAAGCCGAAGCCAAACACGGTATTGTTCTGCGTGGTGTGGTGACCTGTGTGCGCCATTTCGGGCCAGACAAGGCCAAGGCAGCGGCGCTCTGTGCAGCAGAGACGGCGGGAGATTGGATCGTTGGGTTTGGAATGGGCGGAAACGAAGGCGTCGGACAACAAGGCGATTTCGGGTGGAGTTTTGATTGCGCGCGCGAAGCAGGGCTGCGGCTGACCACGCATGCGGGCGAATTTGCGGGCCCAGACAGTGTGCGGGACGCGGTGCGGGTCTTGGGCGTTGAACGGATTGGCCACGGTGTCCGGGCTATAGAAGATCCTGATCTTGTGCACGAACTGGCCGATCGCGGAACCACGCTCGAGGTTTGCCCTGGTTCCAACATCGTTCTGGGGTTGTATCCGAATTTTGCGTCCCATCCGATTGCGCGTTTGCGCGATGCCGGGGTGAAGGTCACCGTATCTACGGACGATCCGCCGTTTTTCCACACCACAATGCGGCGCGAGTATGAGATGCTGCAGCAGGCATTTGGGTGGGACAAAGACGATTTTGCCGCTTTGAACGAAACTGCGCTTGATGCGGCGTTCTGTGATGACAACACCCGGGACCGGGTCAAAAAGAAACTGGAGACAACATGAGCGACCATCTGACCGTCGTCGACCACCCGCTGGTGCAGCACAAACTCACCCTGATGCGGGACAAAGGCACCTCGACCGCTGGGTTTCGGCAGTTGCTGCGCGAAATCACCCAGCTGTTGGCGTATGAAATCACGCGTGAAATGCCACTGACCACCCGCCACATCGAAACCCCGATGGAAGACATGGATGCGCCGATCCTTGCGGGCAAAAAGATGGCGCTTGTGTCGATTTTGCGGGCAGGCAATGGCATGCTGGATGGGGTTCTCGAACTGGTCCCTTCAGCGCGTGTGGGGTTTGTTGGCTTGTACCGGGACGAAGAGACGCTGAAACCTGTTCAGTACTACTTCAAGGCCCCCGAAGGCTTAAAAGACCGTTTGGTCATTGCCGTGGATCCGATGTTGGCTACGGGTAACAGCTCGGCAGCGGCGATTGATCTGCTGAAAGAGGCTGGGGCGGTTGATATCCGGTTCCTGTGCCTGCTGGCGGCCCCCGAAGGCGTTGCCCGGATGAAAGAAGCGCACCCCGATGTGCCGATCGTTACGGCCTCACTCGATCGTGAGCTGAACTCAAAAGGTTATATCATGCCGGGGCTTGGCGATGCCGGGGATCGGATGTTCGGGACAAAATAAGGCGAATCAAAGGCAAAGCGCGCTTTACTCAAGGATAGAATTGCTGCATCCTGACCTCCATATCTTGTGGGGGCAGTCATGAGAATTACAAGAGTTATTGCAGTTACCATCATAGGTGCAACCTTCGGGTTAACATCCTTGCAGGCTCAGACCCTGCGTAAAGCCGCGCCGCCTGCGGAATTTCCACCTGCCTCCTTTAAGGGGAAGCAGTACGTTGACAGCCGCGGATGTATCTACATCCGCGCGGGCATCGACGGGAATGTCACGTGGGTTCCACGCGTTGCGCGGGACCGCCGTCAGGTCTGCGGGTATAAGCCCACAGCCGTGGCCGGAGCGTCGTCGGGTTCGACGACCAAACAAGCTGCAGCCCCTAAAGTGATTACTAATCCGTCAGGTCCAACAGCTGCGCCCGCCAAACCAAAGGCACAGCCCAAGCCCACGACGACGACCGTGTCGACACCAAAGCCATCTACGACCACGACGACGCGCACCACGACTGCGCGTCCGGCTACCGCAACAAGAACAACGCGAAAGCCGGCTCCAACGGTTGCAACCACTGTGACAACCGTTCCGCCAAAGACCACAAAAACCACACGCCCAGTTGCACCGACCACGGCCATCGCCCCACGTACGGTTCCTGCGAGCAATGGGTGTTCCAATGCGTCGTCCTTTAGCCAGCAGTTCATCAACAAAAAGGGTGTTCGCTGCGGACCACAAGCCGAGTCTCCGGTCACACCCGGTCGGAGCGGGTCGCGGAAATCTTCTGGTGTGATTGCGCCGGCGGCATCATCAACCGGCGCGACGACACAGGTTGCCCAGCTGACCCCGAATACACGGGTTGTTCGTCGTCACGTGTACCAGAACCGTCATAACACAACCAACGTTGCTGTTCCCAAAGGTTATCGTCCAGTTTGGAAGGATGACCGTTTAAATCAGAACCGCGCTGAGCGGACTGCCAGCCCTTCGGTCGTGAGTGGTACGTATATCGCGCCGAATGGCTATCGTGCTGTTGAGCGCGAAGATGACCGGTTGAATCCGAACCGTGGCCTAAGAACTGCTGCTGGGGATGCCCAAACCGACCAGATTTGGCAACGCACCATTCCACGCACGCTTGTCCCGTTCGAACAAACGCCGCAGGTCGTAACTTTGCCAGAGGGGGCAGTCGCCTACTCGGGCGCGGCACCAGCGCCAGCCTTGCTTCGGATTTCTACCCGCTCCGCGCCGAATGCGACCGTAGCGCAGGCTATGCCTGCGCCGACAGCAACACGGTCAACTTGGGTGCGCGTAGCGACATTCAAGACAGACGCTCAGGCGCGCCAAGTGGCACAGTCCCTCGCGGCTCAGGGATTGCCAATGCGATTGGGCACCGTAAAGCGGAATGGTAAAGCGTATCGCGTTGTATTGGCCGGCCCTTTCGGATCCTCTCAGCAGACGCAGTCAGCCCTATCTCGGGTGCGCAGCGCGGGATATAGCAACGCCAAGGTCGGCAAATAATACGATTTCAGATTGATGCAAGCAAAAGGCCACCTGACACAGGTGGCCTTTTGTTTATCCGCCACAGATGTTTTGTAGCAATACCCAGTCCCGATCCGACAAAACCGGTTCTAACGTGCGCCCGGCCATCGGGTCAGCCTCGATCAACCCGATCACGGCCTCACCGGTAATGTCACGCGCATAGGCATAAGGCGACGTAGGGATGGCGGATTGCGCAAAGATGTTCAGCACCTCGGCCTCGGGCAACTCGGGGCGGGGGGCGGAAAGAATGCGTTCCGCATAGTGATCCAGAATTTCCGGGGTCAAAACACCTGTTGTGAGCAACCGGAAAGAGGCAGAAGGCCCGGCTTCGTTCAGGAGCTCTGCAAGTGGGTCGAGATGCTGCGCACGGGCGCGTTCGACCAATACAAATCCTGCTGCAACCGCGGGGTCTTCGTGGTCTTCGATCAAAGTGCGGTTAAGCAGCACGATACCACCGGGCAAATGCAAGCTGTCGGCGACGCCGCCCGGCAACACGGCAAGCTGTTGCACGCCTGTGCGCTGTGCCAGCTTGTTTAACACTCCTTGGGTCTCTTCGCTGTGACAGACGGTTCCTGCGACGCGTTCGATACGATCCAGAACAGCGCGCCCAATTTCCTGCCGTTTGATCTCCGGAACCACGGACACCACGTGGCGTTGCAATGCCCCCGGAAGCCAGAGCAGCAAAACAGCCATCACCACAGTCAACACGCCAGCGACACTCATCCAGCGTAACCGACCGGGGCGCGGGCGGGAGCGTTCGATGGCCCGGTGAAGCCGCTCAATCGCCTCGATCATCGTGGTTTCCGAGCGTTCCAGCTCAAGCGTTTCTCCGGGGTCTCCGTCCGGATGGTAAATAGCAGGAAAAATTCCGGGGTTTTGGCGTTCCAGCGCGGCCAAAGACCAATGCGTCAGCGCCTGATCATTAAAATCGGAGATCGTCAGAGTAGCATCGCCAATTGAAATGACGACTTCGCGCCTTTGCTCCTCGGGGGAGCGGCGCCACAGACCAGTTGCCTCGATCCGTTCGTATTGTTTTAGAGCTGTCATTCTGGCTGAGTGTGCCTGTGCTTTTTCGAAAGCTTAGCATGGCCTTGGTAGGGGCAGCAAACACCTAGCGCACGATAATGACGATGACGTGAGGCTCTTCTGGTATACCAAGGGTCGCAATTCGTTGGGGATGTCGCAGACGGACCAGCGCCCAGTGGTCCGTGCCCCTAGGGAGGGGCCTATGCAACACAGCCAAAAAGACTCTCCTGTATCTGCCGCCTTATTCATGATTTCTGCCATGGCAATCATTGGGATCATCGACAATTATATTGTTCGGTTGGCTGAAACGATTGGCCTGTGGCAGTTCCACTTTTTGCGGGGTGCGATGATGTTGCCGCTGATTGTGATTATGTCTCGGATTGGCTTGGGTAAATTAGCGCCCAATCGGGGTTGGGCTGTTGCTGTGCGCAGTCTCGCCCTGGCAGTGGGGATGTTGTTCTATTTCAGTGCCTTGGCGTTGATGCCGATCGCACAGGCGCTTGCAGGTCTGTTCACATCGCCAATCTTTATCTTGCTGATTACAACGCTGGGTCAGAAACGCCGGATTGGCCCTTGGCGCATTGTGGCGGTTGGGTTGGGATTTATTGGTATTCTGTGTGTTTTGCAGCCTAATCCGCAGGATTTTGACGCCATGGTTTTGTTGCCCGTCGCGGGCGGGTTCTTTTATGCGTTGGGGGCAATTGCTACTCGAGCCTTGTGCGAGGGCGAAAGTACAGTTGCCTTGCTGGGCGGGATGATGCTGTCCTTGTGTTTGCTCGGGTTGGTTGGGTTGCTTGTGCTGGCGGTTGTTCCACTGTCTACGGTTCCGGGTCCGGCCGGTTTTGTGACGCGCGGGTGGATCTGGCCGATGGAGGCCGCCTTGCCATGGGTCATCTTGCAGGCCTTCGGGTCCGTGATTGCCGTTTTCATGCTGGTGAAATCCTACCAACTGGGCGACGCCACCTATGTTTCGGTGTTTGAGTATTCAGTGATGATTTTCGGCCCTGTTTTCGCTTGGGTCGCTTTGGGGCAGGCGCTTGGCGTGTGGCAGATCTTTGGGATTGGCCTGATTGTTTTTGCCGGGGGCATCATTGCCATCCGATCCGGCGGCGAAGGGGTTCAGTTTGAGGCAGAACCGGGCTAATCTAAGGCATGATTATCTCGACCGGTCGCGGCTATATTTTTGTACATATTCCCAAAACCGGTGGCACATCTCTGTCTTTGGCACTGGAGGCGCGTGCCAAAAAGGATGACATTCTGATTGGCGACACCCCCAAGGCCAAACAAAGACGCAAACGGGTGCAAGGGATCAAGACGCATGGACGGTTGTGGAAGCATTCAACCCTAACGGACATAGATGGGTTGGTGTCTATCGACGATGTCCGCGTGCAGTTTTGCTTTACGTTGGTGCGCAACCCGTGGAACCGGGCGGTAAGCTATTATCATTGGCTACAGAAACAAACCTTTGATCATCCTTCCGTTTACCTTTCGAAGATGCTGAATTTTGAGGCTTTTTTAACACACCCTGATACATTGGCTGCGTTTCGCGCCTCACCTGCGAGCAGTTATATGCAAACTGTGGATGGCACAGAGAAATGTGATTTGTACATTCGGATCGAACATTTCCAAGAGGATGCCATACCGCTGCAAGACCATCTTGGGTTCCCGTTAAAGTTACCGCACGAAAACAGATCTGACCGTAAGCTGGACTACCGGGGCTATTACAGCGATCAAAGCGCCGAGCTGTTGGGGCAAACCTGCGCTCAAGACATTTCGCGGTTCGGATATCATTTTTGAATTGTGGCAGGTTTGTTGATCCAGCCGCGCCAATCCTATGACTTTGTCCTGTATTGTCTGAAAATGTCTGAACAGTGCCACAATCATGCCCTTTTGTCGGCCTGAATCGGTCTCTCGAATCAGGCTTCCTACCTGAACAATATGGTTAATCCGGCAAGCCACGATTTGCTGCTGCCACAACAAGGGAAGAGGCGCGTGTTCGGGTGGAAAGAAAAATGGAACCGTAGGGTTCCGGAAATGGCGGATGACGTCATGGACGAAGGTATTTTGATAACCGGCCAGTCCGGTTTTCTAACGGGCACACAAGTGGTGTCCAATCTGGGTTGGCGATCGGTCGAGGCTTTGTCCATCGGGGACAAGGTGTTGACGTTTGATCATGCGATGCAGCAGATCAAAGATATAAAGCGTGAAACGCTGTTCATGCAGGACATGGTTGTTCCGAAATCCCACAGACCGGTTCTGGTGCCAGAAGGGGCTTTGTTTAACCGGCGGGAGTTATGGTTAATGCCCGATCAGGGTATGCTTGTTGAATGCGAAGCTGCTCTTGATGCACTGGGCGATCCATACGCGGTCATCCCGGCACGTTTGCTGGAAGGGGTGCGCGGTATTTCAGCCGGTATTCCAGGCCAACGGGTTGGAATTACGACGCTGACATTTGAACAGGACGAGGCGATCTATGTCGAAGGTGGCATGCTTGCGCATTGCCCGCTACCGCAACCGCTCTTGTTTGATGAAGGGGCGCTGAGCCCGACATTGTACGATGTCTTGGACGGTGATTCTGCGCGGATGTTGGTCGAACATTTGCGGGATGAAAATGATATCCGCTCCTTGGCCAGTCATCCAGACGAGTTGCCGAGCCTTAAAGTGAAGCCTGTGCACCCGGATCGCGGCATGCGGATCTGATCAAATCTAAGTTCGATCGTTCCGAGGTCCGGGATGCCATCCCTCGGCCTCAAAAAGAAACCGGCGCATCATGGATGCGCCGGTTTTTTGTTTCAACTTAGGCTGCGGATTTTGCATCCGGGTTAAAGCGGCCATAAAAGGTCTGACCCTTTTCAGCCATTTCGCGCAGCAGCGGTGGGCAAGCAAAGCGATCACCGAATTTGGCAGTCAGCTGATCACAACGCTCGGCCGCATAGGGCGCGCCGATGATGTCTAGCCAGCTAAGCGGACCACCAGACCAAGGCGCAAAGCCCCACGCCAGGATCGCGCCCACATCGGCCTCGCGGATGTCTTCGACGACACCTTCTTCCAACGCGCGAACCGCTTCCAACACTTGCGCAAACATCAGACGTTCCTGCACTTCGATCAGGTCGGGTTGTTCGTCGGCCAGCGGATATTTGTCGTGGATACCCTGCCAATACCCTGTGCGTTTGCCCTTTTCGTCATAGTCGAAGTAGCCCGCTTTGGATTTACGACCCAAACGACCCTCTTCCTCCATCCAGACGATCAGATCGTCGGCTTCGGATGCGGGGTATGCGTTGCCCATGGCGGCTTTGGTGGCCTTCATGATCCGGACACCCAGATCAATGGATGTCTCGTCGCCCAACTGGACGGGGCCAACCGGGAAGCCCAGCTGACGCGCCGCGTTGTCGATCAGAACGGGGGCGACGCCCTCGGTGATCATGCGGGTTGCTTCGTTGCCATAAGGGATGATGCAGCGGTTGCAGTAGAAGAAGCGCGCATCGTTGACGACGATTGGCGTTTTGCGGATCTGACGAACATAATCCAGCGCCTTAGCGACGGCACGATCCCCAGTTTCCTTGCCTTTGATGATCTCGACCAGCAGCATTTTCTCAACAGGTGAGAAGAAGTGGATGCCAATGAACTGATCGGGACGCACGCTTGCCTTGGCCAGACCGGTGATCGGCAGGGTCGAGGTGTTCGACGCAAAGATGCAATCTTCGGGGATGATCGCCTCGACCTTTTTGGTCATGTCGGCCTTGACGGCAGGGTCTTCGAACACGGCCTCAATGATCAGATCACAGCCTTTTAGCTGCTCCAGATCCGGGGTCGCGGTGATCCGGCCCAGCATCGCGTCTTTCTTCTCTTGCGTGACCTTACCGCGCTTCATGCCCTTGTCGAGGTAAGCTTCGGTATAGGCTTTGCCCTTGTCGGCAGCTGTCTGATCACGGTCGATCAGAACCACTTCCATACCGGCCTGAGCAGAAACCAACGTGATGCCGGCCCCCATCATGCCTGCGCCCAGAACACCCAGCTTCTTAACGCGCTGATCGGCGACATCCTTTGGACGCACAGCTCCTTTTTCCAACGCTTCCTTGTTCAGGAACAGCGAGCGGATCATGGCACCTGACGACGGGTTCATCAGAACAAAGGTGAACCAGCGCGCCTCAATTTTCAAAGCAGTGTCAAAGTCGACCAACAGCCCTTCGTAAACCGCGCTCAGCAGCGCTTTGGCTGCAGGAAATGCGCCTTGGGTTTTGCCGTGAACCATCGCCGCAGCACCAACAAATGTTGGGAAACCCGCGGGCGAGTAGGGCGCACCGCCGGGGATCTTGCCGCCTTTGGCATCCCACGGTTTCACGATGTCGGCGTCTTTCGCGTTCAGAACCCATTCACGGGCTGCTGCAACCGGGTCGGCGACAACTTCGTCGACCATGCCAGCGCCTTTGGCTTTCTTGGCGTCCAGCATCTTACCTTCGAGCAGCAAAGGCGAAGCACCCATCGCGCCCAGTTTGCGCGCCAGACGGGTCGTGCCGCCCGCACCGGGAAAGATCCCGACGAGGATTTCAGGCAAGCCGTATTTGGCTTTGGGGTTTTCGCTGACGAAAATGCGATGCGTGGCCAGCGGCAATTCAAGACCAATACCAGCGGCGGTGCCGGGCAGGGCAGCTGCGATTGGCTTGCCGCCTTTGTTGGTCTTCTTGTCCATGCCAGCGCGTTCGATTTTGCGCAGCAGGGCGTGCATCTTCATGGTGCCTTCGAACAGGCCCTTGGCCGGGTCATCGCCAGCCTCTTCTTTCATCACGGCCAGCAGGTTCAGGTCCATGCCGCCCGCAAACGAGCCTTCTTTGCCGCTTGTGATCACGATGCCTTTGACGGCTTCGTCTGCCAGCGCGTCGTCGATGCAGGCGTCCAACTGGGCCAAACCGTCGAACGACATCACGTTCATGGTCTTGCCGGGAACATCCCAGGTAATGGTTGCGACGCCGTCTGCGTCTTTGTTCAGTGTAAATTCACTCATTGGTGTCTCCGATCTGGTCAGCCGTTAGCGGGCTGCCATCCTTTCGGGTGAACGCGGAGCCAGTGGCATCCTGCTTCACCATCATGTCGATATCGCTGTAATAGCCAGTCTCGGTCGGGGTTCGCGTGCCCACCACCAGAAAGGTCGCGGGCGCATCGGTTGTGTTGATCAGGTGATGGCCGTTGGCCTCACCTGCCGGGAACGTGGCGCAATCGCCAGGCTGCATCTGATGTTCACCCTGATCATCAACCAGGGTGCAACTGCCGCTGATCACGATGGCAAATTCATCCTGTTCCATATGGTAATGGCGTAGAGATGATAAACCACCGGGTTCCAGCCGCACCATGTTGACCCCATATTGGGTCAACCCGCCTGCATCCCCAAGACGCTGGACAAACCGACCAGCGCCCGCCTCGGCTAGCTTACCGGGATACCCGGAGCCACCTTGGAAGGGAATTTGCGACAGATCCAGCTTTGGCATCAGACGCGCTCGATGATTGTCGCGGCACCCATACCGGATGCGATGCACAATGTTGCCAGACCTGTTTCTTTGTCCTGACGTTCCAACTCATCCAGCAATGTGCCGATGATGATCGCACCGGTCGCACCCAGCGGGTGGCCCATGGCGATCGAGCCGCCATTGACGTTGACCAACGCGGGGTCGACATCAAACGCCTGTTGGAACCGCATGACAACGCTGGCAAAGGCTTCGTTGACTTCGAACAAGTCCAAGTCGCCTATGGTCATGCCATTATCTGCAAGGATCTTTTGCGTGACTGGAACCGGGCCAGTCAACATGATGGTTGGGTCGGTGCCGATCTTGGCGGTTCCCTTGATGCGGGCACGTGGCTTTAGGCCATGTTTCTCGCCGAACTCTTTGTTGCCGATCAAAACAGCGGCCGCGCCATCCACGATACCGGACGAGTTGCCCGCATGGTGGATGTGGTTGATCCGCTCAAGGTGCGGGTACTTCAGCATGGCGATCTTATCAAAGCCCGGCATCTGCTCGCCCATCATCTGGAACGCAGGGTTCAGACCGCCAAGGCTCTGCATGTCTGTCTGGGGACGCATGTATTCGTCGTGATCCAGAATGGACAAACCGTTCTGATCTTTGACAGTGATCACCGATTTTGAGAACCGGTTTTCGTCCCATGCCTGCTTCGCCCGGCGTTGGGATTCAACGGCCAATGCGTCGGCTTGATCGCGGGTAAAGCCATATTCGGTTGCGATGATGTCTGCCGAAATGCCCTGAGGAACGAAGTAGCTGTCCATTGCAATGGATGGGTCCACAGCAATTGCCGCGCCATCGCTGCCCATGGGCACGCGCCCCATCATTTCAACGCCGCCAGCGATATAGGCATCGCCTGCGCCGCCTTTGACTTGGTTTGCCGCCAGATTGACCGCTTCCATGCCGCTGGCGCAGAACCGGTTGATCGACAGACCCGGGATCGATTGATCCAGATCCGAGGCCAGAACAGCCGAACGCGCCAGACACGCGCCTTGTTCCATAACCTGGGTAACATTGCCCCAGATCACGTCCTCAACAGCGTGGCCTTCGAGGTTATTCCGCTCTTTGACCGCATTTAGGGTCAGGGCGCTCAGGCGCAACGAGGTCACCTCGTGCAGCGCACCGTCCTTGCGGCCTTTGCCACGCGGTGTGCGCAGTGCATCATAAATATAAGCTTCGGTCATAAGGGGCTCCTCAAGCTCGATCTGACGGGTTGCCCGGCATCAGATCATAGGGGTGTTTCCAGCCGGGTGTTGCGCTCAGGCGCGTCAACCAGGCGTCGATGTTTGGCCAATCCGCACGGTTAAAACCGAACGGTTCGTCGTAGAAAAGGTAACCGCAACAGCTGAGATCGGCATTGGTCATGCCATCCTCCACGATCCACTCGCGGCCCTCTAGGTGTTTATCCAGCGTGTCGTATGCCGCTTTTAGGCGACCTTGATTGAACGCGATGACTTCCTGCGGACGCTTATCCTCTGGCAGGAAATTCATCAGGAAACGGGTCAAGCCAGCCATCGAACTGAACTTGTGATTGTCCCACAGAACCCAGCGGAAAATCTCGTAGTTCTCTTCGGAGGTTTTACCGCCGAATTTACCTGATTTTTCGGTCACATAGGCCTGAATGGCACCGGATTGCCCGGTTTTGAAGTCACCATCGACCAGAAACGGGGCCTCGCCCAGCTCGTTGAGCTCACGAAATTCCGGGGTGCGGGTTTCGCCGTTGAAGAAGTCAACAAAAACCGGCTCCCACTCCAACCCGCTGAGTTCGAGGGCAAGTGCAGCTTTGTAGGAGTTTCCGCTTTCTCCAAAGCAATACAGTTTGATTGTCATATCGCGCCCTCCCTAGGCGGTTATGTTTCTGCGCCGGGCGTGCCGCCGCAGGCGTTCAACGGTGCAAAGCCGTGCGTTCCCAAAGGGTGGCTTAACGCTTGCGATCTTCAAGCTCTGCATTGAATAGACGCAGCCGGTGAGTCAGGTTTTCCTCGTGAATAACACTGTTGAAATTCTCAAACAGAAACGAAAGCGCTTCGCCTTCATCCAACCCTGCTTCTTTTGAAAAGCTTCTGAGTTTGCGATACCCATCTTCGGTCATAGCAATGGGAAAGCGGCGGGTCAGGCGGAAACGTTTTGGCATCAGGTCCTCTGGTGTATTGGCTTCGGGCAAATCAGCCCGAAGCCAGTTTGCCGTTTAGAAGTTGACGGCGTCCAGTGACATAACAGTGTCACCACCGCTTTGGATGCGAGTCAGGTGCATCGCAGTCGCGGGCAGGCGGCGCGCCATGTAGAAACGACCGGTGGTCAGCTTGGTTTCATAAAACGCTTTGTCCTCGGCACCGTTTGCCAGTGCATCCAACGACGCTTTGCCCATACGGGCCCACATCAGACCCAAGCAGACGTGACCAAACATGTGCATAAAGTCATAAGAACCTGACAATGCATTGTTTGGGTTGGTTGCATTTTGCATGAAATACATACCAGCGGCTTGCAGATCCTTTGACGCCGCTTTCAGGGGCTCAAGGAAATCGCGGTCAAAGGCGTCGTCCTGACCGGAATTTTCCTTGATATAGGATTTAACCATCTCAAAGAACGCCATCACGTGCTTGCCGCCATCGGCAGCAAGCTTACGACCCACCAGGTCTAGGGCCTGAACGCCGTTGGCACCCTCGTAGATCATCGCGATTCGGGCATCGCGTGTGTACTGCGACATGCCCCATTCTTCGATGTAGCCATGGCCGCCATAAACCTGCTGCGCCTGAACGGTCATGTCATAGCCTTCGTCAGTCAGGAAGCCTTTGATAACCGGCGTCAGCAGCGAAATCAGTCCATCTGCATCTTTATCACCCTTCCGGTGCGCAGCATCGATCATCGACGCGCCCCACAGAATGAACGCGCGCGCGCCTTCGATGAACGATTTCTGGTCCATCAGGTTGCGGCGAATATCTGGGTGCACGATCAAGGGATCAGCGGGGCCTTCGGGGTTCTGAACACCGGTCACCGAACGGCCCTGCAGGCGGTCTTTGGCGTATTCCACAGCGTTTTGATAGGCGGCGTCTGCTTGGCACAAGCCTTGCATGCCGACACCCAGACGGGCCTCGTTCATCATGGTGAACATGGCGCGCATACCTTTGTGCTCTTCACCCAACAGGTACCCAACGGCACCGTCATAGTTCATTACACAGGTCGAGTTGCCATGAATGCCCATCTTTTCTTCGATCTTGCCAACGGTGGCTGGGTTGCGATCGCCCAGCGAGCCGTCTTCGTTCACAATGTACTTGGGCACGATGAACAGCGACACGCCTTTGATGCCTTCGGGGCCCCCGACGATTTTCGCCAAAACCAGATGCACGATGTTGTCGGCCATGTCGTGATCACCAGACGAGATAAAGATCTTTTGTCCAGTGATTTTGTACGAACCATCCGCTTGCGGCTCTGCTTTCGAGCGCATCAGGCCCAGATCAGTGCCGCAATGCGGTTCCGTCAGGTTCATTGTGCCAGTCCAGTCACAGCTGACCATCTTGGGAAGGTATGTGTTCTTCTGCTCGTCGGTGCCGTGCGCCAGAATAGCCGAAGCAGCACCGTGGGTAAGACCCTGATACATGGTGAATGCGCTGTTTGATGCCGAGAACATCTCTCCAACCGCTGTACCTATCACGTACGGCATGTTCTGACCGCCAAACTCTTCGGGCATGTCCAGACCGGTCCAACCGCCTGCTTTTACCTCCTCGAATGCCTCTTTAAAGCCAGTCGGAGTGCGAACGACGCCATTTTCGAGACGGCACCCTTCGGTGTCTCCGACGACATTCAGCGGATGCAGAACATTGGAGCTGATCTTACCCGCTTCTTCGAGAATGGCGCCGGTGAAATCTGCGTCTAGCTCGTTGTATCCCGGAATATCTGATTGAGAGATTTTGAGAACATCGTGCAGCAAGAACTGAGTGTCTTTTGTCGGGGCATTATAAATGGGCATGAAGAGGATCCCTGAAATTTTGGTTAAGAGGAGAGGAGGCCGCTTATTCAGCAGCCTTTTCGGATTTTTCCATCGAGGCGATTATGTTTTCGCCCCATTTGAGCTGCTCTTTCAGGTCTTCGATCGCCTGATTGAGCTCGTCACGTTGAGAAACCATGTCAGCCAACCGCTCACGGGCAATTTCATACGTGCGTGAATACTGCGTCAGCTGCTGGTCGTCTGTGTTGTACAGATCCAGGAGCTGCCGAATCTGCTCTAGGCTGAAGCCAAATCGCTTGCCCCGCAGGATCAATTTCAACCGCGCACGGTCGCGTTTCGTGAACAGGCGCTTTTGGCCCTCACGAAATGGGAACAAAAGTTCCTTGGATTCGTAAAACCGCAGGGTGCGCGGCGTCACATCATATGCGTCGCACATCTCGCGGATTGTCATTGTGTCATCAGTCATGTCTCGAACTCTCATCACATGCGTCATGGAAGTGAGGTGTTGTCTCGGATCTGATTTACAACATTGCTTGACGTTCGCGTAAGCCGAACGCTGCGTCACGAAATTCCTGACGTAAGATCAAACGGAAAAACTCATATTTCACGCAAGAAAATGTCGCCCCGAATGAATGTTCTTAGGGGGGCGTCTGCACCGGTCTTTCATCTAGCGGCCTGAATGACCGCCGCGTGGGCCAGAATAATAGCGATGCCGGGCGTCACGGTCTGCTGCGACTTTGGCGTCCCAATCTGATTGCGAGACACCTGCCGGCGCTGTTCCATATCCGTTCGGTCCCGTGTCACAGGCTGACAATGCAACAGCCGCACTTAACACAATCACAATGTGGGAAAGTCTCATGTTAGCTCCTGATCTGGTGATCTTGGCAGCTTACAAAAAGAGTCCGCTGCCACGGTAGAATGGCCCGGCAGCGGTCGCGTTACAATTGGCTTAGCGGGGGCTCACCACAATGTGCGCTGATGATCAGCGGTGGGAGAGCCGCCGCAGTTTCAAGAAATCTTACCCGCCGCCAAATCGTGCTTGGTTTCTTCACGCAGCTGTATGAGCTCATTCATAGCTTCTTCGAGCTGCTGCTTTTGGGATTCCAGCTCGCTCAGTTGAACCTCGGCATTGCGCACAAATGCTTCCATTTGGGCAAGGTTGCCTTCGTGTTCATAGATCAGCAGCCACTGACGAATCTCTTCTAGCGGAAAGCCGAATCGACGCCCCCGCATGATCAATTTCATCCGAGCACGTTCGCGGGCACCGTAATAGCGGGACCGGCCTTCGCGATCTGGTTGCAAAAGCTCGATGTATTCATAATACCGAAGCGTGCGCGGCGTGACATCAAATTCAGCGCACATCTCCTTGAATGACAGGCGTGTGTCAGACATTAGCAATCTCCTTGCGCGCAACCTATGGCGTCGTTCCGTCAAGCGCAACAGGTGGGCTTGCCCTTTTGTCGAATGGCCGGTCATAAAGGGACAACCCTAAGGTAGGACGCGGCGCATGATCGACAAAGTCAAACTGGCTCGACAATTTATTCAAGCAATTCCCCATGCAAAGGCGCTTGGCCTCGAATTGACTCATATCGACGGCGGAACAGCAACAATTTCAATGCCATATAGTGATCAGCTGGTTGGCGACCCACGCAGTGGAGTCATTCATGGTGGGGCGGTCTCGGCGATGATGGACACCTGTTGTGGCGCCGCTGTCATGAGCCACCCTGCAGCCCCTGCGGGAACAGCAACAATTGATCTTAGGATTGATTACATGCGCGCCGCCACGCCTGGACAGGCAATTGTCACGACGGCTACGTGTTACCACATCACGCGAAATGTTGCATTTGTTCGGGCGACGGCCACGGATGATGATTCAGACAATCCCGTCGCCACAGCCACTGGCGCATTTACAGTGGAGTCCCGCTAATGGCCCGTTCCAAACCAGAGCCGATGCAAGTGGTCAAGAAACGCCGCGATGAAACGTTGAATGCGTTGGTCGAAGGGATTCCTTATGTCCAATTTCTGGGGATCACGTTTGATCGGCGCGGGGATGAGCTGACGGGTGTGTTGAACTTTGACGACAAACTGATCGGTAATCCGTTTTTGCCTGCCCTTCACGGGGGCGTCACAGCCGCGTTTCTCGAAGTGACCTCGATCATTACGCTCAGCTGGTGGCATTTGTACCCCTTGATCGAAGCCGGGGAATTAACCCCAGAAGAGCTGAAAACAGGCGACGCGCCTGATTTTCCCAAAACGATTGATTTTACCGTGGACTATCTGCGATCCGGCCTGCCGCGTGACGCCTATGCGCGTGCAACCGTCAGCCGGTCAGGACGGCGGTATGCGTCGGTGCGGGTTGAAGCTTGGCAAGACAATCACGACAAGCTGTTCGCACAGGCAACCGGGCACTTCCTGATGCCCAGTGTGAAACCTCTCAAAACGGAATGATTTCGTTGTGACGCTTGCCCCGACACCGATAACGCACCGCCGCGTGTTGTACATTGCCGTGCCCATTGTCTTGTCCAATGCAACCGGTCCCATCTTGGGGGCGGTTGATACGGGCGTGGTGGGGCAGCTTGGTGCTGCCGCCCCGATCGGGGCTGTGGGCATTGGTGCGATTGTCTTGTCGGCTGTCTATTGGATCTTTGGCTTTTTGCGGATGGGAACGACGGGTCTGACCAGTCAGGCCTTTGGGGCGGGCAACCGTGCCGAGGTCACCGCCTTGCTCACCCGTGCTCTGTTGATTGGTGGCAGCGCGGGTGTTGCGATCATCGCCTTGCAAATCCCGATACTCTGGACCGCTTTTCAGATATCCCCGGCAAGCGCCGAGGTCGAAAATCTGACCCGTGACTATATGCAGATCAGGATTTGGTCCGCACCTGCCGCCATTGCGATGTTTGGCATCACCGGCTGGCTGATTGCCCAAGAACGCACCCGCGCTGTTCTTGTCATTCAGTTGTGGATGAACGGCTTAAACATCGCTCTGGATTTCTGGTTCGTGCTGGGGTTGGGCTGGGGCGTTTCCGGCGTTGCGTTTGCCACGTTCTTGGCAGAGTGGAGCGGCCTTGCATTGGGGCTGTGGTTCTGCCGAGATACGTTTGCCCGGCCGGATTGGCGGCATTGGGGGCAAGTGTTTGATGCCGCGCGTCTTAAACACATGGTTTCTGTCAATGCGGACATTATGGTGCGCTCGCTGATGTTAGAGGCGATGATCGTGTCTTTCATGCTGTTTGGTGCGGGGTTTGGCGACGTCACGCTGGCGGCCAATCAAGTGCTGATGCAGTTTTTGATGATCACGGCACATGCCATGGATGGTTTTGCCTTTGGGGCCGAAGCTTTGGTCGGCCAAGCCATGGGCGCGCGCCAATTGGCGGTGCTCAGGCGCTCTGCTTGGATGTGCAGCCTTTGGGGACTTGTTGTGGCCGGTCTTCTTTCAGCCGTGTTCGCGATTTGGGGCGGTGTGATCATCGATATCATGACCACCTCAGAGGACGTGCGCGCGTTTGCGCGTCTCTTTTTGCCCTACTTGATTGCAACCCCACTGTTGGGTTGGGCAGCCTTCATGCTCGACGGGATCTTTATTGGCGCAACTGCAACGCGTGACATGCGCAACATGATGGTTGTTAGCTTTGGTGTTTATTGTGTTGCGGTCGCTGCCTTGGTTCCAACGCTGGCCAACCATGGTTTGTGGTTGGCCTTGTTGATTTCCTTTGTCGTGCGCGGCCTCACACTTGGCCTGCGCTACCCGGCCTTAGAAGCACGGGTGAACGCCGCTTAAAGCAAGTCAAGCAACGCTTCGGTGGGGCGCCCAATTCGGGCGCGATCCCCATTGATGGCAATTGGGCGCTCAATAAGGGCAGGGTGTTCCGCCATAGCAGCAAGCAATGCATCATCCGCATCTGTTTTACTCAGACCCAGCTCTTTGAACGTTGCATCTTTGGTTCGCATCATCTCACTTACAGCAGGGTTCCCAAGCGCGACCCGTGTGGCGATCAATGTCGCCAGATCCGGGCCATCTTCCAGATATTTGCGAACCTTTACATCCGCACCCTTTTCCTCCAGCAGCGCCAAACCAGCCCGAGATTTCGAACACCGTGGATTGTGCCAATATTCAATCACAGCCAATCCTCGCGTTTGCTACCGACAGCCTCTGCAACCGATCCAAATCCGTCGCGTTCCAACAGTGTGTCCAGACCGCGCGCAATATCCGCAGCAAGGGACAGACCACCAAACACCATAGCAGTATAAAGCTGAACCGCTGATGCCCCAGCGCAGATCTTGGCATAGGCCTGATCGGCGGAGCTGATCCCACCAACACCGATCAAAGGCACATCCCCATCCAGCAGCTTGCTCAGGCGTGCAACGACGCGGGTCGATTTTTCAAACAATGGCGCACCAGACAGCCCGCCAGCCTGATCCCGGTGGCTGCTTTGCAAGCCGTCACGCGATAAGGTTGTGTTGGTTGCGATAACCGCATCCACCCCAGTATCACGGGCAACATCTGCAATATCGACCAACTCTTCGTCGGTCAGATCTGGCGCGATTTTCAGAAAGACGGGCAGGGCGCGTGGCAATGCATTCCGCGTTTCGATAACTCCGGCCAGCAGGGCCGTCAAAGCGGCCTTACCTTGCAAATCACGCAGCTTTTCCGTGTTGGGTGATGACACATTGACGGTCGCAAAATCCAGATGCGCCGCGCAATGGGCCAGAACGCGGGCGAAATCGGCAGGGCGATCTGTGCTGTCTTTGTTGGCTCCCAAGTTCAGGCCGATCACCGCGTTTTTGGGACGCTGTGCCAGACGGGCCCCGATGACTTCCATGCCTTCGTTGTTGAAGCCGAACCGGTTGATCGCAGCCTTGTCTTCGGTCAGGCGAAATAGGCGCGGTTTTGGGTTGCCGGGTTGCGGGCGCGGGGTCGCGGCACCGACCTCAATGAACCCGAACCCAGATTGCGAAAGCGGGGCAAGCGCCTCGGCGTTTTTGTCAAACCCTGCGGCCAGGCCAACCGGATTTGGCAATTCCAAACCCGCAACAGTCGTGCGCAAACGATCTGATGTCACGGGGCCGGGTGTGGGCGTCAAACCTGATCTCAAGGCTTTGATCGACAACCCATGGGCCGTTTCCGGATCAACTTTGTGCAAGGCAGTAAGGCCCAACCGTTCTGTCAGGTTCATCCGAATGTCCCCCCGGTTTCAGTCGCACCGCACCGGATCAGGCGCGACGTTTCAACGGCGGCCTGGCGATGCACAACAGCCTTTTGATAGTCTGGGTCGCTGACCATGGCGAGAAAGGCATGTGCATCAGGATAACGGGCCACAAACACTTGATCCCATGCCTCGTCTCCGGGTCCGATTAGAGTGGTCTCAAAGCCGCCACGCCAGATGATTTTACCGCCTAAATTTGCAAAGATCGGGCCGGTTTCTGCACCATAGTTGGCATAAGCTTCGGCACCGCTCAACTTTTGACCCGCCAATGCGTGGCCCTCTGGATAGGTCGCACTGACTTTGAACCGAACCAGATTGAGCATCTCGATCGGCTGGTCCCGGTCCAGGTTTTTGAAGGCTTCGAATTGGGCGCGATCTGGGTCTATGTAGCGGGTCATACCATGTCCTCTGGAAACTGGTGAATGCCGTCTACAAATGGCAAATCTTTCGCCCATAGCACATCTGACATGCGCAACACGCGATAAAGGTGCGGAAATTCCGCCCCTCCACGGGACACTTCCCATTTCAGGTCATCGCCCATTGAATCACCTTCGCAGGCCAACAGGGTTAATCCTGTGACGCCAGTGAAATGCTTGGCAGCAGTTTCCGCAGCCTGCGTCGCAGTTGAAAAATGAACAAACCCGTCGCTCAGATCAATCGGAGCCCCGCTGGTTTCGCCCTCGGCCTGCAGCGCGGCCCATTCGTCCGCGCGAAAGATTTTATAGATCAGCATAGGAGGGGTGATGCCTTGGCCAGACATGGGAATCAAGCGCCAATCCGCCCCCAATTCCCCCTACGTCGCTTGACTGGACCTTTGACTCCGAAGGCGTGGCGGCGCACGATCTAGGAAAAAACCAACACCTGGGAGAGTTAACATGTTGACCCGATTTCTAACATCGGTTGCTGCGTTGGGCCTGACGGCTGGCATGGCGGCGGCTGAATATAAGCTAACCATTTTACACACCAATGATTTTCACGCACGATTTGAACCGATTAGCAAATACGACAGCGGTTGCCGGGATGGCGACAACGCCGAGGGCAAATGTTTTGGTGGATCAGCGCGCTTGGTAACAGCCATTGCAGACGCACGGGCCAGGGCCGGAAATTCCGTGCTTGTGGATGGTGGTGACCAATTTCAGGGCTCACTGTTTTACACCTACTACAAGGGCAAGATGGCGGCCGAAATGATGAACAAGCTCGGCTATGATGGGATGACCGTCGGCAACCACGAGTTTGACGACGGTCCCGAAGTCCTGCGCGGGTTTATGGATGCGGTTGGGTTTCCGGTTCTGATGTCCAACGCGGACGTCAGCCAGGAACCTCTGCTGGCGGATACGCTCAAGAAATCGACGGTGATCGAAAAGGGCGGCGAAAAGATCGGCCTGATTGGTCTCACCCCCGAAGACACGCATGAATTGGCCTCGCCGGGTCCCAATATCACCTTTGGGGATCCAATCGCTGCGGTACAAGGCGAAGTGGACAGGTTGACCGCTGAGGGGGTGAACAAGATCATTGTGCTCAGCCACTCGGGATATGCGGTGGACCAACGGGTCGCTGCCGGAACCACAGGCGTTGATGTGATCGTCGGCGGGCATTCCAATACCTATTTGTCCAACGTCGCTGAAAAAGCAGTGGGGCCATACCCAACGGTCGTGAACGACGTGCAGATTGTTCAGGCCTATGCATATGGCAAGTTTCTGGGCGAATTGAATGTGACGTTTGACGATGACGGCAACGTAACGGCGGCATCTGGTGAACCTCTCGTTATGGATGGCACGGTCTCCGAGGATGGCGACACCGTTGCTCGCATCGCTGAATTGGCCAAACCCTTGGATGAAATCCGCAACAAGATCGTTGCCAGCGCTGCCACAGCAATTGAAGGGGACCGCGCCGTCTGTCGTGCGGTGGAATGCCAGATGGGCAATCTGGTCGCCGACGCGATGTTAGAGCGTGTGGCGGATCAGGGCGTGACCATCGCAATCGCCAATTCAGGCGGCATTCGCGCGTCGATTGATGCCGGTGATGTCACCATGGGCGAGGTGCTGACCGTATTGCCGTTCCAAAATACACTCTCGACGTTTGAAGTCAGCGGCAAGGTGATCGTTGAAGCGCTGGAAAATGGCGTGAGCCAGGTTGAGGAATCCAAAGGCCGGTTCCCACAGGTGGCAGGTCTGAGCTTTGCTTGGGATCAATCCATTGCTCCGAACGAAGGGCGCGTATCTGACGTCATGGTGGCCAGCGAAGACGGCTATGTGCCGATTGACTTGGCGCAGACCTATATGGTTGTCACCAATGACTATGTGCGCAACGGTGGCGATGGTTTCAAAATGTTCGCGGGCGATGACAAAAACGCCTATGACTTCGGTCCGGATCTGGCGGATGTCACAGCCGAGTATTTGGCGGAACATGCGCCTTATCAACCCTATGTGGACGGTCGTATCGTCCAGAAATAAGCGTATTCTTTGAACGCTAAAGCCGCGGTCGTGCCGAAAGGGCGCGGCCGTTTTCATTTGAGGTCTGGCCATCAGTGCAACCCAAAGTCTAGGTTTAGGAATGTGTGGACGCTTTGCTGTAACCTTACCCAATGATGCGATGGCGCAACTGTTTGCGGCCCAGCCTGCGAACACCCTGCCTGAGGTTCCGAATTTTAACGTCTGCCCCACCAATCAAGTGCATGTTGTGCGCAGCGGGGAAAGCGGGCGTCAGCTCTTACCTATGCGGTGGGGATTCATCCCGCATTGGTACAAAGCCGAAAATGCAGGGCCGTTGTTGATCAATGCGCGCAGCGAAACACTGGCTGAAAAACCCGCCTTTCGTGAGGCATGCCGGATGCGGCGGTGTCTGATGGTGGCCACGGGGTTTTATGAATGGACCAAGTCCGCCCAAGAAACGCGCCTGCCATGGTACATCCATCGTCAGGACGGTGCCCCGATCGCTTTTGCAGGAATTTGGCAGGATTGGGGGGGCGGTGAGCAGCGTCAGCCCACCTGCGCAATTGTGACCACCGGTGCGAATGAAAGCATATCGAACATCCACCACCGCATGCCTGTCATTCTGGAACCCGAACAGTGGTCCTTGTGGCTGGGCGAAGAGGGCAAAGGCGCGGCGCGATTGATGCAGGCCGCACCCGATGACACGCTGATCTATCACCGCGTCG
Source organism: Paracoccaceae bacterium (assembly GCA_965183835.1). GTDB lineage: Bacteria > Pseudomonadota > Alphaproteobacteria > Rhodobacterales > Rhodobacteraceae > OMPR01. The sequence continues at coordinate 196,323 of CBCYME010000017.1, read as the reverse complement.
ACCCAAAGGTGAATTCGAACCGTTCCAGTGGTCCAGAGCTGATCGAACTGTTCGAGGATTAATCGGGTTTACTTGTGTTCAAAACCAGTGGTGCCCGGCTTTGATTGTTGCCGGAAACTGTGATTTTGTGCAGCAATTCAAGAAGCTGGGTTTGCTCGGCTTCCGTTAATCCTGCCATCATCTTGGGCTGTGCTGAATCCACATGCGGCTGGGCCTTGGTCAAAACCTCCTGACCAAGGGGGGACAGCTGCAAACACTTTGCACGCCGGTCTCTTGGGGATACGGATCTTTCCACCAGCGCGCGTTCTTCTAGGCGGTCAATGACTTTGCCCAACGTCGCACGATCATAGGCGATCAGTCCGGCCAATGTTGCCTGATCAATTCCTGGGGTGGATTGGACGGTTGCAAGGGCAGAATACTGAACAGGGGTCAGCTGCACACCGGCTTGGGCCATGCTGTCCAGAAACGTCGCGACCGAGATTTGATTGACTCGCCGGATAAGGTGGCCAGCAAGATGGTAAATGCACATACGGCGCGTCTTTCAGTTGTTGCCGGGTCAATTTAGTAATGTCGTCAATTTTGACAAGATACGATTGGTGTAGATGTGTCAGTTTTTTGATGTCTCTTTCCCTTAGGCGGCAGACGGGATAGATCCAGCCCCATGGCTTTAGACTTCTCCTCGCTTCAATCGCTTTATGATCACGGATTTGACACCGTGATCGATGTCCGCAGCCCGGCTGAATACGCCGAGGATCACCTGCCCGGTGCGATAAACCTGCCGGTTCTGGACAACGAAGAGCGGGCCAAAGTCGGTACAATGTATGTGCAGGAAAGCCCATTTTTGGCGCGCAAACTTGGCGCGGCCTTGGTGTTTCGCAATGCCGCGAACCATATCGAGGCAAGCCTGTCCCAGCATGAGGGCGGGTGGAAGCCATTGGTCTATTGCTGGCGCGGCGGTCAGCGATCCGGATCGTTTACATGGATGCTGCAACAGATTGGGTGGCGGGCTGACATCGTTACCGGTGGATACCAAACCTATCGACGGTTGGTGTACAAATACCTCTACAAAGAAACGCTGCCCCATCGGTTGATCGCGCTAGATGGGTATACTGGCACTGCCAAGACCGACATTCTGTCACTCTTGCGCGCGCGTGGTGTGCAAGTTTTGGATTTGGAGGGGCTGGCCAATCATCGCGGCTCCCTTTTGGGGGCGATGCCAGGGGGCCAACCCAGCCAAAAGGCGTTTGAATCCGCCTTGGCAGGGGCCCTGTGTCAGCTTGATCCGAATTTGCCAGTCGTTGTCGAAGCAGAATCCAGCAAGATTGGCGCGCGTATCGTTCCACCCACCGTGTGGAATGCCCTGAAAACAGCGCCCCGCATTGAAATTGGCGCGCCACTCGCGGCGCGCATCCCTTATCTTGCGGCAGCTTATGACGACATTTTGTCGGACGAACCCCGGCTGAAACAACGCCTTGATCCGCTGCGGCAACACCGGGGGCACGAGGTTGTCGATGGTTGGTTTGCCTTGATTGATGCGGGCGACAAGCAGGCGGTGACACGGGCTTTGATGGAGCAGCATTATGATCTGGCGTATCAGAAATCCCGCAAAGCCCATGATGTGCCCATCCAAGCCCGTGTTGAGGCCCAGAGCCTAGACCCAAGCGGCTTGGACACGATTGCAGAACAGATCAAAGCGGTCGTGGACGGGATTTAGAGCGTCAATCCCGGCGCCTTAGTCAAAACCCCAATACGTGCAGCCGGATACCCGGCGGTTTGTAGTTGTGACAATATCATCTCGTATTCATCAGCAGGCACAGCCGCCAACAATCCACCTGCGGTCTGCGGATCAAACAGAAGATCGGAGTTGCCACCGTCAGGCAGGTTCATGGCGATCGTGCGGTTTTCAGCGAACAGGCTGGATCGGATACCTGCTTCAGCCAGCTCTACAGCGCCCTGCATGACCGGGATCGCGTCCAGGTCCAGTTTGGCCCCACATCCAGATGTTTCGCACATTCCTGCAAGATGCCCAGCAAGCCCAAACCCGGTCACGTCGGTCATTGCATTGGCATCCTTTAGAATACGGGATGCTTTGGCCTGGGGTTGCACCATCTGATCCAAGGCAGCAGCGACCCAATCTCCGTTCGCGGCACCAGCCATTTCGGCGGCCATAATGACGCCGCTGCCCAGTGGCTTGGTTAGGATTAGCACATCGCCGGGCCTCCCTCCGGCCAATGTGATGGGATCTTGGGAACACAGGCCCGTCAGCGTAAATCCCATGGTTAACTCATCCCCGATTGACGTGTGGCCCCCAATGATTTCGGCCCCGGCATCGCGCATCACAGCGGTGGCGGTGGTCATAATTTCCTCGAGGGTTCGATGCTGTAGCGTGGGGGATAGACGCGGCAGGATCAGGGTCGCGGTCGCTGCCTGCGGATCAGCCCCCATCGCCCAGATATCGCCCAACGCGTGGATCGCGGCGATGCGGGTCATTGTGACGGGATCTTCGGTCAGGCTGCGCAGATGATCCGAGGTCAAAACCTGTTGCACGCCACCAGTTGTCATCACGGCAGCATCATCACCGGGAAGCAGCGTGATGTCAGCTCGTGAAGTTGCTGGTAACGTTTGAAGTGCCCCTTGCAACGTTGTGCGCCCGACCTTGGCCCCACATCCCCCACACAGGGGCTTTTCCCCCACGGCTTCTGCCACGCCCGAGGCGTGCTCTTTCGGCAGGGCAGGCGGCTGCATTTGCGGCAAGGTGCGAAATTTGTTCATAAAGGTCTGATCGATGTGATCTTTCCATTTCCACATCACCCCACCGCTGAGCGGGGTTCCAAACCGTTCCCCCAAGGCTGATTTTTGCCCAAGCGAGATCAGTTTTAGGTAATCTTTTTGCGGAACATAGGGCCGCATCTTACCAGCCCCCAACGCCGCCCGCAGGTTGTTGAGCAAGATTGGTGCTTCACGAACAGCGTAAACACCCGCTTTGGGGCGTGGGTTTTCCGTCAAATGGGCACAATCCCCAGCCGCAAAGAGGGCAGGATCGCTGGATTGCAAATGGCGGTTCACCGCAATGAACCCCTCGTGCAGGTCAAGCCCGGTCTGGGCCATCCAATCATAAGGACGCGCCCCCGCGGCCCCCGTGGCAAAGTCGGCAACAATCTGACGCCCATCAGCCAAGTCTATGTGCGTGGGTTCAATCTGAGTGATCTGGGCCTCTTCGATCAAGTCGACACCCAACTCAGACATGGCAGCCCGGATGCGCGCTGCGGCTTTGGCACCCAGGGCGGTCAAGGCGCGAGCGTTATCGATCAAAGACACAACAGCGGGGCGCTGACGGGACTTGAGGGCATGCGCCATCGCCATCGCCAGTTCGGCGCCCGCCACACCACCGCCAATCACTGCCACGTTTGCGGGGCCGGGCTGCGCGAGATAGTCCGCCCATCGCGTCGCAAAAGGGCCAAGCGGCTTGGCCGGAATAGCGTGTTCAGCAAAGCCGGGCAGGGTCGGCATATCCGATGTGATTCCGACATTGATTGATGCCACGTCAAAAGAGATCGGAGGCCGTCCCGGGACGTGCACAAGCCGTGCCTCCGTGTCGATACCTTGCACGCTGCCGACGATGATTCTGGCGCCTGCAAAACGGGCGAGGCGGACAAGATCAATGTCCAGCTCTTCGCGCGCATAATGTCCTGCAACAAACCCCGGCAACATTCCTGAATAGGGGGCAGTTGGGCCCGGGTTGATCACGGTAAGCCGTGCACCGGGCAGGGGGGACATACCCCATTTTCGTAACACCAAGGCATGGGTATGACCCCCACCAATCAGAACCAGATCTCGGGTGAGGGGCAGCGGAGGTGTGTGCATGGTTTGTTAGGTCGCCGTGTGGTCAGGAACGTCTTCTTCTTGTTCGACCGCATGGGTGGCCCAACTGTCGTCTGCACCAGTGGGGGGCAGCGACTCGGGGGTTTCATGACGGTGAATGTGCCATTTTGCAATGAACAGTGCCGTGACCGGCGCGGTTAGGAACAAAAACAGCGTGATCAACAGCTCGTGCAGCGACAAATGTCCCTCAATCGCAAAGGAATGCAGGATTGACGCCAGCAGGACCCCGCCAACACCCAGCGTGGTCGCTTTGGTCGGGGCATGTAGGCGCGACATCGGATCTTTGAGCTTGATCATCCCAAAAGATCCCACAAACCCAAAAATACCTGACACGATCAGAAAGAAAGCGATGAGGATCTCATAAAACATCTGCATTGGGGATCCTCACTCGATGATATTGCCGCGCAGCATAAAGCGCGCATAGGCAACCGTGGAAACAAAACCTAGCATGGCGATGATCATTGCGGATTCAAAAAAGATCTCGGTGCCGATGTTCAGACCATAAAGGATCATCAGGGCAATCGTGTTGATCACCATCGTATCCAGCGCGAGCACTCGGGTTCCGACCCCTTCGGCGGTGATGATCCGCCACAAACACATCATGATGGCAGCCCCAAAGCAGGCGAAAGCGAAGTAAATAGCAATGCTGATCATTCGAAAATCTCCTTGAGCCGGCGTTCATACCGTTGCTTGATTTCGTCGCGCACGGCCTCGGGATCGGGGGCGTCCAAGCAATGCACCAACAGGTTGTGCCCGCCTGATGACAGGTCTGCACTGACAGTGCCAGGGGTCATGGTGATGGTTCCGGCAAGAACGGTGATGGCCTCGGGGCTGCGCAGATCCAACGGAACGCAGACCCAGTTGGGCTGTCGATCTGCATCTCGTTTGAACAAGATGATCATGGCGACAGTCACGTTGGCGACCACGATATCCCACAGCACGATCAGGATATACGACACGACCATCGGCCAGTTGCGCAGTTTGGGGCGGTCTGGCCAATAAGGTTGGGTGACAAAGGGGATTACGATCCCCAGCAACAGCCCAAACACCAGCGAATTCAACGAGATTGAATTGGCCAACAGCATCCAGACCAGCGTCAATAAAACGCTCATGTGTGTGTGTGGGAAAATACGGCGGAGCAGTTTCATTCTTGTCCCCCTTTGAGAACCGCATTGATGTACTCAGCGGGATTATACAGCTGTTCTGCTGTTTGCTGCGCATATTCCATCATTGGACCGGAAAAGAGCGTGAGGGCCGCAAGCCCAATCCCCAACAGAAAGATCGACGCAAACGCTACAATTGGATAGGGCTCAGGTGCGGGCTCCTTCACGATCTCATCGTCGTTGTCGGGATCTGGCTCCGGGTTGTAAGCGGCGTCATGGCTTTTCCAAAAGATCACTGTGCCAGCGCGGGCAAAACCCACGATGGTGATGAAAGAGCTGATCAGGATCACGGCCCAGATAAACGCGTAGTCGGTCGAACTGCGCGCTGCATCCATCACCAGCAGTTTTCCGATAAACCCTGAAAGCGGCGGCATCCCGGCCATTGCAATGGCCCCAACAAAAAACAACGCCGCGATCAAGCCGGTTTGCGGCATGGGTTTGAGCGCAGAAATATTGCGCCCCTGACGCTCCATCACCAGATCCGCGACCAAGAACAGCATTGCCGTAGCAAAGGTCGAATGCACGATATAATACAGCGCGGCGCTGGTTGCCTGCGGTGTGAACAGTGAGATTGAAATCAGCAGTGTTCCCATCGACGCGATGGCCCCAAAGGCAACAAGGCGTCCGATTTGTCGTGACCCCAAGATCCCCAAGGCCCCAATCGCCAAAGTCGCCATAGCCGCGTAGGGCAACCAATCGCTGGCCAGACCCGCTGTATTCTCGACATCAGGCCCAAACACCAACGTGTACATGCGCAAGATCGCGTAAGCACCAACCTTGGTCATAATCGCAAACAGGGCGGCCACCGGAAGCGGCGCGTTTGCATAGCTGGCTGGCAACCAGAAATGCAGGGGCAATACCGCGGCTTTGATAGCAAACACCAACAACAGCAACACGGCCCCAACGCGCAACAGGGCGGTATCTTCGGCAGGGATTTCGGCGACACGAACCGCAAGGTCTGCCATGTTCAACGTCCCCGTCACGGCATACAGCGTCCCAAGCGCAAACAGGAACAGAGTGGACCCGAGTAAGTTGTAAACCACGTATTGCACGCCTGCCTTGAGCCGCTCGGCCCCGCCGCCATGGGTCATTAACCCATAAGAGGCGATCAGCAGCACTTCGAAAAAGACAAACAGGTTAAACGCATCCCCGGTGAGAAAGGCCCCGATGACCCCCATCAGCTGGAACTGAAACAGAGCGTGGAAATGACGCCCGCGTGTGTCCCAACCTGACCCGATTGCGTAAAGCACCACAGGCAAAGCGAGCAGAGCGGTAATAAGAACCATCATGGCTGACAAACGGTCCAACACCAGCACGATTCCGAATGGGGCCTGCCAATTGCCCAGTTCGTATATCAAGACCTCGCCGCCGGACGCTTGCGCCAAAAGGGTTAGGGCGATGCCCAGCAAACCAACGGTTCCTGCGACTGAGAATATCCGCTGCAGGTCCAGATGGTAGCGCAGCACCATGATGATGAAGGGCGCGACCAGTGCGGGCAGAATGATCGGGGCTACGATCCAGTGGTTCATGCGTCATCTCCCGCATCATCTTGGGCGGTCATGTCGATCCGGTCATCGTCCGAGGACAGATAGGCGCTGAGGGCAATCATCACGATGACGGCTGTCATACCAAAGGAAATCACAATGGCCGTCAGAACCAGCGCCTGTGGCAAGGGATCTGTGTAAGCGACGTCTTCGTATTTGTTCAGGACAGCAGGCGCATTGACCGCCAATCGCCCGGTCGCAAACAGAAAGACGTTCACTGCATAGGTCAGCAAAGACAAACCAAGAATGACTGGAAAGGTACGGCGGCGCAGGATCAGGAAAATCCCAGCGGCGGTCAGGACGCCCACGGCGGTGGCTAGAAGGAGTTCCATATCAGCCTTCCTTCTCTTGCGTGTTCACAGATGCGGTTTCTTCGGGTGGGTCATCCCGCGCAGGGTTGATGTCCATCGGGTGTTCCGAGGCGATGCCGGGACGCCATGCAAAGCGTGACAGGCTTTCAAGGGCCAGCATGACAGCGCCGAGAACGGCGAGGAACACGCCCGTATCAAACAACATTGCAGTGGCCCATTCGAACTCCTCAAACGGTGGAATATGGATATAGCCATAGTCGCTGGTCAGGAACGGAACCTTGTTGAACCACGCGCCCAAACCGGTGGCAGCGGCAATCAGAACCCCCCAGCCGATGGTGGCGTGGTAATAAAACCGTTGACGTTCCGCCGCCCAGGTAAAGCCGCTGGCCATGTACTGCATCAGATAAGCAATTGCCGCGATCAGACCGGCGATAAATCCGCCTCCGGGTTGGTTGTGCCCCCTGAAAAAGATGTAAGCGGCCACCATCAGCGCCATCGGCATCATCACACGCGTGACCACGACCATCATCATTGGATGGGCATCCCCGGATTGCGGCCAGTTGGGTTTGCGGTTCAACAATCGCGCCCGAACGCTGGTGCCCAGCACGCTTTCAGTCAGGGCAAAGATCACCAAAGCGGCGATGCCAAGCACGATGATCTCGCCAAAGGTATCAAAGCCCCGGAAATCAACCAAGATGACGTTCACCACATTGGTGCCGCCACCCCCTTTGTAAGAATTCGCAAGATGGAACTCGGAAATCGAGGGAAAGGCAAAATCCCGCATCATCAGCGCATAAACCAGCGCGCCAGTGCCCAAACCAGCAACAATCGAAATCACCGTATCCCGCACTTTGCGAGCCATCGAACTGTCGACGGGCGTCTGGGTCGGCAAAAAATTCAGCGACAACAGCAGCAAAATCATGGTCACAACTTCGACCGAAATCTGGGTCAGCGCCAGATCTGGAGCAGACAAGTAGTTGAAGGCCATGGAAACGATCAACCCGACGACCCCAATCAACACCAGTGCCAAAAGGCGATTGCGGTGGAAATAGACCGTGGCAAGGGTCGCGCCAACCAAGCAGATCCAGCCGATGATGGGAAGCAAAGGCGCCTCGAGCGAAATGCGCGTCGGCAAGCCAATCGTGCCGGTTGCATAGGCGTAGTAGGCAAGGCCCACCGTGAACACGACAAAGATCATGCCATATCGGCTGACAACCCCGTTGTGCAGGCTGTTGGTGATCGCTTGGCTCAGGCCGGTTAGCGCCCGGATGACGCTGTCAAAGATCACTTTGGCCTCAGGGCGTGGCAGCGCGTTCCAGATACGTTCAAGCCGTTGATGCCCCATCAAGAGCACGATCCCACCAATCGTGGCAGCCATGGACATGTAGAGCGCAGGCGTAAACCCGTGCCAGATTTTGAGAGAGTAATAGGGTGGTTTTCCGCCGCCAAAGACCGCGTCTGATGCGACGGCGACCAAAGGTCCGACGATGGTGGCCGAATTCAAACCGATCAGCACGACGAGCAACACGAGAAACGCTGGGGCCAGCCACAACCCTACAGGCGGATCATGCGGATGCGCAGGATAGTCACCGCGTTCTGGCCCAAGGAAAACGTGGCCGATATATCGAAACGAATAGGCGGCAGAGAACAATGCACCCAACAATGCAAATCCCGGCACCAGATAGGGCGAGTTGAGCCAGGTCGTGTGAACCGTTTCCTCCAACATCATCTCTTTGGATAGGAACCCGTTCAGCGGCGGCAGACCTGCCATCGACAGGGCGGCAATGGCGGCAATGCCAAAGGTGATCGGCATCAAATGACGCAAGCCACCCAGCCGTTTGATATCGCGTGTATGGGTTTCGTGGTCGATAATGCCCGCGCTCATGAACAGCGCCGCCTTAAAGGTCGCGTGGTTGATGATGTGGAAAATCGCGGCCACAGCCGCAATTTTGGTGCCAAAGCCAAGCAGCATCGTGATCAACCCCAGATGGCTGACCGTGGAAAAGGCAAGCAGCGCCTTCAGATCATCTTTGAACAGCGCGATTACCGCGCCCACGACCATCGTGATAAGACCAGTTGTGGCAACAATATAGAACCAGGCATCTGTTCCCGCCAAAACTGGCCACATCCGGGCCATCAGGAACAAACCCGCCTTTACCATCGTGGCCGAGTGGAGATAGGCCGAAACCGGGGTCGGGGCAGCCATAGCGTGTGGCAGCCAGAAGTGGAACGGGAACTGCGCCGATTTGGTGAACGCGCCCAACAGGATCAGGATCAACGCAGGCAGGTACAGGGGTGAGGCTTGGATCAGCTCTTTGTTCTGCAAAATCACAGTCAGGTCATAGCTGCCCACGATATTGCCAAGGATCAACATGCCACCGATCATGGCCAAACCACCCGAGCCAGTCACTGCCAAAGCCATCCGCGCGCCCTGACGCCCTTCGGGCAGGTGTTTCCAATACCCGATCAACAGGAACGAGCTGAGTGAAGTGAGCTCCCAAAATACCAGTAAAAGCAGGATGTTATCTGACAGTACAATACCCACCATCGCGCCCTGAAACAGTAAGAGATAGGTGTAGAACTTACCCATCGGATCCTGCCGGGATAGGTAGAACCGTGCATACAGTATGATCAGCAATCCGATCCCAAGAATGAGACCCGCAAACAGAAAGCCAAGGCCATCAAGGTAGAAGTTTGCGTTCAGCCCCAGACCCGGCAGCCAGTCCACACGGGCGGTCACAACCTCGCCGCGCATCACGGCCGGGGCGTTGATCAGCAACCCAACGAAGGCCAGAAAAGTCGTCATGCCAGCCGCTGAGGCGGATGCGTTTCGACCCGCTCTGATCAGCAATGCCGGGAATACCGCGCCAAGAAAGGGAAGGGCCGCAATCAGGAATAGGGACACCAGCAGTACTCCAGTTTAACAACGTCGTAGGTCTATACCTTTGAGTAAGGATAATTTCGGTCCTGTCCAGCCATTGCAAATTTGCAAATTTTTCCTAGAGGCATCTGAAACACTCATTTTCCCAAAAAATGTGCTCTGACGCGAAGGTGAACCCCAAAGGGGGGGCATCTCTGGCCTTACGTGATAGAACCAGTTTGAAGCACGAGGAGAAGGTTTTGGCGGAAAAGCAGCAAGCAGGTTTACCCAGATTTTCACGCCGTTGGGTGTTGGCAGGCGCTGTTGCCGTAGTGGCCGGTGGGTTTGCGGTGCGGGAGTATCGTCTGATTCCACCAGATTACGCAGGCGACAAGCTCAGCGCGGAACAGGCGCATCAGGCCGCCACATCAGGTGCGGTGACATTGATCGACATTCGCACGCCGGGGGAATGGACATCCTCAGGGGTGGGGGTGGGCGCGCATCCGCTGGATTTGCGGCGCGCTGATTTTATTGAGGCGCTGACGGCGATTGTCGGACCAGACCGGAGTCAGCCAATCGCCTTGATTTGTGCCCGTGGGGTGCGTTCTGCACGCCTGAGTTTGGTGCTGACCAAGGCGGGGTTCAGCAACATCATCGATGTGCCCGAAGGGATGCTGGGATCGCGCGCCGGGCCGGGGTGGTTGGCGACGGGCTTACCTGTCTTGTCATATAAGGAGCCAACAGGGTGATCCGAGCTTTACTTGCGTCTTTGGGTTTCGTTGGTTTCGCAGGGGCTGCACAGGCTGACTGCGGCGATGCAGCCGGGGCCTGTGACATCGAAACGGGCAGCTATCACATCGACCTGCCACAGGCTAAGTCCCCGCCAATGGTGGTGTTCCTGCACGGTTATGGCGGCAACGGGGCCGCAACGATGCGCAACAAAAACATGCGGGACGGTTTGATCGCGCGCGGCTACGCCGTGATGGCCCCCAACGGCTCGCAACAGGTTGGCGAAGGGCGCGGATTGAGCTGGAACTTTTTCCCAGGCTGGGAGGGGCGAGACGAAAGCGCCTTTCTGAGTGACGCCGTTGCCGACGCGGTCGCGCGGTTCAATGTGGATTCAGAACGGGTTATTCTGGGCGGGTTTTCCGCAGGCGGATTTATGGTGTCGTATCTGGCCTGTGCCACGCCAGACATGTTTTCAGCTTATACACCCGTTTCGGGTGGCTTTTGGCGGCCCCATCCCACCGCCTGCTCTGGACCGGTTCGCATGTTCCACACCCACGGCTGGACCGATAACGTCGTCCCGCTCGAGGGGCGCAAGCTGGGCGGTGGTCGGTTTCAGCAGGGGGATATTTTTGCAGGGCTGGAAATTTGGCGCGCGGCCAATGCGTGTTCCGACAATCGCCCCAGCAGTTTTTCCAACACCGGGCCGTTTATGCGACGCAAATGGGCCGGCTGCGCGGACGGCTCTGCGCTGGAACTGGCCTTGTTTCCCGGCGGTCATCAGGTGCCACAGGGATGGGCCGACATGGTGGTTGACTGGTACGAGGGTCTGCCGGGATCTTGATCATTCCGCAGGCGTCACACTGCTTTGCCCTTCGATCAAGGATTTCAGCTCATTGCGATAATGACGCGCGGCCTGCGTGATTGCAGGTTCGCGGTAATCTTCGCGCAGCCCCATCAATCGACGTGCTGTACCAGCCGTTACACCGCTGAGGGCCGACAATGGAATGGCAAACGCAAGGCTCAAGGCGATCGGGGCCAGCCAAGCCGAAATCAAACCCAGCAAAATGCCAAGCGTCAGAGCAATACCGCTGACGGTTTCCAAAGCATGGCAAATCATCAAGGTCTTTAACCCATAAGTCCCGCCATCGCGGGCTTGCGGGTTCCATCCCTTTTGCAGGCCAAAGGCTGTGCGAAATACGGCAATCATCTGCTGAACCATCAAAATCGGTGCATAGATGATCGACAGAACCAGCTCTGACAGGAACGAGAGCGCAAAGCGGGCCCCGCCGCCGAATTCGGAATATCGCACACCGGTAAGGCGCAGCGCCGCAACGCCCATCAACTTGGGCAACAAAAGCATCGCATACATCAAAACGATGATGAGAACATGCCGCCCCTCTGTCATTTCAGGCCATTGGGGGAACAGTGGGTTATCAGGGTCGAAATAGTGCAGAACACTGGCGTCTTCCCCCCGACCAATCAGGGCCCACATCACCAGCAAGGCAAACCAGATTGGCGACATCAGATAGCCAATTGCCCCGTGAAAGAGATGGAACCGAGAAATCGACTGGAATCCTTTGGATCGCAGCAGTTTGAGGTGTTGCAGATTGCCCTGACACCAGCGGCGGTCTCGCAGGATGTGATCAATCAAGGTTGCCGGTGTTTCTTCGTACGATCCACGGATACGCGGCAGGAAACGAACGGACCACCCCGCCCGTCGCAACAAGCCCGCCTCGACAAAATCATGGCTCATGATCAGCTGCTCGCGGCCGGTCAGGGATCGCAGACGCGGCAATCCAGCACAATTGGCAAAGGCCGCCGTGCGAATGATCGCGTTATGCCCCCAATAGTTGCCTTCGTGTCCACACCAACGCGCCACACCTTCGGCAAGCGCTGCGCCATAAACCCCGTTGGCAAATTGCTGCATCCGGGCAAACACGGATTGTGCGCCGATAAGCTGTGGAAAGCTCTGGATCAGTCCGGCACCGGGATCGCGGGCTAAGGCGTCGGTCAATCGCGCAATGGCACGTCCGGTCATCAGGCTGTCGGCATCCAAGACCAACATCGCCTCATATGCGCCACCCCAGCGGCTGACCCAATCGGCAATGTTGCCCACCTTGCGGTCTGTGTTTTCAGGGCGCCGGCGGTAAAACAACTTGAGATCTGGTGGTAAGGAGACTCTCAAAGCCATGATGCTGGCTTGTTCCTGCGCTGCGATGATGTCGTCGCGTGTGTCAGATAGGATGAAAACTGAATATTCGTGCACCCCCCCGCGCGCGCGTAGCTCTTCCAGCATCGAACGGGCGTTGCCCATCACGTACCACGGGACCTCGTTATAGATCGGCATCACCAAGGCCACGTTGAGCGGCTCGGCTCGGGTTGGTCGTTTGGGCGGATGTTGCTGCGACAGGGAAAACAACCCCAGCAAAACAGTGCAGACCGTGAAAGTGATCCAGAAAAAGTTAAACGAAATCAGCGCTAACAACAGGCCTTCAATCCAGCTGATCCCTTCGTCGGAAAACCAGTTTTCCATAACCCACCACAACCCGACCGTCGCCACAACAGAGGGGCAGAAGGCCAACAACCGCCAAACCATAGTTTGCTCAGGCGACGCATTGTGGGGGGCATCTGCATCCCGAAAGCCAGCCTGAAAGTTCTGTGCCGGCATTGCCAGTGGCTGTTCGGGGGGCATGATATGCAGATCGGTGCTCATGCAGTCCACCGATAGAGCCATACTTCGGACGCGGGCGCAGCCCCTTTGCGCAACTGCGCTCGTAGTTCGACCAGTTGATGATCGCCGGGTTGGAAGGAAAACGCGAGCCTTAGGCCGCCGGTTTCGGGATTGCGTTGCAGAACGCCCTTGGTCGTTTCAGCATGAGGGGATTGGACAAAAATATCGAGTTCCTCGATATCATCGTGCATTTCATCCGCTTCAAAATCGATGACAGCCACCCGACCGTCGCCAAAGGTTTTATCCCCCATCGCAGTGTTGATCACGCGGGGCATCGCGGTGCGTTCTGGCTCCGCGCCCCAAGTGAGGCGATAGCCAATCGTGACTTCGCTGCCAGCGGCATAGGGCGTCGCGGGTCGCCAATAGGCGACGATGTTGTCATAAATTTCCTGATCCGCCGGGATCTCGACAAGCGTCACGGTGCCTTTGCCCCAATCGCCCATTGGCTCAACCCAAAGACCGGGGCGTCTGTGGTAGTGCGCTTCGAGGTCGGCAAAATCTGCAAACTCACGGGCCCGTTGCATCAACCCAAATCCGCGTGGGTTTGTGTCCACAAACGAAGACACCTGCAACGTTTTGGGATTGGCCAGCGGACGCCAAATCACCTCTCCCGCGCCGTTCCGGATCATCAACCCATCGCTGTCATGGACTGCTGGGCGAAAATCATCAAATCGTGTGCGGTTGGTCTGATCGTAAAGAAACATAGAGGTCAACGGCCCCAGCCCGACATGGTCCAATTCTTCGCGGGCGAACAACGTGGCCTCAACCTCCATAACGCAGTCGTCGCCGGGCGTCACATCAAAGCGATACGCGCCTGTGACGCTAGGGCTGTCCATCAACGCATGAACGATCATATTGCGCTGACCGGGGGCAGGGCGCTCTAACCAAAACCGGATAAAGTCGGGGAACTCCTCGCCGTCTGGATCGGCAGTTTTCAGCGCCAAGCCACGGGCAGACAGGCCATAGGCTTCGCTCAGGCCAATCGCACGAAAATAGCTGGCGCCCTGAAACACACAGAACTCATCCGTTTTGCCAGGGCGGTGCATTTCGGTGCGCAATCGAAGACCGGAAAACCCAAGGGTTTCGTCAACAGATAGCTCTGGAACCTTGTCCGAAATCTTGAACATCGACAAATCAAAGCCAACCGGCTTGGACATTCCGTTTTCGACCTCAAACACTTTGACAGCTTGCGGGAAATACAAGCCGGGTGTGAAGAAATCCACGTTATAGGGCGTCTCCGTTCCAAACCACAGCGCCTTGTCCAACCGAAACCGGATCTCTCGGTATTGTTCGTATGACAGGTCCTGCCATGCCTGCGGTACGGTTGGACGGGGGGCATAAGGACGGCTGGCCAAATCACGCGCTTCGGCGATCACTGTATCGCGATCAAAGGGCGTGCCTGCATCCGCACCCGTGGCAAAAGCGGCGGGCGCAAGGGCAAAAGCCGAAACCGAAGTCAGGAATGTGCGACGCGTCAGGGTCATTTCTGGGCCTTCCAGGGCTGCGATTTGAACCATGCGGCCAAATAGGCCACACCAATAATCATTGCAAAACCGATCAGGTTCGCGGCTAGCACCGCACCTGTCGTGCGCCCTGTTTGGTCCAAAGCCACGCCAATCAAACGCGCGGCGGCCATTGAAAACACAAAGACCGCAAGCGATTGCTGACCCACCTTGGTGATCAGGGTCAGGGTGACTTGCCAGATCTGCGCCATCCAGCCGGTGCCAGTTGCAACCAACCGTTCACCTTTGTCCCCAGCGATGACCCACCCGAGATAGGCCAAGGCAAGGAAGTGCATGTAACGAAACAGGCCAAAATCGGTCTTTTCACGCAATTCTGCGGTTAAAGGCCAGACCTTGCGCACTTCGGCAGCAACATCCGAATTCCATGCATCGACCCACAAGAAGACCTTCCAGGAGCCAAAGGGCGCGGACAGAACCAAAAACAACGCCGCGATCCACATCAGCGTTTTCGACACAGGCGGGGCTGGAATCCAGCCGCGCATAAACGCAAATCCGGTGAAAAACAGCAGTTGCCACCCAAATGGGTTAAAGAACCATTGACGTTGTGACCATGGCTCAGCCGGCAGTGCCAAAACGCCGGTTTGCGCGACAGCCCAGATCGAAACAGAGGCAAGCGCAACCGCCCAGAACCCAACAGTATAAAAACCCAAAAACAGGGGCATCAGTGCAAGAACCACCAGATACATAGGCAAAATGTCGAAATAGTTCGGCACATAAGTCAGCGTAAAAAGACCCAGCATTTGCGGCATGGGATCGTTAAAGAAGTGTTGCAAGTTCAATGACGAGACATAGCTTTTGTCAAACGCTCCGCTCACATCCAGCGCAGCCATCGACGTGGCGACAAAGAAAAACAGGGCAATATGCGCCCAATAGACCTGCCAAATGCGGTAAGATACGCGGGCCGTCCCCATCCACCATCCCCGTTTCAGGTAAGCGCCGCCAAAGGCAATGGCCGAGGCCATGCCAGAACAGAACACAAAGATTTCGGTCGCATCCGAAAACCCAAACCGGGCGGGAATCCATCGCGCCCAAGGATCGTTAGGAATGTGGGCGATCAAGATAATGAACATCGCAATGCCACGGTAGAAATCCAACCGTGGGTCACGCACACGCGGCACCGCCGCCGGGGCAGCGGTGGGCGGGACGAAATCGGATGAGGGCGAAATGGTCGCCATAAATTCGGTGTCCTTCTCGGTCTTATTCAGCAGGGACGCTCTGTGCGCCATCCTGATCACGCCCGGTTGCAATAAGAGCGCGGCGCGCAAGCGCATAATTGTCTTCTCCACCCGCACGTTTCGCACGACGGTCATCAAGAATTCGTTCCACGGCATCCAGTCGACCTGCGCGCAGACCCGAGTCGATGGTTATGCGTTCAAATACATCACGTTGCGCGTGGCTTCCGCCTGCCAGGTGCATTGACCCGCGAACCGTTAGCAGGTGATCGAATGCCACGCCATATTGACCATCCCCAAAGGCCTCAAGCCCCTGTGCCGCTGCTAGGCCGGGATCCGCCATGCGCAGGCTCATATCGTCGGTCTGCTTGGTATCACGATGGATACGCTGCAGCATTTTTGCTGTCGCGTCTTCGCGGTTGTCGCCCGTCAATGCCAAGAGATAGTGCAAATCAGCGAAAATCAGGCATCCGTCTTCGGTCCGCGCAGCACTGAAATCGGCCAGCTCTTCCCAGCGTGCGCCAACGTTCACGCCCTCCAGTTCTAGCCGGGACAACAGGGATGTTGCGTTTGAAATGTCGCGATAATCGTCAGTTTTATCTTTGCGAATTTCGACATCGTAAAGCTCTAGAACCTGGTCAATCTGACCAAGATCCAGATGCATCAACGCTTTGTGCCACCAAACGTGGTAGCGGAAATTGTTACAGTGCGTCCAAGCCTCTTCAAGCCCTGCGAGCCAGTCGAGCCCCTGTGCCGCGTTGCCAGTCATGTCATGAACATGGGCCACCGCATGCAAGCCCCACGCATCATCCGAAACCATCCACAAGGCCTGTCGCCCGGCGATTTCCGCTTTTTCATAAGCTCCGGTTTCTTCCAATGAAAAGGCGTGACAGCCCAGCAGATACCCGCGACCCGGGTGGTCGGGGGCATAGGCGGGCATGACACGTTCAATGGACCGGCGCATGCCTTGGCTATCGCCCAGCACAAAGCGGGTGGCATGGCTCAGTTTCATCGCAAGCGTATCTTCGGGGTGATCAACAAGAATCTTTTCGAACCGCATCAAGGCCGCGGTGGGTTGTCCGGCAAGCCAGATCCGCAGCGCATCAACATAAAGCTTCTCGCGCTCTGAAATCGGATGCTCTTGCATCGCGCGCTCTGCCGTCGCCAAGGCCTCGGCAGCTGTGGCGTATAGCTCGCGACGTCCCAGCAGGATTGTGAAAATCCCTTTGATTGCATGACCCAATGCGAAATTGGGTTCGGCCTGTAACACTGCGGCCAGATGTTGTGGCGTCACGGCAGAATGGGCCATGAAACCGAGCAACACGCCATCCCAAGCCGTGACGCTGTCTGCGTGGGCCAGGCTGTTCATCTGCCCAAAAATGTCCTGTTTCATGCCAAATTCCAATCCGTTTGTGAGTGCTGGCTTTCAATGCCTTACCTAACTCTATGGGAGGCTGGCACGAGTATCGACGCCGCTCGCGAATTGGTGAAAGGATGTGTGCGATTGCGCGAGAAAATCCGCTTATTCAACGGGATGTTTCAGCTAATCCCCGCGCAAAAGGCCGTGTATTTCAGTCTTCAAAGGGGTTTTGGGCCTGTAACACAGACTCTGTATCCGCACCAAAGGTCGGGGGCGGACGCCGATATGTTACAGGTGTGCGTGACAGGTTCAGTGGATTGCCAATCAGATGGACAGCACCGGGGTCGGCTTGCATGGAGATTTTCATGTCGCGCGCTTTGACTTGGTCGCTGTCAAACACCTGATCCAAAGTCTGGACAGGGCCAACGGGAACCTTGCGCGCCTCTAAGCCAGAAATCACGTCAGCCGTCGTAAGCTGTGCAATCGCCGGGCGCAGCTGTGCGTTCAGGCTTTCGCGATTTTCCAAACGGGCCGGATTCGTGGCGTATTCGGGAGTTTCTGGCAGGCTCTCAAGGCCAACAAAATCACAAAACCGGCGAAACTGCGCATCGTTTCCGACTGCCAGAATGACGTGCCCATCTTTGGTTTCA
This sequence comes from Paracoccaceae bacterium, assembly GCA_965183835.1. Taxonomy (GTDB): domain Bacteria; phylum Pseudomonadota; class Alphaproteobacteria; order Rhodobacterales; family Rhodobacteraceae; genus OMPR01. Next base: position 178,398 of record CBCYME010000017.1, on the reverse strand, counting down.
TAGACATCATAGGGCACGATGTTCGGATGCCCGTTGCCACGGCGTTGCGGTAAGGTGTTTGAGGTTAGATAGTTTGTTCCCTCGTTGATCAGCCACGCCACCTGAGAATCAACCAAGGCTATGTCGATTTGTTGGCCCTCGCCAGTGCGCTCGGCATGACGCAGGGCTGCGAGAATACCAACGGTTGCGTACATTCCACACATGACATCCGCGATGCCAACGCCAACCTTCATCGGGGCCCCTTCGGGGGCGCCCGTCAGAGACATGATCCCGCCATAGCCTTGCGCCATCAAATCATATCCGGGCTTAGACGCATTGGGGCCGGTTTGCCCATATCCTGAGATAGAGCAGTACACGAGACCCGGAAGTTCGTTCGACAGGGTGCCAAAGTCCAAGCCGTATTTTGCCAATCCACCGGGCTTGAAATTTTCGACCAGAATGTCTGCTTGGGCCGCCAATTGGCGGATGACATCCTGCCCTTCGGTCGTGGTGATATCGATAGCAACGGAACGTTTGTTGCGATTGGCGGACATAAAGTATGCGCTCAGATCGCTTGGATTGCCCTCTGCATCTGTGACATAGGGCGGGCCCCACTGGCGGGTGTCATCTCCGTCGGTTCCGGGGTTTTCGATTTTCAGCACCGATGCCCCAAGATCCCCCAGTAACTGTGTACAGGTCGGTCCGGCCAGAATACGGGTCAGGTCCAGAACTTTGACGCCATCTAATGCGCCTTTAGATACGACCATCGTACCCCTCCCGATCAATTTCAGCCGCGATCACTGTGAACGTGTCTGCGATTTGCGCCGCGTTCAGAGCTGCTCGTAATTCGGATCGGTTGCGCACTTTATGTCCTTGACCGCCAAAGGCGCGGCCCATGGCAGCATAATCGTGGTGGCCAAAATCAACACCGCGATTTTTCATCTGGCGTTGGCGTTGCTTCAACTCGATCAGGGCAAGGCTGGCATCCACAAACACCAGAAAGATCGGATTGCCACCCAGCTCGGCAGCCGTGGCCAATTCGCCAGCGACCATCAAGAACCCAGCGTCACCCGAAAAGCTGATGACAGGGCGGTTGGGTTCAGCCAGTTGCAGCCCAATCGCCATCGGAACAGCGCAGCCCATGGTGCACAGCGCCGAAGATTGAATAAGCCCACGAGGCTCCGTGCATTCCCACATCTGAGACAACAGAATGCGATGCGCGCCACTGTCAGCCGTTGCCAGAGTGTTTTCGGGCAGGACGGCACGGGTTTCTGCGATGACCGCAGACGGACCCCAGTCATCATCATGCGGGAAGGCATTTGCCAATTCCTCTTTCACAGCCGCCGGGGCGCCATTGGTCCATGTTGGACGGGCTGCAACACCTTTGGCGATTGCCTCTAAAGTGGCCCCTGTGTTCGCGATGATATTCAACCCCGCCTGATGCATGTAGTGGTCGTTTTCCACCGCAGCGATATCAATGACGCGCGTTTTCGCCGGGTCCCAAATGTCACGCCAACCGGGGCGCATTTCGATGGGATCATACCCGAGGCACAGAACCAGATCAGATTGCTCAATCAATGGGATCAAGTGCTTGTCCGCCAAAGGGGATAAACCAGCGCCACCCAGACACAGCGGGTGATCTTCGGCGATGATGCCTTTGGCCTTGTATGTGGTCACGAAAGGAATTGAGAAGTGTTCAAGAAAGGCCTGAACAATTGGGGCCGAACCATCGCTCAACACATCCAGTCCAATAATTGCGACGGGACGATCTGCTTGTTTTATCCAGTCCCGCGCCTGTTCCAAATGCGCACCGCAAGGGGCGACCTTGGCAGCGGGCATCAAACGCCGCAACCGCGGCGTCGCGACTTTGGTATCTGCCACCGAAATCGGCACGTCGATGTGAACAGGGCCGGGGCGTTGTTGGGTTGCCAATGAAACGGCTTTGTCAGCAATGGTATCCGCACCCTTGGCCGTCAGGCAGAATGTGCCCTTGGTGATCGAACGGTAGACCTGCGCGTGATCCATCACCTGATGCGTATAGGTCAGCGCCTCGTCGGCGTCGACACAGCCGGTCAGCACGATCATGGGCACACGATCCTGAAACGCATTCGCTACAACGTTGATTCCGTTCATGGCACCGGGACCAAGCGTCGCCACCAAAATGGCAGGCGCGCCATCGCGGTGATGCACGGCTTCAGCCATGAACCCTGCCGCGTTTTCGTGCTTTGCCAAATGGAAAGCGATCCCCGCCTGTTCCAACGCATCGACCAGCGTCAGAACTTCGCCGCCGGGCATTCCAAATGCGTGACGGCAACCGGCTTCAAAGAGCCGTTGAGCGAGCAGATCTGCTGCGCGTGGGGAAAGGTCTTGCATGATCGACGCTCCGAGTCTGTGTGCTGCGGAGCATGCGGAGTGTGACCATGGGCGCAAGACCTCTCACAGCAGTGTGACCAGTCGAGATCTGTTATTCGTTCACAGAGGTCGCTACGGCTTCGAACCGGGCATCTAATTCTGCCGCGATCTCGGTTAATGTGGCCCCGCCTTCGTCCACATAGGGTGCGAATACATAGCTGGGTTTTTTGTACGAAAGGGTCGCGGTGCCGTTGTCGTTCTCTGTCACATAAAAACGGACCGGGGCCTCGATCATCGCTGACGTGGAAAGCGCAAGGATGCGCACGGCAAAATCATTGTTAAAGGCTCCAATCACCCGATTACCGGGAATGGTGATACCTCGGCTCGCCGCCGCGCCGGTTGGCCCAGCCTCGGTTACCACAGCCATACCGTTGGCTTTCACAGCCGATTTCACAGCCTGAACGAGCTCTGTGTAAGGCATGCCCGTAGGGTGAATTTCCCACCCTTCCCGAGGCGCGGTGTCTTGTCCAAGCGCAGGTGTCGAAGCCACAAGGAAGGCGAGGTGAAGCGGGAGATGTTTCATATCAAAGCTCACATTCTGAGAAAACTGAGCCTGTTTTATCCCCCAATTGTTTCAAGCGGCAGGGGTGCCGAGGTCACGATCACAGGGTGCAGGGTCACAATCACGTGCATTCCCCCCATTTACCCGCTTGCGATTGGCAGCTTATGGTCGCCCATACGTGCCAGAGGGGGAGATTGGACATGTCTGAAATGAATGGGGCCGAAAGCTTGGTGCATTCCTTGATCGAAAGCGGGATCGAGGTCTGTTTCACCAATCCCGGCACGTCTGAAATGCACTTTGTCGCGGCCTTGGATCATATCCCCGGGATGCGCTCAATCCTCGTTCTGTTCGAAGGGGTCGCCACAGGCGCGGCAGACGGGTATTGGCGAATGGCGCGCAAACCTGCCTCGACGCTGCTGCATCTTGGCCCCGGGTTGGCTAATGGAATTTCGAATCTGCACAACGCCAAAAAGGCCGGGTCGGGGATCGTAAATATCGTTGGCGAACACGCGTCCACGCATATCGAATTGGATGCGCCTCTGACCGCGGATATCGAGGGGCTTGCACGGCCGGTGTCCCAGTGGGTGCAAACCTCGACCTCAGCGGCTGAGGTCGGGGCAGATGCCGCCGTTGCCGTGCAGGCGGCAAAAACCGCACCCGGACAAATTGCAACGCTGGTGCTGCCAAGTGACACCGCATGGACCTCGGGAGGGGAAGTCGGCCCAGCGTTGCCGGAGCCAGATCTTGAGGGCTGCGACAGCGAGGTGTTGGATCAAGCCGCTGCTGCATTAGCAGGACCGGATACGTTACTGTTGTTGGGGGGGGCAGGCGCTGACCGAAGATGCGTTGCTGCTGGCGGGTAAGATCGCTGCCCATACGGGATGTGCCCTTTTGTCAGAATGGTCGAATGCGCGGATGGAACGAGGGGCCGGGCGCGTTCCTGTTGCCCGCGTGCCCTATCCGATTGATCAGGCGGTTGAGCGTTTGAACCAATTCAAGCGGATTGTGCTGGTTGGTGCGCGGGCTCCGATTGGGTTCTTTGCCTATCCGGGAAAGCCAGCAGTTTTGACAAACCCTGAGGCCGAGATCATCGCTTTGGCTGGCGCGGATATGGACCTGTACTCAGTTCTTCAAACCCTTTGCGCTCGTGTTGGAGCGCAGAACGCCTCTCCGGACCTTGCTAAGCCGCTCACAAGATTTGACGTCACTGGCCCTGCAACGCCAGAAACCATTGCGACTGTGATCGGGCAAACAATTCCGCACAATGCAATTGTGGTGGATGAATCTATAACCACGGGACGCGCGTTTCACCCCGCAACTGTGGGGGCGGCCCCACATACCTGGCTCAACAATTGCGGGGGCTCGATCGGATACTCGCTTTCCGCCGCGATCGGCGCAGCCGTTGCCTGCCCGGATCGCCCCGTTTTGACGCTGACAGGGGATGGGTCCGCGCTCTACATGCCGCAAGCACTCTGGACGATGGAAAGAGAGAAGCTGAACATTACAGTGGTTATCTTTGCCAACCGAACCTACGAAATCTTGCGAGGCGAGCTGACCAACGTAGGCGTCCAAAATCCCGGACCGCGGGCTGTCGACATGCTGACACTGCAAAACCCGCACATTGATTGGGTGGCCCAAGCCAAAGGGATGGGCGTACCCGGCCGTCGTGTTGAAACAGCAGAGGGCCTGGAAGCGGAATTGTTGCGTGCACAAGCGGCTCCTGGACCACATTTGATCGAGGTTCTCCTTTGATCTCAAAGTCCTCCCGCCCGTCGTCGCTGTTCCAGGTGGAACATCTCCTCCCGTTGGGCGTAGCCCAGAGCGGCATAGCCGCTCTGGGCTACGCCTCGCCCGCCGTCCGCAGGACGCAAGGCCAAAGGCCGCGCAGGGGACTGAAAACCGGATTGGCCAAGGAAACGCGCTTGTCACAGTCTCGGTTTGGCGACAAAAGAGCCAAATCAGAGATTAGGTAACCCGGCTTATGCAGACCTCCAGTGATCAGATCCGTCTCGTATTTTGTTCGACATGTCAAAGCGGTACCACATCGGATGCGCACATCGACGCCGTTCAAGAGGCTTTGCACCAGGCCGGGCTACAGTCGCGTGTTGAACTGGCAGAACATGCCTGCCTCAATGCCTGTGGCGCGCCGGTGACTGTCGGGCTGCAAGGGGCAGGGCGGGCCACTTATATCTTTTCTGATGTTGAGCCTGTCGCAGACGCGGCCGATATTGCGGCGACGTGTCAGTCATATCTCGACAGTCCAAAGGGGTGGATCGAAGACGCCCGTTCCTGCGGGCGTCTCAGGCTGTGTTTAAAAGCGCGACTGCCTGCACTTTAGCAACAGGGAACAGCGCACTTTTCTGAAAGCGCTTTACGACCGCCAGAATGCCACCCATTTCTAGGGGTGTGGCGGAGAATACGCGCGGTCGGTTTTTCAGTCGATCTGAATGGTCGCCGAGGCGCTCACCGGAACGCTTTCAACCATCAACGGGCTGTGGCTGTTGGCGTTGAGGGACACTTTGATTTCAACATCCCCCTTTGGCAAATTGGTCAGATGCATCCAATCCCCATAGAGACGCGAGAGTTTTGCACCATTTACATAAACGTGGGCATGCCCCTCGCCTGCGACATCCTGAGCCGATGCATTCTCAGGCGCAAAGCGAAAATTCTTTGGCATGACATGTAAATTCCAGCCTGCCATCGGATCTTTGTGAACCGCAATCGTAAGGCTGGGCGCATCTGACCCGGCTGGCACGTTGACCGGGGTGGAATGATCATGCGCTGCCATTTCTGTAGCGCTTGACCCGTGCTGCGCCGGGTCCGCGTGGTCGTGACCCGTGAATGTGACGCCATTGGCCGCCGCTAAGACAAACCCTGCACCCCCACCAAAGATTAAGCCAATTCCAAACAGTGCAAGTGAACGAGACATGAGACTTCCTCAGAAAATGAAAACCCCCGCCAAAGAATGCTTTGGCAGGGGAGGCGTTCTGTATGCGCGCGTATTAAGCGTCTGCGCGGGCGCCTTCGGTGGTCCAGAAATAGCCAGCAAAGCATCCAACAAGGACCCAAGCCGCCATGCCAACACCAAACGCACGCGCTGCAAACAAGGCACCGATCTCAGTTGGCACCGGACCAGTAAAGACCGCGGGTTCCGGGGCTCCGATGATATGCGGCGCAAGCAGCAAGACGGCTGCAACACCCCACAGCATCCAAGACCGGGCAAAGGCAATCAACCACATAGCAACAGCAGCCGAGGCCACGGTCCCAGTCCACCAGATCTGGCGCGCACCAACATCGGCTGCGGCAACACCGGGCACCTCGGGTGCAAGTGTTAAACCGGGGGCGAAATGGAAAGCGATAAACCCAGCCATCCCCCACAGCAAACCAGTACGACCGTTGATCGTGTGTCCCTGACCTTCGGCCATGGCCATCAGTGCAACCATCACAAGTGCATATCCAGTGTAAGTGAGCATTGTGAACACGATACTCAGCCCGTCGCGCATCAGATCGATGCCGGGCAGATCCGGATGGGCACTGACAGTGTCAGCCCCGAAATGAACCAATTCCCCGGACTCATAGAGCTCGGCGTGCAACAAAACAGGTTGCACAAACACCAACTGCAGCAAGGCGGCAATCAGCCCTGCTGCAGCACCAGCGAACAACGCGCTGGTCAAAATGCGGGAAAACACGTGCTTAGTGGCAGGGGAAGCCAGTTGCGTGACGCACGTCATGTGCGGCGTCATGCAGGGCAGATGCCTGTACGTGGCCGGTCAGGGTCACAATACCCAGGCCCAGAACAACGGCGAACAGTGCTGGAGCGAAACCAAAGCCTGCGGCAGATGCCTTAAGTGTCTTCGTAGTCATATTCTATCCTCCTAAGCCGTCGCACCCGACGGCCGGTGTTACAGTTTTTGCCTGGCAGGTCTCCTGGCTCACGGGTCGCTGCCTCTGTCCGCCTTCCCCATGGAACCCCATGAGTGGCTGATTGGACAGACGCTCGCCGCTTACAGTCGCGGGGGCGGCTTGGGCATTGTCCGCTTTCACGGTCGCACCCAATTCCCTCTTAGCATCCAGATTGCTCCAGCAGGACCAAGCCATTCCATCTAACCGTGATCGGGCCAGTGACGCAATCACGATTTGCGACACTTCAGGTCAGTTTGCGCGCTTTTTGAGCAAATAGATGTCCATGATCCACCCATGATCCGCCCGCGCCGCTGCGCGGGTATCCAAAATACTCTGTGCAACGTCCGCCAAAGGCCCTTGGATGAGAATCTGTTCCTTCATGCCGACGTAAGCGCCCCACCAAATGTGATAATCACCCATCGGAAGGTGCTGAAAAGAACACTCTCCATCGAGCATGACCGCAACCTTTTCAACACCGACTGGCCAACCTTCATCGCGGATTCGCCGACCGGTCGTGACAACGTAAGGCGCGCCAATATCGTTGATCGGGATCGCGTGCGCCGCGGTCAGTGCCTGCAAGGCCGTGATCCCGGGAATAACCCGAAGTGTCGGGGCAGGCGTAAGCCGGGACGCGATACGCAAAGAACTGTCATAAAGAGAGGGATCGCCCCAAATCAGCAAGGCCACTTGTTGCACCCCGGTATGCGCCGCGATGGTGTCCTGCCACCGCACTGCGATTGCATCGTGCCACTCGTCGACACCGCGCAAATACCCATCTGCCGATTTGCGCTCGGGGATATCAAAATAAGCAATCTTTACAGGCGTGTCGCACACTTGTTCGATGATGTGTTCCCGAATACCAGCAAGGTCTGCCTTGTTGTTCCCCTTGCGCGGAATCAGGATCAAATCCGCGTCACGGATTGCCTGTGCCCCCTGAAAAGTTACGTGATCCGGGTTCCCAGTGCCGATACCGATCAGGTTCAATTCAAACATCGTCAAATTCCGCCAAAGGACCGTACAAGATCAACGCAGGTGCGGTGCCGATTTCGGCCTCTAACCGCTTGGCCAAATCCCCCATCGTGGTCCGATGCAGGGCTTGGTCGGGCGTCGAAACCGCCTCGGCCAACATTGCAGGCGTATCCAACGGCAGCCCATGCGCATGCAACGCCTCTACCAACAATGGAAACGTGCGCTTGCCCATGAATACCACCGTAGTGGCTTGTGTATCTGCCAAGGCGGTCAGGTTCAGATCGTCTGGCAATGCACCACTGACGTCATGACCGGTCACAAACTGAACGCGCCGGGCTGTCAGGCGTCGGGTCAAGGGAATGCCCGCAGCTGCAGCCGCTGCAACGGCGGACGGAATGCCCGGAATGATCTCATACCCAATGCCAGCTGCGCGCAACGCGACCAGCTCTTCTTCCAAACGCCCAAACATACCCCCGTCACCGGATTTCAACCGCACAACATGGGCACCCGTCTCGGCGTAATCCACCAACAACCGGCTCACGTGGTCCTGCTTGGGCGAGGGGCGTCCGGCGCGCTTGCCAACCCCTACCATATCCGCGTCGGGGTGTGCGTGGGTCAGGATTGGACCGCTGCTGAGATCGTCAAACAGGACTGCATCCGCCTTGCCCAACCGATCAACGGCTTTCAACGTCAACAGCTCAGGGTCACCGGGACCTGAGCCAATAAAGGAGACAAATCCAGTCATGCCTCGGCCTCTGCGATCAGGTGGAAAAATGTGCCGGTTACATGGCCCCGAACAGACCCGGTTTGTGGGCCTTCGGCCCCTTCCGCGTCAAAGACGCGGGCCAGTGGCGGATCGGGCTGTTCCAGGATCGAGGAATAGTGGAATTCATGACCCCGCAAAGCGGTGCCAACAGCGAACCCGGGCATCGGCGCGATCAATTCGGCCTTGCGATAACCCAGATTAAACTTGCGCTTTTCATAGGACGTGACCAAGCCCAACAGACCCGCCATCCGATGACGTGTGCCATCCTTGTCTACCAGCCCCTCACCCAAAGCCATATAGCCCCCACATTCACCGTGTACGGGTTTGGTTTCGGCGTGGGTGCGCAATCCGGTTAGGAATGTTTCAGCCGCCGCCAACGTCCCGGCATGAAGTTCGGGATAGCCACCGGGCAACCAAACCAGATCGGCATCTGCGTCTGGGGCCTCATCAGCTAACGGTGAAAACGGCAGGATCTCAGCCCCGGCGTCGCGCCACCCTTTAAGCAAATGCGGATAGGTGAAAGAGAACGCAGCATCGCGGGCCAAAGCGATCCGTTGCGCGGGCGGGCGCGGCAGCGCGGCCGACGATGGCCCAGCAGGGCCTGAGGAGGCCGCCGCCTTGATCGCATCCAAATCGACATGGTCGCGCAAGAACGTCGCATAGCCTGCAATGGCCGCTTCCAGATCGGGATGTTCGACGGCTTGGATCAAGCCCAGATGCCGTTCAGGCAATGCCAGATCGCCACGGCGGGGCAACACACCCAACACAGGCAGGCCAGCGCGTTCCATGCCCAAGCGGGTCAGACGTTCGTGGCGCGGGCTGGCGCAGCGGTTCAGGATCACGCCGGCAAACGGCAGGTCCGGGTTGTACATCCGAAACCCGAGCGCGGTCGCGGCGGCGGATTGGGCTTGCCCACCCACGTCGAGAACCAGAACAACCGGCCATCCCATGCGCAGGGCGGTTTCAGCGCTGGTGCCATGGCCAACTGCGCCGGGCTTTGCGACCCCATCAAACAGTCCCATGGACCCTTCGGCCACCACGATGTCTGCGCCTGCCGCCTGCGCGGAAATCGCGTTCAGCAGATCCTCGCCCATTGCCCAGCTGTCGATGTTAAACGACGGCCGTTTGGCGGCTGCTAGATGGAATGCTGGATCGATATAATCCGGCCCGCTTTTGAACGGCTGAACGGCCATCCCGTCCTCGGCCAAGGCCCGCAACAGGCCCAGCATCACGGTTGTTTTTCCCGTCCCTGAGGACGGCGCTGAAATCAATAGTCCGGGGGGATTAGTCATCGCCATGGCTCCAGCTCGACCAAGGGCTTTCGGCGCTTTGCGGGCGATACCGACGGTCATAATCTTTTGAATACAAACAGCTCTCGGTGAACCCTTCGCCCGCCAAAGCAGGCCCAACAAGGATCAACGCGGTACGCGAGATGCTTTCGTCAAGCGAGTCTTTCAACGACGCCAATGTGGCCCGGATGATCTGTTCATCGGGCCAGCTGGCCCGATAGACCACGGCCACCGGGCAGTTCGCGCCATAGGCTGGCGTCAGGTCTGCAATCACTGTGTCCAGATTGCCAATCGACAGGTGGATCGCCAGTGTTGCACCCGTCGCCGCAAAGTTGGTCAGGGTTTCGCCCTCGGGCATCGACGACGCGCGCCCCGGTGTCCGGGTCAGGACGACGGATTGGGCTAAACCGGGCAGGGTAAGCTCGGTGCCCAAGGCGGCTGCGGCTGCGGCGAATGAGGGCACGCCGGGCGTGACGCTGACCGCAATGCCCTCGGCTTTGAGCCTGCGGATCTGTTCGCCCATCGCGGACCAGACCGACAGGTCGCCGGAATGCAGGCGCGCAATGTCTTGGCCAGCGGCATCCGCGATTTTGATCTCGGCCACGATTGCGTCCAGATCCATCGCCGCGGTGTTGATGATCTTCGCATCATCAGGGCAATGGCTCAGGATTTCATCGGGGACCAAGGATCCAGCATACAAGCACACGGGACACGCCGCGATGATATCACGCCCACGCAGGGTCAAAAGATCGGCGGCACCGGGTCCGGCACCAATGAAATGAACAGTCATAAAGGGGCTCCAATTGCGACCGCGCAAGTGGCAAGGCGGTCGGTCGAGATGTGTCTGGGGGAAAGCAGCCGCGCGCCAGATCCCGCAGCCGCAAGGGCCGCAGCTTCGGCGACGCTGCCGGTGCCATATGTGGCACGGCTACGCGGAGAACAGGTGAGGGTGCGCTGCCCTGAAAGGTCATCAGCAGCAATAAGATGGAGTGGCAGGTTCAGGGATCGCGCAAAATCGGATAGGGCAGGATGCCCGTCCTTGTCGGCAACAGTCGCTAAATCGGTTACGACATGGTCCGCGCTGGCCAGATCATAGGCCGCTCGCAGGCTGTCCGCACTGGCGGTTGATGAAAACCCAAGGCCCGCAACAATCATAGCGTCACGCTCCACTGCACCACAGGGTATGCGGATTTCCAGCCGCGCCGTGGACCCAAGGGGGCAGATTGCGCCAGTTCGATCCGCAACAAGTCCCCGCCAAGTTTGCCGTGCCACAAAGCCAGCGCCGCCTCACTTTCCAAGGTGACGGCATTGGCGACCAATCGCGTTCCCGCAAGCAGCGTTTCGTGCAGCCAGCACATTAAGGTTTCGCTGAACCCGCCGCCGATAAAGACAACATCCGGGGGGGTAAGTCCAACCAACGCATCCGGTGCTAGCCCGTGTACGATTTCCAAACGATCCTGCCCAAAGGCATCTGCATTGCGACGAATGCGTTCGGCGCGATCCGCACGGGGTTCAACTGTGGTGGCTGTCACACTGGGATGGCTCATCAGCCATTCGATGCCGATAGACCCGGTGCCACCGCCAATATCCCACAGATGCTCGCCCTGTTGTGGGGCCAAGGCCGACAGGGTCAGCGCGCGGATGGGCCGTTTGGTGATCTGCCCGTCGGTTTCAAACAACGTGTCAGGGATGCCGCTGGCTTTGGGGATGCTTGCGCCGGATCCATCGAGGTCCAACCCAACGCAAACCGGATGTGCGATGTCGTCAAACCCAAGGGCTTTCGCTGTCCCCTGCCGCACACGTTCACGTGGTCCACCGAGGGCCTCCATCACATGCAGTGTCGTATCGCCAAATCCCAACGCAGTCAGCCATTCCGCCAGATCAAGCACCGCATTACCATCACGCAGCAAAACAATCGCCTGGACACCGCGCGCCAGATGGGGCCGTAAACGCGCCAAAGGGGCCGCGTGCAATCCCATCGTCAGGGTGTGTTCCAACGGCCAAGCCAAACGCGCGGCTGCCAGCGAAAAGGTCGACGGACCGGGCAGGGCGGTCCATTCCTCGGGCGCCAGATTGCGCGCAATCACAGACCCTGCACCAAACCAAAACGGATCGCCAGACGCCAAAACAACGGTTTTTTGACCACGCAGATCCAGCAGTTGCGCGAACCCATCCACATAGGGAACGGGCCATTCAATCCGATCCTGTGTCCCTTGCGGAACCAGAGACAGATGTCGGGGCGGGGCCATGATGACCTCTGCGTCGTCCAGCACTTGACGGCTTGCGGGGGACAGGCCATCCAGTCCATCTTCGCCCAACCCAATTACGGTCAACCACGGAGCGTTACCCATGTCCCATCTCCTGATTCTTGGCGGCACCACCGAAGCCAACGCCTTGGCCAAAGCTGTGTGCGAACAGGGGGTGAATGCCACATATTCCTATGCGGGTCGGGTGAAAAACCCGCGCCCGCAACCTTTGCCAACGCGGGTTGGCGGGTTTGGCGGGGCCGATGGCCTGGCGCGCTACATCACCGAAAACGCGGTGACCCATGTCGTTGATGCCACCCATCCCTTTGCCGCGCAAATGAGCCGGAACGCCGCCAAAGCGTGCGCCCAGACGGGGATTGCGCTCGCTGCGCTGACCCGTCCAGCATGGCAAGGCGATGCAGGCGACACTTGGCAGCACGTGGCGGATATTCCAGCGGCGGTTGCGGCGTTGCAGGGTGCGACCCGGCGGGTGTTCCTTGCTGTTGGCCGCATGCATCTGCAAGAGTTTGCGGCGCAGCCCCAGCATGACTATCTGCTGCGGTTGGTGGATGAACCCGACAGTGTCCCGATGCCCAAGGCCCAGATTGTAGTTGCGCGCGGGCCGTTCACGCTGGACGACGATATCGCCTTGATGCAGGCGCATAAAACCGAATTGGTCGTGTCCAAGAATGCGGGCGGCACCGGTGCGCGCGCCAAGCTGGACGCCGCGCGCAACCTTGGGCTGCCCGTGCTGATGATTGACCGACCCGTTGTCCCGCAAAGGACCGAGCTGGCAACCACCGCGCAAGTCTTGGACTGGCTGGCTCATTCCTGAGCCTGATCTTTGGCGATGAACCGAGGGGTGTACAGGATCGGATCGCCTTTGCGTTCGATCACCCGGGTGAGCGACGAGCCGACAATAACCATCGTGCGCATGTCCGCCATCTCTGCCGTTGCATCGGATAGGGGGGAAATGCGCAGGGCTTCTTCCTCCGTGGACACGGCGCGGGCGAACAGGATCAACCGCTCTGGCTCACACTCTTCGCGCAGGATCTCAAGCACCCTTTCAAACTTGCCAGGGCGGGATTTGGCGCGCGGATTGTAAAACGCCATGGCAAAATCGGCCTGCGCCGCAAGACGCAGACGTTTCTCGATGATCTCCCAAGGCTTTAGGTTATCACTCAGATTGATGGTGCAGAAATCATGCCCCAAAGGCGCACCGGCGCGGGCGGCGGCTGCCAGCATGGCGGTGATGCCGGGCAGGACATCAATCTGCAACTCGCGCCATTCAGCGGGGCCATTGTCCACGGCCTCAAAGACAGCTGATGCCATCGCAAATACACCGGGGTCACCGGATGAGACGACAACGACGCGTTTGCCTTCGCTGGCCATTTGCAATGCGTGCTGGGATCGGTCAATTTCAACTCGGTTGTCGCTGGCGTGCAGCGTCAATCCGGGACGCTCGGCAATCCGGGCCACATAGGGAATATAACCAACGATATCGGTGGCTTGGCTCAGGGCTTCGGTTACCTCAGGGGTGACCAATGCCTCTTTTCCTGGGCCAAGGCCCGCGATTTTGACCCAGCCGCTCATGGTCGCCGACCTTGTCCGTGCACAATGATGATCGAGAAATAGGGTGTGACACCGTCTGCCGCATCCGAAAGTTTGGTGACGGTTTGATTGGGCATTTGCGCAAATTCAACGATCCACGCGCGATCAAACAAACCGGCGGCGGTCAGCGCGCGTTTGATCTTATCGATATTGCGCCCGATCTTCATCACCACCAACGCGTCGGTATCCGACATGCGCCGGGTGAGTTCCTTTTCGGAGAGCGTGCCAACCAGAACGGTCAGCACATCATCGCCCCACGTGATCGGATCGCCAGTGGCGGTCCATGCACCGGACATGCCCGTGATCGCAGGCACGACGTCGACGGGGGCGTGATCCTTTAGACGCGTGTAGAGGTGCATGAATGAGCCGTAAAAGAACGGATCACCTTCACACAGAACAACCACGTCTTCACCCTGATCAGACAGTTCTTTCAATCGCATAGTGCAATCGGCGTAAAACGCAGCAAGCACTTCGTTATAGCGCGGATCTGTCAGTGGAATTTCGGTCGTAACCGGGTATTCCATCGGGAATTCAATTACATTCTCGGGCAGGATTCCATCGACAATGCGACGCGCCTGACCCGACTTGCCCGCTTTGCGAAAATACGCGACGTGGCGCGCGTTGCGCAGCAGGCGGTCAGACTTGACGCTCATCAAATCCGGATTACCGGGGCCAAGACCCAGACCGTATATGGTTCCGTTGCTCATTCCGCACGGCTCGCGATGGCGTTGATCGCAGCAACGGTGATGGCCGAACCGCCCAAACGACCTTGAACGACGACCGAGGGAACTGGCTGTGCTTCCCACAAGGCATCTTTGGATTCGACGGCACCGACAAACCCAACAGGGCAGCCGATGATCGCGGCGGGGCGCGGACAGTCGGGGTCTTCTAGCATGTTCAGCAGGTGGAACAGGGCGGTGGGCGCGTTGCCGATGGCCACGACGGCGCCTTCCAGTTTGTCCCGCCACAATTCCAACGCCGCCGCGGACCGGGTGTTGGACATCTTTTCGGCCAAAGGACGCACGCGCTCATCATGCAGGGTGCAGATCACTTCGTTGTCGGCGGGCAGGCGAAACCGCGTCACGCCTTCGGAGACCATACGCGCGTCGCAAAAGATCGGCGCACCGTTTTCCATCGCCGTCCGCGCGGATTGTACGAAATTGGGGGAAAAGTGTACGAATTCTTCGAGACCGACCATTCCGGCCGCATGGATCATGCGAACGGCAACTTGCTCTTCGTCGGCGTCAAAGCGGGTAAGGTTTGCTTCGGACCGGATCGTCGCAAAGCTCTGCTTATAGATAGCCGCACCGTTGGTTTCATATTCATAGGGCATCAGGTCAGATCCATGCTCAATAATGTTTCGGGACTTAGGCCACGTTGGCAGGGCTCATCCCCTGCGCGGCCATGTTTTACAAGGTCAAATCGTCCCGCATGCCCCACAAGGGTCACATCAGCGGGCAATTGTCGGGCGCAGCCTTTGGCACATCCAGACACGTGCAGGCTACCAGTGGTTTTGCTGACAAGGGCGCTGGCGATGTCGCGGGTTGCGACTTGGGCCTGTGGGCAAAAAGGCGCACCGGGGCAGGCGTCGGTTGTCAGCAGCGGATCGTTTGGAGCCGAGACAAAGGCATCTGTCTCAACGGGTTTACCGCCCTCAATCAACACAAGCCGCCAAGGGGTGACACGCAGGGCGCTTGCACCGCTTTGTTGCATGAGGTCGCTTAGCGCCTGTGCGGGCAATGCGCCAAAGGGTGCGCCGTAAACTGGGCCTAGCTTTGTCATGCCGGGGGACATCTGGGCGTCTGGGGCATTGGGGGCGGTGCCTTGCCAAATGTTTGGCAGAGTAATGTTGCGCACCAAAAGGGCCATGCGCCGGGCATCTTGGGTGTGATTTTGGGCAAACCAATGGGTCAGCTCTATCAGCTTATCGATTGCCTCGGCTTGGCTAACTAGGCGTCCGGTGTCTGTTCCGTCAGCCCGCAAGATCAGTCCATCATCAGAGCGCTCCAAGCGGATGTCTGCTGAATATTCGGTCATCACAGGCGCAGGCCCAGTATCCACCGCAAACCCAAATTTGGCTGGAATATCGGGCAGTTCTGCCAACCGATCAGTCAGTTCCGCACACAGTTGGACGGTCAAATCCCCTTGCTCGTATAGCGGAGAGACCAGAATGTTGCGTTTGCGTTCGATCCCAGGCTCTTGATCCAACAGATCAAGGGCAGCCAAGTCGGCCAACATCGGTTGGTGATCAGCCTCGGCCACACCGCGCACCTGCAGATTGGCGCGGTTTGTCAGATCAATCGTGCCGTTGCCATATGTTTGGGCCACCGTGCACAGGCCAATGATCTGATCGGCAGACAGACGCGCCATGCGCGGACGCACCCGCACGACCAAGCCATCGCCCGACATCATCGGTCTATGCGCGCTGGGGCACCAGCCACGGACCAGAGGCACGCTCACAGCAACCCCTCCATCTCGGCCCGCAGGGAATTGCGGCGCGTGTCCCATAATCCAGCCTCGTATAGGGCGCGGAATTTATCCTGCATCGCTTCAAAGGCTTGTGGATTGGCGTTTTTCAGGAACTCTTCGACCTCTGGATCGCCAAGGGTGGCGTCGTGGTAAAGATCGAACAAATGCGGTGCGACAGTGCCGGATAGATGCGCGAACGAGGCCATGTGATCCAAGGTTGCAGCGATTTCGGCAGCCCCTCGGAACCCATGGCGTTGCATGCCTCCGATCCAAGCAGGGTTGGCGGCGCGCGCACGCACAACGCGGGCGACTTCTTCTGGTAAAGTCCGGGCGCGCGGGGTGTCAGGGTTGGTGTTGTCCAAGTGATAAAGCTGTGCCTCGCCGCCGGTTACTTTCTTAGCAGCGGCAAACCCGGCCTCGTGCGTGGCATAGTCGTTTGCCAGCAAAAGGTCGGTTTCGCTCAGATCTTGCAGGTGGACAAAACTGTCAGCTTTGGCGACACGGTCAGTGATGCCGTCCAAATCTTGGGCAATATGCTCGCCTTCGAGGGCAAAGGAACTGGCGTTTAGCCAAGCTTGCCCTGCGGCGACGCGCGCCTCTTCGGTGAATGTCTCGCTGAGTTCCCCCATGCCCACGCCATAGCTGCCCGGTGCAGGCCCGTAGACGCGCGCGGCAGGGGATTGCCCGGCATAGGGGTTCCAATCTGCGGCTTCGTCACGGTCGCACAGGGCGCGCACGGCGCGACCAAAGAGGGCGGACAAGGTCGGGAATACATCGCGGAACAGGCCCGACACACGCAGGGTCACATCCAAACGGGGGCGATCCAAATCTGTGATCGGCAGCACCTCGATGCCCGAAACACGTTCTGAACCTTTGTCCCAGACAGGTTTGACCCCTAGCAAATGCAAGGCCATGGCGAATTCTTCGCCAGCGGTGCGCATGGTTGCAGATCCCCAGAGATCAACAATCAAGCCCTTGGGGTAATCGCCCTCTTCCTGCAGATGACGGCGCACCAGTTCTTCGGCCAGTTTGACACCTTGGGTATAGGCGGAACGTGTCGGGACGGATCGTGGGTCGGTGGTGAACAGATTGCGCCCGGTTGGCAGCACGTCGCTGCGCCCGCGATAGGGGGAACCTGACGGACCAGCCTCGATCCGCTTCCCGGCAAGGGCGTTCAACAGTCCTGTGCGTTCGGCATCCGCCGACGGGGTGGGGTCAAAGTTGCCAACAACCTCGGGAACGCGGCCATAAATGTGCAGGCCATCGCCGAACTGGCTTTCCTTGATGTCACAGACAAACCGGTCGATGCGTGTCAACGCCTCGGCCAAGGACGTTGCGCTATCCAATCCCAGATCCTGCTCCAAGCCAATGGCTTGGGCTTCGCTTCGGATATCGGATTGCAGGCGGTCACGCCGCTTGGGGTCCAGCCCATCCGCGTTTGAGAATTCGTCTAGCAGCGTTTCGAGCCGCACCATCTTGTCGGGTGTTCCGCTTTCGCGCAGGGCCGGTGGAATATGCCCTAAGGTCACGGCACCGATACGGCGTTTGGCTTGCGCGGCCTCGCCGGGGTCATTGACGATAAAGGGATAGATAACGGGCAAATCACCAATCAGCGCCTCGGGCCAGCAATCGTTTGACAACGCAACCGACTTACCCGGAAGCCATTCCAAGGTGCCATGTGCCCCCATGTGGATCAGGGCGTCTGCGTGCTGCGCATGCCGGAGCCAAAGGTAAAACGCGACGTATCCATGACGGGGCGTGCGCGACAGGTCGTGATATTCATCCTCGCGCAATTTTGGCGTGCCGCGTTCGGGTTGCAGTGCCACGATGGCTTTGCCACGTAGGGTCGCGTTGAAGTGGAATGCCCCTTGCGAAAACGCAGGGTCATCCTGAAAATCACCCCATGCATCGTGCAGATTTTGGCGTAACTGTGGCGGCAATGTGGCAAGAGCTTGGCTGTACTCTTCTGCGGGCCATGAAATGGTCTTATTTTGCAGTTCTTCGTAGAGTGCGCCACTTGCGTGGGTTTTGTACCCTGTTTCCCGCAGGTCTGTCAGGGCCGCTTCGGCTGATGCTAACGCGTCCAAACCTACCGCGTGGGCCATCTGCCAGTCTTTGCCAGGGTAGGTCGAAAGGACCAGTACTGGGGTGATCTCGGCTTTGGGTTTGATGGCAAGCCGTATCCAGCCGGACACCCGGTCCACAACCGTTTCAATGCGTTCCTGTTCTGGGCGGTGTGCAAAGCGAGAATATTCCAGCTGGGGGTCGCGCTTACCGGGTTCCTTGAACGACACGATACCAGCAGCGATGCGGCCGTCGACCTCGGGTAAGACCACGTGCATGGCCAGATCTGCCGGGGACAGGCCGCGTTCCGCTTCGGCCCAAGCTTTGCGGCGTGACGTGGCGAGCGCGACCTGAAATACAGGGACGCCAGCCGCATCTAGCGGAGATGTTCCCTTGGCCCCTTTGCCAGAAAACGCTGTGGCATTGACGATGGCCGCAGGGGACAGGGCAACGACTTGTTCGGCCAGCCACTTGGCTGAATTCGGCGCCTTGAGAGACGGCGCAAACAGGCCAACTGCCTCGTATCCACGGTCGCGTAAGGCGCGGATGACTGCGGCAATTGGGGCGGTGTCGGCAGCGGTCAAATAGGCCCGGTAAAAGCTGACCAACACGCGGGGTTTGTCGCTCTGAAATGCTGTTTCGGGGGCAATTACACCCCGATCCGGGCACCAAGCGCCAGATTCCGGCAGGGATTTAGACCCCATCACAGGCTTGGCATAAAACCCGGTCGCAAGCGCCATTTGCGCCAGCGCGGCCTGTGCCGCGACTTCGCCGCCTGTGTCGCACAGATGCGCCAGACGCCGCAGGGTCGAGACGGGCAGGGTCGAATAGTCATCCAGACGGGTATCTTCGCGCCCATCTGCAGGCAGAACCGCCAAAGCCAGACCTTTGGCTTGAGCCAGCGCGAAAACCTGCTGCAATCCATAAGACCAATAGGGCACCCCGCCGATCAGACGGATCAGGATGCCTTTGGCCCCCTCAAGTGTCTGTTCCACATAAGTGTCAACAGACAGGGGATGTTTGAGCGCGGTCAGATTGGCCAGTCGCAAGGTGGGCATGTTCCCATCTGGCCCACCACCGCGATGCCAGCCCGCCGCAAAAGCGCCAAGGTCGCTGTCTGAATAAGACAGCACCACCAGATCCGCCGGGCTTTGACCCAGATCGGTTGGGGTTTCAGATTCTTCTAACCCGTGGCTTTCGCGAAAGACGACATGCATTGGTGGTTCAGCCCTTACTCGGCAGGTTCAGTGACACCGGCGAGGATGTCGCGGATCTTGGCTTCTTGGATGTCGTCGTGTTCGGCGATGACCACGACACGGCCCAGACGATTTTCCTCGGGCTTCCATGGGCGGTCGAACTGGTGGCGGACGCGGGCGCCAACGGCCTGAACCAGCAGACGCATGGGTTTGCCAGCAACCGCAGCATAGCCTTTGACGCGCAGGATGTTCAGCTCGTTCGCCAGACGTTCGATGCGGCTGACCAGTTCCAGCGGATCAGTCAGTTCAGGCAGGTCAACAACGATGGATTCAAAATCGTCGTGTTCGTGGTCGTGGTGGCCGTCGTGATGGCTGGGGCGCGCATCCATGTCGTCTTCGGCGGCGGCCTCAAGACCCAGCACAACGCGCACGTCTACGACGCCTTCGGCCACTTCGACCACCGGCAGGGGGCGGGGGGCCTCGGCTGCGATGATTTCTTTGGCTTTGGCGATGCCTTCGGGGCCGGCCAGATCGGCTTTGGTCAGCAGGATGATGTCGGCGCACGAGATCTGATCCTCGAACACTTCGGAGAGGGGCGTTTCGTGGTCGATGGAGTCATCTGCCAGACGCTGCGCATCGACGGCTGCCACGTTGGGGGCAAAGCGGCCCGCAGCGACGGCTTCGGCATCGGCCAGTGCAATTACACCATCGACAGTGATTTTGGAGCGGATATCGGGCCAGTCAAACGCCTTGAGCAACGGCTTAGGCAGCGCGAGGCCTGAGGTTTCGATCAGGATGTGCTCGGGGCGTGGGTCCAGCGCCATCAGGGCCTCGATGGTAGGGATGAAATCGTCGGCCACGGTGCAGCAAATGCAGCCATTGGCCAGTTCCAGAATGTTTTCCGCGGGGCAGTCAGGGATAGCGCAGGATTTCAGGATCTCACCATCCACACCCACATCGCCAAACTCATTGACGATCACAGCAAGGCGTTTGCCCTGCGGGTTCTGCATCAGGTGGCGGACAAGCGTTGTTTTGCCCGAGCCAAGAAAGCCAGTGATGACGGTAACGGGAAGTTTTGACAGATCAGACATGTTCAGGCTCCTAGCGGGGGAATGCGGGCGGCGCAGTTTTTGCGGAAATGGACAGGGCGTTCGCGCCAAGGAACGATGCCGTTCTCTGTGGCGTGGTATTTGGTGGCGCCTTCGACGATGACATCGACGTCATCGGTTTCGTTCAGGTTCTCATAGACAAAGGTCCAGCGCGCGGGACCGCCACGCAGCACGACAGAGCATCCCTGATCACAGTTGGACAGGCATTCGACAGCTTTCAGCTGAACGCCATCGGGCAATCCGGCCTCGGCCAGAGCCGCATGCAGCAGTGCGCCGGGGCGCTGGCTGTCGTCCTCGATTGGCAAGCCGCGTCGGCAAGTGGTGCAAACCAGCAGTTCCACTGGTGTTTGATCGGTCACGTCTCTCATCCCCCTACGGGTTGGGGAACGGGGTATGCGCGGGCCATAAGCCCGTCACCGGAACACCCCGTCCGGTTTGGTCTTCGGGTGTTGGCAGGTCTCCCGGCTTGCGGATGTCAGAAGGCGGATCCTTCTGTCGGGTGTCCCGCCTTCCCGGCCTGATGGCCAGTGGCTTGGGCTCCCTCTCCGGTCACGGTCGCGGGGGCGGCTGTGTTTCACAAGAGGGCTCTTGCTGACACATTCCCTTTTCATCTGTTTTCACAGACACCAACGGATGGGACATGCGGCATGGGCACTGGCCTTGTCAAGCATGGGGCGACTTCGTTCATGGGCCAAGGCAGAAAAGCGACCCGACGCGATCATCCAACGGCATTTGTACTAAGCCGGTCCCGCAGCCAAGCGGTAAACACCTGCGCCGAAGCAGGACGCGCGGCAGTGTCATCGGGATAGATCAGGTAATGCGACTGCCCAAAGGGAATCGCCGGCCCTGCAATTTGCAGTGGCAGACCCTGCGCAATGGCGTTCTGGGCAAAGCGGCTTAGGATCGTGGCATAGCCTGCGCCACCCATGACCATTTGCAGGGCAGCCACCGTGGTATCAACAGAATGGAGCGGCGGTTTCTCTTGCGGAGCTAGGGCGTGTGCCTCGAAATAGCGCGCCCAGTTGTCCTCGTATCCAAGGATGTGGATCAAGGGTGCAGTTCGCAATTGGTTCAGCGTGGGGAGGGGGCTGTCAGCCCGGCAAACCGGAACGATGGTTTCATCACACAGCTTTTCGACCCGCACACCGGGCCAATCGCCATACCCAAGGCGGATTTCGACATCAACGTCGCCCGGTCCCGTGCTGTCCGCCCAGATGTTGGAGACCAGTCGCACGGGAATATCAGGGTAGGCGGCTGAAAACGCGGGGAGTTCCGCGGCGATCCAATAGGTGGCCGAGGAAATCGCCGCCCGAATGGTCAGCGTTTGCCGGGTTGCGGGTCCAAACAGAGCATTGGTGCTGAGCGTGATATCAGCAAGGGCCCGCCGGACTGTCAGCGCATAGGATTGCCCCAGTTCTGTCAGCGTCAGGCGCCGGGCCGCACGGGTGAACAGTTTTGCCCCCAGATCCGCCTCGAGGGAACGGATATGCAGGGACACAGCGGTTTGGGTCAGGCCCAATTCGCGGCCCGTTTCGGTGAAATTCAAATGTCGGGCGGCCGCTTCGAAGCTGCGCAGCCAAATCGGATTGGGGAGGTTATCCACGTTTCACCAAAAATATTTGTGTATTTATACATTTATTATTCGTTTCTCTTGGGCTTTGTCACGCGAAATACTCACCCTCAGAATCGTATACGCGGGCATGCGCCCGTCAGGGAGGAGAGAACATGAAAGTTGGTTTTATCGGTCTGGGCAATGTCGGGCATAAACTGTCAGGGTCATTGCTGCGCAATGGCGTGGACCTGACTGTCTATGACCTGAACCCGGATCTGGTGCAGGCGTTTGTGGAAAAGGGCGCCAAGGCAGGGGAAAACCCGGCCCAACTGATGCGGGATTGTGATGCGGTCATTACCTGTCTGCCGTCACCTGCGGCATCGGATGCGGTAATGCAGGAAATGTTGCCCGAAGTAACGACGGGCAAGATCTGGATGGAGATGTCCACCACGGACGAAGCCGAAGCCAAGCGTCTGGGCGCGATGGTCATCGAACGTGGTGGCGCAGCGGTGGATTGCCCGGTTTCTGGTGGATGTCATCGTGCGGATACGGGCAACATCGCCATCTTTGCCGGCTGTGATCGTGCCACCTTTGAGCGCATCCTGCCGTTCCTGACCACAATGGGGCGGCGCATTCTGCATACCGGTGATCTGGGGTCTGCCTCGGTTCTGAAAGTCGTGACCAACTATCTGGCGACCGTGCATCTGGTCGCCAATGCCGAGGCGCTAGTAACGGCAGCAGCCGCCGGGATGGATCTGAACACCACCTATGAGGCGATCAAGATCAGCTCGGGCAATTCGTTTTCACATATCACCGAAAGTCAGGTCATCCTGAATGGGTCGCGCGATATTTCGTTCACTATGGATCTGGTGAAAAAGGATGTGGGCCTGTTCCAAGAGGTCGCGGATCGCGCCAACGTGCCGCTTGAGGTGAGCCCGCTGATGGTCAAGATTTTCGAGGATGGCATCGCAAAATACGGCGAACGCGAGCTGTCGCCGAATATCATCCGCCGACTTGAGGACGCTACCGGGCTGGAAATCCTTGCCCCCGGCTTCCCACCCGAAATGCTGGATGACGAGCCGGAAGAGCCCGGTTACGAGGTCATTCCACAGGGCAAAGAGCTAAAGGCGGCTGAATAATCAGAGCCCGAGCTTATCACGGCAAAGCGCCCGGATCGCCTCAAGCGTTGAGGTGTATTCGGGCGTGTTTTCTGCGGCATAGTGGAAATTTTTGACCAAGCCAGTCAGCTGGGTGAACACCTGCCGCGCCTCAGATTTATCCGCAAATTCGGCCTGTGATGTCACCACGTCATACATCATCTGGAATGTGAGGATTTGGCGTGGCATTGGCACGGTGGCGTCAACCACATCAAATGCATCCTGCTGTAGATAAATCATATCCACGAACAGCGCTTTTTGCTGGGTCACGAAATCTTGGATGGTGACGCCTTCTTCGCCGGTGACTTGCATCATCTGCGTGATCTGTTCGCCGCGATCCAACAGGGCAAGAAGCTCGCGCACTTTGGCGGTCCAGCCGCGCTGGGCGTTGTCTTCGTACCAATGGGACAGTTGATCAAGATAGCGGGACCAGCTGAGCAACGGATCCACGGCGGGATAGAACCGTTTGTAGGCGCGTTCCGACGACAACCCGAGAAAGCATTTCACCGTTGAAAGCGTTGATTGTGTCACCGGTTCATCAAAATTGCCCCCAGCGGGGGAGACGGTGCCAATCATCGTCAGGCTGCCGGTATCGCCGTCATTGGTTTTGATCACGCCAGAGCGTTCGTAAAGCCCCTTGATCGAGCTTTCGAGATAGGCGGGAAACCCTTCTTCGCCCGGGATTTCTTCGAGCTTGCCAGAGGTTTCACGCATCGCCTGCGCCCATCGCGATGTGCTGTCAGCGATCAGCAACACATTCAGGCCCATCTGTCGGTAATACTCACCCAAGGTGATGCCGGTAAAGATTGACGCCTCGCGCGCCGCGACGGGCATTGATGAGGTGTTGCAGATGATAATCGTGCGATCCATGAGGCTTCCGCCCGAGGTGGGGTCGGTCATATTGGGGAATTCGTTGATGGTCTCGACCACCTCGCCTGCGCGCTCTCCGCAGGCCACGACGACAACCACATCCACCTGTGCATTGCGCGCAATCAGGTTCTGCAAGACGGTTTTGCCAGCGCCAAAGGGACCGGGGATACAGGCGGTACCGCCGCGCGCGATGGGAAAGAAGGTGTCGATCAAGCGTTGCGAGGTCAGGACAGGTTCTGTTGGGTACAGGCGCTGCGATAGGTTTCGTTTCAGGATTCCTTCGGACAGCGGGCGGCGTACGGGCCATTTCTGGATCAAGGATACTGTGTGTTCCGCCCCGGACTCATCCGCCAACCTAACGACGGTATCCTGCAGGCGCGCCGCGCCTGATTGCACCCAAATCACCGTATAGGGGCCGGTCCAGTTGAAGGGGACCATGATTTTGTGGTTGAAACGACCCTCTGGCACCGTGCCGAGGGTGTCGCCTGCAACGACTGTGTCACCGATTTTGGCGATGGGCGTGAATGACCATTTCTTTTCGGTATCCAAAGCCGGGACATCAGCGCCACGTGGCAGAAAGGTGCCAAAGGTTTCGGCGACTTTGGGCAGGGGCGATTGCAGGCCATCAAAGACTTGTCCCAACAGACCCGGGCCCAGTTCGACAGACAGCAACAAGCCGGTTTGCTCAACAGGATCCCCAACGGCAACCCCAACGGTGCTCTCGTAGACTTGCACATCCGCCTCGTCCCCGCGCACGCGCAGGACTTCGGCTTTGAGTCTTTCTTGCCGCCCGTCCTGCCCGATCAGCGAGGGCAGGATATAAACAACCTCGTTCTTGACCAATTGGCCGGGGGTTCCTTGTGCATCTGGCAAGGTTTGGATTTTCAGCAGATCCTCTTGAACCGCAACGACACGCGCAGTTGCTGTTTGAGCGATCGGGGTAGGGGCAGTCATGGATGAGTTCCCTCAAGATTGATGTCACCAAAGGCGGCCATTGCTTGCTGTGCCAACACTTCAAATCGCTCGGCAGCAGCTTCGGCGTTGCTGTGGGCCCAGCGGTCAAAAATGTTCCAGGTCAGCACATAGATAGCGACAGCTTCGAAATCGAAATGATGCCGCGCGCCGTATCGTTTCAATTGGCGGTGACTGGTGTCGAGTAGGTGGCGCTCCAATCCCAAGGGATCGTTTTGTTCCAAGAGGTGACGCGCCTCATTTAGCCAAGGTAGCGGCGCATCTAATCCAAATGTTGGCTCGGACCAATGGGCCGGGATATGGCGAGTCCAGCGGCCAAACCCAAAGGGGGTGGTCGGCGCAGGGTCGCCCCGATGGCGCAAACGCAGAGCGGCAACCGCGCTGCGCAGTTCCATTCGGTCCAGAAACAGGCGGCGCAGAGTTGAGTGCGGGATCAGGGGGAGCGCCTGTTTGGCGCGATCTACAGCTTGGGCTTCGGTGATCTCGATGTCGTATTCCTGCCAACTTAGCACGTGTTCGAGCAGGTGTAGGATCCTAGCATCTTCCGGAGACAGGGCCCGCAGTCGCTTGTTCAAGCGCAACCGCGACAGAGGGGGTAATCGGTCAACGAACAGGCGTTCGGACCGGGGCAGGCTGCACATAAGCGCTGTATAGCTGTCCTGAGTGCTCATTTTAGCGGATCACACCCTCAAGCACGGCACGGAAGCGAGGTTGTAGGTGTTCCATCAGCAAGGACGCAACGGCGCGGTCTGTGAGATCTAGCACAACGCCTTGGTCTTCGGCGCGGACCCGAATGCCGTGGTCGATATCATCGGTTGCATGCAGGGTTACATCGTGGCGAAGCATCTCGGCGGTCAGACCCAGAACGTATTTGGTCAAGGCCCCGGATTGGAGCGCGTCAGCGTCTTGTCGAATGTCATCTGGGGTTGCGACCTTGGCTGGCAGTATAACCCCGGTTTTGCCAGATAGGTTTGACTGCGCTGCGGTTGCGCCAACGATCTCGAGGATCATCTGTTTTAGCAGATCAGGGTTTGTCATTTCCTTGGACACAAGGCGCTGCACGTCTTGGGCAAACTGCTCGGTCAGACCCGCCTTCATGGTGAGAACTGCGTCGCGCATCGCTGTGTCCAACGCCTGTTCGCCCGCAGCGCGATAGGTTTCGGCCTCGGATCGGGCGGTTTTGGCCAATGCATCGGCTTCGCGTTTTGCGTCTTCGACGATCTGGGCTGCTTCGGTCTTGGCTTCGGCCCGAATGCGATCTGCATCGGCCTGTCCGGCGGCAACACCATCGTTACGCAATTTGTCAATCAGGGCATCAACACCCTGTGAAATCATGCCCTCTTGTTTCATCCGCTAATCCCCGCACTGATCACCAATGCAAAAACAAAGGCAAAGACGCCGAACCCTTCGATGATGGCGGCCGGAGCCAGCGCCAGTCCAAAGATCTCGGGCTTTTCTTTCGCTGCATTGATGGCACTGGCGCAGGCGCGGCCCTGTGAAATACCACAATAGAGCAGCGCGATCCCTGCCAAGATGCCGATGCCAAACAACCCACCGGCGTTCTCTGGTGTGACCTCACGGTTGAGGGTGAACATGATGACGATGCCATAAATCACAAAGGTTGACGGAAACGCCGAGATGCCGACAAACCGGCCATAGCCGCTGTCGACTTCGGTCATTGCGCCGATGCTAGCCTGACCTGCGATCGAACAGCCAATGGCGCTGGCGACAGTGCCCAGGGCCATCGGTGCGTAAATCCCCAGCCATCCCAGGGCGAGTACCAATTCATTCATTCCTGAACCTCCTTGCGGGCAAACTTGCGAAAGGCGACGCCTTCCTCTGGCAAACCCCATTTGTAGAATTCGATGTAATTCAGTCGCAGCCCGTGCACGACGCCGCTCATCAACGCGAGGGCAAAGTTTAGGGCGTGGCCTATCAGCAAAATGAGTACCCCGAGCAAGATGCCAAGGCCGGGCAGGGCCTCCATCACTGTTAGGGCCAGATCGTTGAATGTGACGGCAAGGGATGCAGAGGCCAGCCCAAGCGCAAACAGGCGCATATAGCTGAGCACATCGCCAAAGGCCCCCATGGCACCGGCAAGAGCTTGCCCCCCATCCAGTAAACGCCAGAGCCAATCGGTTGGACGTTGCACGGGGCGGTCACTGGAAAAGGCTAAGATCGTCAACAGGCCAAGAGCCATAGCCCCCCCGCCAAATACTGGGGTGAAGCCACGCATGTTGGCGAGCCACAGAAGTAAACCGCCAACTAAGGCTGCGATCCAGCCTATGTTTGCGATGGCTTTGCGATGCCCCCATGCCGCACGCGCCGCAAGGGCATTGGCAAGCACCAAATGGGCAACCCCGATCAGGATCGACAAAAGCATCATGGCGCTGAAGTTATTGAGGTCCAGAACTTGCAGGGCTGACAGGCCCGGCGGCAGAGTTCCAAAATAACTGCCGACTGCAACTCCGTAAGCAATGGTGGCTGCGGAAATGATCAAACCGACGCGGCGCCAAGATCGTGTTTTGCGCTGTTCGTCCAAGCGGAGCCCAAGCTGCAAGAAGCCCACCCAAAATGACAAAGCCATATCCCGCGTCAGCGACGATCATCGCAAAGAACATTGCGAAAGAGCCAGTCAGCAATAGCGTTGGGTCCCACCCGTTGTAGTTGGGAACCTGATAAAACATTGCCAGATCAACGCCAGCGCTGCGGTCTTGGGGCTGTTCCAGCAAGGTCGGGGGCAGCTCATCGGGCCCGGGGTCTTCGATCAGTAGGGCAAAGGCTTGGGTTCTTTCCCGGATCGCATACAATTGATCCTCTGGCACCCAGCCTTGAACGGCGAACAATTCATCCTGTGTGAGCACCTGTTGTTCGGCATGGGCCAGTTCCGACTGCGTTTCGGCAACGGCTAGGTTGCGCCGCATCAAAGTCAGGTAGCGGGTTTGCGCGAGCCGCTCGGCCTCGAACCCTTCGAGCGCGATTTCCGCCTCTTCCAACTGCTCCTCCAGCTCATGAATTGGGAGAGAGCCGGTGTGGGTGCGGGGCGCGGGTAGGATGTCATCAGCGGGTTCATCCGGGGCAATGAGCACGACGTAGAGCGAGCGATGATCCTGTTGCAGGATGGCCCAAGGCATGGCTAGACCATCCAGAGATTTGCGGTGTTTTACCGGTAAGCGATAGAACCAGAAATGGTTGCCAGCCAGCTCTTCCTTTGGGGGAAATTCCAGATCCCCCCAAGGGCGCACCTGATCAATGCGATGGGCCAGGAAATCGCGCCGATCCCCCATGTCCCGAATGCGCTGCATCAGGGCGAGGCCCTGTTTCACCGCCGCGGTCATGTCGAAATCCGGGTCGCGGTGCACTTGGCGGCGCGGTTTTGGAACGTCACCCAAGAAACGCAGGACCTTATAGGCATCCTTGGCCCCGGATTCATTGATCTTTTCTGGGGCATCGGGCAAAGGCGCAAGGGGCAATATGTGCATGCAGCCCAAGTCTTGCAGGATCTCTAGCGCCGCGTGTTTTTGTTTCAGCGGACCAAGTAGCGTCAGCTTTTTCAGCCGGGCGATGCTCATCTCAGCCTCCTCCTGTGCGCGTTTGCGTTTGGAGATCTTTGAGCGGACCACCGCCTGCATTTGTTCATCGCTCAGGAAAATGCGGATCTTTTTGATGTTGGCCTTTGCACGCGGGATGAGGACTTTTTCAAACAGGTTCACGCGCTGCGTTACAGTGTCCACCGCCTTGTCGAAAATGCGCACGCGCTGCTGCGCGACCGAGACTTTTAGCCGGGCTTCGATCATGTCGTGTAGCAGCTGGGCGACGGCATCGACCCATTGCGGCTTGGCCATAGGGGAATAAGGGCGAACGGCGACCACCATCCGGTCAAGTTCTGGCAGTTTGACGCCCACCACATTCACCTCTTTGACGTGGTAATCTTGCAGTGTGACCAGCCCATCTAAATCAACCCCGTCTTGAGCCAGCATAGGGACGCGTTTGCCCACCGATTGCGCCAGTTCGCTGACCTGCGCTGTCAATGTCGCAACATCCGCGCGCGCTTTGGCGCGTTCGGCCATCAGCTGCTGACGCTTGAGATCCAACGATGGCAGGAACCGCTCATAGCTGCGCAGCTGGGTCGTTTCATGCGCCAGTGCGCTTTTATTGAGCTGCAACCGTGCCATGGGCCACCTTTGGGAAGTATTTGTCGACCAAGGCTTGCTTCATCAACAATTGCTCGGGTTGGAAACACTCGGCCAGGGTTTGCCATCCCAGATCCAGTGCATCCTCTAGCGCGATTGAAACATTAATATCCATGAACCGGCTTCGGAACAGATCGCCGAACTTCAAGAGCTGATAGTCGTAATCAGACAAATCAAAAGCCATGGCTTGTTTTTGCGCTGCATCCCTGGATTCAGAATAAAACCGGACCATGGTGTTCATGATCTGGCCGTGATCTTCGCGTGTTTCTTTGCCAATCACGTTCTGTTTTAGGCGGGACAGGCTGCCGAACGGGTCGATCACGCCAGAGTGCAGATACAGCTGTCCTTCGGTGATGTAGCCGGTGTTATCGGGCACAGGGTGGGTCACGTCGTTGCCGGGCATAGTGGTCACCGTCAAGATCGTGATCGAGCCGCCTTGAGCAAAATCACACGCCTTTTCATAACGTCGTGCCAATTGCGAATAGAGATCCCCCATATACCCACGATTGGAGGGGACACGTTCCTGACTGATGCCGACCTCTTTCATCGCGTCGGCGTAAGAGGTCATGTCGGTCATCAGGACAAGAACGCGCTTGCCTTCTTCGACGGCGAATTTTTCAGCCACGGCCAGCGCCATATCGGGCACGAGCAGGCGTTCAACCAGTGGATCCAGCGCTTTGTTGACGAACATAACCGTGCGCGAAAAGACCCCGGCGTCCTCAAAAGATTTTCGAAAGGTATAGAAATCATCAAAGATCAGCCCAAGGCCGCCAAAGATCACCACATCCGCATCGGCCTGAATGCCGATGCGTGACAGAAATGCGTTAAAGGGTTCGCCGGACACCGAAAAAATAGGGATCTTCTGGCTTTCGACCAAAGTGTTGAACACATCGATCATCGGCACATTGGTGCGGATCATCTTTTTGGGGACGGTGCGCTTTGCCGGATTTACCGAAGGTCCCCCGATTGTCAGGCGCGGTTCAGCGGATAGATCCGGCCCGCCGTCGATTGGGACGCCTGCGCCATCGAACACACGCCCCAGAATGTTTTCGGAATAGGGAACCTGCATCGGGTGCCCCAGAAAGGTTGCGGACGCGCCGGTTGATATGCCTTTGGTTCCGGAAAACACTTGCAGCGTGACGACATCGCGATCGATAAAAATAACCTGCGCCAGTGATTTGTGCCCATCCACCGTTTCAATGACGGCCAAATCCCCGAATCTGACGTGGGTTTCTGTTTCAGATTGCTGTGGAACGTTGACTTTTAGTGTATCGCCAACGATTTCGAGTATGCGCGTATACCTGAGTAAGCTTTGAGACATAACAATTCCTCGTGGCCCGACAAAATCAACTAAATTGTAGTTACGGGCAGGGTATCACGACTTTGTGACACATACAGGGACGTTACACCCCACTAATTTTGGTGCAACTCTGTTCCTGAGTTTTGGTCCATTTTCCGCCGACCATAATTTCGTTAACCTGTTGGGTCGTCGCCTTAAAATTCGCCCCCCTTTCCTTATGTGAAAATGGAGCCAAATACATCAGTGGTCCATTCAAGTGGTGTTGGTTGTTCCGCCCGTGTTCTGAGCTTTTGACGGGCCGGTTTAGGCGATCTTTTGCGAATGCGCGCGGGTAATTGACTGGTACTTTTGACGATGATGCGTATCTTAATAGGCGAGCGGGTATTGAAACGCTGAAAACAAGGATTGTGGACTTATGTTAACCAGACGCCATTTCATTATTTCTACAGCTGCATTGTTTTCGGCTCCTTTGCCGACCTCAGCGTGGGCGGGGCCGACGTCCAATCAATCGAAGTGGTCCGCTTGGGATGCTCAGGTGACGCCTGCTGGATATGACCCGGCAACATCAAACCCGTGGGGTCTGCATCGGCGATTTTTGCCGCAACGGGTTGAGGCGAACGCTGGCCTGACGCCCGGGGATATCCATGTCGATGCCGTTGCGCGATATCTTTATCATGTTCGGGGCGATGGCACCGCAATGCGCTATGGCGTGGCGATTGCACGGGGTAATCTGTATGAGCCGGGCACCTACACGATCCGGCGAAAGGCTAAGTGGCCCACGTGGACCCCGACGGCTGCGATGATCGAACGTGATCCGGGGGCCTATGCCAAGCACGCAGATGGTATGAACGGCGGACCCACCAATCCGCTGGGATCACGCGCTTTGTATCTGTTTGACGGCAACCGCGACACCTATTTGCGCATTCACGGATCGCCCAACCCGCAGTCTATTGGGGGGCGCGCCAGTTCGGGCTGTGTGCGCATGGTTATGCCGCATATCAATGAGCTGTACGAACACGTTTCCACGGGTGCGACTGCATATCTGTATGCGCCAGAAGGTAATAGCACCGCATAAGGCGACCTCGACTGTGCAGTTTAGGTCGGTGAAACGCCGACCTTTATGCCGGTTCGGGCGCGCGGGAACAGATGGGTTGCCCGCTAGTAGATCGGAGCGGCAGGAAGGTCGTTTCGACCGGGCCGGCGTGGCGATACACATAGCAGCCATCCACAGGATCAATCTTTACCGATTTCAAATCCTGATTTGGGGCTGCAATCTCAACTACGCCCTCTGGTAATGTTCCAAGATATTGGCCAGATGCGCTGCTGCCTCCGGTTTCGAATTCTTCGCAAGACGCCAGAATCTGAGCCGTGCCTGCCAATAACAAAGCTAATTTTTTCATAAAATGCTCTCTCCGCGATTTTGGTGAAGAATGGGTGATTTTGAGATTGATCACCAGCGTTTTCATGAGGCTAGGGGAATGATTTTCCCTGCGTCTTTGGGAAGTGGCTATTGTTTGGGGGGCGAACATCACGTGCAAATTCAGACAAACCTATTGATCTGACCGTGAACCACTGTGAAGAGAGCGCTTGATTCCATCCTGAGCCGATGGGGTCCGCCAACTTTTTCTTTTGCCCGACCTCTTGGAGCCCCCATCAATGACCATATCCTATCTTGTTACGCATTCTGGTGGCTTCCACGCTGACGAGTTGATGTCGTCGGTCATTCTGAGACGTCTGTACCCGCAAGCCGAGTTGGTACGGACACGGGATCGTGCGATGCTTGTCCCTGCGGATGACAAGATCATTTATGATGTGGGCGGCAAGTATGATGCCGAGCAGCAGATCTTTGATCATCACCAGCGCCCGGGTCCGCTGCGTGAGGATGGGCAACTCTTTAGTTCGTTTGGTTTGATCTGGGCGCACTATGGTCAGGCCTATCTGGCAGCTTTGGGGGTGCCGGCCAACGAGATCGAGGCGATCCACGTCAAGTTCGACGCCAAGTTTGTGCTGCCGATTGATCTGCTGGACAATGGCGCGATGGAACCTTCGGTGGCGGGGCCGCTGTCTGTACTGACACTGCCCACGCTGTTGGGAAGCCTGAAGCCTGTGTTCGACGACACCTCACCAACCGCTGACAACGATGCATTTTTTGCCGCGATCCCGATCGTTCAAAGCTTTATCGAGGCATTCATTCAGAACCTCGCCGCTAAGGCACGTGCGCTAGGTCTTGTAGAGGATGCGATTGCCAAGGCAGGGACGTCTGCCATTCTCGAATTGCCTATGGGCATGCCGTATCGTTCTGCTTTGGATAAGGCGGGGGCGGATCATATCTTGTTCGTGATCAATCCGCGGGGCGGGGACTGGACCCTGAATGGCATCAAACTGTCGGGTGACACGTTTGATCAACGCGCTGATCTGCCTGAGAGCTGGGCAGGTTTGACCGATACGGATCTAGAAGAGGCGAGTGGCGTCAAGGGGGCAAAGTTTTGCCACAACGCGCGCTTTATTGCGGTTGCGAATTCGCGTGAGGCAATATTGGCCATGGCAGAGCGTGCGGTTCAGGCCGTGGAGGAGGGGGCCTCCTGATCCCTGACTGACAGCAATCAAGTTGCATACCGTGCTATTGGGGCTGGTGTGCTAGGCGAATTGGGTGTGCTGCGATCAAAGTTGCCGCAGTGCACACATCGGGCTCTTTGTCTAAAAGGGCCTTTAATGGCGGATCTTGGTGTCAGTTTTGTGCGTTTTGGGGGAGATGCCCCTAGCAAAGCCCGGCTGAGCATCTTGTAATTCCAGTGCAATAAGTATACCATTGCATACAATTGAGCTTGACGCGACTCGCCAAACGTCTCTGGTGTCCTGTGTTCAAGCAACGTGCAACACTATATCGGCGGCAAAACCATGACTTTGTACAGTGACTACCTAACCGAGATTGAAACTCGTAAAGAACAGGGTTTGCACCCTAAGCCCATCGACGATGGCGCGCTTGTAGCTGAGCTTATCTCGCAGATCAAAGACACCGAAAACAAGGATCGCGAAGCGTCCTTGCAGTTTTTCATCTACAACACCCTCCCTGGCACAACCAGCGCCGCGGGTGAGAAGGCAAAGTTCCTGAAAGAGATCGTGTTGGGCGATGTCGCTGTCGCAGAAATCACCCCTGCGTTTGCGTTCGAGCTGCTGTCACACATGAAGGGCGGCCCGTCGGTTGAGGTTCTGTTGGATCTGGCGCTGGGCGATGATGCATCCAACGCGGAACAGGCTGCTGCAGTTCTGAAAACACAAGTGTTCCTGTACGAGGCGGACACCGATCGTCTGGCTGCTGCCCATGCCGCAGGCAATGCCGTGGCAACGGAAATCTTGGAAAGCTATGCCAAGGCAGAGTTCTTTACCAAGCTTCCTGAGGTCGACGAAGAGATCAAAGTCGTCACCTATATTGCTGGCGAAGGCGATATCTCGACCGATTTGCTGTCACCCGGTAACCAAGCACACTCGCGCTCGGACCGTGAATTGCACGGCAAGTGCATGATCACGCCCGAAGCACAGGCCGAAATCCAAGAGCTGCAAAAGGCAAATCCTGACGCGCGCGTTATGCTGATCGCGGAAAAAGGCACCATGGGTGTTGGGTCCTCGCGGATGTCTGGCGTGAATAACGTGGCCCTGTGGACCGGCAATCAGGCCAGCCCCTATGTGCCCTTCGTGAACTTTGCCCCAGTTGTGGCGGGCACAAATGGTATTTCACCGATCTTTCTGACCACGGTTGGCGTGACCGGAGGCATCGGTCTTGACCTGAAAAACTGGGTCAAGAAAACCGACGCAGACGGCAATACCGTGATGGATGCCAACGGTGATCCAGTGATGAAGCAGGCCTATTCGGTTGAAACCGGCAAGGTTCTGACCATAAATTCGAAAACCAAAAAACTGTACGACGGCGACACCGAGCTGGTTGATGTGTCTTCTGCCTTTACCCCGCAAAAGGTTGAATTCATGAAGGCAGGCGGTTCTTACGCTGTTGTCTTTGGGAAAAAACTGCAAACATTTGCTGCTGAAACCCTTGGTCAAGAACTGAAGTCTGCTTTTGCCGCCTCGAAAGAGATTTCGCACGAAGGGCAAGGCCTGACGGCTGTTGAAAAGATCTTTAACAAAAACGCGCGTGGTGTAGCGACAACCGCTGATCTGCATGCGGGTTCTGATGTACGTGTAAAGGTCAACATCGTTGGGTCGCAGGACACCACCGGTTTGATGACCTCGCAAGAGCTTGAAGCGATGGCGGCGACGGTCATTTCGCCATCTGTTGATGGCGCGTATCAGTCGGGTTGTCACACTGCGTCGGTTTGGGATCTCAAGGCGCAGGCCAACATCCCCAAGCTGATGAGCTTTATGAACCAGTTCGGCCTGATCACTGCGCGCGATCCCAAGGGCGAATACCACGCCATGACGGACGTGATCCACAAGGTGTTGAACGACCTGACCGTGGATGATTGGGACATCACCATCGGTGGCGACAGCCACACCCGCATGTCCAAGGGCGTTGCCTTTGGCGCGGACTCGGGCACCGTTGCGCTGGCGTTGGCCACCGGCGAGGCCTCGATGCCGATCCCTGAATCCGTCAAGGTGACCTTTAAGGGCACGATGGCTGATCACATGGATTTCCGTGATGTTGTGCATGCCACGCAGTTGCAGATGCTGGCACAGCATGGCGACAACGTGTTCCAAGGCCGCATCATCGAAGTGCACATCGGCACCTTGCTGGCGGATCAGGCGTTCACCTTTACCGACTGGACCTGCCGAGATGAAGGCCAAGGCCTCGATCTGTATTTCAAACGATGAAACGTTGATCGGGTCGCTGGAACTGGCCAAGTCTCGCATCCAGATCATGATCGACAAGGGCATGGACAACGCGGCACAGACCCTGCAGGGGTTGATCGACAAAGCCGACAAGCGGATTGCTGAAATCAAGTCGGGTGAAAACCCCGCGCTGACGCCCAGATGCCACCGCCAATTACTTTGCCGAAGTTGTTGTGGACCTGGATCAAATCAACGAGCCGATGATCGCGGACCCCGATGTAAACAACGCCGAAGTGTCCAAGCGGTATACCCACGACACCATCCGCCCAATTTCGTACTATAACGCGGAAAAGAAAGTGGATCTGGGCTTTGTTGGATCGTGCATGGTGCACAAGGGCGATATGAAAATCGTCGCGCAGATGCTCAAAAACCTCGAGAAAGCTCAGGGTAAGGTTGAGTTCAAGGCCCCTCTGGTTGTCGCGGCGCCCACCTACAACATCATCGATGAGATGAAGGAAGAGGGCGATTGGGAAATCTTGCAGCGGTATTCGGGTTTCGAATTCGATGATTTCATGCCGAAAAGCAAAGCG
Organism: Paracoccaceae bacterium; assembly: GCA_965183835.1. Lineage (GTDB taxonomy): Bacteria > Pseudomonadota > Alphaproteobacteria > Rhodobacterales > Rhodobacteraceae > OMPR01. The sequence goes on along the minus strand of CBCYME010000017.1, from coordinate 142,467 downwards.
CGGACCGAGTATGAAAACATTCTCTATCTCGAACGCCCCGGTTGTAACCTGTGCATGGGGAACCAGGAGAAGGCTGCCAAGGGTGACACGGTTCTGGCCACGTCCACACGTCTGTTCCAAGGCCGGGTTGTAGAGGACACGGCAGAGAAAAAAGGCGAGTCTCTGCTTGCCTCGACCCCTGTGGTTGTTCTTTCAGCGATCCTTGGCCGGACACCCAAATTTGGAAGAGTACAAAGCGGCAGTCGAAGGCATCGACCTGACCAAGTTTGCCCCCCCTCTGGCCGTTCCTGCCGGGGCGAAATCGGCGCACTTTTAAGAGGTCTCGGCCGAGGCAAAACCACTGATTGGGACAGCGTAACGGGTACATCCTGTTACGCTCCCGGTAGTTCACAAAATTAAGGGCGCGCGATGTTAGTCATTGCGCGCCCTTTTTGTTACAGCCGGTTGGACCAAAAATGTGGGGCTCTATTGGTCAGGTAAGGGGGGTATCCAGCCAGTGGTGCTTGGGGTCTTTCAGCTCAGCCATCGTTGTCACGCCAAGCTGCGCCATAGTCAGGCTGACTTCGTCGCTTAGAATATCCCCAAACGGTGCGCAGGCCCTCAGCGCCGCCAGCAGCCATGGCAAACAGCAACACACGGCCAAGGAAAACGAAATCGGCCCCCATGACATAGGCTTTGACGATGTCCTCGCCGGATCGAATGCCGCTATCATACAAGAGCGGGAAATCCGGGCCGACCGCTGCGCGAATATGGCGTAGGGCCAGAATAGCAGGGGGCGCGCTGTCGAGTTGTCGGCACCCGTGGCTGGAGACTTGGATTGCATCCGCGCCGACATCACGTAGGCGCAGCGCGTCCTCGGGGTGCAGAACGCCCTTTACAACCAGCTTTCCGGGCCATGCGGCTCGCAGCTTGTCGAAATAACCCCAGTCAGCAGCAGCCCGGCTTTCTGTCCGGTCGAACACATAATCCTTGCCGTCAAAGTTCGCCATTGTGGGGCTGCCTTTGGCCAAGGTTGTCAAAGACCAACGCGGATGCATTGCAAAGTCAAAAAACTGCCGGGGACCAATGCGAAACGGCATTTTAAAGCCATGGCGCAATTCACGGGGGCGACGCCCGACTTCTGGTACATCCAGCGTCAGTACCAGAGTGTCATATCCGGCCCGTTTAGCGCGCTCGACCAGCTGCATGGTACCGCTTCCGTCACCATTAAAGTAGAGCTGAAACCAAGCCCTTTGACCCGACGCGCTGAGCAGGGTCTCTATATCGGTGGAGGCCACAGTCGATACACCATGCGGCACGTTAAATTCCTGCGCAATCTGCGCCAGCATCAGATCTGCCCCGGGGGCTGAGAGATTGCACATCCCCATCGGGCTGATGCCAAACGGGCGCTGCATCGGGGTGTCAAACAGCGTGACCGACAAATCCCGATTGCTGACATTGCGCAAAACGCGGGGCGACAATCGAATGTCCTGCAGCGCCTGACGGCTGAGCGCCGCGCCATGCTCTTCGCCCGCGGAGCCATCGATATAATCAAACACCATCCAAGGCAGGCGTTTGCGCGCCAAACGGCGCGCATCTGCTGTTGAATGGATCCCTGTGTCAAAAAGCATTGTGTGACCTCAGGCTTGAGCCGCCTTCATAAACCGGTCGCGGATGACAACAGGGTCCATGGTGATGACAGGGACTTTGATATTTCCACTTTCGCATTTGGCGACAATGATGGTCATTTGCTTTCCATCAATTGCTGCCTGCAGGGCTTTCCCGGTGTCTTCGGCTGCGACTTCAACAACATTTTCGCAACCGCACGCACGGGCAACGGCTGTGAGCGAGGTCTTTTTACCCGCATACGTCGGCTGATCCCCTGTCGACCCATAGCTGCCATTGTCGATGATCAACAAAATATAGTTGTCGGCCACGTTGTTGGCGATCGTTGGCAGGGTGCCAAAATTAGTCAGAACTGACCCGTCCCCGTCGATCGAGATGACTGTCTTGTCTTGTGCCAAGGCGAGGCCTAACCCAATGGATGACGACAATCCCATCGTGCCCAACATGTAAAAATTGGTGGGTTGATCGTCCAGCATATGCAGTTCTTGACTGGGCAGGCCGATGTTGCAGACCACAAGTTGATCCCGCAGAATGGGCGCGATGTCTTTCAGAATATCAGAGCGGATCATTGGTCGCCGTAGCCTCCCCAAAAGTTGGCATCGGTCAGGATCGCCACGGGTTTATTGCACATGAACGTGTATTTCAGGATCGCATCCAGCTCGTCCGCGTCTGATTGGGTGTGAAAGTGGTAAGTTGGGATATTCATCTGCGCGAGCAGCGCTTTGGTGTGAACCGCCATTTCCATCTGACAAGCGACGGGTTCGCGCAATTCCCCCCTGTATGAGATGAGCATTGGCAGTGGCATTCTGTAGTATTGGATCAACGTCGCTAGGGTGTTGATGGTTACACCAATGGCGGTGTTTTGCATGATGATTGCGGGGCGCTTTCCGCCCATCCAAGCACCGGCACAAAGCCCCATGCCTTCGTCTTCTTTGTTGGATGGGATGTGCAGAACGTCCGGGTGGGCGTCAATCTCGTCGATGACGCCGGCAAGTTGTTTGCAGGGAACAGTCGTGACAAAGCTGATATCGTTGGCAACGAGATCACCAACGATTTTCGTGTTGATAGACAAAAAAGAGAACTCCTATAGTTTGATTTCTTATCGCAGAACAACAACTGCACAGGGGGCGTGGCGGACAACGCGGGCCGCTGTTGTGCCCAGGAAATAGTCGGTTAAGCCTGGTTTGTGGGATCCGACAATAATGGCGTCTGCGCCAATTTTGGCGGCATATTCGGTGATGGTGCGGCTGGAATGCCCTTTGAGCATCACAGACTTAATACCTGGCACACCCGCGACACGCGCGTTGAGCTCGCGTTCTGAATCTTCGTAGGCTTTGCGAACCAAGTCTTCGTCCAGGTACGTGCTGACTGAAGCATTTGGTGGAACATAGACGTGCACGGCGATTACTTCGGCTCCCGGGCCGCCCAAACGTTTGGCTGTTTCCAAAGCTTGTTCTGCAAACCCATGCTCTAGGGACAGTGCGAGGATAATTTTATCATACATCGATCAGGTCCTTTCTGGTGTGGTTGCAGGTTGCAGCAAAATCTTCGGTGCGGCTACCGTGCCATTTCGAATATCAGAAAACGCGGCCGCCCCTTCGGAGAGGTGCCGGATCTCGGCCCAGTCAAGCGAGCCAAGTCGTCCGTCAAAAATCGCCTGCGCCGTCTCGCGGAAATCTTCGGCAGTATAGGTGTATGTCCCAATAAAGGTGATTTCCTGCAGGGTCATCCTGCGGATATCAAGGCCGCCAGTGTCTTCACCCAGCCCGATATGACCAATGACAGCACCGGGACGCGCGCAGGCAGAGGCCGTCGCGCGTGTCGCGGCATACCCAACACCATCGATGACCAGATCATATAGCGTGTCTTGAGGGGGTTCTGATAAAACAGTTTGCCCGCATCGTTTGATAAGGTGTGCGCGGCGGGTTGGATTGGGTTCGATGATTGTGACCTCAGAAACGCCTTGCGCCTTCAAACTCAACGCCGCACCCAACCCAATTGCGCCACCACCAAGAACCAATGCCGTGTCACGCGTGCCCTGCAAAGCCTCAAGCGAAAGACGCGCGGTATGCCAACCGCATGCAATCGGCTCTGCAAGGGCGGCCTTGGACAGGGGAACCGAGTCCGGAACAGCAACCAAGTTGCGATCTGGCATGGCGACCAGCTCGGCAAAGCCACCTTCGCGCGGGGGCATCGAGATGATTTGGCGCATGGGGCACAGGTTGTCGCGCCCGTCCTGACACGCATTGCACACGCCGCAGGTTACCAGTGGGTTGATTGTGACGCGTTCCCCATCTCTTGGGCCACCTTCGATGCGGCCCGCCGCTTCGTGACCAAGGATCAGTGGGGCAGGGCGCCTGCTGTCATGGCCTAGATAGGCATGCATGTCAGAACCGCAGATCCCGACCAAGGCCACCCGGATCAATTGATCCCCAAGTTCTAGGGCCGGGTCAGGAACGTCGAGATAGTCCAACCCCTCGGGTCCGGTGTAAATCAATGCCTTCATTTTGCGGTGAAACCTCCATCAACCATGAGCACTTGGCCCGTCACGTAGGCGGACGCCTCAGAACAGAGAAACAGGATCGGACCATCCAGATCGTCTGGTTCGCCATTGCGCCCGATGCAGGTTTGCGCCGCATTGCCGGCGGCGCGGGCAGGGTCACCAAAAACAGCGGCTGTCAGTTCGGTCCGAAAGAACCCGGGGCCAATCGCGTTTGCTGTTATGCCATGAGGCGACCATGCTTCGGCCATTGCGCGTGTGAGTTGGGCAATACCCGCCTTTGTTGCGCCATAGGCAATACCGCCGGGAAAGGCGCGGGAGGTTTGAAGGGACGCAAAGTTGATGATCCGCCCCCAATTATTGGCCTTCATGTGTGGCACCAAGTGCTGACTCAGAAAGAAGGGGGCCGATAAGTTCAAGCTTAGGGTTGTATCCCAGCCTTCAGGGGTGACGTCATCAGCCGCTTGACGGGTGTTGATGCCCGCCGCATGGATCAAAATGTCGGGGGCGCCAAACGGTTTGGAAATCTCGTTTGCCAGATCCCCGAGCGTATCTCGATCTGAGATGTCACAAGCCACAGCATGGGTTTCCCCGTTGGTCTCAGCTTGCCATTGTGTCAGCGCATCTGCGCGGCGTGCCACCCCGATAACGTGCGCACCAGCCTGTGCCAGCACCGTTGCCGCCCTGCGTCCGAGGCCAGAACTGGCCCCGGTCACACAGGCAACTTTGCCCCTTACAGCGAACAGGTCACTTGGTTCACCCATTGGAGGTCAGATCAAAAGTTTCGTCAGGGAAGTACTTTGCCAGACGCACATCCGCAGCGCGGGCGTGCCCCTCCATCCCTTCGAGGCGGGAAATGCGGGCTGTCGCTTCGGCTACGGGTTTTGAACCCTCGCGTGTTGCGCGCTGCCACGTGACAATTTTCATGTACTTATGTACAGACAGCCCGCCCGTGTAATTGGCGGCACCCGATGTCGGTAGAACGTGGTTGGTGCCTGCGGCCTTGTCACCGTAAGACACGGTTGTCTCTTCGCCCAAAAACAACGATCCGTAACAGGTCAGGCGCTCTAGCCACCAATCCAGATCTTTGGCCTGCACGGTCAAGTGCTCTGGGGCATAGTCATCGGACGTTGCAGCCATTTCTTCGCGGTCGGCACAGACAATCACTTCGGCATAGTCGCGCCATGCGGCAAAGGCGTTGTCTCGGTTCACCTCTGGTAGATCATCAATCAACGCCGGAACGCGGGCCATGACATCTTCGGCCAATGCGCGATCATCTGTGACCAGCCAGACGGGCGAGTTGTAGCCGTGTTCGGCCTGACTGACGAGATCCGTTGCCACGATATGCGGGTCCGCTGTGGTGTCTGCCAGAATAAGACTGTCGGTGGGACCTGCAATCATGTCGATGCCAACACGGCCAAATAAAATGCGTTTGGCTTCGGCAACGAACTGATTGCCTGGACCGACGAGGATGTTTGCCTTGGGCAAGCCGAAGAGACCAAATGTCATTGCTGCGACGCCCTGAACACCACCCATGGCCATGATTTTGTCTGCGCCGCTGATGTGTGCGGCGTAAACGATGGCGGGTGCGATCCCAACGCCCGGGCGAGGGGGCGAACAGGCTGTGATATGTTTACAGCCAGCCACTTTGGCAGTGGTTACCGTCATAATTGCGCTGGCGACGTGGCTATAGCGACCGCCCGGTGCATAACAGCCCGCAGCATCAACCGGGATCGCCTTTTGGCCTGCGGTCAGTCCGGGAACAACTTCGTATTCCACGTCTGCAACGGTGGCTTTTTGCATTTCGGCAAACCGTTTCACATTGTCATGGGCAAACTGGATATCGACCTTGAGCTTGTCTGGAACCAATGCGCAGGCGGCTTCGATCTCTTCTGCTGTCAGCAGAACGTTGCCGTCGTAATTGTCGAATTTCGCTGCATACTCCAGCGCTGTTGCATCTCCGCCGGCCTCGATGTCTGCAAGGATTTTGACAACGGTATCATGCACGTCTGAGGCATCAGATTTCGACGTTAATGTTGCCTTTTTTAGGTATTCACGAGCCATTTTAAGTTGGTCCTATTTGTAGATATCGGGGAGCAAGGATGTTGAAACTGCGGGCACATAGGCGATCAGCAAGACAACCAGAAGCATGAAGAAAACGAAGGGAACAGCGCGGGCCGCGATCTTGAGGATCGATTCACCGGTGATGCCAGAGACGACGAACAGGTTGAGGCCAAGCGGTGGCGTAATGAACCCTACACCCAGCGCTGTGATCATCATGATGCAGAACTGGATTTCGTTCATGCCGATGTTGTCGGCCAGTGGTTTGAGGATCGGTGCAAGGATCACGATGTTGGGCGTGGTCTCCATCACACAACCTGCGGCGATCAGGATGCCGATCATCAACAAGATGAGCACATAAGGATCGTCTGTCAGAGAGGTGACAGATGTGACAAACCCCTGTGGTACGCCCATGATGGCCAAAGCTTCGGCAAGGGGGGCAGAAAAGGCGATGATGGGCAGGATGATCCCGTTGACCTTGGCCGAGCTGACCAGCATCGCCGGGAAATCCGACAACTTAAGGGTGCGCAGCATAAAGCCCATGATGATGGTCACGACGACAGCCGTTGCACCCGCTTCGGTTGGGGTAAGGCGACCGGAAAAGATGCCGTAAAAGATGATGCCGGGGACGATAAAGGCATACCAATCCGACGCCAGTGCGCGGCGGAGATTGGCAAACCATTCCCCAAAGGACAGGTTGCCGCCGCCTTCGTATCCGTAAATCCGATTCACAACGATGTTGGTGACCAGGATAGAGATCAAAATGGCCAGCCCAGGGATCAATGCAGCCAGAAATAGCGTCGATGCGGATATGCCAAGGACAAGGCCGATGATGATATAGGCAATCGACGGTGGGATCAGGATGCCGGTACAGGCGCCCGCAGCCACCAAGGCGCAGGCATAGGGACGGGGGTAACCGCTTTCGACCAGCCGGTCGATGGTCATGCGCCCAACCGCAGCAGCACCAGCCGCGTCAGAGCCGGAAATTGCGGCGAACATCCCGCAGACCAGAACCGTTGCAGATCCAAAGCCGCCTTTGGCCCAGCATGTCAGCGCCTCAGCCACGTTAAGGAATTTGCGGCTCAGACCCGTCCGTACCAGCACATCGCCTGTCAGGATAAACAACGGCACAGCGGTCAAGGCAAAGGCATCAATGCCCGAAAACAGGCTTTCCCCCACAAGGCTGAGCGGCAGATCGCCAGACATGATCAGCATAAGGATGGCGGCAGAGCCGATGGCGGCCCAGACGGGTACAGCCGTAGCGATTAGGCCGACAAAAAGGAGCACTGGCAGATAAAAATCCCAGCCAAGTTCGACTGTCTGTTGAAGGTTATTCCAAAGCATCGTGTTGTCCTTCAATCAAACAGTTTGTCGCCTTCGTAGACGGGGGTGCCGTCACGAAGAGATCGGAAATCACGCAGGAAGGATTGCACGAGGCGAAAGATCATGAGCGAAAAGCCCACTGGGACAGCGGCAAGGAACCAAACCTTGGAAATGCGCAGCCCGTCAGTGACCGACCCGAATTTTGCTGACACCAGAACGGTTTCCACCGACCAGAACAGCGCCACCAAAGCGACGGCAAACATCACAAGATCGCCAAAGATATAGACCAGCGCCTTGGGCTTGGGCCCGAGATAATGTAGCAATACGTCGATACGGATGTGCGCGCGCTCTTTTACGGCTGCCGCCGCACCGATCCATGCGAGGTAGATGAAAGAATATCGTACAATCTCTTCTCCCCAGATGGAGGAAAAGGAAAAAACCTCTCGCCGCAGCACTTCGACGGCCATCGTGACAACAAGCATCACGTAAAAAACCAAAAGCAGCCACCGTTCGGCATTCTTGTCGATGAGTCTAAGGAAGTTCATTGCCTACCCCGATGTCATAGGAATTCAAGGCCAGCGTCGCCTAACGCGCCAGCTTGAATGCAAGTGGGAAATTGAGAGCCTGAATTCAGGCTCTCAAACCGTACAATCACGCGTCGTGAACGTAGTATTTCCCTTGGGTGCCAGCGGCCTCTTCGAGCTTGGCAAAGGCATCCATGGAACCGGCCAGTTCTTTCTTGAACTCATCCCATTCTGGGCGCTGATACCCGCCAGCAGCCTGCCATTCGCCCAGTTGGTCGTCGCTGAGCGAGTGGAACTGCACACCTGATTTCGCCAGTTCCGACATCGCGAATGCGCGGGCAGATGGCACTTTGGACAGGTTCTGGTGCGCGGTCATTTCCGACCCCCACATGACGCCCTCTTGCACATCAGCGGGCAGGCTGTTGAACCACTCTAGGTTACAGGAATAGACCTGACTGTCAGGGACGGCCTGCGTAAAGGTCACATGGCTCAGGATATCCTTGAACCCAAAGACAAAGAGCGCCCCAACGGAGGGATCAAGCGCATCGGCCACACCCTGTTTGATCGCCGACGGGGTTTCGCCCCATGCAACGGGTGTCGGGTTTGCGCCAACCATGCGGTAGTATTGTTGCAGCATCTTTGACCCGGGTACGCGGAACTTGATGCCCGACAGGTCAGATGGGCTAAGCACCGCGCCGGCGCCGCCTTTGCGCACCGCAACAACGCGCGGATCAATGTTGACATAGAACAGTGCCTTGAACCCGGCAGCTTCGACCTTGGGGTGAACTTCGGATTTCCAGTGGTCTGAATTCACGAGGTTGGTGAACCGCTGATTGGAACCGCAGAGATACGGCATGTTGATGAGGTCAACGGTCGAGGCAAACGGGGCAAAATTGGACAGCGAGTGTTGAGCGGCCTGGATTGTGCCACCTTGGACTTTTTGCACTAATGCACCACCTGCACCGAGTTGACCACCGGGGGCCAATTTAACGTAGACCTTGCCGTTGGTTGCGTTCTGAATGTTCTCTTTCAGGTCCAGCTGCATGATGGGATAGCTGCGTGATGCCCCCAATACATAGGCCGTCGCCAGCGTCATGATGTGATCCGCGGCCTTTTCCCGGTCGCGTTCTTCCTTGTTGGTCTGGGCCGCTGCCTCTGTGGACCAGAGCGTGCCCGCGGCACCTGCAACCAAGGCTGCTGTAAAGCCGCCGGTGCTGGCCAGTTTCAGAAAATTTCGGCGCGTAGATGACGCAAGCTCTTTGGTGTTCCGGTCCATGTTTTCCTCCCGATGGACAAATCAGCACGACTGTTATTTTTTTTTCTTTTCAGCGGCTTCTTTTTGCAAAATGACCGCCACGAAACTGATCGAGGCGGCTAACAAAGTCAGCATTTCAGGCACATCTCCAATAAATCCACCCATGCCCATGGATCCCAAAACAACATTGGCGCCAAAGACGGCAAACAAGAGTAAGGCAAGGGGTAAAAGCATTGGCATCTCCAAGGGGAACGGCAAGAAGTCCTGATTCGCTCGATCAATGTAAGCGCTTACATGTGAACATTGCAAGCGCTTACATTTAGTATGTGGAGGCGCAGTCTGGTTTTCAAAATTTGAAGTGCAGTATTTGGGAAAACAGGATAAAGCCCTTGTAATGAAAATGGATGATACAAACAGGGAGCGAACTCCCACCCTTGCCGACGTTGCGCACCTTGCAAACGTGTCAACGGCGACGGTGTCGCGCTGTTTGAATTCACCCGATCAGGTTATCGAAAAAACGCGCAACAAGGTTCTGGAGGCGGTTCGGCAACTGGGTTATGCGCCCAATTTCAATGCGCGTGCACTTGCGGCGAAACGTACAAACACAATCGGCGCAATCATTCCCACGATGGAAAATGCGATCTTCGCACGGGGGCTTCAGGCATTTCAGGAAGAGCTTGGCCGCAGCGGGATGACACTCTTGGTTGCGTCATCCTCGTATCAGGTCGATCTTGAAGAGGAACAAATTAGAACTCTGGTGTCGCGCGGTGCGGATGCGCTGTTCCTGATTGGATATCATCGAGATCCAAAGATTTATGAGTTTCTTCGGCGTCAGAGCATACCTGTCGTTGTCGCTTGGGTGTTCGATCCAACTGCCGATATCCCAACGGTTGGGTTCGACAATTTTGCGGCAATGAAGTCTATGGCTGAACAAGTGATCAGCATGGGGCACCGCAAAATTGCGATGATCACGGGGGCCATTCAAGAGAATGACAGAGCCAGAGAGCGTCTGAGGGGGATACAAGGCGCGATGAGCGAGGCGGGGATACCTGTCGAAAGCCTTACAATTGTCGAGACGTCGTATGGGATCGACGAAGGTGGCGCTGCGCTGGAACATCTTTTGGCGCAACCCGTCCCGCCATCGGTCGTCATGTGTGGCAACGACGTGCTGGCAGTCGGCGCCATAGCCAAGGCAAAGGAGCTGGGCATTAAAGTCCCCCAAGACCTATCGGTGACTGGCTTTGATGATATTGAGATTTCCAAAATCTCTTCGCCGTCCCTTACGACTGTGCATGTGCCGCACCGCCGCATGGGGACAGAAGCGGCAAAGATGCTTATCAGTTTGGTCAGTAAGAAAGACGGTCAGGACAAAGTTCTTATCGAAACGTCGCTTGAGATCCGTGAATCTTTGGCCGCCCCGGCGGGATGAGCAGCTGCCATTTGTTATAGTCAAACACGTCTTGGGGCATCCCTCGCACCAAATTCTATCGATGGTATGATCGATATTTCCAGCGTGGCGAGGCTGGCCTGCAGGGTGCATCTCCCAAACCAAAGCATGTCTGGAACGTTATCCCTGACGAGGTGCGGCGTAATGTTGTCAAACTGGCGCTACAGGAAACGGAACTGTCACCACGGGAGTTGGTAGTTATTTTTTGATCCTCCCTCAAAAAAGTGGTCCGCGCCTATGATTAGGAAACTGAGGCCCATATCGGTTTCGAGTGCCGCCAGTCCAGCGACTCAGTGCCTGTGTCAGATCGACGTTGGTGATGGTGTGCATGTCGGAACATGAATGAGATTCAAGTACCCGATTCAGTTGGTTCAAACGCTCTGCACCACCCTTAAGCGAGTGCAAATGGTCGTGTGTGTAAGCCTGTAAGGCGTGATCTACGCGCATAGGTGTCCCCTGATAATCCGTGGACGTCGCGTGCGTTTCGATGTCACGTTCAGTTATGTGAGCCAATTCAATGCCTTGTGACTTGGAGGCGAGTACCGGAATCGAACCGGTGTACACGGATTTGCAATCCAGAAAGAGCGTAAGCGAAAACAACGACTTAAGGGTGCAAAACACCCCCTGACAAAAAGTGAACAAAAAGCGAAAGTTTCAAAGCCAATTTCGCCGGTTCAAAATGAAAAAGGCCCCGTCACAGCGGCAACTGCGAACCGGGGCCAAATAGAAAAAGCCTGTCAGCTTTCACTGCACATTAGCATGGGCCAGTGCCGTATCGCAAATGCTCAGTCGGCTTTTTCCTGGCCTCTGACCGGTGAGGTGATCCAATGAGTTGGCGCATCGCAAACGAATGCGCCGAGCGCCGCTTTGGCAGCGCTGCACGCAAGCAGATCATCATGTTCCTGGCCGACAAGGCGAGCGATGACGGCTCAGGCATCTGGTGCTCGAAGGGGACCATCCAGCGTCACACAGAGCTTAGTGAGAGCACGGTCAAGCGCACCATCATCGACTTCCTACGCGAAGGCATCTTGATCGAGACCGGGCGGCGACAATGCAAGAACGGCTACACCGTCATCTACCGCATCGTTCTGGAGCGCGTGGCCGCGCTCGAACCCACGGTTGAGCCCGACATTGAGACGGGGGTCACTGTGAACCCCGTCCAGCCTGAACCCGGTACGGGGTCCACGGTGAACGGGGTACGGGGTTCACGGTGGACCCCAAACCATCCTAAAACCATCCATAAACCACCTACGCGCAGGCGCGAGGCGGTGGAGGAGGTTGAAGATCTTGAATCTGAGGAGATCCTGGCGGCCTATCCCGAGGACAGGGTCCGAGACCGGCGAACCAGTCTGCGCTTGATCGCAGCCGCCGTGAAAGCCGGGGTAAAGCCTGATGATCTGCTGCAGGCGGTCAAGGCCTATGCGAAGGAAAGTGACGGCTACACGCGCAGCAAGGTTTGTTTCTCAGACAACTGGTTCAAGATGCGCCGATGGGAGAAGGGCCTTGCCCAGATACAGGCGGACCGCGAGAAGGCACGAGAGGCCGAAGCCAAAGGTCGTGCCAGCCTAACCGAGTGGATCCACGAGCGCCATCCCCTGTGTCGTCACATCACCAACCGGCAGGTCGAGGACTTAATTGCATCGAAGCTGGTGACGCCTGAGCAGGTTCGAGCTGCGGGGCTGCAGGCATGAGTGCGGCTCGATTGTTACGCTATGGCGTAAAAATTGAATATTTACGTTGCAGCGTAATTTGTTTTGATTTACGCTGTGCCGTAAAAGGAGCCACGTCATGGACCTCACAGCACGAACGGCCGAGCAGATCGGCGAGGCACTCCGCCGGACGCGCAAAGCGCGCGGCTGGACCCAAAGCGATATCAGCGCGCGTACGAATTTGCGCGTCGCGACAATTTCGTCGCTCGAGAATGGCGACGCGGGAGCGAAGCTCGCCACAGTGCTCGCTGTCATGGCGGCACTTGGGCTTGAGTTCCGATTGGTGGAGCGCGGTGGCTCGCTTGAGATTGAGGATATCTTCTGATGGCCAAACACGGGCGTAGCGGCACGATGCAAGTGCTTCTGAACGGGCGGTCGGTGGGGGCTTTGCGTCTCGCTGGTTCAGGCGCGATCAGCTTTACATATGACCCGGAATGGTTGGCATGGGTACATGCCATGCCCATCTCGCAGTCACTGCCTTTGCGTGAAGAGGCACACCAGGGCGGCCCTGTTATCGCCTACTTGGAAAACCTGCTGCCGGACAATCAGGCGATACGAGAGCGCGTCGCTGCACGGGTGCGTGCGGGCGGCACGGACGCGTGGCACATGCTGGAGAAAATCGGGCGCGATTGCGTGGGGGCCTTGCAATTCGTCTCGGGTGAGATTCCAGAGTTTGCCGTGCTCGAGGGAGAGCCCGTATCTGAGGCACAGATTGCGGATATGTTACGCAACCTCGCAAGCGCTCCGCTAGGCTTGGATGAGGAAGACGACTTCCGCATTTCCATCGCCGGGGCGCAGGAGAAAACAGCGCTGCTGCGCCACGAGGGCGCGTGGATCCGTCCATCGGGGCTCACTCCTACGACCCATATCTTCAAGACCCAGCTAGGTGTTTTACCAGCGGGGATTGATTTGTCTGACAGTGTTGAGAACGAGTTTTTCTGCATGAGCTTCTGTCGCGCCATGGGTTTGGATGTAGCAGAGGTAGAAATTACTGACTTCGAAGACGTACGAAGCCTTGTCGTGACGCGGTTTGATCGGCGCTGGACCAAAGATGGCCGCTTGATCCGCCTCCCGCAGGAGGATTTTTGTCAGGCGCTCTCAGTCCCACCCAGCCAAAAATATCAAATGGATGGCGGGCCGGGGATCACCGAAGGGATCGGGTTGCTGACAGGCAGTGATGACCCCGAGGCGGATCAGCGCGTGTTCTTCCGCGCGCAAGTGCTGTTTTGGCTTTTAGGGGCGACAGACGGGCACGCTAAGAATTTCAGCATCGCATTGCGCCCTGGCGGGTTCCGCATGACCCCGCTCTACGATGTGCTGAGCGCTCAGAAAGCCGTGGATGACGGTCAAATCCGCCAGAACCGGATGCGCCTCGCGATGGCCGTCGACGGACACTACCGGATCAACGAGGTGGTGCCGCGTCATTTCCTGCAGGCTGCGAAGGTGGCAGGTTTTGGTGTGGCGCTGGCGGAAGAGGTCTTGTCGGGCGTCGCGACGGAGCTTGAACCCGCCTTGGACAAGACACTAGCCGACCTGCCGGATGGGTTTCCGCAGCTATTGGCGGAAGCCATTGTTGCTGGAATACGACGTCGGGCGGCTGCCTTTCATGCCGTATGATCCGCAGATCATATTTCCGTTTTATGGTCGGTAGATCATATTTACTGCGCGCAATCTGCAGGCCCAGCAAAGTAGTTGCAGCGTTTCAGGCCAGCTTTGACGGGCCAGCCCAGAGATTGATGGCCAAACTCAGATCCTCGACAGCGTGTTTCTGATTGCTGAACATAAGCGGGCAGCCGTGTCAGACGCGGGACAAACCCCACTTCAACAAGAAAATTCCCCTGCGCCAGCGCATTCCTCGCGAAGCAAGTTTCTCGCTGACAGCCCCTTGGTGCCAGCTTTGGTCATGTTCATCGAAACACTCAAAGTGAGGATCAAAAAATGGCTACTCAAACTCTGAAACTGAACGTCAAATCCGGCGAAAAAGACGGCAAGAACTTCTGGGACCGCTGCGGCGTACTCTTCGTCAACACCGATGACCGCGGCAACATCACTTCGATCAACGTCAAACACAGCATGTTCCCCGACGTCGAAATGGTCGCCTTCCCGCGCCGCGATGACGATCCAGTCACCGAATGACTGCGGTGCCGGGGCGGGTAGCCCGCCCCGGGTGACCCCGAAGTTAGGTGTGGATCGCTGCCAATTGGACTTCCACAAGCACCCGATGTCGCTTCAGTGCAACTCCTCGGACCGGACTTTCGCTGCAAGTGCAGAACCGGCAGTTGGGGGAACTGGTGCTAAGCGGACTTTGCTACCTTTTGCTTATGCCTCTATTGCGGACGCAGAAACCTTTCGCAAATGCGGTATGAAACACGCGGCGACGCGGCAGATTTCTCCAAACCGGCCGTTCAAGAGCAGCAAACCCGCAGGATTTCAGGCCCGCCTCTCGCTGCGATCATTTTCAGCCCGCAACCAGTCCAAGAATGCCTCTGCGCCCTGAGACATCGGCTGATCCGTGAAAATGACAAAGTAACCCGCGTTTTCAACTCTGACATCGGACAAGCGGACAAGCGTGCCGTCGTCAATTTCTGGCGCGATCAGATCATCCCAAAGCGCCAACCCCTGACCATCCACCACCGCATGAACGCGGCTGTTTGAGTCAGGAACCGTCAAGCTGGACCGGCTGGGTGCGTACGGCAGCCCTGCAGCTTTGTGCCAGGCGCGCCACCCCGCATCGCCGGAGCTGTCACCCAAGAGCGGAAGCTGCCTGACCGCTTCGGGCAATCCAAGCTGCCTTACCTGCTCAGCAACTGCACGGCTGGCGGTTGGCACAGCAGGCAGGGACAGAAGAAGTTCGCTCTTATGACCCTCCCAGCCGTCAATTCCCCAGAGGATTGCCATGTCGACTTTGACCGATCTCATCATGTCGACGGAATTGATCGGTTCGATCCGCAGGCTGATACCGGGATTGGCCTCAAAAAAGCGGGTGAGCCTTGGGACAGCCAGCGTGAAGAGAAGTAGGTCAGCGCGCCAACGGTCACGGCACCTGAGACAGTGCCACGCAGGTCTTCGATTTCACGGTCGATCTGGCTCAGGGCCGTTTGGGACACATGCCACAATCTGCGCCCCTCTTCTGTCAGTCCCAGTTTTGCGTGCGCGCGCTCGAACAGACGAAAGCCTAGCTCGGCTTCAAGCTTGTTGATTTGGTAACTGATCGACCCTTTCGACTGATGCACCTCGTCCGCCGCCTTGGTCATCGACAGAGTGCGGGCAACGGCATCAAAGATCTTGAGGGCATCATAAGAACGAAAGCGCATGAATATTGTCTAATTTTTTCGAACGACTTGTGCAAATCATTAGATTTGCGCTGAGCCCAGTTGGTCCAATATCACTAACTCAATGCGTGGCACCCATCTGTCCTTGTCGAAGATCACCCGCAGGCGTCTAACAACTCTGAACGGTGAACAATATGACAACTGACCTTTCCCACTTCCGCTTCGTCGCCAAAGCTCTCCCCAATCAGGGCGCGCGACCGCGCGAATTGGCCCGCACCATGCCGGCCCATCCGCTGAGCTACATGGAACTGCCATATGATCCCGAATACACGCTCTATAACTTGCGCCTGACGCCAGAAAAGCTGGACACGGCCACGGATGACGAGATGTATTGGGCCGTGCGCACCAATGTCATTTTCCGCCACACCGGCGAATTGCCAATCGAGATTAGCGGGCCGGATTCTGAGGCCCTGCTGAACAAGGTGTTCACCCGGAGTGTCAGCAAGGTGAAGCCGGGGCGCTGTTCCTATCAGTTTGCCTGCTATCACGATGGCGGAATGATCACCGACGGGGTGCTGTTGCGGTTGTCGCAGGACAGGTTCTGGATGGCGCAGGCTGACGGCGACCTATTCAGCTGGTACAAGGCCCACGCCGAGGGGCTAGACGTGAAAATCCACGACCCGAATGTCTGGGTCAGCCAGATTCAAGGCCCACGGTCGCTGGACTTGCTGGCTGCTGTGCTGGACGGCCCCATGCCCGATCCTTTCCGCTATTTCGACTGCGCCGAGGTTTCCATCGCGGGGCAGACCTGCTGGATTAGCCGCTCGGGCTTCACCAATGAACTGGGCTGGGAAGTCTACATGTTACCCGACACCGACATCCCCGCCATCGGTGACAAGATCATGGAGGCAGGTGCTGCCTTCGGCATTCTGCTGACCGGAACACCAGTATTCCGCGCGCGGCGGATCGAGGCAGGGTTGCTCAATGCCGGCTCGGATTTCGGGGCGGAGACGACGCCGTTTGAGGCAGGGCTTGGCGGATTTGTCGAATTTGATGATCGCGATTTTGTTGGCCGCAAAGCGCTGGAGGCAGCCGATAAATCCTGCCGCACCTGGGGCATGCGGGTCACCGGCGGTGTCGCACAGCTTGGCCGCGTCATGACCATTGATGGCGAAGAGGTCGGCCGGGTCTGTTCTTCGGGCTATTCGCCCTATCAGGGCTGCGGTGTCTGCATCGTGCGCATGGATGTCCCTGCACAGGGTTCGGGCACAAAGGTGGAGGTGCTTTGCGCTGATGGGTCCACCCAGAGCGGTGAGCTCTGCACTCTGCCGATGTATGATGCGGACCGGCTCATTCCGCGCGGCAAGCTGGTGGACGTTCCAACAAACCCGATTGCAGCGGAATAACCATGTATGACCTGACGCTCAGCGTTTCGCACGTCCCGGCCCAATCCGATTTGGATACGCGCGAAATCACCATCGGCGCATTGCTGCGCGAGGTTGCCGCAGGGCGCCCGGATGCGCAGGCCCTTGTCGAAGTCAGACAGGACGGATCGACAGGGCGACGTTGGACCTACGCCGAGCTGCTGTCCGACGCCGAGCGACTTGCGCTGGCGCTGTCTACCCGGTTTGCGCCCGGCGAGCGGGTGGTCATCTGGTCGCCCAACAGCCCAGAATGGGTCCTGATGGAATATGCCTGTGCGCTGTCCGGGCTGGTGCTGGTGACTGCAAACCCGGCGTTTCAGGCACGCGAATTGGCCTACGTTCTGGAACAATCCGACGCGGTCGTCTTGTTTATTGTCGAAGAATTTCGCGGCAACCCGATGGGCCGGATCGGGGCCGAGGTCGCAGCAAACATCCCATCGGTGCGCGAAGTCACGGACATGGAAAGCGTCGAGCTTTACACACAAGGCTCCCGCCCGCCCGCGCTGCCCGAAGTCGCGTCGGGCGACGCCGCGATGATCCAATACACATCCGGCACAACGGGCTTTCCCAAAGGCGCGGTGCTCAGCCATCGCGGGCTGGTCAATAACGCGCGGTTCTATGCCGGGCGCTGCGGGGTCACCGAGGCAACCACATGGGTCAACATCATGCCGATGTTCCATACCTCGGGCTGCGGCATGGTCACCCTTGGCTGCCTTCAGGCGGGATGCCGGATGGTCTTGGTCAGCCTGTTTGATCCGGATGTTGTACTGAACCAGTTGGAAGCGAGCAGCGCGGACATTATACTTGGCGTCCCGACCATGGTGGTAGCCTTGCTCGACACTCAGGAAGGGCGCCCACGCGACCTCGCTGCCCTAAAACTTGTCAGTTGCGGTGGCTCGATGGTGGCCCCGGAACTGGTGCGCCGAGTGCAGACCCTGATGGGCGCCGGATTCTCGACGCTTTATGGTCAGACAGAACATTGCCCGGTGATCACTCAACACCATTTGTCAGACAGTATCGACGACATCTGCAACACGGCCGGTCAGCCTGTCGCGCAGACCGAGGTTTCGATCCGCAGCGTCGATGACAACAGCGCTGTCGCCGTTGGCAAGGTCGGGGAAATCTGTGCCCGCGGTCCCTGTGTGATGTTGGAATACAATGACAACCCCAAGGCCACGTCCGAGACGGTGGATGAGGGCGGTTGGCTACATACGGGTGATCTGGGCCGGATGGATGCGCGCGGGTATGTGACCGTGACGGGGCGGGTCAGGGAAATGATCATCCGGGGTGGCGAGAACCATTTCCCGGCCGAGATCGAGAACTGCCTGTTGGAACTCGCAGGCGTGGCCGAGGTCGCCGTTGTCGGTCTGCCGGACCCGAAATGGGGCGAGGTCATCGGCGCTTTCATCCGCGGCACGGGGCCGCTCGACAGGTCCGCGTTGCACGCTCATTGCCGCGCAAACATGTCCCCGCAGAAAACCCCGAATGTCTGGGTGCAGGTCGAGGACTTCCCCCTGACCGGTTCGGGAAAAATCCAGAAATTTGTTCTCCGCGATCGCTTCGTCGCCGGGGAATATTCTGAACTCTGACAGACAGGAACTGCCATGCAAGACGCATCCAAACACTATATCAACGGCCAACGGGTCGCCTCGATCGACGGGCGCGAAATGGCCGTTGAGAACCCGTCTACTGAAGAGAAGATCGCCACGATCACTTTGGGTGGCGTCGCAGATGCTGACGCGGCCGTCGCCGCAGCCAAGGCAGCTTTCCCGGCCTGGGCGGCAACAGACCCATTGGGCCGGATCGCCGCCCTGGAACGGTTGATGGAGGTCTACAAATCGCGGGCCGAAGACATGGCACAGGCCATCAGCGTTGAGATGGGCGCACCTATTGCGCTTGCAAGAACTGCACAGGTCGGGGCCGGGGCCGGGCATCTCAAGAACACCATTCGGGCGGCCAAGGCTTTCGCCTTTGAGCGTCCCCTTGGGGAGAACGCGCCCAGCGACATGATCCTTTACGAGCCGGTCGGTGTCTGCGCCCTGATCACCCCGTGGAACTGGCCGATGAACCAGGTGATGCTGAAGGTCGCCCCGGCGCTGGCGGCAGGCTGCACGGTGGTGCTGAAACCATCGGAACTGTCGCCGCTCAGCGCCATTCTGCTGGCCGAGATGATTGATGAGGCAGGTTTCTCGCCCGGTGTGTTCAATCTTGTGAACGGAGATGGCACTGGCGTTGGCGCGCATCTCACCGCGCACCCGGATGTGGATATGGTCAGCTTCACCGGGTCCACCCCTGCAGGTGTCGCGATCAGCAAGGCCGCTGCGGATACCGTCAAGCGCGTCAGTCTGGAACTGGGCGGCAAGGGGGCCAACATCATCTTCGCCGATGCCGATGAAAAGGCCGTTACGCGCGGCGTGCGTCATTGCTTCAACAACTCGGGCCAGTCCTGCAACGCGCCGACCCGCATGCTGGTGGAACGCGCAATCTACGACCAGTCTGTTGAAACCGCCCGTAAGGTGGCCGAGAAAACAGAGGTCGGACCGGCGGAGACCGAAAGCCGCCAGATCGGGCCGGTTGTGTCTGAAACGCAATGGGGCAAAATCCAATACTTGATCAAGTGCGGCTTTGATGAGCACGCCACACTGGTCGCGGGTGGCCTTGGTCGCCCCGACGGGTTGAACCGGGGTCACTTCGTGCGCCCCACGGTCTTTGCAGATGTCACGTCGAATATGACGATCTGGAAGGAAGAAATCTTTGGGCCGGTCCTTGTGATGACACCGTTTGACACCGAAGAGGAGGCCATCGCGCTTGCCAATGACACGCCCTATGGTCTGACCAACTATGTCCAGACTGCCGACAAAACACGCGCCCGTCGGGTTGCGCGCGGGCTGCGGTCCGGTATGGTTGAGATGAACGGAAAATTCGGCGGTGCGGGCTCGCCTTTCGGCGGCATGAAGCAGTCGGGCAATGGCCGTGAAGGTGGCGTCTGGGGTCTTGAGGAATTCCTTGAGGTCAAGGCCGTCAGCGATTGGGAGTGAGCATGGGAAAGGTTCTGTACGAGAAAGATGGCCGGATCGGGCGGATCACTCTGAACCGACCTGAAGTGATGAATGCGATCGACGATGATCTGCCGCGCGAACTGGCGGCGGCGGTTGCAGAGGCCGACCATGATCGCGACGTGCACGTGATGGTCCTGTCCGGCGCAGGAAAGGCATTTTGCGCAGGCTACGATCTGGCCCACTACGCGGCGGGCAACGGCCCCAACAAGGTGGTGCAGGACATGCCCTGGGACCCAATGCAGGATTTCCAGTTCATGTGGGCGAACACGCAGGCCTTCATGTCGCTCTTTCGGGCGATGAAGCCGGTGATCTGCAAGGTGCATGGACACGCCGTCGCGGGCGGATCAGATATTGCGCTCTGCGCAGACCTGACTGTCATGGGCGACACCGCGCAAATCGGTTATATGCCAACACGTGTCTGGGGCTGCCCGACAACGGCGATGTGGGTGCACCGACTGGGGCCGGAAAAGGCCAAGCGCATGATGTTCACGGGTGACAAGATAACCGGCGTTGAAGCCGCCGAGATGGGGCTGGTGCTGAAATCCGTGCCTGACGCTCAGCTCGATGCCGAGGTCGAGGCGCTGGCCGCCCGGATGGCATCCGTGCCGATCAACCAATTGGCCATGCAGAAAATGGTGATCAACGCTGCAGTCGAGGAAAAGATCAACCAGACGCAGCGCCTTGCCACAGTCTTCGACGGCATCACCCGCCATTCACCCGAAGGCATGAACTTCAAAGCCCGCGTGGAGCAAGTCGGCTGGAAGCAGGCGGTGCAGGAACGGGACGCCGGAACATTCGACTGGACCCGCAACAAACCCTTCGACTGATAATTCGGGTACGGCAACCGAAACCAGTGCTTCGGCTTAATTGACCAAATAGCGGTAAGGTCCCGCACAGTGTGAATGCGAGGTTCCAGATTTGCTGCGGCCTGCCGGAATGGCTGCATTCTTCTCTGCCATGCAGCGAGTAAAATTCGGCAGTGCGGCGGGGAGGCGCGCTGCGCACGCTCGCAGCAAGAAAATCGAATTCACAGGTTGGGCTCCAAGCGGACATGCGGCAGCGCAACGAAATATTCGATTTCGAAGAAGTTTCAATGTCGGCTTCAGGTGGTTCAGCATGAAAGGCTCCTACCTGCCGAGTTTCGTTCCTTCCGACGGTCTGAAAAAAATATCTTCCCGAATATGGAAACGAGCCCGCGCTTTGGTGCGCGGGCGACAAATTCCAATCGACTGAACAGGGGCTCAACGGGCCTTTGGCCCGCTCACCCCAATCCAGGTATCTTTCTAATAGTTTGGTCCGCCCAACATCCCTGGCCGTAGCGGTCAACCTTAGTCCATCCCCAAAATTAGCCACCAATTTCCCCTGTCTCGCGGGCGAGCCATTCCTCGCGAGGCAAATTGGCGTCTGATTCTGGCGCAGACATTTTCTTCGCAAATGTGGTCGATTGACAGCCCCGTTCAGGGCCGTGGGTCGGGCTTTGCCCTCTCCCACTCTGTTCCGCCGAATACATGCGTATTCGGTCAGATCAGGTGGCCGAGGCGCAGCCCATCGGCGGAAGGGGGCGCGAAGCCTCACCCGCGTTACTTTGATTGAGGAGGCCACAAATGGCACCGAAGTTTGATGTTTATGCCCATGTCACCGACACCATTATTGCAGAGATCGAGGCGGGCACACCGCCATGGCGCAAGCCGTGGACCGGGAGCGCGTCCGGCATTGCCCTGCCAACCCGACACAACGGGGAGGAGTATCGCGGGATTAACATCCTGATGCTTTGGGTCATGGCGGCCAAGCACGGCTATGTGTCCAGCCGCTGGATGACCTACAAGCAGGCCCAAGAGCTGGGCGGTCAGGTCCGCAAAGGTGAGACGTCGTC
Source organism: Paracoccaceae bacterium (assembly GCA_965183835.1). Taxonomy (GTDB): domain Bacteria; phylum Pseudomonadota; class Alphaproteobacteria; order Rhodobacterales; family Rhodobacteraceae; genus OMPR01. Next base: position 120,415 of record CBCYME010000017.1, on the reverse strand, counting down.
CACCGTGGTCAAATACGGGACGTTCACCCGAGAGAACGAGTTGGGCATCGAGGAAGAGCTTCCCTATGCGCGCGCATATCGCGTGTTCAATGCGGACCAGATCGAAAGCTTGCCCGAGGACTACTACATCCGGCCCGAGGCCCCGCGCGATCTTGGCACGGCAGAAGATCCAGAGCTTGAGGCGTTTTTCAGCCGGACGGGGGCAGAGATCCTCACCAGTGATGATCCGCGCGCCTTTTACAGCCCCGCCAAAGATCACATCCACATGCCGCCGATTGCCACCTTTCACAGCGCGGCAGGCTACTATGGGACGTTAGCCCATGAGGTGATCCATTGGACCGGTAGCGAAAAGCGGCTTGAGCGGATCAAGAAATTTGCGAACCGCGAAGCCTATGCCTTTGAAGAGCTGGTGGCGGAAATCGGTGCTTGTTTACTTGGGGCACAGATTGGCGTCGCGCCGGAATTCGACCAAAGCGCCGCCTACGTCGAGGGGTGGTTGAAAGCCCTCAAAGAGGACAAACGAGCGATTTTTCGCGCGGCGTCCGAGGCGCAAAAGGCAGCCGATTTTGTTTTGCAAACAGCAGGTCAGAGCAAGGAGGTGGCAGCATGACCCCGGACTACCACAGCGATGATTTCGCGACCGCGCGTCTGGAAGACACGGTCAACCTGCGAAGCGCCGCCCGTGAGGCGCGCGCCACGCTTTACGCGGTGTTGAACCGGCTGGAGCTGAACGATCTGGACGGCGAGGAGCAGCCCTATATCGATGACTGTCTTGGGGCGCTCGCAATCCTTGAGGAGGCGTTGCGATGACCTTGGAAGAGATCAAAACAGCAGTGGACGCGGGCAACCGCGTTCACTGGGCCAACAGCGGGTATGTGGTGACGTGCGATGGTCTTGGGCAGTACCTCATCATCTTATCGCGGAACGGGTCAGCTATTGGTTTGACCAGTCGGGATGGCACTCGCCTGAACGGCAGGCCTGACGAATTTTTCATCGAGGAAAGCGCAGAGGTTCGCCATGAAGTATTCTGACATCAGGCAGGCGGCCAGAGAGGGCCGCGCCAGCGTGCATCTTCATGGGTTCTGTAATCTGCCCGATGGCGGGCAGGAGTATTGTGATGATCCAGCACTGATCGATGGCTGGGCGATCTATGTTCGCGTCGAGACCCCGGACGACCCGCAACAGCCTTTTGATCTGCACGAGCTGCCCGACCATCAAACCTATTCCAGCGCCGAAGGCGCGGCCCGCGCAATAGCTTTGCAATTGCTTGGCGATGCTGAGGCGTGGAACCACGATTAGTGGTGCCATGCCTTGCGCATGGGGCCGGGCTTTGCCCGGCGGTCGCAGCCGATGGCTGCTCCAAACGGAATACAGGCAGTCGATGCAATATTATAATATTGATTCAATTATGGCGAAGTGCCATAACAGGGCTGCCTGTATGATGCTGGCAAGAAATAGGGATGATTACTTCACATGGGCCAGCCGCGCGCTCCACGGCACAAACGACTGACGCAAAGCGACCGTTTTGCGATTGTGCGCAAGCGTACTGAAGGTGTTGCAGTTGAAGATCTGGCCCGTGAGTATGGCGTCACGACTCGCAGCATTTTCTACACGCTGAAAGCCGATCAGGCCCGCAAGCTGGACAGTCACGTGCGTTCCGAACTGGTCAATGTGCGCTTGACTAAGCAGGAGTTGCACAGCTTTGATGCGGTGCTGACGCGGCGTGATATTCATTCGCGCGCCGATGGCCTGCGCCGGTTGATCCAATCTGCCAATGACGTCTTTATTCCTGACGATGATCTGGCTGATCAGATGCGAGGCCTGTCGGCCTCGCTCAATCGGGCGGGTAACAACATCAACCAGATCGCGCAGCGTCTGAATGAGGCCAAGCGACAGGGCAAGACGCCGCCTTATGGCAATGCCGCCCATGGTCAGGTGCGGGCTTTGGCTGGCCTGATCTTCGATATCGCCGATCAGGTGCAGGACATGGCGCAGCGCCGCCGCAGCCATTTGTCAGGTGAAGTGTCGCGTGTTCTCGGAGGTTTCGCCGATGGTTCGGAATAATGCTGTCACTGCCATGCGATCGGAACTCTTCGATGGAGACTGGAGCCGCATTCGGGGCCATGTCCCGCGTCAGCGCCAGAAACAAATGGTGCGCGCCGCCATGGGGCATTCCCCTGCGATCTTCAAAGCGATCCGCGAAGGCGGCACCCACAGCAAAGCACAGCTGCGCAATCAGCTGAAATATCTGACCACCAAGTCGAGCTTTATCATCGATAGCCGCGGTACTTATGATGGTCAGAAGGTGCTGTCACCCAAAGAGATTGAACAGGTCACGCGCCGGTTTTCAGCGCAGTGGAACGAGGGGTTTCATCCGAAGTTGGGCCATACGTTGTTGAATGTCACTGAGAACTGACCCGGTAGAGGTCAGAATTGTCACTGAGAAATGACCCATGTGTAACCGTGCTCCTGACGGGATGTGTTGGGGGTTATTGGAGTGATAGACATGGGATTTTTGAGCGTTATTCGACGGTGGGCACTGAGGGACAAGATGCCCATTCGCGAAATTTCACGGCGAACTGGGCTGTCTCGCAATACCATCAGAAAATACCTTCGTGAGGGGATTGTTGAGCCGCAGTTTCGAACACCTTCGCGGCCAACCAAGCTGGATCCTTACGTGGACAAGTTGTCGACCTGGCTGGTGACGGAGCAGCGCAAATCGCGCAAAGACAGGCGCACGGCCAAGCAGATGCATGCCGATCTGGTGAAGCTTGGCTTTGATGGGTCGTATGAGAGGGTCGCGGCCTTTGTGCGGGTGTGGAAGGTGGATCGGCAGCGTGCGCAGCAAACGACTGGGCGGGGGACATTCGTGCCGCTGGTGTTTCAACCTGGCGAGGCGTTCCAGTTCGATTGGAGCGAGGATTGGGCCATTATCGGCGGTGAACGGGTCAAGCTTCAGGTCGCCCATATCAAACTGTCACATAGCCGGGCGTTTCTGGTGCGGGCCTATTTGTTGCAGACACACGAGATGCTGTTTGACGCCCATTGGCATGCTTTCCGTGTCTTTGGCGGAATCCCAAGCCGCGGCATCTACGACAACATGAAGACGGCAGTGGACAAGGTTGGTCGTGGCAAGCAGCGTGATGTGAATGCGCGCTTTCTGGCCATGACCAGCCACTACGTCTACGAGCCTGAGTTTTGCAATCCGGCCGCGGGCTGGGAGAAAGGCCAGGTTGAGAAGAACGTCCGCGATGCGCGCCATCGTCTGTGGCAGGTCGCTCCAGAATTCTCTGATCTTGAAGCGTTGAACAACTGGCTGGAAGAGCGCTGTAAGGTACTTTGGGCAGAGACGGCACATGGTAGCTTACCCGGTAGTATTGCCGACATCTGGGAGGCTGAGAAACCTGCGTTGATGCCATTGCCAACGGCCTTTGACGGCTTTGTTGAGCAAAGTAAGCGGGTGTCACCAACCTGCCTGATCACCTTTGATCGTACCCGATACAGCGTTCCGGCGAGCTTCGCGAACCGTCCGGTCAGTTTGCACATCTACCCCGAGCAGTTGGTCGTCGTGGCCGAAGGGGCCGTGATTTGCAGGCATGAACGCATCATTGAGAGGTCACACCGTCAGCCTGGCCGCGTCATCTATGACTGGCGGCATTATTTGGCTGTGCTCCAGCGTAAGCCGGGCGCGCTGCGCAACGGTGCCCCGTTCATGGAAATGCCCGATCCCTTCCGACAATTGCAGGATCTTATGATGAGAAAGCCGGGCGGTGACCGAGAAATGGTCGATATCCTGTCGTTGGTTCTGCACCATGATGAACAGGCCGTGCTCTGCGCTGTAGAAATGGCGCTGGAAGCGGGCGTGCCGACCAAGACTCATGTGCTGAACCTGCTTCACAGGCTGGTGGATGGCACTCCGACCGACCAACCCGATGTAACGCCACCTTCAGCCCTGGCCCTGGACAAGGAACCTGAGGCCAATGTCAGCCGCTACGACGGGCTGCGGCAAGGAGGTACGCGTCATGCGTCATGATCCTGCCGGTGCCGCCATCATCATCATGCTGCGCAGCCTGAAGATGCCGGGCATGGCGCAGGCCGTGGGCGATCTAATCGAACAGGGGGCACCTGCATTCGATGCAGCCGTCCCCATACTCTCGCAGTTGCTCAAGGCGGAAATGGCCGAACGAGAGGTGCGCTCCATCGCCTACCACATGAAGGCAGCGCGCTTTCCGGCCTACAAGGATCTGTCCGGCTTCAGCTTCTCCGACAGCGAGATCAACGAAGCTCTGGTCCAGCAACTGCATCGCTGTGAGTTCATGGAAGGGGCTGAGAATGTTGTTCTGATCGGAGGGCCAGGCACAGGGAAATCGCATGTTGCGACCGCCCTCGGCGTTCAGGCCATCGAGCATCACCGCAAACGCGTGCGCTTCTTCTCAACAGTCGAGTTGGTTAATGCGTTGGAACAGGAAAAGACCCTCGGCAAGGCCGGAAAAATCGCTGAGGCACTGGTGAAGACAGACCTCGTGATCCTTGATGAACTTGGATACCTGCCGTTCAGCACATCAGGCGGCGCGTTGCTGTTCCACCTTCTCAGCAGACTCTATGAGCGCACCAGCGTGGTCATCACCACCAACCTCAGCTTCAGCGAATGGGCAACGGTGTTCGGTGATGCCAAGATGACGACTGCTTTGCTCGACAGGCTTACCCACCGCTGCCACATTCTCGAGACTGGCAATGACAGCTATCGCTTCAAAGCCAGCTCCGAGATTGCGAAACAGAAACGGAAGGAAACACCAGCATTGACCACATCATGACGAACAAAGCATAACGACTGAGCGGGTCAAATCTCGGTGACAATACCGGGTCAGTTCTCAGTGACATTCAACAGATTGTGTTGAAAAACACCGATTTCGAGCATAGGCGGCAAATTTCTGCCCGATACAGGGCAAGTGCAAAATTTGGGAGAGGGGTTCGGCCAAAATAGGCCTCCCTATGTTTATGCCGAGTGGAAGCAGTGCCGCGCGGGCCTGGATTATCACGTCGATATCGGCCGTCACTATTACTCGGTGCCCTATCAGCTGTTGAAACAAACACTCTGGGCCAGGATCACCGCACGCACCGTAGAAGTATATTTTAAAGGGCAACGCGTGGCGTCGCACGTCCGCACGTCGGGCAACCACCAACACTCCACCCTTCGCGATCACATGCCAGCCCATCACAGGTTCCGTGAAGGGGGGACGCCTGAGAAGTTACGTCTGAAGGCCGCGCCGGTTGGTCCAAACACTGAGGCCTTCGTCGAAGTGATCATGCGGAAATGTAAGCACCCAGAGCAGGGATATCGAACCTGCATGGGTGTCCTTCAGCTTGCAAAAACCTTTGGTGCGGATCGCCTCGAGCACGCCTGTACACGTGCCGCTGAGATCAATGCCTACTCATATACATCCCTGAATTCCATTTTGAAAAATGGTCTTGATCGCCAACGCCGCGCACCCGCCACGGACGGTCCTGTGATCACACATTCCAACATCCGTGGTGCGGGATACTTCCATTAACAGAGAAAGACAAAACATGCTCAATCACCCAACACTGGATCAACTCAAAGCCTTGAAGTTCGATGGAATGGCCGAGGCTTTCGCTGAACTGGAAACACAGGACGGCACCGCCGCGCTCAGTCACGCCGAATGGCTGGGTCTGCTTGTCGACCGAGAAACGGCCAGCCGTGAGGCCAAGCGCTTTGAAAGCCGGATGCGTACAGCAAAACTCCGCCATGTGGGCGCATCTCCCGAAGACATAGACTACCGTTCACGGCGCAACCTCGACAAAGCGCTGTTCCAGCAGTTGCTAACCGGGAAGTGGATCAAGGACCGGCGGAACCTGATGATCACCGGCCCCTGCGGCGTCGGCAAAACATGGCTGGCTTGTGCGCTGGCACAATCCGCCTGTCGGTCGGGAGCCACCGTACTCTACAAACGCCTGCCAAGACTGTTCGACGAGTTAGAAATGGCCCATGGCGTTGGTCGCTTCCCACGCCTGTTCCGAAGCCTGACAAAGACCGATCTTCTGATCCTGGATGATTGGGGACCAGATCGGCTCAATGCAGCGCAGCGCAGAGACCTCATGGAAATCGTCGAGGATCGCTATGCAGCCGGGTCAACCTTGATCACCAGTCAATTGCCTATAGACGCTTGGCACAATGTGATTGGTGAGCCCACATTCGCAGATGCCATCCTCGATAGGCTCGTTCACAACGCTTACCGCATCGGACTCGACGGTCAGTCCATGCGGAAAACCAAAGTCAAAACAGGTGACGAAACACAAAATAACTGATACCCAAACCCTACGCTTCAACGCGGCGCGTCACAGGTGGGCGGATAGCCCGGTACGAGTGGGCGGATGCTGTCGGAACGGGTGGGCGGATACGCCGGAATGCGCAGGCGAGTGACCGACACGCGGTACAGCACATTTCGCTGCGGCCACGCCTATGTCCGCAAAAGAGGAGAATAGACATCTGATTCTCAACGGCATGTCGGTGACCCGGCTGCTAAGGTTACATGCCAGCACCCGACTACGACTACGTGAACTGCCAACCCAAAGATTCCTTTTGCGCAAAGGGAGATGTCCATACATGTCGCAAAATTTGTTTCCGACGAAGTGAGCCCGATTTTCCGGACTCCATGCGTTTGATCCTTAAGTCAACGGGTCGTGACGGGGATTAACCATTCCAAGGGCAAGAAAAAGAGCTGTAGCACCGGCCATTGGGACACATATTCATGCTCTAGTCTCAACTGAAGCTCAAATGCTATACCGATGAAATGTGCAAGCATAACCATTAGCAGAAGGTAGCTTACACCCAAAGCCACATTCCAAACTTTTCCGAAGGGAGAGCGTAGCAAGGAGACGATTGGTCCTACATACGCTGCCAGGGCCCAAGTGACGGCTGCCATGTACGAAATGGTGCGGAACAAAAGGTGGAATTTCTCGGTGTCCTGTGGCGTAGGAAGTTGCCGCGTACTGAGCTCCGTAAGGAGTGGCTGGAAGAACGCCACAAGTGTGTAGGACAGACCGAGAAACATCAGTAGATCCCCGGCTACGAAGGCCGGGCTGTCACATGCACCATCCCCAGACATAGCACTTGAAGCCAGCAGTGCGACCATCGCTGCAACCGACAAGAGTAGGGCAAAATGAAGTGCAATCGATGCAGTCTGCAGCGTTCCATCGAATCCGGGAACAACAGGACCCGAGCGTTCGCTAGACAATTGCGTGATCTGAAAAGTGATGATTGTAATGTTGAACCCGAGGGCCGTAAGTCGGGCGCGCATCGCATTTACGGCGATCCTAACAGAAGACTCTTTCGCTCTCATGGCCCTCTATCCTTGGGTTCCCAGTCGTCCAGAGTGGGTATCCCGGGCGCACAACGCCCGGGATACGATGTCAGGATATGATCTGGGCGATATAACCGCCGATCAGCGCAAGAACTGTGGTTACGGCGTAAGAGACCGGATATGGCACAGCCGCAACCTGGCTTTTGGACTCGTCGAGACAAGCATTGAGAGCCGGAGTGGAATTCCGTCCACCCGAGCACGCGCCTGCGCAAATAACCGAGTTCATCTTCAGGATTTTGTCTCCCACAAAGAACGCCACGACGACCGGTAGCAAGGCCGCTGTTGTTCCGATCAGCGCCAGCCAGATGACTGTGTCCCCGCCAAGCGCAGAAATGATCTTGGGGCCGGTATTTGCGCCAAGCACTGCTACGAAGACGGTCAAGCCGATGTCTTGAAGGAAGCTGCGCGTGCTTTCTGCGACGGGTCCGCCGAATTCTGGATTTCGACTGCGGAAATAGGCTACCATGATACCTGCGAGCAGACAGCCTGCTGATGTGCCCAAGGCGAACGGAATGCCCGCGATGGAAACGCTCAGCGACCCGGCGATGTATCCGATGGCCATGGCGATTGCCATGTACATGACTTCGGTTTTCGCAAGCGTGTTTTGTGTAACCGCATGGCCACCAAGCGCTGCTGCGGCACGATCGAGACACACCTGTGGGCCTGTCACACGCAGAACATCGCCGACGCGGACGTCAGTCTTTGGTCCGACCGGGATTTCTTCACCCGCCCGGAACATGGCAACGAGCCGCACGCCGTATGCAACTGAGTTTTTAGCCAACTCCTCGAGCGTTTTGCCTGAAACAGCACTCGACCCCACATGGATGTCGCCCGCAGAAATTTTGACGCCACGGGCCAGAGAGTTGTTTACCTCGGGTCCGATTTCGCCGCCGTGAAGAATTTCCTGACCGACATCGGCACGGACTGCTATGATATCGCCTTTCTGGATCGTCGGGTTCGTCTTGATGTCAACCAGGACGTCGTCACGAACCAACCGCAAGATAGGCGCCTGAGGATGCGCGTCGAACAGTTGGGAAATGGACTTGCCGATGACCATCTCGTGCTCGGCGACGTAAGCCCGCAAATCAACCGGAGAATATCCCAAAAGGAACGCTTGGGGTGAGCCCGGCAGGCCCTTTGTTGCACCGCCTGCAAAATCCGCTTCGGCTTTCTTGGCGTCCTCGACGGGATTATGTCCGAACATTCTGGGCAAGTAGCGCAAAAGCAGAATGATGAAGACGCTCGACAGGATGTAGCTGATTGCGTAACCGGCAGCCATGTTGGCCCCGATCTGTTCAGCTGTCATCCCGTCAGGAATTGGCGCAGACCCGCTTTGGACAGCGGATTGTGCGACGCCGAGGATAGCCGTGATCGTGTAGCTTCCCGAGATCAAGCCTGCAGCAAAGCCACTTTCGAGACCGGCCAGCTTTGCGCCGCCGACACAAATCACCCAGTTCAACGACCAAATAATCAGACCGCATGCGATTGCGGCGAACCCTGAGGACTTGAGACCGGCAAAGAATTTAGGCCCGACCCCTAAGCCAAGAGCATACATGAACAGTGAAAGGAAAATGGTCGAAACAATGCCGGGTATCACATATGTAATATCAAAGGCGACCTGCGCAGTCATCGACAGGACCACAGCGACAAGCAAAGTGCTTGCGGTGGCGCCAAGTGATATCGGACCGAGGGTCAGTCGACCAAGGGGATATCCTATTGCGAGAGCCACAAGGATGAAGACCCATGGTTGCGTACCCAGAAAACTGAAAATTCCGTGAAGGCCGGATTCAGCAACTGGTTCGAAGAACTCAAAGACATTGCCGATCACACCTTCGGCTTCATTCATCATGCCTCCCGCTGCGGCCGCATCGCCAGTCACGGCTGTTTGTGCCAGAGCGGGCAATGTGGGAAGGAAAATTGCGATGCAAGACATCACCGCCATCGCTTTCAAAGCGCTCCAGATTCCGATATCAATACTCCTTTTCATCAATGTATCCTTCCATTTTTAAAATCTTTCAGATTTGTCGCCCTGCCCCTCAAGTAAGGGGGCAGGGATATACCGGCCTTAGTGGTGGTAACCACCAGCCTCTTCCTCGGTCATCGGTGTCGTCACCGGGTGTGCTTTGAAGTACTCAAGACATGACTTGACGTCCTCGACAAAAAGCGCACCGAGGTCCTTGCTAAATCCATGTCGCACCAAAACGCGCTGCACGACAAGATCTTTGCGATTAGCAGGCATCGAATAGGCTGCCACTTGCCAGCCACGCATGCGCAGCCTGTCGCTGAGGTCATACAGGGTATAACCATGGGTATCAAAGTCATCCTTCAGCGTCCACGAAATGGCGGGAATGCCTGTGTTTGGGTCGCCCGGATAGATCACCCTGAACGGTCCCATTTTGTCCAGTTCTGCCGAGATGTACTGGGCTGTTTCGTAACATGCCATGTGGATTTTGCGGTACCCTTCTTTGCCCAGGCGCAAGAAGTTATAGTACTGCGCGATGATCTGGCCGCCAGGGCGCGAAAAGCTGAGGGCAAAGGTGGGCATGTTGCCGCCCAGATAGTTTACCATAAAGATCAGATCTTCGGGCAGATCTTCTTTGTCGCGGAAAATGCACCATCCTGTGCCCAGAGGGGCAAGGCCGAATTTGTGCCCGGATGCGTTGATCGATTTGACTCGTGGCAGGCGGAAATCCCATTCGATGTCCGGCGCGCAGAATGGCGCAAGAAAGCCACCAGATGCCGCGTCCACATGCATCGGAATATCAAGACCAGTCTCCTCTTGCAGTTTATCCAGCGCGTCGCTCACCTCTTTGACAGGCTCATAATCGCACGTGAATGTAACCCCAAAGGTGGGCATGACACAGATTGTGTTCTCATCCACGCGCTTGATCACCTCTTCGGCGTTCATGATCAGACGGTCTTTTTCCAGAGGGATCTCGCGCAACTCAATATCCCAGTACTTGGCGAATTTGTGCCAGCAGACCTGTACCAGACCACAAACCATGTTGGGCTTGTCGGTTGGCTTGCCTGCGGCTTTCATCTTTTCACGCCAGCGCCATTTGGCAGCCATACCAGCTAGCATCGCAGCATCCGAAGACCCAGTAGTCGAGGTGCCCAAGGTGTTTACCGCATCTGGGGAATTCCAAAGGTCTGCAAGTATGTGAATACAGCGGGACTCGATCTCCGCCATCTGCGGATACTCGTCCTTGTCGATGGCATTCTTGTCAATGCAAAGGTCCATGAGCTTGTGAATTTCGTCATCTAGCCACGTCTGACAGAACGTTGCAAGGTTCTGACGTGAATTCCCGTCAAGCATCAACTCATCACGGATAACAGAAAAGGCAATCTCAGCATTATGCTCGCCTTCGGGTATCTTGTATTTCGGCAGAACTATGGACACGTCTGCTGAACCATACACGTCATCGTTCATATTTTCTTTGATGTCGTTTTTAGAGTACAATGCCATTCTTCATTCCTTTGGTTGCATTCATTATTTGATATTACCGTAATTGAGTCACATTGGTTTGAGGCTGGCATCACCAGAATGAAGGCCGCCATTTCACCGACATTCTCCAAGCGGAATGCCCATTCTTGCATGTTGGCGCAGTTTTAATCCCCGCTCAATCATTTTTTGAGGCTTTGTTGCACAAATATACTGATGGGATTCACTGTATGAATCCAGCGTGATAGCTGAAGGCCATGAGCAGTTGGGCCCCTACGAAGTACAAGACCAAGAATTGGTCTTCTTACAATGACAGTTTGAAGCAGCGCGGATCCTTATCGATCTGGTTTGATCCGGAGATGGTTTGGACACCACCGCCAAGTGGTAAGCGCGGTCGGCAACAGCAGTTCAGTGACGCCGCCATTCAAACCTGTCTGATGCTGAAGGTCTTGTTTGGCATGCCGCTTCGCCAGACAACTGGGTTCGTCCAGAGCCTGCTGCGATTGGTCGGATTGGACTGGGCAGTGCCGGACTTCAGCACCCTATGCCGTCGCCAGCGAACACTGAACGTGAGCTTGCCGTACCGCGGTTCCAAAGGACCATTGAACCTGCTCATCGATAGCACAGGCATCAAAGCAGAAGGTGAAGGCGAGTGGAATGCGCGCAAGTATGGCGGTTCCAAACGCCGTATCTGGTGCAAAATACACATAGGTATCGACGAGGAAACGCTCGAGGTTGGGGCCGTCGAAGTCACTACCAGCAACATCGGTGATGCTCCCATGCTACCCGAACTCCTGAACCAAATCCCTCCCGATCAAGGCATCGGCAGTGTCACCGCAGACGGGGCGTATGACACCCGTAAATGCCACGAGGCGATTGCGGCACGAGATGCCCATGCGGTGATCCCGCCACGCAAGAATGCAAAGCCCTGGAAGCCGACGAGCGACGGAGCGATTGCCCGTAACGATGCGGTCAATGCGCAACGATATCTGGGCCGCACCGTATGGCGACGTTGGAGCGGATACCATCGCGGAAGCCGCGTCGAAACCAAGATGCATTGTATGAAACTACTTGGCCATTCATTGATGGCAAGGGACTTTGAAAGGCAGGTCGCGGAAATCCAAATCCGCATCGCTGTGCTGAATCGCCACACAGCTCTTGGCATACCTATCACTGAGCCCGCAGGCTAAATCCGTCTGCGGTAAGGGGAAGAACGCCCTTCACACGATTTGTGCAACAAAGCCTGCAAAACCGTTCCCGATTAGACGACGCCATCAACAAAGCCGGGATTAGGAGCAGATTACTTGATAGACTTCCTTTTTCCCCAACGCGTTAGCAAGTTACTCGGCAGCATTCTTAAACGATGCGATACAACGTAAAGTGCTGGAATAAAGGTGATACCAATAGTTGCGGCAATAAACATACCTCCCGCAACCGGGGTGCCTATGCTGCGCCGTGTAATCTCTGCAACACCTGTAGCGAACACCAATGGCATCATTCCTGCCACAAATGCCAATGATGTCATCATGACGGCTCTAAAGCGCGTCTTGGCCCCTTCGACGGCAGCTTCGACAACATCCATACCTTTGTTTCGTCTATCTTCTGCAAACTCTACAATCAGAATGGCGTTCTTGGCGGCTAGGGCAATCAACACGATTATGCCGATCTGTGCATAAAGTCCGAAGTTTAATTTGGCCACGAGTATTGCTCCCAAGGCACCCGCTACGCCAAATACAACCGACAATAAAACCGGAACGGGGATCATCCAGCTTTCATAAAGCCCAACTAGGAAAAGATAAGCAAAAACAATTGCCAAGCCCAAAATGATGGCCGTTTGTCCCGAGGCCAGTTTTTCCTGCAACGATGTCTGTGTCCATTCAAAGCCATAGGTGTTTGGCAATGTTTGTACCGAGATATCTTCCATTGCGGTCAAGGCCGTGCCGCTTGAGACACCTTCTTGTGGGAAACCAGTCACAAAAATTGTGCGGTAGTTGTTGTAGCGATTGATCGTATTTGGACCGGTGCGGTAATCGACTGTCGCGACGGCACCCACAGGAACCATGTCGCCCTTTGCATTGCGGACATTGATCCGCTCGATATCCGAAATGTCGTTTCGATCCTTGGCATCGGCCTGAAGCCTGACCTCCCATGTGCGGCCATACAAGTTGAAATCGTTGACATATATTGTTCCAAGTGTGCCCCCGAGGGCCGAAAATAGATCACTGACTTTGACGCCAAGTGCTTGAAGCCGGTCACGGTCCAGATCAAGATAAAGTTGGGGAGAATCGGGCGAGAATGTCGTGAAAACGTTCTTCAATCGCGTATCACCGTTGGCTTCTAAGATCAAAGCACGTGCTGTGGCGGCCAAATCTTGAATGCTGCCGCCCTGAAGGTCCAAAAGTTGGTAGGCAAAGCCCGCGGTTGTCCCTAGTCCCTGAATCGGGGGCAGATTGAACGCAATGACTTGTGCCTCTCGGATTGCGGCGCCTTCGCGCATGACCTCTGCGACAACTGAAAATACGCTTTCTTTGGGATCGGTTCGTTCTGCGAAATCATCAAGCAACACAATGAAGAAGGCAGAGTTGGAACTCTCGATGCCGTCAAGGATGCTATAACCGGTGACGGAGGCGACCTTAGCGACACCATCAATCCCTCGGACGATTTTTTCGACCCGCTCCACTACGTCTTGAGTTCGGTTAAGGGACGCCCCATCGGGCAGGCGCACATCCATAAAAAAGGCGCCCTGATCTTCCGCGGGTAAAAAGCCCACAGGGGTTTTTTTAAATATTTCAGTGGTTGCGAACATCGCGAGGCCTAAGGCCACGACACCAAGAAAAGCGCGGCGCGCAAATAGACCCGCCACATGGCCATAGCCATCCCGCACCTTGTCAATCATGCGTGATATCCAGCCCATAATCCCCTTATTTTTGTTGGGATTGTGACGTAGAAATACAGCACAAAGGGCCGGGCTGAGTGTCAACGCTGAGATCGCCGAGATCACCATGGAAACAGATACAACAAGTGCGAATTGCCTATAAAGCTCGCCCGTTAGGCCAGGCATGAAGGCGATAGGGACAAAGACCGACAGCAGAACCAAAGTGACCGCGACAATGGCACTTGTGATTTCCTCCATCGCTTGAATGGTCGCGTCTTCCAGGGACATATCTGGGTTTTCCTCCAGTACCCTCTCGACGTTTTCGACGACAACAATCGCATCATCCACAACAATCCCGATAGCAAGGACCAAGGCAAGCAGGGTCACCGTGTTCAGGGAGAAACCAAATATCAGCATAAAGGCCATTGTGCCAATTAAGGACACCGGTATGACAATCAATGGGATGAAAGTTGCCCGCAAACTTCCGAGGAATAGGAACACAACGATCACAACAAGGATGAATGCCTCGATCAGAGTTCGGACCACCTCATCGACACTCTCTTGAACAAAAATCGACGCGTCATAAACGATGTCGTATTCTAGGCCTTCGGGGAACTTTGAAGATAACGCGTCTAAAGTCACTTTCACTTCGGATGTCGTGGCCAGCGCATTCGCACCCGAAGCCTGATAAACGCCAAACAAAATCGCTTGCTGCCCATCGAACCGAGAGCTCGCGTCGTAGGACTTCGAGCCAAGCTCGACCCGCGCGATATCTTTAATACGAAGGAAACTTCCGTCGTCTGCCGCTCTTATGACAACGTTTTCGAACTCAGACGCGTCTTCCAGACGCCCTTGTGTTTGAAGGTTGACTTGCAAAACCGGATCATCGGGCATGGGCTGCGCTCCGATCGAACCAATCGCGGCCTGAAGGCTTTGCTGTTGGAGCGCCTCCTGAACATCCGCGGGAGTTACCCCCAATTGGGTCATGCGATCAACGTCCATATACACCCGCATTGAGTAATCATAAGGGGAAAACAAGCTTGCGTTTCCGACGCCGTTGATCCGCTTGATCGGGTCGATCACGTTAATTGTGGTATAATTAGAGAGGAACAGAGGATCCAGATCGGCGCCCTCTTTGGCGTAAACTGAAACAGCCAATAGGAACGAAGACGAGGCCTTGGCCACACTGATGCCGGACTGAGTCACCGCATCGGGTAAGTTGGGTTCCGCCAGCGAAACTCTATTTTGCACGTTTACAGTATTAATGTCGGTATCGGTGCCAAGATCAAAAGTCACATTTAACTGGTAAGTACCGGCGCCGCTCGATGTCGAACTCATGTAAAGCATATTCTCGACGCCATTGACCTGATTTTCGATCACCTGAGCGACGGTGCTTTCGATGACATCCGCGCTCGCACCAGGATAATATGCCGTCACTGTCACCATCGGAGGCACGATATCTGGAAGCTGAGCAATGGGGAGACGCGTCATTGAAATCAAGCCAGCAAGGGTCAACACAATCGCAATGACCGACGCAAGCCTCGGACGGTGAACAAATACCGCAGAGATCATGTTTCATCTTCTCCTTTCAGAGCCGCGTCGACTTTCATCCCTATTTGAACTTTATTCAATCCTTCGGTGATGATGCTGACTCCTTCTTCAAGGCCTGAGGTGATTGTAATTCGGCCTGCGTGCTGCGCACCTGTTTTGACGTCCACACGCGACACTGTGCCATCCTGTGAAACGGCCAGAACATAAGCTCCAACCATGTCACGTTGAATGGCCTGCAAGGGGACCGTTAGCGCTTGAATCGCTTGGATTTCTTGTAGGGAGACTTTGACAAACGCACCGTCAAACAGGCGATGTTCGGGGTTTTTAAACACCCCCCGAACGGTCACAGTATCTGTGCCATCAGTGACTGCCGTAGCAACATAGTCAATATAACCCGTTTTATCATAGACGCTGCCGTCTGGTAGCGTGAGTGAAAGCACTATCTTGTGGTCGGTATTTTTCCCAATTTGCGTTGAACCGCTGGTGTATTCCATTAATCGGGCGGATGGGATTTGCATTTCCACGTAGATTGGATCTAGCTGGGTTAACGTCACAAGTACGCCGGTCTCGGGGCTAACAAATGCGCCAACATCAACACTCGACAAGCCAATTATGCCATCAAATGGGGCGCTCACTTGCGTATAACCAAGCTCAATTTCAGCTTGTTCCAGCACGCCTTTCAATTGATCGACATCACCGTCAGCCTGACCCAGTTGTGCAACCGCAATATCAAGTATTGCTTGCGGGGTATCGCCCTTTTGAACCAGTGTTTCGGTCCGAACTTTATCAATATTGGCTCCCTGACGCGCGGCCACGGCTGCTGCTAAAGCACCCTTTGCCTGCCGTACCGAAGCTTCGTAATTGTCCTGCTCGATTTTATAGAGTCTATCGTTTTTCTTGACCGCTTGACCGGGCTGAAAGTCTTGAACTTCGAGAAAACCTGAAACGCGTGAGATTATGTCGATTCGAGCAAATGCTTTGAGCTTACCTGTGTAGGAAACCGATCTATTGAGTGTCGTTTTCTCCGTCATTTCGACAAAAACAGCTGGCGCAGGTGCCCCGCCGGCCTCCTGAGCCGTAACGGCGAGAGGCGGAAAACCAAATGCCAAAAGGGCTGCGAGAGCGGTGAGCTTGGATCGAAACAGCATACCTGAAATTCCTTAGCCGAATTTTGAAACATCTTTTTATAGGAAGCATGGTGGCCGAATTGAAAATATGTCAACCGTTTTCGAAGCCCCCAAATCCCACAGTATTTGTCAATTTGTTAAATTTTGCTTAAATTTTCAAGAAAACGTGCGGCCCTAGACCTCCAAAGCCGCGCCCACTTGGAGCAAGAAGGTTTCACGCCTGGGCTACAATGCCGCGTACTCTGTTTTTTTCGTGGATTGGTGCTGGGGTCGACGGATTCGACGTTTCTTGATCCCTCCGCCCCGACGAACCTCCACCATCACTGCGCGGCAAGGTAGAATCCTGCGAAAACCTGGAAGACTTGCTGTTACTCAGTCACTTTGTGGAAGTCCGGCTTCATGTTTTTGGCTACGACAGTTTTAGTGGGGTACGTCATCATTTTTCTTCGCCGTCTTATTCATGTAGCGACGTTCGTTCAGGACGACTAAAGGGACTTGTGGTTGTTAAAGCCTGATGTCTCGTTTCGTTGGGATGGCATAAAGCAGTGGACAGAGAGAGGAGATTTACCACGGTTGAGAGACTCTGAGGACGATCAACGCTTCAATTTCGGCGAGCGCCTCGTGACCAGCGTCAGGCTGAGATTGCATCTCCTCAATTAAGCGCGAAGTTGACGAGATAGTTGTACATTGGGCAGCGGGAGGAACCGACCACTGGATTTGGGCTCTGGGCAGAAACCCCTACTCCAACCGTTTCGACCTCTCTGCCATCTTCTGAACAATAGAAACAGTCGCAGTGCTTGCCTGCCGTATTCCGGCCCCCGCAGTCTCGGCATTCGACCTGTTCCCAAACCTTGCCCGCGCCCGCGAGCCTTTTGTGCCGATCAAGCCCTTTGCAAAGCCGCCAGGGCCAGGAATGCTCGGTGACCCTGCCATCATGAAGTTGCCCGAGATTGACCTGACGATTAGCGGTGTGGCGATGATCATGCCGCCTGCTAGGAACATCATCATGAAAAAGGGCACCAGCGCGCCGATGTTGCTTGCGCCGGAGGGATCGCCGAGTTCGGTCATGAGCGAGCGCGACATGCCGACAACGGTGGAAAATACCCCGGCGATCACGAGCGGGTAGAGCGCGTAGGATACGGTGCTGGACAGCCAGCGGTGGAAATAGTCCTTGCTGATATCAAACAGCGAGAGCGCGATCATGATGGGGGCGATGCCGATCATGAATGCCAGCATGATCTTTGCAAAGATCAGGACAAGGCCGCAGAGCGCACCGATCACGCCAAGGAGGAAAGCGCCGATCGCGCCGATGAGAGCCCCGGCCATCCAATGCATGTTATCGCCCGCCGCGTTTAGGTAATTACCAAACTCTTCGATCAGATCATCAAATGCACTGGCAAAATATCCAGCCCCAGCACCGCCGCCGCCAAGCCCTGCGACCATGCCACCTGCGAGCTGGTCTAGACCGTCGATGAGGGCGCTTGCGACCGCGTTGAACTGGACCCAATTCATCGCAAACAGCGAGATGAGCATGAGTTTAAGGACGAACCAAAATGCGGTTCGTCCGTCCATGGATTTGTACTGAAACACCATGTTGATGAAGACGCCGATCACAGCGAGCGTGGAGGCCACGGCAATGACGCCGCCTAGCTGACCGGCGACGTTGCCAAAAGTGGTTTGGGCCGCCTCGTCCATAAAGTTGTCGGTTGTCTCAACCATCCATGTGACGACGCCCATTGGGTGCTCCTATGCTTTCTCGGTCGGTTTGACACGCCAGATGTCGCGCTTCAGGAAGGCCTTCAGGATGTGTTCGCCGTCGAAATCCGGCACAACTTACACCAGCTCCCAGCCGTCCTGACCAAGAGCGGTCAGCTGCGCCTCGATCTTGGGTGGCTTGGTCTTGGCGGTGTTGATCAGTTTGATCTTGTATTCAAACATGGGCTGTTTCCTTTGCTTGGGCGGGATCAATTGGCAGGTAAAATTCGGTAATGCCGCGCGCGCCTTCATGGCGACCGGCTTGAATGATCACATCGATCGAGCGGGTGATGTAGTCGTTCATGTCCTGGTAGGTCATGGGCACATCGGTTTTCAGGGCGGCGATGGCCAGACGCTGTACCGCCAATTGCGGCGTTTCGGCGTGGAGCGTGGTGAGAGAGCCGCCATGGCCGGTGTTGATCGCTTCGAGGAAGGTCATGGCCTCTTTGCCGCGCACTTCGCCTAGGACAATGCGGTCTGGCCGCACCATAGCGATGCGCGGTACTTTCAAGGGCTGCAAGGATTTCGGAGCGGGGGATTGCTGGCGCGGGCCCAGACTCAATCGACATGCGGGGCGCTTGCGGTTCTGGAGCTGCGAAGACTGTCAGTTCCGGTGCATTCGCGCCTACGCCGTCGATGTAGCTTTGCGCAAAACCGGACTGAGGTGCTTTCGTTTCCAGCTGGCCATCGGCCCGCATTGAGAGCACGAAACCTTCTGCGACAGCTGGGGCTGCGATGAGCGCAGCAAGGACGGCAAGCGCTTTAGTCGGTGTCGCCTGGCTTGTGGGAAGCGACTTTGCCTTCGACCATTGGGATTGAAATGATCGATACGTCCAGCCCCGCAAGGAAGCTCGATAAGCCGTTGATTGTCTTGAATTCTCGCGCGGCCATGTTGTTGCGTGCGGTGACGAGCAGGCGACGCGTCTCGCCATCGGGCGAGACGCAATGCACGGTCCAAACTCCGGACCACTGAGCACCTGTACGTTTGGGCGTAACCCGGCACACAACATCCGCCGAATGACCCTCGGCAAGCAGCGTGCGCAGCCCGTCTTCACTGACAACATTGGGGGCGTCTTGCATCAAATTCATAGGATCGAGCCTTGCAGAATTGTGCATTAGCCCGGCAGTCCCTCATGGACTACCGAACCGATACAATATTATAATCTTGCAATCAATAGGTGCAATTTGATTTGTTGCGCCATTCATGCGTTGAAACGAATTTACTGCAACGGAGTGGCTGAGCCAAGATAATATGGTGCTTTTGAAACAAACATGGGCGGCTCTGGCTGTTTTGAGTTGGGGGTCAGCCTCGATCGCGGGCAGTTGCCTGCCGCCTGTGCCGCCCTGGATGCCGACCAATGCCGATGACGTGCAGGCCTACGCGGATCTGTTGAAGCGCGACGCGGAGATGTATTTTATCGATGTTGAGCAGTACTTCCGATGCCTGGATCGGCAGCGGCGAGAGGTCTTCGAGCAAGCGCGCGAGGTCAGTGGAGACTATGCGCGCGTTCTGGAGTTCCTGGACGACATGAGGAAATGATACCCGTCCTCACCTAGAGAAAGCTGTCGTTCACTAAAGCGGCGGCGAAGGTCGCCAACGCGGACTTTCTTACCTTTCGCTGCACTTGCATCTCCTCGGCTTTTGAAATCGGGACTTGTGCTGGCGAGGGCGTGAACCGGGCCTCTGTTGAAACGGGAAATGAAAAACTTAAAATCGATAAAGCGGCCGTTCGAAGAGGTCATTGGCTGACACCACAGCCGAAACGAGGCGCGACTGTAATCCGTGGGCAGCAGAATTACGCCGCCAACTCAGCGAGTAATTTGCGGACCGTCGCCTGATCTTCAGGGCAATCTCCTTCGGCGATGCTGTTATGGATGGGGGTTAGAAGGGTAATGGCCTCATCTATCCGGCCTTGTTCATGCAATAGGCTCGCCAGATCGATGGCCGCGCGCAGTTCCCACAGTTTGGCTCCCTGCTGCCGGGCGACGTCCAGGGCCGTAACGAGGTAGTTTTCTGCGGTCTCGGCGTCGTCATCCGCCATGGCGATCTCAGCTTGCACCCGGTGGAGGTCGGACAGGGTGTAAGTCTCGCCTGTTTCGTCGATCAACTCTTGCGCCTTCATGGCCAGTTCGGCTGCATCGTCGTGAAAGCCCATCGCCAGTGCTGATCGGGCAAGGTCAACGTGAAAGCTCACGATAAACAATTTGAACTTTATAGCGTCAATCGCTGCTCCGGCCTTTTGCCATCTTTCCATACTGGTTTTGTCGCCGTTATATGCCGCCAAATTTTCGATACACATCGGTATCATAGCCGACCAGAGCGCCAGATTATGTTCCTGAGCAATAGGCGATACTTCGTTAAGACATCGCTCAACGTCAGGTCGGTCACCGGACGCCAAGCCATATATAAAACGCATATTCAGCAGATAGCAGATTGTCTGGATATGATCGGTCGACTTGGCAACGCTCTCAGCCTCGTTCAGGTGAGTCGTGGCTCGCTCTGTCTGACCCAGCATCAACGAGTTCATTGCCTGGAAAATGTGGATTGTGACACCAATATCCTGCCCGAACTGGTTCGCGAGGCCCGCATGTGCGATGGAGTCATAGTTAGCCAGGGCAACATCCAGATACCGTTGTGCTTCTGCAAAGTTACCCATCAAAAAGTGCGAAGCGCCTGCAACCCTATTGGCGACCACCATTGGGGGAGTGTTCGGCGCATTGGCCGTCTCCTCGACAAGCGCTTCCGCGCTTCGCAAAGCCTCTCTGTGCTGCCCCCTGGCTCCCTTGCCAATCCACAAACCGTACAGAATTGAATACCGCATTGGGGTCTCACCGACCTTGTCCGCAAGAACCAACGCCTTTTCAAACGAGTCCAGTGTTTCGTCGGCCGTGAACCCCTTGCGGGCGAGAAGGGTCATGCTGAGAGGCACTTGCAAGCCAAGCGCGCGTTCAAACGGCGGGGCGTCGCTGTTTTCCAGTTGAGGGGTGATCAATTCAATTGCCCGACCAAGATGTGAGATCGCTTCGTCGAACGCCGGTCGCGCGATGGCGGTTTTGCTGGCTGCTTCCCATAGGTCGATGGCTCGTTCGGTCAGACCAGCAGCCTCGGCGTGTACGGCGAGAACTTCCGGGGCGATGTCAGTGTCCGCCTCCAGTTCTGTCAGGATACGCGCGTGGATGGCGCGGCGCTTCTCCTTCAGCTGGCTTTCATAGGCGGCGTCGCGGACCAGCGCGTGCTTGAAGAGATAGGTCGCCTCTGGCGGCAGGCCACGGCGATAGATCAGCTCGGCTGCGATCAAACCGTCCAGCGCGGCGGTCAGTTCAGCGTCGGGCAAAAGAGAGATCTGCGCCAAGAGGCCGTGACTGAACTCTCGCCCGATACAGGCAGCGGTCTGCGCTACCTCCTTGATGGGTTGCAACCGGTCCAGACGCGCCATCAGGCTGTCATGCAGCGTGGTCGGAATGGCGATGGTGCTCAGCGGTCCGTCGAGAATGAGACGGTCTCCATCTTCTTTCAGCGAACCGGACTCCAGAATTGTCTTGGTCAGTTCCTCAACAAAGAGCGGCACGCCATCGGTGCGCGCAGCGACAATTGCCATGATCTCGTCTGGAAGTGCCTTGCCGCCAGTCAACTTGGCGACGATGTCTCCGATCTGATCCTTTCCTAGCCGGTTCAGCGCGAACCGCGTCACGATGGGATGCCCCCCAAAGCCATACTCAAAGCTGGGACGCGCCGTGGCGAGGATCATGATCTTTTGATCCGCAATAGTATCCAAAAGCAGGTCCAGCAACTCCAGCGAAGTTGGGTCAATCCAGTGCAGGTCTTCGTAGACCAAGAGCACCGGCCTGTCCTGGCTTTGCTGAACCAGCAGCTTGGCCAGTGTCTTCATGGTATGTGCCCGTTGCTGGGCTGGTGTCAGATTAAGCGCACCGTATCGCGCGGTTCCATCCAGACCCATCATCGGCGTGATCAGCTTCAGCGTTTCGGGGTCCTGGCCAAGTAATGCCTCAAGCTTGTCCAGCCGGACATCCGGCCCGTCTGATGGAGCGAACCCGGCGGCAAACGACAATTGTTGAATGACCGGATAGAACGCGGAATCTGCGTGATAGGGCGAGCATTGATAGGTGATGCGGGTGTGATCATCTTTCGCAACTTCGTCGATGACCGCTCTGGTGATACGAGATTTTCCGATACCGGCCTCGCCGCTGACGATGACCATCTGGCCCTGTTCCGAGCGGGCCAAAGCCCAACGCTCCAGCATTAGGTCGATCTCACGGTCGCGCCCAACGATGGGGGTAAGGGTGCCGGACTGGCGCGCCGCAAAGCGGCTTTCCTGCGCTGCCTCGCCCTCGACGACGAACGCTTCAACCGGCGTTCCCACGCCCTTTAACTCTTGTGTGCCAATTGACGTCAGCTTGTACGTGCTGCCCAGCAGACGCCGGGTTTCGCTGGGCAGAACAAGCTGGTTCGGCCCTGCAACGCCTTGCAGCCGAGCAGCCAGATTGGGCGTCTCGCCGACAACGGCCGCTTCCTGTGTTGCACCGCTGCCTATCAGGTCGCCAACGATCACAACACCGGTGGCGACCCCGATCCGCGTTGCAAGAGCTGTACCATCGGGAGCCTTTGTTGACCTGACGCTGTCGATGATCGCCAGCCCTGCGCGCACAGCGCGCTCCGCATCGTCTTCACCGGCACGGGGCCAGCCAAAGTAACACATCACGCCATCGCCCATGAACTTGGCGACGAAACCTTCGTACCGGCTCACAACACCAGCAACTGTGTTCTGATACCCGGTGATGACAGTACGCATGTCTTCAGCATCCAGCCGCGTCGCCATCTCGGTGGAACCGACAAGATCGACGAACATAACCGTCAGGTGGCGGCGTTCGGCGTCGGAAGAAGTGTCTAGCTGTTCCTGATGTTGGGGTTCTTTGGTTGGATCATTTGCAATGCCAATAGCCGCTGGCATATCGTTTTCAGCCATCGCCCTTATTGCACTGCTTGCCCTGCGTCGCGGGCCCACTGGCAAGCCGACTTCCTTCAAGTCTTCTTCGGTCAGGTCAACCAGATCCGAGAACTGAATCTCAGCCTCGGCAAAAGCTGGTCCATATTTTTCCAAACCGAGTTTAGCGAGCCAGCTTTGAATATCCTGCAACTTGATCTCCCACAGGTACCGATATCAACTACCGACACCCCTCCAAACCTGACATTAACCGCTTTTTGGGGTGTGTCATGCCTTTACTTTACGCTTCAATCAGACCGAATTACGGCTGATCCGTCTGTCGGCGGCAACTTGTTACAGGCGGTTCCAGACACTTGGGCTAACGCTTGACTGCCAAAAACACTGCGCGACCAATGAATGTCCGCAATGAGAAACAATACAGCAAAATGCTTTATTCAACTGACGGGAATGTCAGGGCCGGTCGTGAAAATTCCAGATCGTGCTGCAAGTGCTAAATGGACTCATTGCGACGCGGCTGGTTTGGGCTCTTGGACGAAGCCGCTCGCGCGGCACTGGCGCTTGTGGCAAGTGTATTCAAGCATCCCACATGTTGGCGGATTTTGCGATCTGGCTGATCTGTTTGACGATTGAGGTTTCTCAATCGACAGACAGGAGGATTTCATGGTCAGCGAGAGAACAACGCCGCTTCGTGAGCGGATGATCGAAGATATGCGCATTCGGGGTTTAGGGCCGCAATCTCAACGGGCGCATATTCGGGCGATCAAGGATTTTGCCGGATTTCTGAAGCATTCACCAGATACGGCGACACCCGAGGAGCTGCGCGCGTATCAGCTTCACATGACAGATACCGAGGTCACGCCCTCGGTCTACAATGCCCGCATCACTGCCTTGCGTTTCTTTTTCTCGATGACCTGCGGGCGTGATGGGATGAAGAAGTACATGCAATTCCGCACCGAGCCGCGCAAACTGCCTGCTGTGCTCAGCGTCGAAGAGGTTTCAGAACTTTTGGCGGTGGCACCGGGTCCGGGGCTCAAATATCGAGCGGCACTCAGTATCTCTTATGGTGCTGGCCTGCGCGCCTCTGAGGTCTGCAATCTCACGACCAGTGATATCGACAGTGATCGAATGTTGATCCATGTCGTGCAGGGCAAGGGGCGTAAAGACCGCAAGGTGATGCTGTCACCTGGATTGCTCGACCTGTTGCGTGATTATTGGTGCGAAGCACGTCCCGAGGGCTGGATGTTCCCCGGCAAGCCAAAGATCAACCCGATCTCACCCCGCCAGTTGAACAGGGCATTTACGTCCGCCAAGCGCATGGCCGGGATCAACAGACCCGCAACGCTGCACACACTACGGCACAGCTTTGCCACCCATTTGCTGGAAGCCGGGACAGATGTTCGGGTGATCCAAGTGCTGCTTGGCCATGCCAAGCTGACGACCACAGCCCAGTACACCAAAGTCGCCACCAAGATGATCCGGGATACGACCAGCCCGTTTGAAGCCCTCAAACAATTGAACCTGCAGACACGCAAGAAGCGACCCGGATGACGGACGGGGATTGCCCCGCCCAAGGCTGGAGGTTGCTGACATATTCCGCAAGCACGGTCCCGCGTGGCGGCGGGCCAATGCAGGGCATGTCAGCCTGAGCCAGCTGAAGGTGATGTCGGCGATAGAGGCCTGCCGGACCGAGGCACTCGGTGGGCATGTGGCAGCCTGCACCAAGTGCGATCACCAGCATATCGCCTACAATAGCTGCAAGAACCGGCATTGCCCGAAGTGTCAGGGACCTGCTGCGCGTGACTGGATGGCGGCACGGGCCGAAGACTTGCTGCCCGTTGAGTACTTCCATGTGGTCTTCACCCTGCCAGCCGAGATTGCCCGCATCGCCCTTTGGAACAAGCGGGCCGTCTACGGCCTGCTGTTCCGGGCGTCCGCCGAGACCGTGATGACCATCGCCGCTGATCCCAAGCGCATGGGTGCTCGCGTTGGCATGACCAGCGTGCTGCATACTTGGGGATCTGCGCTGACGCATCATCCCCACATTCACATGATCGTCCCGGGCGGCGGCCTGTCACCGGGTGGCACTCGGTGGATCGCCAGCAAACCGGGCTTCTTCCTGCATGTGCGAGTGTTGTCGCGCCTGTTCCGACGCCTGTTCATCGAAGGGTTGATGGCGCTGCATCGCTCGGGTGATCTGGCGTTTTATAGTGACCTAAAAGGGCTGGCTAAAACCGGTGCATTTGCAAACTGGTTGGCCCCGTTCCGCAAAATTGAATGGGTGGTCTATGCCAAACCACCCTTCGGCGGACCGGAGGCAGTTCTGGCCTACCTCAGTCGTTACACGCACCGTGTCGCAATCTCGAACCAGCGCCTCGTCTGCGCCGATGCAAACGCCGTAGCGTTCCGATGGAAGGACTATCGCATCAAGAGTGGTGACCGACAAAAGGTGATGCGTTTGCCCACAGAAGAGTTCATCCGACGGTTCCTGATGCATGTTCTGCCCGACGGGTTCCACCGCATCCGACATTACGGTTTGCTGGCTTCCGCTCAACGCAAGGCCAACATCGCAAAGGTCCGTGCCCTGATTGGGGCAAGCGCTCCAGAACAAGAACCACGCTACGCCGATGATCCCGCACCACTTGCATTGCGGGAACCATGCCCCTGTTGTGGTGGCACGATGCTGATCATCGAAACATTCAAACGCGGGCAGATTCCCCGATCCCGCGCCCCACCAAGGAAACAGGCCGCATGATCAATTGCCCGTTCATCTCATCCTATGCAAACCGGTTGCTTCAGCGACAACGGCCAAAATCCGTTGTGCGCAGCGATCCCAGAAGTCACATAAAAGGTGCAAATCGACAGCGCACTAGGCCAATTCCACGGCAACCGCGCTTGCCGAACGGCAAAACAGCCACCTTCAATCCGCAAAACAACGCATCCGCAGCAGCTTCAAAACCAGCCCACAGCGCTCTTTCCCCATAGATACCGCCCAGCCCCCGCGGCTTCCTCCCTGAGAGATTTTCCAACGCGGGCCACCCTCTCGCCAAGCCGCAACCGCACACTCTGGCCCGCATCAGAAAATCTTCATCAAAGCACCATTTCGCTGCGGTTGCGCTAATGGCTGCTTTCGATCCTTTACGGCGCTGGCAGATAGACGGCTTTGTCAAGATATTGCTATCGGGCAACGTTGAGGATCACTCCGCGGCGCTTGCGCGCTACCGCGATCCTCAACAGCATTAATGACAAATTAGAGGCGACCCATTCCAATGAATAACTGCCGATCCTGGTCCTTTATCGCGCGGCGGCCATGCATGACGCGCGTGTTATCGATCACCGCGACATCACCGTCCTGCCAATTGATCTCGACTGTGCAGGTCTCGGCAATGTCTCTAAGCTCTTCGATTTCCTCAGACGTGACAAAGGTACCGTCATCTAATTTATAAACCGGTGGCTCGTAGTTATGCGACGGCCCCAGAATTGCGTTCGCAAAAGCCTGCCCGTTTGACAAAGACGATGAGCGCACGGGCGAAACTTTGATGCGATACTCAAGGGAACCATCATCGTTCAGCGTGAAGTCCTGATCTGGAATAGACGCCTTAAATTGTAGAATGTGCTCCTGTGTAACCTCTTCGGGTTCACTTATGGCCGGGTGTTCGTTTGCGAGGTAACGTTTCCACAGGGCCTCGGGCAGTGTCCTTGTGACCAGCATACGCTGGGACCAACGCGTCTTTTGCGCATCCGAGAAGGCCTCAAATATACGTCGACCATCGCAGATCGTGGTTTGAGACCCCTCAAAAGCTGCTTTGGTGCTGTAGAATGCAACGACGTCGGGGCAAACAGGTGTATTTCCGTTCTCGATATGAAGGCCGATTGGCCCAAGGCCAGCATCCACTTTTTGAGTGCTTTTGTTCGTATTCTCACGTGCAGGATCGAAGGTGATGGTCTTGCAAAGCTGTGATGTAATGGCGCTGAACGATGTCATATCCATATCAAAGCCACGCAGCAGCGACCAACCGTCTGATTTCAAGTAGTCTTTGATGTTGGAAAGTACCGCCGGGGTAACAGAAGTATCGCCAACTTCCGAAGCGCGGATTACATTATAGCTCATATCAGGTGTCCTGTAGATTTTGAGGTTTTGAATTAGGATTGGTTTGACGGACGAAGAGCCGCCAAGGTCTTTGGGTCACGCGCCTGTGCGCCCACCGATTTGTCGACCAGCGATGGAAATAGGCGCTGCACTCTGACGAAAAATCGCTCTTTGCCTCCGGGGAAGCTCTCGCGTTTGCCTTTGAGGATCGCATTCCAAGCTTGCGCAGCGACTACTTCGGCTGAGTCGAGCGTCATATCCATAGGCTCAACCAATGCACCAAATGAGCTTTCCGCTGCTGTGCGTGTTGCGCGCGGCGCTATGTAAGTCACGCCAATGCCAGCGCCTGACAACTCACGGCGCATGGCATCCGAAAACCCCCGAAGGCCAAATTTCGTTGCAGAGTATACCGCGAAAAATGGGTAGGCGATATCACCAAAAACAGATCCGATGTTCACAAGACGTCCCTTTGATGCGCGTAATGCAGGCAATAAATCACGGGTCAGTGCCATCGGGGCGACGAGGTTGGTGGTTGTCATTAGCTCTAAATCGGAGTCTGCCATGTCTGCCAGATGTCCAACGCTCAAAATACCAGCATTGTTGATCAGAATATCAAGCGATGCGCCAACGGCATCGGCGATCAGCGCCCGCCCTTCTGCGCTCGTCACATCCGCGACAATGCAACGGGAGTCTTGAGTATCGCACTTGGAACGCGTTTCTTCTAACGTCGCGGAGGTGCGGCCAACGAGGATCAAATCAAAGCCCTTTTGCGCAGCTTCAATAGCCAATGCTCTGCCAATGCCGGTTCCTGCGCCTGTGATAAGAACTTTTTTAGTGGTGTTCATGATGCGATGCTTTCTGGTGTGGCGTAAAATGATTGCGTCGCGCGTGTGTTGACCAAGGATGCGGCCACCGAACGGTTGGGTGTTCCAGCGGGGAATAACAGACCATCCTCGGTCGGATCGGTCATGATCAACGCGGTTGGCTGCGCATATGTAGGCAAGTCTGATAGGTAAGTTTCGATCTCGCCTGGCAACACAGGTGCAACCGCCACGATGATCAAGACAAGGGCCCCGTCAGATCGACGAATACCCAAGGCGGAGCTGACAATGCGGGGATCAGCGTTTACCCGCTGTTCTACCCATTCAGGTGAGATGTTGCGCCCTGCGCCTGTAACCAAAAGGGCGTCTTTACGGCCATCAACAACCAATCTGTCGCCGTCAAAATGGCCCAGATCGCCCGTGTGCCAGACATTGGGTGCGGGATTGCCGTTCAGGTATCCTTGCATCACGGTCGGGCCTGAGATGACAATCTCACCGTTCTCCAACGATACGTTAACCCCATCCAGTACCGGACCAACTGTGCCGGGATGATTTTTTCCGGGGCGGTTCATTGAGACGACGGCACAGCATTCGGACAAGCCGTACCCCTCATGCACAGGAATGCCGATATCTTGTGCCGCGTGAATTAAGGATGGCGAACTGGACGCGCCACCCACGGCCACAAAACGAAGGCTGTCAGGCGCTTTGCAGGTTGCAAGTGCATCAACCCAACGGCCCAGAATGGCT
Source organism: Paracoccaceae bacterium (assembly GCA_965183835.1). GTDB lineage: Bacteria > Pseudomonadota > Alphaproteobacteria > Rhodobacterales > Rhodobacteraceae > OMPR01. The sequence goes on along the minus strand of CBCYME010000017.1, from coordinate 91,664 downwards.
GGGGCCAGCAGACTTGTTGTGGGACGTACCGTCACGAATGCATCAACGAGAGGCTCAATCGGCGCACCAAACAGGGACTTGGTGGCTTCAAACCGGAAGACTGTTTTCGCGCCCGCAACGATAGGAAGGAAAATTCCGCAAATCTGCTCCAAAAGCTGTGCGAGCGGGAGGATGGATAGGTGTATATCTGACGCATCCGCAGCAATGACGAGACTTAAAGCGCTTATAGATGCATCCAGTTGGCGATCACCGAGCACCACGCCTTTGGGATTTCCCGAAGATCCAGAGGTATAGATGATCCGCTCGGCACCACCGGCGTAAGAACGCAAAGCGCAAGTTTCACTTGGTATGGCGACTGGGTGGATGAGTTTCAGGTGCGGTAAAGCAGAAAACAGGTCTGGATTGCTTGTGACGACCGTGCTGACTTTTGCATCCATCAAGACATGCGCATTCTGGGATGTGCTGAAAAAGAACGGCAATGGCACTTGCCGCTTCCCGCTAAGAGTCAGCGCCAAATCAGCGACGACATAGTCGATACCACCCGCAAGGCCGATGCCAATGGTACCATCCACGGCATCCAACGCGCAGGCGAGGCTTTCGACACGCATGGCCAGTTCGCACCAGCTTATCTGGCCTGTGTCATCCTCGAACGCGATGTTATCTGGGCGGGTTTGCGAATGGCGCTGGAGCGCGTCAAAGACCTGTTTCATCAGGACGCCTCCACAGCAATTTTCGTGGCGCGCGCGCGTGGGGATAAGACAACGGGTTGAGAGAGAGCCTCGCTGAACGCGCATACCTTCGGGTCAGTGTCGTAATAGGAGCCCCACGCCTTTGGGTTTGAAACCTGAGATATGTCCGCTGACGCCAATTCTACATATTTCAGCGAAGTTCTTTTCAGCAGACGGCGTAGGGATGTGGTCGCGGTGAATACCCCACAGGTCATCCCATTTTCACGGCCCCATTCGATCATTTTGTCCAGCATGGGCAAGACAGGGAAGGGCGTTGTGGACGCGAGGGACGTGACTTCCATGATTTCCGATGCTGGGACTTCGATACCCGCAACGTCGTGGAGCGCGGTTGAGAAATCAGAAGCAAGGTAGCCTTCGGAGAAAAAACCGTCTGTAGCGGTTCTAATGCCAGCCGCGCAGAGTATTTCCCCGCCGACGCGCGTGGCCGTAACCAGCAATGGCGCAAACTCGGTAACCTCTGCGCCATAGAAGTCACGATACACAGCCTTGATGTGATCTTGTGCCGCTTGCCGACCGGGGCAGTCCCCACTTAGAAACTCGATCTTCATATTCTACCTCAACGTACCTTTTTTGACGTGTTGAGGTTGTTCTCCGCGATGTGACTTACAGGAGACTTACAAAAATCTGCGAAAACGAAAAACTGCTAGGGCCTGTGGACAATCATCTTGATGCGACGAGGGTCGCTGCCAAGTTCCAGGAAGCGGTGTAGCTACAGTCAGTTTTGTCGTATCTTGTGGCTATCCCTCTGAACTCTTTGATCTTTGCGAAGTAGTTCTCCACCAGATGTCGCCACTTGTAGACCTCAGTATCAAAATTGCGCTGGATTTTGCGGTTGGCTTTGGGCGGGATCACGGCGGTTGCACCGCGCTCATCGAGGTCTTGTAACAGCCAGTCCGCGTCAAACGCCTTGTCCGCGAGCAGTGCGTCAAATGAAACGCCCCTGATCAACGGCGCGACACCTTTCATATCATGCGCTTGTCCCGGCAGCAGCAGGAAGCGCACCAGATTACCGAGCGCATCTACCAAGGCTACGATCTTGGTCGTCAATCCGCCGCGTGAGCGCCCAATGGCTTGAGCCTGAGTCCCCCTTTTGCGCCCGTTGCCTTCTGGTGGACCTGAACGATGGTGCCATCAATGAGTGCATATTCGAGGTCGGGATCACGGCTCACAGCTTTGAAAAGACTCTCGAAAACACCCGCCTTCGCCCATCTTCGAAACCGCCGGAACTGGCTGTTCCAGTGACCAAAGGAAGGCGGCAGGTCGCGCCATGGCGAACCGGTGCGCACCCGCCAGAGGACCGCTTCCAGAAACATGCGATTGTCCTTTGCCGTGGCTCCGGCATCGCTGACCTTACCCGGAAGATGCGGTTCAAGCCGCTGCCACAAGACGTCCGACACCACAAACCGCTGCTCGTTCATTCAAACCTCCATTTTGGAAGTTTGAATCAGAAATTTGGCCCAATGGGAATCCTGAATGTCCACAGGCCCTAGAATTCTTCTTTGAAAATAAACGAAAATACACTGCCACCCCCATCTAGGTCATGGATGGCAACCCGTGCACCATGTGATTGCGCCACAGATTCGACGATGGCCAGACCTATCCCCGCCCCCTTGGTTTCCGTGTCTGCTTGAGTACCGCGATTGAACCGTTCAAATAGGCTGGTCTTGAGGGCATCCGGCACTCCCGGCCCTTGATCCGAGACCTGCCAGCCTGCCGGATTAGACAGAAGTTCTATTTCCACGTCGCTGTTTTTGGGGGAGTATTGTACAGCATTGCGAACGAGATTGCTAAGTGCGATCGCCAGTAGGCCCGCATTTCCCTGCACCAAAACCTCTTCTGCTCCGATCATTGACAAACTCAGACCGGAACGCAGAGCAACCGGTGCAAGTTCAGTTGCGACGTCAACGGCGACGCTGCGCAAATCCACAGTCTCAAAACCTGATTGCAAGGCCGCGTCAGCCCGGGACAGGTCAATGAGCTGGCCGAAAATGCAATCTAAATGCTCTGCGTCTTCCGACAAGGATTGTTTCAGCGCAGGGTCATCAATCCGGTCGATACTGGATCTGAGTACAGCGATCGGCGTGCGGATTTCATGCGCTACATTTGAGGCAAAATCCCGCTGCGCTTTGTACCCCTGCTCCAGACGATCAAAGGCCATGTTCACATCCTCAATCAATGGGGCAACCTCGGTGGGAACACTATCAGTTGCTAACCGCTGATTTGCTGCTTTTGGCCCGATTAGATGCGCTTGATCTGATAGTATTTTCAAAGGCAACAATGCGCGACGGGTCGCAAACACTGCGAAAGTCAGCACTATTATAGCACCCAAAACCACCCACCAGATTCCTTCTTCGATCTCGTGCAAGAGTTTTTCGAGTTGTGTCTGATTACTTTCCTTTGGATATGTAGACACCAAGACAAATACATCCTGATCCGCAACGCGGGCTCTCAATCCGATACCAAGCCTGTCACCGAGAAGCGCAATCGATTGTGGATTACCCAATTTGATCTGCGATAGTTGCTGCCAAACAGCATCAGACCCTTCTCCACCGGCTACAATGCTGCCAGTTTCGTCATAGACCGTGTATCGATAGGTTCCTTCAACACCCTGAAAACGTAGCGAACCAGCATCAAGGCCATGTTGCGGAGCAGTTGGATCAATCTGGCCAACGATCTCTTTGGCTTCATCCACCATCGCGTCTTCGAGGTTTTCTTCCAGATGTTCGTAAAACTCACTGATCAAGACGGCTCCAGCGAGGAGGATGCATAGGCTTAACGCCGCGATGATGTTGAGTAGCAGGCTCCTCTTCAATGATCTGCGCTGCCCGAAAAGAAAATTCACAACCATCATGCAGAATTTTCCTGAAGAATGTATCCGATCCCACGCAGGTTGTGGATTTCGATACTGGCCCCCCTGTCGATCAGCTTTTTCCTCAGACGGTGGGTCAATACCTCGATGGCATTTGGCGTTGCTGCCTCATCGAACCCATAGAGCGCGTTTTCAATCGCATCTTTTGATACAACTCGCCCGGCACGGCGCAAGAACAGCTCCAGTAGGGCGAGTTCGCGCTTCGAGAACCGTGTCAGTACTTCGTTGATAACAACCGATCGTTCGGCCGTCTCATACCTCACATTCCCCAACGTTAACATCATTCCGAGCGCGCCGCCTGGTCGCCTCAGAACAGCATTTATGCGGGCGACCAGTTCAGAGACAGCAAACGGTTTGACAACATAATCGTCAGAGCCTGTATTCAGACCTTTGATCCTATCATCCAGCGCATCTCGCGCAGTGCATATGATAATCGGGGTTTGCGGCTTGGCCAATTTGATCATCGGTAAAACGTCTAAACCATCTTGATCTGGCAATCCGAGATCAAGAACGACCGCATCATATTCAAAGCTTTTCACAGAATGCAAAGCATCCGCCGCAGTGTGGACAACATCCACTACAAACCCTGCATCACGCAAACTGGCGCTCGTATTGAGCGCCAGCTTTTCGTTGTCTTCAATATAAAGTAGCCGCATTCGGCGCGTCGTCCTATTTTCGGATATACATCACAGTTGAGCCATCATCGGCCTTGAACATCACCTGTGCAAGGTTGCCCTCGTCATCATACCAAACGTCGCGGGCCAGCCCGCCTGAAAGCCGGTAATGATGCGCAGAAACATTACCGCTCTTTGTCTTCACCGTTTCTGAGCCAAGATCTGCCGCGCGTACGCTCATGATCTTCCCGTCAATGGTATTCATAAGTTTGCCGCTACGGACGATATCGTCGTTCCAGAGGCTGGCAGGCAATGCGCCCTTATTCGCGGTTTTCAACTGGTGTGGTTCGCCGTCATCATTTGTGGATGAACTGAGCTGTTGCAACTTGCCACCTTTCCAAGTCTCCACACTTTTATGCTTGAAGCTGTAGGCCGTTGTTCTGATTAATGGCACTTTCACAACGATGTCAGTTTCCACCTTGACCGTAAAAGCACTGCTCTTACCTGAAAATCTGTAGCTGTGATCGCCAATGTCCTTGCCCTTCCGCACTACATCAAAACTCAGCTTACCGTTTGAAGGCAATGAGAGGGCGTTTACAGGGGCCGCAAGAGCGACTGCAAAACCAAGGGCAATTCCAAAAAGACGCATATCAATCTCCATCATGCTTTTAGATTAACCCGCTCATGGTCGGTGAGGCTTACATAAAACTTACAATCATGAAATATTGCGTTGTCAGTATCACCGAAGCAGCCTTTCGTAGATGGCGCAGCATCTGGTAAAGAGGGCTCCAAGCCGACTTGCGGCTGTGCAGCACTCGATTTTGGGTTATCAGTGCCCCTTTGAAGTCGCTCTGATGACCGCTCGCAGCCCGTGGACCGAAGCCGCTCGCGCGGCACTGGCGCTTGTGGCAAGTGTATTCAAGCATCCCACATGTTGGCGGATTTTGCGATCTGGCTGATCTGTTTGACGATTGAGGTTTCTCAATCGACAGACAGGAGGATTTCATGGTCAGCGAGAGAACAACGCCGCTTCGTGAGCGGATGATCGAAGATATGCGCATTCGGGGTTTAGGGCCGCAATCTCAACGGGCGCATATTCGGGCGATCAAGGATTTTGCCGGATTTCTGAAGCATTCACCAGATACGGCGACACCCGAGGAGCTGCGCGCGTATCAGCTTCACATGACAGATACCGAGGTCACGCCCTCGGTCTACAATGCCCGCATCACTGCCTTGCGTTTCTTTTTCTCGATGACCTGCGGGCGTGATGGGATGAAGAAGTACATGCAATTCCGCACCGAGCCGCGCAAACTGCCTGCTGTGCTCAGCGTCGAAGAGGTTTCAGAACTTTTGGCGGTGGCACCGGGTCCGGGGCTCAAATATCGAGCGGCACTCAGTATCTCTTATGGTGCTGGCCTGCGCGCCTCTGAGGTCTGCAATCTCACGACCAGTGATATCGACAGTGATCGAATGTTGATCCATGTCGTGCAGGGCAAGGGGCGTAAAGACCGCAAGGTGATGCTGTCACCTGGATTGCTCGACCTGTTGCGTGATTATTGGTGCGAAGCACGTCCCGAGGGCTGGATGTTCCCCGGCAAGCCAAAGATCAACCCGATCTCACCCCGCCAGTTGAACAGGGCATTTACGTCCGCCAAGCGCATGGCCGGGATCAACAGACCCGCAACGCTGCACACACTACGGCACAGCTTTGCCACCCATTTGCTGGAAGCCGGGACAGATGTTCGGGTGATCCAAGTGCTGCTTGGCCATGCCAAGCTGACGACCACAGCCCAGTACACCAAAGTCGCCACCAAGATGATCCGGGATACGACCAGCCCGTTTGAAGCCCTCAAACAATTGAACCTGCAGACACGCAAGAAGCGACCCGGATGACGGACGGGGATTGCCCCGCCCAAGGCTGGAGGTTGCTGACATATTCCGCAAGCACGGTCCCGCGTGGCGGCGGGCCAATGCAGGGCATGTCAGCCTGAGCCAGCTGAAGGTGATGTCGGCGATAGAGGCCTGCCGGACCGAGGCACTCGGTGGGCATGTGGCAGCCTGCACCAAGTGCGATCACCAGCATATCGCCTACAATAGCTGCAAGAACCGGCATTGCCCGAAGTGTCAGGGACCTGCTGCGCGTGACTGGATGGCGGCACGGGCCGAAGACTTGCTGCCCGTTGAGTACTTCCATGTGGTCTTCACCCTGCCAGCCGAGATTGCCCGCATCGCCCTTTGGAACAAGCGGGCCGTCTACGGCCTGCTGTTCCGGGCGTCCGCCGAGACCGTGATGACCATCGCCGCTGATCCCAAGCGCATGGGTGCTCGCGTTGGCATGACCAGCGTGCTGCATACTTGGGGATCTGCGCTGACGCATCATCCCCACATTCACATGATCGTCCCGGGCGGCGGCCTGTCACCGGGTGGCACTCGGTGGATCGCCAGCAAACCGGGCTTCTTCCTGCATGTGCGAGTGTTGTCGCGCCTGTTCCGACGCCTGTTCATCGAAGGGTTGATGGCGCTGCATCGCTCGGGTGATCTGGCGTTTTATAGTGACCTAAAAGGGCTGGCTAAAACCGGTGCATTTGCAAACTGGTTGGCCCCGTTCCGCAAAATTGAATGGGTGGTCTATGCCAAACCACCCTTCGGCGGACCGGAGGCAGTTCTGGCCTACCTCAGTCGTTACACGCACCGTGTCGCAATCTCGAACCAGCGCCTCGTCTGCGCCGATGCAAACGCCGTAGCGTTCCGATGGAAGGACTATCGCATCAAGAGTGGTGACCGACAAAAGGTGATGCGTTTGCCCACAGAAGAGTTCATCCGACGGTTCCTGATGCATGTTCTGCCCGACGGGTTCCACCGCATCCGACATTACGGTTTGCTGGCTTCCGCTCAACGCAAGGCCAACATCGCAAAGGTCCGTGCCCTGATTGGGGCAAGCGCTCCAGAACAAGAACCACGCTACGCCGATGATCCCGCACCACTTGCATTGCGGGAACCATGCCCCTGTTGTGGTGGCACGATGCTGATCATCGAAACATTCAAACGCGGGCAGATTCCCCGATCCCGCGCCCCACCAAGGAAACAGGCCGCATGATCAATTGCCCGTTCATCTCATCCTATGCAAACCGGTTGCTTCAGCGACAACGGCCAAAATCCGTTGTGCGCAGCGATCCCAGAAGTCACATAAAAGGTGCAAATCGACAGCGCACTAGGCCAATTCCACGGCAACCGCGCTTGCCGAACGGCAAAACAGCCACCTTCAATCCGCAAAACAACGCATCCGCAGCAGCTTCAAAACCAGCCCACAGCGCTCTTTCCCCATAGATACCGCCCAGCCCCCGCGGCTTCCTCCCTGAGAGATTTTCCAACGCGGGCCACCCTCTCGCCAAGCCGCAACCGCACACTCTGGCCCGCATCAGAAAATCTTCATCTTTCCGGCCGTTAGTTGCGTTTTGCACCAAGGTCCGGTTCAGCGGGATGATCTGAGCGGTGTGGTGTTTTAGGATGGCCGCCATCGTATAGCGCTGCTTGCGTCTCGCCGTTATCCCACTGATACAGCAGACCGATTTCTTCGCCAGTCTTGATACACGTAATGCGACCGATGGCTTCGGCCGTCGTGCGAACACTCTCAAGTTCGGGCAAAACTAGCCCCTCTCGTTAAACAGTTCCTTGGGAGCGATGTCGAGAGCAAGGGCAATCCGCTCCAGAACATCGATCGATGCTGAGAATTTCGCGAGTTCGATCTCGCTGATGTAGCTACGATCCAGGTCGGCAGCTAATGCTAATTGTTCTTGGCTCAACCCTCTGGAATTTCTTAGATTCCGGATATTTAACCCTACTTGTTCCCGTAATTTCATGGCCTGTATTCGGCCAGATCACAAGAACTGCTCTACGGAATATATTCCACAAAACACGCGCGAGCATCACAAATGATGTTCTCGTATATGGTGTGAAGGGCGATGTTGGAGCTACATTTTCAATAATACAGTAATGTAGTCAAAAGGCAGTTATTGAAATGTGGTGCAGATTTATCAGGAATTGGTTCTTTGGGGTCGCAATGTCTCTGCTTTCCAGTGTGGTTCCTCAGGCGGCGAAAGCCTATCAAGTCGATTGCGCTATTCTGCTTTGCCTGGCTGGTGGGTGGCCCGCGTCAGCAGAATGCGCTCATGCCCGTGCCGTGTTCATCCGTCGGATCACGCCTTGGCCGATTGAGCCACCGCTGCAAATCTGGCGCTGTCCGATGGGTGTTGCGGAGCGCGCGCCTATGCAAAGCACGGCCCCGATAACTTGGGAAGCCAGCAACCAAATCGGCCAGACTCTTGGTCACGTCATTCTGGCGCAGGTGGTCGAAGGTGGTGCCGATATCGACATTAGCGGTTTGGAATTCGATTTCGTGCGCTCGATCCGCGTCTGGGACGTTCGGCATTACAGCCATCGCGAACGTGGCCGCGACGATGATTGCTCTGAGAGTTACAACATGCGTCTCGGGACCTACGGCACGCAGGGCGAATTCGGCTGACAGGGGATATCTTCGGTTCATTCGGCGTTCGCGTGGCATCTCAGTCATGATGCAAGAGGAAGCGGGCACGCCCGAATTTTGGGATCACTACAATCGCCTGCTGAAGGGAAAGCCAGCGCCTGCGCCGGTGAAGCGTAACTTTGAGGCGTTAATCCTGAGCTACTACGAGAGCGACGCCTACAAAAAGCTGAAGCCCCGGACGAGATCCGACTATCGGCGGTACATCAGCCACATTCGTGAAATCTGGGCGGAGAAAGACCCGGCCAAGATCGAAACCCATCACATTTACGAATTGCACCGCGCCAATGCGGATCACTGGCGGCAAGCCAACTATCTCGTCCAGGTCATGGTCGTCTTGATGAACCACGCCCGTCTGATTGGCTTTATCAAGAAAGAGCACGGGAATCCGGCGAAGGGCATTCCGCTCTTCAAGCAGCAGAGTGACGGGTGGGAGCCTTGGCCAGACGATGTTCGAGCAGAGTTCGAAGCGCTGGCTTCTGAGCGTGCGCGACTGGTCTACGAGCTTTGCGTTGGCACAGGCCAGCGAATTGGCGACGTCGTAAAGATGAAGTGGGCACACTTTTCCGACGAAGGATTCGATTTCACGCAGGGCAAAACCGACAAGCCGCTGTGGATCCCGCTCACTGATCGTCTCAAGGCCCACCTGGACGGGCTCGAGCGAACGGACGGCACGGTCGTGACTGACGCCAAGGGCAGGTCGGTCAGCTATCGCATCGTCGCTGAGGAAATGCGCTCCATCAAAAAGAAGATGAAGCACGAGAAGGCGAGCTACTACAAAACGCACGGGCTCAGGAAAAACGCAACGATCGAGCTTTATCTGGCTGGATGCGATGACGAGATGGTCAAAGCTGTCACCGGTCATTCAGGCGTTGAGATGCTGAAAAAATATGGCGGGCCGATCCGGCAGAGAGAGCTGGCAAAGCGCGCCCAAGAGGCAAGAAATCAAATGGAACGAAGCAAGACCGAAACGTGAAAGTTTCAACGCTTGTTTCAAAAATGGCAGTGAAGGAGAAGGGGAATGACGCAAGTCATTGATTTTATTGGAGGCGAGTACCGGAATCGAACCGGTGTACACGGATTTGCAATCCGCTGCGTCACCACTCCGCCAACTCGCCTTCTTTAGCAATTTCAAACACTTGCTGTGGTGTGCGCGGGTTTTAGCAGTATTCGCTCGGGGCGTCTAGATGCAGTTTCGTATTTATTGGGGTGAAAATGAATGTCCGCGACCTGCGGCGTGAAATCGCGTGTTGGGACGTTGCTGGTGGCGCAGGGATGTGGCAAAAGTGCGGTAACCGACTGATAGATGAGTTTTGCTATGAAAGATTTCGCGACCCGACGTCGACTGATGGTGGATACACAAATCAGACCTTCTGATGTGACGAAATTTCCAATCATAGAGGCGATGCTCGCGATCGAGCGGGAGAAGTTTGTCCCGGATTCGATGCGCGAAGCCGCTTATGTCGGGGATTTGATGGATTTGGGGCAGGGGCGGTGCCTTTTGGAGCCCCGGACTCTGGCCAAGATGTTTGACGCGCTAAATATCGCCAACACTGAACTGGTTCTCGATATTGGTGTGACCTACGGATATTCGACTGCTGTGGCTGCGCGGATGGCAGAGCTCGTTGTTGCGGTCGAAGAAGACGAGGCGATGGCTGACGAGGCTCAGGCGCTTTTGATGGATACTGGTGTCGACAATGCGGTTGTCCACAAGGGGGTCCTGGCAGAGGGGGCCGCAGAGCATGGCCCGTATGATGTGATCTTGGTTCAAGGCGGTGTCGAAGACGTTCCCGAGGCTGTGCTTGAACAACTCAAGGATGGGGGGCGTATCGCTTGCATTTTCATGGATAATGATCTTGGGACTGTGCGGATCGGTTACAAGTCGGCTGGTCGAATGTCCTGGCGATTTGAGTTCAATGCGGGCGCGCCAGTTTTGCCAGGATTCGCCAAGCAGCCTGTATTCTCGCTGTAGCGGTAACACTGCCAACTAGAGTTTATAAAAAGGGCGCGGCGTCCTTGCCTTATCTGTTGCAAAGGCGCATTTTGACCGGGAACACACATTAAGATTGTGAGACACGCAATGCGCAGAGCAGTTAAGAATAGATTTTCCAAGACGATTCTAGCCGCGATGGGAGTTGCGGTTTTTGGCATGATGCCACGGGTTGCCGCGGCTGATAATCTGGCGGACGCTTTGATCGGCGCCTACAATACCAGTGGGTTGTTGGAGCAAAATAGAGCCCTGTTGCGGGCTGCGGATGAAGACGTGGCCATTTCGGTTGCTGCCCTCAGGCCGATTATCGATTGGACCGCTCGGGTGCAGCGGAACTTTGTCGAAAATCGAACCGGTGGATTGGTCACAGACAGTCAGACCTCGACGTTTTTTACCGGCCTTACATTGCAGCAGCTTCTCTATGATGGTGGCGCAAGCCAGTTGGCCAAACATGCCGCTCAGGAAACAGTTCTGGCGACGCGGCAAAGCCTGTTGCAGGTTGAACAGGTGGTCCTGTTCACAGCGGTTTCCGCCTATATGAATGTGCTGCTTCAGGAAGAAAATGTGGTGCTGCGCCAGAATAATGTGCGTGTTCTGGGAGAGGAGCTCCGGGCGTCTCAAGACCGTTTTGAAGTTGGCGAAGTGACGCGAACCGATGTGGCGTTGTCTGAATCTCGGCTGGCCGCTGCACGCGCAAACTTGGCAGATGCACGAGGGGCGTTGATTACGGCGCGTGCTGTGTATGTGAATGCCGTTGGGAATGAGCCGGGTAAAATCGCAGGGCAGCCAAGGTTGCCTCAGCGTCCTGCATCAATCGATGCCGCTGTCGCTTTGGGTGTGCGCAATCACCCAAGTGTTTTGGCGGCACAGCATCAGGTCAAAGCGGCTGATTTGACAGTCGAACGGACGCGCAAATCGCTGGGCCCCAACGTCACGCTGCGAGCTGATATTGGCCTGACCAATACCTATGGCAATTCGAATTCCAACGATACGGCCAGCGCGGGCGTCCTGTTTTCTCAGCCTGTCTATGCCGGTGGTCGCCTTTCAGCCACGATACGGCGCAGCATGGCAACGCGTGATTCAATCAAAGCCAACTTGTTGAATGTCAACAAGGACGTGATTCAGGCGATCAACGAAGCTTACGTTCGCTTTGAAACGGCCGGTGCCAGTTTGACCGCCTCCAGCGAACGCGTGCGGGCGGCGCAAGTGGCGTTCGACGGGATTCGTGAAGAAGCCACATTGGGTGCGCGCACCACGCTGGACGTCTTGACCGCTGAACAAGAGTTGCTGGATGCGCAAACTGCACAAATCAGTGCGCGTGCTGAGCGGTCTTTGGCTGCGTATCAGCTGTTGTCTTCGCAGGGGCTTTTGACGGCCGAACGTTTGGGTCTTGCTGTTCAGATTTATGACCCAACACTCTATTACAATCTGGTCAAAGGCGCGCCGGCGAAGCTGTCCAAGCAGAGCAAAGATCTGGACCGTGTCCTAGAAGCCCTAGGTAAGAAATGAGAATTCTCGCTATCTGTTGTGAGAATCCCTGACGTTCGTTACACTTAACCCCTGAGGCTAAGTGTGGTGAATTCGAATGTCTGATCCTGTAACCAATCTTGAGATCGAGGATGTCTTGTCCTCGATCCGTCGTCTGGTCAGCGAAGAGGGCCGGTCAGAGGCGCGCGCAGAGGTGGTGAAACCAGCGCGGTCAACGGATCGATTGGTATTAACACCAGCCCTGCGTGTCGCAGAATCGTTAGACGAAGATGACGCTGAAACGATTGATCTGGTCGAAGAGGATACTCCGTCTCCTTCCGCCGACGCGGTTGATCTGGGGGACGAGCCTTGGACCGTCCCAGAGGCAACGCTGTATGAGGCCGCGCAAGCCGCCAGCGCAGACCCTTATGATGACGGCTACACCGCTGAGGATCATTTTGACGAACTCCCATCAGAGGCCGAGCCGCTGTCTGTACCAGATGTTGATTGGGCGGAAGGTGAACGGGCTAAAGACGAGCTGGCATCGGACGATTTAGAACTTTCCGAACTCGAAGATATCTCTCCTGAGGAGGAAGATTCAGCGAGCGTTGTTTCAAATCCGGAACTGAGAGTAGCGGATCCAATCGATAGCTTGAGCGCAAAGATCCAAGCCTTAGAAGCCGCGATCGGACGCACGCCTGATCAGTGGGAACCTGACGGCGAAAGCGACGAGGATTACTCGGGGACGCGTATCGAGACGATTGCTTGGCAAGATCACCAGCCAATTTCTGAGGTGCCTGAGGACGCCGAAGGCGCAGACACTGAGGACGGTATTTCGGATCGAGAAGTGGCGGGTATCGAAATGCCAGATGTTGCACCTTTGTCAGAGGTGGAGCCGATACGTGAAGACACCTCTTTTCAAACGGAGGACGCCCCAGTCGAACCACAGGACGAAGCGCTGGCAAGTGGCGAGCGCGACATCTTGATGGGCGATGATACAATTCTGGACGAAGAAAGCCTGCGCGAACTGGTTGCCGATATTGTGCGTCAGGAATTGCAGGGTGCATTGGGTGAGCGGATCACGCGAAACGTGCGCAAGCTTGTGCGTCGCGAAATCCACCGCGCCTTGACCGCGCAAGAGCTGGAATAACCCTTAGTTTATGCGTGGTTCAGTCGCGAGCGCCAGCAGATGATCGAGGCCCATATGCGTTTCCAGATGGTCGGCAAGGGCGTCTAGAACCTCTTCGACTTCATCCTCATAAAACAGATCCGATTGATGCCCTAGTTCAGCCAGATAGGCTGCGCGGAAGGCATCCGAAGAGAAAACTCCATGCAGATAGGTGCCGCGAATTTGCCCATTGGCTGAGGCCGCGCCCTCAAGACGCCCCTCAACTGAAAGCCAGGCCTGATCACAATCGGGGCCTTCGCTGCGCCCCATGTGGATTTCATATCCGGTCACAGGCTCACCGCCAGGCAGGGCGGTAGCTTTGCGCAGTATGACCTGTTTTTCGCCCGCCATAACCGTGTCGATGTTCAACAAACCAAGGCCTGGCACCTTGCCGGGTGTGCCGTCGACCCCAAGAGGGTCATCAATGCTGTTGCCCAGCATTTGATAGCCACCGCACAGTCCCATCACATGTCCGCCGCGTCGCACATGCGCCTGCAGATCAACATCCCACCCTTGCGCCCGGAAATACGCCAGATCGCCAATGGTTGACTTGCTGCCGGGCAGCAAAACCAGATCGGCGTCACCGGGCAGGGGGCGCCCGGCGGGGATGATTTCGACTGTCACATTGGGTTCCGCTGCCAGCGGGTCTAGGTCGTCAAAATTGGCCATGCGCTCAAGCTGGGGGACAACGATTTTGCACGCGCCCCCCTTGGTTGAGGCGATATCCATCATGTCCTCAGCGGGCAACTTCCATGCATCCTTGAACCAGGGCACAACGCCCAAGCTGGGCCAACCTGTTCGCTGTGCAATGTCGTCGCGACCCTCGTCAAATAGGGTGATGTCGCCTTTGAACCGGTTGACGGCAAATCCCTTGATTTGATTCAAATCCGTTTCATCCAATACGGCCTGCGTACCCACGATCTGGGCGATGACGCCGCCGCGATGAATGTCACCCACCAGAATGACCGGAACACCTGCGGCGCAAGCAAAACCCATATTGGCTATATCGCCTTTACGCAGGTTGGTTTCAGCCGGGCTGCCAGCGCCTTCGATCAGGACCAGGTCCACATCCGCACAAAGGCGATCAAAACTCTCAAGTGCAGCGCCAAGCAGCTTGGACTTGTCGCGACGATAGTCACCTGCTTTCATTGTTCCGGCGCGCTTGCCCTGAACAATAACTTGTGCCCCGGTGTCGGTCTCGGGCTTTAGAAGGATTGGGTTCATATCAGTGTGCGGCGCGCGTTTGGCCGCGCGGGCTTGCAGGGCCTGCGCGCGTCCAATTTCGCCGCCATCTTCGGTCACGGCGGCATTGTTGGACATGTTTTGCGGTTTGAACGGCGCAACTTTCAACCCACGACGGGTAAAGGCGCGCGCGATCCCTGCAACCAGCATGGATTTTCCGACATTGCTGCCAGTGCCCTGAATCATGATAGCTCGAACCATGCATCACCTCCTGTGTTCCCGCGCAAATGACCTGAATTGCGCCCAAAGGGAAAGTCCCCGCATAGGGTCTGCAACAAATAGTCAAAGTGTATCGGCAGGCGTGCCCAGATCCGACCCTCTGAAACAGAAAAACGCGCCCCCCCAGGAACGCGTTTTTCAATTCATAGTCTAGTCTTATGCTTAGGCTGCTTCGGCCTGTTGGGCTGCATTGCGGCGTTCGCTTTCTTCGCGCGACAGCGCAACAGAGGTACGGACCCCACGGCCAACAAAATCCATCAGGCCCGACACAACGCGTTCGTTGGGATCGATGCCCGCACAGGACAACACTTCGCGGCCATCCCGCGAACGTGCCCAGCGTGCGATTTGTTCAGGACCATTGCCATATTTCTTGTCGTCAGCGATGGCGTCGTCCAGAGCAGCCAACACAACGGCTGCAAACAGTTTACGTGCACGATTGCCTTGCTCGTTATTAAAGGCAGTGCCGTCAACGAAATCTTTCATCTCGTCTTCCTTGTTGTTCTTGCTCTTGCAATTTTCGGCGTGGCGTTCCTTATGACTGAACATATTTGATTCGGATACCCCAGGAATGCATAGTTGCGTTGCGTAACGTGCATGGCTTGCTGCGTGTGCAGCACTAGGTATCGTTGTCTTGTCAGCCTCCTTCCCGCCAGATATAGGGTCACAAACCAATGCATCAACCGTGTGTGAAGGATTTATGTCATGCCCAAAATCAACGGAAACGAAATCCGCCCCGGTAATATTCTGGAGCATAACGACGGACTTTGGGCCGCCGTGAAAGTGGATCACGTCAAGCCAGGCAAAGGCGGGGCGTTTGCTCAGGTCGAAATGCGCAACCTGCGCAACGGCTCGAAATTGAACGAACGCTTTCGTTCTGCGGACAAAGTTGAAAAAGTGCGCCTGGAACAGAAAGACCAACAATTTCTCTATGAAAACGATGGGATGCTCGTTTTCATGGACATCGAAACTTATGACCAAGTCGAGGTTTCCGCAGAGATTTTGGGCGAGCGTCGCCCATTCCTGCAGGATGGCATGACCGTTGTTGTTGAGTTCTATGACGAAGAAGCGCTGAGCGCGTCATTGCCCCAGAAAGTAACCTGCAAGATCGCCGAAACAGAGCCAGTGGTCAAAGGTCAGACTGCAGCCAACTCTTTTAAGCCTGCGATCTTGGACAATGGCGTCAAAGTCATGGTGCCCCCCTTTGTTGGTCAGGACGAAATGATCGTGGTGAACACCGAAACCATGGAATATTCCGAACGCGCGTGACGCGACGTCGATCCGGAGACCTTTAGAAAGAGCGGCCCAATCAGGTCGCTCTTTTTTGCTGTTAGGGGCAGATTAGCCCTTGGCGCGCTTGCCGACTGGCGGGAAAATCTCTAGCAGCAGTTCGTATTTGATCCGGTTGGCGCTGACTTGGCGATAATAGGCGATCAAAAAGGCAGTCGGCCCCTGAATGCGCCCCAAGCCAATCGTGGCCGCGACGACCGTCCCCACATCTGTTCGTCCCTCAATAACCATCCAGCCGCCCAGCAGCAGGATGGCCACCGTTCCGCAACCATTGATGGCGCTGAGCAGGAACTTGGTTGAAAGTTTCCAGATAAACATGCTTTTGCGCGCATCATAAATGGCATCAAAGCGGGTCAGGACATCTTGCTCGACGTCGCGAATTTCGTTTCCGGTCAACTGATCCGTTGCATTGCGCAACAGGCGCACACGTTCGGCAACGTATTGGTTCACTTTGCGCTGTGATAGCAAGACGATAACAATCTGTGGGAACACCATCAGCAGGGCAATGGTTCCCAGACCGGGTTGTGATGACGCAATGTACCCGATCACGCTGATCAGGGTTCCGATTTGGACAACCGGTTCCGAAAACGCTGCACCTGCGAATTTCCCCAGTTCTTCGGCCTCGGCCGACACGGCGGTCGACAGCGTCCCTTTGCGCAGCTCGCCACCTTCACTTCGATATGTAATCGAGCGGGTGACCAGACGGCCGCGAATAAAGCGGATGATGTCTTCGCCCAGCAGGCCCGAGCGAAACCCCATCAGCCATTTCAGCGCAAGGCTGAGCAAAATCGCCCCCATCATGTAGAGGCAGTACCAGAACAGATCCTCTTCGTTGATCTCGTTCTGCGTCAAAAAGTTGACGATTTCCTTTTGAAACTCCAGCGGGACCGCCGCAAGGCCTGCGATGGCAATAGAGATCAGGATCAAGATAACTTGGCGACCAGAACTGATGCGCCAGATTGCGGCATAGAGTTGGAACATTGCTGACCTCTTGTGGCGTCACCTAATGGTGCGCCGACTGGATCAAGAGTTCAAACAGATGTCGCCGCAGCCTGTCGCAGCCGTGCCGGATGGGTCACACTGGCCGGACTGTAGCCTCTGCCGCCTGCATCTCATCCTGAACCCGGTCAAAGCGCAGATAGGCCAGCCCATAGCCACCCGCCTGCGTGAACAATGTGCCGATGGTTTTGCCATTTGCCGTGATATCCGTACCAACGGGTGCGTTGCCGTCAACCGCGACGCGGCGCAATCCCTTGCGCAGTTCTGTTTTGTGTTTCATCCGTGCGGTCACTTCTTGCCCCACATAACACCCCTTGCGAAAATCAACGCCGTTCAGCGCTTCGAATTGGTTTTCTAAGATGTAGCTGTCCGGCGTCAGTTCGATGTTGGTTTCCGGAATGCAGTGCGTGATGCGAATGGCATCCCAATCGCTGCCGTCATCGCTGGCCTCGCCATCAGTGTAGGCCCGCCATCCCATGTCGGGGTGTCTTGGATCCGCCATCCCGCCATCAGGGGCAGGGCCGGTGCCACGTTGAACAGACAGCGCGCTATCGGTGATCTGCACATCTGCTCTCAACTTGTACATGGTCAACCGTTTGACCAAACCGTCTGCCAGTGCGTCAGACACGTCCATCAGGAAATCATCACCGTCCCGCGTCACAAAGAAATCAGCTAGGAATTTGCCCTGGGGGGTCAGGATCGCTGCGTACACAAGCCCATCATTTGCGCGCTTGATATCATTGGTGATCAACCCTTGCAGGAAATCCTCAGTGTCATTGCCGGTTAGGCGCAGGATACGACGGGCGGTCATGGGCGGTTCCTCGTGTCAATCTTGGTCTCTGTGATATAGGCAAAACCAACCCGCTGACCAGAGGAGAGAGCCTTGCCTGCAAAGATCAGTATCGTCATCCCAACGCTGAACGCCCAAGCGACCTTGCCGCAGTGCCTCGAGGCTTTGATGGAGGGGCTGTCTGAGGGGCTGATACGGGAGCTGATTGTCAGCGATGGTGGCTCTACCGACGCGACGGTGCAAATTGCCGATGCTGCAGGGGCCGAGGTCGTAACCGGCCCCACCTCGCGCGGGGGGCAGCTGCGACGCGGCTGTGCAATTGCACGCGGGGATTGGGTCTTGGTCCTGCACGCCGACACTGTGTTAGGACGCGGTTGGGCGCCCGTCGTGGGCGACCACATCAACAACAGCGGGCAGGGTGCTCATTTTCGGCTGAAGTTCAGGGCAGGCGGCTTTGGCGCGCTTTGGGTTGCGGGGTGGGTAAACCTGCGATCTGGTGTCTTTGGGCTGCCCTATGGCGATCAGGGGTTGCTGATCCGCAAGACGGATTACGACGCCGTCGGCGGCTATCCGGATCAACCCTTGATGGAAGACGTCGCCTTGGTGCGCGCCTTGCCGCGTTTGGTCGGGCTACCTGTAACGGCTCTCACCAGCGCAGACCGTTATCAACGCGCCGGGTGGGTGCGCCGGGGCGCGCGCAATCTCTGGACCTTGCTCCGCTACTTCGCGGGTGTGTCACCTGAAAAACTGGCGCAGGCCTATCGTCGCTAAGCTATTTCAGTTCGACGATTGATTTCCCCAACCGAAACGGGGCTGCGAAACTGACCAGACACAACGCGATCACCTGCAAGATCAGGATATGTGCATTGTCTTGCAGATACTCCCATTCGTCTTTTAGCTTTCCAACCTGTTCGATCAAGTCATCGTAAGCTATTGCCAGAATAAGGTAATCCCCAGCGATCGTTGGAACTTTCCGCCGCAACGTATCCACGGCCGCCTGTGTTGGCTCATCCAAAGAGGTGAAGACCAGAAACTGATCGGGGTCAAAGGCATTCGCCTGTTCAACCATGGTCTCCATCTCGTCCAAGTCATCCGAACTGCCGAGGCCAAACAAAACCGTGAAACCTGTCAACGGTGCGACCTCATTGGTGACGGCGATAAACAGCGGTAGCTCTGAATTGCTCGCGGTTGAAGCAGACAGGAATTCGACCTTTTCGCACAGCGTCTCAATGTCGTCATCATAGGCCGGATCACAGAACCTAAGCCGAAACCGCGCCGCATCCCGATCAAAGGACGCCGTGGCCGCATAGGCAATGTCGATCTGGCGATCAAGCCGGGAACTGTCGGCTTTGTACAGGCCCGCCATAACTGCAACCAACGCGCCTATACCGCCCAGCACGACCCACACGAGATCCGCCAACTTCCAAGACCGGTGCCCCGCCGGTTTGCGAAACAAGAACGCGGTCCCGACACATCCTGTCAGAAAAAACATAATCAAGAGGGGCAGTTGGTTGTCGGCGATGAAATTCATTCGGGGCTCCGCATGGGGGTGCTTTGACCTTAATAACCCGAGGTGCGTAACCACAACCGGGTTCACGCGGCTGTGTAGTGCTTTGTCCAACCTGGCGAACGGGGGCGGTGGTGAATAACCTCGCCCCAAAATCGAACAGGGACGAGGCGACTGGAAAAAACACTCACTCACGAATCGTGAAATTACACGACGCTTACAGTGTAACCCCTTCATTCACTCATATGAATGTGTCGCATTGTCCACCGAAAGAAATTGAACGCTTTGGCCGGTGTTCTTTTGTGGTAATATCGTTGGGTGGAGTGGGAAAAATAGGGCACCGTCTCGCGTGCCCAGACCACCACTTCATGCTTGATTTTAAAGGATGAAGTGGTGGGCGACCCTGGAATCGAACCAGGCGTGCGTCTCCGCGAGGGAGTTACAGTCCCCTGCCACACCTTGCGGCCTGTCGCCCACTATCAGGCGTTGCACCTGATGTGTGGGCGTGATTACAAGCACCCCAACGGGGCGTCAACAGGAAAAGTTATACTTGGGCGCGCTAAACTGAATTGATTTGCCGGAGACCAGAAAAATGAAGAAACCCAAGTGGGTTGTAGAGAAGGAACAGGCCCGCAAAGCGTCGGGTCCTGAGACCGTGTGGCTCTTTGGCTTGCACGCCGTGCGGGATGCGTTGATGAATCCAAAACGGCAGAAAATGCGCCTGATTGTGACTAAAAACGCCCATGACAAGCTGTCCGAGGCGATTGCCGAGGGTGGGATCGAGCCCGAAGTCGTTGATCCGCGCGGCTTCTCGGCCCCGTTGGATCCCGGATCGGTTCACCAAGGCGCCGCGATGGAGGTCAAACCGCTCAGCTGGGGGTCTTTGTCAGAAAATTGCATCGGGCGGGAAAATCCCCGTGTGATTCTGCTCGACCGGGTTACAGATCCGCACAATGTCGGAGCGATTCTGCGCTCGGCCGAGGTTTTGGGCGCAAGCGCGGTGATTGGCACCCGGCATCATTCGGCCCCAGAGACCGGTGCCTTGGCCAAAACCGCCAGCGGCGCGTTAGAGCGGCAACCTTATCTGCGCATGCGCAACCTGTCCGACACCATTGTTGAGCTTCAACGTATGGGGTTTCTGGTATTGGGTCTGGATGGCGAAGCCGAACAGACAATCGAACAGACACTGGATGGCAAAATACACCTGCCTGTGGCTTTGGTCCTCGGGGCCGAAGGGCCGGGATTGCGCCAGAAAACCAAAGAAACCGTGGATCATCTGGTTAAGATTGACGCAGCGGGTGGATTTGGCTCTCTGAACGTCTCGAATGCGGCGGCGATCGCCTTATATGCGAGCAAAGCCCGCTAATCTGAGGTCTCCGTGAAGCCTAGCCCGAAAATTGCCACCTGTTGTTATTGCGGTAGCCGTGCTGCGCTTGTCCTGCGCGGCGAGGGGCGGCATGAGCTGAGTTGCGCCGCCTGTGGCGCGCCGCTTCATGATCTTAAGATGTTGCCACAGGAAAAAACCAAACTGGTTAAGGCGAAAAAGGTGGGGGGCGGCTCTGCCCCCTACAAAAAGGTCAAAAAGAACAAGGCGTACAAAAAGCCCAAAAAACGAAAGGGCTTGATGGCCCGCGTGTTTGACGAAGCTTGGGATGTGATCGAAGACGTGTTTGATTGACCCAAATGGGAAAACACAAACACGATGTGTTCACATCCTTGTCAGGTCCCTTGGCGTGCTTTGTCTGACAAGGCATGTAAGAGGGGTGACTCTCAAAATGGTACGTTCATGCTGTCTCGTCGATTCTTTCTTGCTGGTGTTGTTGCCTTGGGCCTTGCCCCTGCAGTGCAGGCTGAGTCCCCGATTTTTTACGCCTCTCAAGGTGCGGCGATAGGTGGTTATGACACGGTCGCCTATTTTTCGTCAGGTGAGCCGGTGCTTGGCGCCCCTAATATTGCTGTAATGTGGAAAGGCGCGGTTTGGCATTTTGCCACACAAGAGAATCGCGCGACCTTTGAGGCGAATCCGCACGCATATGCGCCGCAGTTCGGGGGCTATTGCGCCTATGCGATGGGGATGGGCTATATCTCGACCACGGATCCGCTTGCTTGGCAGATTGTCGATGGAAAACTGTACCTTATCCATTCTCAGGGTGTTGAGCGGATGTGGACACGGGACGTGGCTGGCAACATTTCACGCGCCGAAGTGAATTGGCCAACGCCTTTGTTTGACTGATTCCTCCTAAAAATCGCGATGTCATCAAAAAAATGCACCCACCCTCTTTTTTTTAGTCAACTAATGCCTAATTGATACAGTGACCGCGGAAAGGAACTGCCGCGGGTCATTTCACTGTCCCTCGTTCCACACTTTGCGCCCAGGGTTTCATCCCTTGGGCGCTTTTTTCTTTTGATGGTCCGGGTTACGGTAAGTCCATGACATATTACCCAGATCCGCATCTGAAACAGATTCTGACTCGCACCAAGGTGATTGCCGTGGTGGGGGTATCGATGAACCCCGTTCGACCCAGCTATTATGTAGCGCGCTACCTTGGAATTAAGGGGTTTCGTGTAATCCCGGTGAACCCGGGGCATGCTGGAAAAGAGCTATTTGGCGAAACCGTGCGCGGATCGCTCAGCGACGTGTCTGAACCCGTCGATATGGTGGATATTTTTCGCCGCTCCGAGGCCGTGCCCGCGATTGTCGAAGAATCGCTCGCGCAGTTTCCCCAATTGCGCACGATCTGGATGCAAATCGGGGTCGAACACGCCGAGGCGGCGGCACTGGCCGAGGCGCGCGGCGTGGATGTGATCCAGAACCGTTGCCCCAAGATTGAATATCAACGCCTGTTTGGGGAACTGCGCATGGGCGGCTTTGCCACCGGGGTTATTTCGTCGAAACTGTGACGGATCAGGTGGGGCGGGCGGCCTTTTCGATAAGGCCGCTGGTGCCCTGCCGCTTGGCCAGTACGTTCAACACATCGTCCAAAGCCACATCCCGCGCGGCCAGCATCACCAGCAAATGATACAGAACATCTGCGGCTTCGCTGGTCAGCTTTTCACGGTCGCCTTTGGCGGCTTCGATGATCGCCTCAATGGCTTCCTCGCCAAACTTTTCGGCACATTTCTCAGGGCCCTTGGCAAGCAGCTTGGCTGTCCAGCTGCTGTCCGGGTCTGCGCCCTTGCGGGTTTCGATTGTAGCGGCGAGTTCGTGAAGAATGCTCATGATCGACCTCTTAAGACAGGCGCATGGGAATGCCGGCGGCGGCCATGTGTTCTTTGGCCTCCTGAACGGTAAATTCCCCAAAGTGAAAGATCGAGGCGGCGAGCACAGCACTTGCACCGCCTTTGGTGACACCCTCGACAAGGTGATCCAAAGTCCCAACACCACCTGACGCAATGACCGGCACGTTCACCGCGCCAGAGATTGCTTTGGTCAGCGGCAGGTTAAAACCGGATTTGGTTCCATCCCGATCCATCGAGGTCAGCAAGATTTCTCCGGCGCCTTTGGCAACCACGGTTTTGGCAAACTCAACGGCGTCAATGCCAGTTTCTTTGCGACCGCCATGGGTAAAGATCTCCCACTTGCCGGGTGCGACCGTCTTCGCATCAATCGCCACAACGATACACTGGCTGCCAAACTGATCGGCAGCCTCGGCGACGACATCCGGGCGGGCCACGGCTGCTGAGTTAAAGCTGACCTTATCCGCGCCAGCCAGCAACAGATCGCGCACGTCTTCTTTGGTGCGCACGCCGCCACCAACCGTCAGCGGAACAAAACACTGTTCCGCCGTGCGGCGCACAACATCAAACATGGTGCCGCGGTTTTCATGGGTGGCGTGAATGTCCAGAAAACAAATCTCATCCGCCCCAGCGGTATCATAGGCTTTGGCGGATTCAACCGGGTCACCGGCATCTCGGAGACCGACAAAGTTCACGCCTTTGACAACGCGCCCGTCGGCGACGTCCAGACAGGGGATAATGCGGGTTTTCAACATGGGGTTTTTACCGTGACTGGTTGTGAGAGCAGGTTAGGACGCCAAAGTGGCAAGCGCTTCTTTCAGGTCAAGTGCGCCATCATACAGTGCACGTCCTGAAATCGCACCGTTCAAAGCAACGCCGCAATCGCGCAGGGCGATCAGGTCGGCCAGCGAACTGACCCCACCGGACGCGATCACCGGGATCGATACCGCGCGGGCCAAATCAGCGGTGGCTTCGATGTTTGGGCCCTGCATTGCGCCATCGCGATTGATGTCGGTGTAGATGATGGCGGACACGCCCGCGTCTTCGAACGATTTGGCCAGATCGGTGACCTGCACATTGGTTTCTTCGGCCCAGCCTTTGGTCGCGACCAACCCGTTGCGCGCGTCAATGCCAACAGCAACTTTGCCGGGGAATTCGCGGGCGGCTTCGCGAACCAAATCAGGGTTTTCCACTGCGACAGTTCCAAGGATGACCCGCGCCAATCCCTTTTCGATCCATGTCGCGATGGTGGCCATATCGCGTATTCCGCCACCCAACTGCGCAGGAACATTGCAGGCTTTCAAAATCGCCTCAACCGGGGCGGCATTGACCGGCTCACCAGCAAATGCACCGTTCAGGTCCACAAGATGCAGCCACTCACACCCTGCCTCGACAAAAGCCATCGCCTGCGAGGCCGGGTCGTCGTTAAAAACAGTCGCTTGGTCCATTTCACCGCGCACAAGGCGTACGGCTTGGCCGTCTTTGAGGTCGATTGCGGGATACAGGATCATGGGGCGCGGCCTTATGCTAAAGTTCAGGCGCGATATGGCACGACTGGGGTAGGGGATGCAACGCGACCCAAAGTCAGTCTTGCCCGAAGCGGGGAATCCACGCCACAGTGGGGCAAACAGGGAGAGTAATGATGAAAAAACTGATTATTAGTGCAGTGTTTGCTTTGGGTTTCGCAGGGCCGGCGCTGGCCGATGCCGTGTCAGGCACCTGGAAAACCGCAGAAGGCGAAGAAGGCGGTTACCTGCACGTGGCGATTGCCCCATGTGGTGCAGCTGTTTGCGGAACCATCAAAGCCGCATATGACAAAGCAGGCAGCCTGTCGTCAGGCTATGAACACCTCGGCAAAAAGATCATCTGGGATATGAATGTCGACGGGGACGGGGCTTACAGTGGTGGCAAAATCTGGGCCCCGGATGCGGACAAGACCTATTCGTCAAAAATGTCGCTGAGCGGCAAAACCCTAACTGTCAAAGGCTGCGTTGCAGGCGGCTTGATCTGTCGGGGTCAAGAGTGGAAGCGCGTCAAGTAACGACCCCAACGCGCAAGAGCTGGGCGATTAAGGCGCCCAGTTCAAAAAGTTCGCGATCAGGCGCAGACCCGTAGCCTGACTTTTCTCCGGGTGAAACTGCATCCCCACCATCGTATCCCGACCGATAACGGCGGTAATATCACCGGCATAGTCCACATGCGCCAATCGCTGGGCGGCATCGGCCACATGAAACTGGTATGAGTGCACAAAATAAGTGTGATCGCCGGTCTGGGTGCCGTCAAAGACAGGGTGTGGGTTGTCGATCACCAGATCATTCCACCCCATATGCGGAACCTTTAGCGTGGGGTCTTCTGGTTTGATCTTGACGACTTCGCCACCGACCCAATCCAACCCTTTGGTGTCTTCGTATTCACGGCCCCAGGTCGCCATCAATTGCATGCCAACGCAGATCCCCAGAAACGGGCGACCTTTGTCCTCAACAGCTTCGCGCAGTGCGTCAAACAGGCCGGAATGTCCGCGCAACGCGGCGGCACAGGCAGGAAAGGCACCGTCGCCGGGCAACACAAGGCGATCGGCACGGGCCACCACATCGGCGTCCCCGGTGACGATAACCTCACCAGCATCGGTTTCCTGCGCCATCCGCTGAAACGCTTTTTCAGCAGAATGCAGGTTGCCGCTTTCGTAATCGATAATTGCCGTCAGCATTCAGAGCGCGCCTTTGGTCGAAGGAATTGCATCTGCTTTGCGCAGATCCGTTTCAACAGCGGTCCGCAATGCCCGCGCGACAGCTTTGAACGCCGCCTCGGCGATGTGGTGGCTGTTGAATCCATGCAGCTGATCAACATGCAGGGTGATTCCACCATGCGTGCTAAAGGCTTGAAAAAACTCGCGCACCAACTCGGTGTCAAAGGTCCCGATCTTTTGCGTGGGAATATCCACATTCCAGATCAGAAACGGACGGGCCGACAGGTCCAGCGCACAACGCACTTGGGCGTCATCCATTGGCAGGTGGCATTCGCCATAGCGATTGATACCTTTTTTGTCACCAAGCGCGCTGGCCAGCGCCTGACCAAGGGCAATGCCGGTATCTTCGACGGTGTGGTGATCGTCGATATGATAATCGCCTTTGGCGGTGATTGTCATATCGATCAAGGAATGACGCGCTAGCTGGTCCAGCATGTGGTCAAAAAAGCCAACCCCGGTTTGGTTGTCATAAGCTCCGGTTCCATCGAGATTTATCTCGACTGAAATCTCGGTCTCGGCGGTTTGGCGAGTAATGGTGGCGCGACGCATGTCCTGTCCCCTCAGCGGTTCTTGCGCGCTTATAGGCGCAGAGTGCGTCGAATTTCCAGCCCGCGCAGCGCGCCTGCAGCGATATGTTGCGGCGCGGCCCTAAACAACGCTCCAGTGCAACAGGGATTGCGCCTGTCAGGCCACCATGTCAGCTTGGCGGCGAACTCCAATTAAAAGGCTCCGGCATGTCCACTTGTGTCTTCATCCAGATTCGCTGCAAACCCGGCACCACGTATAAAGTGGCCGAAGATATCGCACTGCGCGAAATCCATTCAGAGCTGTATTCCACCAGCGGCGATTTCGACCTGCTGATGAAGCTGTATATCCCGCTGACGAAGACGTGGGCAAATACATCAACAACCATTTGCTGGACATTGACGGGATCGAGCGGTCCCTGACCACGATGACGTTCAAAGCGTTCTAAGGCCGCTCAGCCCAGCTCAAAACTGGTGACACCAAAAATGCGTGTCATGTTGATATCCGGCGCGGGTCCCGTATACATCCGCGCCGTTTCAAAAACAGGCTCCATTTCCAATTCGCCCGCCAACGCCATCGCTGCATCGTTGCAATCGGGCGTGTCCAGATACACGGTTTGCGACCGTTGATTTGCTGGAACTTGATCCAATACAGCCGCCAACAGATCCCGAGCAATCTCTTTGTCATCGGCAAAGAGCGGTCCGATTTTGTACCCATCCCGACAGGGGCGCAGCACGGTGTATCCTCGCAATTGACCCTGATCCCACACGGCACGGGCATGATGCCCGGGTGCAGTTTGCCAGGCCTGCCAAAAAGGCGTCTCGCGGGGCAGGGAACACGCTTCGATCGTATTGCAACTGTTGGGGCGATATCTCTGACAGAGGTGCGATTTCAGGGCGGGGCAGGGGAAGCCGGCTCAGAACCGCAGCGACACTGCCGTTCTGGCGAATGTTGCGATAGGCCAAGGTGAACCCGGACTTGCGATAATTCTCCTGCTCCTGCACGACGCCATCCAACCCTACCAGCCGGTCCCCGGCATGGGCGATTGCTGTCAACCACAGTTCAAGCCCTAAACCCTCCCCGCGAAATTCAAGGGCGCACGATGTAAAACCCCAGAAACGCGAACGTCTCATCGTAGTTCACGACCGAAATCGACGCGATCATTTCACCATCCAGAAATCCACCCCAAAACCCCTGTGGATCCACCGAAAGAAAGCTGTCGGCATCAGAGAGCCCGGGGTTCCATCCTTCATCCGCAGCCCATTGAATGGCCGTCTGCACTTCCATGGGGGTCATCGGGCGGATGATATAATCAGGCATGGCGAACCTCTGATCCAAAAACGAATTGTATGGGATGCAGCATGGCTGAAACGCACAAGGCAGGCCAGAGGCCTGCCATGCAAATACGATCTATATTGGAGCGGGCGAGGCGATTCGAACGCCCGACCCTAACCTTGGCAAGGTTATGCTCTACCCCTGAGCTACGCCCGCAACCTATATAGTCGTCACTGTTTCCGGACGGGTAATCCGGATCTTGATGGAGCGGGCGAGGCGATTCGAACGCCCGACCCTAACCTTGGCAAGGTTATGCTCTACCCCTGAGCTACGCCCGCATCATCAAGTCTTCAATCGTTCCGAATGGGTGATCCGAAACTCTCATGGAGCGGGCGAGGCGATTCGAACGCCCGACCCTAACCTTGGCAAGGTTATGCTCTACCCCTGAGCTACGCCCGCTTCCTTGAGTGAGCCGTGAATTAAGTTCAATCGCCGATCACCGCAAGGGTAAAAGTGCAGAAAGGCTAAAAAACTTTGCTGCGACGGAAACCAAATGTTCAGGCGTTCAATGAACATTGGATCGCAAGGTCTGCGTCTACACAATGAGGTTTCACATGTCCCTTTTCAGAGCGTTTGAAAACAAGCAGCTTGATTGCGGCAATCACTGTCGCGATTCTCTTGCAGGCACAGGACAACTACACCCGAGACGCGTTTGAACCGGTGTTAGGGCACCCGTCCTACGTTGCGATCAACGTTCTTGCTGGGTGATGAGAGCGGGCGTGAAATCAGTGTATTGGATGGCTGTGCGTGCAGGTGGCATTATCAGCGCCACCACACACGGTGGGCTTAGCTTGGCGCCAACCTTCACGTTCGACAGATTTTGTCGAATGATCCTGCCCGAAGTGACTTGAAGATCTAATTCGCTCGGGTTCGCATCAGGTATGAGTGATCACACAGATATGAAAAGGGCGGGGAAAACCCCGCCTTTGTTGTTTTTTATTCGAACTCGACCAACAGATCCTTAGCGTCGATTTGCCCACCGGGTTGAACATGCAGCGCTTTGACTGTGGCGTCATGCTCGGCATGGATGCCGGTTTCCATTTTCATGGCTTCAATTGTGAGCAGCAGGTCACCTTCTTTGACCTGTTGACCGTTTTGAACGGCAACCGAAGCCACAACACCGGGCATTGGCGCGCCGATGTGGTTGGCATTGCCGGCTTCTGCTTTCGGGCGCTGAATGGTCGAAGATTTGACCAAACGGTTTGGCACCCGGATCACCCGCGGCTGACCATTCAGTTCAAAGAATACCTTCACTTCGCCGTTCTCGTCGGTTTCCCCAATCGCCTGACACAGGATTTCCAAGGTCTTACCGGGGTCGATTTCCGCCGCGATTTCTTCGCCGGGTTCCCATGCCGTAAAAGAACGTGCGGGTCGGCAGACTGCGAACGGGGCCATACTGACGATGACGCCCCATGTAGTCTTTGTAGACCTTGGGATACATCAGATACCCGTTCAGATCCTCGTTATCGATCTCTTTGCCTTCCAGCTCTGCGCTCAACTCGGCGCGCACGGACTCCAGATCAACAGCAGGCAAATGCTTGCCGGGTCGGTCCAGATTGGGTGCTTCGTCTTTGAGCACCTTTTGGATGATCGTGTTGGGGAACCCTCCGGGAGGCTGACCAAGATTGCCGCGCATCATATCCACGACCGAGTCGGGGAACGCGACATCGCTGGCCGGGGCTTTCCACGTCATCACGGGTTAGACCCTGGCTCACCATCATCAAGGCCATGTCGCCCACAACTTTGGACGAGGGGGTCACTTTGACGATGTCGCCAAACATCTGGTTCACGTCCGCGTACATCTGCGCCACCTCATGCCAGCGCTCTTCCAGACCCAGACTGCGCGCCTGCGCCTTGAGGTTGGTGAACTGACCGCCGGGCATTTCGTGCAGATACACTTCGGATGCTGGCGCCTGCAGACCGCTTTCAAACGCAGCATATTGACCACGGACGCTCTCAAAGTAGTCGCTGATTTCGCGAATGGCTTTGATGTCCAACCCGGTGTCCCGGTCGGTGTTGCGCAGCGCTTCAACCACCGATCCCAACGTCGCCTGCGAGGTGTTGCCGCTGAACGAATCCATCGCGCAATCCACCGCATCCACACCCGCGTCTGCGGCAGCCAGAATGGTGGCTGAGGCGATGCCCGCCGTGTCGTGGGTGTGGAAGTGGATCGGCAGGCCAACCTCTTCCTTCAGAGCCCGTACCAGCACGCGGGCAGCGGCGGGTTTCAAAAGACCAGCCATGTCTTTAAGGCCCAGAACATGGGCGCCAGCCGCGCGCAGCTCTTTGCCCATCGCGACATAGTATTTCAGGTCATATTTGGACCGATCCGGGTTCAGGATGTCGCCCGTGTAACAGATGGTGCCTTCGCAGACCTTGTTCTGCTCGACGACCGCGTCCATTGCGACACGCATGTTTTCAACCCAGTTCAGGCTGTCAAAGACGCGGAACACATCCACACCCGACGTCGCGGCCTGACGCACGAATTCCTGCACAACATTGTCAGGATAGTTGGTGTAGCCCACGCCATTGCTGCCGCGCAGCAACATCTGCGTCATCAGGTTTGGCATGGCTTCGCGCAGGTCGCGCAGTCGCTGCCACGGGCATTCCTGCAGGAACCGGTACGCCACATCAAACGTGGCCCCGCCCCAGCATTCAACCGAGAACAGCTGCGGCAGGTTGGCCGCATAGGTCGGCGCCACTTTGATCATGTCGATCGACCGCATGCGTGTTGCCAACAGCGATTGGTGGCCATCGCGCATGGTGGTATCGGTGATCAGCAGCTGACGCTGGGCCTTCATCCAATCCGCGACGGCCTGTGGGCCTTTTTGTTCCAGCAAATTGCGCGTGCCCATCATAGGCTCGGCATTTCTGGCCGGGGCCTTGGGCGCTTTCAAATCGGCCGAGGGCAGGGGCCGGTCCTTGGTTTCCGGGTGCCCGTTCACGGTGATGTCCGCGATATAGGTCAGCACCTTGGTGCCCCGGTCACGACGGCGTTTAAAATCGAACAGACCCGGCGTCTCGTCAATGAACTTGGTGGTGTATTCATTGCTTAGGAACGTGGGGTGCTTCAGCAGGTTTTCCACAAAAGCGATGTTGGTGCTGACGCCCCGGATGCGGAATTCGCGCAGCGCCCGGTCCATGCGGGCAATCGCCATTTCGGGTGTTGGCGCTTTGGCGGTGATCTTGGTCAGCAGGCTGTCGTAATACCGTGTGATGACCCCGCCGGCATAGGCGGTGCCCCCATCCAAACGAATGCCCATACCGGTGGCCGACCGATACGCTGTGATGCGGCCATAGTCGGGAATAAAGTTGTTCTGCGGATCCTCAGTCGTGATCCGGGTCTGTAGGGCGTGCCCTGTCAGAGTGATCTGGGATTGATCCGCTTTTCCTGTGGCCTCGGCAATGGACTTGCCCTCTGCGATCAGGATCTGGGCGCGCACAATGTCGATGCCCGTGACTTCTTCGGTCACGGTGTGCTCTACCTGAACACGCGGGTTCACTTCGATGAAATAGAACTTACCGTCGTTCATATCCATAAGGAATTCGACCGTACCGGCGCACTCGTAATTTACGTGAGCACAGATTTTGCGGCCCAATTCACAAATCTCGGCGCGCTGCTCTTCGCTCAGATAAGGCGCTGGCGCACGCTCCACGACCTTTTGGTTGCGCCGCTGGACCGAGCAATCCCGCTCAAACAGGTGATAGATCTCACCATGCTTGTCGCCCAAAATCTGCACCTCGACATGGCGCGCGCGCAGGATCATCTTTTCCAGATACCCCTCGCCATTGCCAAAGGCGGATTCCGCTTCGCGACGCCCTTCCAGAACTTTCTCTTCCAGCTCATCAGGGCCGTGGATCGGGCGCATGCCGCGTCCACCGCCGCCCCATGACGCCTTGAGCATCAACGGATATCCGACCTCGGCGGCCTCGGCGCGGATTGCGTCCATGTCATCGCCCAGAACCTCGGTCGCTGGGATAACGGGAACACCGGCCTGAACCGCCACCTTGCGGGCGCTGGCCTTGTCGCCAAGGGCGCGCATGGTTTCCGCTTTGGGGCCGATAAAGGTGATGCCATTCTGGGCACAGGCATCCACAAATTCCGGGTTTTCAGACAACAGCCCATAGCCGGGATGGATCGCATCTGCACCGCTTTCTTTGGCAACGCGGATCATCTCATCAATGCTCAGATAGGCCGCAACCGGGCCCATCCCTTCACCAATGCGATACGCCTCGTCCGCCTTGAACCGATGCAGGCCCAACTTGTCCTCTTCGGCATAGACGGCAACGGTGCGCTTGCCCATCTCATTGGCGGCGCGCATTACACGGATCGCAATCTCACCGCGGTTCGCGATCAGGATCTTTTTAAAGTCAGTCATGGCAGGTCCGAGTCCCTTAGGAGTGTGGGCGTGGGTTTTAGGCGGACAATAAGCCCACGTATATTGGTAGTTCTGGGTAGAACCGGCATGTTAACGCTCGCAAACGCCGGTTTCATACTTTTGTTGCACCGGTTTTACTCAGTCAAAGGCCGTTAACTGGATCGCAGGGGGCAGATCGCGCAAAGATCTTGCGCCGAGTTGTCCCATATTCGCCATCATATCCTGCCTGAGAATGTCAATCCACATGCGCTGGACCTTTGGCACCAAGCGCTGCCAAACCAAAGTGAAACGCCCGCCCAAGCATCACAAAATCAGCACCCAGAGCCAAGGCGCGCAAGATATCCAAACCGCCTTCGATGCCGCTGTCGAATATCAGGGGCAATTCAGTGGCCGCGCGGATCAGCGGAAGCGCCTCAATCGCGGCCGGGGCTCCATCAAACTGTCGCCCGGCATGATTGGAAACCCATAGGGCATCGACGCCGATGGACTCGAGCTGTGCAACATCCTGATCTCGCATTAAGCCCTTGATGATAAAGGGGCCATCCCAGTGATCGCGCAGCCATTTAACGTAGTCCATATCAGGCGAGGTGCGTAGCAAATAGCCAATATGCGCGGTGGGGGGCAGATTGGATTGCTTCTCTATATACTTATCCAAACTACGCATTCGGGGCATGCCGTTTTGGGCCATACCCAAAGCCCACGCCGGGCGCATTGCGATTTGGGCCAACAAACGCGGCGTTAGCTTTGGCGGTTGTGTCAGGCCCGACCGGGTCTGACGTTCCCTGCGAGAAGCGACCGGCACATCCACCGTCAACACAAGTGTTGAGAAACCGGACTCCTTTGCGCGATTTAGGATGTCCTGTCGGATGTCGGGTTTTTTAGGCGGATACAGCTGGAACCAGGCCTGTGACCCAATATGTGGTGCCATATCTTCGGGGCTTTGGCTGGCCACGGTCGACAGGGTATAGGGAATGTCGGCGCGCGCTGCCTCTTGCGCCAAAAGGTGCTCTGCTTTGGGCCAGATAAGGCCCGACATGCCTATTGGGGAAACCCCAAAGGGCAGCGGATAGCGTTGCCCCAAAAACGTGGTGCTCAGATCAAAATCCATCGCCCCATGCAGGATCGAAGGGTTGAACCCAATATGATCCAACGCGGCGCGATTGCGGGCTTTGGTGGCTTCGACCCCCGTGCCGCTATCCAAATATTCCCAAACAAAGCGGGGAATGCGGCGCTTGGCGCGCCACTTCAAGTCCATGATGCCTGGAAAGGTGCTGTGTAAATCCATGAGGATTGATCAGCATTCCCGTGCGATTCGACAAGGGGTTACTCAGCCGCCAACGTTGGGCCGACCTGAGTCGACTCATTGGGCGTCCCCCTCTCTGCGTCTTCTGCATCTGGTAGGCCATTCAAGCTTTCGCTCAGGGTCGGGGCATTTTTGGCCAACTGAATCTGGTTCCGCCCCTTTGCCTTGGCGTCATACAAGGCATCATCCGCTGAGCGCATCAAATCCTGTGGCATGGACCCATGGGTTGGAAAGAACGAAACCCCGGCCGAGATCGTAATGCGCGGCAGTGTCTTTTCTCCATAGCGTACCGAAATGGCTTCGACCGCCTGCCGCACGTGTTCGGCCCGTGTCATGACATCATCCTGCGAGGTTTCGGGCAGGATGATCATGAACTCCTCGCCGCCCATCCGACAGGCGACTTCGTCTCCATCACAGGCCTGTTCCAGAACAGACCCAACAGCGCGCAACACCATGTCGCCTGCATCATGTCCGTGAGTGTCGTTGAATTTCTTAAAGTGATCGACATCAATCGCGATCAAACTCAGCTCGGCACCCGTGTTCTGACTGCGCGCGACTTTTTTGCGCAAATAGTCGGTCAGGTGGCGACGGTTGAACAGGCCCGTCAGCGGGTCGCGCACAGACTGGTCATGCAACTGATCGCGCATGCGCACGTTGGCAATGGCCATGCTGATTTGCTCTGCGCACATTTGGGCAAGTTTCTTGCTCTCGGCGAAGTCCGCGCAATTGCCTGTTTGCGCGCGCAGATGCATCAACCCAACCGTTTCACCGTGTGCTAAAATGGGAAAGCAGAAGTAGGCACGGCCATCGTGGGGTTCTGCATGCTCGCAGACAAAATCGATTTCGCTGCTGCCATATTCATAGGTGCGACCCCGGCGTAAACCCCAGCACCCATCGGGGTGAATATGATCTTTGTGTTCGCCCCCATTCCAACTGGCACTACCATCTAACACATCGCGCGAGTTCGAATACACATAAACGCTGCCCTCGGCCGTGGGCAAGATATGGGTCATGAACCGTGACACCATATCAAACAGCTCTTCCAGCGATCGGCTGGATTGCAGCCATTCGTTCAGCTCACCAAGCAGCTGAACCTCGCGGGCGAGACGCAATTGGTCTTTAAGCAAGCGCCGTTCTTTCTCCGTTCGGTCATGCAGTGCGTGAAGTTGACGGTGATTGGTGCGAAAAATCACAAACGACACAGTGGCCAATGCGACCAGAGCGATGGCAGACAGAATTGCCAGTGACATGCGAACACGGGTCACAAAGACTGCGCGCATCTCGGTGAAATCGGTAAAGAACTCAATCGCGCCAATGAAACGCCCGTTTTCCATCACCGGCATAAACACCTGCGCCACATGGCGCTGTTCCACCAGCGACGCATTCTCGACGTGCAGATCTAGGCCATCAATCTCGGACAAAGGTGTCAATTTGTGCACATAGTGCGTCATGCCCTGTGCCAAATCGTTTCGGAAAAACGCACCGTTCTCGATGTCGCCCACTTCGTGCTGGCGCGTGGACCAAAAAACTTCACCCATCGTGTTAAGCAATTTGTAGCGATAGACATTGGATGCTTCGGGAATCGCTCTTAAAAATTCTTCGTCGTGTTCGTTGAACTGAGCGGTTTCAAAGGAAACTGATGGGTTTTCCATATGCAGCGTGACTCGGCGCTTCCACAGTTCGGCCTCGTGACGAATGTCCGTTTCAAGCATGTGTTCGACCAAGGGGCCGGGAATTTTATAGACCCCCCACGACGCCGCGGCCGTCAAAGTAATAAACAAAAGGCCGATTCCAGCCCACTTGAGCCGATGGCCCAGTGAAAAGGCGGTAGTGAGTGACATTTTCGCGCTCCGTAGGATCTTAAGCGATCTTTGGGTAACAGAGTTTGAGAAAGTCTTAATATTGCCGGTAATCAGTGATCCGCGACGTCTACATTTTGAATGAAATACCTGAATTTTGTTTTGAAATGCGTGAACAGTTCGTGAACAAAGCCTTTCCCTCTGGTTAATTCCAGCGTATTTTGCACCCATGAGCAGCTTTGATGAAATGGACGCCTTCGACGGCGCCTCTCTGTCGGCGCGCGCGATGGCCGCGCGTCCGATGCCGTATCTGGATGACCTAAACCCTGAACAGCGCCGTGCGGTTGAAACACTGGATGGTCCGGTGTTAATGCTAGCCGGGGCAGGGACGGGGAAAACCAAGGCGCTAACCACGCGGATTGTGCACTTGCTGAACACGGCACGTGCGCGCCCCAATGAAATTCTGGCGGTGACATTTACGAACAAAGCAGCGCGCGAAATGAAAGAGCGTGTCGCGCGGATGTTAGGCCAACCCGTCGAAGGGATGCCTTGGTTGGGGACGTTTCATTCGGTCTGCGTGAAACTGTTGCGCCGCCATGCGGAATTGGTGGGGTTGAAGTCCAATTTCACCATTCTGGACACCGATGACCAGATCCGACTGCTCAAACAATTGATCAAGGCCGAGCAGATTGATGACAAGCGCTGGCCAGCACGGCAACTGGCCGGGGTCATCGACAGCTGGAAAAACCGCGCCTTTACACCGGCCAATGTCCCGTCTGCAGATGCCGGGGCTTATAATTATCGGGGCGTTGACCTCTACGCGCAATATCAGGCCCGTCTAAAAGAGCTGAATGCCGTCGATTTTGGTGATTTGCTGCTGCATGTGGTGACGATTTTCCAAACGCATTCCGACGTTTTGGAGCAATACCAGCGTTGGTTCCGCTATGTGATGGTGGATGAATACCAAGATACCAACGTCGCACAGTATCTCTGGCTGCGCTTGCTGGCAGGTGGGCACAAAAACATTTGCTGCGTCGGTGATGATGATCAGTCGATCTACGGCTGGCGAGGGGCCGAAGTGGGCAACATCCTACGGTTTGAAAAGGATTTTCCGGGTGCGCATGTGGTGCGGTTAGAGCAAAACTATCGCTCAACCCCACATATTCTAGCTGCCGCCTCGGGGGTCATCGCCGGAAATTCCGACCGACTCGGAAAAACCCTGTGGACCGAAGCCGAAGACGGCGAGCAAGTACGCTTGATCGGTCATTGGGATGGCGAAGAAGAAGCCCGTTGGATTGGCGAAGAAATCGACGCCTTGCAGCGGGGCACCCGTGGGCAGCGACCCGTATCCTTAGACGAAATGGCGATTCTTGTACGGGCGTCTCATCAGATGCGCGCGTTCGAGGACCGCTTTTTGACCATTGGCCTGCCATATCGCGTGATCGGTGGCCCGCGATTCTATGAACGGTTAGAGATTCGCGATGCCATGGCTTATTTCCGGGTGGTAACCAGCCCCGAAGATGATCTGGCGTTTGAGCGGATTGTGAACACGCCTAAGCGTGGACTGGGCGACAAAGCGCAACAAACCATTCAGACGACAGCGCGCGCGCATGGTGTTTCGCTGCTGGAAGGCGCCCGGATCGCAGTGCAAGACGGCGCGATCAAAGGCAAAGGTGGCGCGGCCTTGCGTCGGTTGGTCGAAGACTTGACCCGCTGGAACGGTATGACGCGTGGCCCCGTGGTTCAGATTGACGAGGATGCAGTCCTAGACGACGGCGGCCCGCCGCAGGTTCGGTTTGGAGAACCTGAGGTCAGCCATGTTGAGCTGGCGCAGATTCTGCTGGATGAATCAGGATATACCGGACACTGGCAAAACGACAAAACGCCCGAGGCGCCGGGACGGTTGGAAAACCTCAAAGAACTGGTGAACCAGCTGGACAATTTTGAGAACCTGCAGGGGTTTTTGGAACACGTCAGCCTGATCATGGACAATGAACAACGCGATGACGGGGCCAAAGTCTCGATCATGACGCTGCACGCGGCCAAAGGGCTCGAATTTCCGGCTGTTTTCCTGCCAGGATGGGAGGATGGTCTGTTCCCCTCGCAGCGGTCCATGGACGAAACGGGCCTTAAAGGGCTCGAAGAAGAGCGCCGGCTGGCCTACGTGGGGATCACCCGTGCCGAAGAAATCTGTACGATTTCATTTGCAGCCAACCGACGGGTTTTTGGTCAGTGGCAAAATGCACTGCCCTCGCGCTTTATCGACGAGCTGCCCGAGGCACATGTGGATGTGTTGACGCCGCCGGGTCTCTACGGCAGCGGCGGCGGCGGCGGATATGGCGATGGCGGGGGACTTGAGGCGCGTGTGTCCGAGGCCAACGTGTATAATTCCCCGGGGTGGAAGAGATTGCAGGCGCGCCAGGGGCAACGTGGAATGGCCCAGCCGAAAGAGGCCCGGAATTCAGTGATCGATCTAAAGGCCGTGTCGAGCTTTATGGTTGGCGAGCGCGTATTCCATCAAAAATTTGGCTATGGCGAAGTTGTGGATGTCGAAGGCGACAAGGCCGAGGTCAATTTTGAAAAAGCCGGTGTGAAAAAGGTGATCTCAAAATTCCTGTCCGCAAACGACGACGTCCCGTTCTGAGCTGTTGTTAAATTGAATACGCCCTATGGGCGTATGCGCGGTTTTTGATTTGGCGCCTCGGTCTGTCCGGGGCGCTTTTTCTTTGGCGGATGCGCAAGTGGACGGCAAACACAAAAAAACGGCGACACCAGGGAGGAGAGGTGCCGCCGTTCTTTAACAACATCAAGGCAGGGAGGAGGAGGCCCCGATGTGTACCGATCCGGGTTTGAGCCCGGTATGAGATCGCGGCGATGTCAGGGAGGAGGAGGACATCGCCGCGGGCTTTCAACATCAAGGCCAGGGAGGAGGAGAGGCCCGGATGTATCCGCGATCCGGGTTTGAACCCGGTATGAGATCGCGACGACACCAGGGAGGAGGAAGGTGTCGCCGCGGCTTTCAACATCCAGACCAGGGAGGAGGAGAGGTCTGGATGTATCTGCGATCCGGGTTTGAACCCGGTATTTTGTGCGGCGACATCAGGGAGGAGGAGGATGTCGCCGCGTTTTACAGACCCTCAGGGAGGAGGAGAGAGGGCCTGATCTCTTGTTTCGGTGCGCTTAGCGCGCGGTGTATTCGCTGGCCGCTTGCTGCGCGACGCGCTTGATCATTGAGCGGTGCAGGCCCAGATCAGCCAATTCCCGTGTGCTCAGGTCAGACAGCTCGTTCACTGTCTGACGGTACATCCGGTGGCGGATGAAGCGAACTTTGAGGGCCTCGATCGCGGAAGAGAAGCCAAAGCTTGCAGTGCCTTTTACGGCGGTGAAGTCGCTGGTGACAGCCATGTTCGTAACCTATCGTCGTCTCGTCAGTGCCGCGTCGGTGCGGCGTTTTCTTGAGACTGAAAATAGGCAAATGCTGCAGTTGCACAATGGGGAACGTCTTCAATGCCGCTATGCAGCAAGTGCATAGATTGCTTCACAAAAACGTGAGGCCCACCCAGAGCCATATTTTCTTGGGGTTCCCTCAGGGCAGTGAAAGCGAACGCTCACCTTCAGGTTTAATGGCGTAGCTGGCTTCGCTTGAAGCGGTCAGATCTGTCGTTGCGTTTGGGGTTGTGCGCGAGAGACAAAGCGGGGGTGCGCCAGGGACTCACATCAAAGGCCAAAGTTGCATTGAAGCCCCTGCGAAAGCAGGCGTGGGATTTTATGGGACAGGTTAATGGGATTTCGTGGGACGCCCCTGTTTGCGCGTCCTATGAGGGGCTTTGTGAGGGCTAAACGTAGATCTCTCGAAGTGATTCGGTGCGATGGTCGCAAAATTTGGACGAAA
The DNA here is from genome assembly GCA_965183835.1 of Paracoccaceae bacterium. GTDB lineage: Bacteria > Pseudomonadota > Alphaproteobacteria > Rhodobacterales > Rhodobacteraceae > OMPR01. Next base: position 53,007 of record CBCYME010000017.1, on the reverse strand, counting down.
GTTGGGCCTGCGTTAGTTTGGCTTGGGCATATTAGGGAAATCATGGAATTATTTCTCCTCCACCATCTGATTCTATATCTTGTGCCTTGGGAAATCCCTTCTTCTAGGTGATGTGCTCTTGATTCTCTTGCGAGTCCGTTTTCGGGTGCACCCTTCGATATTTGGGGTCTCCATGCAGAGTCGTGTGGCAATTTCCTGTTGATTTCCATGAATTCCCATGGCATCCCTTGTTCATCGGATGAGAACGAGACGACAGGGGCACCAAACGACCCCAACCACTAATAAGCAGGTTTCATACAGGCGCTTCGCTTTCATCAGACCAAAGAGATCCGGCGCGCGAGCGAGCAGACATCCCCCCAGGTGGCGCGCGCAGTCGGACATCCCCGCAAAGCGGGATCAGGCGGCGAGTTGATCAGTGGCAGCAGATCAACTCGCCGTTTCTAATTTCTGGGGACGAAAAAAAGAAACGCGATAGCGCACAACGAAAGGACAGTCGTTTTGGCGCGCAGGTTCAGAGGCGAAAGCCAGAATAAGGTCGATACGAAGGGCAGGGTGTCAATTCCTGCCTCGTTTCGCCGTGTTCTAGAGGCTGGAGACCCGAACTGGCAGTCTGGCGACGCCCCTGAATTGGTCATTGTCTATGGTGATCATCGCCGCAAGTTCCTTGAATGCTATACCATGGAAGCCATCGACGAGGTTGATGATAAAATCGACGCCTTGCCGCGTGGCTCGATGGAGCGGAAAATGCTGCAACGCATGTTCCATGGTCAATCGCACCCTACAACAGTAGACGAAACCGGGCGGCTGGTTCTGCCCGCAAAGCTGCGCAAAAAGATCGACCTCAGCGGCGAAGCCTTTTTCATCGCCGCCGGTGACACCTTCCAGATCTGGAAGCCTGAAACCTACGACACTGAAGAATTGGCTCAGACCGAAGAGTGGCTCGATGAGCTGCCGGATGACTTTGATCCAATGGCATTCCTAGATGGCGCAGGAGGCGCATAACGGTATGGCTGCTGCGGCCCGCCCTGATACAGACTCTCACATCCCTGTTCTGCTGCGCCCTTTGCTGGCCGCCGTTGCCCCTGTTTCCGGCGTCTGGCTGGATGGCACCTTTGGGGCCGGGGGCTATACCCGTGGATTGCTGGCCGCTGGGGCTGATCGCGTCATTGGCGTTGATCGCGATCCACTGGCGTTTGAAATGGCCGCGCCTTGGGCTGGTGAATATGGCGACCGACTTGTCATGCAGGCCGGCGTCTTTTCTCGCATGGATGAATATGCACAGGACCTGGACGGTGTCGTGCTTGATTTGGGCGTGTCGTCTATGCAGCTGGATCTGGCCGAGCGCGGGTTTTCTTTTATGAAAGACGGACCACTGGACATGCGCATGTCTCAGGATGGCCTGTCCGCCGCTGATCTGGTGAACGAGTCCACCGAAGAGGCAATCGCCGACATCCTGTTTCACTACGGGGAAGAACGCGCCAGCCGCCGCATCGCGCGGGCAATCGTGCGCGAACGCGCGCTTGCACCGATCACAACAACCCTACGGTTGACCGAAATCATCGAATCCTGCTTGCCGCGCCCCAAGTTCGGGCAGTCACACCCGGCCACCCGCAGTTTTCAGGCGCTGCGCATCGCTGTGAATGCAGAATATGACGAGCTGTTTCAGGGACTCATGGCAGCTGAGCGCGCGTTGAAACCCGGTGGGCAACTGGCTGTCGTCACCTTCCATTCGATCGAGGATCGCATGGTCAAACGGTTCTTTCAGGCGCGCGCAGGTAAAACCGGTCGCGCCAACCGTTATGCGCCCGAAATCATCGAAGAAGCACCACAATTTACGCTCAAATCCCGCAAGGCGATTGGCCCGGATGATCAAGAGCTCGAAGAGAACCCTCGCTCACGCTCGGCAAAATTGCGGGTGGGTATTCGCACGGACGCTCCGGCAGGGTCTGTTGATGCGCGCAGCATCGGCACGCCGCAGCTCAAGGAGAGCTTAAAATGAAGGGCGTCATTTACGTTTTGACTGCTCTGACGGTGTTTGGGCTGGCGCTTTGGGCCTATCAAGAGAACTATAAAACACAGGAAGTGTTGAAAGATACGCAACGCCTTCAGCGCCAGATTGGTGCCGCGCAGGTCCGGCTCAGCGTATTGCGGGCCGAATGGGCGTATTTGAACCGTCCCGACCGGCTGCGCGAACTGGCGGATCTGAACTTTGATCGCTTGGGTCTCTTGCCGCTGCGCCCGGATCAATTTGGCCGAGTGGATGAGGTCGCCTATCCAAAGGCGCCAGATATTCCAATCATCAACCCCGTTGATGTCTCCACCATGTCTCAGGAGCAATTGCCATGATCCGAACGCCACTTCGTCCCTTGGCGCGGATTTTGGATGCCCGGGCCAAAGGTGAAAACCCCGGCCTGATCGAAAAGGAAAACATTCGCCAGCGGCATGATGATATGCAAGACCGGGCTCGCGCTCGGGCCGAAGGGCGCTTGCTTGTACTTGGGGGTTTTTTCCTCTGTGCATTTGTCGTAGTTGGCGTGCGTATGGGCTTGATGGCAACTTCGGTCCCTGTCGAACCTCTGGCCTCGGCCCCCGGGGCCATGATCGCCGCGCAACGGGCGGATATCGTCGACCGCCAAGGGCGTATTCTGGCGACCAATTTCGAAACCCATTCGCTCTATGCCCAACCGCAGCTGATGGTCGATCCAATCGCTGCTGCCAAAGGGCTTGCGCAGGTCTTTCCTGATCTGGAAGAGGCGCGTCTGATCAAGGATTTCACCGGCAAACGCAAATTTGTCTGGATTCGGAAAAAGATCTCTCCCGAACAAAAACAAGCCGTGCACGATATCGGCGATCCCGGGTTGTTGTTTGGCCCGCGCGAAATGCGTCTCTATCCAAACGGTAAATTGGCGTCGCACGTGATGGGCGGGGCGGGCTTTGGCAAAGAGGGTGTGAATGCCGCCGAGGTTATTGGGGTTGCCGGCGTAGAACGTCAATTCGACGGGTATCTGCGCGACCCTGCAAATGGCAGCAAACCGCTGCAACTGTCTTTGGATCTGACTGTTCAGGCTGCCAGTGAACGTGTGTTGCTGGGCGGCATGAAAATCATGAACGCCAAAGGCGCCTCCTCGGTTCTGATGGACGTACACACGGGCGAGGTGATCTCAGTCGCCTCGCTGCCCGCATTTGATCCCAATGATCGCCCACGCCCGCCCACATCTGGCTTTGATCCCTCGGATAGCCCGCTGTTTAACCGCGCGGTGCAGGGGGTTTATGAACTCGGGTCTGTGTTCAAGATCTTTACAGCGGCACAGGCGGTTGATCTGGGGTTGGCGAATGCCAACACGATCATCGACACCTCCGGGCCGATGCGGATCGGTCGTTTCCCGATTGGCGAATTCAAAAACAAGAACTACGGCAAAATCAGCGTCGCGGACATCATCGTCAAAAGCTCGAACCGGGGCACTGGGCGTCTGGCCCTGCAAATCGGCTCCAAGCGGCAGCAGGAGTTTCTGAATTCCCTCGGCATGTTTGACCCAACCCCGTTTGAGATTGTCGAGGCCAAAGGCGGCCAGCCTCTGATGCCCAAGAACTGGGGCGAGCTGAGCACCGTGACCATCTCCTACGGTCACGGGTTGTCAACCAGCCCAATGCATCTGGCTGCGGGATACGCCGCAATTGCCAACGGCGGCCATTATGTCAGCCCAACAATCCTGCGCCAAAAAGGCCCCCAGCACGGCCCCCGTGTAATGTCGTCCGAGGCGGCGCAATCTGCACGCGCGATGCTGCGCAAAGTGGTCACTGACGGCACCGCCAGCTTTGGCGAAGTCCCCGGATATCAAGTGGGCGGCAAAACCGGCACGGCGGATAAACCCAAGCCCAAAGGCGGGTATTACGAAAACAAAGTGATCGCGACCTTCGCCACTCTGTTTCCGGCCAGCGACCCCAAATATGTGCTTGTGGTGACGTTGGATGAACCCTCGATCCTCGCCTACGGCGAAAAACGCCGCACAGCAGGTTGGACAGCTGTTCCCGTTGCCGCAGAAATGATCGGTCGAATTGCGCCACTCTTGGGGTTGCGTCCACAGGTTGAGCCCGGCGTCACGGCTGGTATAACGCTCACTTCGAATTAACCAAACAGGCAGGGGCGTCATGGGCACACCGGCACAGAAACTTAGCCAGCTGGCCCTGACCGCACGTGCTGGCCGCGATCCCGAAATCACAGGGATGGCCGTAGACAGCCGTGATGTGCGCGATGGCTTTTTGTTCGCCGCCTTACCGGGCACACGTGTCCACGGTGGTGAGTTCATCCAGTATGCTTTGCGCATGGGGGCAACCGCCATTCTGACCGACAGCAAAGGCGCTGAAATCGCCGCTGCTGAGCTGGCCGCGTCCGATGCCGCGCTGATCGTGGTGCAAGATCCCCGTCAGGTGCTGGCCTATACCGCCGCACTCTGGTTTGGCGCCCAGCCTCAGACCATGATCGCAGTGACTGGCACCAACGGCAAAACCTCTGTCGCCACCTTTGTGCGTCAGATCTGGACCGAACTGGGCCACGATGCGGTCAATCTGGGCACCACCGGCGTCGAAGGATCCTGGACCGCGCCACTGGCCCATACCACCCCCGAACCCATTACCTTGCACCGATGCTTGGCCGAGGCTGCCGCGCAGGGCGTGACCCACGCCGCGATGGAAGCCTCGTCCCACGGTTTAGAACAGCGCCGCCTTGATGGCGTTCAATTGGCTGCGGCCGGGTTCTCGAACTTCACCCAAGACCACTTAGACTATCACGACACGTTCGAGGCATATTTTGCCGCCAAAGCAGGTCTGTTCCGCCGGGTTTTGCCCGTGGATGGTACTGCCGTGATCAATCTGGACGATCCCAAGGGGGCCGAAATGCGCGCCATCGCCACCGCCCGTGGTCAGACGGTTCTGACCGTCGGGCAGGGCGTCGGGGATCTCAGCCTGCTGAACCAGCGCTTTGACGCGACGGGGCAGGATCTGCGCTTTTCATGGCAAGGTAAGGTGCACCAGACCCGTTTGAACCTGATCGGCGGGTTTCAGGCTGAAAACGTTTTGCTGGCTTGTGGGCTGGTCATCGCAGGCGGCGAAGATCCCGAGCGCGTGTTCGAGACACTGCCGCATCTCCTGACGGTGCGTGGACGTATGCAACTGGCCGCGACCCGCTCAAACGGGGCCGCCGTCTTTGTCGATTACGCCCATACCCCCGATGCTGTATCCACCGCGCTCAAGGCGCTGCGCCCTCATGTGATGGGACGCTTAATTGCTATCGTTGGCGCAGGCGGGGACCGCGATGCAACCAAACGTCCGTTGATGGGCCAAGCCGCTGCAGACAACGCTGATGTGGTGTTCGTGACCGACGACAACCCCCGCTCCGAAGACCCAAGCCTGATCCGTACCGCCGTCATGGCAGGCGCGCCCGAAGCCACCGAAGTGGGCGACCGGGCCGAGGCGATCCTGCGTGGTGTCGACGCACTTCAACCAGGTGATGCATTGTTAATTGCGGGCAAAGGGCACGAAACCGGGCAGATCGTTGGCGATGATGTGCTGCCATTTGATGACGTTGAACAAGCCAGCGTCGCCGTTGCCGCCTTGGATGGAGGGATCGCATGACACTCTGGACCGCAGCCGAGGCCGTTGATGCGACCGTCGTCGCTGGTGGACACAGTCAGGGATCTTGGTCCGTAACGGGCGTCTCGATTGATACACGTACCCTTGAACCGGGCGACCTGTTTGTGGCGCTGACAGCAGCACGGGACGGTCATGATTTCGTGGCCCAAGCGCTCAAAGCTGGGGCAGGGGCCGCGCTGGTGTCGCGTATCCCCGATGATGTACCCGCAGATGCGCCACTGTTGATCGTCGATGATGTGCTCGCCGGGCTCGAGGCCCTGGGCCGCGCCGCGCGGGCGCGTTGTCCGGCGCGGGTTGTCGCCGTAACCGGAAGCGTTGGCAAAACCTCGACCAAAGAGATGTTGTTGCGGGTGCTAAGCGACCAGGGGCGCACCCACGCCAGTGTCGCCAGCTATAACAACCATTGGGGCGTGCCGCTGACCTTGGCGCGGATGCCGCGTGACACCGAATATGCGATCATCGAAATCGGCATGAACCATCCGGGCGAAATCGCCCCCTTGGCGCGTTTGGCGCGCCCCCATGTGGCGCTGGTCACAACCGTCGCCGCCGCACATCTCGAGGCATTTGACTCCATCGAAGGGATCGCGCGCGAAAAGGCCGCCATTCTGGACGGGTTGGAACCAGACGGGATCGCAGTCCTGAATGCCGATATCGATCAGGCTGACATCCTGATTACCACGGCCAAACGATTGGGCGCGCAGATCATCGGGTTTGGACGCGCCGCACAGGATTACACGCTGGTGGATGTCGAAGTTGTTGGCGATACGACCAACGCGGCCGCACGGGCCAATGGGATGCCTCTGGAATTCTCGATCCAATCTGCAGGGCAACACTTTGCCATGAATGGCCTTGGGGCCTTGGCCAGTTGTGCCGCTCTTGGCGCGGATTTGACCAAAGCAGCCCAAAGTCTTGGCAGCTGGACCCCTTTCAAAGGGCGCGGTGCCCGCGAATTGATCAGCCTGTCCAAGGGTCACATCGACTTGCTGGACGACAGCTATAACGCAAACCCAACCTCGATGGCCGCGGCTTTGGATGTGCTGGGCTTGGCCACGGGCGCGCGGCGTGTGGCGTTCGTTGGGGATATGAAAGAACTGGGCCCTGACGCGCTCGCGCTGCACAGCGCCTTGGCAAATTTGCCAGCTGTCCAACAGGTTGATGTGATTCACTGCATCGGCCCACTGATGAAGGCGCTGCACGCGGCTTTGCCGGCAGGCAAGCGCGGGATCTGGGCCGAAACCAGTGCGGAGCTGGCGCAACAGGTGCCCGAATTGCTACAGTCAGGCGACATTGTGCTGGCCAAGGGCTCTCTCAGCATGCAATTGGCGCGGATCGTTGACGCGATCCGTAAAATGGGTCAAGGCGGGCCCGCTTCGGGCGCCTAAGCGTTCCGACCCAAAGATGACGAGTAAGAAAGGCAGACATGCTTTATTGGTTGACCGCACTGTCGGACGGAGGGGATTTCTGGAATCTCTTTCGGTATATCACCTTCCGCGCAGGGGGGGCATTTCTGACGGCATTGCTGTTTGGCTTTATCTTTGGTCAACCGCTGATCAATGTCTTGCGCCGCAAACAAGGCAAAGGGCAGCCCATTCGCGATGATGGCCCCGAGGGCCATTTTGTTAAAGCGGGCACACCCACGATGGGCGGCTTGCTGATCGTTGGCGCCTTGGTGACGGCAACCTTGCTATGGGCGCGTCTGGACAACCCGTTTGTCTGGCTGGTGTTGTTCGTGACACTCAGCTACGCAGCGATTGGCTTTGCCGATGATTACGCCAAAGTGTCCAAACAAAACACCAAGGGTGTACCGGGTAAGGTGCGGGTTTTACTGGGTATTTTGATCGCCGTTATTGCCGCCATCTGGGCCTCGGCCAACCACCCAGACGCGCTGCAAAACCAACTGGCCATGCCGATTTTCAAAGATACCCTGATCAATCTTGGCTATTTCTACATCCCCTTCGCGGTGTGCGTTGTTGTTGGGGCTGCCAATGCCGTGAACCTGACCGATGGGTTGGACGGCCTTGCCATCATGCCTGTGATGATCGCAGCCTCGACCCTGGGTGTGATTGCCTACGCGGTTGGCCGCGTCGACTTTAGCGAATATCTCGATGTTCACTATGTTGCTGGCACCGGCGAAATCCTGATCTTTACCGCCGCGCTCTTCGGCGGTGGCTTGGGCTTCCTGTGGTACAACGCCCCTCCGGCGGCCGTGTTCATGGGCGATACCGGATCGCTGGCTCTTGGGGGCGCTCTGGGCGCGATTGCAGTTGCGACAAAGCACGAACTGGTACTTGCCATCGTTGGCGGCCTCTTTGTGGTCGAGGCTCTGTCGGTCATCATCCAAGTGCTCTATTTCAAACGCACCGGCAAACGCGTGTTCCTGATGGCGCCAATCCACCACCATTACGAGAAAAAAGGCTGGGCCGAACCCACAATCGTCATTCGGTTCTGGATCATTTCGTTGATCTTGGCCGTAATTGGCCTTGCGACTTTGAAAGTCCGCTAAGGGCTTTTACCACTTTCACAGACAACGCTGAGCCAAAGGTGACAGAATGATTCCGGTCAAAGGATTTGCAGGCCAGAACGTGGCCGTTTTGGGTTTGGGTCGATCCGGGCTTGCGACCGCGCACAGCCTGCGGGACGGCGGCGCACACGCGATCTGTTGGGATGACAACCCAGCCGCACGCGAAACCGCCGAGGACGAAGGCTTCATTTGCAAAGACCTGCGCAAGCAGGGGGCATTTGAAGATATTGCCACGCTGATCGTGTCGCCGGGCATTCCGCATCTCTATCCAACGCCCAACCCCGTGGTTGTGGCCGCATTGGATGCCGGCGTGCCTGTGGACAACGATATCGGGTTGTTCTTCCGCTCGTTCGCGGACAGCAGCTGGGACAACTTTGATACCCTGCCGCGCGTCATCGCCGTGACCGGGTCCAACGGCAAATCCACCACCGCCGCCCTGATCCACCATATCCTGACCGAGGTCGACCGCGCCTCGCAACTGGCCGGTAACATTGGGCGCGGCGTGCTCGACATCGATCCTCCCGAAGACGGCGCGGTGGTGGTGCTGGAACTCAGCAGCTATCAGACCGAACTGGCCCGTTCGATGACGCCCGACATTGCCGTGTTCACCAATCTCTCACCCGATCACTTAGACCGCCACGCGGGCATGGGCGGCTATTTCGCCGCAAAACGCCGCCTCTTTGCCGAAGGCGGCCCAGATCGCGCCATCGTTGGCGTGGACGAGCCCGAGGGGATGTTCCTCGCCGGGCAGATGTCCGAGGGGCCAACCGATGACCGGGTGATCCGCATTTCCGTGGACCGCAAACTCACCGGCCCCGGCTGGCAGGTGTTTGCCCGAAAAGGGTTCCTGAGCGAATATCGCAAGGGCCGTCAGACAGGATCCATTGACCTGCGCGCGATCAAAGGCTTGCCGGGCGCACACAATCACCAAAACGCCTGCGCGGCCTATGCCGCCTGTCGGTCGTTGGGCCTTGCGCCGCGCGTGATCGAGGCCGCCTTGCACACATACCCCGGCTTGCCACACCGCAGCCAGATCGTCGCCGAAGCAGGCGGCGTGACCTACGTCAACGACTCCAAAGCCACAAATGTGGATTCCGCCGTCAAAGCCCTCAGCGCCTTCAAACGCATCCGCTGGATCTGTGGTGGCTTGGAAAAAGAGGGCGGGCTAAGCGCGTTGAACACCGCCAAAGACACCGTGACCAAGGCCTATGTCATCGGTCGCGAAGCCGCCGCCTTTGCGCTTCAGCTCGACATGGAAGCCGAAGTCTGCACCACCATGGCACAGGCCGTCGAGCGCGCCATGGCCGACGCACAAGAGGGCGAGACGGTTCTGTTGGCCCCCGCCGCCGCCAGTTTCGATCAATACGACAACTTCGAACAACGCGGCGAGGATTTCATGCACGAGGTGCGCGCGCGCTTGCCCGGCTAAACGGGCAAGCGATCAGATCTTGCTCAGAAAATCCTCCAAAGCCTCATCTTCCATCTGGGTGATCTGTCCCGCTTCGGGAAACGCGCCGCTGGTCACATCCGCGATGTACTCGCGATAGGCAGCGATGCGGTCGTCCTGCATCCGGTCCCGTTCAGCGGCAAAGTTGCGATACACTTTGGCATGGCGCGGTATGTGCCCCCGATTTTCCCCCAGCAGATCAGCCGAAAACAGATATTGCACGTCGCAATCCCCACCTGATCCCAGCGAAACGGTCAGCATAGAGGTGCGTTTGGTGATCTCGCCCGCCAAATTGGCCGGGACCACCTCCAACTCAACGGCAAAGGCCCCGGCAGCCTCGAAATCACGCACCTGTTGCCAGATCATCTGCGCCTGATCCAAGGTTTTGCCCACGGCCCGATACCCGCCTGTCCACGTGGCTTTGGGCGGTACAAGCCCCACATGGCAAATCACCGGAACTCCTTCGCGGGCCAATACTTCGACAATCGCCGGACTCATGCCGCAATACACTGATTGGGCCCCCGCCTGCATTGCAGCCATCGCATCGCGCAGTGCCTCGGTGGCATCGGCGTGCTTGCCCCAAGGCAGACCAAACTGAAAATGCGCGCCCTGAGCGGCTTTGGCAAAATGGGCGCGTTCAGGGATAAACGCGGTGCCGATCATATCCATCCCGGCCTCGGCGGCAGCTATCGCCTCTTCTTCGCGGGCGACCTGCACATAGGCCAATTGGCGCTTGCCTTTGGCCTCACGCAAGTCTTTGACAGTTAGTGCTGGCATGCGGGCTCTTTCTCTTTGTTTTGGGATGCATGTGCAGGTGTGACAGACCACGCGACATATCAAAAACAGAATTAAAGAGAGAGTTTCCTCTGATTTTCAGAGGTTACCGCGCCGCGATTGCGGTTCCCGCCGCATGTCCCGACGCCCAGGCCCATTGGAAATTGAACCCGCCGAGCCAGCCCGTGACATCCACCGCTTCGCCGATCACAAACAGGCCGGGCACTGTCTTGGCTTCCATCGTTTTGGACGAAAGCGCGTTGGTGTCGATACCACCCAAAGTGACCTCGGCGGTGCGATAGCCTTCGGTGCCGGACGGGATCAGGTCCCAATTGCTCATCTGGTCGCACAGGGCCTGTAATTTCACGTCAGATTGATCCGCCAGCTTGCCTTTGATGTCGAATTCGACCCGCAGATGTTCAACCAATCGGCCGGGCAGGTGATGGGCCAAAACGGTCACCAGATCCTTGCGCCCGCTGATCTGACGCTGCTCGCGCAGCTTTTCGAACAGACCCATTTCTGGGATCAGGTTGACTGAAACCGTCTCACCCTCGTGCCAATAAGACGAAATCTGCAACACGGACGGGCCTGACAATCCACGATGGGTGAACAGCAACGCCTCATCAAAGGATGTGCGCGCATTAGACAAGCGGGCAGGCAGGGCAATGCCCGCCAACGGTTTGAACCGATCCTCGGAAAAGGTGAACGGCACCAATCCCGGATGGGTGTCGATCACCGGCAAATCAAACTGTCGCGCGATATCATAGGCAAGGCCCGTCGCGCCCATTTTGGGAATGGACTTGCCCCCCGAGGCGACCACCAGATTGCGGCAGGTCACGGTGACCCGCTTGCCCTCGCGCTCAACCTCCAGCGTAAAGCCACCGTCGGTTTTGCGCAGGCTCTTCATCGAACTCAGCAACCACAGCTCAGCCCCGGCTTTGTCCATTTCCGACAACAACATTGAAACGATCTGTTTTGCGGATCCATCGCAGAACAACTGGCCCAGCGTCTTTTCGTGCCAGTCAATGCCATAGCGATCAACCAGCTCAACAAAGTCCCACTGCGTATAGCGCGCCATGGCCGATTTACAAAAATGCGGGTTCTGGGACAGGAAATTACTCGCGCCTGCATACATATTGGTGAAATTGCACCGCCCACCGCCGGAAATACGGATTTTCTCGCCCGGCGCCTTGGCATGGTCCAACACCAAAACCCGTCCCGAACAGCGGCTCGCGCACATCGTGCCTGCGGCACCTGCACCTAATATGATCGTGTCAAATTGCATGCCCCTCCCGTGGCGCGGATTGCCGCCAATGGCAAGAGGAAGAGGCTGGCCTGATTCCACTTTTGTCTGTAGAGTCGCAAACAGATCCCGATAACGGGGCGTTTTACGAGGCAGATAGTGGCGGTATTCCCATGACTGAGATGGTCTATGGCGTGGTTCCTGATCGGGGCGGCGAACCTGTTCTTCCAAAATGGTGGCGGACTCTGGACAAATTGACCATGTCCTGCGTGTTGATCCTGTTTGGCATTGGGTTGCTCTTGGGGCTTGCGGCATCGCCCCCCTTGGCGTCACGTAACAACTTTGACCCGTTTCACTATGTAGAACGTCAGGCGTTCTTTGGCGGCGTTGCTTTGCTGGCGATGCTGTTTACTTCGATGATGTCGCCCGTTCTGGTGCGCCGTCTGGCCGTTTTGGGTTTTTTGGTCTCCTTTATTGCGCTGGCGCTGCTGCCCGTCCTTGGCACTGATTTCGGCAAAGGGGCCGTGCGGTGGTATTCGCTTGGCTTTGCCTCGTTGCAGCCCTCTGAATTTTTGAAACCCGGCTTTGTGGTTGTCGCGGCTTGGCTGTTTGCCTCGAGCCAGGAAATCAACGGTCCGCCGGGCAAGCTGTGGTCCTTTGCGCTGTGCATGGCGATTGTGGCGATGCTGGTGATGCAGCCTGATTTTGGTCAGGCCAGTCTTGTTCTGTTTGGCTGGGGCGTGATGTATTTCGTCGCCGGGGCCCCGATGCTGTTGCTGGTTGCCATGGCGGGTGTGGTGGTGATGGGCGGCATGGTCGCCTATTCCAGCTCAGAACACTTTGCGCGCCGCATTGATGGGTTCCTGAACCCCGATGTCGATCCCACCACTCAACTTGGCTATGCCACCAACGCGATCCGCGAAGGTGGTCTGTTCGGCGTTGGCGTTGGCGAGGGGCAGGTGAAATGGTCGCTGCCCGATGCACACACCGATTTCATCGTGGCCGTCGCCGCCGAAGAATACGGCCTCGTTCTAGTGCTGATCATCATCCTGCTCTATGCTTTGGTTGTGGTGCGCTCGCTGTTGCGGCTGATGCGCGAGCGCGATCTGTTCATTCGGTTGGCCGGAACGGGTCTGGCCTGCATGTTCGGGGTTCAGGCGATGATCAACATGGGCGTCGCGGTCCGTCTGTTGCCCGCCAAAGGCATGACTTTGCCCTTTGTTAGCTATGGTGGCTCGTCACTGATTGCGGGCGGCATCGGGCTTGGGATGTTGTTGGCCTTTACGCGAACACGGCCACAGGGCGAATTGGGCGATTTCCTCCGCGGACGCGGATAATCTAGGCAGGAACGATGAAGCAGAAATATCTGTTGATTGCGGCAGGCGGCACCGGCGGACATATGTTCCCGGCGCAGGCGCTGGCCGAAGCAATGTTGAAACAAGGCTGGCGGGTGCGCCTGTCCACGGACGCACGCGGCGCCCGCTACACCGGCGGCTTTCCCCACACGACCGAAATCGTTGAAACCTCCAGCGCAACCTTTGCGCGCGGTGGGGTCTTGGCCAAGGCTATGGTTGCACCACGTATCATTGCTGGCATCGCAGGCATGGCATGGCAGTTCTTTCGCGACAAACCCGATGTGGTGGTGGGCTTTGGCGGATACCCGTCCATCCCCGCGCTGGGTGCCGCTACGCTGATGAAACTGCCCCGGATGATCCACGAACAAAACGGTGTTTTGGGCAAGGTGAACAAACTCTTCGCCAAACGCGTCGCGGGCGTGGCCTGCGGCACGTGGCCAACAGATGTCCCCGACGGGGTCGAGGCCGGATATGTCGGCAATCCCGTGCGCGCCGCAGTGTTGGAGCGCGCAGGGGCCGGGTATATCACGCCCGGTGACTATCCGATGTCCATCCTCGTGATGGGCGGCAGCCAAGGCGCCCGTATCCTCAGCGATGTTGTGCCCGAAGCGGTTGCAAACCTCCCCACAGGTCTGCGCCAATATGTGCGCGTGGCCCACCAGGCCCGCGAAGAAGACCGCGAACGCGTCACCGCCTTTTATGCGGATCACGGCATCAGCGCAGATGTGAAACCCTTCTTTCAGGATGTGCCGCGCCGCATGTCCGAGGCCCAACTGGTGATCAGCCGGGCAGGGGCCTCTAGCGTCGCGGACATTTCCATCATTGGCCGCCCGTCGATCCTGATCCCCTACGCCGCAGCGACAGGGGATCACCAAACTGCCAACGCCCGTGGCTTGGTCGAAGCCAACGCCGCGATCATGATCCCCGAACGCGCCCTTAACTCTAAAGCGCTCGCAGAGCAAATCACCGCAGTTCTAACCAACCCAAACGCTGCTTTGCAGATGTCCAACGCCGCTCTTAGCGTCGGTGTCCCGGATGCGACGGCGCGTCTGGTCTCACTCGTCCAAGATCTGGCCCAAGAGGAAACCGCATGACCCCTGCAACCAAACTGCCCACCGATGTTGGCGCGATCCATTTTGTCGGCATTGGCGGCATTGGGATGTCGGGCATCGCCGAAGTGTTGCTGAACCTCGGTTACCAAGTGCAGGGCTCGGACCTCAAAGCGTCGAAAATCACCGACCGTTTGGGCGAGCTGGGGGCACGGATCTTTGTTGGCCAGTCGGTCGACAATCTGGATGGGGCGGCTGTTGTTGTGGTGTCTACCGCTATCAAACCGGGCAACCCCGAATTGGATGGCGCCCGCACGCAGGGCCTGCCAGTGGTGCGCCGGGCCGATATGCTGGCCGAGCTGATGCGCCTGAAATCCAACATTGCGATTGCCGGAACGCACGGCAAAACCACCACAACCACGATGATGGCAGAACTGATGGTCGCTGGGGGCTTTGACCCGACCGTGATCAACGGCGGCATCATTCACGCCTATGGCTCGAATGCGCGTATGGGGCAGGGCGAATGGATGGTGGTCGAGGCCGATGAATCCGACGGCTCTTTCAACCGCTTGCCCGCCACCATTGCCATCGTCACCAATATTGACCCCGAACACATGGAACACTGGGGCGATTTCGACAAATTGCGCGAAGGGTTCTATGAATTCGTCTCGAACCTGCCGTTCTACGGTCTGGCCGTTTGCTGCACAGACCACGCCGAAGTGCAGGCTCTGGTCGGGCGGATTTCAGACCGCCGCGTGCGCACCTATGGGTTCAATGCACAGGCCGACGTGCGGGCCGTGAACCTGACCTATAAGAAGGGCGTCGCGCATTTCGACATTCACCTGCATCACGAAGATCTGGTGATCGAAGGTTGCACCCTGCCGATGCCCGGTGATCACAACGTCTCGAACGCTCTGTCAGCCGTGGCCGTGGCCCGTCATCTCGGCATGAAGGCCGATGAAATCCGCGAAGCGCTTGCCAACTTTGGCGGCGTCAACCGCCGCTTTACCAAAGTCGGTGAAATCAACGGCGTGACCATCATTGATGACTACGGCCACCACCCGGTTGAAATCGCCGCCGTGCTCAAAGCCGCGCGTCAAGCCACCGAAGGGCGCGTGATCGCGGTCCACCAACCGCACCGCTATTCCCGCCTGTCCAACCTGTTCGAAGATTTCTGTGCCTGCTTTAACGAGGCCGACGTGGTCGCCATCGCCGAGGTATTCGCCGCGGGTGAAGATCACATCGAAGGGGCTGATCGCGATGCTTTGGTCGCCGGGTTGATCCGCCACGGCCACCGTCAGGCCAGCGCCCTGATGACCGAGGATGACCTTGAAAAACTGGTGCGCGAAAAGGCGCAACCGGGCGATATGGTTGTCTGTCTCGGTGCCGGTACCATCAGCGCATGGGCCAATGCCCTGCCTGCACGTCTCAAGGACTAACCGCATGAATCTGGCCATTCTCCTGGCATCCTTGTGGGTTTTGGCCGCGACCTGTGTGGCGATGGTACCGATGCGGCACCAATTCCTGCCGGGCAGCATCCTGCTGGCGCTGGCCCCGGTGCTGATCGGGATGCTGGGCTATCAATTCGGATGGATGGTCGGGGTCGGCGCTTTTGTTGCCTTTGTGTCGATGTTCCGTAACCCGCTGCTTTATTATGCGCGCAAATGGACCGGACGCGAAACGCCCGATCTTCCTATGGACGAGGCCGACCTGTGACCCTCTCGCTGATCCTTGCCTGTGTTTGGGCCGTGGTGGCCAATGTCTTGGCGATGACCCCAAGCAAAGACAATCATTGGCGCCGCGCTTATGTGCTGATCGCAATCGGCATCCCGCTGGTCGGCTATGTCACCTACGAAAATGGCCCTTGGGTTGGCCTAGTGGTACTGCTCGCTGGCATGTGGATTTTGCGCTGGCCGGTGATATACTTGGTCCGGTGGCTGCGGGGCATGTCTAAATGATGGAGACTTTGGGGCCGCTCCTCTTTTTTCTCGTCCCTTTTTTGGCTATTTTTGCTTGGTTTGCCGCGTTTTTCTGGCTCGCACGGACAAACCGTAAAAAAGGTCTGTGGGCTGGCACTGTCTTTTGGTTGGCCGGTTTGGGCTGGATCTTTTATCGGGTGTACACTGAGGATCACGATATCGTTCTGGTCGTCATTGGCGTCACGCTACAAGTGCATCTGGTTTACGGTCTGGCCGCCGGAGCAGGCTGTATCTGGGGAACAATTCGACGCCGGAAACAGTCCTAAAACTGGCCGGGCAGGGGTCTTTAACAAACGGGATTTCTACAGTACCACTCCCCCCAATACTGATTGATCGCGAGGCAGAGCAACATGACGTCAGATACTCTTTTGAACCTGCCAGAGGTGCGCGGAAAACTGACCCCAAACCGGGACCTGTCAGACCTGACGTGGATGCGTGTCGGTGGCCCGGCGGACTATCTGTTCCAACCCGCAGACGTGGCAGACCTGCAATCCTTTCTGCGCCAACTTCCCAAAGACATCGCCGTCTTTCCGATGGGGGTCGGCTCCAACCTGATCGTGCGCGATGGTGGGTTGCGCGCCGTGGTGATCCGACTGGGGCGCGGCTTCAACGGGATCGACATTGACGGTGAAACCGTCACCGCAGGCGCGGCGGCGCTGGATGCGCATGTGGCGCGCAAGGCCGCAGATGCGGGGCTGGACCTGACCTTCCTGCGCACAATTCCCGGTTCTATCGGCGGTGCGGTGCGGATGAATGCAGGCTGCTATGGGCTCTACACCGCTGACGTGTTTCAGACAGCGACAATCGTCACCCGCGACGGCGACCTGCGCACCCTCGGCCCCAATGACCTGTCGTTCCAATACCGCCAAACCGAGTTTCCCGACGGCGCGGTCTTGGTCTCGGCCACGTTCAAAGCCCCAGCAGGTGACCCGCACACGCTGCACACCCGGATGGAGGCGCAGCTGCAAAAGCGAAACGACACCCAGCCGACCAAAGACCGCAGCGCCGGATCAACGTTCCGCAACCCGGCCGGGTTCTCGTCAACCGGACACGCGGATGACGTGCATGACCTCAAGGCGTGGAAGGTGATCGACGACGCTGGCCTACGCGGCGCACGCAAGGGCGGCGCACAGATGAGCGAAAAGCACTCCAACTTCATGATCAATACCGGGGATGCGACTGCTGCAGATCTGGAACAGCTCGGCGAAGAGGTGCGAAAAAAGGTTTACGATTCCAGCGGGATCAAGCTAGAGTGGGAAATCATGCGGGTCGGTGATCCGCAAACCAAATAATACCCCAACCGCAAGACCCGACAGGCACGATTTTCAGGGCGCGGTAAGAGGGAAAATAAACCAGACGGGCCAGCAAAATAAGGCCCGGGGACATTGAGGCACTTGTCGTGGGTCAGTCGAGCGGGACACCCCCTAAAGTGGCGGTTTTAATGGGCGGACCCTCTGCTGAACGCGAGGTGTCTCTGTCCAGTGGGCGCGAATGCGCAACCGCTTTGCGGGGAGAAGGGTTTGAAGTGGTCGAGCTGGATGCTGGACCAGATCTTTATGCCCGACTACAGGAAATCAAACCGGACGTTGTGTTCAACGCGCTGCATGGCCGTTGGGGTGAAGACGGCTGTGTGCAGGGCATGCTGGAATGGCTGGGACTGCCCTATACCCATTCTGGTGTTTTGGCCTCTGCGCTGGCGATGGACAAACAGCGCTCTAAAGAAGCGTTTCGTGCCGCGGGCCTGCCGGTTGCCGACAGCGTCATTGTCGAAAAACATCTGGTCGAAGAAAGCCATGTTCTGGACCCACCCTATGTGGTGAAACCAAACAGCGAAGGGTCCTCGGTCGGGATCTATATCGTACACGAGGCCGCCAATGGCCCGCCCAAGCTGGAACCGCACATGCCCGCCGAAGTCATGGTGGAAACCTATGTGCCGGGCCGCGAGCTGACCACCACGGTGGTGGGCGACAAGCCCGTGTCCGTGACCGAAATTTTCGTAGACGGCTGGTATGACTACGAGGCAAAATATGCCCCCGGTGGATCGCGTCACGAAATCCCTGCCAACATCCCGCAGGATATCTTTGATCTCTGCCTTGATTACGCCCTGCGCGCGCATCAGGTTCTGGGATGTCGCGGTGCCAGCCGAACCGATTTCCGCTGGGATGAAGCCCGCGGCGCGGCTGGTCTGTATCTGCTTGAAACAAACACACAACCCGGCATGACCCCAACCTCGCTGGTGCCTGAACAGGCCGGTGAGCTTGGCATGACATTCGGCCAGTTGTGCGCCTGGATGGTGGAGGACGCCTCGTGCCATCGTTGAAACGGTTTAGCCTAGTTCCGCGTGGGTTTTTTGGGTCCCGCGACCTCGCAAAGACAGACGCAGAATTTGAAAGCGGTGAAAATGCCAACGCCACTGACGAAAGCCGCGCGCGTTTTCGTTTGAATGCAGGTGGTTTGGCCAAGACCCCCGGCAAACGCTCTGACCCGGCTCCCTCGCGGCTAAGTTATCGCGTGCAGCGTTGGATGCTGACACCGGGCATTCGCCTTGGATTGCGCATCGGCATTCCCTTTTGTCTGGTCTTTGCAATCGGCAGCGGCTTTCTCGCCAGCGAAAAACGCCGCGATGCACTGGACGCCTTTGTGGGTGATATCCGCGCCTCTATTCAAGAACACCCCGAATTCATGGTCAACCTCATGGCCATCGACGGGGCAGGGCAGAACCTGGCCGAAGACATCCGCGAAGTTGTGCCATTGGATTTCCCCGTCAGCTCTTTTGATCTCGACGTCGAACAGATCCGCGATGTCATCACCGGTCTCGCGCCGGTCAAAACGGCTGCGGTACGCGTTCGTCCCGGCGGGATTTTGCAGGTCGATGTGATTGAACGCCAACCCGTCGTTGTGTGGCGAACTCGTGATGGGATCGAAATTCTGGATCACACCGGCGCTCATGTCGATGATATACCGACGCGCGCGTCGCGCGCTGATCTGCCCTTGATTGTTGGCGGTGGCGCTGACGAAGCAGTCGAAGAGGCGCTGGCCCTGCTGCGCGCGTCGCAGCCGTTGGGCAAGCGTCTGCGCGGATTGCAGCGGATGGGAAACCGGCGGTGGGATGTGGTCCTGGACCGGGGCCAACGCATCATGTTGCCCACCGACCGGGCAGTACAGGCACTGGAACGCGTGCTGGCCGTCAGCGAAGTGCAGGATTTGCTGGATCGTGACGTTGCTGTGGTCGACATGCGGATCGGCGCACGACCAACGATTAGAATGACCGAAAACGCCGTCGAAGAATGGTGGCGGATCAGAAAAACAGGTGGGGTTGGGCAGTAACGATATGATGACGGATCTCTATCAGTCTCAGCGTGCCATGCGGCAGATGCGTCAACAGGCGATGCAGCGCGGTGTGGTGGCTATTCTGGATGTGGGCAGTTCCAAGATTGCCTGCCTTGTTTTGCGCTTTGATGGCACCTCGCGCCTCAGCGAAGACAACTCGATTGGTTCCATGGCCGGGCAGACCGGGTTTCGGGTGATTGGCGCGGCCACCACCCGTTCGCGCGGCGTGCAATTTGGCGAAGTCACCGCCATGCAGGAAACCGAACGCGCCATCCGCACCGCCCTGCAGGCAGCGCAGAAAATGGCGGAAATCCGTGTTGACCACGTGATTGCCTGTTTTTCAGGCGCAAACCCCCGTTCTTACGGTCTGGATGCCGAGGTCGAATTGGAAACGCAGGTCGTGACCGAAGCCGAAATCGGCCGAGTGCTGAATGCCTGCGACGTGCCGGAATACGGGGCGGGGCGCGAGGTGCTGCACGCCCAGCCGGTGAACTTTGCGCTGGATAACCGTTCGGGCCTGATTGATCCACGCGGTCAGTTGGGGCAGTCGCTGTCGGTGGACATGCATATGCTGACCGTCGATGGGGCCTCGATCCAGAACCTGATCCACTGCATCAAGCGCTGTGATCTGGAATTGGCAGGCATCGCCTCCTCGGCCTATGTTTCGGGCATTTCGGCGCTGGTCGAAGACGAACAGGAACTCGGCGCGGCCTGTATCGACATGGGCGGCGGATCGACTTCGGTGTCGATCTTTATGAAGAAACACATGATCTATGCGGACAGTGTGCGCATGGGCGGCGATCACGTCACCAGCGATATTTCGATGGGCCTGGGCGTGCCGATGGCCAATGCGGAGCGGATCAAAACCTTCTGCGGCGGGGTCCATGCCACCGGCGCTGATGATCGCGATATGATCGACATCGGCGGCGACACAGGTGATTGGGAGCACGACCGGCGCACCGTAAGCCGGGCAGAGCTGATCGGCATCATGCGTCCCCGCGTCGAAGAGATCCTCGAAGAGGTCCGCGCGCGTCTGGACGCCGCTGGATTTGAGCACCTTCCCAGTCAGCAGATTGTGTTGACCGGGGGTGGCAGCCAAATCATGGGGCTGGACGGGCTGGCAAGCCGCATTCTGGGGCAACGTGTCCGACTGGGCCGCCCCTTACGCGTCCACGGCCTGCCGCAATCGGCAACTGGCCCCGGTTTTTCCAGCGCTGTAGGCCTCAGCTTGTTTGCGGCGCATCCACAGGATGAATGGTGGGATTTTGAAATCACGGTCGACAGGTACCCGGCCCGCTCGCTCAAGCGCGCCGTCAAATGGTTCCGCGACAATTGGTAAGTTTGGCCCCACAGGGCGGGGGCAGGCGGCTCGCGCTCTGGGTGTATTAATTAGAAATAAAGAACGTCAAATTCACCGTCCTGTGGTGACAGTGGGTGTGTGACGTGATATACTTTTTCAACAGGCGCTCGCAAAAGAGGTGCCATTCGGGCCGAGCAGGTCCCCAAAGCGAAAGTTAAGAAAATCACCCGGTGTTTCCAGCGGGGTGTTGGCGTGTGTTGTGCCCGCTTCTTGAATTTACGCTAGATCTGCGCAGACCGGCGAAATCCCGCAGATTGGGATAGAAAACTTCCATATTTTGTGGCGTTTTTGCGTTTTTGGCGTGACGTTTGACGCCGTGATCGGTAAGATATCTGTGGATAGGTAATAAAAACACGCGCCGTGCAGGCGCTAAAACAGGCGGACAGAGCATGACATTGAACCTTTCGATGCCCGGACAGGACGACTTGAAACCTCGGATTACCGTGTTTGGGGTCGGCGGGGCTGGCGGTAATGCCGTCAACAATATGATCGAGAAAGAGTTGGACGGCGTTGATTTCGTCGTGGCCAACACAGACGCGCAGGCGTTGCAGCAAAGCCGCTCGGACAGCCGGGTGCAGCTTGGCGTAAAAGTCACCGAAGGGTTGGGCGCCGGCGCGCGTGCCTCCGTTGGGGCCGCAGCTGCCGAAGAAAGCATTGAACAGATCGTTGACCATCTGGCGGGCGCGCACATGTGCTTTATCACCGCTGGTATGGGCGGTGGCACCGGAACCGGCGCAGCCCCCATCATCGCGCAAGCGGCGCGGGAACTGGGCGTTCTGACCGTTGGTGTTGTCACCAAGCCGTTTCAGTTCGAAGGTGCCAAGCGGATGCGTCAGGCCGAAGACGGCGTTGAAGCGCTGCAAAAGGTCGTCGATACGCTGATCATCATTCCCAACCAGAACCTGTTCCGGTTGGCGAACGAAAAAACCACCTTCACCGAGGCATTCTCCATGGCCGATGATGTTCTGTATCAGGGCGTCAAAGGTGTGACCGATCTGATGGTCCGCCCCGGCCTGATCAACCTCGACTTTGCTGACGTTCGTTCTGTCATGGATGAGATGGGCAAAGCGATGATGGGTACGGGCGAGGGCGAAGGCGAAGATCGCGCCACACAGGCCGCCGAAAAGGCGATTGCCAACCCGTTGCTGGACGAAATCAGCCTCAGCGGCGCACGTGGTGTTCTGATCAACATCACCGGCTCGCACGACCTGACCTTGTTCGAACTGGACGAAGCCGCCAACCGCATCCGCGAAGAAGTGGACCCAGAGGCGAATATCATCGTTGGCTCGACTTTGGACACCAACATGGAAGGCATGATGCGCGTCAGCGTTGTTGCCACCGGTATCGAAGCGTCGGAAATGGTTGGCGACATGCCAGCCCCCCGTCGCCCAATGTCCGCACCGCTCAAGCAGAAAGTTGCAGCCGAAGAAGTTCAGCCGGCACCCGCACCTGCCGCCGCACCGCTGACACTTGAGCAGCCCGCGATGGTACAGACAGCCGAAGTGGCCGAAGAGCTAAGCCTGTTCTCGGGCATGGGTGTCGAAGAAGTCGCCGCACAGGATCTGGGCGAAGACATCTTTGAACCCCTCGATCAGGAGCCTATGGGTGACGATGGCTTGCCAATGCCAGCGTATCAGCCACAGCAGTTCGCGCCTGAGCCACAGCAACAACAACACCAGATGATGGAGCCCGAGGTCGAAACATTCGTTGCACCGCGCGCGCCAGCCCCCGGCACCGTATCCCCCGAAGCCGCGCAGCGTCTTCAGGCCGCCGTGCAAAAAGTGCCCTCTGCCCCGCAGCAGGGACAGCAGGCACACACTGACGCCCACGGCAAACCCTCCCGTTCCGGGTTCAACCGTTTGATCGATCGCATGACCGGCCACGCGGCAGATACACCCGCTCAGGCGGCAGCCCCCGCACGTCATCAACCGATGATGCGCCAGGCTGACGCAACGGCACCTCAGTACGAGGAAAGCGATCCAGAGCAGGACCGTATCGAAATTCCCGCCTTCTTGCGTCGCCAAGCGAACTGATAGCGGTCACATTGTTGACTTAAAAGGCTGCCTTTGGGCGGTCTTTTTTGTTTTTATTACAGTTGGTTAATAAGCCCTGAGCGAAGTTTTGCCGAGTTGTCACATTCATGTTTCATTCGGTTACAAAGATTGAGTTGAGCGTAACGAACGGACCCCTTAACTCAGTGTCAACGCGGCTCACAGAGGTCGTAAATTGTCTCACGAGGCACCCATTGCAAAATACGCTCAAAACATCGGTTCCCTTCGTTGGGGTTGGTCTGCACAGCGGCCGCCCTGTGAAAATGGTTTTGCGTCCCGCTTCGGCAGGTCACGGAATCTGGTTCAAACGAACAGACATCGATGGACGCGGCGCAATGATCCCAGCGCTCTACCACTTGGTAGAACGCTCGCCCCTGTGCACCCGACTGGTGAATGACTCAGGTGTTTCGGTTTCGACCGTTGAACACATCATGGCGGCCCTTGCAGGATGCGGCGTTCACAACGCACTGATCGAAATCAGCGGCCCCGAAGTGCCGATTATGGACGGCTCCTCGGTTCCGTTCTTGCGCGGAATCATGAAACACGGCGTGCGCACTCAGGCGGCTCCGATTCTGGCCTATCAGGTGCTAAAGCCCGTCACCGTTGAAAAAGACGGCGCACGTGCAACCTTGTTGCCTGCGGATCAGTTTGAGATCGAATTTCACATCTCCTTTACCGATGCAGCTATCGGCACACAGGCCAAGCGTCTTGATATGCGCAACGGCAGCTTCGCACGTGAACTCAGCGACAGTCGCACGTTCTGTAATTTGTCGGATGTGGACGCGATGCGCGCCCAAGGTCTGGCGCTTGGTGGCACCTTTGAAAACGCCGTTGTTGTCGACGACGGCGAGGTGCTCAGCCCCGGTGGTCTGCGTCACTCGGACGAGGCGGTTCGTCATAAGATGTTGGATGCATTGGGTGATTTGGCACTGGCCGGTGGTCCACTGTTGGGCCGTTATGTCGGCGAACGGGCCGGACATTCCCTGACCAACACTTTGCTGCGCGCCCTGTTTGAAACACCCGGTGCGGTGCGCCCTGTGGAATGTACCCCAGACATGGCCGCACGGATGCCAGGTCAGGGTTTGGTCTGGGCCGAAATCCCTCGCGTGGCCTGATCCTTGCGCCTTAATGACCGCAGTGGCTTTTAAGGCGTTTTGCAGCAGAAATTAATGTGCTAGACCAAAGCCCAATCCGGGGGCAATGTTCCCCAAAAGGTATGACGACAAGGATAGGCGTATGATCAGCAGCAGGGCAGGCGTCAAACTGGTTTGCGCAATCACTCTTTCCGCATTTCTCGCGGCTTGTGACGGCGGCGGATTCAGAGGCAGCGCAGATCGAAGCCAGAACCTCGAAGGGTACACCGCCGAACAAATCTTTGAGCGTGGCGAATTTGAACTGTCGCAGACACGGACCAAAGATGCCGTGTACTATTTCTCCGAGATCGAGCGCCTGTATCCCTATTCCAATTGGGCCAAGCGGGCCCTGATCATGCAGGCATTTGCCAGCCACAGCGGCAAAGACTATCCCGAAAGCCGCGCCGCCGCGCAGCGCTTTATCGATTTCTATCCCGCTGACGAAGATGCCGCTTATGCGCAGTATCTGCTGGCGCTCAGCTATTATGACCAGATTGACGAAGTCGGCCGCGATCAGGGTCTGACCTTTCAGGCGCTGCAATCCCTGCGCACCGTGATCGAGGTCTATCCCGACAGCGAATATGCGACATCCGCGATCCTGAAATTTGACCTCGCCTTTGACCATCTGGCAGGCAAGGAAATGGAAATCGGCCGTTATTATCTGCGCAAGCAGCACTATACCGCCGCCATCAACCGGTTCCGTGTGGTTGTCGAAGATTTCCAAACCACCTCGCACACGCCCGAAGCACTGTATCGCTTGGTCGAAGGGTATCTGTCTCTGGGCTTGGTGAACGAGGCGCAGACCGCCGGCGCTATTCTTGGCTACAACTACCAGTCTTCGGAATGGTACGGGGATGCCTACAAACTGTTGACAGCGCAGGGTCTGAAAATGAGAGACCGCGGTAACAATTGGCTCAGCCAGATTTATCGTCAGTCGGTCAAAGGCCAGTGGCTGTAAGGCGCCGGGTGTCCCCCGAAAGGCTTGAGGCATTTCATGCTGCGTGCACTTGATATTCGCGACATGCTCATCATTGATCGGCTGGACCTCACCTTCCAGCCGGGTCTGAACGTGCTGACAGGCGAAACGGGCGCAGGCAAATCCATTTTGCTCGACAGTCTGGGGTTTGTTCTGGGCTGGCGGGGCCGGGCCGAACTGGTTCGAACCGGCGCTGCCCAAGGCGAAGTCGTCGCCGAATTTGACCTGCCCGAGGGCCACCCAGCCCACGACATTCTCGCCGAGGCTGGATTGCCGGGGGGCGAGGAATTGATCCTGCGACGGGTCAACACTGCCGAGGGCCGCAAAACCGCATGGGTGAATGATCGACGCTGTTCCGGCGAAGTGCTGCGTGCCCTGTCCGAAACCTTGATTGAACTGCATGGCCAACACGATGATCGCGGCCTGCTAAACCCCCGTGGCCACCGCGCCATGCTGGATGAATTTGCCTCCGTCGAGGATCAATTGGTCGAGGTGCGTCAGGCGTGGGTTGCCATGGGCAAAGCCCGCAAAACCGTAGATCAGACCAAAGCCGCCCTTGATGCGGTGCGCGCCGAAGAAGAGTTCCTGCGCCACGCGGTGGCCGAACTGGATCAGCTCGACCCGCAGCCCGGCGAAGACGAAGAATTGGATATGCGCCGCCGCACGATGCAGGGCGCTGAAAAGATCCGCGATGATGTGGTCCGCGCCTTTCACCTGCTGGGCGGGGATGGGGCCGAAGGGGCCATGGGCGATGCGCTGCGCTGGCTCGAAGGCGTCTCTGCCGAGGCGGCGGGCCAGCTCGAGGCACCAATCGTGGCGTTGGGCCGCGCCATGATCGAACTGGGCGAAGCGCAGGGCGGCGTTGAACACTGCCTGAACGCGTTAGAGCTTAACCCAGCCGAACTTGAGATGGTCGAAGAACGCCTGTTTGCCATTCGCGCCTTGGCCCGCAAATACGATGTGCTGGCGGATGAATTGGGCGGCTTTGCCGAAGGGTTGCGCGTCAAACTGAACGCGCTGGATGCAGGCGATGTGAATTTGGCCGATCAAATGGCGGCCCTATCGGCTGCCGAAGCCCACTATGACACCTGTGCCCAACGCCTGACTGACACCCGGTACCAATTTGCTGGCCAGTTGGATCAGGCCGTGATGGCCGAACTCGCGCCGTTGAAAATGGAACGCGCGGTGTTTGAGACGCAGATCACCCCCGGTGATGCAGGCCCCGAAGGGCGCGATGTTGTGGCCTTTACCGTTGCCACCAACCCCGGCGCACCAGCGGGCCCGTTGAACAAAATCGCCTCGGGCGGGGAACTCAGCCGCTTTCTCTTGGCGCTCAAGGTCTGCCTGACCGGGGACGACAGCGATCACACCATGATCTTTGACGAAATCGACCGTGGGGTCGGGGGCGCGACGGCTGATGCCGTTGGCCGCAGACTGGCGGCGCTGGCCGATGGCGGTCAGGTGCTGGTGGTGACCCACTCCCCGCAGGTTGCCGCCCAAGGTGCGCACCACTGGCGGGTTCAAAAACAGATCCAAGATGGCATGACCCTGTCGACGGTGGTGCCGCTGTCCAAAACCGAACGTGTCGATGAAATCGCGCGCATGGTTGCAGGCGATACCATCACGAAAGAGGCCCGCGCCGCCGCCCGGTCGCTGCTCAAGGCGTAATTTTCGGCCCAAACAGCGCACTTCTTAGTGAGTACACCGTCTTTTCCAGAAACCCGCTTTTTTGTTTGCATGGCCTCGCTTACACAGGATTAAGCGACTTCGAGCTCGAAATGACCCAATCAACACGTTCCGTCCTGTCCCAACAACTTGGCCAAGCCATTGCGGCGTGCAAGGACGGCTGGCGCATATTGCGTCATCGCGGCCCAAGCCAGATCCAATTCTGGTTCATCGCTTTGCTGATCGGGATCGTCGCGGGCTTTGCCGCGCTGTTCTTTCGGATGGGCATCAACGCGCTGCAATCCACGCTCTACGGTACCGAGGATGTCCAGTTCATCCACAGTTTTGCCGAACAATTGCCGTGGTACTGGATCCTGATCATTCCCACGCTGGGTGGTCTGCTGGTCGGGCTGATCCTGCATCATTTTACCGAAGACGCCCGCGTCCGCGCCCCGGCGGATGTGATCGAAGGCGCGGCGCTGAACGATGGCCGGGTCGAGATCAAAGCCGGGATCGCCTCGATGTTTGCCTCGTTGATCACGCTCAGCTCTGGCGGCTCGTCTGGTCGCGAAGGGCCGGTTGTGCATCTGGCCGGTGTGGTGTCCACATGGGTCAGCAATCGCATTCACGCTGATGGCATCACCGGGCGCGACCTGTTGGGCTGCGCTGTCGCCGCCGCGGTCTCCGCCAGTTTCAACGCCCCCATCGCCGGTGCGCTCTTCGCGCTCGAGGTGGTGTTGCGCCACTTTGCGGTGCACGCCTTCGCTCCGATCGTGATTGCCGCCGTGGCGGGAACCGTCATCAACCGCCTGCATCACGGCGATGTTGCCGAATTCTCGCTCGACACGCCGGGATCACTGCAATTCTACGTCGAACTGCCTGCGTTCCTGTTGCTGGGACTGGTGTGCGGTGTGATCGCCGTTGTGCTGATGCGCTCCATCTTTTGGGCCGAAGACATCGGCAACCACTTTATGGATCGCTTTTCGCTGCCCCGCTGGCTGCGCCCGGCGATTTCCGGGGTCATGCTGGGCGCCGTCGCAATCTGGTTTCCCCACATCATCGGGGTTGGCTATGAAACCACGGCGCTTGCGCTGAGTGGCGAGATCGCCCTGCACAACGCCATCGTCTTTGCCGTTCTCAAAACCATCGCCGTCGCCATCACCTTTGGTGGGCGCATGGGGGGCGGGGTGTTCTCGCCTGCCTTGATGGTTGGGGCACTGTCCGGGCTGGCCTTTGGTCTGATCGCCACCAGCGTCCTGCCGGATGTGTCGGGCACCCATGCGCTCTATGCCTACGCCGGAATGGGGGCCGTGGCCGCCGCCGTGCTGGGCGCGCCCATTTCAACCACACTGATCGTGTTTGAACTGACCGGCGATTGGCAGATCGGTCTTGCGGTCATGGTGTCGGTGTCCATGTCCACCGCGCTGGCCTCACGCCTGGTGGATCGTTCGTTCTTCCTGACACAGCTCGAACGCCGGGGCATCCATCTGGCCGCCGGGCCACAAGCCTATCTCTTGGCGATGCTGCGCGCCTCATCCGTGATGCGGGATCTCAAAGATCCCCGCTGCGCCCCGTTAAAAGACTGTGAGGCGCTCATTGAACAAGGCCTCTGCGTCGAAGCGCAATCCTCCCTCGAGGCGGCGATGCCCTATTTTGATCGCGCCGATATCCCCTTTATCCCGGTGGTCGTCCACGAGGGCGAACACAACGAGCGCATTGTCGGCGTGCTCTACCACATCGACGCACTCAAAGCCTACAACCGCGCGCTGGCCGCCACCGCCGCCGAAGAACACTCGTAATCCCGGCTATCAAAAGAAAAGGCCCCACAAGAGGGGCCCTTTGCAACGTCTCAATACTGTAAACGCGTCTTACAGACGCTCAACCTTGACCGAATCCCCGGTGACAAAGGCAAGGTAGCCCTTGATCTCAGAGACGGCCTCAATCGGGTTCTCATAGCTCCACACCGCGTCTTTGGTGACGGATGACATGTTCACGATCGAATAATAGGTGGCATCGCCCTTGTGCGGGCAATGGCTGGTCTTGTCGGACTGATCCAAAAACGCCATCGCGATGTCTGCGCGTGGAAAATAGATAACCGGTTCAAGATCGCCTTCCCGCAGCTCCAACGCATTGGAACTTTCGCCCAGAATTGCGCCGCCTGAACGAACAGCCCATTTGCCGTCTGCTTTGTAAATCTTGATGTGATCCGTCATTTCGATACCTTCCCCAACAATTCGCGTGGGCTGTCTTGTCGCCCCGTCCTGTAACACCCCGGTGTCAAATCGGAGCGGTTGCGGCATCCAACCACATGCGTGTGTCAGCGCCGACCCTTGGTCCGATGTGTTCCGCAACCTGACGATGATAGTCATTCAGCCAGCTGCGCTCCGAGAAGGTCAATGTATCTACGACGATGAGCCGGCGGTCAATGGGGGCAAAGGTCAGTGTTTGCCAGTTCAACATGGCGCGTTCCGGGTCTGCTTCGGCCAAGGTCGGGGCCTCTTGCACCACAACAAGGTTTTCGATGCGGATCCCAAACGCCCCTTCACGGTAATACCCCGGTTCGTTTGACAAAATCATGCCCGGCTCTAGCGGCACGTGACTGGTGCGCGCCAACCGTTGCGGTCCCTCATGGACGCTTAGATAGGCGCCAACCCCATGGCCAACCCCATGGTTGAAATCCTGCCCCGCAGCCCACAGCGGCGCACGCGCGATGCATTCGATATCACGCCCCGCCAAGCCAACCGGCCATTGCAACATCGACAGGGAAATCATGCCTTTCAGAACGCGGGTAAAGGCGCGCTTTTCTGCATCGCCAACTTCGCCAATCGCCACGGTACGCGTCACATCCGTGGTGCCATCCAGATATTGGCCGCCACTGTCCAGCACCAACAAATGCCCATCCTGCAAGGTGCTGTCGGTTTCCTCGGTCACGCGATAATGCATGATCGCGCCGTTGGGTCCGGTCCCGGCAATGGTCTCAAAGCTGATGTCCTGCAAGGCATTATCGACCCGACGACAGGCCTCTAGATGCGACACGACCTGTGTCTCACTGATCGAGCCGACAGGCTGTTGATCCAGCCACGCCAACACCTCGACCAAGGCCGCCCCATCGCGCAGATGCGCCGCGGCTGAGCCTGCAATCTCGGCGGCGTTCTTGCGCGCTTTGGGCAGCGCGCAGGGGTCGCCTGCGTCATCAATCCGCCCGCTCAGCTGGGTTGCGACGATGTCTGGCACCGTGCCCATATCAACCCGTACATTGCCCTCAAGCGCCTCAACCGCGCCCAGAAACTGATCTGGCGCATGCACACGTACCGTTGCGCCTAAATGATCGCCCAACCCCTCTAGTTTCGAAGGGTCCATAAACAAATCAACCTGCCCATCCGCATGCAGGATCGCAAACCCATGCGCCACGGGATTGCGCGGAATATCTGCACCGCGAATATTCAACAACCACATGATCGAATCCGGCAATGTGATCACGGCAGCCGCATGTCCCGCCTCGCGTAGATCCCGCCCCAACCGGGCACACTTGTCAGCCGCACTTTCGCCCGAAAATTCAAGCGGATGCGCCTTGGCCGGTTCCATCGGAGGCGCCGGTTGATCCGCCCAGACCCGATCCACCAGATTGGCGCAATCCACCAGCTCGATCCCGGTCCCGTCCAGATCTGCCCGCGCCGCCTTGATCTGCCCCGCGCTGTGCAGCCACGGGTCAAAGCCCACACGACCGCCTTGTGGCAGTTGGGTCTTTAACCACGCGGTCAGCGTCACATCAGGCCATGGCACCGGCGTGTACACATCCGCGACCTGATCCTTGACCTGCGTCCGATACCGCCCGTCGATGAACACCCCCGCGATATCCCGCAGCGCCACACAAAACCCGGCAGATCCGGTAAAGCCGGTCAACCAGCTCAGCCGCTCATCATGCGCCGCGACATATTCCCCCTGATGCGCATCTGCGCGCGGGATCAAGAACCCGTCCAAGCCCTCAGTCGTCAACTCACCCCGCAACGCCTCTAACCGAGGGGGGCCCTGTTCCGGGCGTGCGGTCACTTCAAAGGTCTGGAACATACGGGCCTCGTCTTTTGCAATGCGATGTGTTGGCCGAAAAGTGGGCGGCAGGCTGGCAAATGTCCAGCCGGATAATCACGCAATCCCAAAAGCAGGGACCACAAAAAAAACGGCCCGCAAACATGCGAGCCGTTTCTAAATCTCCAAACTGATCCAACGATCAGCCGACGTTGCGCATCCCCATTACACGCGCACGGGCGCGCGGGTCGCTGTCGAACAAGGCCGCCAACTGCTCGGTCATCGCACCGGCCAGCTGTTCCACATCCGTAATCGTCACCGCGCGGTCATAATAGCGGGTCACGTCGTGGCCGATCCCAATCGCCAACAGCTCTACCTGTTTGCGCTTTTCGACCATGGCGATCACATCGCGCAGGTGCTTTTCCAGATAGTTGGCCGGGTTCACCGACAGGGTGGAGTCATCGACCGGCGCACCATCGGAAATCACCATCAGAATCTTGCGCTGTTCCTGACGCGCAATCATCCTGCGGTGCGCCCATTCCAGCGCCTCACCGTCGATGTTTTCCTTCAACAGGCCCTCTTTCATCATCAGACCCAGATTAGGCCGCACCCGACGCCATGGCGCATCGGCGCGCTTATAGATGATGTGACGCAGATCGTTCAGACGGCCCGGCGTTTGTGGACGGCCATCGTTCAGCCACGCCTCACGCGCTTGTCCGCCTTTCCACGCCCGCGTGGTAAAGCCCAGGATCTCGACCTTGACGTTGCACCGCTCCAGCGTGCGCGCCAGAACATCCGCACAAATCGCCGCAATCGAGATCGGACGACCCCGCATCGAGCCAGAGTTATCCAGCAGCAGCGTCACAACCGTGTCGCGGAATTCCGTGTCGCGCTCGATCTTGAAACTCAGCGGGGTGGTTGGGTTGGCAACAACCCGCGCCAGACGCCCGGCATCCAAGATACCCTCTTCCTGATCGAATTCCCAAGACCGGTTCTGCTGCGCCTGCAAGCGGCGCTGCAACTTGTTGGCCAGACGCGACACTGCGCCCTTCAACGGCTCAAGCTGTTGATCCAGATAGGCCCGCAGGCGTTCCAGTTCCGCAGGTTCCGCCAGATCCTCGGCGGCAATCTCTTCGTCATGCTCGCCCAGATAAACCGCATACTCAGGATCGGCATCAGACACAGGCGCCGGGGCAGGGGGCTCCATCGGGGCCTCACCCTCGGGCATTTCGGTCTCCTCGCCCATCTCCTGATCGGCCATCTCATCCATCGAGACTTGGGCCTGCTGCTGATCCTGCTGCTCTTCCTGTGATTGCTCAGGGTTGGCATCCGCGTCCTGATCGTCTTGCTGATCATCCCCGGTGCTATCGGGATCGGGCTGCTCTTCGGCGTCGTCTTCGGCCTCGTCCTGCTGATCTTCGTCCAGCTCGTCGGGGTCTTCGCCCAACTGGTCGCCATAGCCCAGATCATCAATGACCTGACGGGCGAATTTGGCAAACTCAGCCTGATCGTTCAGGATATCCTGCAGGTTTTCCAGCGTGCCGCCGGCCTGCTCTTCGATAAACCCACGCCACAGGTTCATCACGTTATCCGCCCCGCGCGGCAAATCACGCCCCGTGGCCAGATGACGGATCAGATACCCGGCTGCGACGGGCAGCGGCGCCTCAGAGGGCTGCTTGACCTGATCATAGCCCCGACGCAGCGCCTCGTGGGTGATTTTCACGTCGATGTTGCTGGCGGTGCCGGGCATATCGCGCGCACCCATCGCCTCGCACCGGGCGGTTTCCATCGCCTCATAGAGATCACGCGCCATGTCACCGGGAGGGGCATAGCGGTTGTGCGTCTGTTCATTGTGGTACTTGCGTTGCAACGCCAAAGCGTCCGCCGTGCCGCGCGCCAACAGAACCTCGTCACGGGTCATCCGGCGCGACACCTGCGGCAAGCGCATGGAATCGCCAGACACCCCCGAGGGATCAACCGTATAGCTGACGCTCAGCTCGGGATCATTGGCCATCACCTTGGTCGCTTCGGCCAAGGCTTTCTTGAACGGATCGGCGGGGTTGTCGTTGGGTTTTTTCATTGGCCATTCCCATTTTCGTCTAGGCACGTATCCTTGTCCGAGATGTACAAGGGCGTCTCAATAATGCTGGTCGGCACTTCGATTGGTCCAAATGCGTCCATGTACTGCCCCATAAACATTAGGGGGTCGTCTATCTTTGCGTCGAGTGCATCATCCGAAAACTTTTCAAATGAACCCGAAACAGAGACCCAGTTCAAACTCTGACCCGCATTTGGATTGCGGCCATGGACCGGATTCGATCTCATAATTTGCTGATACGCTGTTATCGCCATCGTGAAAGAGTAACACCTGCGGATCAAGAATGTCTTGTCGTTCCGCAGGAAGCTTTCTTTGATAGGGAGGATCCCACTTGGAGGCAAAGCTTTAGGCTCTGTCGCTGCATTGGTAGACAGAGCCCCAAATGGTAAAAGGGCAAAAGCTAATATGAGCCCTTTGATCGTCACCCCATGCTCGTGCTTGCGGCACTTTCAGGCAGTTCCTGATCGAAACACCGCTGATAGAACTCAGCAACGGTCTGGCGCTCCAGCTCGTCACATTTGTTCAGGAATGACAGACGGAACGCATAGCCCACATCGCGGAAGATCTCGGCGTTTTGCGCCCAGTTGATCACGGTCCGGGGTGACATGACGGTCGACAGATCGCCATTCATGAACGCAGTCCGCGTCAGATCCGCAACCGTCACCATCTGGCCCACGATCTTGCGACCCTCGGCGGTGTTGTAATGCGGTGCCTTGGACAGAACGATCATGGTTTCCGCATCATGGCTCAGATAGTTCAACGTTGCGACCAGCGACCAACGGTCCATCTGGGCTTGGTTGATCTGCTGGGTGCCGTGGTACAGACCGGTTGTATCGCCCAAACCAACGGTGTTGGCCGTGGCAAACAGACGGAAGTTCGGGTTCGGCGTGATGATTTCGTTCTGATCCATCAGGGTCAGCTTGCCGTCATGCTCCAGAACACGCTGGATCACGAACATCACGTCCGCACGGCCCGCATCATATTCATCAAACACGATCGCAACAGGGTTGCGCAGCGCCCACGGCAGGATGCCCTCGTGGAATTCGGTCACCTGAACACCATCTCGCAGTTTGATCGCGTCTTTACCGATCAGGTCGATCCGGGAAATGTGGCTATCAAGGTTCACACGAACCGATGGCCAGTTCAGGCGCGCCGCAACTTGTTCGATGTGGGTCGATTTACCCGTGCCGTGGTAACCCTGCACCATGACGCGGCGGTTGTGCGAGAAACCCGCCAAGATCGCCATCGTGGTGTCGGCGTCAAATTTGTACGTATGATCGATCTCAGGCACACGGTCGGAACGCTCCGCGAAACCCTTGATGGTCATATTTGTGTCAATGCCAAACACCTCACGGACCGAGATCTCTTCGGTGGGTTTTGCGTTACTATCGATCGATCCGTCGGTCATGCTTCTCGCCCTTATCCTCTGCCCCAAATGCGGGGTCTGAACCCGCATGTGGTGCAACATCTTTTGTCCAAGAGCAAGGGGAACCGGGCGTTCCAAACCGGCTGTCTCTGTAAAAGGGGGCAAACTGGACTTATCAAACCGCGTCTAGGGTGAAAATTCCGCCACTTGAGGGTTTTCCGCTCAGCTGTTCCAACGGTTGAGATTTTTCTCTCATGCGCGTCATTCGTGGATATAGTGTTCCCATTGAACCGGGCCGTGGCTTTTGCACGATACGACCGGCCCAGATTTCGAACTCAATTTTTGAGGGAGTGAAATACCTGGAATGAAACACTTTAAACGAACGATGCTCGCCAGCGTGTTAGGGCTGGCCTGTGCTGTGCCCGCAATGGCCCAGGACAAACCGATGAATTACCTGATCATTTGGGGCGATGACGTCGGGCTCTGGAACATCTCGGCCTACAATCAGGGCATGATGGGCTATGAAACCCCCAACATTGACCGTATCGCCAACGAAGGCATGCTGTTCACCCACGGTTACGGTGAACAATCCTGCACCGCCGGGCGCGCCTCCTTTGTGACGGGGCAAAGCGGCTTTCGCACCGGCCTGCTCAAGGTGGGTCTGCCCGGCGCCAAAGAGGGGATGTCTGAGAAAGATCCGACCATCGCCGAATACATGAAATCCAAAGGGTACATGACCGGCCAATACGGTAAGAATCATTTGGGCGACCGGGATGAACATCTGCCGACGAACCACGGCTTTGATGAATTCTTTGGCAATCTCTACCACTTGAATGCCGAGGAAGAACCCGAAAGCGTCGACTATCCCACAGACCCCGAGTTTCGCAAAAACTTCGGTCCGCGCGGGGTGATTAAATCCTCGTCTGATGGCACGGTCGAAGACACCGGACCGCTGACCCGCAAGCGGATGGAAACCATCGACGAAGAGGTCACCGCAGGCGCCATCGACTTTATGGGACGTGCGGTCGAACAGGATAAACCCTTCTTCCTGTGGTACAACACCACCCGAATGCACATCAACACACACCTGAAACCCGAAAGCGAAGGCGTGACAGGTCTGGGCATTTACCCCGATGGCATGGTTGAACATGACGGCATGGTGGGCGAAATGCTCGATAAGCTCGAAGAGCTGGGCATCGCCGACAATACCGTGGTGATGTATTCCACCGACAACGGAGCCGAGGTGTTCTCGTGGCCCGATGGCGGCACCACGCCCTTCAAGGGCGAAAAGAACGACAATTGGGAAGGCGGCTATCGCGTTCCAATGATGATCAAATGGCCCGGTGTCATTGAACCGGGGCGCAAGTCCAACCAGATCATCAGCCACCTCGATTGGTTCCCCACCTTCATGTCGGCCTCGGGTGATCCTGACATGAAGGAAAAGATGCTCACCGGATCTCAATTCGGCGAGGGCAACGAAGGGGTCCACCTCGATGGCTATGACTTCATGCCCTACTTCAAAGGCGAAACAGACGAGGGACCGCGCAAAGAGTTCTTTTACTTCTCTGATGGCGGCGATCTGGTGAATCTGCGCTATGGCCGCTGGAAACTGGTCTTTGCTGAACAACGCGCCGAAGGCTTCGATGTCTGGGAAGAACCCTTTGTCCCGCTGCGGGTGCCAAAACTGATCGACCTCTACAGCGATCCGTTTGAACGCGCACAGGAAGAGGCCGCGGCCTATGTCCAATGGCGGTTTGAACGCCTGTACCTGCTGGTCCCGGCACAGGTCTTTGTGGGCAAGTTCCTCGAAACCTTCATCGACTACCCACCGCGTCAGGAACCCGCCAGCTTCTCGATTGATCAGGTGCTGACAAACCTGCAACGCAATCAGGGCGGCTGAGTTTTCAGCGCGCACACTACAAACAAAAAGGGGCATCGTGGACCGTCATCCACGATGCTTCTTTATCCCGGCCAGGCTGCGTGTCGGCAAAACGGGACCGTGTTGCGACTGCCTCACAATCCCATTTTTGAACGCCTCAAGGCGACCGCCAGCCGTCAAATCTGATCAGTTACCCAACCCCACGGCACCGGCTCTAAGTGTTGGAATACGCGCCGATTTTCGAGGTGCTAAGCTTGTTGCGCACCAACGCCTCTGCAAATGTGATACCCGCAGCCACCCCATCGATGACAGGCAAACCAAACTCGGCACTCAGGTCCGCCATCAGATCGGCCATACCAGCGCATCCAAGAACAATTGCTTCGGCTTGGTCCTGTACTATCGCCACCGCAATTTCTGACCGAATTTTGTCCAGCGTCGCCGGGTCGCCCTCTTCAAGCTTGAGCACCGGGATTTCAGTTGCGCGCACACGGGCGCATTTCTGGGCAAGCCCATACCGCAAAAGATTGTTTTCCAGACCCGGCACCGACCGCGACAGGGTTGTGATCACGCTGAATTTGTTCGCGACCATACTGGCCGCATGATACGCAGCCTCCCCAATGCCAAGAACGGGAACGGGGACCAATGTGCGCACCGCATCAAGGCCGGTGTCGTCAAAACAGGCGATGACGATGGCCTCGACGTCCGTGTGCTGCGCGACTTCGTTCAGCAATCCAGGCACACAGGTTGCGACATCCAAAAAGCCCTGAATGCTGGCGGGGCCGTCTTGTGAACTGGCGGCCACAATCTCTGTGTCGGGGCGGGCAACAGCGCGCGCCGCCGTCGCGATTTTGTCAGTCATAGAGGCGGTCGTGTTGGGGTTGATAATCAGAATTTTCATGTCAAATCACACCTCACCGCCAAGATAGGCGGCCTTGATCCGGTCGTCGTGCAACAGCTCTTTGGAATTGCCTTCGATAACAACATTGCCCGTCGCCATGGCATAGGCGCGGTGCGAAATGCTCAGCGCCATGCGCGAGTTCTGTTCGACCAGTAACACAGAAACCCCCTCATCGCGGTTGATGGCGACGATAGAACGGGCGATGTCCTGCACCAGCTTGGGCGCGATGCCAAGACTGGGCTCATCCAGCAACAACAACTTGGGTTTGGCCATCAACGCACGCCCAATCACCATCATCTGCTGCTCGCCCCCCGACAAGGTGCCCGCCGCCTGCGAATACCGTTCCTTGAGGCGGGGAAAACGGGTGAGAATGCTGTCCAGCGTGGCCTGAATCTCGGCCTTATCGGTGCGGGTAAAGGCGCCCATCATCAGGTTGTCTTTGACCGACATGAACGGGAACACACGCCGCCCCTCGGGCACCATGGCGATGCCGCGCTTGACGATGGCAGACGGATCGGTGCCGTCCACACGCGCCCCTTCAAATGTGACAGAGCCGCTCGTAGGTTTCGCCAGCCCCGTGATGGCACGCAGGATCGACGACTTGCCCGCGCCATTGGCCCCGATCAGCGCCACAGTTTCGCCTTGCGTCACGCTGAGCGAGACCCCTTTCAGCGCATAAACATGGTCATAGTACAGTTCGACATCTTTGAAATCCAACATAGCAGTCATGGTTTACATCCCGATCTCATCGTCGGCGCTGCCCAGATAGGCCTCGATGACTTTTTCATTGTTTTGGATTTCGGTCGGCGTGCCCTCGGCGATCTTTTCGCCAAAGTTCAACACCACGATCCGATCCGAGATGTTCATGACGGCGGGCATGTCGTGCTCCACCAACATCACCGTCACACCCCGTTCATCGCGGACAGAGCGCACCAGATTGACCATGTTCATCGTCTCATCATGGTTCATGCCCGCAAAGGGTTCATCCAACAGCAACACTTTGGGATCGGTTGCCAAACCAATGGCGATCCCAAGCGCCCGCAAGTTGCCTTGGGGCAGATTGCTGGCCAGCTCATGCGCGATCTCGGACATGCCGAGGAACTCCAACAACTCATCGGCGTATTTGCCAAAGGCTGACACGTCTTCCTTGGCGGT
This sequence comes from Paracoccaceae bacterium, assembly GCA_965183835.1. Classification (GTDB taxonomy): domain Bacteria; phylum Pseudomonadota; class Alphaproteobacteria; order Rhodobacterales; family Rhodobacteraceae; genus OMPR01. Next base: position 15,053 of record CBCYME010000017.1, on the reverse strand, counting down.
CTTGGAGCCCCAGAAATACCCGGCCAGCGATGCCTTGGCCCGCAAGTGCTGCGGCACCACAACGCTTTCGCGCACCGTCATGCTTTTGAAATTCGTCGTCTCTTGGAATGTCCGCACAACGCCTTTGCGCGCAACGACGTGGGGTTTCAGGTTCGAAATACGTTCGCCGCGATACAGCACTTCGCCGGATGTGGTGGGCGTAAAGGATGAGATCATCTTGAACAGCGTGGATTTCCCCGCACCGTTTGGACCGATCACCGACAGGATTTCATTCTCGGCCACATCAAAGCTGATGCTATTGTTCGCGGTCAAACCACCGTATTTCTTGGTGACGTTTTTGACTTGGATAAGAGGGCTCATTTTGTGTCCCCTTTGCCAAATCGCACGCTCAGCAACCCATTAGGAAGAAAGCGGATCACGGCGATCAGGATCGTTGAATAGACCAACATCTGATATTTCCCGATCTCAAACAGCAGGTCCCACCCAAAGTACAGAACCAGCGTGCCGAGCATCGGACCAAAGACATAGCCAAGACCACCGAGAAAGCAGTTCAGCATAAAGTTGACGGAATCCGCGACCACAAAGGTCGAGGGGTAAACCGACTGCGCGATTGAGCCGAACATCGCCCCCCCGATGCCACCGAAAAAGCTTGAAATCGCAAAGATCACAATGCGGATGTGGGCGATATTCACACCGATAGAACTGGCAAGTTCTTCGTTTTGCTGCATCGACCGGCACAGATGCCCAAGGCGCGAATTCACCAACCGATACAGGGCGGCATAGGTCACGACCATCAGAATGCAGGCCGTCAGGTAAAAGGCCAGTTTGGTATTCTCCATTGCGCCGAAATCCGGGATCAGCGGGATGCCAAAGACCGACACGCCCGACGGAAGCGGGATGTTCGAAATGCCTTTGGCTCCGTTTGTTATCGGCAGCGCCAGGGCCGTCAGCGTCACCACCTGGGTCAGAACCAGCGTGATCATCGCGAAATAGACGCCGCGCAACCGCAGGATCGGCAGGCCAATCAGCACGGCGACCAATCCGGCAAACAACCCGGCTGCTGGCAGCGATACCCAAAAGGACCATCCGGCTTTAACCACCAAAACCGCAGACACATAGGCCCCGATCAATGCAAATGCCCCTTGGCCGATGTTGATGCGGCCAATGTAAAACGTCAGCCAGACACCCGCGCTGGCGATGGCCAACAGCGCGACCGAGGTCAGGGTAAAGTAGAAATCCCAACGCCCCGTCGCATTGATCATCAGCGGCACGCCGACAAAGACGGCCAGCAGAAAGACACCGACGCCAACCAGTTGTTTAGTCGTAAATCCCATCATCCGCTCAACCCCACGGCTTGCCCATCAGACCCTGAGGCCGGATGGCGAGGAAAATCATCAGTGAGACGAAAATCAGCAGATACGTGATGTCCCCATATTGATAGAGAACCGCGAGGCCGATGGCCTCCATAAAGCCCAGAATGATCCCACCCCAGATCGCGCCAGAAATCACGCCAGCACCGCCAATCATGACCATCATGAACGCCTTGATTGACGTGGGTCCGCCCATGCCAAGGTTTACCCCAGTAATGGTGACCAGCAGGCCGCCCACTAGCCCCGCCAGCATCGCACCCAACGCAAAGCCGATCATGGAATAGCGGTCCACATTCACGCCCATCAACTGGGCGGCGGTGCGGTCTTGGGCCAATGCGCGTAGCGCACGACCTGTCTTGGTGTATTGCATCAGGCCAATGAAGGCGACGATCGACAGGATCGCCAGAACACAGATCAAAATGCGGTCATACGGCATGATCAGCTTGAAATCATAGTTGAAAACACCGTCGATAATCTTGGGCACGCCGCGCTGCTTTTCGCCAAAAACAATCAGGATCAGCGCATCCAGAAAGAACGCAATCCCCGCGGCAAGCAGCATCGTGCTTTCTTCGCGGGCCGATCCCTTGATCACAGGCGCAAAGAGATACTTTTCAATCAGCGCCCCAAGGATCGCCAAGGTAACGCAGGACATGACCAGCGCCAAAACGAACGGCACACCCCATTGGCCGTAAAATGTGTAGGTGACGAAACCGCCGATCACATACATCTGCCCATGGGCAAAATTGAGAACGTTCATCAGGGCGAAAATCAGGGTCAGACCAAGCGCGATCATCGCGTATTGGGACCCCAGATAGACACCATTGGCCAGTATCTGTTCCATGTCGGCTTTCTTTCGTGGAAAAGTCCTGGGCCAGTGTGGCCCAGGAAAGGTTCTGCTCAGGCGAGGTGCAAAAGCAGAAGGGGAGGTTTAGTCGACTTCAGCAACGAACAACGTTTCAAACGCGCCGTCCTGATAGACGTTGACCACCAATGGCACCGCAACCTGGCGCCGTTGGCCGAACGAAGACATGCCCACATACCGCAGCTTTGCATCGCCGTTCATGTATGGGTTCGGGGCCTCAAACGTGTCCATTGTTGTTTGGAACGCATCCACATTGTCGATCGCTGACGGGTCCGCCTTCAGCGTTTCCAGAATATACTCCAAAGCATAAACCTTGGTGTTGGACTCGTCGTTGTATTCACCGAACATATCTGTGTAGCGCTGCACAAACTCTTTCATCATAGGCGACGCGAGCTCGGGCGTGGATGCACCCCCGACCGAGATAAAGCCATTTGCCAGATCCCCAGCCCCTTCGGCCAGAACACCTGAATCCTGCGCCGTCTCGGTCGAAATCACGCCCTCAAATCCCAGTTCCCGCGCAGAACGGATCAACTGTGGTGCATTCGCAGGTGAAACGCCGGACAATACCAACAGATCAGGACGCGAGCGCATGACCGGTGTCAAAACGGGCGTAAAATCGGTGGTGTCCACCTGATAGGTCACATTCGATGAAACAACCTCCAGCCCCAAAGCGGTTGCAGCCTCAACCCCGCCGTCGCGCTGGCTCAGGGGGTCAGATTCGTTTGCGGCAATAAAGGCGACCGTTTTGACGCCTTTCTCTGTCATCAGATATTTGTAGATCGCCGGGCCAGATTGATAGTTGGCAACCATCCCCAACACAGCGTTGGACGCTGGCGCTTGATACAGCGACTTGGGAAAGGCGTAGGGGAAATACATGATCCCGTTGGATTCCGCGACAGGGCGCACGGCCGCCGCGCCGTCGTCAACGGTTGGACCCTCGACATAATGGATGCCCTCTTGGGGTCTTTCTGGTCGTCAAAGGACACGATTTCAATGTCATAGGTCGTGCCACCGATGGTGTAGCCACCGGTCTCATTGATCCAAGCCGCGCGCGCTTCCATGGAACGTTGGTTGGAAATGCCCCAGGCCGCAGCCGGGCCGCTGGTCACGCCCACAAAACCAATCTTCAGAACCGTGTTTTCAGCCAGTGCAGTTGTTTGAAGTGCGGACAGCGTCACCGCTGTCAGAGCCGCTTTCATGAGTGTTCTACGTTGCATTCTTAACTCCCGTTGAATTCAAATTTGGCGCATTTCGCGCACGTCTTGGCCGGCAGTAGAATGGGATACCCATGTATGCCGCGGGGTCAGTTCACGATTGTTAACAATCTTTGTCAACACATTTGGCAATGTGGTCGACAAATTCTAGCGCTTGGCCTTAGACTGATACGAGATTATGCCTTTACAGCCAGCGAATCCGCCAAACCAATTGTTCTTGAAAGTAGTCTTGTGTCCTCCACCCCTCAGCAAACCAGCCTAGATAAGACGGACGCAAAACCGGGAGCGGATGAGAATTTTATCGTTGAACGCATCTACAAAGCGGTCATGGAACAGCGCTTGGCCCCAAACACCAAACTGAGCGAAGCCCGCCTATGCGAAACCTTTGGGGTGGGGCGCATGCGGATCCGTCGGGCCCTTCTCTTGCTCTCAAGTCAGGGCCTGATTGAGTTGCAGTCAAATCGCGGAGCCTATGTCGCCTGTCCCGATAAGTCCGAGGCAAATGATGTCTTTGCGGCGCGGATGTTGATTGAACCGCCGCTTGTCCGGCAACTGGCGCAAAGCGCGGATGAGATCGATCTAAAGGTTCTTGTCGATCACATCGCGCTTGAGGATGCAGCCCGCAAAAAGGATGAGCGGACCGAGATCATTCGACTGTCCGGTGAATTCCATACAAAACTGGCGCAGGCGACGGGCAATAAATTCATCTTCCGCATGATGCGCGAGCTGGTCACGCGAACCTCTCTCATCGTTGGCCTTTTTGGATCGTCAAAAAACGCGAGCTGCCCGGATGACGAGCACAGCAAAATTCTCCGCGCGATCCAATCACAGAACCCAGAACAGGCCGAGAAACTGCTCATATCCCACCTGAACCACATTCAAAGCGGCCTGGATATGGACTCGCGGCAGGATCCCCCGGATGATTTAGCCGCCATTCTCGGCTCAGATTGATCCGCCTATCTGCCGCCCACTCTGCGGGTCGCTGTATCTGGCAAGGGGGGGACCGGCCATCTGACAGATTGGCCGATCAAAGCTTCCAGTTTCCGTGCCCGTGACGGCTCTTGACCCTTCCTCGGTTGGTGTCAGGAAAACTTAGAGACGCAAATGGCCGCGACCCATAAGCCGATACCGAAACTCAGATGGGCGACAAAGCTCTTGAGCCGCGCATTGTTCGGCTTGGGCGTGTTGCGGGCAAACAGCCCAGCCCCCATGCCCGGCTGTAGCACCAGAAAAGGGGCAAGCACGGTCAAAACACCAAACGCCAAGGCGGGCAACATGCTGGGGCCTCTTAGCTAGTCCTGACCGACGAGGGTCAGAAACGCCAAGGCAAACACAACCCCAATCAGACAATGCGCGCTCCACCCGATTGTCCGCTCAAACGGAATGGGCTGGCGCGTTGAAATAGGGCGATTGCTAAATTCCCCGCGGGCCAGATGGCCAATCCAGCGTCCGACCATCGCATAATCGAGAGTGCGCTGAGACAGAATGCACTTTTGAACAAGAGCAACCCCATCCATGAATGCGGTTGCGCCCATCCCAAGCAGAACCGCGTTGAAAAGAAAGGTAGACATCATACAGCAGAGACCTCTTTTTTGTTGATGTTTTAGCAGAGGGACGCAATGTACGAACTCAAGCCAACTTGAGGTCAAGATCATGCTGGATATTTCTGAACTCTCCCGCCTGAGCGGATTTCCTGCTTCAAAGCTGCGCTATTACGAAGAGATTGGCCTGATACGCTCGGTCGGGCGACGGGGCCTAAAGCGCCTTTTTGAAGATGATGCAAAGACCCGTATTTCCCTGATTGCATTGGCCCAAACCGCAGGCTTTTCGTTGCTTGAGATTAAAGAGATTATCGGAACCACCGGCACCCCGGATCTCGATCGCACCGCCTTGGCGCAAAAAGCGGACGCGATCGACCAAACGATCAAAGAGCTGACCGTCCTGCGGGATGGCCTTCGGCACGTCACAAACTGTACGGCCCCAAATCATCTGGATTGCGCGCGATTTCAGCGCATCATGCGCGTTGGGCTGGCACGGAAACAGACCGCAGACAGACGCCCGAAATCCAAACCGACCCCTGACCAAAGGGGCTGAGCGGCAGAACCGGGGCGTGGTATCGCGCTGATCTCATTGGGCCCCGCGGTTCGGCGCAGCCCCACCCAACAACCCTAGTTGATTGCCAATTCAAATCTCACATTCTAGCATCTGCGCCTGCTTGGTTTTGAAACAACATTTCGACGTCGCGGCCTGATGCTGGGCGCTGAACACACAGCGCATGAGGAAAACATGGTTAAGAAAAAGTCGCTGTCCCATCAAATTGAAAAACTGGCCAGCCTCGCCCGGTTTATTGACGCAAGCCAGAATGCCGAAGAAACCTATGCGCATCTGACGCGTGGGGTTTGCGAACATTCAAACTGGGATCTCAGCGGAATACAGGTGCTGGATTTCGAGGCCGGTATCACACTCCCGATTTATCGGTTCGATCCCTTCAATGTTGATGCCGCCGCCGAAGTCCCCCTCTGGAATGCCAGCGAAAGCCCTGTCGGCGCCGTGCTAGAAGACGGCGCACCCTTGGTGTTGCAAGACGCAGCAGAGCAGACTGAATATCCGGGGTTCCGCAAAGACGCGATTGCGCGCGGGTATCACACGACGGTTGTGATCCCCCTTGGCGTCAAGGACCCCGATGGCCGCCCGATGGTGTACACCGTGGCCTCTCGCAACCGCTATGATCTGCAAGAGGGCGACCTGCAGTTTTTGCTCTGCGTGGCCGAACTCAGCACAATCGCCATTCGCAAGCTGCGCAAGCTGGACAACGAACGACGCGAGGCCCGGCGTATGCGCACGATCCTCGAGCGCATGACCTCCTCGCTGACAACAACTCTGGACCGCGACGCAGCAGGGTCGCTTGCGGCCGGGCTGGGCACCCTGTTTCCTGCGGGATGGTTGGCGGTTGATTTAACGACGGGGCGGGGGCTGTATGACCCCGAAGCTCCGCCTCCGATCGCTTTGAACGCCACACAGCGCCTCCCGAATGAGCTGCTCACAATGGCCCTGAAAGTGCGCGAGATGCCCCCCGATACCCGCGCCACATTTCCGTTCGACGGGCGCTTGGTCACCGCCGAGGTCAACGGGCTGCAAATCGACGGCACCCATGTGGGGGCCCTGTTCTTTTTTGGGGATGCGGCTCTGTCGCATCATGAACGGATTGCGGCACAGGCCGGTCGATTGGCCCTGTCCTCCTTTATTCTGCGCGGGTTTATCGAATTCAAATCCAGACGCGTCTCGGCAAGCCGCCTGATCCAACGTCTGATCCGTGGCGAGTGGCGGGATCATCAAGAACTTCAGGACGAGGCGGACCGCCTTGAATTCGACCTGAACCAATCCTGTCGGTTGATCGTTGGCGCGTTCCCCAAAGGGGAAAGCCTGTCAGACAGCACACACAACTTTATTTTGCGCAGCGCGCAATCCTTGTTTGGATCAACGGTGTCCTGCGTGCTGGACGACCGGCTCATTATGCTGGCAGGGGATGCGGCGCACTCAGACTTTGCCGAAAAGCAAAAGCAGCTCCTGTCGCGGATCGAGCCCTTTCTGACCGAGGGCATTTTGCTTGTTTCCTCCGAGGCGGTCGACGATTTCAAGCGGCTCCCGCGCGCCTATAAAACCTGCCTGAACGGCCTTGATGTGGCGCGCTCTATGGGGGCCAAGGGCTGGGTAACCCCGGCAAATATTGGCGCGTTTTCCTCGCTTATGGCCTCGGCGGACAGTCAGAGAATGGAAAACTTTCTTTCGGACATTCTAAAGGGCACTCTGGATCAGCCCAATCCAAAGGGCCAGCGCGCCCTCGAAACCCTCTCGGCGTTTTTGAAATCCGGGCGCAGGTATCAGGAAAGGGCGGGTGCGCTGAATATTCACGTCTCTACCTTGCGGTACAGATTGGGCCAAATTTCAGATCAGGTTGGAATAGATTACTCAGATTCAGACCAGTGTTTTGAACTTGAGTTGGCGTTACGGCTGCAAGGATTGAAAAATTCCTACGAAACGTAGGAAAAATATACCTCAACTATACATCATTTCGACGGAGGAATCATAGGGCCGCTCTCTTAGCCTGATAGGGCAAACATCAAATTGGCTCCCTATGAAAACCCAGGACACAGACAGATCTCAGGACACACGGCTTCAACTCCGCCAAGCGTTCGGCAAGTTTCCGACGGGGGTGACGGTCGTCACCTCGCGCACCCCACAGGGGCAGCCGATTGGCTTTACCGCCAATTCTTATACCTCTGTGTCACTGGACCCGCCGCTGTTGCTGGTGTGCTTGGCCAAAACGTCAAGCAATTTGGCGCATTTTGAACAGGCCGGATCTTTTGCCGTCAACATCCTGTCTGATCAGCAAAGAGATGTGTCCAATCGGTTTGCCTCCAAGGTTGCGGATCGCTTTGCTGAAACCGACTGGCGCGAGGGGTCCCGCCAAACGCCCATTCTAAATGACACCTCGGCCTGGTTTGACTGCACCACGGACAATGTCGTTGATGCGGGGGATCACATCATCCTCATCGGTCAGATCCAAGATTTTGGGATGTCAGATGAAAACCCCCTCGCGTATCTCAACGGTCACTATCTGGATCTGAACCTGGGCGAGACCGTCGCAAACGCCGTTGCCACCCAAGGGGGCATTCGGGTGGGCGCGGTGCTGGAACATGCAGGCCAGCTGCTGCTACGCCGCGACGGCACGGGCTGGACACTCCCTTTTGGGACAAGCGCACCAAGCCTGCGCGAGGCACGTGGCGGCCTTTCAGGCGTGCTCACGGAGCTGGAAATCGGCGCCAACATCGGGCGGCTGTATTCGGTCTTTGACTCTCCCAAGGGTGACGAAACGTGGCTCGTGTTTCTGGGCGACATCGAAACGCCATCGGATCACGCGGATCTACAGCTCTTCGATGTCCAAGACCTGCCGTTGGACGCCATCGAAACCAAATTCTTCAGATCCATTCTCGGACGCTTTCAAACCGAGGTCGAAGGCTCCCGCTTCGGCGTCTACGTGGATGATGCACATCAGTCCGGCGCAATCCACGGCGCCGATCGCAATGTGACCCCCTGGACAAGATTTATCGCAACACAGGAGACCCGCGCGTGAACACTTTGACGGTTGAAAACATCCAGGGCACATGCCTTCCCTATTACGCCAACGGTGATTATCGCCAATCTGACGGTGCCAAAATCGACAGCTTTGACCCGGCCACTGGCAAGGTCTGGTGCAGCGTTCCTGAATGCACACGACCCGAGGTCGACGCCGCAGTCGCCGCAGCCAAAGACGCGATGAATGACCCGGCGTGGCGCGACATTTCCCAAAGCCAGCGCGCGACTCTCATGATGCGCCTTGCGACCCTGCTGGATCTCAATATTGACCGGCTGGCCCGCATCGAAACCCGCGAAAACGGTAAACTGCTGCGTGAGATGAAAGCGCTGGCACAGGCGCTTCCGGTTGCTCTGCGCTATTTCGCCGGGATGGCGGACAAAATCGAAGGCACGACGATTCCGGTGAACAAGCCCGACATGCTGAATTTCACGGTCCGAGAGCCTTTGGGCGTGATCGCCGTGATTATTCCCTGGAATTCACCGCTTTACATGATGATGCGCGCAATGGCTCCGGCCTTGGCCTGTGGCAACACCCTAGTGGTCAAGCCATCAGAACATGCCGCCGCCGGGGCCATCGCCTTTGCCGATCTGATGAAACAGGCCGGGTTTCCCGATGGGGTGTTCAACATTGTGACGGGCTATGGCTACTCCGTTGGCGATGCTCTGGTGTCCCATCCTGACATTGCAAAGATCGATTTCACCGGCGGGCCGTCCACCGGGAAAATCATCGCCAAAACCGCCGCGGATCACCTCACGCCTGCCGCGTTGGAACTGGGCGGGAAATCTCCCCATGTCGTGTGTGATGACGCGGATCTGGATGCGGCGGCCAATGGCGTTGTCGCGGGCATCTTTGCCGCTGCGGGCCAAACCTGTGTGGCCGGGTCGCGCTGCTTTGTTCAGGAAAACGTCTATGACGTGGTGGTCGCCAAGATCATCGAAAAAGCCCGCGCTATTCAGATCGGCGACCCAACGGATGATGCGGTGCAACTCGGCCCCCTTGCGCTTTGGGCGCAGGTGGAAAAGGTCGAAGAATTTGTCGCCAGCGCCAAAGCCCAAGGCGCAACCCTTGCCTTTGGGGGCAAACGGAAAAAAGACCTTGGGGCAGGGTGGTACGTCGAGCCCACGATTTTCACAGATGTGACCAATGACATGCGTCTCGCGCGCGAAGAGATTTTTGGCCCCGTGCTTGGGATCTTGAAATTCCGCGATGACGAAGAACTGCTCCGGCTGGCGAATGACAGTGATTTCGCGCTCGCCTCAGGGATCTGGACGCAGAACATGAACCGCGCGCAGCGCTTTATGCGCAGGATCGAGGCCGGAATGGTCTGGATCAACACCTACCGCAGCCCTTCTGTCATGTCCCCATCCGGTGGCTTCAAGGACTCGGGTTACGGCAAACACAATGGCTTTGCAGCCATCCAAGAGTTCAGTCGCATCAAAACCGTGGTCATCGACTACTCGGGCACCCAACAGGATGCCTTTGTGATGCGCGTCAACAAGTAAGGAAATTACAATGAAATTCTCGATTATCGTGAATATGGCGCGGTTCGATACGGCCAAGTCGATGGATCTGGTGGCCGCCGAAGCATTGGATATTGTGAAGATCGCGGATCAAGGTGGGTTTGACATCATCTGGACCGCAGAACATCACACAATCGAATTGACGATCTCGCCAAACCCGTTCCAGCTGCTGGCCCATTGGGGCAACCACACCAAGAACGCACGGTTGGGCACTGCGGTTCTGGCCGCGCCTTACTGGCACCCTATTCGTCTGGCTGGCGAGGCCGCGATGTGTGACATCCTGACCGGCGGGCGCTTGGAAATGGGTCTGGGCCGGGGCGCGTATCAGTACGAATTCGACCGCATGGCCGGCGGCATGCCACAGGGCGAAGGCGGGCGGTATTTGCGCGAAATCATCCCCGCCGTTCAGCGCCTGTGGGAAGGCGACTATGCCCACGAGGGCGAGATCTGGAATTTCCCCTCGGTGGCTTGCGTGCCCAAACCGATCCAAAAAGCACCGCCTATGTGGATTGCAGCCCGCGATCAGAATACCTTTGAATTCGCGCTGCAGAACAATTGCAGCGTCATGTCGACCGCGCTGCGCAAGGATTTTGCCGAAGTGGAAGATCTGGAAAACAAGTTCCAGGCCGCCCAAACGGCATCCGGAAAGCCTGCGCATTTGTCACACGCAACCCTGCGGGTGTGCTGTGTGTATGATGATCCATCAACCTTGGACACTGCGGTCAAATCGGTGGTGAATTTTGGGCGCAACTTCGAGAACTTGTTCAAGAATGCGGGCGGCGTCAAAAACGGATTTCCCGATCCCGTGGATTTCGACACCGTCGCTGCGCGCGGCGAGTATCAATCTGAAAACCTTCAAGAAAACCTTCTGTTTGGCACACCTGACGAAATCATTGCCAAGCTTGAGAAATATCGTGCACTCGGCATCAATCACATCATCATCGGCCCGACGTTTGGTCTGCCCCATGAGGTTGCCACACGCACCGTCGAACTATTTGCGGAACGCGTCATTCCGCATTTCAGAAAAAAACAGGCTGCGTAAGTGGCTATCGACGCGAACTCTAAAACAGGGAGAAAATCATGAGTAATCTGATGAATCGTAGGGGGTTTCTGCGGGCAACATTGGCGGCATCTGTCTCTGGGGTTGCACTGGGTGCAGCCTCGGGCAACGCTTGGGCCGCGGATCTGAGCGGTAAAGAGATGGTCTTTGCAAGCTGGGGCGGGTCCTATCAGGCAGCGCAAGAAGCCGCCTATTGTAACCCCTTCATGAAATCCTCGGGTGCTGTCGTCATTCAAGACGGCCCCATGAGCGGGTCCAAGCTGCGCACCATGGTCGAAGCCGGGTCGCCGATCTGGGATGTGGTGGATGTGACCGACACGTTCCTCTTTGCCAACGAAGAGCTGTTTGAGGATCTGGATTTCAACGTTGTTGACGCCAGCGCGCTTGATCAGGCCTATGTGCATCCCAAAGGCATCGGCTGTATCGTCTGGTCCTACAACATCGGCTACAACACCGAAGTTGTCGGCGACAACGCCCCACAAAGCTGGGCTGACGTCTTTGACACTGCCAAATACCCCGGCAAACGCGCTTTGCGGGACCGGGTCTATCCCATGCTGGAAATCGCCTTGATGGCAGACGGCGTCGCCGCCGAGGATCTTTATCCGCTGGATGTGGACCGCGCGTTCAAGAAACTGGACACCATCAAAGACCACGTGATCTGGTACAAATCCAACTCTGTCAGCCAGCAGTTGTTTGTCGACAAAGAGGTGGGCGTTGGTCTGATCCTGAACGGTCGCGCCTTTGACGTGAACAAGAAAGGCGCCCCAATCGAGGTGAACTGGAACCAGAACATCCGCTCTATCGATTATCTGGTGATCCCCAAAGGCTCGCCAAACGCAGAGGTCGCACAGCACTTCATGAACGCCACTGCGGATGCGGACAATCAGGCGCTAATGGCCAACACTCTGGCCTATGCTCCGGTGAATCCGGCGGCCTTCAAAGACGTCAAAGACAGCGTCTTGCAATGGCTCGCAACCAGCGAGGAAAATCAGGCCAAAGGTTTCTTGATCCGCGCCGATTACTGGCGCGACAATCTCGAAGCGCTGACCGAACGCTGGAACGAGTGGAAGCTCAGCTAAAGCGCAGTAACACGCCCCGAGCCTGTCCCGCGCGCATAATTTTCCTAGGAGAACAATGCAGCGCGGGGCAGGCTTTTTGAACTGACCCAACTTTAATAAACCGGAGGCACGGCGCGATGCCGACATTTAACCGTCCGATCTGGCTGCTGCTGCCCGCCGTCCTGCTGATTGGGATTTGTTTCCTATTCCCCGTCGCTTGGCTGCTACAGCGGAGCGTATCCGAGCCCGTTTGGGGCCTGCAGAACTATCTCACGATCTTTTCCAAAACCATCTACATCAAAGTGCTGTGGAACACGGTTGCGATCTCGGGAACCACCACCATTCTTTGCGCCCTGATCGGGTTTCCGGTGGCCTATTCCATGGTGCATTCACGGCCTTGGATCAAAAAGATGCTGATCTTTGTGGTCCTCATCCCCTTGTGGACCTCCATTCTGGTGCGCAGCTTTGCCTGGCTCGTCATTTTGCAGGGCGGCGGCATTCTGAATGACATGCTGATCGGGATCGGGGTGATCGGTGAACCTCTGGATCTGGTGTATAATCGGTTTGGCGTCTTGCTGGGGATGGTTCAGGTTCTGTTGCCCTTTATGGTGTTCCCGCTGTTTGCTGTGATGGCCCGGATCGACGGGTCTTATGTGCGCGCGGCGACAAATCTGGGGGCGACGCCGATCCGCGCCTTTTTCCGGGTGTATCTGCCGCTGTGCCTGCCCGGCCTCGCGACAGGGGTTATGCTCGTGTTCATCATCTCTCTTGGGTATTTCATCACGCCTGCACTGCTGGGTGGACCGGCTGACACGATGATTGCGCAGCTGATCTTTGAGCGCATCGATGAATTTGGCGACTGGCCGCTGGCCTCGGCCTTGGCAATCGTGCTGTTGCTTGGAACCGGCTTGCTGTTTGCCTCAGTCAAACTGGTGGCCCGCCTGAGAAAAGGACGGATCTGATGTTCTATTCTGACAAGTTTTGGGGTGGCGTGCGCGGTGTGATCAACGCTTTGCTGGTCGTCTACATGCTGGCACCGCTGGTGGTTATTCTGGTGATTTCCTTTAGCTCGGCCCTGTTTCTGACGTTTCCGCCCCCCGGCTTTTCGCTGCAGTGGTACGAAAAGATGTTCAGCAACCCGACCTGGACACGCACCTTGATCACCTCGGTCAAGATCATGATACCAGCCGCCATTCTTGCCACCGTACTGGGCACCGCCGCAGCGCTTGCGCTCAGCAAAATGAAAGGCAGCCTGGGCCTTGCGATCCGCGCGGTTCTGATGGCCCCGATTGTGGTTCCTGTCATCATCACCGCTGCGGCGATCTTTGGCGTGTTCCGCATCTGGGGGCTGTACGGCAGCCTAAGCGGGCTGATCATTGCCCATGTCGTGCTGACCTTGCCCTATGTTCTGTCAACAGTCAGCGCCAACCTTGCTGTTTTTGACGATGGTCTGGTGTCAGCCGCCAAGAACTGTGGCGCAACCCCCTGGAAGGCGTTCCGCCGAGTGACCCTGCCGCTTATTTCGCCGTCGGTCCTGTCCGGCATGCTGTTTGCCATGGTCATCTCCTTTGACGAGCTGGTTGTATCCCTGTTTCTGTCGACCCCGCGTGTGCGGCCCGTCACGGTGCAGATGTGGTCAAACATTCGGGGCGATACGGATCCGACGATTGCGGCTATTGCAACCATCCTCTTCCTCTTTTCACTGCTCGCTCTGCTGGCAGACGGCATAGCCCGTCGCCGTTCGGGCCGCGAACCCGGACTATAAGGATTAAACCTATGTCAGACACAATTCTCAGCCTTACCGATATCGGCAAGTCCTATGGGTCTGTTGATGCTGCTAAGGATATCAACCTGGATGTCGCCAACGGTGAATTCGTGACCTTTCTCGGCCCCTCTGGGTCGGGCAAATCAACCACGCTCATGATGATCGCAGGGTTCACCAAACCCACAGCCGGGCGGATTTCGCTCAATGGCGCGCCGCTTGATCCCATTCCGGTTTGGAAGCGCGATATTGGCATGGTGTTTCAGCACTATGCGCTATTTCCCCATATGACGGTGGCTCAAAACGTGGCCTTTCCGCTGGAAATGCGCGGCGTGAAACAACAGGACCGCCGCGCCAAGGTCGCCGAGGCGCTGGACATGGTCGGCCTGTCCGGTTTCGACGCTCGCCTACCCAAAGAGCTCTCGGGGGGGCAGCAACAACGTGTGGCTCTGGCCCGCGCCATGGTGTTCAAACCCGGCCTTTTGTTGATGGATGAACCTCTGGGTGCGCTGGACAAAAAGCTGCGCGAACACATGCAGCTTGAAATCATGCACCTGCACAAAAACATGGGCACCACCTTCCTCTATGTGACCCACGACCAAGAAGAGGCATTGGTGATGTCTGACCGGATCGCGGTGTTCAACGAGGGTCGGATCGAACAGATCGGCTCGCCCAATGATCTCTATGAACACCCGCAGACCAAATTCGTCGCGGATTTCATCGGTGAAACCAATTTCATCACCGGCAAAATCGAAAACGCACATGGCGATCACGCCAAAATCCGGGGCCTGAATGGCCGCTTAGCCCCAAGCGCCAAAGGTCTGTCTGATGGCAACGGCGCCGTCATCGCGGTCCGGCCCGAACGGCTGCATGTTCTGGGCAGCTCCGAAGCCGCAGGCGACGACAACAGCATCGCCGGTACGGTCAAGGAAATGATCTATCTGGGCCAATCACGCAAAACGATATTTGCGCTGGAGGACGGCACCGAGGTGCGCGTGCTCGAAGCGGCGGCCAAAGCCGAAGCCAACCCACTTGAGGTGGGCACACCCGCCCAACTCAGTTTCAAAACG
>CBCYME010000016.1:0-13867 GCA_965183835.1 Paracoccaceae bacterium | reverse complement strand
TGGCCCGTGTTGGAACAGTGCTCGGAGCTTGTGGAACCGGTGCC
The DNA here is from genome assembly GCA_965183835.1 of Paracoccaceae bacterium. GTDB lineage: Bacteria > Pseudomonadota > Alphaproteobacteria > Rhodobacterales > Rhodobacteraceae > OMPR01. The sequence goes on along the minus strand of CBCYME010000016.1, from coordinate 13,823 downwards.
GGAGCCGCTGCGGTCGTGTGCTGAATTGGCGCTTGGGATGGCTGTTGAATGGGAATCCCCAACTGCTCGTTCCGATACGCTCTTAGCAGGCCCTGTTGCCCCTGAGAGGCCAGGATCTGATTGTATGGTGCGACATGTGCACTGGCCAAGGCCCGTTGGTGCGATCCGACAAGAAAGCTACGTTCGTGATCATCAAGGTAGCCGTCTGTATTATAGCCCATGTCCGCTTGGTATCGCGAAATCCCGACACGGCTCTTTCGACCCAAAGAGCCATCAACAGCACCAACATTGTACCCAAAGTAATTCAGGGATGTCTGAACATCTCTGTTCTGCTGGCGTTGCGCAGTTGAAATGCCCGAAGACCGTTTCTTTGTCCGCGTCGTCTGCGTGGTGGTCTGGCGCTGACGTTGCTTGTTTTTATGAACTTCGTTGACAATAATTCCGCCAATCAAGGCACCACCGATCAAAGCAGCCGCATCATTGGCCTGGGTTTCTTTTGCAGGAACCAGAACCAAGCTACTGGCAACAAAACCCGCACACAGAAAATTCTTATACATTTGATTTACCTCGCAAAAGCCGTAGGTGATACAATAATATCGGTGTAACACATGGCTCTTTCAACTTTTGAAAAAGAACTGTTTCAGAGCACCAAGTACATCGACCGATGTCAAGGTTGTCTTGTACAGGCTTCTCGATCTCAAGAACCATTCTACATCAAACACACCCAAACAGCCAGCCAAAGCCCCCACCCGAACCAAGCATCTGACCGCTTAGCTCTCGGCCAAAACTGGCCTATTTAAGCGCGCCGGACATCAATTCCTCGGTACTCAGATCCGGTTTTTTGATAAACGTTTCCAGATCGCGTGCAAAATCATCAAGATGGTGCACCCGCTGCTTTTGCCCCGACAGGCTCAGCTCCTCGCGGAGCACCGGCAGAACAGAGGCTCGGATATCGGGCGGAACGTCTTCGCTCAGAACATCCAAGACAGCCCTGTAAGACAATAAAACACCTGTCTGGCGCACCCGCATCTCAGCAATTTGACGCACATGCCCTTGCAGTTGACGGTCAAACATATCGCTCTGGTTTCCCGCTCTTTGAAGCGAGGCCAGCATGCGGATGTTGATTGCCTTTGCTTCAATCGCTTCTGCGCTTGTTTTCAAGGCCTCAACAAAGGCGGCCCCGGCCAGATACGAAGCGCGCGCCGATTGCTGGATGGCTATATCCATCTGATCTTGATTGCGCCGCAACCCCAACAACAGGTCGGTCAATTGCTCTTGTCGGGTCAGGTCTGGCTCGTCACGGGCAAGACCTGCAAGCGAAGTGACAGGATCCGTAGCCCCATCTGGGTCCTGTGCCGCCATTTCCCCCCATCGTTTCTGAATCTCTGCCAATTTCGCATCGGATGTCGCGACATGGGCGGAAATCACAAGACGCACGCCAAAGGTTTCGCCACGTAGCGGGTGCCCGGATAGCGGATCAAAGGGCGGATATTCGGTCCGCTGTGCGCTGTAGATTTGATCCACCTCAGACAAAATGGATCCCCCCCGAGTGACCACGCCGCCAATTTGCCCGTGCGCACGCCCACGCGCATTCATCCGGTAGGGTTCAAGCATCAATTCTTCGACGTTGCCATAAACATCGTATAGGCCCAGCGGATTGGCTGCCCGCACCCCTACAGCGCCCAGGCGCCCCTTCCCTGACCCAACACCTTGATGCAACGCGTGGTCCCGCATTTCGTCCTCATCGAAATAGGTGAGTTTAGGAAAGGTATTTGAATCAACTGCCGTCCCGCCACGCACAGCAAACTCCCACTCCACTTCGGTCGGGAGACGTAGAAACCCCCGTGCACCGCCCGATTGCGGCAAAGCTTCGGGTGAATTCAGATACAGCCAAGAGGTAAAGTTCTTTGCCAAAGTCACGGCGTCATGCCAGCTCATGCCACCCCGTGCGATACGGTCCGCACGTGTGGGCGGTGTGCAATCGCCTTGTAGAACGCGAAATTGACCCTGTGTCATCTCATACCGAGCGATATAGAAATAAGTGACGTTGCTGCTATCTGAAAAGGGGCCGCGCAAAAAAGCAGATCGCAGGTAATCCGAATATCCCGTCAGATTTACGGATTGCCCCAAACGCATTCGCCGGTCCGCCAAGGGATCACGCGCATCAACAGGCACCTCTACCTTTTGAAAGGCCATCGAGGCGCCGCACGGCATGGGCAGCACCAAATCAGCTGGGGATTGTTCCTTAGCTGCTGGGTCGGTCAGGTCCAATGGCCAAGCCGTCGGCTGGGCATTTAGCCACCCCGGCAAGAGGCACAGGGCAACAAGCAAGCGCCAGATCATGATGTTTCTCGCAAAACAGTCGCTGGGTCCAATCGCAAAGCAGACCAAGCTGCCCCCCCCGCCGCAGCCAAGACCAACGCGTATACCACAATGCAAATGCCAGCGGCCTGCCCTTGCGAAATCAAGGCCAAAACCGCGCCATCTGGCAACCCCTGACCAAATAAGCTGTCAGCAATTTGGCCTGCGCCCAAATACAAAAGAAACGACAGGCCCAGACCAAAACTTGCTGTCAGACTGGCCTGCACCATAGGGAACAGTGCCAACGTGCGTCCCGGCACGCCCAGCAATGCAATGGCTGCCAAGGTTTGCCGCTTGCGCGCAACGTCTGACCAAAATCCAAAGACCAGAGCAGCCCCCAAGCCCAACGCCGCCAGTGCTGCGGTCAACCCCAACGCCAGGTTGAGCTTTAGCCCCAATCCTAACAAGGCATTCACCTCTTGTGTCCGGGCCAAAGTCCGAACGCCCAACGTTGTCTCTAGTCGCGCCTGTAGTGCCGCCAGATCCTCTAACCGATGGGCAAACACCCGGACACCTTCGTAAGACGGCACACGTTCCTCCAGATCCCGGGCCCCCTCAATTCCATAGGCTGGCAATCCATAGGATTCATAGAAGGATTCGATCACATCCAATGTCGGGAACGCCAATAAAACCGCACGTCCTGACATCGCTTTCTCGGGGAGGACGCTCACCACCTGCATCGGCAACCGCAGCTGTTTTGGGCGCCCCTCGGCCTGGCTGATCAATTCGATTTCGCTTTGCACGGAAATCTGCAATTGGCGGGCCAGCTGCGCGCTGACAGCCACGTGACCCTCTAGCAAATCCATCCCCACAGGCAGCGTGGGATCACCTGCGCCGGATGGAATAACCACAGCCGATTTCAAACGACGCCCCCCCTTGATCCGCACATTCATGTAGTCAAATTGCCCCCGGACTTTGGGCGTAAAGAAGGCAATCTCGGGCCAAGTCCCAAGTTGAGCGACATCTTCGGGCGAAAACGTTGCATTGCCACTTGTATCGATTTGCAGATTGGCAGGGTTGGCCAGCATTTCACCGATCAAAGCCGAATAGACCCCGTTTTTTACACCAAACAGCAGTAACAATGGGACCAGTACACCAACCATGATGGCAGTATTACAGAACAAAAAGACCCGCGAATGGAACAGATCACGTACAGCAAGACAGGCGATCTGTTTCATGCCCTATCTAACCGGCTCAACGGCCTGCCCCCCGGAACCATAGACAGCCGCAATTGCCCTATCCCATGACGCGCGATGCGATCATGATCATGTGAGGATAGGATAACACCGCTGCCTTGGGCCTGCGCGATTTCCAAAAACAGCTCCAGCACCTGATCCGCGCTATTTGGGTCAAGCGCGGCCGTGGGTTCATCTGCAATGACAAACGCCGGACGGTGCGCAAGTGCCCGCGCTATGGACGTCCGCTGGCGCTGCCCGATTGATAAAGCGCCAGGGAAAAGCGCCGATACGTCCCCTAGATCTAGGCGTTCTATCAGAGCAGCCTGCCAATCGTGATCCACACGGCCTGTCAAAGATTGCGGTAACCCGATATTTTGCGACACCGTTAAAAACGGCAGCAGTCCCCCGGTTTGGGGGACAAATCCAAACACCTGTCCACGGCATTGCGCCAAGGCTTGGCTGCGCGGTCCCTTGGACCAAAGCGTAGCAAGGTTTTGCCCTTTCCAGAAATAACTCGCTCCTGCATCTGGCGGGCGCAACAAGCCCAAAAGCTCTAGCACCAGTGTTTTCCCCGACCCACTTACCCCTGTCAGGGCGACGGCCTGCCCGGCTGACAGATCCAAAGCATCAATTTCGACTTTGAAGGTCCGCTCCCCATCGACAAGGCTGATACACGCATCTCTAAGACTAAGCCCGGCCATCATCCCCTCACGGCAGAACGTCAAAGGGCATGGCAAAGACATATTCCCCGTCCGTTGCCCCATCGAACAAAGCGGTCCAAACCGTCGGATCATGCAACCATTTTCGGTACTGCACCAGTTTCTGCCGCATCCCATCAAGGATAGACCGGCGGACCATTGCGCTTTGCTGCCATCGTTGTTGGGTGGTCAGCATCAACTGGCTTTCGTAGGGCAAGTCCTCCAAGAATTCGAGTGCACCCCCCAATGTCTCGGTTTCAGGGTTCAGCAGGCGATCCGGGTTTTTAGCCATGCGCGCGACAACATTCTGAACTTGCGTAAAGAACGTCTGTGCATCTTCGGCATTTCGACTTTGCTCGCCCAGATCCAAAAGTTCAGACAGCAGGTCCGCCATCGTCGCCAATTCATTCTTAGACACCAATAGGCGCGGCTCAATCGCAAGGCGTGATGGGTCTTCGATTGCTTTCTCAGATACCCATCCTTCGATCACATCAGGGGCTTGCGTGTCTTTCAAACGCCCGAGATAGGCCAACTGCATCGCCAACCCCAAGTTCACCACTTTGCCAGCGTCTTTGGGATCCAGAATAGGTTTCTCACTGCGCGCCACGCGGATGATATCGGTCAAAGCCGTCACCAAGCGTGTAACGGTTGCTTCAAACGCTGCCGGCGCGCCATTCTCAATCCCATAATAATAGGTTTCGTCGTTGAAACGCGACAAGGCTTGGTATTGTTTTTTGGCCCACTGATGTTGCGCCGCACCGCCCGCTGCAGTTTGCAAGTGCAACGTCATGACCGCCACGCCTTTGTCTTGCGCGGCACGTTGCAGTTCGGACGGGCCGATATCAGATCGTGCGTTGGCATCGCGAGGGTCTTTTGGTCCTGCGTCCGTGATAAGAATGACAATACGCGCATCAAAAGGGTCATTCCCGTCGGGGGTCCAATCGGTCAACTCGATCGCATCTTCGACGCCGGCCAAACTGTCCTCGTTAAACCCCGGGGAATTCACCCCAGCAACATCGGTTGCTGCGCGAATGGTAGCAACGACTTGCCCTTGGTCCCTGCGCCGTTGCAAGGGCAACAGTGTTTTCGTGCGATACCCTAAACCCGGCGCAGCATCAGTATTGTCACGAAATGCAACCACCCCAAATTGAACACGTTTTCCGATTTCTGTGTCTTGCAAGCCATCAACGATCCGTTCAACGGCGGCCTGTGTCCGCTCAATATAGGGATCCATGGATTGGGTCGTATCAAAAACAAACACAATCCCTGCATCGAAATTATCCGCAATCGCGCCCGCTTGAACGCCACTTTCCTGCAATGGAACCGAGGCCACCTGCATCAACAGGTTTTCCTGATAATTTGATGGGTGTAGGTCCTGAACAAAGTCAAGAATGGGCATCAAATACAGCCGCTCGACAATATTCACGTATTCCTCTGGTTCGGCAGCCACAACACCGCGCTCTTCGGGCACCTCTCCCTTCGCCACTTCGGCAAGGATCTGCTCTTGCACCTCGCGAAGGGATTCATGATCCAACAAGGCCTTCAACTTGGCCTCGCTCTGCATCAACACCTGTCGCTTACGCCCGGCCGCATTGGTGAAACTAGCAACGATATTTTGCTTCCACGGCACGACTTGCTCAGTCTTGACCCATCCTTGTGGACCTTGGGACAGAGACGGGCCAACCTGTTGCCACGATCCCTGGACGCTATAGACATATAACGGTTGAAAAGCCGGGTACTGTCGTACAATCGCGCCATCCGGAGCCTCATACATCAGAGCACCGGGGCGTGTCAGAACGCGCTGATAAATCGTTTGCCGCGCCTCAATCAACAAAGGGCGCTCAGTCGACTGAGCAGCGACCGGTAAGGCCAGCGCTAGACCAAACCCGATAAGACAAACGAATTTACTAACCGCAGAAATCATCAAATGCCCCTTTTTCCAAGGTCTGCATGGACCCTGTTAGCCGTTTGCACGCGCCAGCGAGGCGCGCGTCTGCCTCTGTTGAACCAGCCGCCTGTGCCTGAGCATAATAGTAAACCGCCCGCGCCGGATCATCAGCAAAGGTGAGCCCAATCAACACCTCTATCCGTGGGTCCAGCGCATCCTCATCATAGAGCGTCCCAAACAACAACAAAGCCTCCGCGTTTCCCGCTTTGGACGCATCCTCAATGACACGCAAAACCACATCAGGAGAGATCTCTTTGCCACAATCCCGCATCGCTGAATTACGAGCCTTGAAATCAGGAAGAGCTGACAATGTCTCAAAGTTACAGCCACTTGCAGACACATCCGATTGCGCAACATCCTGGGCCGTCTCACCCTTGAACAGGTTCCAAGCCAAAGCTGCTCCGCCAAGTAAAACCAGCAAGAGCAAGATCCAAATCCAACGCTTAGGCGGTCGTTTCTGTTTCTCTGAAACAGCGTATTTAACTGGGATCTCGACTTGTTCTTGTGGTGGTGGTGATTTCGGTTCTGGGTCTTGAGCTGGCACAGCTTTCGGTCTGACTTGCAAGCCACCCAAGGCAGCAGCCCCCGCCAAAGGTGTAAGGATATCTGGCCAAATTACCTCGTGCCTCTGGCCATTCACGTCCAAACGTACCGCTGTGTACTCTTCGATCTTATTGATGATTTCGGGGCCAATCCGTACCCAATCGGCGCCTTCGTGACGCAACACCTGATAGGGACCGAACGCATGACGCTCCGGTTGCCAATTGGCCTCTCCAACCGTGACACGTTGTTCAGGGGATGGGTTCAACCACCGTTCTGAATAGGCATCCTGCACGGCGATTTCGACAGTGTCCGGCAAGCTGCGTTCCGGCAATTCCAGAAATCCGTACCCACCCGCCCGATGCTGTGGATCCGCGTGTAGCTCCAAACTCATACCTGAGACGGCCCATTCAGCGCGGTCAAAATGCGTCCCAACCGCAGATTTTGGTCGACATTCACTTGCCCGCCAAGCCCCTCTTTCGCATTGGCCACAAACAAAGCATCCAACCCAAAGACCCAATCGGTCCACACCCGTTCGCCGACAGGGGCAGGATGCACAGGCAAGTCATCCGCGCTATTGGATGCCTCACGAGCCGCAAAAATCGGGCGCTTTTCCCCGTCAGCCAGCGTTACCTTTGGGCGTTGGCTTTCAGGAATGTCGAGCATCCCCAAGGTGGACACAAAGGTGTTGATGGCTTCGGCCCCCAAGATAGAGGCAGGTTGCGCCTGCTTTTCCACCGTTAGGCCAAAATTCAAGTCCTCAAGCTGAACCGCTGTTCGCTGGCTCAGTTTGGTGCGTCGCGCCGCATGTATCAATTCGCTGATCAGGTCTTGAGCCGCGGTATCCCCTAACCCGTAAGCACCGCGCCGCGCGCTATCCTCGCGGAAGTTCTTGATCGTGTCGATCCAGATCGACAACGCTGTTTCGGCCTGAAACTCGGCCAGGCTCATCGTTCGGATCTCGGACGCGGCAGAGATCGAGTTCGATTGTGGCTGTGCGCTACGTCCCGGACGTTGCAAACCCGGCGACCTTGGCGTCGTTTCGGTCGCTGATTGCACCGCGTTGGTGATCCGTACCGTGCTTGGCACGCGGCTGATCCGCCCCTCGATTTCTTCCTGATCCACCATCAACGCGGCGATCAAAGCCCCGAACCGATGCCGCGAAAACACCTGTTCCAGGTCATCAATCACCCGCCCTGCTGCCTCTTGCTTTTCAGAAATGCGGATTTCGACATCATCAGACACATGAAACGGGGAAATTGCTTGCTGCAAGCCCGTGCTCAGTTGTTCAAGCTGGATTTGGATCTGTTCAAGCTTCCGATCAGGTCGGCACACCGCTTGAAGGTTCTGCAACAGGTACCCCACACCCCCGTCATTCAACGAAAGTGCGGCCTCCCATGCGGCTTGGGGGTCGGTGAAATGGGTTTGAACTGACGGTGCTTGCAAGCATCCCCGGCGTAACTCATCAATTCGGGCAACCTTATCCGGACGAATGCCGGTTTCAACTTTGTTTGGCCCATACTCGAGCAGCCCATCGACATAGAAATTGGGATTGCGCAGCCAATAGCAATTGTTGAATGGCCGCCCAGGTTGCCAGTCCCGCACCCAAGGGTCGCTCCCCTTGCCGAACTTTTCCAGCAACGATGCCTGCATACGGCGTTCAAATCGGGATTCATCTCCGCCCTCGGCGGCGCTGTCACCCAAATGTTTGTCAAACTTGGTCAGGACCATGAACAGGACCGGATCGACCCCCGCACGCTGTTCTGGGGTCGATCCGTGAGTGGTGGCAATCCAAGTTTGCACCAATCCCGGTAAATCAACCGTTTCCATATTGCTGTCAGGGATGCACAGCAACATCGACGTGATCTCTTGATTTTGCACATAACGATCAAAGAGATAAGCCACTTTCCCGCGCAACAACAGCTCAGGAAGGATGGTGTCTGCATTCACGAACGCTTTGGACAGATCCTGTTCAAAGCGATTGCGCGCACCGGGGAAATCCAACAGATCCGTTTCAGAGAACAGTTCTGAAGGCAAATCCCGCATCGGCAAAACAAGTTCTGCCGCCAATCCGCACACCACGGACCGGAGCAATGCAACACGCGCACCTGCCTCGGTCAGAACAGCCAACGGTGCAGCATCCCCCACACCACTAAGCGTTTTGACATCAATAATCGACGTTTCACGCGGGATCAGCGCATCTAATCCAACATGGACAGTTTCAGAATGCCCCAGTTGAGCCAAGGCACCGCCCAGCTTGAGATAAAGTTCCGAAAACGGCGCATGCCCGCCCCAAAGAACCGCAAAAAACGCGGCGCGATCCGCAAGCGACAGGCCCGGAACGCATTCGGCTGCCTCATCCCAAAGCGGTTTGAGTGCTGCGGCATAGGCCTCTCGTCCAAAGAGGTTGTCGATGTAGTCGCCAATCTCATGGATCTCATCGGCATCGATACCCGGCTGTGTTGGTCCGCTACGCGCCTTGAATTGGTCCAGAAGCGCTGCAAGGTCCGTTGGCGACGGAACCTGTTCTGAACGATCGCCGTCCATAAAAAACGAGTTCACCAGCGTCCGCACCAGGTCGGCCTCGCTCATCAGGGTCAGGCGGATCGGATAGCCATCAGGCGATGCCTGCTTTTCCATGGTGAAACGTGTCACCAATCCGGTGCTTTCACCTTCCCCCTCGGGATTGATCTCGCGAATGTAGTCTAGCTGTCCATTCGGCCCATCAAAATCGGCGACCAAAGGGCCCGTTTCCGGGCGGGCAAGTACGGACACAAGGAACGATTTACCCGCTTGGCTTGGCCCAAACACACTGACCGACATCCGCGTCGTTGCCGCGCGCGCCAAACGTCGTGCCCGGCGTTGTGATTTACGCATCACCTGAACTAAGGACCGCGTTTCAGCCCCGATCAGCGCGCTATTTTCACCATCTTCGATCCAGGCCAAAGCCTGTCCGGACAGCTCAGCAATATCGCTACATGAGGCGGCCAGTTTCGTCTGTGCGTCTACGCTCATCATTACCCTCTAGAGCCGGAACAGGCCGGTATCAATCCAATAGTCATCTTCAAATCCAAGCGTATGCAACCGCAGCTGCACTTCGGATCGCTTCATGCCATCGCCCTCGGCATCTTCCACCTCAGTCACGGTAAACGCCTCGCGCATCGCTTCGCGGCGCAGGACGGTTTCCGACGTTTCCACGTCAACATCATCGTCAAAATCCGTACGCTCGAACGTAACCCTAAGCGGGGCCCGAGATTGGGCAGATTGCGATGCAAAATCAAGCCTATAAAGCGGCGTTGTGGTCCAGCGCTCTAGCGGCAATTGCCGGGCCCCCAAATAAACTGGCGTATACATGGATATGGTGGATTCCATATCCGTGGGTGGCTTGCGATCATCCAGATTCACATTGGAAAACAATACACGGTCCGCCATGATCTGCCCCGAGCTATCCATCTCGCCAATAAACCGGGCCGTCGAATGCATGCGGAACGCCAGTGTCATCACCTTGAAATTCGGAATCCGGCTTTCACTAAGCGCAATCAACATGCCCCCAACAGCCACAGTCGATTTCGGATCCCCGATCCGCTGGGTGACCGGGTCCCTAAAGGGATACCAGCGCCCAGTTTTGTAACTGTGCATCGATATCAGGCGATGCGGAGGAACGGCCATCAGTTCCTGCAAAATGGCGCGCACAGCAGGTAGACGCGAAGGCCGCCCCGTCAACAACACCACATCTACGCCCAGATGCGCGATAACTTCGGATAAGTTGCCCAGCGCCTTTTGAAACACTTCACGCGCAATCGCATCGACATCTTCTCGGCTGTAGGTCAGATATACTTGCCCCAGATGAAACCCATCTGCCCCCAACGCCTGCGCCGCCTCTTCGATATAAGCCGTCAACGCCTGTGGTACAGGCTGTGCAGTGTCATCGGCCCCAAGGGACAGCACATCAGACACAGCCAATGTCAAAGGTTCAAACTCGTCTGCGGTTTCGCAACTTTCCAAAATGGCAACCGCCACAGGCATGAGCACACGCAACGCAAATTGGCGCCGCTTTTGAATGCTCTGCTGATCCAATCCGCCAATATCACCCGTGAACAGTTCGCGGATCTTTTCGCCAACAAACTGTCCCCCACCTGCTTCGATCGCAGATTGCAGTCCGGGTAGAACAACCGCAGCGATGACCCGTTGCAGCAATTCATCCCCCGCGACCCTGAATCCTTCGCGGAAATTCTGATGTGGGACCAAGGCGCGGCCGGCCTCGCCCCAATAGGTCGTCACCATCAGGTCGGTTGTCCCACCCCCGATGTCTATGCACGCCAGACGCAAGGATGGCGTCGGTTCTTGACCCGAGGCTTGAACGCGGGGGGTGCCTTTGAGGGACAGAAACCGGTCAATGCGACCATCAAATTTCTGGGTCAGTTCTGAATAGAGATAGACCAGTTGAGTGCAGCTGGCTTCATCCCAGTCTACGATCAACTCTGGTGGGCGCGATATAACGCTTTCCCCGTCTTTCATCCCCATCAAAGACCAGACCAAAGCCAATGCGCCCTTGGCTTTGGATCGAATGATTGCCTGCTCTTGCGCGGTTGTCGCTGTTGGGAGGGTCAGAATGATGCGGTCCAACCGGCGCGGCAGCTCTGACTGCGGGCGCCGTGCACGCGAGGCGGGCGCATTCACCTGTATCAGCGCATGCGAAATGATCTCGGCCAGCATAAACCCAAAGAGCGAAGCCCGTGCAAACCTTGGCCGTATCGCGGGCGTCTTGACTGATTTACCCCTTGGGCGAAGTCGCGCGCGCTCGTCGGCTTCGATTTGTTCGAGCACATCGCCATTCTCGTTCAAGAACCGCATACCAGCCCGCAAAGATTTAGGCAGGTTGTTCGGGTCTGAATGATGGTGAAACCGCCAATCCTGCTGAAGCGGCGTATCATCCCACAGGTACCGTTTCGGACTGCTTAGTCCCGATGCCGTCTCGGTCCCCTCTTCCCCCGCGACCAATCGCAAGGCTTCGGGCCCCATGCGCACAAAGCTTGGCCATACAAAGGCGTTGCGACGCCCCGACCGGCTGGCGAACCGTTCATCCCCCAATCGGAATTCAGAAAACTCGACCCGGCTGTCAAATAGCCCTGAATACTGGAGCTCTGGTTGAGACAGATCGCGCACCTCCAACGGAAAGGAACGCGCAAGATCTAGGCGCGTCTCGCCAGGGAACCGTTCGATCAAGATCCCACAGGTACGTGAATTGCCAACGTCCAATACCAGCTCGACATCAACCGGTGTCACCCCTTCACGTGCGCTCACTGTATTGGCCAAGCGCAGGCGTGGCACTTGGATCGCGTGATCGATCAGCCGCAAGAATCCCAAATAACGCGCCCAGTGTTCGAATTTGTGGTTCAGCGTTTCTTTGGTGATCCGTCGGCCCGGACGTTCCGCCCGCTTATACGCCATAAACAGGTCATCCAGCCAATCAGACACCCATTTCTGAAGATCCAGCATGCCCCCGTCTGGATCCTTCTCCAAACGGCGCAGGAACCAATCCATGCGCACTGGATCAGATACAAACCTGAATTCACGGGATTTCTCAGCGTCCATACGTTCGGGCGACAAATATTGAAACGATTGATCTGCATCGATCAAGGACGTGTCGATGGCTAGCTGAACCCGGTGCGTGTGCCCTGTTTCAGCGTCGGGTTCATCCAATTCAACAACGCGCATCCGCGACCACGTCGAAGGGCCCGGATCAAACCGTTCTTCGCCGCCCGCGCCACGATCCGTTTTGATACGCAAAACTGGCACCGGAACCCACTTTGACAAAAAGGGCTCCAACGCTGCAACCGACCGTATGGAATAAGGATCGTCATCAGCGCGGGCACCCGCTTCGATTGCTGTGCTTTGATCTTCGTCCCCGGTTAAAGGGACCAACGCCCACTCTTCTTGGGCATCATCCCCACCAACGACACGCTCAATAAAACGCGCACTTTTCAATTCCACGGCATCAAGCTGAAACCCAAAATCGAGGATTTGGATCCCCGAATATGGGACCAGCGTGATTTCATCCCGCCAGTCGACCAACCGAGCCAAATGTTCAGAGCTTTGCATGACGGTTCTTTAATTCCCTGATCTTGTTCGGTTCAAAGGAGTGTAGAGCGCCCCCACCAGACCTGCAAAGCGTGTTGTCACGCCTCGAATATCTTCTGGCAGTGCGCCCTTCTGTTCCGGCTTCGGTTTAACAGGCGCAACGGGGATCACAGCAACGCAACGGCGGTCTGCCAATGCGATTTCGCGTTCGACCTGCAATATGCGATCCGCAATCACGTATTGTTCCGAATATAGCGCAGCCAGTGCCTGTTCCTCTTTCTTACAATACTCTGGCCCCCAAGGGGACAACCCGCAGGGATAAACCATCAACCACAAAATGAGTCCCAACACTGCAGCCAACAAAAGCCACCCCAATAGCACCACCCATCGCCAAACTGGGTTTGCCCAAACAGAGCGTGGCGGCGCAATAGCCTCAATCGGGGTCGGCCGCGCGATCATACTCGTCAGAACACCCCGCACCCGCTTTTGTTCATCCTGAACCCACGCCCAATGAACCAGAACCGGATGCAGCCCGGTTGCGGTCTTCACAACATAGATCATCGCCTCGGATGGCACCTCGACCACATTGGCTAAAGCTTCGCCTAAGCGTTGCAAACTCGGGTCAGAATCGCCTCGTAAAACCTTGGATTCATCCAAGATTTCTATAGTTTTTTGCGCCAGATCGAGACGCACAAGTTTTCGTTCTGCAGCGGGTAAACCCAATAAAGGAACGACCTGTCCCGAGATCGGCGCATGCCAGTCGATCTGGTCCCCATGCTCCGCCGCAACAGGTTCGGCCAGCAAATGCGCATGACCGGGGCTTAACCTATCACGCAAGGCCCCGCACACCAACTCATAAGACCGTTGTGCCGCTGATCCTAGCGGCTGCAACCCTTCGGGCGATGTGGTTATGAGATGATCCCCAAACACAGCGTTAGTCCTTTGCCCGTGCCACTGACGGAGACGTCGAGGCAAGCGCTTCGCACGCGACATCCGTCACAATCGGTTCCGCTGGGG
>CBCYME010000015.1:0-155343 GCA_965183835.1 Paracoccaceae bacterium | reverse complement strand
TTGGAGGCGAATTGCATGTGGCAGAACTGGGCTGGAAACCAAAAATCGTCTCAAACCGCTCGTGTTCCTAGATCTAATGATGAACTACGCCGTGCGTTGCAGAGCGGGACAATGCTTCGAGCATCTGGGTCTGGGCATTCCTTTACCCCGTTGATCGCAGGGGCAGATGGTATTCTTGATATGAGGGGCTTGGGGGAGAAGCCTGTATTGCATGCGCTTGCCTCCTCTGCCTGGATCAATGTGAATGCCACGTGACCTGCCCCCCAAGGCTCCCTCATTCATAACGAGAGTCTGCGGGTTTGGATTTCATAGTCGGTGGTATCGTTTTGGACAAGCGCGTTGCTTGCAGAGCCCTCAAATTGCTCAAGTGCCCGACGTGCTTCTACGGGTGTTTGGTTTCCAAGCGATGAGTGTGGTCTGACATTGTTGTAGTCGTATCGCCAAAGGGCCAGTTTGCGGCGGGCATCATCTAGCGTGTCGAAGATCTCCTCATTCAACAGCTCGTCTCTCAGGCTGCCATTGAAGCTTTCGATGAAGCCATTCTGCTGGGGCTTGCCCGGATCGATATAATGCCAATCCACGTCGTTATCGCCAGCCCATTTCAGGATCGCGCGACTGGTGAACTCCGTTCCATTATCGCTGACAATACAAGCTGGCTTACCATAGACGCGCACAAGCGCATCTAGTTCCCGCGCAACCCTGGCACCCGAGATGCTGGTGTCAGCCATCAAGCACAGGTTCTCACGGCAGCAGTCGTCATTCACAGCTAGCATGCGGAACTTGCGAGACGCGCCAAACGTGTCAGATATAAAATCCAACGACCAACGCTCTCCTGGGCGCAAAGCCACGGGCATAGGTGTTCGTGATCCACGCGCACGTTTACGGCCCCTACGCCGCCTAACACCCAGCTTCTCCTCAGTATAAAGCCGGTATAGCTTCTTATGATTCATGAACATTCCTTTGCGCTCCAACAGCACGCCGATCCGGCGATAGCCAAACCGCCGCCGCTTACTGGCAATCGCCTTCATCTCTTCGCGAACTTCAGGATTATCTGGCGGTTTGTCGCGCCGGACGGTCTTGGGATCGACACCAACAAGCCTGCACGCCCGACGTTGCGAGATGTCGTGATCCCGCATTGCCTGGCGCGCAACAGCCCGTCGCACATTCGATGTCGTCAGTTCTTTCCCAGCAAATCCTTCAGCACAACGTTGTCGAGCATGGTGTCCGCCAGCAGACGCTTCAGCTTAGCGTTCTCATCCTCCAGCGATTTGAGGCGGTGGGTGTCAGAAACGTTCATGCCACCATATTTGGCTTTGAACTTGTAGAACGACGCAGGGCTCAGGCCATGTCTCCGGCACACCTCAGCCGTTGGCATTCCAGCTTCTTGCTCTTTGATCATCCCAATAATCTGGGCCTCGGTAAAACGACTCTGTCGCATTTGTTTGCTCCTTCGAAGGTTGAGCAAACTCTACATTATAGTGAGGGAAGTTTCGGGGAGCAGGTCAACAATCCTGTTGAACAGCGTCATCAAGAGATCCGCATCAGGTTGGCGAGCCGTGCCTGCGATATCTGGTATTTTCTGGACCGCCAGCTGCGCGGGAAATGGCATTTGCATGATCACAAAACGGCTGTCGGGCTTGTAGAACCTTTGCAGTTTCTTGCGGTACGCAGTGGTGCGCAGTTGCATTGCCTTGGTTAAACATCCCAGCGATATAGATTGTGAATGCCCTGCCGCCGACAAATCGAGCACATCATGTGTCGCCAAAATGGAATAGTAAGACGGTAGGTAAAATCCGTGCGAAACCAAAAGGATACGATCAAACCCACTTAGGTCCAGTTCCACCGGACCTTTGATGTCAATCATTCCACCGGTTTGCGCATCTTGTTGGGATCGCACTCGCAAAGGGTTCGAATGATCAATGGATTTGGCGTGAAAATCTGCATTGTTCACGCCGAACAGGGTCACTTCTGTATCGGGAAACCTGTTGCTGATCAGCGGTAGTGCAGCTTTGTAGGCGGCAATGTGAGAGTTTCCCAAAATCGCGATGCGGGTCATTTCCGAAACGTCTCCAGCAGGATTTCTTCGCATTGAACGTCTTCGGAAGATGTTCGCTGTTCTGATGCAGTGCTTTGCTGAATCAAAGGTGGGTTTGTCCCTTCGTAAGCCAAAGAAAATACCCCGAAAACAGTATCGACGCCCTCGGATGACGGGTCCCTTAGATTGCGCGCAAAGAACGGCCCACCCACGACCGGTGTTGTGATGATTTCGTACGAGGGGAAATAGTCAAAATCTGGGTTGGTGTCTTTCAAAGTGCCGCAAACCGCACGCAGCACAGATTTAGAGTACGTGGATGCCGGCCCCACATGATGCCCAGACGCCGTGGCCACCAATGGTACCGGTGACACTGTGAGCAAGATTTGGATGTCCAACCCGTGGTGTTTTAAAATGACTTGGATTTGGAGTAGATCGTCCAGAACTTCGGGGTAAGAAAAGTTGTGAAAAGTCGCAGGGTTGATTTCTAGGGTTCCAGCGATGGTTCCGGGCGCAGTTGGTAGGGCGCGGCCCGTGGCCTTGTCCAGCCACGCCTCGGTCAGCCCAAGCGTAAACACGATGACCTTGGTTTGATTTAGTAAATCACGCACGGATTTCAGATGATCCTGACGGCTGCGTTTGACGTCGGCGGCGGATTTCAATCCATCTGGTTCGACCGAGGGCCGAAAGGCATCAAAATAACGACCTTCACGTTCCCAGATCAAAGGCTCAGACGGGGTGTCCGTAAGGGCATCCGCGATTAACTCTTTGAGCTGTCGCGCGGTATAGATATTTCCGTATCGCGCGGAAAACTGATCATAGCCGTATTGCTGGCGCACTGACTTTGGGATTTGATCTGGCAAGCGTTCAACTTGCAGTACATTCCAACCTGACTTGGTTAAGCGCCGATGGATATGTTGAGCAAAGCAACTGCCGGCTGTCATGATTGCCGTGTCTGGCGACAGGGCAAATTTAGGTGTGTGCAAGTGATCCAAAGTATCTGGTTGTTGTTCGACAATGGCGCTGCGCCAGAAACCGTGAGCGGGAATGTCTTGATATGGGGACAATCGAGCCATGGATCTGAAATACCTCGTGGGGTGACTGCTGGAAACGGGTGTCTGGGGGAACAGAACCACAGCTGGGCACTGCGGTGCGAGGTAAATCTGTTCGAGGTTTGGATTGAGGGCAGGGCTCTGGTGCGAAAGTTACACTTTGGCCTGAATTCCCGATCAGTTGCTGTGCGAGATCTTAAGCAAACTACAGATTTGGGTGGCTGAGCCAAGAGGTCTTAAAATGTGGTCCTAAACCTTAAGGAACAAGATTGACTTTGAGGCGCTTGGATTGCCTGTTGCTTAGGCAGATAAAAAGGATCCCAACGATGGCTGACATTTCAACAAAAACTCTCTCGCTGGATGAGATCCGCAATTTGGCCAAGACGGTTCTGACTTCGGCTGGGATGGATGGCGCGGGCAGTGACATCTTGGCGGATCTGGTCATGCAATCTGAACGGGATGGGCCGCGTAGTCATGGGTTGGCCATGTTGCCGCGCTACGTGCAGAGCTTTCAGTCGGGTTATGCCAACGGTGCTGCAAAGCCCAAAATCGAGCGCCTGGCGGCTGGGGTGCTGCGCGGGGACGGGGATAACGGATTTTTTCAGATCGCTTCCGAACTGGCCCGTCCTCAGCTGATTGAAATGGCCCGCGACGCTGGGATTGCGGGATTCACTTGCGCCAATACGCATCATCTTGCGGCTTTGCGGTTTGAAACCGAAGCCTTGGCGCGCGAAGGGCTTATTGCGATTTGCGTGGTAAACTCATTGGCGTTGATTGTTCCGCACGGGGGAAAGAAACCTGTTTTTGGTACAAATCCAATGTCCTTTGCGTGTCCGCGTGATGGGGGTGAGCCGATTGTCTGGGATCAGGCGTCGTCTGTTGTTGCGTTAATGGACATCAAATTGGCCGCTGCCGAAGGGCATGATTTGCCCTATCCCGGTGGTTTGGACCGGGCAGGGAATGTGACAACGGATGCCTCTGAGATCAACGAAACGCTAAGCCTGCTGCCCTTTGCCGAACACAAAGGTACCGGAATCGCATTGATGGTCGAGATTTTGGCAGCCGCTCTGGCAGGGGGGTGTCTGTCCGTTGAAACCGAGGAAAAACAATCGTTTGGGGCGCTCAATATCAAGCCAGGTGTCACGCTCATTGCGATTGACCCCGCCAAATGGGGCAATCCCGGTTTTCTGGCGCAGGTATCCCAAATCGTTGGACAGATTGATGCGGAACCGGGCGCACGCGTGCCGGGTGATGGACGTCTGAAGATGCGAGCCAAGGCGCAATCCAAAGGGGTGGCTGTTAATCTGGCGCTTCTGGAAGAACTCGAGCGCTGCGACTGAGACCGGCAACCAAGAATTCGGCGGAACGCACTCCTGTTAAACTGAACAGAATCGCGAGCTCTGGACGAGGTTTTGCAATCTGTGCCTTGGTTGTTTTGGGGCGGACTCCCCTTGTTTTAGGCGTTTGCGTGAATTATAGCGGCAGAACCTCGGGGTGCCTGCTAGGCTGAGATGCGTCTTGTGAACCCGTTGAACCTGAACCGGCTAGAACCGGCGGAGGGAAGGTTTGCATCGCGCTCGGTGCACCCACTCCGCCCACAACCTATGGAGATCGCCATGAAGGCCCTTCCTTTTGTTGCGGGTCTGATGCTTGCCAGCGCGGCAGCGGCAGAGACACCCGTCCTGACAGTTTATGCACCTGACTATTTTGCCTCTGAGTGGGGCCCCGGTCCCGGCATCGAGGCTGCGTTTGAAGAACGCTGTGGGTGCGATTTGGAATACAAAACCGGCGAACTGTTGCCGCGTTTGTTGTTAGAGGGCGCCAATACCGAAGCGGACGTCGCCATTGGTTTTAACTCGGACATCACCAAAAAGGCCCGTGAAAGCGGATTGTTCTCCCCGCACGGCTTGGACACATCGGCTTTGACTTTGCCGATTGAGTGGAACGATGACACTTTTGTGCCGTTCAACTACAGCCACACCGCATTCATCTATGACAACACCAAGATCACAGATGCTCCGACCAGTTTTGAAGCTCTGCTGAACGCACCCGACGATTTGCGCTTGGTGCTTCAGGATCCACGCAGCTCGATCTCGGGCTTGGCGTTGGTTCTGTGGGTGCAGCAAGTGTATGGCGAGAAATCGCAAGAGGCATGGGCCAAATTGGCACCCAAGATTGTCACCGTGACCAAAGGCTGGTCGGAAAGCTATGGCATGTTCACCGATGGTGAGGCGGACATGGTGCTTAGCTATACGACGTCTCCAGCGTACCACATCATCGCAGAAGAGGACCTGACCAAATCGGCAGCGATCTTTGATGAAGGTCACTATTTCATGGTGGAATCTGCGGCCAAATTGAAAAACTCGGATCAATCCGACCTGGCGGACCAGTTCATGGCGTTCATTCTGAGCGAAGAGTTCCAGACCATGATTCCAACGTCAAACTGGTCTTTCCCAGCGGCTTTGGCCGACGACAAATGGCCCGAAGGGTTCAAAGCGCTGCCACAGCCGAAAAAGGTTCTGTTTTACAGCGAAGACGAAGCCGCAGCAGTTCGCAATGAGGCGATCGAGGCATGGCGTCGCGCGCTGTCTCAGTAAGCGCGGCACTGGTCGTTGCGGGGATGGTTTTGATCCCCGTCACGGCTGTGCTCTGGCGTGGGGGCGGTTTCGGGGGGCTTGGTCCTGCTGATTGGTCCGCCCTGCGCTTTACGCTTTGGCAGGCGGCTTTGTCTGCATTGCTAAGCGTGGTTCTTGCCATCCCGGTTGCGCGTGCGCTGGCGCGTCGCGCTTTTCCCGGACGCAGCGCCCTGATTGCCCTGATGGGGGCCCCCTTTATTCTGCCCGTGATCGTTGCCATCCTCGGCCTGTTGGCGGTGTTCGGCGGCAAAGGGCTGATCAATCAGCTGATTGTGCCACTGGGTCTGACCCGCTTGGATATTTATGGATATCATGGGGTGATACTGGCGCACGTCTTTTTCAATCTCCCTCTTGCAGTGCGGCTTTTGTTGCAAGGGTGGCTGTCGATACCCGCAGAACGCTTTCGCCTTGCTGCGACCCTGAATGCTCCTATTTGGCAGGTGTTAGAGTGGCCCATGCTGCGCAGGCTGTGCCCCGGTGCGTTTGTCGTGATCTTTGTGATCTGCCTTGGGTCGTTTGCGGTGGCTTTGACCCTAGGGGGCGGGCCACGTGCCACCACTGTCGAGCTGGCTATTTATCAAGCGTTTCGATTTGATTTTGATCTTGGTAAGGCCGCAACGCTTGCCATGTTGCAGCTGTTCCTTGGGTTGACCGCGGGGCTGGTTGCCTTGCGGCTTGCCCCGCGTGATGGGTTCGGTGCGGGGTTGGATCGCCAAGTGGCGCGTTGGGATGGGTGTTCCCGATCGGCAAAGATCGCAGACATGGTTTGGCTCATTCTGGCGGGCAGCTTTTTGCTGCTGCCGTTGGCCTCTGTCGCTTGGGCTGGGGTTCCTGGGTTATTCACGTTGCCGTCCGAGGTTTGGCTTGCCGCTGGTCGCTCGGTTCTGTTGGCGCTTGGCGCAACGGCATTGACGTTGACCTTGGCGCTACCGTTGCTGTCCCGAGCAGGAGAGGCAACCGCATTGCTGGGCGTCTCTGTGTCGGGGCTGGTATTGGGCACAGGATTCTTCTTGTTGCTGCAACCTTTTGTGCGCCCGGCGAGTGTGGCCTTGGTCGTGACGATGTTGGTCAATGCGCTGATGGCGCTGCCGTTTGTTCTGCGCATCCTCAGACCGGGGTTGGACGGGGCCAAAGCTGATTTCGCGCGCCTCAGCGCCTCCCTCGGCCTGTCAGGTTGGGCGTTGTGGCGTATCGTGTATCTACCGCGTCTCAGACGGCCCTTGGGGTTTGCTGCTGGCTTGACAGCGGCCCTGTCGATGGGGGATCTGGGCGTTATTACGCTGTTTGCGGATGGCGACACCGCCACGCTACCTTTGCAGATCTACAGGTTGATGGGCAGCTATCAAATGGAGTCCGCAAGAGCGGCTGCTTTGCTGCTGTTGGCCCTGAGCCTTGGGGCGTTTTGGCTGTTTGATAAAGGAGGGCGTGTGAATGCTGACACTTGACCAAATCAGGTTGGCACAAGGCCCCTTTTCTTTGGCAGCCGATGTGTCTTTTAATGATCCTATCACGGCATTGATCGGGCCATCGGGGGCTGGAAAATCCACCCTGTTGAACTTGATCGCAGGGTTTGTTGCGCCGTCTCAGGGACGTGTTTTGTGGAACGGGCGCGATATTTCACAACTGCCCCCCTCACAACGCCCGGTGAGCATGCTGTTTCAGGACAACAACCTGTTTCCACACTTGACGGTGTGGGAGAATTTGGCGCTTGCATTGACGCACCGGCGGCCAAATGCCCAGCAGAGTGCGCAGATGAAACAGGCTCTGTCTCGTGTTGGGTTGGTTGGGTTTGAGGCGCGTAAGCCGGGCGCTTTGTCAGGCGGGCAACAGAGCCGTGTGGCCTTGGCGCGGGTCTTGTTACAAGCGCGTCCTTTGATGCTGCTGGATGAGCCTTTTGCAGCCCTTGGCCCAGCCTTGAAGCAAGAAATGTTGGACTTGGTTGCCGAGATTGGTGCCGAAACGGGAATGCATGTGGTGATGGTCAGTCATGACCCCCAAGACGCCGCACGTATTGCGACTGGGACGGCTGTTGTGGATGAGGGGCAAGTGAGCGCCCCGATGCCCACACGGGCGCTGTTGGAGAACCCTCCCGCTGGGCTAAAGGCATATTTGGGCGCGACACAGGCGCCCTGACGGGGAGGGCGGACAGGCCTATGCCATTGCAGAAACATTTATGCCCGAATGCTTCGGACAATCGTATTCGTAGATCACAAACACATATCGAATTCTAAAGAAAGGAAGTGGTTTGGTGGAGCCTAGGGGAGTCGAACCCCTGACCTCTTGCATGCCATGCAAGCGCTCTCCCAACTGAGCTAAGGCCCCTAAACCAGAGTACCGCGTCTGCGGTGAGCGGACATTTATGAAACGCCGCGCGGGATGGCAAGTCAAAAAGTTTGTTCGAATGAAAAATCTTTTTGCGTACCCATCCCCTTACAAATCGCTTTGCAAGGAAGTGGTTCCGAGAGCAGTTTTCAGGCCGCTCTCGGAGCAATCTTAGGAATCGTCATCCTCGGATGCGACGTCAGCAATTTCTTCCAGAGGAACGGTATCGCTGTCATCTTCATCGTCCAGAACATCATCGCCCAGATCGACGTCAACGGCGTCTTCGTCATCATCCAGTACGACGTCTTCTTCGTCGATGTTCTGTTTTGCTTTCAGCGTTGCGGCATCCTCTGCGTCAGCAGCGATCATCCGGCTCTTGCCGAGATTCATTTCCACGATCTCGCCTGTATAGGGGCTGACGATCGGGTCTTTGTTCAGGTCGTAAAAACGCTTGCCGGTGGTGGGGCAAACGCGCTTTACACCCCATTCTTCCTTGGGCATGTGAAACCCCCTTGATATCTGGTGAGTCGTATCGACGATTCAGCTCACGTGCCATATGACGTAGGGACTGTCAAAGCCTTTAGCGTAAAGGGGCCGTAAAGATGGGCCAATACGACCTACCAGGGCAGCCTTTGGTGTCTTTGACGCTGCGGCGTTCCGCCCGCGCCGTTCGGATCAGTTTGCGGGTGTCGCAGTTGGATGGGCGTGTGACCCTGACAATGCCCAACGGGGTTTCCGAAAAGGAGGCCCTGAAATTCGCCCATGAGAAAGCGGATTGGATCAGGTCACACCTGCAGAACAGCGTCGATAGCAGCGTTGTTGCGCTTGGCAGCGAGATTCCGATCGAAGGTCATCTGCGCCAGATTGTTCCGACACAGGGGCGGCGGGTTGTTTTGGACGTGGACGAGGTCGCGGTACCCGAAGATGCCGTTGCGCGCCGTCTCGAACGGTTTTTGAAAGAGCGGGCCAGAGATCGTCTTGTGGATGCTGCGGATCATTACGCCGATGTGTTGGGTAAATCGTACACCAAGGTCACTCTGCGCGATACCAGATCCCGGTGGGGGTCGTGCTCCTCGCAGGGGGCGTTGATGTTTTCCTGGCGGCTGATCCTCGCGCCGCCGGGGGTGTTGCAGTATGTGGCCGCACACGAGGTCGCGCATCTTGCCGAAATGAACCATTCCGCGAAATTCTGGGCACAGGTTGAGCGAATTCATGGCCCGTATTCTGGCCCCAGACACTGGCTGCGCAGTCAGGGCAGTACGTTGCATCAGTATCGTTTCTCGTAAAGGCTCTGTTGACGGTTTCCCTTTTTGTGATCACAAGGAGGTATGCTCAATTCTCGCTCAGCAGATCAAACCACAGCGGCCCATGACCGGGTGTACCGCAGTCTTAGAACACGCATCATGCATGGTGAAATTGCACCGGGGGCAGCGCTGACGTTACGTGGGATTGGCAAAGAATTTGACGTCTCGATGACCCCCGCGCGCGAGGCGGTGCGCAGATTGGTTGCCGAAGGGGCATTGTTTCTATCGTCGTCCGGTCGTGTTTCGACGCCAGAGTTGTCCAATGATCGGATCGAAGAGTTGGCCGCTTTGCGCGCCTTGCTTGAGGTGGAGCTATCCAGCCGGGCTTTGCCACGGGCCCACATGGCGTTGATCGATAGGCTGCAGACCATCAATATGAACGTGGCCGAAATGGTCACCAAACGGGACGCGGTCGGCTACATTCGTACAAATCTTGAGTTCCATCGTACACTTTACCTGCGGGCACAGGCTCCGGCGATGCTGGCCATGGCGGAAACGGTTTGGTTGCAACTGGGCCCGACGATGCGCGCGCTTTACGGGCGCTTGCGTCGGACGGAACCGCCGCATTACCACAAGTTGATTATCGCCGCGCTCAAGGCCGGAGACGAGCCGGGTTTGCGGCTGGCAGTGCGCTCGGATGTGACCCAAGGTTTGCGGTTGTTGGTAAGCTAGGGGATCGAAACCCCGAGGCCGCACAAAGCGGGGGCGAACGCTTAAATGCCAATTCCGGCATTGCGTCGGGAAAAAACAAAGTCTTAATGTGATACGGAAATTTGACGGGGAGAGATATCATGAACACCTTTACACGACGCGGCGCGTTGGGGCTGGTTGGCGGCGCAGCAGCATTACCGATGTTGGGTTCGCCTGCATTGGCCAATGAAAAGATGACTGTTGGCGCATTGCGGTTTACAAGCCACGCCGCATCCTTTGTGGCTTTTGAGCGTGGGTATTTCGCAGCCGAAGGGTTGGATGTTGAATTCAAATTTTTCCAAGCGGCGCAGCCGATGGCTGTTGCGATTGCTTCGGGCGATGCAGATTTTGCAGTCACCGCGATTTCGGGCGGGCTAGTCAGCTTGGCGGAAAAGGGTGCAACCAAGGTTATTGGCGGTGCGCTGAGCGAAGAGAAAGGCATTGATGGCCAAAAAATTCTGGCCTCAAACGCTGCTTTTGAAGCAGGCCTGACCAGTCCTGCAGCCTTGGCCGGCAAAAACTTTGCCGTCACGCAGGTTGGGTCGTCATTCCATTACATGGGCGCAAAGATTGCCGAAGCCGAAGGCGTCGCAGTCAAATACAAGCCACTGCAAAAAGTGGGTGCGATTATCGGCGCGCTGAAATCCGGGCAAGTGGATGCTTGGTCGATTGTCCCCCATATCGCCAAAGGTCTGGCGGGTGCTGGTGCGGTTCAAATTATCGGCAATGTCGCGGATTACATCCCGAACTATCAGGTCACAACAGTCTTTACCTCGGCGGCCAATGCGGCCAATGAACGTGCTAAAACCGAGGCCTTCTTGCGGGCGTTCTCCAAAGGTGCGGATGATTTCAACGCGGCACTGGTGGACAAAACGGCGGGGGATGACGGCGCGACCGAGATGGTTAAGTTGATCCACAAATACGTTTACGCGGACAGGCCATATGAAAAGGCCGAGAAATCCATTCGCAATGGCGCGATGCGGATCAACAAGAATGCGGGGCTCAACATGGAGTCGGTCCAAGATCAGCTGGGCTGGATGAAGTCCGAGGGTTTGATCAAGGACAGCATTACCAGCGATGTTCTGGTCGATCCATCTTATGCGCCGGTGATCTAGGTCACCTATGGACCTGTCTCTTAACAAAATCACGCACCGGTATGGCGACATGCTGGTGCTGGATGATATTTCTTTGCACATCCCTGACGGAGAAATCCTCTGCGTGATTGGGCCGTCAGGATGTGGAAAATCGACCCTATTGCGGATGATCGGTGGGTTGGAACGCCCGGATCAGGGGCAAGTCACGCAGGTTGGCGAGGTGCCCCAAGGGTGCCTCAACCCGCTGACGTTTGTCTTTCAGGATTTCGCACTGTTGCCATGGCGGACCGTCGCAGGAAATATCTCGCTGGTGCTCGAAGATCATGGGCTCAAGGGCGGTGAAATTGACCGTATCATAACTGATGTACTGGCGCGGACAAAGCTGAGCGACTTTCGCGATGCTTTGCCACGGCAACTGTCGGGCGGGATGAAACAGCGGGTTGCCATTGCGCGGGCCTTAGCGGTGAATCCGGCGGTCATGCTGTTGGATGAACCCTTGTCGGCCTTGGATGCGCAAACGCGCGAATTGCTGATGGATGACTTGGTTGGGCTATGGGCGCGCCAGCCCTTTACGGGCGTCTACGTCACCCACAATTTGGCCGAAGCCGTGCGGTTGGGTCATCGGATTGCGGTTCTGTCGCGTCGTCCGGGCGGCATTCGAGAGGTCATTGAAATTGATCGCCCACTTACAGATCGCCGCGCCGGAGATCCCGAATTGGAGGCGTTGCAAAAGCGCCTTTGGGATCTGATGCGCGAAGAGGCGCTTGCCGCAGATCAGGAGCTGTTGAATGTCTGAGCAACTGGTCCGGTTTCGAGGGGGCGGGTTCCGGCCCGAGGCCAAGCGTGGCGCAGGGTTGGTGGTGTTCGTGGTGCTTTTGCTCGTCATCGAGTGGGGCACGCGAGCTGGTTGGATATCTAATCTGACGTTGCCGCGGCCGTCTGATGTGGGGGCGACACTGGCTGGCTTGGCTCGGTCTGGGATGTTGTGGACCCATTTGGTTCCGTCGCTGACCCGGTTGGTTGTGGGGGCGGCGCTTGGTATTACCGTTGGCATTGGCGTTGGGGTCATGATCGGCCTGTTTTCATACGTGCGCGCCGGATTGGTTCCTTTGGTCGCCGCTATGTTCCCGATTCCAAAAATTGCTTTGCTGCCTTTGTTCGTGATCTGGTTTGGGATCGATGAGGGGTCGAAATATGCCCTGATCGCGCTTGGTACCTTTACGCCCACTGTTGTCTCGACCTATGGCGCTGTGGACAATGTAGATCGTGGATTGATCCGTATGGGGCAGAGTTTTAATCTCAGTTGGTGGTCGATTGTGCGTAAGATTGTGCTGCCTGGGGCTTTGCCCGGGATTTTGTCTGGTCTGCGTGTGTCGCTCGCCATAGGTATCATCTTGTTGGTCGCTGCTGAGATGCTGGGCGCGGAATACGGGATTGGGGCATACATCCTGCAGGCGGGATCGCTGTATGATCTTGAGCGGTTGTTTGCCGGTGTTGTAATCTTATCCGCCTTGGGCGTGCTGATCAGCTGGATCGTGGGACAAATGGAAAAACGTCTTCTGGTTTGGCGCGGCTGATCGCGGTATCCTACCTGCAAAACAATGAGCAGGTGATTTCGTTATGATTGACAGACGTGGATTTTCAGTCGGCTTGAGTGCGTTGATGCTGTCGGCCTGTGGTGGGGGAGGTAGTACACCTGTCTCGTCGCCCAAGCCACGCGTGCAGGCGGTGCCCAATTCCGGGTGGGATACTTGGGTTGCAGGGTTCAAAACGCGTGCCGGTGGGCAGGGGATTTCACAATCCACGATTGACCGTGCCTTTCGTGGGGCAGGGTATCTGCCGATCGTCATCAAGCGGGACGGCAACCAGACCGAGTTCAAACGCACTCTCGAAGACTATCTAGCGATTGCCGCGTCGGATGAGCGGGTCGCGACCGGCAAGCAAATGCTGCAGAAACACGGGTCGCTGTTGTCGCGGATCGAAGCTGAGTATGGTGTTCCAAAGCAGATCGTTCTGGCCATTTGGGGTTTGGAAAGCCGTTATGGCGCGCGACGCGGCGATATTCCGGTGATTTCTGCCCTCTCGACACTTGCGTATGACGGGCGGCGCGGCGTGTTTTTTGAAAAACAGCTGATCGCGGCGCTGAAGATCTTACAAAACGGGGACACCACACCGGCCAATATGACGGGCAGTTGGGCCGGGGCGATGGGGCACACTCAGTTTATTCCAACTTCGTATCTGGCTTATGCAGTCGATTTCACGGGCGATGGACGGCGTGATATCTGGTCTGATGATCCAACGGATGCATTGGCGTCGGCAGCCGCATATTTGAAGCGGTCCGGCTGGGTGCGCGGGCAAACATGGGGCGGCGAGGTCGGGTCGGCCGCGGCAAGCTCTGCAACGCCGGTTTCGGTTCTGCAGCCACAGGTGCCAGGACCAAAGTTTGCTGTGTTCCGCAATTTTCAGGTGATCAAGCGGTACAATAACTCAGACAGCTATGCGCTGGGCGTGGGGCATTTGGCGGATCGTATCGCAGGGGGCGGGCCGCTCAAAACGCCCTTTGGCCCGGACAAAAACGGTCTGACGCTGAATGATCGGAAAGAACTGCAAGAGCGGTTGACCAAAGCAGGGTTCGATACGGGCGGGGCGGATGGTGTAATTGGCCCCAAATCTATCGGCGCGATCAGCGGGTTTGAGCGCAGCCAAGGTTTGCCGGTAACCGGCACGCCATCCCAAGCTTTGTTACGGCGCTTGCGGTGATGTAGCGCTTTGGAGAGCGGGGCGTGAAAACACGCCCCGTTTTCGAATTAGGCCGTAAGACCCTTGGTGCCGAGATTCAGGAATTTCTGACGCCGATCATTGATCAGGCCTTTGGCATCGAGATCTTTCAGATCCTCCAGCATCTCTGCGAACGCTTTGCCAACTGATGCAATGGTTGCATCAGTGTCCCGGTGGGCGCCGCCCTTGGGTTCAGGGATGACACGATCTACGACGCCCAGTTTGTGCACATCTTGGGCGGTCAGGCGCAGGGCTTCGGCGGCTTCGCGCATTTTACCTGAATCTTTCCACAGGATCGAAGCGCAGCCTTCGGGAGAGATCACGGAATAGACCGAATGTTCCAGCATCGCGATCCGGTTGGAGGAGGCAAAAGCCACAGCGCCACCAGATCCGCCTTCGCCAATGATCACCGACACGACTGGAACGCCAATCTGCAGCGACATTTCTGTGGACCGGGCAATTGCTTCGGATTGGCCGCGCTCTTCGGCTCCTTTGCCAGCATAGGCGCCGGTGGTGTCCACAATGGTGAGAACGGGCAGGCCAAAACGGCCGGCCATTTCCATCAGACGCACGCCTTTGCGGTAGCCTTCGGGACGGGCCATGCCGAAATTGTGACGGATGCGCGATTTTGTATCGCTGCCTTTTTCATGGCCAATCACCATGACGGGTTCCCCGTTGAACCGCGCCAAACCACCCATGACGGCCAGATCGTCAGCAAAGTTCCGATCCCCGGCGAGCGGGGTGTATTCGGTGAACAACGCCTTGATGTAATCTTTGCAATGCGGGCGCTCTGGGTGACGGGCCACTTGGCATTTGCGCCACGGGGTCAGATCTTTATAGAGATCGTCCAGCAGAGTTGCTGCCTTGGCATCAAGAGCGGCGGCTTCATCAGCCACGTCCATCTCTTCGTTGGCCCGCGCCAGTGCGCGCAGCTCTTCTGCCTTGCCTTCAATCTCGGCCAGCGGTTTTTCGAAATCCAGATACTGAGTCATGACGCCTCTCAACGCGGGGTTTGGGGGTTATATGACCTCAGGTCGCGCCAGATGCAACTCAGCAAGATTTGTGCATTGTGGTCATGCCATCTCTGAGGGTGTGAAATTGACAGGGTTAAGGACCGATGACCACCAATTACGAAGACCGTCTTTTGCGTGTGCTGAGCTATATTCACGATAACCCGACTGGGGATTTGTCGCTGGATCGGCTTGCGGATGAGGCGGCGATGTCCCGGTTCCATTGGCATCGGGTGTTTCGGGCGATGACAGGGGAAACCTGCGCCCAAACAGTGCGTCGCATGCGTTTGAACCGTGCTGCGGTGTGGTTGGTTCAAACGGATTGGTCTCTGAACCAAGTCGCCCGTAAATGTGGGTATCCAAATGTTGGCAGCTTTTCCCGCGCCTTTGGCGAAGGGTACGGTCAACGCCCTGATCCGTTTCGCAAAGCTGGGCGCCTGCGTGCGCCTTTACTCAAACCTGATCCAGAGAGTTTTCCGATGCACCCTATTGAAGTTAGAGTTGAACCCAAACGAAGCCTTGCCGTGCTGCGCCACAAGGGGCCGTATTATGAAATTGGCCAGAGTTTTGAAAAATTCGGCGCTATGTGCCAATCCCGTGGGTTGTGGCCCCAAGTGGGGAATGTGATCGGAGTGTATCTTGATAACCCCGACGTGACCCCCGAAGCCGATCTGACCAGCTTTGCCGGCGCAGAGTGGCGTGGCGAACAGATCCCCGAAGGGATGGAGGTGTTCGAGATCGACGGGGGGCGGACGGCGGTTTTGACCTACAAAGGCCCCTATGCTGGTATCGCCGCCGCCTATGGAACTTTGTTTGGTCAGTGGTTGCCAGCGTCGGGGGAGGAACCCGCGGACAGACCGTGTTACGAAATCAGCCTCAACAACCCACGAGATACAGCACCTGATGAATTGATCACTGAGCTCTGCTTGCCGTTGGCCTAAGGTGTGTTTTGGACCTATTTCGGCCAAAGAACGGGATAGAGAGACAGGACCAAAAGTGTTGCCATGGTCCAATTGAACAGAATCATGCGGCGCGGGTTCGTGAGAATCCGCGCCATTTGCTGCCCCAGTACCGTCCAAACGCTGACGGAAGGCAAATTCACAGCACCAAACACCAAGGCAACAAGCAAAATGCCTGAGTAATTTTGGTTTGGGGCGTAGGCCGAGATCGCGGTCAGTGCCATTGTCCAAGCTTTGGGATTGACCCATTGGAACGCAGCCGCTTGCAAAAAGGTCATCGGGGTTCCGGTGGCTTCTTCTTCGCGAACCGGGGCTGCATGGGCAATTTTCCACGCCAGATACAGCAAGTAGACCACAGACGCGGTTTTTAGTGCGGTGTAGGTGATCGGGAAGGCGTTGAAAATCTGGATAAGCCCGGCGCCTACCACCAGCGCCATGAAAGTGAAGCCCAGCCCGATTCCCAATATATGCGGAACGGTCCGGCGAAAGCCGAAATTGGCGCCCGACGCCATCAGCATCAGGTTATTTGGTCCCGGCGTGATCGAGGACACAAAGGCGAAAGCCATGAGGGCGGGGAGTGTGCTAAATATCATGGCGCTAAAAATCGTTGCATGAGCATCAAATGAAATTGCATTTTTCTGCGATACTGATAATTTTTCGCAATATATGGCGAAGATGGATGAAGTAAACCGCCGGATATTGCGCGAGTTAACGCGTGATGGCCGGATCAGCAACTTGGACCTTGCGGAACGGGTGGGCCTGTCCCCCTCGGCCTGTTTGCGTCGGGTTCAGGAATTAGAACGTAACGGAGTGATCAGTGGCTATCGGGCTGTGTTGGACCCCGTGGCAAATGGGATTGGATTTGTGGCCTATCTTGGGGTTGGGCTGGGTGAGCATAGTAAGGCAGCCCAAGAAGGATTTGAACGGGCGTTGCAGCAATCCTCGGAGGTGGTGGAATGTCACAATACCACGGGGACGATTGAATACCTGCTGCGGGTCGAATGTGCGGATTTGCAAAGCTATAAGATTTTTCACACCGAAGTGCTGGGGACATTGCCGCATGTCACGTCGATCACGTCGTACGTTGTGCTGGGCTCGCCCAAGGATTTGCGTGCGTAACCGGGAAAAAGTGAACGCGATGCCCCTTGTAGCCTAAAGTTTTGCTGCCTAAGCTTGTCGCGATTTCGTCGCAAAAGATTGGCACAAGCCGACAGTGACGCCAAAAACAGGGAGATAAAGATGAAAGCCATCTGGACTGGAGCGCTTGTCGGTTTGTCGTTGTTGTGTGCAACGGCGGTCGCGGCTGCACCGTTGAAATTGAAACCTGCGAGCCCGCAACCTTCGAGTCCCAAAGCGGGCCTGTCGGTTAAATACGCGTGGGGTGGTGAGCCGCCTGCCAAAATTCAATCGCTTGATTCAGCCAAGCAGATGTTGTCTGGCACTAAGCGAGGCAAGCCGTTGCGCGGGCTTGATTATCGGGAAACGGATAAGGGCCAGCCTGTGTTGACCTATCCAAAGCCCTATAATGTGGTTGCGGACATTCGCGGGTACATCCGGTTTGATCAAGCTGGGGTTTACCAGGTCGAAACCTGGTCGAACGATGGCATTGATGCCCGAATTAGCGGACAGTCTGTCGGCTATTTTACAGGTCGCCAAGGGTGTGACGCCAATCAACGGATTGAGGTCGAAGTGCCCAAAGCCGGCTGGTATGATCTGAAAATGGTTTATTTCCAGAAATACGGCGGGTCTTGCCTGATGATGAAGGTCGGCAAAAAAGGCTCCAAACTTAGATGGGCGCCGAACAACATTTTTGCGCACTAGTATTTGCGCACTAGCATATGTGAAAAACAGGGCCGATTGGCCCTGTTTTTATGTGAGCGGCAGCCCCAATCCCGCGCGCAGGGCCAGTTCTGGCGAAGACAGAACCTGAATATCGGTGGTCGTATATTGAGCCGCTGGTGCCATCGATGCTTGGGCCAGAATAACGCATGTGACACTGGGGTTTTGTTCGACGGCTGCATCGACCCGCTGGGCGATATCCTGTGCAAACTGATCTGTTTGACCTGATGTAAAGAGGGGCCACAGATCCGTCAGGGGCAATGGTTGAATACTTGCGGGTTTGTCCAACGCGTTAAAGGCTGCGATCAACAAGGCTTGAGACGGCTCTAACGTGCTGTCCAGACAATAGGCCATCAGGACAGGCCCGCCTGTGCTTGCGGCCAGATCCATCATGGGGCGATCAATGCGCAATGCCCCCGCTAATGCGGCCTCTTCCCCAATGGTGGTGCAGCTGCAAAGGGCGTTTGGGGACTGGGCGATCAGCTGCTGGATTTCGGTGGACAAGGTCGCATCTATGCCGCCTTGCGCGCGCTCTAACCAATCAGGGCGCACCACATGCGTGAGCTGAACATCCGGAGCAATGCGCGCCGCGATTTCAGTGAATGTGGTGCGGTGCACGGATGCGGTGTGAAACAAGGTCAGATCATCAGTCATGAGATACCTATAACGCAAAAGGGGCGCCCGATGGACGCCCCTTTGTCGTGAAGTGAGTCAGGGGCGTCAGCCGGCAGCGATCAGTTCAGATTGCGCGACGATGACTTCGGCTTGTTTGATCGAAGCGATGTCGACCAGACGGCCTTTGTAAACGGTTGCGCCTTCGCCGTTGGCTTTGGCTGTTTCCATCGCCGCAAGGATTTCGCGCGCTTCGGCGACGGCCTCTTCGGAGGGGGTGAAAACTGTGTTTGCCAGTGCGATCTGTTTGGGGTGGATGGCCCATTTGCCAACCATGCCCAAAGTGGCCGAGCGTTTGGCCTGTGCGATGTACCCTTCGTCATCAGAGAAATCGCCAAACGGGCCATCAACGGGCAAAACGCCGTGGGTCCGGCAGGCCGCGACGATTGCCGCCTGTGCCCAATGCCATGGGTCGGACCAGTGCTTTTCACCGTCGCGCAGCATGTAATAGTTTTCCTGCGTGCCGCCGATGCCGGTAGTTTGCATGCCCATCGAGGCGGCAAAGTCAGCTGCACCCAGGCTCATGGCCTGCATACGGGGCGACGATGCGGCGATTTCTTCGACATGCGCCAGACCGGCCGCCGATTCGATGATGACCTCGAACGAGATGGGCTTGGTGCGGCCCTTGGCGCGCTCAATCGCGGTGACCAATGCGTCAACGGCATAGACATCCGCAGCACAGCCTACCTTGGGGATCATGATTTGGTCGATACGGTCGCCTGCCTGTTCCAGAACATCAACCACATCGCGATACCAATATGGCGTGTCCAGGCCGTTGATGCGGACGGACATGTATTTGTTGCCCCAATCAATGGTGTTCAGTGCCTCGATGATGTTGGCGCGCGCGCTGTCTTTGTCGGAAGGCGCGACAGAGTCTTCAAGATCAAGGTTGATCACATCCGCTGCAGAGGCCGCCATTTTCGGGAACAGTTTGGTGTTCGAGCCAGGGCCAAATAATTGGCAGCGGTTGGGGCGGGCCGGGGCGGCGGGCTGGATACGAAAGCTCATGCGGGCACCTTTCAAGGGTAATGAAATTGCGATTTTCCTAAGGAATGGGGTATTAAATTACGCGCGTTAGCGCAAGGTGGATTTGCATGCGCAGCATTGCCCGTGCAGCATTTTCCGTCTGGGCACCTGTTCACGCAAAGAACCACGAACCTGAGAGGAATGCCGGGAAAAGTTTGCGTGTTTAGGTAACTTTTCGGGGATTTCTTGTGTCGCATGCCGGTTCTTTAACGGAAAACGAGAAACGCTCGTCTTGATGGTGCAATAGTGTACGCCGGAATCAAGTATAGGAGTGCATTGCTATGATCGAGACACCGTATCTGTTGTTCCTGGGCGATGCGCCCGACCAACTCGCAGCCAAAGTGGCGCAGGGCATCAAAGATTGGCGCCCCGAAAATGCCGTGGGCCAGTTCCGCATGGACGGCTGTAAGGCTGATCTGGGCTTGAAAGACATGGGGTTGGTTGAAGCCCGTGAAGCCGGTGCCAAGACGTTGGTAATCGGTGTTGCCAACCGCGGTGGCGTGATCAGTCAAGAGTGGAAGAAAGTTCTGGTGATGGCGCTGGAAGAAGGCTTTGATCTGGCCTCTGGCCTGCACAACCTGCTGCGTGACGAACCCGATCTGGTTGCTGTGGCCGAAGCCACCGGGCAGAAACTGCACGATGTGCGTGTCCCTGAAGTCGACTATCCAATTGCCAATGGCGTTAAGCGCAAAGGCAAGCGGTGCTTGGCCGTTGGCACCGACTGTTCGGTGGGCAAAATGTACACTGCATTGGCGATGGATGCAGAGATGCGTGATCGCGGCATGAAGTCGACCTTCCGTGCGACAGGCCAGACGGGCATTCTGATCACTGGCGATGGTGTGCCTTTGGACGCTGTAATTGCCGATTTCATGGCGGGTTCGGTTGAATGGCTGACACCTGACAATGACGAAGACCACTGGGATCTGATCGAAGGTCAGGGATCGCTGTTCCACGTGTCGTATTCCGGTGTGACCATGGCGTTGATCCACGGCGGTCAGCCAGATGCGCTGATCCTGAGCCACGAACCCACACGTGAGCACATGCGCGGTCTGCCGGGCTATCAGCAGCCGTCGCTTGAGGCGTTGCGCGACACCGCGCTGAACCTGGCTAAAATTGCGAACCCTGCATGTCAGGTCGTTGGTGTCTCGGTGAACACCCAGCACATGAGCGAAGACGAGGCGAGCGCGTACCTTGCCAAGATCGAAGCGGACATGGGTCTGCCTGCGACTGACCCCTTCCGGTTTGGGTCTGCCAAGTTGGTGGATGCGCTGGCTGCAATGTGATCTAAGCGGCACGCCGGAGGAGGGGTATCCCCCCTCTGGCGGCCGTAACTGTGAAAAGAAGAAGGATGGCGCGCGTGCAGGTAGAAGTCACTCGGGATGTTTTCAAACTGGCGCAGGTGTTCACCATCTCGCGCGGATCGCGGACCGAAGCCAAAGTGCTGACAGTGCGGATCACCGATGGGGATCATCAAGGGTGGGGCGAGTGCGTGCCCTATGCGCGGTACAACGAAACGCTCGAGTCGGTTGAGGCGGAAATCCGCAATTTACCCGAGGGTTTTGACCGCGAAACATTGATGGACCTGCTGCCTGCTGGGGCTGCCCGCAATGCGGTGGATTGTGCGTTGTGGGATCTCGAGGCCAAGCGGGCCGGGAAATCAGTTTGGGAGCTGGCTGGGCTGGGCGCGCCGGGGCCGGAAATCACCGCCTATACCCTGTCGCTGGATACGCCGGAGAAGATGCAGGCACAGGCGGCTGAGAATGCGTTTCGCCCCCTGCTGAAAATCAAACTTGGTACGCCAGATGATATGCCCCGGCTTGAGGCCGTGCGGGCAGGCGCACCAGATTCAACGATTATTGTGGACGCAAACGAGGGCTGGTCGGCTGAGGTTTACGCCGATCTTGCGCCGCATCTGGTGCGTTTGGGTGTGACGTTGGTGGAGCAACCCCTGCCTGCGGGCGAGGACGACGCCCTGTTGGGGATGGAGCGCCCGGTGCCCGTCTGCGCGGATGAGAGCTGCCATGACCGCACCAGCTTGTCCAAGCTTAAAGGCAAGTACGATGTGGTGAACATCAAGTTGGACAAAACCGGTGGTTTGACCGAGGCGCTGCGCCTGCGCGACGCGGCCCTGGCCGAGGGTTATGACGTGATGGTTGGTTGCATGGTTGGGTCGTCTCTGGCGATGGCGCCCGCGACGTTGGTGGCGCAGGGTGCGTCGGTGGTGGACCTTGACGGGCCGCTGCTGTTGGCCGAAGACCGCGACAACGCTTTGACATTTGATGAGAAGGGTGTGCATCCGCCGGTTGCAGCCCCTCTGGGGATAGGAGACGCACAATGCGCACAGTTTATGTAAACGGTCAGTACCTGCCGGAAACCGAAGCCACCGTTTCGATCTTTGACCGTGGGTTTCTGATGGCCGATGGCGTCTACGAGGTGACGTCGGTTCTGGACGGCAAACTGATTGATTTTGAAGGTCACGCGGTACGTCTGGAGCGTTCGTTGAACGAGTTGGATATGCCAGCCGCTTGCACCAAGGACGAGCTGTTGGAGATCCACCGCGAGTTGGTGCGCGTGAACGAGATCACCGAGGGTCTGGTGTACCTGCAAATCACCCGTGGGTCCGATGGCGACCGGGATTTTGTGTTCCCCGACCCTGAAACCACCAAGCCGACCATCGTTCTGTTCACCCAGAACAAGCCGGGTCTGGCCGATAACCCAGCCGCCAAGAAAGGCGCCAAGATCATCTCGATCGAGGATATCCGCTGGGGTCGTCGGGACATCAAGACCGTGCAGTTGTTGTACCCGTCCATGGGTAAAATGATGGCCAAGGCGGCCGGTGCAGATGATGCTTGGTTGATCGAAGACGGTCACGTGACCGAGGGCACCAGCAACAACGCGTATTTCGTTAAGAACGGTAAGATTGTAACCCGTCCGCTGTCCAACGACATTTTGCATGGTATCACCCGTAAGGCGGTTCTGCGTATGGCGGAAGAGGCGCAGATGGAAATCGAAGAGCGCCTGTTCACCATCGACGAAGCCAAAGAGGCGGACGAGGCCTTTACCACCTCGGCCTCTGCCTTTGTGATGCCCGTTGTGGAAATCGACGGTGTTGCGCTGGGTGATGGCACACCGGGTCCGATTGCGAAGCGGTTGCGCGAAATCTATCTGGATGAAAGCCTGAAGGCGGCCATCTAAATCAAACGCTGATTTAGCAAGATGTAGGGCGTGCCGTTTGGCGCGCCCCATGTTTTTCTGGCACTGCTGCGATGTAGTTTCGCCGGAAATTCCAACCCAACAAAACCGACCTCAGTTTGACGATATCAGACCATCACACTTGGCCTGCATGAATAGAGTTCCCTGAGGGAGGACGTTTCATGCAACCATTCGAAGGCTTGCGGGTCTTAGATCTAACTCATGTTTTTGCCGGTCCGTTTTGTGCTTATCAGCTTGGCGTGCTTGGGGCTGAAGTGATCAAGATAGAACCTGTGGATCGCCCTGATATGACACGCATTGAGGGCGCCGATGCAGATCTGAATGCGGCTGGCATGGGCTTGTCTTTTCAAGCTCAGGGGGGTGGAAAAAAGACACTCGCATTGGATCTGAAATCCGAAGAGGGCCGTGACTTGTTTGACCGGCTCATCGCTACGGCGGATGTATTGGTTCAAAATTATACCGCGCAGGCGGTCGAGGCATTGGGTCTGGATTATGAACGGCTTTCTGCTTTGAAGCCCGATCTGATTTATTGTGCCATCAGCGGATTTGGTCAGGTAAGCCCCAAAGCCGCGCATCCTGCCTATGACAACGTTATTCAAGCCTTTAGTGGGATTATGTCGACCAATGGGGATGTGGGGCAGGGCCCGCTCCGGATTGGGCCCGCGGTCATTGATTATGGCACAGGTGTGCAGGCTGCGCTGGCAATCTCGGCAGCCTTGTTTGGGCGGGCTCAGACGGGGTTGGGTCGGCGCGTTGATGTGGCAATGGCCGATGCGGCTTTGATGCTGATGAATTCGTACACCGCTGCGACCCTCGCGACAGGGGACGTGCCAAGGCCGGATGGTAACCATGATTTGGAATTGGCCGGATATCGCACATTTGAGACATCAGATGGTCAACTGATGATCGGCGCGTTCACCAATGCACAGATGGCGAACTTGATGACTGCCGTGGGGGACGACGCGACCGCCGCAGAGATTCTGGCAACACCGCGCGCGGAAGTTGGTTCGCGGAGAATGGCTGATGCTGCACGTTTGGAGCGCGTTATGCTGAACCGTACCGCTGCAGAATGGGAGGACCACCTGAACGCGCATCATGTACCGGCTGCGCGTGTGCGAGGCATAGATGAGGCACTGCAAGAGCCGCATTATCAAGCGCGCAAGGTGGTTCAGACCGTTGGTGAGGATCGGTTTGCAGTGGCCGGGTTCACTTATGATCATGGTGGGCCAGAGTTGAAAACGCTACCGCGGGCGCATGGGGCTGACAGCCGATCTGTACTGGCGGAATTGGGTGTGGATGCGGCCAAATTTGCAAATCTGGCCGCCAAAGGCGTGGTGTTCAGCCCTTCTTAGTCACGTTTTCCTCAAAAGCGACCTTGAAGGCGGCTTGTTTTTCCGGGCTTGCATCGGTTTGATAGTTTGCCTTCCACTCATCCATGGTCATGCCATAATAGGCTTCGCGAGCTTGGTTTTTGTCCATCTCAATGCCGCGTTCGTTTGCGGCCTCTTGATACCAGCGGGCCAGGCAGTTTCGGCAAAACCCGGCCAAGTTCATCATGTCAATGTTCTGTGCGTCTGTGCGATCTTCCATCAGGTGCTTTTGCAAGCGGCGAAAAGCGGCGGCCTGAATTTCGATTTCGGTTTGCTGATCCATGCGTATGGCTCCGGAAAAAGTGTTATGCGTCCCTCTCGCTAGGTACCAAGCCCCGCCTGCAGTTACAATGAAACGAGGGAAATTGCGGCTGCGAGGGGCGCATCTTCCTTGAACGCTAGATAAGCTTCAAAGCCAAATATGGGATCACGGCAAAAACCAAAGTGACGATTTTGTAGTTGGCCAAGAAGCGGTAATGTTCTGCCCTCACCGCCTCTGGTTCAAGTTTGAACCAGTTGGCATGGATGCCAACCACCCAATTCTGCATGAAAAAGAGAACTGCAGTGGCCAGCATTAAGTAACCGAGATTCAATACCGCCATCCAACCAAAGACAGTAGTCAGAGTTTCAACAGTCATGACATGCTCCTTTCAAGGGTAGGTTTCTGTCATGACTAACATGGGGTTCTGGGCACGTTCCTGCAAGATTTCCGCAGCGTAACTAAGGGGATTCAAGACGAAATGTTAAGGTCTTGTCAAACCCCAGAAGTCGCCAACGCATCTTGCAAAATTGGCGCAAGTCTTTCGGCCCACGCCCTTTGTCCGGGGGTGTCTGCGATAAGATCATTGCGGATTTCGATCAAGGCATTTGGGCGCCCGTGGTTGGTGCAATGAGTGTCGATCGCATCCCCAGGCAGAACGCCTGTATAGGGTTCATTTTCACCAACGCAGAGGTCACTTTCTGCGTTCAGCCGGTCAATCAGGGGGCGGGAAAACCGCTCGTCCGGGGTGAACAAAATACCAATTTCCCAAGGACGTGGGGGGCGCCCCCGGAGTTGCCTTGTGAAGCTGTGCATCGAAATCACCACGGTATGGGGTAACGCCGTCATGCGGGCCAATTGTTCGTGGTAGGGGCGATAGCATTGTTGCAATCGCTTTTCACGTTCGCTCGCACCGGCGGTGCGATTGCCGGGAATGATGGTGCCGTCGTAGAGCTTCATTAACAATGTCGGGTCATCTTCGCCCCGGTTCGGATCGATCACAAGGCGCGAAAAGTTGGACGCCACGACGGGCGCATTCAAAACTTCGCCAAGATGCTGCGCGACACCATAAGCGCCGACATCGTATGCAATGTGGCGTTCCATGTCTTCGCGCGGCAAGCCAAGATCGCCATTGTTTACAAAGGGGGGAACCATATTGGTCGCATGATCACAGGTGATCAGCCAGCGGGCAGGGCGGTTTTCGCCATGAATGAAAAATGGGTTATAAGTCATGTGCCTGTCATCTCTTTGTTCATAGGTGTAAGGCAGTTATCGAGGAATGGGAATTCCGAGTGTTCGCTCGCGGATCATTTCTAGGTAACAAGAACAAATTTCAGGAGAGCAGAGCCATGCGGCGTCTTCGTAAAGTCAAGATCGTGGCCACTTTGGGCCCCCGCGTCAGAAACTTATGACATGATCCGTGCCTTGCACGAAGCTGGGGCAGATGTGTTCCGTCTGAACATGAGCCATGGGTCGCAAGACGAGATTCGCGAAAAGCACCGCATCATTCGTCAGGTTGAAAAAGATCTGGACAGCCCGATCGCCATCCTTGCCGATTTGCAAGGGCCCAAGTTGCGGGTCGGGGTCTTTGCCAATGAAGTCGAGGACTTGGTCGAGGGTGCCAAGTTTCCGGCTGGATTTGGATCCAACGCCGGGGGATATTGCGCGTGTTTGTCTGCCGCACCCTGAGATTTTTCAGGCGCTTGAGGTGGATTCACGCCTGTTGGTCAATGACGGTAAGATTCGGCTGGTGGTGGAGTCTTGTGGAGAAGATTTCGCAGAGTGCCGTGTGGAAATCGGCGGCGCGATTTCCAACCGCAAGGGCGTGAATGTCCCAGATGTTGTTCTGCCTCTGGCGGCGCTGTCTGAAAAGGATCGCTCGGATCTGGAGTTCGTGTGTCAGTTGGGCGTCGATTGGCTGGCCTTGTCGTTTGTGCAACGGGCCAAGGATGTGTTTGAAGCGCGTGCGTTGGCCGATGGGCGAGCGGCGATCCTGTCCAAAATCGAAAAACCTTCGGCTGTTGAGGCGTTCGAGGATATTTTGGATGCCTCAGACGGCATCATGGTAGCCCGGGGGATCTGGGGGTCGAGCTGCCAGTCTCGGCCGTGCCGCCGATCCAGAAACGATTGGTGCGCAAGTGCCGGGCGGCAGCCAAGCCTGTTATCGTCGCGACGCAGATGCTTGAGAGCATGATCGAAAGTCCAATGCCGACCCGTGCCGAAGTGTCAGACGTTGCAACTGCGATTTATGAGGGCACAGATGCCATCATGCTGAGCGCGGAATCCGCAGCGGGTAGCTACCCTCTGGAAGCGGTGGGAACAATGAACCAGGTTGCGATCGAGGTCGAAGCCGACCCAACATATGCCCAGATCATCGCCGCCTCGCGTACCGCCAAAGGGACGACGATCGCCGATGGGATTGTCGCAGCCGCACGTGAAATTGCGGAAAAGACGGACATCAAAGCGATTTGTTGCTTTACGCAAAGCGGAATCACGGCCCTGTTGACTGCGCGGGAACGTCCCGGTGTGCCCATCATCGCGATGACGTCCCTGACCGGAACCGCGCGGCGGTTGTGCCTGAGTTGGGGATGCCACTGTGTGATGACGCCAGAATTGACCCGATTTAAGGGCGCGGTGGTAAATGCGGCGCGTGCGGCACGTGCGGATGGGTTTGCGATTGAAACGGACCAGATCGTGATCACCGCTGGGGTGCCGTTCAATGTGCCGGGGACGACCAATATCCTGCGGATTGCGCCCTGTGATGAGCGTTTGATTTACAATACAGATCCGGGCTAAGCTGCTTATTGAAAAGGGGATAGGCGGGTATGGATACTGATATTGCTCTGATTGCGGGGCTTATACTGCTTTTGTTATCCATACCTTCTATGTTATCGGCTTACAGCACTGAGAGAACACCTCGGGCTTCGATGCTGACGCTGTTGATCGCGGGTGGTTTGATCATCTACGCGGTTCAAGCAAAACCCGGCGGGTATCAGTTGACCGATGTGCCGGATGTTTTTTTTAGCGTTGTGGCACGAATTATTCGCTAACCCCCTTGCCAGTTTTCTTCGTTATGCGTAAACGGCGCTTCTGATTGCGCGACCGGCCTAAGTGGCATGCCGAGTCGCGTCCCGTACCGAACCCGAGATAAGGAGACGGAAATGCCCAAGATGAAGACAAAATCGAGTGCTAAAAAGCGCTTCAAAATTACTGCGACAGGTAAGGTCCTTGGTGGCCAGGCCGGCAAACGTCACGGCATGATCAAGCGGACGAAGAAATTCATCCGTGATGCACGTGGAACCACTACCCTTTCTGCCCCCGACGCTAAAATCGTCAAGGGCTTCATGCCCTACGATCGTTAAGAGGAGATACCAGTATGTCCCGCGTTAAAGGTGGTGTGGTTACCCACGCCCGTCACAAGAAAATCATCAAAGCCGCCAAAGGTTACTACGGTCGTCGCAAGAGCACCTTTAAGGTCGCGACACAGGCCGTCGACAAGGCGAACCAGTACGCGACCCGTGACCGGAAACAGCGTAAGCGGAATTTCCGCGCGTTGTGGATCCAGCGGATCAACGCTGCTGTGCGTTCGCATGACGAGGCACTGACATACAGCCGCTTCATCAACGGTCTGACTTTGGCCGGTATCGAAGTTGACCGTAAAGTTCTGGCTGACTTGGCCGTACACGAGCCCGACGCGTTCGGTGCGATCGTTGCACAGGCACAGGCTGCTCTGGCTGCCTAAGCCCTCTCAACCGAGAGATAAAGAATAGAGAAACCGCTCGGATTTTCCGGGCGGTTTTTTTATGTAGGTCGGTCTGCTATCGGGCGTTGAAGAACAGCGCAAACAGCCCCGATCATGAGCAAAGCTGAGGCCGCCAGCAGGCTGTTACCAATATCCCCGGTCCAATCGCCGAACCAACCCGCCCCGAGTGGGCCAATGGTTTGGGAAATTGAGAAAACCACCGTGTAAAAGCTGATGACGCTGGTCCAGCTGCTTTGTGGCAGGTTTTGGCGGGTGAAGTTTGTGACAGCACCCGGTGCCATAAAGACAGACAGCCCAAATATCAGCGCGGACAGCATCAGGCCAAACGTGTTGGGGATTAAGATAGGCAGGGCGGACCCCGTGGCGATGCCCGTCAGGATCATTGCCAACGGCAAGCCTGACGCAAACCGGGCAAAGATGTTGCGCCAGACGAAGGGGGACACCGTGATACTGATCCCCAAGGCCACCCAAGTGAATGAAATCATGGCTGCGCTTGCATCGCGTTCCTTCATCCAAGCCACAAGGAATGTCAGATACACAATATAGCCCAAGCCAAACCCAGCGTACCCGCCAATTTCCCCCAGCATCCGAACAATCGGCGTCCGCGCCTTTGGCGGTGCCTTACCGGTCGGTGGGCGGAGTTGTTCGGCAGCCCAGACGCTCAGGGGGCAAAAGGCGAAGCTGACAAGCCCGATGCCGATCCAAGCCCATGCCCAACTTTGCGGTCCCAAAAGATCCAGCATCATTGGAATCGTTGCGCCGCATAGGATAATGCCCAATCCACCACCGGCCCCGAAATAGAACGCAATCGCCAAAGCGTTGTGATGCGGGCGATCCTGAAATAAGGAAGCTGCCAGCGCGCCGCCCGTGACAAAGGACATCGCGCCAAACAACCCCGCCAAAATCCGCCACAGGCTTTGCGCGATCAGGCTCTCGTCCAGACCTGTTGCAAACAGGCTGACCGACGTTGTTAGAACGCCGATACTGAACAGGCGCGACGGGGATACCCGACGTATCAAGGCCATGGTCATCACTGCACCCGCAACATAGCCAAGCGCGTTCGCCGTGTTCAGCCAGCCAGCTTGGGCATAGCTCCAATTCAACGTCTCTTTCATCGCGGGCAGGATCAGCCCGTAAGCAAATCGTGCAAAGCCGTTGGTGACGCACACGCCCAACGCCAATCCGATAAGAACCAGCCAGGGGCGCGATGGAGCGGTCTGAGACATTCGCTGATCCTTATGTGTCTTAGGGTTGAACTTGGCCCAGGGTGCATGGGCTTGCAAGCCCGGTAAATTGCGTTGCCCGAGTGTTGGTCGATTGCGTCCATAATTTCACCACGTTTGTAGAAGATCTTTGATGTCTCAGAACAGCAAGACATAGGCGCGTGTATGCCCCGTATCAGTGAACTTCATTATTCAAATGCTTATGCCAACAGCTCTGGTGTGTCTGAGTTTCTAGAGGTGTCGTTGGGCCCATCAGATGACCCGGCCAATTTCACCGTTTCGTTTTATCAGGCCAGTGGCGCAGTCGGGGTTGAGATCACTCTGGACCAC
This sequence comes from Paracoccaceae bacterium, assembly GCA_965183835.1. Taxonomy (GTDB): domain Bacteria; phylum Pseudomonadota; class Alphaproteobacteria; order Rhodobacterales; family Rhodobacteraceae; genus OMPR01. Next base: position 125,771 of record CBCYME010000015.1, on the reverse strand, counting down.
CCCTGGGTGCAGGTGACTGTTGATCCTGACAATGGCGAAGTGAATTATGTGATCTCGGCGGACTATTTCGATATCCGCCTGACGGATCCCGATGGTGGTGGCAGCAATAATTACGAAGCCTATGCATTAACCAATACAGCAACCAATACGGTCGAAGATTTCTATGATATCGGGGGCGGGACACAGAATATTGTTGCGGTCGGGGGCGCGGCCGATGGGGCGACCTCTGTTAACCTTCCGGTTCTGGTTGGGCCCAACGCCACCACAACAACCCTTCAGTTTAACCAACCCAATCCAACCGAACTGACCTATGGGACGCTTTCGCCGGGGGATACGGGCGTTGCCTGTTTCACGGCGGGGACCTTGATTGATACCGCATCAGGTCCGCGTCGGGTCGAGGGGTTGATGCCGGGGGATCTGGTTCTAACGCAAGACAATGGGCTGCAACCGGTGCGCTGGGTTGGATCCCGCGCGGTCAAGGGGCGGGGACGGTTCACACCGGTGCGGATCAACGAGGGGACGCTAGGTGCGCATTGCGACTTGCTGGTCTCTCCGCTTCATCGGGTATTGATCCAAGGGTGGCAGGCTGAATTGCTATTTGGTGAGCCAGAGGTGCTGATCCCGGCCAAGTCACTGATCAATCATCGCACCATCTGCGCAGCCCCCATGGGGACGCTGCGCTATGTGCATGTTCTTTTTGACAGGCATCAGATCGTCTATACCCAAGGGCTTGCGAGTGAGAGCTTTTACCCCGGGGCAGAGGCGTTGAGCCATATGGAGCAAGAGACAGCGGGTGAAATATTGGCGCTGTTCCCAGAGTTGTGCCACGCGTCGGGTGCCTATGGGGCATCGGCGCGGCCCGTGTACGGTGGATACGCCGCCGGGTTGCTGAACGTCGCCTAAGAAACACAGCCTGCGGCATAGGTGTCGCGGTTAGGGTATGCAATGCGGTGCGCCCCTTGCTTTCGCGTCGCGCTGTGATAGCAGGACGGGAACACGTGATCAGGGGACCGTCATGGACGATCTTAAGGCAAAATATCTGGGTCAAATCGCCGGTGCCGGCGATGAATCTGCGCTCGAGGCGATCCGCCTTGCGGCCGTAGGTAAAAAGGGTGAGGTCGCGCTGAAAATGCGGGAACTCGGCAAAATGACCCCCGAAGAGCGGCAGGTTGCCGGTCCGGCGCTGAATGCGCTGAAAGATGAAATCAATTCCGCACTCGCGGCGAAAAAAGCCGGTCTTGCGGATGCGGCGCTGGATGAGCGTCTGCGCACCGAATGGCTGGATGTCACGCTGCCGACACGGCCCAGCCGTCAGGGTTCGTTGCACCCGATCAGCCAGGCCAGCGAAGAGCTGACCGCGATTTTTGCCGAACTGGGTTTCTCGGTGGCCGAAGGGCCGCGGATTGATACCGATTGGTACAATTTCGACGCGCTGAACATTCCGGGCCACCACCCCGCACGGGCTGAAATGGACACGTTTTATATGCACCGTGCCGAGGGCGACGATCGTCCGCCGCACGTGCTGCGCACCCACACCTCGCCGGTTCAGATCCGGTCGATGGAGAAAATGGGCGCGCCGATCCGCATTATCTGTCCGGGCGGCGTGTATCGCGCCGACTATGATCAGACCCACACGCCGATGTTCCATCAGGTCGAAGGTCTGGCGCTGGACAAGAACATTTCGATGGCGAACCTGAAGTGGGTGCTGGAAGAGTTCGTAAAATCATTCTTTGAGGTTGATAATGTCGACCTGCGCTTCCGCGCCTCGCATTTCCCGTTCACCGAACCGTCGGCCGAAGTCGACATTCGCTGTTCGTGGGAGGGCGGTACGCTCAAGATCGGCGAAGGCGATGACTGGATGGAGATCCTCGGGTCTGGCATGGTTCACCCCAAGGTGATCGCAGCCGGGGGTATCGACCCGGATGTCTATCAGGGCTTTGCTTTTGGCATGGGGATCGACCGGATCGCGATGCTAAAATACGGCATCCCCGATTTGCGTGCTTTCTTTGACAGTGACCTACGTTGGTTGCGTCACTACGGGTTCCAATCGCTGGACATGCCGAACCTACATGGTGGCTTGAGTAGGTGAGCACGGCTGAAGTGATTTCGGCATGCGAGAATGTATGCCGCGATTTTTCTTTTTTGAGCCGCGTTGGCGATTGGGTGTATAATTTCGGGCCGGCAATTGCGTTGGTAGGGGCAGTTGTCCTTTTTTTTCTGCAACGTAGATATGATCGTGCTGAAGCGTTGCGGGTTCGACGCCTTGAGGTCTATCAAGAAACCATCGTGGCTTTGCGAGATTTGATCTTTGCATTGAGGCATCGCGCTGCAGAACAAGAAATTGGCGTGCTATTCCGTAGTTTCGAGATGTGCTATGCAAAGATTTTGGTTTCAGGCGTTGACGATGTGATTGAAGCGACAAATTTCGCACGATTGGCTCTAATTGATTTTATTGGAGCCCATTCAGGCAACGAAGTGGACATAATTTCTGAAATGGATGCCGACGCGGAGCGTTGCTTTATCTCCTGCATTCATCAAATGCGAAAAGATATGCATTTTGGAACTGAGATTGCATCAGAGTTTTTGACAGAAGAAGTTGCTGAAAGAATCAAGGAACTCATGATTGAAGAGGCGCGGAAACAAGGCCGGTAGGTCGCCGCGTCATCGCCAGACCACTCGCACGGGCTAGCGATTTTAATACGGCATATCTCCGTCTCAGGACAGACTGATTTGGCGGGTATAAAGTAGCCCGGCAGACTGTTGGATCGCCATTCCGCTATCTGGCGATGGTGCGGCTTTGACTGTTGGGGCGCGGCGGGGCATCTTTGCGAAAACCGCATATGTCCAGAGGCTCCACATTTGAAACACCTGCTTGCCGCCGCTCTGATTACCCTCGTTTCCACCGCCCACGCCAAAGACACCTATCCCCCGGTGGATGTCCTGCTGCAAACCAGCACGTCGATCCTTGGCGAGCCGCTGGAATACCCCATAGGCACGCCGCAGATCACGATGGCGATTGTGACCATGCAGCCGGGGCAGGTCACAGGGCTGCATGAACATGACGTCCCATTGGCGGCCTATATCCTCGACGGGGAAATCACGGTGGATTACGGCGCGGCTGGGTCCAAAACCTATCGCAAAGGCGATGCGTTGGTCGAGGCGTTTCGCTCACCCCATAGCGGGACCAACACGGGCGATGATATTGTGCGCATTCTTGCGGTTTTCGCCGGGGCTGATGGTGTGAAAAACACTGTGGTCACTGAGGATTAACCTTACGCAATCCCACAGGAATGTGAGGTGACATCAAAGGTGATGTGGCTAGGGTCAGGCCCATGGTTCAATCTGTGACATCCGTTTTCGTGGCCCTTTTGTGGGCGTCCTCTGTCGCGGCTATGGGGCCGTGGAAGCCGGGGGAGTGCCACAATCAAACCGCGTGTGAGTTGGGCGAGCGGTCCTATCATATACGCGAACCCGATGATTGGGACGGGACAACACCGCTGCCAGTACTGTTGCATTTTCACGGATGGGCACGGCAGGGCGATCTGGTAGTGCGGCATGAACGGATTGCGGGGGCGTCGCGGTCGCGTGGGGTCCTGTTGGTTGCGCCAAATGGGTTGGGCAAAAGCTGGAATTTCTGGAGTGCGGACACCGACGATGTGGCCTTTGCCAATGCAGTTTTGGCCGATGTGGCGGCGCGGTATCCGATTGATCCGAGCCGTGTTTTTGTGTCGGGGTATTCATTCGGTGGCGCGATAGCGTGGCGGTATGCCTGTGAAAGCGGGCAGCATGTGGCGGCTTTGTTGGCGATCTCTGGCACGTTGCGACAATCGGAAACCTGCCCGCAAGCCCCGGGTGAAGTGCGCCATGTGCACGGTTTGGATGACACCGTAATGGATTTCCCGTTCGGGCCGTAGGGCGATCAGACCTTTCCTGTGGCTCTGTGGCGGCGTCACTACGGCTGCGGTGCAGCCACGCAGGCAAAGACTTGGGGTGTTGTGCCGTTTCTATCCTTGGCGCGGACCGAATGGCCGGCCTGCCAACGAGGCAAGGTCACGTTGGACACCCATCCCGGAGGTCATTTTATTCCGCACGGGTGGATCGGCTGGCAGTTGGATGAGCTGATGGGGAATCCACCGCGATACCCCTAGGTGCGAGGCGTCCCGAGAAGGACACAGGCGGCGCAGTAATTTGAGAACGATGTGTGCCTGCCCTTTCCCATGGGGGCGCAATCGGCTAAAGCCTCCTTTGACCAAGGACCAACTGCGGACGCGACCCAATGAAATTCACCCTCTCATGGTTGAAAGACCACCTCGACACTGATGCATCCGTGGATGAGATTTCCGAGGCCCTGACAGATTTGGGTCTTGAAGTGGAAGAGATCAGCAATCCAGCGGATCGGCTCAAGGATTTTACCCTTGGCTATGTCAAGCATGCCGAAAAACATCCCGATGCGGATAAGCTGCGGGTGTGCAAGGTGGATACGGACGAAGGCGAAATGCAGATCATCTGCGGTGCGCCAAACGCCCGTGAAGGCATCACCGTCGTTGTGTGCAAGCCGGGCATGTATGTTCCCGGATTGGATATCACCATCGGCGTTGGCAAAATCCGGGGCGTCGAAAGCTATGGCATGATGGCGTCCGAGCGTGAGCTGGAGCTGTCCGAAGAGCACGACGGAATCATCGAACTGCCGTCAGGTGAGGTTGGGGATCGGTTCGTGGACTGGCTGGCCGAAAATGACCCGGCCAAAGTCGACACCATGATTGACATCGCGATCACGCCAAACCGCCCTGACGCATTGGGTGTGCAGGGGATCGCACGGGATCTGGCTGCCCGGGGTTTGGGGGTTCTCAAAGACCGGGATTACACCCCGGTGCAGGGTGAATTCGAAAGCCCAATCAAAGTGTCGATTGACGAAGATACGCTCGATGGCTGTCCGCATTTCACGGGTCGTGTGATCCGGGGTGTTCGCAATGGTCCCAGCCCGCAGTGGTTGCAGGATCAGTTGATGGCAATTGGGTTGCGTCCGATTTCTGCGTTGGTGGATATCACCAATTACATGACATTCGACCACAACCGGCCTTTGCATGTGTTTGACGCGGACAAGGTGGCCGGAAATCTGCGGGTCCATCGCGCGGCGGGGGGCGAAACCCTGACGGCGCTGGATGACAAAGAATACACGTTGCAGCCCGGCATGATGGTGATTTCAGATGACAGCGGTGCGGAAAGCATCGCTGGGATCATGGGCGGCACCGACACCGGCTGTACCGAGGAAACGGTCAACGTGTTCTTGGAAAGTGCGTTCTGGGATAATGTTCAGATCGCGTTCGCCGGTCGCGCGCTCAAGATCAATTCCGATGCGCGTTATCGGTTCGAGCGGGGTGTTGATCCGCAATACACGCTCGAAGGGCTGGAACAAGCCACTCAGATGATCCTGGATATTTGTGGGGGCGAAGCGTCCGCAGTTGTTGAGGCTGGCAAAGCGCCAGATCATGCGCGCGCGTTCAAGTTGGACGCCGAGCGGGTGCGGTCTCTGGTCGGGATGGATATCCCCGAAAGCGAGCAGCGTCAGACGCTGACACGCCTTGGTTTCCGTCTGGAAGGGAACATGGCGCATGTTCCTAGCTGGCGTCCCGATGTTATGGGCGAGGCCGATTTGGTAGAAGAGGTTGCGCGCATTGCATCCCTGACCAAGCTCGAAGGTAAGCCGCTGCCGCGTCTGACCGATGGTGTTCCCAAGCCGGTGATGACACCGCAGCAGCGTCGTCATGTATCTGCGCGTCGGACCTGTGCCGCGTTGGGGTATAATGAATGCGTCACGTATTCCTTTATCGATCAGGCCAGTGCGGCGTTGTTTGGTGGTGGGGATGACGCGACAATGCTGGCAAACCCGATCAGTTCGGACATGTCCCATATGCGTCCGGCTTTGCTGCCTGGGCTGTTGCAGGCTGCGGCCCGCAATCAGGCGCGTGGCTATATGGATCTGGCCCTGTTCGAGGTTGGCCCTGCATTCCACGGGGGTGAACCCGGCGAGCAACATAACCTGATCTCGGGCCTGTTGGTTGGTCGGACTGGACCCAAGGATGTGCATGGCGCATCGCGTCCTGTTGACGTCTATGATGCCAAAGCCGATGCCGAGGCCGTTCTGGCGGCCATTGGTGCCCCTGCCAAAGTGCAGATCTTGCGTGGCGCGCAGGATTGGTGGCATCCGGGACGTCATGGCAAGATCTGCCTTGGTCCTAAAAAAGTGATGGGTGTCTTTGGCGAACTGCATCCCCGCGTGCTGAGCGCAATGGATATCAAAGGTCCTGCTATGGCCTTTACCATTTGGCCGGACGAGGTTCCCATGCCGCGCAAATCCGGGGCGTCGCGTGGGGCACTTGAATTGCGGGACTTGCAAGCCGTTGAACGGGATTTCGCCTTTGTTGTTGATGCGAATGTCGATGCGTTGACCTTGATCAACGCCGCTGTTGGGGCGGACAAAGTGTTGATCGAAAACGTGCGTGTTTTCGACGAATTCATCGGGGGCAACCTTGGCGAAGACAAGAAATCGCTGGCCATCACCGTACGTCTTCAACCAACGGATAAAACGTTGAAGGAAAAAGACATCGAAGCCGTCAGTGCAAAGATCGTCGAAAAAGTCGCTAAAGCCACCGGCGGCGTTCTGCGCGGCTAATGCTATGGATGTGATCCTCCGCCGTGCGACTTTGGATGACGCGGCGGGGATCGTAAACTGTATCGACGCGGCTTATGCCCCGTATCTGAGCGCAGGGCTGAAATTGCCCGCTGTTTCAGAGGGCGTCAGCGATGTCCTACAGAACAATCTTTGTTGGGTTTTAGAGGAAGACGAGTGTATCGTTGGTTGCCTGATCGCTGTGGCGGGGGACGATGTTTGGCATTTGGCCAATGTCGCGCTTTACACCCAGTTGGGATGGGTCGTGAACCAGCAGGATAACATTCGGATTCACATGTCTCGTCCCATCAGGGCGACAGAGACGTAACAGAGGAAAAGTGCAATGACACTCAAGGTATATCTGTCAGGAGAGATCCATTCAGACTGGCGTGAGCAGATTGTTGAGGGCGCGAAAGAGTTGGATGTGTCGTTCAACAGCCCGGTAACAGATCATGATGCGAGCGACGATTGCGGTGTGAACATCCTTGGTCAAGAGCCGAACAAGTACTGGCATGACCACAAAGGGGCGATGGTTAATGCGATCCGCACACGCAAAGGTTTGACCGATGCGGATGTCGTGGTTGTTCGGTTTGGTGAAAAGTACAAGCAGTGGAGCGCTGCTTTTGATGCGGGATATGCCGCGGCCTTGGGAAAATCAATTATCGTGCTGAATCCGCCCGAGCATCAACATGCGCTGAAAGAAGTGCATGCCGCGGCATTGGCTGTCGCCGAAGAGCCGCGGCAGGTCGTGGAAATCTTGCGCTACGTTTTGACCGGCACGCTTCCGGGTTAATCGCGCGCTGGGATCGTCAGGCCACGTTGAACGGCAGGGCGTGCGAGAAAGCGATCAAGATACGCAATGACGTTGGGGTGGGTGTCCCACCCCAGCACCTCCTGCGCGCCATAAAAATCGATGCCACGCAGCCAAGGGCCGATGGCAATATCGGCGATTGAGTATTCTCCGGCGATCCAGTCGCGATCAGCCAATTGCCCCTCGAGAACGCCGAGCAGTCGCTTTGCTTCGCTAATGTAGCGGTCACGTGGGCGGGGGTCTTCGATTGCGACGCCCGCGAATTTATAAAAGAAACCGAGCTGCCCCAACATCGGTCCTAAACCACCCATCTGGAACATCACCCACTGGGTTATTTCGGTTTTTTCCCGTGCCGTCGCGCCGATCAACTGTCCGGTTTTTTCGCCCAGATAGAGCAGGATAGCGCCGCTTTCGAATATCCCAATGGGGGGCCCATCTGGTCCATCGGGGTCGATAATCGCCGGGATCTTGTTGTTGGGGTTCAAGGATAAGAACTCGGGGCTTTTGACATCGACATCTGACAAAGTAACCTTGTGGGCCTCATAGGGCAGGCCGATTTCCTCCAGCATGATCGAGGCCTTTACCCCATTTGGGGTTGGGAACGAGTAAAGCTGAAGAATGCTGGGATCGGTTGCAGGCCATCTCTTTGTAATCGGGAATTGGGATAAATCGGACATCGGGCGTTCCTTTGTTTGGGTTGATCTCAAGGTAGGGGATTGTCGACCCGTTCCTAGGGGAAAGCCTGTGCGCCGTTCGAGCAAGGCCTGTGTTTTACTGAACAATCCGGGGAACTGCCGTCATTCTAAAACCTAGACCATAGCGCGGATTTACCCGATGGTTCCGGCCAAGCAATTGCGCTGGTACAGCGTGGCTTACCGTTAAACATGAAGTAGGAGACGCGCGTGGACGAACTTTTGATGGAGGCTGGGGCAATGGCTCCGGTCCTGATGAATGCGATCAAAGCCTTGGTGGTTTTGATTGTTGGTTGGGTCGCTGCAGGCATGATCGGTGGATTTGTGCGGCGACGGATCAACGCGACCCCTCAGATTGACCCGACGCTGGGGAACTTTGTGGCTAGCATGGTCAAATGGGTCGTCTTGGCGATTGTGTTGGTTGCAGTGTTGGGGATCTTTGGCATTCAAGCGACAAGCATCGTTGCAATTCTGGGTGCCGCTTCGCTGGCCATTGGTTTGGCCTTGCAAGGCACGCTGAGTGATCTGGCTGCCGGTGTCATGTTGGTTGTCTTTCGCCCGTATAAGTTGGGGCAGTTTGTGGATATTGGGGGCACATCGGGGACAGTGAAGGATCTAAACTTGTTCACAACTGAACTGGTATCGCCAGATAATGTTCAGATTATTGTCCCTAACGGGCAATCCTGGGGCTCGATTATCACCAACTATTCAGCGCATGATACTCGTCGTGTCGATTTGGTTTTTGGTATTGATTACGGTGACAGCGCGGATGCTGCGATGGCTGTTATTCTGGAAATCGCTGCAGCAGATGAGCGGGTCCACAAAGACCCGGGGCCTTGGGTGCGCGTTACCAATCTTGGAGACAGCTCTGTTGATCTCACAGTACGGCTCTGGTGTGCTGCCGCTGACTATTGGGATCTGAAGTTCGAAATGACCAAGGCGGTTAAAGAAGCCTTTGACGCAAAAGGTATTTCCATTCCCTATCCACATTCGGTGGAAATCCACAAAGAGGGGTAAGGCTCCCGTCCAAAGGCAAAGCATCAAAGATGCGATGCCTTTCGTTGGGCCAAGCGCCGCGCGTTCCGCGCGGCGCTGTTGCGTTCTGATGAAAACGAATGCGTGATGCAGTGCCGCGCCGCGTGGGACACGCGGCGCTATGCCCAACGCTGATAGCGCATCCGCGAAGCGGGTGGGCGCTCAGGGGCGGGAGGGGCCCGCTTTTGTTACCCGTTTACGAGGGCTTCTGCGGACACCGTGTCCAGGCCAAGTGCGACACCCACGGCTTCGTAGGTCAATTGGCTTGCGTGGACATTCAGACCGGCAAGCAGGTGCGGATCGTCCTGACACGCTTTCTTCCAGCCTTTGTCTGCCAAGGCCAAGAGGAACGGCATGGTGGCGTTGCCTAGCGCAATGGTCGACGTCCGTGCAACCGCGCCAGGCATGTTGGCGACGCAGTAGTGCATGATGCCGTCTACATCATAGATCGGGTCTTGATGCGTGGTGGCGTGTGAAGTTTCAAAACACCCACCTTGGTCAATGGCAACATCAACGATTGCAGCGCCGGGTTTCATGGTGGAAAGCTGATCGCGGGTGACCAGTTTCGGGGCTGCGGCACCAGGGATCAGAACCGCGCCAATGACCATGTCCGCTTCGGCAACCAATTCGGCTGTGTTGCCGGCACTTGCATAAGATGTCTTGAAAACATTGCCAAAAACATCATCCAAGTAGCGCATGCGTGGCAGGGAGCGATCCAAAACTGTGACGTCTGCGCCCATACCTGCCGCGACGCGGGCTGCGTGGGTGCCAACAACACCGCCACCGATCACAGCAACCTTGGCTGGGGAAACACCGGGTACACCGCCCATCAGAACGCCGCGGCCACCGTTGGCTTTTTGCAAGGTCCAGGCGCCGACTTGGGGGGCGAGGCGACCGGCGACTTCGGACATGGGGGCCAGCAGGGGCAGGCCGCCGCTGCGGTCGGTGACGGTTTCATAGGCGATGGCGGTACAGCCGGAGGCGAGAAGATCGTGGGTCTGATCCGGGTCGGGTGCCAGGTGCAGATAGGTGAACAAAAGCTGGCCTTCGCGCAGCATTTTGCGCTCACCCGCTTGGGGTTCTTTGACCTTTACGATCATGTCGGCCGTGGCAAAAACCTCGGCTGCGGTGGCGATGATCTGCGCGCCTGCGTCGACATAAGTGGCGTCGTCAAAGCCGGACCCAGATCCGGCATTGGTTTCGATGATAACCTCATGGCCATGCGCGATCGCTTCGCGCGCGGCATTGGGGGTCATGCCAACCCGGAATTCCTGGGGTTTGATTTCCTTGGGGCACCCGATTTTCATTGCGCTTCCTCCGTTCACAATCTGCCTAAATTATGAGCAGAAGCTGGTCGCAATTAATGTGAAACCCCCCTCGTCATTCGCTACATTTATGGGATAATATTCGAAGAATTTCGGAGTTCTTGCAAAGGATGTGCGCTCATGGCGTTGGATACAACGGATCGTCGGATATTGGCCGCCCTTCAAAAAACGGGTCGAATGTCCAATGCAGACCTGTCTGAAAAGGCGAATCTGTCGCCCTCGGCCTGTCATCGGCGGGTTCAGAGATTAGAGGCGGATGGCTATATTCGGGACTATGTTGCGCTGCTGGATGCGCGCAAGATGGGGGTGCCGACAACGGTGTTTGTCGAGATCACATTGCAGGGGCAGGCGGACGAGGTTTTGGACGCGTTTGAGCGCGCCGTGGCCCGGATTCCAGATGTTTTGGAATGCCACCTGATGGCGGGAACGGCGGATTATATTCTAAAGGTGGTGGCGGAAAATACCGAAGATTTCGCCCGCATTCACAGACAGCATTTGGCCCGTTTGCCTGGGGTGGCACAGATGCAGAGTTCGTTTGCTTTGCGCACGGTTTTCAAAACCACCGCCTTGCCGGTTTAAGGCAAAAGTTAACGCCATCGGACCCCCACAACAGGGGGGTGACATGCGTGCACCGGGCGTGCACCCCCTGTGCACCGGGGGATGCCATGGTGCGGTTGCTCAGAGATTGGTTAACGATCTATGTGAAATGCTTCCGGGTAAGCTTGGGGTCAGTTCTATGCGACAAGTAACGGACAGCCAAGGGGAGGCGTTTCCAACCCCCAATTGGGTGTAATTTATTATCACTTCCAGATGTTTAATTTTACGCCTTTTGCGATGTCTCTGTATTTTTCGATATCTTTTTTATTGCGATCTGAGCGCGTATTTCTTGAATGTCTTTTGTTCGCAATTCATAATTGGAGTGATTTTTTTGGTAAATTTAATTGCGAGTCTGGTTTATGCCTTTGGAACCTATTGGAACCCCTTTTTTCTTCCGTCCAGATACTTCGCTCGATCAAGGATATGGAGCGGGGGAAGGGGGAAGTCATCTCGCACAGTTGGACGATGGCTGTGTTGTTCTTGGCTATACCGGCCATGGCGCGATCGAGTTCTTTGATGCTGTGACCGGCACCGAAAGTTGAACTGATATCATTCTGGCCGATCTCGCATACGAAGATGAGTATCCCTATTTTTTGCCCATAAGCCATATCGGGATCGCTGCGGTCGGTACCGGCTTTGTCGTGGCCTGGAACAGTGCATACTCACTGCATATGCAGCAGTTTGATGCAAGCGGGACCCCGGTGTCTGCAGAAATCAGAATTGCAAGTGTCTCTGACGAAAACGATGTCAATATTTGGTCGACCCCGACGGGTTTTGTAATCAGCTATATTAGCAATACCGACATAGATAACCATGAAAATACTGTACAGTTCTATGCTGCAGACATGACCCCAGTCGGCGCTCCCATTACGAGTAATGGATACCACATTCCAGACCTGGTTCCCCTCGCTGATGGGAATGTGGCAGTGATCAACGAGCTTCGAGGCGTCTATGGCAGCATCCCCAGCACTATTGAAGTCAGGGTTTACGACCCGGCCACTGGTGATCCTGTCTCGGCCCCGGTTGAGTTCAGTGTGCCGCGTGATGGTCTGACGCTGACTGGAACGGGTCTAAGAGGGGTTACTGCCCTGTCCGACGGTGGTTTCGTGGTGCTGATACACAGTTCTTATGATGAGACGGGTGTGTGGTTTCCTACGAGTTTTGACTTTTACGATGTGGGCGTATTCAACGCCGACGGCTCGCCGAGGGGTGAAGGATCTCCGAACCAGATCGATTTTCAGTTTCCATTCGAGAGATGGGGAGCCGCTGTTGATGTGGTGGGGCTGCCGGGTGGGGGGTATGCTGTCGCTTATGCGAACGGAGTCGATCTTTATGTTCAGGTCTACGATGCGAACCAGAATCAGATCGGGACCGCGCTTCGGCTTCAGCACTTTGACGAGATAGGCGCGATTTCGGCGATTGTGACCGACGAGGGCGAGCTGTTGGTCGCCTATAATTCCCTTCAGGCCCCTGTGGTGGTCCAAAGGATCAGTGTACCGGATACTTCGGTGCCCAGCCCGACACCCGGGGATGACGATCTGATTGGCAGCAACAGGGCGGATGATGCCGATCTGCTGGACGGCAATGATCGTTATCTTGGTCTTGATGGCAATGACACCATCAGAGGTGGTGAAGGGCAGGATACTCTGGAAGGCGGGGATGGGGCTGACAGTGTGCTGGGCGGAGACGGCCACGATTCGCTGCAAGGGGACGGCGGTTTTGATTTTCTGGACGGTGGGTTGGGCCACGATGTGCTTATCGGAGGTCTGGGAAATGACACCCTGTTGGGTGGGGTGGGTAATGACTCTCTCGAAGGCGGTAGCGGTATCGATAGTCTGGATGGCGGCGTCGGTCATGACACTCTCTTTGGTCATGAAGGGGCTGACCTGCTGAGAGGGCGGGAGGGAGCCGATTTTATCCGCGGTGGCGAGGGCGATGATACGCTGTTTGCTGGTGAGGAGAACGATACGCTGTTTGGCGATGAGGGCGATGACCTGCTCGAGGGGCGCAGTGGGGACGACAGCCTGTCAGGTGGTCTTGGCGATGACACATTAAACGGCGGTCTCGGCGCTGACAGGCTTGTGGGAGAGGAGGGGGACGACCAGCTCTTTGGGGCCATTGGCGAGGACACTCTGGTGGGGAATGCGGTCGACGACCAGCTGTTTGGCGGCAATGGCGACGACAGTTTGCAGGGCAATGCCGGGAATGACACGCTGTTTGGAGACGCCGGGAATGACACGCTGGTGGGAGGTGCCGACGATGACGCGCTGCACGGTGGCGTGAATTTCGACTTACTGCAGGGCGGTGACGGGAATGATACGCTGTGGGGCGGTACGGGGCGCGATACATTACAGGGCGGGGGTGGCAACGATGTGCTGCGCGACAATGGTCAGCAGGGCGACCTGGGCCGGGACTTGTTCTGGGGGGAGGCCGGCGACGACATCATTCTGGGGGGTGGTGGCTCTGATACCTTACATGGGGGTGCAGGCGACGACAGCATGGCCGGAGGGCTAGACGACGACCAGTTGTATGGTGGTACGGGCGATGACAGTCTGCTGGGTAATACCGGCAATGACACACTGCGAGGGGGCGAAGGCCGCGATACGCTAATCGGGGGGCATGGCCACGATCTGCTGCGCGACAATGGTCAGCAGGGTGAGCTGGGCCGGGATCTGTTCATAGGTGCGTATGGCAACGACACCGTTCGGGGTGGCGGCGGCGAGGATACGGTCTTTGGTGGGGATGGCGCTGACGATCTGGCGGGTGGTTTGGGCAATGACCAGATCTTTGGCGGCACTGGGTTTGACATCCTGCTTGGCAATGCGGGCGATGATACGCTGGTGGGCGACAATGGGCGCGATACGCTGAACGGCGGCAATGGCAATGACCGGCTTGTCGACAATCAGCAAGGTGGCGATCTGGGGCGTGATCTGTTTATTGGCGAGAACGGCAACGATACAATCCGCATCGGCAACGGCAATGACACCGCAACGGGGGGCGCGGGCGCGGATACGTTTGAGTTCTTTGGCGCAGCCATCGGCATCGACGAGGTGACGGATTTTGCCTGTGGCACCGACCGGTTGGGGCTGGATGATGTGCTGTGGACGGGCCGGTTGACCGTGCAGCAGGTGATCGATCAATTCGCCCATGTCGAGGCGGGATTGGTGGTCTTTGACTTTGGCGCGGGCAACAGCGTTACCCTGACCGGGGTGCGCGAAATCTCGAATCTAGTCGATGACGTCTTTATCTTTTGACGCGCTCGGGCACCAAGGGCAACAGGCCGCGAAATCTGTTGATCAGGGTCAAAGTTTTTTGAACGCATATGTGCGATGAAAAGGCGGTTGTGCTGGTGTCGTTTGCGGACCATCATACGTGGTCTCTTGGGGACGCATGTGATTGGTGCGTATTTGGGATCTGGGGCTGAGATTAATCTGCCCTGTCCGCCGTATTTCGGCGTTGGCTGACCACCCCGCACTGATGTCGCCTCATTTCAGGCTGACATCAAACAGTTACACAGGCCCGGTAACGGGTAGACGCATTTGACGAGAAGGAACGCGCACTTGACCTATGACTCCGACGCACCGAGCAAGGATTGGCTGGAAGCCGAACTGGAAGATACGCTGGACGAGGATTTCGAGATTGAGTTCAGCGAGCCGATGCTGTCGATGGAGATCCGCAAGATCTATCGCGGGCAGCACCCCGAAATGTTGGATCGCAAGGTCTATTTCCGCAATTTGCTGCGGCTGCAGGCTGAGCTGATCAAGCTACAAGATTGGGTGCAGCACACCGGCCAAAAGGTCGTGATCCTGATGGAGGGGCGCGATTCAGCGGGTAAGGGCGGCGTGATCAAGCGGATCACGCAGCGGCTCAACCCTCGGATCGCGCGTGTGGTTGCCTTGCCTGCACCATCGCGACGCGAGCAGAGCCAGTGGTATTTTCAGCGCTATGTCCCGCACTTGCCTGCGGGGGGCGAGATCGTGCTGTTTGACCGGTCTTGGTACAACCGCGCCGGAGTTGAGCGGGTGATGGGGTTTGCCACCGAGGATCAGGTTGAATCGTTTTTCCGAGATGTGCCGGAATTTGAACGGATGCTGGTGCGCTCGGGCACGATTGTTTTGAAATACTGGTTCTCGATCACCGACGAAGAGCAGCAGTTGCGATTCCTGATGCGTATTCACGATCCGATGAAGCAGTGGAAGCTGTCACCAATGGATCTGGAGAGCCGCATTCGCTGGGAACAGTACACCAAAGCCAAGGAAGAGATGTTTGCGCGAACAAATATTCCCGAGGCCCCGTGGTATATTGTCGAAGGCAACGACAAGAAGCGCGAGCGGTTGAATTGCATCGAGCACCTGCTGTCGCAGATCCCGTATGAGGATGTGCCGAGCGAAAAGGTATCGTTGCCCGATCGGAATTATAACCCTGAATACGAACGTCAGGTTCTGCCCGATGAGCTGTATGTGCCCAAGATCTATTGATCTGAGGCGTTGAGCGTTTCCAGATTTTCGAGGAACCGGCGCAGGTAGCCGGTAAAGGCTTCGACCTCGGATGGGTCGAAGCCTTTTAACAAGTGGCGTTGGCGTTCCAGCGCCCGTTCAAGGATACGGGCGTGCAGGTCGTGGCCTGTTGGTGTCAGGGTCCAATCCTTGCGCCGGTCATCTTTTAGCAGGGTTTCGGATGTGACCAGCCCGGCCTTTTCCATCCGTTGCAGGGCGCGGCTGACGGCGGCCTTGTCGATGCCCATGGTTTGGGCCGCGTGCGAGACCGAGCTGCCGGGTTCGCGGGTCAGCATCACCAGCACACGCCAGTCCATCACGCCGATCCCGAACTTTTCCAGATAATCCTTGGTCGCGCTGCGGGTGAAACGATTGCCGGCAAAGGTCAGCAGAACCGTGGGCGTGCGGATAAAGTCGAGCGTGGGTGCCGCGGGGCTGGTGGTGCTGTCGTCGGGATGGATCAGGAACAGGTCATCGGTGAGGTCGGTCATGGGGGGCCTTTGGCGCAGGTTTGGTACAGCGTAGCGGCCATGTGTTGACATGACAACACGGCGTGTGATTACGTGTTGTCATGTCAACACATAGGGAGGTGTGAAATGTCGAATGCCATGGTTTACGAGATCGACCCACAGGTGTTCTGGCGCGATCCCTATCCTGATCTAAAGCGGATGCGGGCGATGGCGCCGGTGGTGTTTGTGCCACAATTGGGGGCGACCCTGATTGTGCGGCGGCAGGATATTTTTGAGCAGGAAAAGAAGACCGAGGTGTTTTCATCGGATCAGCCGGGTGGGTTGATGACTGTGTTGATGGGGCAGAACATGATGCGCAAGGATGGGGCGGATCATCTGGCTGAGCGCAAGGCGATCTTTCCCACGGTGTCGCCCAAAACGGTGCAGCGGGTGTGGACAGATCAGTTTCGCGCGGCAACTGAACGGGTGCTGGATGGGCTAGAGGCGCAAAGTGGCTTCGATCTGGTGCGGGATTATGCGCTGCCGGTGTCGGCTGAGGCATTGAAGGCGATGACGGGTCTGACGCAGATGTCGGCGATAGAAATGGACCGGGTCAGTCAGGGTATGATTGATGGCTGTGCGAATTACGCGGGTGATCCTGAGGTTGAAGCCCGGTGCCACGATTGCACGGCGTCGATTGACCGTCAGATTGATGAGATGATTCCGCTGGTGGATGCGGCGCCGGATCAGTCGTTGTTGTCGGTGCAGCGGCAGGCAGGCATGGAGGGTGCGCAGGTGCGAGCGAATATTAAGCTGGCGATTTCGGGCGGGCAGAACGAGCCGCGGGACGCGATTGCCGGGACCGTCTGGGCCTTGTTGCAAAACACGGATCAGTTGGAGTTGGTGCGGGCCGGGCAGGCAACCTGGCGGCAAGCGTTTGAGGAATATGCGCGCTGGATGTCCCCGATTGGGATGTCGCCACGCCGGGTGGCACAAGCGTATGAGCTGCATGGGGTGACGTTTGAGCCGGAAGAGCGCGTGTTTCTGATGTTTGGATCAGGCAACCGGGATGAAGCCGTGTTTGCACGCCCCGATGTTTTTGATCTGACACAGGACAGTTCAGCGGCGATTTCGTTTGGGGCAGGGCCGCATTTCTGTGCAGGGGCATGGGCCGCCAAGGCGTTGATCGGGGACGTGGCGTTGCCGCTGTTGTTTGACCGGTTCCCGAACTTGCGTCTGGATGGTGCGGCCGCATTTGGCGGCTGGGCGTTTAGGGGCCCGTTGCAGATGCCGGTGCGCTGGGATTAGTCCGTCGCTGTGATGAGAAGCACGCGCTGGGCGCAGGTGATCAAGTCTGGGCCGGCGGTGCGCGGGTCCTCGGTGCTGCGCCCCGAAAGCCATGCGCGGCAATAGATTTGCGCAGGGCCGATCAGTTGCGCGAAAAACATCGGGCTGGGCATTGGGTGCAGCTGGCCTGCTGCGATAAGGGGTGCGCGCCACGTTTCGATGTGCTGGGCCAGTTTGGTGTTCTCGACCTCTTGCGCCTCGCGGATATTGCCGAGCCATTCGGAACGCGCGTGTTCAAACAGAAACCGCCCTTGCGCGCCTGAGGTGGCGACCCAGTCCAGATGCGCGGTGAGCAGAGCGGTGATGCCCTCTCCCGCTGTATCAGGCAGGCGGTGCAGCAGGGCGGTGTGATAGCTGCACAGGCTGGTTAGAAACAGATCGGCACACAGGGCGTCGCGGTTTTTGTAGGCGTGAAAGAAGCTGCCGTTTGACACCCCGGCCTGTGCCCGGATTTGGGCCACCGACGTGCCGCTGACCCCGTTTTCATCAAATAACGTCAGGGCAGTCTGCTTGATGAGGTCCTTGGTCGTGGCGGTCATGGCTAGGCGTCCTGATATTTCGAGTCTAGAGTGATGCTCTAGAGTTAATCTCTAGTGTGTTGTATGCCATCAGGAGCTCGCCGTTACCATGATTATTGATGCTTGGGGTCAGCACCCCACTTTGCGCCATGCCCAAGATCCGATGTTTGACTCGTTGCGCCGTTGGACCAAAACACCTGCCCCAACCGAAGAGCTGCCAGTCTCAACCACGGTGGCGTTGATGGATCAGGCGGGCGTGGATAAGATGTTGATCAGCGCGTGGGAAGCGCCGCGCAATTCGATGATCTCGAACGATGAGGTCGAGGGCTTTGTCGCCGAGGCGCCGGATCGACTTGTTGGGGTCGGCTCGGTCGACATTTCCAAACCGATGGAAGCGGTGCGCGAGGTGCGGCGCTGTGTTCAGCACCGTGGGTTCAAAGCCATCAGGGTGTTGTCGTGGTTGTGGGAACTGCCGCCAACAGACCGCCGGTTCTATCCGGTGTTTGCCGCCTGCGTCGAAGAGGGCGTGCCGTTTTGCACGCAGATCGGCCATACCGGCCCGTTGATGCCATCCGAGGTGGGGCGACCGCTGTATCTGGATCAGGTTGCGTTGGATTTCCCTGAACTGGTGATCGTGGGCGGGCATATCGGCTATCCGTGGACCGAAGAGGCGATGGCCGTCACGACCAAACACGAGAATGTCTATATCGATACTTCGGCTTATACGGCGGGGCGGTATCCGCCGGAGTTGGTTCGGTTCATGAAGGGGCACGGTGCGGCCAAGGTGCTGTTTGGCACCAACTATCCGATGATGCCTCCGGCGCAGGCGTTGAAGGGGTTGGATAAGCTTGGCTTGGCCGAGGAGAAACAGGCGCTGTTTCTTGGCGGCAATGCGCAGAGGGTGTTTGGGCTGTAGCAATCTGGAGAGAGGCCAAGCGCGAGGGCGCGCTTGGCTGATGGTGTGTGAGTGGTGTTGTTGCTTAAAAACAGAACGCTTCGAACGTGGCGTCTTGGATGGGTTGGCAGATGAACATGTTGTCTATTGCGGCGGTATCGACCCATTCGGTTGGGGTCGTGGGGGCCGTATCCTGTGGCCCACGGGCATTTTGGAAGAAGACGGCGAAATCAGCCGGGGAGTACCAAGGGCTGGTGTTTTGATCCGTTGAGACGGTGCTGGCCCAGTCAAAGGTGAATTGTTCGTCCTCCCAACAGGTAAAGAGGTCTTGAATGTTGGGGCCCGTGCTTGGGTCTGTCGTTGGGGTCTCTTCGGATGTTGGATCTGGCTCTGGTCTTGTTGTGTCCTCGGGCGGTTGGGGGGCGATGACGGGTGTGACGGCAGGTGTTTCCGGTGGCGTGGTCTCGGGCGTTTCCGGCGGGGTGGAGTTGTCGGTTGTTTCCGGCGGCTCGGTTGGGGTGGTTGGCGGTGTCGCGCCTTGGTCCAATTGCAAGGGTGCGCTGGTGCGGGCAAAGTTTTGCGTGACCATCACTGCCTCGTACCCTTGGTAATCGCCGGTTTCGATGCCGATCCCGATCACGGTGACATCGGGGTTGAGGATATTGGCGCGGTGGCCGGGGCTGTCCATCAAGCTGTTGTGCAGGTCGATCACGTCGTCTTGGAGGCCCAGCGCACCACGTTCGCTTTGCCATGCGATGTTCTCGGCCCAGGTTGCATTGCCCGAAAACTCAAATTGGGCTTGTTCCATCCGGTCACCGGGGTTCGACCCGTTTTCACCAGTGTGCGAGAATACATCCTGTTGCAGCATCCATTGGCTGTGATCCTCGGACGCGTCGTTCAATCGCAATTCCAATTGGACCGGTTCGAGCCCCTGGGATGTGCGTTCATTGTTAATCAATTCAAGCATTTGTTGTTCGAGTGTGCTGGCTTGTGACATCTGCGTCTCCTGTATGATGAGCGGTCGGAAAATTCCGTTCGTTCGGCATAGAGGGGGCGAGCAAGGGTCGAGAACAGCGCGCGGGATTGGGTGTGATTTCGGGCAGGGCGTCGCCTGTTGGTTGCGTTTATGTAAGCGGGAATCAGTACCGGAAAACGGCGAACCTGCCACGTGGCTGGAATGAGCCGAGCGGCATTGGGCAAATCAGCAAGATCTGTCCGTTTAGCGATGTCAGCGGGGGAAGATGGGGAATCGGGAGACCCCAGAAACGACAAACCCCCGCGGCTGGGCCTCGGGGGTCGTCAAATAGTGTCTG
Organism: Paracoccaceae bacterium; assembly: GCA_965183835.1. Classification (GTDB taxonomy): domain Bacteria; phylum Pseudomonadota; class Alphaproteobacteria; order Rhodobacterales; family Rhodobacteraceae; genus OMPR01. Next base: position 105,623 of record CBCYME010000015.1, on the reverse strand, counting down.
AAAACAGCTACGGTGTGCTTAGAGCATACCTTCGCGCTGTGCTTTCTTACGTGCCAGTTTACGGGCACGACGGATCGCCTCAGCTTTCTCACGCGCTTTTTTCTCGGACGGCTTCTCGAAATGTTGCTTGAGCTTCATTTCGCGGAACACGCCTTCGCGCTGCAGCTTTTTCTTCAGGGCACGGAGCGCCTGATCGACATTGTTGTCACGAACACTAACCTGCATGTGGTTTTCACCACCTTTCTAGATAGAGTTGCAAGGATTTGCAGGAAGTGGCCACATAGCAAAGCGTTTGGAACTTGTCTAGTACAGGACAGAGCAGTCGGGAGTAGAGAAAATGACCCAAGGATTCAAGGATGCAAAGGCGCAGCTGGTTGAGGCGGCGTGTCTGCATGTGCCGTTTGATGGCTGGTCTGAGGCGACGTTTGAGGCGGCGGTGGCTGATTCTGGGCTCGACTCGGTGATGGCGCGTGCGATTTGTCCGCGCGGCGGGGTGGATCTGGCGCTGGCCTATCATCTGGCGGGCGATCTAAAGATGGTGGAGCGGCTGGCTGACACGGACCTGAGCGCGCTGCGATACAGCGAGCGAATCACGGCGGCGGTGCGGTTCCGGTTGGAAGCGGTTGAGGACAAAGAGTTGGTGCGTCGGGGCACGACTTTGTATGCGTTGCCCACTTATGCAGCGGATGGGGCCAAAGCGATCTGGGGCACCTGTGATGCGATTTGGGAGGCGTTGGGCGACACGTCGCGAGACGGCAATTGGTATTCCAAGCGGGCGACTTTGGCCGGGGTGTATTCGTCAACCGTGCTGTATTGGTTGGGCGATGACAGCCCGGATCATACGGCGACGTGGGAGTTTTTGGACCGGCGCATTGAGAACGTGATGGCGTTTGAGAAGTTCAAAGCGCAGGCGCGGGAGAACCCTTTGCTTAAGCCGTTGATGGCGGGGCCTGCGTTCCTGATGGAGCGGCTAAAGGCACCTGAGCGGCGGTCTGATATGCCGGGCTCGTTTGGCGCGCGGCGCTAAAGTTTAAGTTATTTTTACAAGGCCGCTGGGCGGCTGAATGATCTGGAGAACCCTGATGAGTGAAATGATGCGCGCTGTTGAGATCAGCGAGCCGGGCGGCCCTGAGGTGTTGCGTCTGTGTGAGCGCCCTGTTCCAGAGGCGGGACACGGTCAGGTCGTGTTGAAGGTGGCGTATGCCGGGGTGAACCGTCCGGATGCGTTACAGCGTGCCGGGGCCTATGATCCGCCCCCCGGTGCCAGCGATCTGCCGGGGTTGGAATGCTCGGGCGAGGTTGTGGCGATTGGCGCGGGTGTCGATAATCTGGCCGTGGGCGACAAGGTCTGCGCTTTGTTGCCGGGCGGGGGATATGCGGATTACGTGATGACCCCGGCGGCGCATTGTTTGCCGGTGCCTGCGGGCATGGGCATGAAAGAAGCGGCCTGCTTGCCCGAGACGTTCTTTACGGTCTGGTCGAATGTGTTCACGCGCGGTGGCTTGAAAGCGGGCGAGCGGTTCTTGATCCATGGCGGATCCAGTGGGATCGGGACGACAGCGATCCAACTTGCACATGCCTTTGGCGCGCGTGTGTTTGTGACCGCTGGGTCGGATGAGAAGTGCCAGGCCTGTCTGGACTTGGGGGCCGAGCGCGCGATCAACTACCGGGACGAGGATTTCGTTAAGGTAATGAAGGGCGAAGGCGGCGCCGATCTGATCCTAGACATGGTGGGTGGGGATTACATCCCGCGCAACATCAAGACCCTGAATTTGGATGGGCGGCTGGTGCAGATCGCGTTCTTGCAGGGGCCGATGGTCGAGGTGAACTTTGCCATGATGATGGTCAAGCGGTTGACCCTGACGGGCAGCACCTTGCGCCCTCAGAGTGATCTGGCGAAAGCGGCGATTGCGCAAGATTTGCTCGAGGCGGTCTGGCCCTTGGTTGAAGCGGGTAAGGTTGCGCCCGTGATGGACAGTGAGTTCGATCTGTCTGAGGCAGCAGCGGCGCATGCGCGGATGGAAAGCTCGGGCCATATCGGTAAGATTGTGATGAAGGTGAACGGCTAAGTCTGTCGCCAAGCGCGCGCCGACTCATATGGGGGCCGACGCGCGCGGGGGTGGCATGAGCCAAAGGGTTACGCGATGGCGCGGCGGTAGAGATGCCATGTTGCATGCCCAAGCACGGGCATCACAAAGATGAGGCCGAGCAGCAGGGGAATTGCGCCCAGTACCAGCAGACCGGCAACCATGGCCCCCCATGTCAGGATCACCATCGGATTGTGTCGCAGCACACGGATTGATGTGACCACGGCGATTGGAACACCGACCTGCCTGTCCAGCAGAAGCGGGAAGCTGACCACGCTGATGGCCAGTGCGATCAGGGCAAAGAGCCCGCCCACGGCGGTGCCGACGATGATCATGGTCCAGCCTTCGACTGTGGTCAGGGTCTGGGCGATAAAGCTGCTGAGTGAGGATGGCGTGTCCGGCCCGAGGGTTTGCATGAAGAGGTTTTGCGCGGTCATCATCCACACGAAGAACAACGCTGTCAGATAGAACCCAAGGGCGAGGATCGCGCCGAACGATGGCGCGCGGAAGACGCCGAAGGCATCCAGCCAGTGGACCTCTTGCCCCTGTTCGAGGCGGCGGCTGATTTCATAGAGCCCGACGGCGGCCACGGGACCAATGAGCGCAAAGCCCATCATCAGGGGCGCAAGCAGGGGTACCATCTCCATCTGGCTGCCAAGGCTGAACAGGACAAGGCCAGCGATGGGGTAGATGAGCGCGATAAACACCACATCAGCGCGGGAGGCCAGAAAGTCCTGATATCCGGCGCGCAGGGCGGCATACAGGTCATCGAATGTGAGCGTTTGAATGTGTGGAAGCTCACGCACGGTGTCGCTGCCCAGATTGCGTTACGGACTCGCTTATGTGGTCGCTGGAGGCCTCGATATTCTGGGCGGCCCAGCTGAGCGGGTTTCCGATTGTTTTTGCCATGTCTTTCCCCTTCGCTGACGGCTGTGTGCGTCGCAGGGCGGGGTCCGGCGAGGGGGTGTGCGGCCAGACCGGCCTGCAACACGTATGCTAAGTATAACACAAAACGCAGGAATTTGGGATCACAGCTTTGGCGATGATCCCGAGAGGGTGCTTTAATCGCGTGGCTTTTCCAGTTGCCATTCTATGTGGGCCGCACCGTTGGCCATTCGCTGGCGATGATGGAATAGACGGCAGTGTCGCGGATGGTGCCATTGGCCATGATCATGTGCGAGCGCAGGACTCCATCGAGTTTGGCCCCCAGACGTTCGATGGCGCGGCGGCTTTGGGTATTGACGAAATGGGTGCGGAATTCGACCGATATCGCATCCAACGTCTCAAACGCATGACGCAGCAACAGCAGTTTGCATTCGGTGTTGAGGGGCGTGCGTTGCACGGATTTCCCGTACCATGTGGAGCCAATCTCGAGCCGTCGATTGGTGTGGTCGATGTGCATATAGGTGGTCATGCCGACTGCACGGCCAGTGACGTCGCAGGCGGTAAAGGGAACCATGCTGCCGGAGTCCAGCAGGGACAGGCGCCGGTCGATTTCAGCGTCGACCTCATCCGGGGCGGGGATGGATGTGTACCAGAGGCGGTGCAAGTCACCACTGGCCGAGGCCGCCCGCAAATCATCAGCGTGATCATGCGAGAGGGGCACAAGGGAGCAGTGTTGTCCGGCGAGGGAAACGGGGGTTGCCCACATTTTACGGGTCCTATGGGTTATGACTGTTGACCCGTTATTGGGGTTTGTTCGGCCCTAAGAAAGATCCGGTTTCTGACTTTTTGAACCGTCCAATTTTTGCAAAGTAGTCATTGCAGGCCACTGTTTCGCATGGGGGGGTAGGCAGTTAGAAGAACCGATATCATATACGATTTGAAGCCGCGTGGGGCAGAAGCTTGCATAGATGTTTCATGCGACTTCATCGATGGTCAATGCGCCAGCCCGGCGGCTTATGTCTGTTCAGAGATCAACATTTGAACTTTGATCGATCAAAGGTGAAGGCATCTGGCGCGGTGCATTTTTTCAAAACATAGGGGATTTTTCCGCTTTGCAAATTGAACGTATCACCGTCAATCACTGCGACGTTTGCCTTTTGTTGCAAGGCAAGGGGGGCGCAGGCAAAGTCGCCACCGTTTTGTTTTGTAACCGGGTTATATGAGTTTTGCGGGTGTCGCCAACACATTGCACTTTGTGAGTTCGCTTTTGCGAGCTTCCATACCTCGGGCAAAACGACCCGATTTCCGGGGTACCAAAGCCACGCTTTCCCGTTCTGGCCGATATAGTTTACTTGAAAACCGTGGCCTTTAGAGAAACTGAGATATGTTTTTCCGGTTTGAGGGTAATTCGTGAATGTGTTTTCTCTTGCGAGAACCTCGTTAATCCCCGCGCCGCCGCTGGGTTGGGCAGAGCATCCAAGGAGGAGAGATAAGGCAGCTGCGAGTGCAGCAATTTTGCGGTATGTCATTTGGACGCTCTGCTCACATTTATATGGATGTTATGCGGTTAGGCAGGCTTTGAATTGATTTACCTGCGCTTTTGATGCTCCGCCAACTTTGCTCAAGCCTTGTGCTTCGGCTGGTGTCATAAATTTGTAGATGTCACCCTTAACCCCGGCTTGTTTCCAGCAGGTTTCGATTGTTTCTTTGGTGACGGTACTGGCGTTGTTGGTTTCAACAGGCTGACCGGGGGGCGAGCTTGTAGCAAAATTGTCTGAGCTGTTGCTGCAGGCGGCGATAAAAAGGGTGCTGAGTACAGCTAGGTATTTAAATGTCACTGTTGTGCTTTCTTATTAGAATTGATGAGTTTTGTTTAGCTTAGGGGCCTTACGGGGAACCAGTTGATATACACTTTTTGCGATAAATTTTTTGGTTATGTGTGTTGTTATTGGTGTGGTTTTGCGAGGTTCCCCCGCTCGAAGCCGCAGTGATGTGCGCATTGCCTATTTGCAGCGCGGCCCGTGGCATTCTTGTGCCGTGATCAGGGGGGGTCAAAAAAATAGACCGGCGCGGTGGGCGCGCCGGTCTTAAGTATACACCCCCCTTGTCGGGGAGAGACAGAAGGGGGGTGTAGTCGTTTAGCCGAACACGCGACCCAGAGCGCCATCAACGGCGTCGGTGATCTGGTCGATGTCGTCTGCGGTTGCGATCAGCGCGGGCGAGAAACACAGGGTGTTGTTCTTGCCCGGGATGGACCGGTTGGTCACACCAATGATCACGCCTTGGTTCATACAGTCGGCAACAACCGCTTGTGCCAAGCTTTCAGCGACGGGTTCTTTGGTGCCCCGGTCTGCGATCAGTTCGGCACCCAGGAACAGGCCTTTGCCACGCACATCGCCGATGACTTTATGCCTTTCCATCAGCTCATGCAGGTTGCCCATCATGTGCTCGCCCATGGCGGCACAGTTGTCGAGCAGGTTTTCATCCTGAATGATGCGCATGTTTTCGATCGCCGCAGCAGGACCGGCAGTACAGCCACCAAAGGTCGAGATGTCGCGGAAATAGTTCATCGGATCATCCGCGTTGTCCTTGAACATGTCAAAGATTTCTTCGGTGGTCACCAGACAGGCGATCGCGGCGTAACCGGATGCCACACCTTTGGCCATGGTCACGAAATCAGGCTTGATGCCGTACTGCTGATAGCCGAACCAAGTGCCGGTGCGGCCCACGCCACAGACGACTTCGTCGATGTGCAGCAGAATTTCGTACTTTTTACAGATTTCCTGCACGCGTTCCCAATAGCCGGTGGGGGCTTCGATGACGCCGCCGCCTGCAGTGACGGGTTCGAGGCACAGCGCGCCAACGGTTTCCGGTCCTTCGCGCAGAATCACTTTTTCGATCTGGTTTGCAGCCCATTCGCCATAGTTTTCGACGGGCGCGCCATCTTGCTCGTGCTTGCGGTATTCCATGCAATGAGGAACCCGGACAAAGTCAGGTGCAAAGGGACCATATTGCGCGTTGCGCTCGTCCTGACCGCCTGCCGACATCGTGGCGAGGGTGGAGCCGTGATAATCGCGGTCGCGATACAGGATCTTGGTTTTCTTGCCGCCATAGCGTTTGTGCGCGATCTGGCGCACCATTTTGAAGGCCTTTTCATTCGCCTCGGAGCCTGAGTTCATATAGTTGACGCGGCTCATGCCGGGCATCTTATCAATCAGCATTTCGGCAAAGATCGAGCCGGGGATAGACCCTGCCGACTGCGCGAAGTAGTTCATTTTGATCAGCTGATCGTAGACCGCTTTGGCGATGGATTCGCGGCCATAGCCAACGTTGACGGTCCAGACGCCGCCTGACACTGCGTCCAGGTGTTCTTTGCCCTTTTGGTCCCAGACGCGCATGCCTTTGCCTTCGACAATGATGCGGGGATCATTGGCTTCGAGAGGCTTGTGCTGCAGCAGGTGGTGCCAGATATGGGCGCGGTCTGCTTCGACTACGCGGGATAGGTCGTTTTCATTGAACGTGCCGTCCATGACATGTCCTTTCTGGTTGGAATGGGGTGCTTGGGTTCCGATTGCACACACCTCAACCTGAACCTGCTTCTGATGTCCAGAAGGGCTGAAAAATAAGGCGCTCGAATAGGGCCAGTTGTGGATCGACGTATGTCCAGAGGAAATATGAGCAAATTTCATGCTGGGTCCTTTGAAGCATTATTTGTCTGAAAAACCTCGGAAAAGTAATGTTTGGGTTTTTGAAATAGTCAGTTCACCATCTTCAAGATTTAGAGAAAGTGAAGAAAAACCGTTGATTGATAAGGGAATATCGGCTCGGATCAGAGTCGGGCACTGACTCCTCACGGCGGTGCTGGCGAAAATCATACCAGAGGCGGACCACCGCCCAAGACATCCGATCCGCCAAAATTGGCGGGCAACAGGGAGATTACGAATGACAATAAAATCAAAGCTGATGGGTGCTGTAGCTGGCGTGGCCATGATCGCGGGCGCAGCGCCGGCAATGGCGGCGGATGGCGAAATCACCGTAGCCTATTTCCTCGAATGGCCGATGCCGTTTGAATACGCCAAGGTAAAAGGCACTTATGACAAGGAAATGGGCGTCAAGGTGAACTGGGTCAGCTTTGACACCGGCACCGCCATGAGCGCGGCAATGGCTTCGGGCGACGTTCAGATCTCGGTCAGCCAGGGCATCCCACCGTTCGTGGTTGCGGCAAGCGCCGGTCAGGACATCCAAGTGGTTGATGTGGCTGTAAGCTATTCGGAAAACGACAACTGCGTCGTCAGCAGCGCGCTGGAAATCGACAAAGAATCAGCCGGTGAGCTGGCTGGTAAAAAGGTTGCCGTTCCACTGGGTACAGCCGCGCACTACGGTTTCTTGGGACAGATGGCGCATTTCGGTGTCGATCTGGGCAGCCTTGAAATCGTTGACATGGCACCCGCCGAAAGTGCCGCGGCACTGGCGCAGGGCTCTATTGATATGGCCTGTGGCTGGGGTGGCGCGCTGCGTCGCATGAAAGAGCACGGCAACATCCTGTTGACCGGTGCAGAAAAAGAAGCGCTGGGTCTGCTGGTGTTTGATGCCACAACCGCCCCTGCTGCCTTTGTCGCTGAAGAAGGCGAACTGCTGGCGAAGTTCCTGAAAGTCACCGCAGACGCAAACGCGATGTGGAACAGCGGCGATCACATGGACGAAATGCTGCCGGTTATTGCCAAAGATGCAGGTATGGATCTGGAAGACGCGAAAGCCACGATTTCGACCTTTGGGTTCCCAAGCATTGATGAGCAGCTGTCGGCCAAATGGCTGGGCGGTGGTACGCAGGGCTTTATGAAAGGCGTTGCGGATGTGTTTGTCGAAGCAGGCAGCATCGATTCGGCGCTGGACAGCTATGATAATGCTGTAAGCACTGCGCCCCTTATGACCGCCAAAGACATGTAATCTAGGACTGAAACGCAGCGGCGGGCAGATGAAACTGCCCGCCACATAATCTGCTTTCCGGCCCCGAAAATGGGGCTGTTTTTGCCGGGTAGAGGCAAAACGAAAAGCAGGACCTATCTGGAAGGGGAATCATGTCCGGATTATCAATCGAAAGCATCTCTATGCGCTTTGACCTGCCCAACGGCGGATCAGTTCAGGCGTTAAAAGATGTGTCACTGCACCTGAAAGAAGGTGAATTGTTGAGCGTGCTGGGGCCTTCGGGCTGCGGGAAAACCACGCTTTTGAATATTTTAGCAGGCTTTTTGGCCCCCACCGAGGGGCAGATCGTCATGAACGGACATACGGTTCAGGGCCCGGATGCGGAACGCGGGATGGTGTTTCAGCAAGGCGCTTTGTTCGAGTGGATGAGCGTGCGCGACAACGTTGGCTTTGGTCCCAAGATGAAGGGCATGCCAAACGCGGAAAAAGCCGAGATCGTCGACCATCTTTTGGATGTTGTCGGTTTGCAGGATTTTAAAGAAAAGGCGGTTTATGAGTTGTCGGGCGGCATGCAGCAGCGCGTTGCGCTGGCACGGTGCCTGGCCAATGACCCCGATGTCATCTTGATGGATGAACCGTTGGGGGCCTTGGACGCGCTGACCCGTGAAAAGATGCAGTCGCTGGTGCTGAAGTTGTGGAAAGAGACGGGTAAGACCATCATCCTGATCACCCACTCTGTCGAAGAGGCGCTATTGCTCGGCGAACGCCTGATCGTGATGGCGCCCCGTCCGGGTCGCATTCACAAAGAATACCGGTTGCCGTTTGCGGACATGGGCGTTGGCGCCGATCTGCGTGAGGTCAAGAAACACCCGGATTACGCTCCGACCCGTGAAGAGATCCTGAACATGATCTGGAACATGGAAGAAGAGATCATGGGCCGGACGGAGGACGCATCATGACCAGTCTGATCCCATTTTTCGTATACATCGCCATCTTTGTCGGTGCCTTTTATGCGGTGCGATTCATCGCACATAAGACAGCGGTTCAGGATTATACCTCGCTCAAGACGGTGACGTTTGGCGACGAAAGTGCGGTTCAGTCGAACCGGGCGGCATCCATCGTGTCGATTGTCACGATTTTTGTTCTGTGGGGGGCCTTTACCGGGTCCAGCCTGATGCCCAGCTTTATGCACGCGCCGGGTCCGTTCATGGGGGACACCACGTTCACCTATACGGCGCAGGCATCGGATGGCAGCAAAGACGATGCCACCGTGCATGTGCGCGTACATCCGGCGGATGAAAAGCCAGATGCAATTGAGGCAGCACCGGGCGATGGGTTTGCCAAAGACGACGCGCTGAACATGATTGCATGGCGCAGCAAGTTGATCCGCGTCGACAAAAACGATGAAATCACCAAAAAAGATGGTGCTAAAATCGTTGCGATTGACGGTCAGCCGATTGCACCGGGCGAATCTGTTTCGGTTGGCGATGGCAAGGTGACGTTGTCCGACAAAGGGACGCCAAACTTTGTGCCAAGCAAAGGCTGGCAGATGGAGCCGATCTGGTTGCCGTCCCCCGAGGCGGTGGTCAAGCGGACCATTGAAATTGCCAATCAGGGCTATCAGGGTTCGACCCTGTGGGAGCACCTTGGCTACTCGCTGATGCGGGTGATTGTCGGGTTCTTCTTTGGGGCGCTGGTGGGGATTCCGCTGGGCTATGCCATGGGTCTGAGCGATTGGGCACGTGGCTGGTTTGATCCGATCGTGGAATTCATGCGTCCGGTGCCACCGCTTGCGTTGATCCCGCTGGTGATCATCTGGGCCGGTATCGGTGAAAGCGGCAAGATCATCCTGCTGTTTCTGGCGGCGCTTTGGATTATGGCGATTGCGTCCCGGTCCGGTGTGTCTGGGGTCAAGATTTCCAAGGTGCACGCGGCCTATTCGCTGGGCGCAAACAAGCGCCAGATCATGCGCTATGTCATCGTACCAAACTCACTACCCGAGATCTTTACCGGGGCGCGGGTTGCGATGGGCGTCTGTTGGGGCACGGTTGTGGCCGCGGAACTTGTGGCGGCTGAAAAAGGCGCCGGCAAGATGATCGTGACTGCATCCAAGTTCCAAAACACAGATATCGTGATCATGGGCATCATCCTGATCGGGATCATCGGCTTTAGCATCGACATGCTGATGCGCTGGGCTGAAAAGTTCCTGGTGCCATGGAAAGGCAAAGGCTGATCCAGACATACGAATAAAAAGACTACCACTCACGGAAACAACTGGCCGGGGCGTTCGCGTCCCGGTTTTTTGTGTTCAGATGTGTGGGCAAGGGGGCAGCACCATTTGGGTGCGGGACATTGCCTTTGACCTAGGCGGGCTGCTAAGGCACGGTTCCAAATGCACCTCCTCTAAAGATAATTTGGGGATCGGATCGGATGCGCCGCTTTGCAGGTGGTGCGTCGACCGCCTAGGGTGAGTGCAGAGACAGGGGTACAATTGTCGTGAGCGAACCGCTTTTTACTTTGGCCGTGATTGCAGACACGCATGTGCGCGCGCCTGATGGGGATCTGTCGTCGCCGTATTCGGTGAATGCCAAGGCCAATGACCGGGCGGCAGTTGCGGTTGATCTGATACAGGCACAGAACCCGGCCTTGACGATCCATCTGGGCGATATGGTGCACCCGCTGCCCCATATGGAGGCTTATGATGCCGCCTGCGAAGAGGCGCAGCGGATCCTGTCTGGCTTGCACCCCACATTGCATTTTGTACCCGGCAGCCATGACATCGGGGACAAACCTTTAGATGCCTCTCCGGCCAATGCGGCGACGGCTGAAACGGCGGCGCGGTATTCTGAACACTTTGGTGCGCAGTGGCATCATGTCGATCATGGGGACTGCCGGTTTGTGATGATCAACGCCTCGATCGTGAATTCGGGGCTGGCGGCCGAAGAAGAGCAATTCGCATGGCTAGAAAAGGTCGTGCAGACCGAACAGCGAGTGTTCCTGTTCACCCATTATCCGCCGTTCATTGATACGCCGGATGAAGACGAGCATTACGACAACTATGGCGAACCGGGTCGGTCGCGCGTGGTTAAAATCGCCCGTAAAAACAAAATCGAGGCGGTGTTGTCGGGTCATGTGCATCAGTTCTTTTTCAACCGGGTGGAGGACACGAAATATTACTGTCTGCCCTCGACCAGCTTTGTGCGTCAGGATTTTGCCGAGCTGTACAATGTCGCGCCGGATACGGATTTCGGGCGCAATGATCTGGGCAAATTCGGGGTCACACTGATTGATGTTTACCCAGATGGGCACAAGTTGCGGTTCCTGCCCACGGGGGGCGCGGAATCGTCGACGGTAGTGGATTTGAGCAAGCGCACGCCTCCGGCCAAAACCGAGCTGACGCCGTTTATGCGCCATGCGTGGTATCAAAGCCGGGATTTGCCATTTTCCGGGGCGAAAGAGGAATTTTGCCGCAAGCGGGCGCGCAATGATTACCCGTTGTTGCGGTTGTGGCAGATGGGGATTGATACCGTGCGGACGCCGCTGGTGGATCTGGCCCATGCCGATAGCCGCCGCCGGGTGTTGGACTTTGCCAGCACGGGCATTCGGTTTCATATGTTCACCACGTCGATGCCCTCGGCGGCGGTGCTGCAGTTGATCGCGGACAATCCGCATGTGGTGTCTGCCCTTGAGGTCGTGCAGGTGGATGAGGATCTGGTCCGCGTCAAAGCCATTGCTAAGGCGTTTCTAAAGGTCACGGATGTGCCGATCTATGTCAGCCGTCCCGGATCGTCGGCGGATGAGGTGATTGTCGGGCGGATGTTCTCGCACAATGTCTGGACCGGATATCGCTATGCCAATCGCGCCGAGGTTTTGGATGCGCTGGCGGATACCGGGCTGCCGTTGCGACCGATTTTTGCGGTGGCGTGGCGGGCGGACTGGGTCGGTAAGATCGGTGGCATGCAGTCCGAATTCGCCAAGCGCGGCATTCAGGGGGCAGCCGCGGTTCAGTTGATGACCGGAAATCCCGAAACCGCCAACTTTGATGATGAATACATCGAAGAGGGCGTGTCAGAGCTGATGCGCACTCGGGATGCATTCCCGTTGGTGTCCCTGATGCTGGATACTTTTGAAACCATTGACCGGGGGTTCAACCCACGGGCGGGGTTGATTGACCGGGTTGGCAACCTGACGGCGGCAGGGCGGGCTTTGACAAAGCTCTAGGCGCCTTGGGCGCGGGTGCGATAATTGCGCCTAACGTCAACTTGGGCTTTTCTCGGCGTTTGGTTCTGGCCATTATCCCTGTCAACGCGACAGAAAAGGGATAGCGATGACAACGCCGGGAATCTACGAACAGCATCTCGACCAGACACGAGCCAACCACACCGCGCTGTCGCCGCTCAGCTATCTTGAACGGGCGGCTGCGGTTTATCCCGACTACCCTTCGGTGGTGTATGGCGCGCGCCGGTTCACGTGGGGTGAAACCTATGCGCGGTGCCGTCAGTTGGCGAGTGCGCTGGCTGGTCATGGTGTGGGGCGGGGCGATACCGTGTCAATCATCGCGGCCAACATCCCTGAGCTCTATGAGGCCCATTTCGGGGTGCCAATGCTGGGTGCCGTTCTGAACGCGATCAATACGCGTCTGGATGCACCGGTCATTGCCTTTATCCTGCAACATGCCGAGGCCAAGGTGCTGTTGGTAGATCCCGAGTTTTCGGGCGTTGTGCGCGAGGCGCTGACACAGGTGGATCGCCCGGATTTGTTGGTGATCGACATTGTTGATCCCAGTTTTGAGGGCGGTGATCCGGTGGGGTTGCTGACCTATGATGCGCTGCTTGCGGCGGGGGAACCTGACTATCAGTGGTCTCTGCCTGCGGATGAATGGGATGCGATCACACTGAACTATACCTCGGGGACGACCGGCAATCCCAAGGGGGTGGTGTATCACCATCGCGGGGCGGCGTTGAATGCGACCTCGAATATTCTGACATGGGGGATGCCGCAGCATTCCACCTATCTGTGGACCTTGCCGATGTTCCATTGCAATGGCTGGTGTTTCCCTTGGGCCATGGCGGCGAATGCGGGGGTGTCGGTGTGTCTGCGCGCGGTGCGGGCTGAACCGATTTATCAGGCGTTTCGCGAAGAGAAGGTCACCCATTTCTGCGGCGCACCCATCGTGTTGAACATGTTGGCCAATGCACCGGATGAGCTGAAAGATTTTGACCACGAAATTAAGGTTATGACCGCCGGCGCACCGCCCCCGGCTGCGGTGATCGAGAACATGGAAGCCATGGGGATCGAGGTCACGCATGTCTATGGGCTGACCGAAACCTATGGTCCCTCGGTTGTCTGCGCGTGGAAGGATGAGTGGAACGACAAGGGGCCCGAGGATCGCGCGGCACTCAAGGTACGTCAGGGTGTGAAATACGTGGCGCTGTCGGGTCTGATGGTGGCTGATCCCGAAACGTTAGAGCCGGTTCCGTCGGATGGCGTAACCATGGGCGAGATTTTCATGCAGGGCAATATCGTGATGAAGGGGTATCTGAAAAACCCCGAAGCCACGGATAAGGCGTTTAAGGGCGGATGGTTTGCCAGTGGGGATCTGGGGGTTATGCACCCGGACGGCTATATCGCGCTCAAGGATCGGTCCAAGGACATCATTATCTCGGGGGGCGAGAACATCTCGTCCGTTGAGGTCGAGGATATCCTGTACAAGCACCCGGCGGTGATGGAGGCGGCGGTTGTGGCGCGTCCGGATGACAAATGGGGCGAGACGCCTTGCGCCTTTGTCGAGCTGAAGCCGGGTAAAGACGCGACCGAGGCCGAGGTGATTGCGTTTTGCCGCGATCACATGGCGCATTTCAAAGCGCCCAGAACGGTTGTGTTTGGTAGTCTGCCCAAGACATCGACCGGTAAGATCCAGAAGTTTGTTCTGCGCGATCAGGCGCGCGCGCTGTAATCGGCACATGGCCCCGTTGTTGGAGTGGGGCCATGACGCTTGGGTTATGGGGATTCGCGATCCAGAACCGCGATGACCTCGATCTTGATCACCACACCTTTGCGCTCCAGATGGGGAACGGGGATGCCCGTCGTTGCGGGACCGGGTGCGGTGTAGGAATTTGAGCGCACCAGCAGGTTTTCATGCAAGGCCTCGGCCGAGGCGTTTCCTTGGTAAAAGGTTGTGACTTTGACCACGTCATCCAGCGTTGCGCCGTATTGGGCAAGGATCTGCGCAATGTTGGTCATCGCGGTGCGGGTCTGTGCGACCATATCATCGGGATGCAGCACATCGGAATTGGAGTCGCGTGCGACCTGTCCGCCAATATGGATTACATCGCCGGTGCAGGTGCCATGGGCATAGGGCATGGGTTGCGACCATGTCCAATGGCCATCCGGGCTGGTATGGCGCGCGGGGTCTGGCCCTAACAGGGCGGTGGCGGCGAGTTTGGTTGTTTGACCGGGCGCTGGGCTTTGGGCCAAGGGCAAGTCGGTCACCACAGGGCTGTTGCGTGCAAAGCGGTCGGCGCGCAGGGCGGCGGCCGTTGTCCAGTCTGTGGTTGTTTCATCGCCGGTGGTAAAGGTCGTGAGCTTTGCTACATCGCTGAGGCCAGCACTAGAGAGGGCAAGCAACTGTTCCAGCCGGTCCATCGTCAGCTGAGTTTGGGCCGCTGTATCGTTAGGATGGGCCACTGTGCCATCTGAATTGCGTGCTGAGATATCGCTGGTAAAGATCATATCTCCGGCCTGTACCAGATGCGAAAACGCGGCGGGCAGCGGAGGCAGGTCAGGCAGGGTGTAGCACTGTCTTTCGATGACGTCCCCGTTGGGGGATCGCATGGCGACGCCTTCGATTTCGGTGAGCATATCGGGATAGCAGAGTTCGGGCATCGGGATCATGTTGATCACCGGGCGAGCCGTGGGGCCGATGATCTGGGCCAGCAGGTCCAACAGAAAAGCCTCGTCTTGCGCATCCCCGACGAAATAGACCACGAGGCGCACCAGATCGTTGAAATCGACGTCGAGATCCCCGAACAGCCGCTCCATATAAGCCATGGAATTGCGGCATTGGGTTGCGAGATCCCCGATGTTGCGCACGGTGCCCTGTGGATCAAGATCCACCTGACCGCCGGTAAAGATCAGATTGCCCGCGCGCACGGCGTGGTGATGGGTGAGTTTGACGGGCCAATCCCAGTGATTGTCTGGAAAGCTGTACTGTCTGGCCAAGGTGTGGTCTCCGATCCTGAAAGGCAGCGTTTGACGTAGGTTAGGCACAGTCTTTTCTGCGCGCCAACACAAGCTGCGACATCAGGGTCGGAATTTGACCGGGGCGATCAGGCGTCGTCAAAAATGGACAGATCCAGCTCTAATAACTCGCCCATCCACAGCGCGCGATCCCGGTGGTCTTGCAGATGTTCGCCGGTGTCGGGATGGGTAAAGATGGTCAACCCTTGGCGGTTCATCATCAGCCAAGGGATCACTTGGTCGAACACCTCGGGGGCAAAGCCCAACTGGCAGCTCCACCGGGGATGCGGACCGACATTGCGTTCGTGGACGCGCCCCATTGTGACGTTGAACAGACGCGCGGACTCGGCGCAGACGGCGCGGGCGGTTTCAACGGTTTCTGCATCAAAATAGACATGGGCGTGATAGCCGCGAATTTCGGGCATTTGGGGGTCTCCTGTCATCTGGGGTGAGGCTATCACGAAGCACATAAGAGCCAAGCCCCCATAGTTTCACAGCCTCTGTGCGTTGCTGAAAAATGGCCTGTGTTCTTCAATTCAGTCACTTTTAAGTTGAGAGAGCTTACCGTTCAATTTAGGGAATAGAACGCTGATAAAATTTAGATAATATAATCCGTTGCACATGGTATTTTCGGAAAAGAGAAGTGAATGAAGGTCGTAAAAGTTGTGTCGTTGGCAGTTTCACTGGCGGCGCTGTCGGGTGTTGGGGCGTTGAGCGCAGAGTCGGCGCAGTTGATTGATGAGAGCTTTAAGATCGTAGGAAAAGGGAAGCCTACTAAGGTGGGCGGGGTTGAGTTTTACAATGTTGTCACTGCCCACAGTGTTTTCGAGAAAAACGGGCGGACCGTTGTCTGTGCAGCCTATTTTGGACGATTGGGCCACTCTGGCTTTAAACACCATGCAAAAGTCAAAGCCGGTTCTCGTACGATCAAGGGGGGTTTGGGATCTATGCCTCGCTTGCACAACATAAACACAGCGGAAGCAAAGCGGTTGCGCGCAAAATTCAAAGCACCGCTGTATCGGACGTATTACCCGGCGGATCTGAAGGTTCTGAAAGGAGTTCAGGTCCCGTGTTGGGCGACGAATAAGAAATGGCGCCCCGAATTCGAAACGAGCAACACGGCCATTAAGTTTCCCAATAAAATCCGGGTGACGGATGCCGAAAACCCGACTTATCAGATGGAATAAGCAACCTATTATTGAAAGCTCAGGATTCGCAAAGCCCACGCGCAGATGCGATCTGCGCGTGGTTATGAATTAGTACAGAGCGACCGGGTTGATGATCATCTGCACGGTGCCGCGGATACGGGCCTGACCGAGGACGAACATGAATTCGTTCACGCCTTCGGCCACCAGCGGACCGGTGTTCATAGTTTCCAGCAGGTAGATGCCGTTTTCTTTCAAAAAGATCACGTGGCCATAGAATACGCCGTCCCCTTCGGCGGCGGGCACAGGTTCAACACCCCAAGTGTCTGCGCCAACGGCCATCGGGTTGAGGGAGGCGATGTAACGGGACCCTTCGTTGTTGATGCCGGGCTCTCCGGACACCCATGCCTTGGGATCATCTTTCAACATCGCGTCCGTCCAGCCGGTGTGGAACAGGATGATGTCGCCTTCGCCCATGGTGATGCCCTGCGCCTCGGCGGCGGCTTTGATGTCAGCCTCGCCAAAGTGTTCACCAACAGCAAGCGCGGGTTTACCAAAGTGTTTCGCCATATCAAGGATCACAGCGCGGCCCACCAGCGGGGGCACATTATGAACGCCCAGCTTGGTCAGGCCGGTGATCGCGGAGATCTCTTTCTCATCTGAGCAGTTGTAATAGAAACCCTTTTCGCCCAGATGCCCGAGGCCGTCGATCTGGCTGCCGATGCCGACCCATGTTTGCAGCAGGTCATCGTTGTAGTTGCCGGGATAGCCAAACGCGTCAAGCTTTTGCCCGCCTTGCTGGCTGGGCTGGACCACCTGCAGGCTGAGCGAACGCGGTGGAAAGGCGGGCGTGTTGGCGTCAATTATGATGCCCAGTGGCATGGATTTGCCCTGTTTGATCAGCTGTGCCGCCTTGAGCGTGTTTTCTGGACTGACCAGATTGGCAGAGCCGATTTCATCATCGGCGCCCCATTTGGATGTGGTGCAATCGGCAGCCCAGCCGCCGGTGGCAAAGCTGAGGGCGCAGGCGAGGCCTGTGAAAAATGCTGTCTTCAATGGTTTCTCCTCCCAATGGTCCGGCAAAAAAGAACCGGAGCAGGGAGGAGCGTAACATGCGTTTGCTATCGTCAAAGGGGAGCGACGGCAGGGAGTTGTGCGTTATGGGTGAAATTCCCCAACGTTACGCCAGGGTAGGTTGGCATTGATCCGGGTGCGCGGCAGCAAAGGCGGGATGGGCAGCACAGGCTGATTCCACCGCCAGCACGCGGGGCATATCGCTGATATCTGCGCCCCAACGACGGGCATTGTAGACCTGTGGCATCAGGCAAATGTCGGCCAGGCCGGGGGTGTTTCCAGTGCAGAATGGGGTCTGTTCATAGGAGCTGAGCAGGGTTTCAAACGCTTGCATGCCGGGGCGGATAAAGTGGGTCATCCAGTCGCCGGGCATCCCATCTGCGCCACCGCTGATTTGGGTGGCGTGTTTGGCGACCTGCAGGTTGCAGACCGGGTGCAGGTCAACCGCGATGGCCTGGGCCAAAGCTTGGGCTTGGGCGCGCGCGGCGGGGTCTTTGGGCAGCAGGCCCAGATCCCGGGTTTGATCCAGATAGTCTAGGATCGCCAGTGATTGGGTTAGGCGCAGCCCGTCAATTTCCAGAACTGGTACGAACCCTTGGGGATTGCGCGCCCGATGTTCGGGTGACTTTTGATCCCCTTTGACCAGATCCACGCTGATTGGTTGATAGTCGATCCCGGCCATGTTCAGCGCAATGCGCAATCGGTAGCTGGCCGAAGAGCGCCAGTAATCAAAAAGGATCGTATCGGTCATCGGGATCTCCGTTC
The DNA here is from genome assembly GCA_965183835.1 of Paracoccaceae bacterium. Classification (GTDB taxonomy): domain Bacteria; phylum Pseudomonadota; class Alphaproteobacteria; order Rhodobacterales; family Rhodobacteraceae; genus OMPR01. Next base: position 87,502 of record CBCYME010000015.1, on the reverse strand, counting down.
ATACAAAAAGCAACCGACCTGCGCCGGTTGCTTGAAAGGTCTCAAGTGCAACTATGCACCGGGTCGGGATCAGACGTCACTCAGTTCTTTTGAGTGCATCCATTCCGCGTGTTTTGGTGCCTTTTTGGTCTGTGACCATTCGTTGAGCATGTCCCATTTTACGGCGTCGAGCTTGGCCAGCATCGCCTCTTCTTTTGGATCAGGGCAGGCCAGTTCGACACGGTGGCCGTTGGGATCAAAGAAATAGATCGAGTGGAAGATCGAGTGATCGGTGACGCCCAACACTTCGACGCCATTGGCCTCAAGGTGTTCTTTGAATTCGATCAGGGTGTCGCGGTCTTTGACCTTGAACGCAATGTGCTGCACCCAGATCGGGGTGTTGAGATCGCGGCCCATCTCTGGCTTGGTTGGCAGTTCAAAGAACGCCAATACGTTGCCGTTGCCCGCATCCATAAAGATATGCATGTAGGGGTCGGGCTCGTGGGTCGACGGCACGTGATCCTCGGCGATGGCCAGAACAAAGTCCATCTTGAGCATCTGATTGTACCACTCGACCGTCTCTTTCGCATCTTTGCAACGATAGGCAACGTGGTGGATCTGTTCGATTTTCATCGGCTTAAACCTCCTTTTTGAGCGCGGCAGCAGCCAGCGCCTGGGTCAGGATCGCGCGGTTTCCAATATGGTTGGCCAACACCAGAACCAGCCGCGCGTTCAACGCGTCGCTGTCGGCCTTTTCGAGGCCCTCGTGGGTGGCGAGTAGTTCGGCGTAGAAATCATCTGCATCGGGGATGTTTGGGGTCAGGATCAAGTCGGACATTGGTGTTACTCCTTGCCTGTGGCGCGGCGGATGGCGGCGCGGAACTGGTTTTCATCAAAGTTGGGACGACGGGCGGCCACGTGCTGATCCGGGCGGATCAGGTAAACGCCGCTGATCTGGTCGCCCAGATACCGCTCTTTCAACGCCAGCGTTGCATCGTCTTTGACCGACAGGGCAAGGCGGGTGACTTCGACGCCGTCCTCGACGATCAGGTCCGGTGCATCGGCGTCGATGGTAAGCAGGGTGAACTTGTCCGCCAGTTTGGGCAGCAAGAAGTCATCACCCAATGGTGCATCCGGGCAGGATGATCCGGGGCGGGTGCGCGTCGGGCCATCCAATGCGTCGGCTGAATTGAGCGACGATCCGTCATAGGTGCAAGGCACCGACAAACGGCCCGAGTTTACCAGCGGGCGGGCAAATTCGTGATGCTCGCTGAGGTCCAGCACCGCGTCGCGCAGCAGGCGGGACATTTCGGATTTGGGGGTGATAAAGTCGGTCGAGCGCGACGAATTCAGGATGTTTTCGTCTGCGCCGTAAACCCGTTCTGCATCATAGCTGTCGAGCAGGCTTTCGGGCGCTTTACCGTCCATCACCAGTTTCAGCTTCCAGCACAGATTGTCGGTGTCCTGCAGACCCGAGTTGGCCCCACGCGCACCAAAGGGCGAAACCTGATGCGCCGCATCGCCTGCGAACAACACACGGTCATGGCGGAATTGTTCCATGCGGCGACATTGGAAGGTGTAGATGCTGACCCATTCCAGTTCAAAATCAACATCGTCGCCCAGCATCGCCTTGAGGCGCGGGATCACGTTTTCGGGACGCTTTTCGCGTTCCTTATCGATGTCCCAGCCCAGCTGCAGATCGATGCGCCAGACGCCATCGGGCTGTTTGTGCAGCAGTGCAGACTGACCTTTGTTAAAGGGGGGATCGAACCAGAACCAGCGCTCGGTTGGGAAATCGGCCTCCATCACCACATCGGCGATCAGGAAGTTGTCCTCGAACACTCGACCGACGAAATCTTTGCCCATCATGGACCGCATGGGCGATCCCGCGCCATCACATGCGATGATCCAATCCGCTTCGAGATTGTACGACCCTTCGGGGGTGTCGATTTCCAGCGTCACGTGGTCGGGGTGGGTGCCCACGGCGGACACTTTGTTGCGGCCGCGGATTTCGATTGGGGCACCTTGGGCCTGCAATTCAAAGACCCGGTTCACCATGTATTCTTCGAAGTAATACTGTTGCAGGTTGATGAAGGCAGGGCGTTTGTGGCCGCCTTCGGGCAAAAGGTTGAAGTCGTACACCTGACGGTCATCGAAAAAGACCTTGCCCACGTTCCACTGCACACCTTTGTCGACCATCGGCTGGCCGCAACCCAGCCGGTCGAGGATTTCAAGCGGGCGTTTGGCGAAACAGATCGCGCGGCTGCCAAAGCTGACCTTGTCGTTGTCATCCAACACGACGACATCGACGCCTTGTTGGGCAAGGTCAATGGCCGCGCCCAGACCAACCGGACCAGCGCCAACCACGATTACCTTGTGGCGCACGGGGGCTGCTGCGTCCTGATCCGCGTGACGTTCGTACGGATACATTGGAGTTTCAAAGATCTTATTCATCTGGTGTCCTCCCTCATAAAAGGTGCGCGCAAGGCGCAATTCGACTGTGTCCCGGCGAGCGGTCGCCGGGAGCATGGGTTTATGGTTTCATCGTTTCTGGTGGGGCGACACGATCTGGATCAATGTCGCCCGCGGACTGGATCAGCCCTGTAGGTCGGCCCACATGTCCAGATCGCGCTGTGCGGTCCAGATGCGGGGGTGTGCGATGCCGCGGGCTTCGTCATAGGCGCGCGCGACGTTGAAGGGCAGGCAGTGTTCGTAGATCGCGTAATCCGCAAACTTGGGGTCGCATTCTGCGCGAACGGCGTCCCATGCTTCTTTCAGCGAGCCACCACGTGCAGCCACTTTGGCAGCAGGCAGATAGGTGCTTTGTACGAAATCACGGGTGCTTTCGATGGCGCGCTCTACGGCCTCTTTGCCAATCAATGCGCCGCCGCGACCGGGTGCAATTGCATCCACGTCATAGGCTTTGATGTTGTCCAGCGTCTGGCCCCAGTCGGCAAAGTGACCGTCGCCACAATAGCAGGCCGAGTGATCTTCGACGATGTCACCGGTGAACATGACGTTTTCGTCTGGTACGTGAATCACCGCGTCACCTGCGGTGTGGGCGCGGCCGATCTGTTTGATGTTCACGCGACGCTTGCCGAGAAAGACGGTCATCTCATCGCTGAACGTGGTGGTAGGGTATGTCAGGCCGGGGATGCTTTCATGGCCTTCGAACAGGCGGGGGAAGCGTTGGAATTCGCTGTCCCAGTCTTCCTGCCCGCGCTCCAGCACCATGTTGTAGGCGGCGTTAGACATGATGGTCTGTTGTGCACCAAAGGCGCTGGCACCCAACACACGTACGGCGTGGTAGTGGGTCAGCACCACGTGGCTGATCGGCTTGTCGGTGACAGACCGCACGCATTCGATCACTTTGTTGGCCAGACGTGGGGTCGCCTGTGCTTCGACGATCATGACGCTGTCGTCGCCGATGATCACGCCCGAGTTAGGGTCGCCTTCGGCGGTAAAGGCATAGAGGCCGTTGCCGATTTCGTCGAACGTGATTTTCTTTTCGGTCATGTCCCCTTGGGACGCGAATGCCTTGGCCATGAGATCAATCCTTGCTGATGTCGTAGTCGATTTGCAGAATACCGCCCGGCTTGGACGCCGATCCGGTGAGTGTCAGGTTGTGTTGCGCACCCGGCGCAAAACAGGGCAGGCCGGTGCCAAGCAGAGTTGGCATGACAAAGACCCGCAGGGTGTCAAACAGGCCAGCATCCAGTGCGGCACGTTGGGTTTCCCCGCCGCCCATGACCCAGACCCGTGTGTGACCGGCGGTCTCGATCACAGCGCGCAGGGTGTCGATGTCCCCGGCGGCGGCGATATGATCGCCAGTCAGGGTCTTGTCACGGGTTAGGACGTAACCGGGACGGGCCTTGTATGGCCAGCCCCAACCCATAACCTGTTGATAGGTGGGCCGCCCCATGATCAGCGCATCGACAGGGCCGATGAAGTCGCCATATCCGCCGTCCGTGCCATCGGATGCCAAGGCTTCGTTAAATGGATCGAGCCATTTAACGCTGCCGTTGGCATCTGCGATAAAGCCATCAAGGCTCATCGCAATGTAACCGACGTATGTGGGGCGGGTGCTCATGGGGTCAGTCCTTGGCGGGCCAAGTGACGGCAGGCAGGATTTTCCCGGTGCAATCCCCAAAGCCAATGGTGAACCCGTCGCCACGCGCGTTGCCGTGCAGCGTCAGAGTATCGCCGTCTTCGATGAAGCCACGGGTTTCGCCGGTGTCCAGCGTAAAGGGTTCGCGGCCGGCCCAGCTGAGCTCCATCAAAGAGCCGTATTCAGAGCGATCCGCGCCCGAGATGGTACCCGACCCCAGCAGATCGCCGGTGGTCATTTCGCAGCCGCCGATGGCGTGGTGGCACAGCTGTTCCGCTGCCGAATAATACATCCGGTTGTAGTTGGTTTTGGACACGGATGTTGCTGTGGCTGCGCCTTCGGGCTGCATCAGCACCTCAAGTTCGATGTCATACAGACCGTCTTTGGATCCATTCAGGTAGGGCAGCAGCTCTTTTTCGCGCGGGGGTGTTGGCGCGCGGAAGGATTCCAGCGCAGCGGCAGTGACGATCCACGGGCTGATTGAGGTGCCGAACGCTTTGCCTTGGAATGGGCCGAGGGGCTGATATTCCCAACCTTGGATGTCACGGGCTGACCAGTCGTTCAGCAGCACGTAGCCAAAGATCATCGCATCGGCTTCGTCAACGGTGATCGGCTGACCGAACTCGGATCCGGTGCCAACGATGGCGCCCATTTCCAGTTCAATGTCCAGACGCTTGGTCGGGCCAAAGGATGGCATGTCCGCGTCTGGGGCCTTGGTTTGGCCGTTGGGGCGATGGATTGCGGTTCCCGACACGACGACTGAAGACGCGCGTCCGTTGTAACCGATTGGAATGTGCAGCCAGTTGGCAGGCAGATCAGGGGATCCGCGCAGGATCGCGCCCATGTTTTTGGCGTGCTGCATACCGGCATAGAAGTCGGTGTATTCAGCGACAACCATCGGCAGGTGCAATTCCACGTCAGCAGCGGCAACCAGGAATGGCTCGACCTTGGCTTTTTCCGCAGACCCATCGGCCAGCAGGGCGGTCAGACGGTCGCGCAGAGCCGCCCAGACAGCAGGGCCCTGTTCCATCATCTCGTTCCAGAACGGCACGTCGAACAGCGGGTAGTCGGCCAGTTGGACCAGACCTTCACCTTCGACGGCTTCCATATCGAGGATCATGTCACCAATCGCAACGCCACAACGTGGATCGGTGCCGTCGGTCGAAAATACGCCATAGGGCAGGTTGTTCAGCGGGAACGGGTGGTTGGCGTCGTTGGCCGAAGCCACCCAGGATTTCATCAGAGACATGCGCGTTTCCTTCGTGCGGTGCGGTGGCTCAAAACCACCCTACGAGGTTTGGGTAGGGTGGGGGTGTACCCCACCGCAACCGATTATTTCTTGCCGGGGGTTCCGTCGAATTTCTTTTCGATGTCATCCCAGCAGTCGATATAGTCATCCTGCAACGGCGCTTCATTGGCCGCGAATGCGGTTAAATGCTGCGGGAAGCGGGTTTCGAACATAAAGGACATCGTGTTGTCCAGTTTTTCAGGGCCTAGGTTGGAATTGCTTGCGCCTTCGAACGCGTTTTTATCCGGGCCGTGGGGCAGCATCATGTTGTGCAGGCTCATGCCGCCGGGGATAAAGCCCTTGGGCTTGGCGTCGTACTGGCCGTAGATGTTGCCCATCAGTTCAGACATGATGTTCTTGTGATACCACGGTGGGCGGAAGGTGTCCTCGGCCACCATCCAGCGTTCGCGAAACAGCACAAAATCGATGTTGGCGGTGCCAGGTTGACCAGAGGGGGCGGTCAGAACGGTAAAGATCGAGGGATCGGGGTGATCGAACAGGATCGCGCCGACGGGACAATAGGTGCGCAGGTCGTATTTCATCGGCGCGTAGTTGCCATGCCATGCGACCACGTCCAGCGGCGAATGTCCGATCTGGGTCTCGTGAAACTGCCCACACCATTTGATGGTCACGGTCGACGGAACCTCGCGGTCTTCGAACGCCGCAACCGGGGCCTTGAAATCACGTGGATTGGCCATGCAGTTGGCCCCAATTGGGCCCCGGCCGGGCAGTTCGAATTTCTGACCGTAATTTTCACACACAAAGCCGCGCGCGGGCCCGTCGAGCACTTCGACACGGTAGACCAGACCCCGTGGAATTACAGCGATCTCTTGGGGTTCAACGTCGATGATGCCCAGTTCGGTGCAGAACCGCAGGCGGCCTTCTTGGGGGACCACCAAAAGTTCAGAGTCAGCAGAGAAGAAATAGCTGTCCACCATCGATTCAGTGACCAGGTAAATATGCGTGGCCATGCCGACCTGCGTATTTACGTCGCCGGCCGTGGTCATGGAGTATATGCCCGTCAGCCACGTCAGCGATTGGTCCGAATGGGGAACCGGATCCCAGCGATATTGGCCAAGGCTGATCACATCGGGATCAACGTTGGGCGCGGATTTCCAATAGGGCAGGTCGATCTTGGTATAGCGGTGTGAATGCTTCACCGAGGGGCGGATGCGATAGCACCATGTCCGTTCGTTCTGATGGCTGGGTGCAGTAAAGGCTGTACCGCTGAGCTGTTCGCCATACAGGCCATAGTTACATTTCTGTGGCGAGTTCATGCCTTGAGGCAGCGCCCCAGGCAGCGCTTCGGTTTCAAAGTCGTTTCCGAAACCGGGCATATAGCCGTCTGTGGTGCCAGCAATTGTGCTGGCTTGGGTGAAATTATGGGCGTCTGTCGGACGATTCATCGCGCGTTCCTCCGTTTGTTGGTTGTCGAATAATAGTTGATTTTGTAACTAACAAGGAGAGGAGATGCGAAAATGACAGAAAAAGATGACTTCGATTTGCGAAATTTCCTGCCGTTCCTGCTGAATCGGGCCGCAGAAGAGAGTTCGCTTGAATTTCAACAGGTCTATAAGAATCGCTATGGGATGCTGCGCAACGAGTGGCGTGTGCTGTTTCATCTGGGCAATTACGGCGAAATGACAGCCAAACAGGTCAGCGACCGGGCGCGCATTCACAAGACCAAGATCAGCCGCGCTGTTGCCAAATTGGGACAACGCCGTTTCCTGACACGCACTCGTGATGAGCAGGACCGCAGATCTGAGCGTTTGGCGTTGACCCCTGCCGGGCAGACCGCCTATCGGGAGCTTCGCGGAATTGCCGAGACTTACGACGCCCAACTTGCAGCGCAATTCAGCGACGAAGAAGCGGCGTTGCTGCGTGTAATGCTAACGCGACTTGCTGGCATGGATTAACGAACGCAGGTTTTCAGGTATCCGACCTGATCGCAGGACTGATATGGAGAGACACATGACACACGAAACCATCGTTCATGCCCAAGCAGGGGCAACGTCAGCTGTCTTAACATCCTGGTTGCTGGACCGCGGCTTGCAGGGTGTGGGCCAAGAGGATCTGTTGCAGGGCTATTGCGCCGAACTGGTTGAGCTGGGTGTGCCTCTGTATCGGGTGAGCGTTGCGCAGAGCGGGTTTCACCCCAAATACGGGGGTCTTGGGTTTGATTGGTATCGCTCAGAAGGCGTCAGCCGCGAGCAATATGCTTACAGTGAATCGCCAAACGAAGGCTGGTTGAACAGCCCATTCCATTACCTGATGGAAACGGATCAGCGCGAAATGCGCGTGTCTCTGCTTGACCTTGAAGGACCTAGCCGGTTTCCAATACTGAATGCGCTGAAAAAGCAGGGGGCAACGGACTATTTCGTGGCTGGCGTGGTTCTGGATGGAAAGGTTCTGGATCCGTTGGACCCGACCAATGTGCCCGAAGGGGTTTTGATTTCCTGGACCAGTGACGGGCCAGAGGGGTTTTCAGATACTGACTTGCGGATAATTCAGGAAACCCTGCCGGCTTTGGCCTTGGCGCTGAAATCGGCGGCAAACAGGCAGGTGGCCGGGGATCTTTTGGCGGTGTATCTGGGGCGGGACGCGGGGCGGAGGGTGTTGTCTGGCGAAATCCAACGCGGATCGTTGCAGCAAATCGATGCGGTGCTGTGTTATTTCGACCTCAAAGAGTTCACCAGCCTGACAGAGCGTACGCCGGGGCCAGAGTTGATTGCGATGCTGAATGATTACTTTGGCTTGGCGGTGAGTGTCATTCAGGGACACGGGGGCAATATCCTCAAATTCATGGGGGACGGTATTCTCGCGATGTTCAATTTGGCCACTCTGTCGGACTCTGTTGCGGCTGGGTTGAATGCGATGACCGAATTGCGGCGTGCAATGGGCGCCAAAAATCAAGAGCGTGCGGCCCGTGGTGAAACCACAACGGGTATCACGATCGCTTTGCATGCCGGAGAAATTTTGTACGGCAACATTGGTGCGGAAAACCGGTTGGATTTTACGGTCATTGGCCCGGCGGTGAATTTAACGGTGCGCCTGTCGGGGATGCATCGTTCGGTTGGTCAGAGCCTTATTTTGTCCGAGCACGTCGTGAAAATGGCGGGGGACACGTCACACGATCTGGTCAGTCTGGGGCGGTATATGCTGCGCGGCGTTTCTGAGCCGCAAGAGCTGTTCACTGTCTACGAGGTGATATGAGCGGGGTTAGCGTCCCAAGCTGCGCGGCCTTTGGCCTTGCATCCTGCGGATGGCAGGAAAGGGCGTGGCCCGGGCTTGGCAAAGCCAAGCCCGGGCCACGCCCAACAAGAGGAGATGTTTCGTAAAACATCGACGATTGGCGGGAGCCTTTGGCGGCTTAAAAGTCGATTTCTACGCCGGGTAGGTTGAGCGCCTTCATCATGTCGCGCAGCTCTTGACGGGCCGCGACGTTTGAAATGTTGAGTTGTTTGACGCCGATATCTTTCAGGTCCAACAGCGTCAGGCCGCGTGGGAACAGTTCGCGAAAGATAACCCGCTCGCTGAAGCCCGGGGCAATTCGAAACCCAATGCGGTTCGAGAGCATTTCGATCGCGCGCTGCATCTTTTCTTTGTTGACCATGCGCTGGGTCCCGACGCGGTTGCGCACAACGATCCAGTCAATCGGTTTCAACCCGGCCTGGGCCCGCAGTTGACGCGCGTTCCAGACCATTTCTGAGTACACAGAGGGCCCAAGAATTTTCTCGCCATGGGCATCAATCCGCGCCAGCAGATCAAAATCCACAAAACTGTCGTTCAAGGGCGTGATCAAAGTGTCGGCGAGAGAGTGCGCAACCTGACTCAGCCGGGTATGTGAGCCGGGGCAGTCGATCAGGATGAAATCACTGTTCGTTTCCAGCGTCGATACTGCAGCCGACAGGCGGTGATCATAGATGTTTTCACCCGGTTTCAGGTCAGCAGGGTCGATTTCCGGCAAATCATGGGTGATGGGAGTCGCCAGCTCGATCCCGGCTTTGGCCAAGAAGGAGGCGCGGTTCTCGGAATACCGCCCCAGGGTGCGTTGGCGCAAATCCAGATCGAGCGTGTTGACGCGATAGCCAAGGCGTGACAACGCCGTTGCAACGTGCATCGATACGGTGGATTTCCCCGCGCCGCCCTTTTCGTTTCCGACGACAATGATATGCGCCATGTCCAGTCCCTTGTCCCGCGTACTTTGCTACGCTTTTGTTGGTGCCACTATATGTAGTGTTGCGGACTATGAAAAGCGTCCTTGACCGGGTTGGAGCGCAATCTGAGGTCAGATGCGCCCCAATCTGGTCAAGGAAGAGGGATCAGGGACGTTTCGGGCGACGTGGCTTAGAGTCGCCACCCGCGTTCGGATTGAACCGCTGGCTTGTGTTTGATGCCCGCGCCTTGTTCTTTTTGCTGCTGGACTTGCCTGCTGGCGGTGTGGGGCCTTTGGGCTTGCCACCTGCGGGTTTGCCCGCTGCAGATTTACCGGCATAGGGTTTCGCACCGGGTTTACCGGCCCGCTTTTTGTAGGGTTCCGCAACGATGTCCGGTCCTGATCCATCGGCCTGCTTGTCGCGTTTCTTATAAGGTGCGTCAGTATTTTTCTTGTACGGCGCTGCACCGGCCTTTTTGGGGCCCGTTGATTTGGGTTTTTTCTGACGTGGCTCTGGTGCGTCGTTCCAGTCGATCGGGGCTGAAGATGGCGCGGGGCGATCTGATTTGGCGTGCGAAGGCTTGCGGGTGTCGTCGCGGGGACCTTTGTCTTTCCAATCGGGGCGTTCTTTCCGGTCACCCCGGGGGGCTTTGTCTTTACGGTCACCACGGTCGGGGCGCGGACCGCGATCAGGGCGATCACCGCGTCGGTCTTGGAACTTCGGACGAGGAGAGTTGCTGACGTCAGGGGCTTTTGCCAGCTGTGTCAGCACTGCACCGGGTTCCAGTTCGGTTTTGCCGCCAAGATTGGCGAGGAAACCAGCCACGGCTTCTTGTCTCAATTCGACAAAGGTTTCAGTCTGCTGGACGCGGATCGCGCCGATGTCGTCTTTGGTCAAATCGCCTGCTTTGCAGATCATGGGCAAATAGCGCCGCGGTTCTGCACCGGCAGCGTGACCGCCGGTGATCGAGAACCAGACAGTGGGGCCAAACGGTGCGCGTGGTTTTTGCGGTTTACCGGCATCTGCTGCGCTTAGCTCTTCTGGGGGCGAATGACGCTCGTGGTAAAGGCGCAGGTAAGCAGCCGCGATCTGTTCTGGGGTGAACTGCTCTGTCAGCTTTTCGACAGGTGACTGTTCGGACTCGGTGATCGCGTCTTGCCACGCAGGGTCGGCCAACATGCGGGCTTCGTCGCGTGTTTTGACTTCTTGTGCTGACGGGGCCTGACACAGTTCGGCGGTCAGGTTGGCGGACCGCAGGATGCGTTGTGCTTTTGAACGCGCCTTGGGCGGCACGATCAAAGCGCTGACGCCCTTGCGACCAGCACGACCGGTACGGCCAGAACGGTGCAACAGAGTTTCGTGGTTGGTTGGCAGTTCGGCGTGAATCACCAGATCAAGACCGGGCAAATCAATGCCACGTGCGGCCACGTCGGTTGCGACACAGATTCGGGCGCGGCCATCGCGCATGGATTGCAGCGCATTGGTCCGTTCGGATTGGGTCAGTTCACCAGACAGGGACACGACCGGGAAACCTCGGTTAGACAGGCGTGTGGTCAGGCGGGCAACCATGGCGCGGGTGTTGGCAAATACGATGGCGTTGGGGGCTTCGTAATAGCGCAGCACGTTGATGATGGCGTTTTCTGCATCGTGGGGCGCAACGCTCATCATGCGATAGGTGATGTCCGAGTGCTGTTTTTCCTCGGAAACTGTGGTGATGCGCTCTGCGTCTTTCTGGTATTTCTTGGCCAGACTGGCAATCCCGCGTGGAACCGTGGCCGAGAACATCAGGGTGCGGCGATCTTCGGGGCATTCACCCAGAATATATTCAAGGTCTTCGCTGAATCCGAGATCAAGCATTTCGTCGGCTTCGTCCAGAACAACGCCGCGAATTGCAGACAGGTCAAGCGATCCACGCATGATGTGGTCGCGCAGACGACCCGGTGTTGCGACGACGATGTGCGCGCCACGGGCCAGTGCCCGGCGTTCATCGCGCATGTCCATACCGCCCACACAAGACGCCAACAGGGCACCTGCGCCGGCATAGAGCCACGACAATTCGCGTTTGACCTGCAGAGCCAGTTCACGTGTTGGGGCAATAATCAGCGCCAGTGGTGCGCCAGCTTGGGCAAATGCTTCGTCATCACCCAACAGAGTGGGTGCAAGAGCGAGGCCAAAGCCCACGGTTTTACCCGACCCGGTTTGGGCGGAAACCAGCAAATCGCGTTCGGCTAACTCAGGCTGAGAACAAACCTCTTGTACGGGGGTGAGGGTCTCATAACCGCGCTTTTGAAGCGCATCGGCAAGGGCTTGTTTCACGGGATCTGGCTTTCTCGGGTGCACCGCAGGACAGGGTGCCGGGCGGATGGGAGTAAATCAAAAAAGGCTGCCTCGGCAAAGGCAGCCTTTGGTTTTTTGTTCGGCTTGGGTCGCTTAGAAGCCCAGACCTTCGTATTTCTTTTTGAACTTCGATACGCGGCCACCGGCATCCATCAGACGGGTGTTGCCACCAGTCCAAGCAGGGTGAACCGAGGGGTCGATGTCCAGAGCCAGCTGGTCGCCTTCGGCGCCCCAGGTCGACTTCATCTCTACGATGGTACCATCGGTCATTTTGACGTTGATGGTGTGGTATTCGGGGTGGATGTCTTTTTTCATCGTGCCGATCCTTACGCCTGAGCGCCCGACTTGGGCTTGTAGTTGGTGACTTCTGCGATACGTGCGGATTTACCACGACGTGCGCGCAGATAGTACAGCTTGGCGCGACGAACGCGGCCACGACGGACAACTGTGATGCTGTCGATGTTTGTCGAGTGCAGAGGGAATACGCGCTCTACGCCTTCGCCAAACGAAATCTTGCGAACTGTGAACGAACCGGCAATGCCGTGGCCGTGCTTACGGCTGATGCAAACGCCTTCGTAGTTCTGAACACGGGTACGTGTGCCTTCGGTTACTTTAAAGCCAACACGGATAGTGTCACCGGCTTTGAAGTCGGGGATGTCTTTCCCCAGGGCGGCAACTTGTTCCGCCTCCAGCTGTGCGATCAGGTTCATCGCCATTCTCCTAATTGTGCTCGTGGTTGATCCACGAAGATTGGGTGCGGCCGGATAGCTCTTGGTCTTCATCGGGTTCTGCAGGTGCAGCCCGCCAGAGGTCAGGTCGTCTGTTCCTTGATACTTGATCGTTGCATGCGGGACTGGAGATCGAAGAAGATCAGGTTCGCGGTGATGCAATAGACCAAAAGCCCGGAGCGCATAAGCGAATCCAGACTTGCGGTGATGTAGTGCGTTTGATCGCAGGGATCAAGGGTAAACCTGTGCCGTGATGCGGGCACAGTCCCCTTATTTTTCTGGCTTACCCGCTTTGGTATAGGCATCCCACATATCCGGGCGGCGGACCTTGGTGATGGCTTTGGATTGTTCTGTGCGCCAATCCGCGATCTTGGCGTGATGACCAGACATCAGCACATCGGGAATCGGCAGCCCGTTCCAGTCTGCGGGGCGGGTGTATTGCGGATGCTCTAACAGCCCGGAAGAAAAGCTTTCTTCCTCGGTCGAGGCATAGTTGCCCAAAACGTTGGGGATCAGACGCACGGTGGCGTCGATCATGGCCTGCGCTGCGATTTCGCCGCCGGTCATGACAAAATCCCCCAGCGAAACCTCTTGAATGCCATAGTGCTGCAAGACGCGTTCATCGACGCCCTCAAACCGGCCACACAGCAGGGTCACACCGTCGGCGCGGGCGAGGTTCTGCATCATCTGCTGGTTCATCGGTTTGCCGCGCGGCGACAGATAGATCAGCGGCCAGTTGCCGGTGATTCCCTCCATCGCATGGTCAATCGCGGGGCCAAGCACATCGGCGCGCAGCACCATGCCAGCGCCACCCCCCGCTGGGGTGTCGTCGACGTTGCGGTGTTTGCCCAGACCAAAGCGACGCAGGTCGATGGTTTCAAGTTGCCACAGCCCATCCTGCAACGCCTTGCCGGTCAGGCTTTCACCCAGAACGCCGGGAAAGGCGGTGGGAAACAGCGTCAGGATTTTGGCCTTCCACACGCCATGCAGGTCTGGCGTTGGGGTCATCAGTTCGCGCGGCTTGAACGTTGGGCGGATGGTTTTGCGCCCGTGCGATCGGCTGGGAACGCTGCGTTTGATTTCGTCACTCATGGCTCAGAACAGCCCCTCGGGCGGATCGGCGATGATACGGCCCGCTGCCAGATCAACCGTCGGCACCGCCTCAAGCGTGAAGGGCAGAAAGACCGTGCCCTTCAGATTGGGGCCTTGCAGTTCTAACAGGTCTGCCGCGCCGTGGTTCTGTACGGATTTGACGGTGCCCAATACAGTGCCGCCTGTGTCCAGCACTTCGAGCCCGACAAGATCGGTGTAATAGTATTCGTCATCCAGCAATTGCGGCAGCTGATCGCGCGCTGCAAACAGACGCAGCCCTTTGATCGCATCGCCCGCTTCTTTGGTGTCCACCGTACTCAGCCGGGCCGAAAACCCGTTCTTGATGGCCCGGATCAACGACAGCGAGATTTGCTGGCGGCCGTCTTCGGTGGTGAGGGGCGAATAGGTTTCGATGTCTTCGGGGATGGCGCAGTAGGATTTGATCCGCACTTCGCCCCGCGTTCCGTAAGAGCCAGCAACGACGCCGACACAAATGCGATCGTTTTCAGGTGTCTCGGTCATAGGGGTACCTCAGCGGGTCTCGATGGGAAGGGTGGCGTGGCGCTGTTCCCAGCCTTCACGCTCTAACTCTGGGGTGTCTGATATCGCCTCGGGCGTGCCGATGCAAAAATATCCGATCAGGCGCCAGTCGGATGGAACATCCAGATCAAGCGCCAGTTGTTTGGGGTCGATGATGGAAACCCAACCCAAGCCCAAACCATGGGCGCGCAGGTTCAGCCAGAACAGCGTCACGGCGGCCACAACGGAATAGCGGCGCATTTCGGGCATGATGCTCGCCCCGAGGCCGTGCCCCTTGGCAGTGCCATCATCGCAGTAGATTGCCAATTGCACAGGGGCTTCCTGCATGCCGGTCAGTTTCAGACGGCTGTAGGTTTCGGCCTGATCACCGGAATATCCGTTCAGGGCCTGATCATTGGCAGTGGTGAAATTCTTTAGCGCGGCTGCGCGGGCTGGTGCGCTATTGATGCGCAAAATGCGCCAAGGTTCCGACAACCCCACAGAGGGGGCCATGGAAAAGGTGTCGAGGCAGCGCGCTAGCACCGCCTCGTCTACCGGATCGGTGCGAAACCGGCGTACATCACGCCGGAGTCGCATCAACAGATCAAGCTGCGTGCGAAAGTCGTCGCCAAAGGTCTGATCTTGCACGCAGTTGGCCCTTCTTATTCAGAAGCGTCGGCTGCTTCTGCGGCCTTTGCTGCTTTTTCTTCAGCACGTGCAACGGCTTTTTTGCCAGGCGCGCCTTTCTTGGGGTTGTTACGCGCAGCTTTTTCGCGGACGCCAGCGGCTTCCAGCATACGTGCAACACGCTCGGTTGGCTGAGCGCCGTGGTCCAGCCAGTGCTGAACGCGCTCCATGTCCATTTTCACGCGCTCTTCGCTGTCTTTTGCCAGCAGCGGGTTATATGTGCCCAGCTTTTCGATAAAGCGACCGTCGCGTGGCATGCGGCTGTCCGCAGCAACGATACGATAGAAGGGGCGCTTTTTGGAACCGCCGCGGGCGAGACGAATTTTCATAGCCATGGTGTTATCTCCTTTGATGGCGTTGGTCGGCGGGGCAAGCCCCACCTTACATCTGTCTTATTCTTGATGTTTCTTGTGGTGCTGTATGACTTCCTGAATGATGAAGTTCAGAAAGTTTTTGGCGAATTCGGGGTCCAGATCGGCCCGGTTGGCCAGATCTTCGAGCCGCGCGATTTGCGTGGCTTCGCGGGTTGGATCAGACGGGGGCAGGTCGTGTTCTGCCTTGAGCTGCCCAACCGCCTGCGTGTGTTTGAAACGCTCGCCCAATGTGTAGACAAGGATCGCGTCCAACCGGTCGATGCTTTCGCGGTGTTCTTTTAACAGTTCAGCTGCGCGCGTCACGGAATCAGTCAATGGCCCATCCTTTCGGTTTGAACAACGGGTCGGCGTAATGGCCGATTTCCATTTCGATCCCATGTGCCAGCTGCGAGCCGCTAAGCTGCGCGGGTGAGGGGTGGCGATAAACGGCGTCGTTGCCGTCGATGGTTTTCGCGGTCTTGTCCTTGGTTGCGCCCAGACGCTCGGCCAATCGGATCGACGCGAGGTTCTTGGGGTCGATGTAGCTGACCGCACCGTCCCAACCGAGTTGGTTGTAGAAATAGTCGCGCGCAGCAGATACCGCTTCCAACGCATAGCCGTGACCAGCCGCATCCGGCCAGATCACCCAAGCGAGTTCCTGTTCGGGCCATTGCGCCGGTTTCCAGCCCCCGGCCATGCCGTAGGTTTCGTCAGTCACTTTGTCGTGGATCATCCACATCCCATAACCGCGGATCTGCCAATGGCCGATTTCAGCGGCATAGAGCATCCAGGATTCATACGCGTTCAGCGGGCCACCCATGAACCGGGCGCGATAGCTGGTAAACGTCGCTTTGAAATCCGGATAGTCCTGCGGCTCGGGGCCACGCAGGATCAGACGCTTGGTTTCAAGGGTAGGGATGGTCACATCCGGTGTCATACAAGGACTCCGGGCAGGTCTTTGGCAGCGGGGTGGCGATACACCATCTCGCGGCCGTGGCTGACGTTTTCGATGTCTCCCTCGTGCCATGCGCCCATGCGCTCGGCCAGTGCGACCGAGCGGGTGTTGCCGGGCAGGATGTAGGAACACAGCGTGTCGAATTCCAACACTTCGTATGCGAAGCGACGGATTTGGACGGCAGCCTCATAGGCATAACCTTTGCCTTCGGCCGCTTCGAGCATGACCCAACCCAATTCGGGTTCGGCCCAGCCCTCGGGATACCAGATGCCAACAAAGCCAACCAGCTCGCCGTCTTTGGTTTCGATCATCCAAAACCCGTAACCGTGCAGTGCCCAGTGGCCGATCATGCTGGCAAACCAGCGCCATGCACCGGTGCGATCCAGTGGGCCACCAAAGCCCCAGCTGCGATCGGCATCTTCAAAGAAGCTGGCGATGTTTTCGTAATCGCTGTCATCCGGGCCGCGCAGCACAAGGCGCTCGGTGGTGAGCAGTGGGATTTGAAGGTCGATCATGCGTAGGCCTCCATGCCGCCAGCGGTCAGGTCGTCGGGCGCGGGGTGGCGCCAGATTTCGAGCGTGCCGTGACGTTCGTGGTCAAAAAGTCCCTCGTACGTGGCGCCCATGCGTTTGGCGACGCTGCGAGAGCCGTGGTTTTCAAGGGCGACAAGGCTGATCGCGGTGGTCCAGCCAAGGGTGTCATATGCGTGTTCACGGGCGGCAAGTGCGGCTTCGGTGGCATAGCCTTTGCCTTCGAACCCGTTCATCAGGTCCCAACCCAGTTCGGCCTCGGGCCAGCCATGGGGGTTCCATGGGCCGATCACACCAGCAAGTTTGCCGGTTGCGGTTTCTTCAACTGCCCAGCGGCCATAACCGCGCAGCTGCCAATGGCCCAGTTCGCCGGCCAGCATGCGCCAGCTTTGTTCTGCCGTGGCGGGACCGCCCACAAATTTCGACCGGTCCGACGCATAGAACTCTGCGAAACCCGCAAAATCGCGGGCTTCGAGCGAGCGCAACGTCAGGCGCGGGGTCGATATGGTGGGGATCTGGATCATTTTACTTCTTTTTGCCAAAACCGCTGAGGCCAGATGGCAAACCCATGCCGCCGCCCAGACCGGGCAGGCCGCCGCGACCGCCCATGGCTTTGGCCGCTGCCTCTAGCGCTTTGGGGTCCATGCCTTGAGCCATGCTTGCCATATCGGCAGGCGCACCGCCTTTGCCCATCATGCCCTTCATGGCTTGTTTGAGCATGCCGCCTTTGCCCATTTTACCCATCTTCTTCATCATGTCGCCCATCTGGCGGTGCATTTTCAGAAGTTTGTTCAGGTCGCTCACTTCCATGCCAGCGCCCTTGGCGATCCGCTTTTTGCGGGAGGCTTGTAAAAGGGCAGGGTTGGCGCGTTCACGTTTGGTCATGGATTGGATCAGGGCCACCTGACGTTTGATGACTTTGTCATCCAGTCCGGCTTCTTCGACCTGTTTGGCCATTTTACCCATGCCGGGCATCATGCCCATCATGCCTTGCATGCCGCCCATCTGCTGCATCTGTTCAAGCTGCATCTTCAGGTCGTTCATATTGAACTGACCCTTCATCATGCGCTTCATCATCTTTTCGGCCTGTTCGGCCTCGATGGTTTCTTGCGCCTTTTCGACCAGCGCTACGATGTCGCCCATGCCCAAGATCCGACCGGCGATCCGGTCAGGTTCAAAGGTTTCGATGGCGTCCATCTTTTCGCCCAAACCGACAAAGCGGATCGGCTTGCCAGTCACGGCGCGCATGGACAGGGCCGCACCACCACGGCCGTCGCCGTCCATCCGGGTCAGGACAACGCCCGAAATGCCGATTTTGTTGTCGAACTCTTCGGCAACCTCAACCGCGACCTGACCAGTCAGCCCATCGACCACCAACAAGGTTTCGCGCGGGCTGACGACGTTGCGGACGTCTTCGACCTCTTGCATCAAAAGCTCGTCAATGTGCAGACGACCGGCGGTGTCCAGCATATAGACGTCATAGCCACCCAGCGACGCCTGTTGTTTGGCGCGTTTGGCGATGTCGACAGGTTTTTGGCCGGGAACGATCGGCAGGGTATCCACGCCGATTTGCGTACCCAGCACCTTGAGCTGATCCATCGCCGCAGGGCGATAGACGTCCAGGGACGCCATCAGGACCTTTTTGCCCTCTTTTTCTTTCAGACGCTTGGCCAGCTTACCGGTTGTTGTGGTCTTACCACCCCCCTGCAGACCGACCATCAGGATCGGGGCGGGGGGGCTGTCGATTTTCAACGCACCGGGATCTTCGTCACCGCGCAGCACGTCAACCAGCGCGTCGTGCACGATCTTGACGACCTGCTGACCCGGTGTGATGGATTTGGTGACGGACTGACCGGTGGCTTGTTCCTGAACCTTTTTGACAAAGTCACGCGCAACCGGCAGCGAGACGTCCGCCTCAAGCAGGGCCACACGGACTTCGCGCAGGGCGGTTTTGACGTCCTCTTCAGAGAGCGCGCCTTGCTTTGTAAGTTTATCAAAGACGCCAGAGAGGCGTTCGGATAGATTTTCAAACATGCCTGCGGCCTCCTCAGCCGGGTTGGGGTATGACGTCCCCTACTTAAGAGACGGCGGTTCAGTTCTCAATTGTCCCGATTGGCGCAGAGGTACCAAACCGGAGAGCCATACAAGATTACCCCCACGGGCGTAACACGCTGGTGGGGGGCGATCCCTGAACGACTCAAGGGACCGGAAGGGATAAAGCTTCCGGATGTTTGGGTATTCGGTACTCTTGGTTACGGCAAGAGTCAAGCGAAGGGTCTATGCACCAAATGTTGCCTTGGCCTGGGTGAAGCAGGTAGCGGAGATTGGATCGCGAAGGTCGTAGCCGATTGCGGTGGGCTGATGTCACATTTACCCTGGGGGGAAAGAATACTCCGCGGTTCTTGCTATGGGTGTTTGATGTCAGCTATGCTCCCGGCGTGAACAATTGTAAATGCGCCATGGAGTAATGGATAATGCGAAATTTTGTTGCGGCTGTGCTCGTGGTTTCTGCGACAGCAGCGAATGCGGCACCTGCAAAATTGGAAGTGGATATCGGGTTCTTTCCAAAGGGAACCAAATGCCAAGTTCTCGGGACGACCGGGAAAGTGAAGCAGCGCCAGAAGCGGCGTGAGATCAAGCATGTCATTCGCGGCGACACGGCAAAGGTTCATTTGCGTTGCCAGCAGCCTGATGGTCGCAGCTTTGTTGTTCATACCGGGCCTCTCTTGCCGCCGGGCGATATCGGCTTTGTGATCATGCAGCTCAACGCGGATAATACGGGCGCTGTCATGTGGGACGATGGCGGAATCAAGCAAGTGCGCGTTTCAGATTTTCTGAAGTGGGAGTGACGCTGTCGAGGGTGCTGAAGATGGCATCCTGATCTGTCTTGGCAAGTGAAGAGAACGATTTCGATTGGGTGTTGTTGGTATGTCCCTGCGGGTGCCTCGATAGGGGCAGAGACGCCCTGTGCGAAAGAGTTCCTTGCGCGGCGAGGATGAATGCGCCAATGGAACTGCTGCCAGACAAATTTTCCGGAGGGCCAGATGGACGCTTCATCCACTTATCAGGACACCTTGCCCCTCAGCTCGGACGCGCTTCTGGTGCGCTTGGACGAATGGGGGCTAACCTATCGTCTGCACGAACACGTGCCGCTGCGCACGGTCGAGGATGCCAAGGCAGTTGAGGCGCAGTTTCTTGTCCCCGGCGAAACGGCCTTGCGGGTCAAGAACCTGTATTTGCGCGACAAGAAAAAGCGCAATCACCTGGTAACGCTGGAACAGAGCCGCGAGATTGATCTCAAGGCGCTGGGGGCAGAGCTGGGGATTGGTAACCTGTCGTTTGGCTCGGCAGATCGCTTGCTACAAAACCTCGGCATTCGCCCGGGTGCGGTCAGCCCGCTGGCGATGATCACGGGCGTTGAAAACGGAGTGACCTTTTACATGGATGCCGCCGCACGGGATGCGGATGTGATTTGCATGCACCCGCTGGTCAATGACCGCACCGTGGTAATGGCGCGCGAAGACGTGTTGGGCTTTTTCACTAAAATCGGCTGCGACGTGGTTTGGATCTAACCAGAGGCGCACAAGCCAACGAAAAAAGCTGACCCGCGGTACAGCGGGCCAGCGCTATATTAAGCGGCCAGCGCGGCAACGGCGGCCTTGGCAGTGGTCAGGGCCGTTTCTGGATTGGTGGACATGCCCTCGGCTGCGATGAACTCAACCTCTGTCAACCCGATGAAGCCCGTGATTTGGCGGATATAGCCGGATAGGTGATCATAGTCAGACCCAACTGGAACACCGCCGGTTGCAATGGCCACGACCACACGCTTACCCGTCAGCAAGCCTTGGGGGCCTTCGGCAGTGTATTGGAACGTGACTCCGGCGCGGGCGATTAGATCGACCCAGACCTTAAAGCTGGCCGGAGCGCCGAAATTATACATCGGCAGCCCAATGACGAGGGTGTCGGCCTCTTTGATTTCATTGACCAGAGAGTCCGAGAGCGAGAGCAGATCGCGCTGCACTTCGTCACGCTGGTCCTCGGGTGTGAAGTTGGCATTGACCCAATCCTCGGTCAACAGCGGGAGCGGCGTCGCCAGATCACGGCGGATGATCCGCGATGGTGACAGGTGCGCGACGATCTGAGCCGTCAGGTCACGGGTGGTGGAATTCTGGCGGCGGGCAGAGGTGTCGATGTGCAGAATGGTACGGGTCATTGGGGAACCTTGAGGTTATGATTTCGCTGTGTCAGAGAATTGGTTATTGCAAATTTGAACACAACGCCCGTATATCAACATTAAGTGTTGAGTTTTGCACAGGGGTGTTGATGTGATGGATAACTGGGATGAGGTGCGGACCGCGTATCAGGTCGCGCGGATGGGAACCGTCAGTGGCGCTGCCGAAGTGCTGGGCGTACACCATGCAACTGTGATCCGACACATTGATGCGATCGAGGCACGCTTGGCAGTGAAACTGTTTCAGCGCCATGCGCGGGGATACACACCGACCGAGGCCGGTAAGGATCTGTTGCGCGTCGCTCAGGCCACGGATGATCAGTTCAGCCAGTTGGTTGGGCGGCTCAAGGGCCAAGGCGATGATGTCTCGGGCGAGCTGGTCGTGACTTCGCTCGCGTCCTTTGCCCCGTTGCTTGTGTCGGCTTTGGCGGATTTCCAGCGGGAACATCCGGGGCTGATCGTGCGGTATTTGACCGGGGATCGTTTGTTTCGTTTGGAATATGGCGAGGCGCATGTGGCGATCCGGGCGGGGGCTGCCCCTGATCAACCCGACAATGTTGTGCAACCCTTTTTGGAGCATAACGTGGGTCTATACGCGAGCGCTGACTATATCGCCCGTCACGGACAACCGAATGGGTTTGAAGAATTCAGCAAGCATTTTTTCATCGGTAATGACGATGAAAACAGCCGGGCGCCGTTCACGCGATGGCTGCGCGCGCATGTCCCTGCCGAGGCGATCACTTTTCGCTGTTCCAACGGGTTCACCATGCAAGAGGCAGTTCTGGCAGGAGCAGGGATCGGTTTCATGTCCACGTGGGAGGCCGAGCGTCACGCGAATTTGGTTGAGGTCATGGCCCCACAACCGGATTGGGCAGGCACCTTGTGGCTGGTGACACATGTTGATTTGCATCGCACCACCAAGGTTCAGACCTTTCTCAAATTCATCAAAGAACGCTCCAAAGGATGGTCCCTATGACCCCTCAAGCACGCGGCCATTTGGCGATGCTGTCTTTTTCAGCGCTGGTCGCCGGCAGCTTTTCACTGGGATCTTTGGTCGCGAACGAGATTGCCCCATTGGCGTTGAATGCAGTGCGGTTTGCAATTGCTGCGGTTGTGATCGGTGGGGTTGCCTTGGCGACGACCGGGTTGCCGCGCAGTGCGGCCCGCGCACCGTGGCGCTATGTGATTCTGGGTGGTCTGTTCGCTGTCTATTTCGTGCTGATGTTCGAGGGGCTCAAGACGGCACCGCCCGTCAGTGCAGCGGCTGTCTTTACGCTGACGCCAATCATGGCCGCGATTGCGGGGTGGGTGTTGTTGCGTCAGGTGACAACCCCGTGGATGGCGCTGGCCTTGGCGATCGGGGCCGCTGGGGCCTTGTGGGTGATTTTCCGGGCAGATTTCGCGGCGTTGCGTGCGTTTGAGATCGGGCAGGGTGAAATTATCTATTTCTGGGGCTGCGCCGCCCACGCGATCTATACCCCGATGGTGCGCAAGCTGAACCGCGGAGAGCCTGCGGTGGTGTTCAGCTTTGGCATGATGGTAGCCGGGTTTCTGATCCTGACTGTGTACGGTTGGAGCGATATCTGGGCCACCGATTGGCTGAACCTGCCAACGATCGTCTGGATTGGCCTATTCTATGTGGCCCTATTCGCCAGTGCTGCGACCTTTGTGTTGTTGCAGTTTGCGACGCTGCATCTGCCTTCGGCCAAGGTGATGGCCTATACCTATTTGACGCCAACTTGGGTCATTGTCTGGGAAATGGCACTGGGCAATGGGGCGCCTACGGGGCTGGTTCTGATCGGTATCGTGATGACGGTCATCGCTTTGGTCATGTTGTTGGAACCGGGCGGCGAACCCGTCGCGAAGGCGGTCCAGGACACCTGATCACATCTGCTCAATCCAGGCGTCTTTGGGCTGGGATGTGCCCAAGGGATGGGCTAGGCTTTGTGCAGTTTGTCGTTTTTTATATTGGATAACCTTATGAAACCCCTCTTTACATTGACTGCTTTGGCCTTGGGCCTTGCCACAACGTCTGTCGCAGCGGATGAAACCTGCGCATGGGCTGGCGGTGCTTATTCCTTTAGTGACCATGGGATTTACGGCGATTTCACTGTGAATGCAGATTGCACTGAAATGGTTTGGAGCCGGTTGTCAGATGGCTCTGAAACCTCTGCACTGACGCGATCCAAGCAGGGCTGGAAAGGTGAGCTGGACAAGGCGGATTTCGAGCTGTTGGAAAATGGTCATAGCCTGCGGTTGACCGGGAATGGCGGCGTGATGCGCGCGTCCAAAGCAAAGCGCACGAACTAAGCGGCACGGGTCGCAAGTTAGATACTGTCGCGGGCTGTTTGACGGTGGTCCGCGATATTTTGGTTAGGGCTGGGGTTGATCGAGCTCGTCCTCTAGGAACCGTTCGAACGCATCTAGGTTCACAGGTTCGAATTGACCAAAGCCCTGCATCCAGACCGACGCCGCGCGCATGGCGTCGGGTTGCAATTTGCACCATTTCACCCGGCCGCGCTTTTCCTGAGCGATCAACCCTGCGCGGGTCAAGATCACCAGATGCTTTGAAATCGCAGCCAGCGACATTTCAAAAGGTTCGGCCACATCGGTCACGGCCATGTCATCCTCAAGCAACATGGCGAGGATGGCGCGGCGTGTTGGATCGGCAAGCGCTGCAAAAACAGTATCAAGGGCATCGGACATGAAACCGTCTTACCCTGCTCAGCGCTTGGCCGAAAGGGCTCAGAGCATGGGGTGGCGTTGGGTCTGGGATGGGAACTGATGGCGTCTGAGTTCCCGGTCGAATTGTGACAGGCCAATGTCGTCGGCCATTTTCTCGGTTGGGGGCAGGTCCCCGGTACCCAATTCGCGCGGACCGTTGGAAAGCCTGTTGGACAGAAAGACGCGCAGCTTGAGCCAGATGGTTTCGTTTTTCACACGTATCGTTGTGTATGATGTCATGGTCATAGCGCGTCTCCTTACATTGATTTCTATGTTTATATGGGTGATGCGGGCGCGATTGACAAAATCAATTGCTTAACGTGTTATGTGCAAAAAAAGCACAGGTAAGATATGGGTCGTCCTCTCCCTCCTCTCAACGCTCTGCGGGCCTTCGACGCGGCGGGGCGGCATGAAAGCTTTAGCCGCGCGGCTGAGGAACTGTCGGTGAGCCATTCCGCGATCAGTCGCCATGTGCGCGGGCTCGAGGATCGGCTGGGTGTTGCCTTGTTTCGCGATCTGCCGCGGGGGCTAGAACTCAGTCAGGCGGGACGCAGCTATCTGTTGCGGGTGACGGCGGCGCTGGATCTGATTTCGGACGCGACCGAAGAGTTAGGCGAAACCCCAGAGGGGCAAATTACCATCAGCAGCGAGCCGCTGTTCGCGCGCAAGGTTCTGTTGCCCCGGCTGGCGCGGTTTTATGATCAGTTCCCCGATGTCGAGGTGCGGGTGGAAGCCAGCGATGCCCTAGCCGATGTGGAGCGGTATGAGGCGGACCTTGCCCTTCGCTTTGCGTTTCGCGGTACGTTGGATGCGCCCTCGGACCTGATCAGCGATACGCCGCTCTATGTGTATGCGGCCCCCGGGTTGCGACCGCAGGGCTGGTCAGATCCGGCCGAGGTTCTGAACTATCGCCGGTACAAGGACCGCGAGTCAGAGGTTTGGCAACGCTGGGGCCGGCTGGCTGGGTTGGACGACGACACCATACCCGAAGAACGGTGGCGGATGGGAACCGGTTTGGCGATCGAAGCTGCCGTGCAGGGGCATGGGGTCTATTTGGGCGGAGCGGAATGTGCGGTGAACGATTGTCAGGCAGGCCGGTTAGAGCCGTGTTTCGATATTGGCCTGCGCGAGGGGGCAATGCGGCTGGTGCAGGGCACACAAATTAGGCGTCGCAAAGCGGTGCGCGCCTTTCGCGAATGGTTTCTGGATGAGACGGCTGATTTGCGGGGCTGGCCCTGCTCTGAGGGTTAATCAACCTTTTGGTTGAATATAGGAATTGGGGGATGTTGGCGCAAACAGAGGCTGCGGCAGGTTGGCCTGTGTTAAAGTGCGGATATTAAATGCGTTTATTTTCAGTGTATTACGCAGATATTGCCCGCGCCATCACGGTCGTTGACTCTGAGGGCCCAGACCCTTAGCACCATCCCCAAGACAGCATGAGGAATGTCCGTTGACTGATGACCACCAAAAGCAGCGCATGACGCAGCTTGAGGCGCGGATCTCAGCGGCCAAAAAGTCGCAAGAACCGACGCCTCGTGTTGACGAACACTATTCCCAAGCCAATCTGGCCTGGAGAATGGTTATTGAATTAGTCGCCGGTCTAGGGATCGGCTTTGGCATCGGATACGGGCTGGACCTTTGGTTAGGAACACTGCCCATCTTCATGGTGCTGTTTGTAATGCTGGGGCTTGCAGCCGGGGTGAAGACAATGCTCCGCAGCGCGCAAGAGATCCAAGAGAAGAAATTGGCCGAAGAGGCCGAGAGAGACGAGAGGGACTAGAACGTGGCAAGCGACGCATCAGCCGCCGAGGGAAGCAGCCTGGTATTCCACCCGATGGATCAGTTCATCGTCAAACCATTGTTTGGTGACGGTGCAATTGCTTGGTACACCCCGACCAACGTGACCTTGTGGTTGGCTCTGTCCATCGTAGCCATTATTGCGCTGCTGGTGCTGAGCACGTCCAAGCGCGCTATCGTTCCGGGTCGTTCGCAGTCAATCGCGGAACTGGCCTATGGTTTTGTCTACAAGATGTTGGAAGACATCTGTGGCAAAGAAGGGGTGAAATACTTCCCTTATGTCATGACGCTTTTCATGTTCATCGTGACCGCCAATTTCTTGGGCATGCTGCCTATGTCGTTCACAACCACGTCACATTTCGCTGTGACCGCAGTCCTCGCATTGGCCGTCTTCTTGACCGTGACCGTGCTGGGCTTTGTGAAAAACGGCGCTTCGTTCCTGGGCCTGTTCTGGGTCTCCAGCGCGCCGCTTGCGCTGCGTCCCGTCTTGGCGATCATCGAATTGATCTCTTACTTCGTGCGCCCCGTTAGCCACTCCATTCGTTTGGCGGGTAATGTTATGGCCGGCCACGCCGTGATCAAGGTTTTCGCTGGCTTCGCCGCAATCGGCGCTATCGCACCCGTATCTATCGCAGCCATCACTGCAATGTACGGTCTCGAAATTCTCGTATCCTTTATTCAGGCATACGTGTTCACCATTCTGACCTGCGTGTATCTCAAGGACGCTCTGCATCCGTCGCACTAAGGTTCTGAACTCTAACTATTACTTATTCAACTTCCCATCGTAAGGAGAAATCTCATGGAAGGCGATCTCGCACACATCGGCGCAGGCCTGGCAGCAATCGGTTCCGGCGCAGCCGCTATCGGTGTTGGTAACGTAGCTGGTAACTTCTTGGCCGGCGCTCTGCGCAACCCATCGGCAGCCGCAAGCCAGACAGCAACCCTGTTCATTGGTATCGCGTTTGCAGAAGCACTGGGCATCTTCTCGTTCCTGGTTGCTCTGCTGCTGATGTTCGCTGTCTAAGACCTTCGGGAACCAACATCCTTACGGTCAGGCAGGGCATGACTTCATGTGCTGCCTGATGTAAGCAAAGTTTCCAAGGAGACCGACATGGCAACTGAGACCAATGACTTCGTGAGCTCTTGCATTGATGCAGGTGGCAGCGCGGTCGGTATGCCCCAACTCTGCGGAGAGTGGATGGGCAACCAGATCTTCTGGCTCGTGGTCACGCTTGTCGTGATCTTTTTGATCCTGTCGCGCGTCGCTTTGCCCCGTATCGGGGCCATTCTGGCCGAGCGTCAGGGGACTATCACGAATGACATCGCTGCTGCTGAGGACCTCAAGGCCAAAGCGGTTGAAGCGGAAGAACTGTACAACAAAGCGCTTGCCGATGCCCGTGCAGAAGCACAGCGTATCGCAGCCGAGGCACGTGCCGAAATCCAGGTTGGTCTGGACGAAGCCATCGCCAAAGCGGACGCTGAGATTGCTGCGAAAACAGCTGAATCGGAAAAGGCAATTGCCGACATCCGTGCCGGCGCGTTGGACAGCATCAAAGTTGTTGCAACTGACACAGCCGGTGAAATCGTCACCGCGTTGGGTGGTGCTGCTGATGAGGCAGGGGTCGCAAACGCGGTTCAAGCCCGAGTGAAAGGATAAGAGACATGCGCAATACTCTCGCCCTTATCCTGGCTGCTGGTTTTGCAAGCCCCGCGCTTGCAGCAAGCGGTCCGTTCGTATCGCTGGGCAACACCGATTTTGTTGTTCTGATTTCATTCATCGTCTTCATTGGCGTTCTGTTCTACTTCAAAGTGCCTGGCATGATTGGCGGCGCTCTGGACAACCGGGCAACCGGAATCCAGTCGGAGTTGGACGAAGCCCGCACCCTGCGTGAAGAAGCACAGACCCTGTTGGCCTCGTATGAGCGCAAGCAGCAAGAAGTGCAGACTCAAGCAGACGCGATTGTTGCTGCTGCAGGTGAGGACGCCAAACTGGCGGCCGAGCAGGCAAAAGTTGAACTGGAAGCCTCGATTGCGCGCCGTCTGGCCGCAGCTCAGGACCAGATCGCTTCGGCAGAAGCTTCGGCAGTGAAGGAAGTCCGGGATCAAGCAATTACCATTGCGATCGCGGCTGCCAATGAAGTGATCGCCAAGCAGATGACCGCAACAGAAGCGAACAAGCTGATCGACGCGGCTATCGACGAAGTGAACGCCAAGCTGCACTAAGCTTTGTGTTCCCCGTAATTCAGAAAACCCGGCCCTTGTGGCCGGGTTTTTTGGTTTTATCGGGTCTTTGATGTTGCCCGGCCAAAGCCATGAAATCCAATGCTAATTGCGGAATGACGGGGCTGGGCCCCGCAGGTGTTGACCCGAAAGGCGTTGCGCCGTTTTGACAAAAGCAAGCGTTGCGGGTGAGGCGTGTCGCGTATCATGCAGGGCCAATCCAACGCTGCGTTCATGACGCGGTTCCAGCGGCCTGATGTGGTATCGGTTCGTGTTTTCGATCGGGGGCAAGGCCAGTTCGGCCACCACGGCGACCCCTTCACCGCGTTCGACCATGGCGATTGTGCTCATGACCTGAGACGTGCGGAACCGAATGTTGGGAACAAGGCCCGCCTTGGAGAACACGCGACCTATCACCCCGGCCGAGCCTGCCTCGGTCATCAAAAAGGGCCTGTCACACAAATCGCGCGGTTTGATGGCCGTCTTTGCTGCCAGATCGCTGTCTTTGGGTAACAGTGCAACCAGCTCATCCTGCACCAGTTCGTAGGTTTCGAACCGGTCATCAGGCAACACGACGAACCCGACATCAACGCGGCGTTCTTGGATCCATTGAGCCACTTCTTGATCAGGGCCTTCGTCAATCCGAACCTCGATCCCCGGGTAGTCCTTTTTGAAAGCCTCGAGAATGGGCGGCAGCAGGCGAATGGTTGAGGTCGGCCCAAAGGACCCGATGCGCAAACTGCCAAGGTTCAAGCCGCGAAAGTCGGTGGCCTCTTGGCGGATGGTTTCACCAAGGCCAAGGATTTCGCGCGCACGGGGCAACACGCGCTGCCCAATTTCAGTCAGCTCGATCTGTCCGCCCTGTCGGTCAACCAGCGTTACACCCAGTTCTTTTTCAAGCGTTTTCAACGCGTGAGAGACCGCAGATTGGCTTATGCCAAGGTGCTGTGCAGTCAGGGTAAACCCGCGCAATTCTGCCAACAGAGAGAAGACTTCGAGCTGTGCGTTAGTCATGAGCAAATCCTAATTTGACTATGAATTAGCATAAGTAGGAATGAATGGGAAATTCGATGCCTGGAGACGAATCAACCATGACCATGTAGCCCATACGCTCTGAAACGCCGCCATCTGCGGTTTACCTGCGCCTGACGCTGACTGCGGCGTTGTGGGCTGGAACATTTGTGGCAGGCCGTGTTGTCGCGCTCGAATTGCCACCCCTGCCCATTGCCATTGGTCGCTTTGGAATAGCAGTTATTGCTTTGTACCTTTGGGCACGGTGGACCGAAGGGGGCTTGCCAAGGTTGAGCCTGCTGCAGCTGATGCAAACGCTTTTGCTGGGGCTCACTGGTGTGTGCCTGTACAATCTCTTTTTTCTGGTTTCGTTGTCCGAGATGTCCGCCTCGCGGACAGCGACGTTTGTTGCCCTGAACCCGGTGGTCGTGTCGCTGTTGATGTTTGTTCTGTTTCGAGAGCGGTTATCCTTGGGTCGTTGGGCCGGCATCGGGCTGACCCTGCTTGGGGCTTTGTTGGTGATAAGCCGGGGAAACCTAACTGCCTTGGTCGGAAATGTTGAAAGTAGTTTTGGGCGAGGCGAAATTGCGATGAGCATGGCTGTGCTAAGCTGGGCTTTATACACGATCATCGGCCGGAACGCGCTTAAGGGCCTGTCCCCGCTGTCTGCGACCACCTATGCCGCGATCTGGGGGCTTGCCCTGTTGGTCGGTGCATATGTGGTTATCCCAGCACCAGATATCCAAGACGCGATGTCTGCTCGAGGGCTTGCGGCTATTTTGTATCTGGGAATTGGCGGAACCGTCGTGCCGTTCCTATGGTATTATCGCGGCGTTGCCGAGATCGGCCCGGCGCGCACCTCGGTGTTCACCAACCTCGTGCCCGTTTTTGGCGTTTTGTTTGGTGTGGTTTTGTTGGGCGAGCCATTGTTGATGTCGATGATTGTAGGCGGTGGTCTGGTCGTTGTCGGAGTGATCCTGACCAACCGAACCTAGGGCCAGTTTGGATCAGGGCGTTTTGCTTGGTCCTGTTTCATGTTCCAGCCGCAGGCGCGCAATGGCTTCGTTGCGTTCGGCTGCTTGCTGATCCGCAAGGCAGCTTTGTACAAAACTCAGGTGATTTTGTACGGAATTTCGCGCGGCCTCGGGATCGCGGGCTTGCAAGGCGTCGTTGATCGCCCGGTGCTGGTCCAGAATAGCCGCGCGTGTTGTGCGCTGATCGAACATGATTTTGCGATTGTAGAACACGCCCTGGCTTAGCAAGTCGAACATGGAACGCATCATGTGCAGCATGACGACGTTATGACCGGCCTCGATGATCGCCATGTGGAATTGCGCATCCAGCCGCGCTTCTTCATCGCTGTTGGCGGGGGCAGAGACCATCTTGTCAAAGATGGCTTGGATCACCTTGAGGTCACTGGCTGACCCGAGGCGCGCCGCGCGCTCGGCGGCCAGCCCTTCCATGTCGCGCCGAAAGGATAGGTAATCAAACACCGCCTCATCATGGGTGCGAAACAGACGTGTCAGGGCAGGGGAAAAGGCAGACCCCAATACTTCGGCCACAAAGATTCCTGATCCTGCTTTGGCCGTGAGCAACCCTTGTTCCTGCAATTCGGATACGGCGTCGCGCAGGCTGGGTCGGGACACGCCAAGCCGTTCGGACAGTTCCCGCTCGGCGGGCAGCCGTTCGCCGGGGCGTAGTATGCCCCGTAGAATCAGTTGTTCGATTTGACGGACGACCGAGGTCGAGAGTTTCTCGGGATGGACTTTCTGGAAAGGCATGTGGCGCTCGCACGGATTGGTAAGAACATATGACCACGAGTGGGGCAGTACCGCAAGGGGCTGAAAGGTCAGTATTTATGACCTGATCACAATGTTGCAATAAAGGGTCAGTATTATTGACTTAGTTGCGATGAACGGCAAGATTTAGACATGTATAGAAAGTCAGGAGGGCTGACATGTGTATTGAAAAGAATTTTGCCACTCGAATTTCACGCCTGAAAGCGTCTGAAATCCGGGAGCTGCTCAAATTGTTGGATCAACCCGGCATTCTGTCGTTTGCGGGGGGGATTCCTGATCCTACTCTGTTTCCAACACAGGCTTTTGGGCAGGCGTTTTCAGAGGCTTTGGACGAGAGCCCGCAAGCCCTGCAATATTCCGTTAGCGAAGGGTACTTGCCGCTGCGGGAGTGGATCGCTGCGGATATGGCGCGCCATGGGGTAACCTGTTCGGTTGAGAACATTCTGATCACCTCGGGCTCGCAGCAAGCGTTGGACTATTTGGGGAAATTGTTTCTGTCCCCCTTCGATACCGCGCTTGTTGGGTGGCCCACATATTTGGGTGCTTTGGCGGCGTTCAACGCCTATGAACCAGCATTCGATCAGCTGAGCATCAACGGCAACCGTGCGCCCGAGGACTACAAAACCAAGGCCGAAGCGGCCGGAGGGCAGGTGAAATTTGCCTATTTGTCTGCGGATTTTGCCAACCCCACCGGCGAAACCGTGAATCGGCAGGGACGTGAGGCGGTGTTGCAGCTGGCGGAGGCATTGGATTGCGCCGTGATCGAAGATGCGGCGTATCAATCGTTGCGTTATGACGGCACCCCGGTTCCACCCATTCTGGCCTTGGAGTTGGCACAGAAGGGGTCAATCGAGGCATGTCGGACGATCTATTGCGGTAGTTTTTCAAAGACATTGTCACCGGGCTTGCGCGTGGGTTGGGTGGTTGCTGCGACGCCGGTTATCAAACAGTTGGTGTTGATGAAACAGGCCGCCGATTTGCATTCAGCAACGATCAACCAGATGGCAATACACCGCGTCGCTGAAGGGGGATTTGATGCCCATGTCGCGGGGGTGCGGGAGGTGTATCGGCGGCGGCGTGATGCGATGTTACAGGCGTTGGACCGTTTTATGCCCAAGGGTGTGCGATGGACCAAACCCGAGGGCGGTATGTTTGTTTGGGTGACATTGCCTGCCGAGCTGGATGGGGCTGATCTGCTTGCCCGGTCGTTGGAGACCGAGAAGGTAGCTTTTGTTCCGGGGCGGGCTTTCTTCGCGGATGGGTCAGGCGGCAATACGATCCGGCTTAGTTTTTCCTGTGCGGATGAGACGATGATTGCTGAGGGGATGGCAAGGCTCGGGCGGCTAATCACGGCAGCAAAGGTGGGAGAGGCCTGAGCGGCCTATCCCAGGTTTCGCTTATTCCGCGGGCACAGCGGCATGGCCCTTGGGGCGGCCAAAGTGCTGGCGGTTTAGGCGCAGGACAAGGGTAACCATGGCTGCTTGCAGGGCAACGGTAATCAGTGTGAGGGCCCAGTAAGCGGGTGAAAACTTGTCCAGCAGACCAGCACCAACCAGACCCTTGTTCACCCAAAACTGGATGAGCACCGAAAGAGCAACACCGGGGCAGACCAAAGCATAAGAACCGGGCGATGTTTTTGCGCCGAAAACGAAATCAGCAAAGTATTTCTGGCGGCGCAGTACGACCAGACCGAGACCCAGAAAGACCAGTTGGATCGATAGCAAACGGGTCAGGAACAGGAACGTGTCAGAGGCGGCGGTGTGCCCATCGCCAAGACCGTCCAAGCCATGAGTTTGGCGCAGGGACAAAATGCCTAGAACGGTCATGATCGGGATGATCACCATCAGGGTCGGACCGGCCTCACGCGCAGTGCCATAGGTCAGCATTGCGTTCAGGCCGGTGATCGCCGCAAACAGCGCATAGATGATCGCTGCGATGGCGAAAAAGGTTGATGCGACCAGTGACAGGCCAACAATGGCTGGGCTGTGGCTCATGGCGGCGGGGGCGGCGAGACCAACGGCCACCATCGACAGAGCAAACGCGGGCATCATCTGGGCAAAAGAGTTGTGCCCCTCGATCGAGAAGGCCTCGGGGTGGGTCAGAGCGCGGCCAAGGAAATTGCCGGTTTGGATCAGCGCTAGCGCTCCGATGCCGAGAAAGGCAAGCACGGCGAGCGGGAACAGGTATTCCACAACGCCCCAGAGTCCGGGAACAAAGACGAGGCCAACAATGAACATCGCGTTGACTGTCATGGCCATCGCAAGCGGCATCGCAAGCGTGGCGCTTTGCCCGTTGGAGGTCATAAGTGTGGTGTAGGCGTCTGTTTGACGAAAGGCGTTGTAGGCGCGGAGATTCCAGATCAGCAGGGATACGTTGAGAATGGCGAAACCTGCGATGCCGAGCATGGCGATGAGGGCGGCGAATTTGAGTGTGAGGGGGCCCGTTTCAAAGACGGTCAGGATGTCGCTGAGCAAGGGTACGGGGCGCCCTTTGTGTGGGACCCAGAACATCAGATACATGAAAAACGTCACGGTCAAACCCCCAGCCCCGAGGGAAGCTAAGAAATAGAGGGGCGAGTAGGTATCGGCTGGTCGGTGTACAGACATTGAGAGGACCTCGAATAACATTCTAAATATGGAATGTATATAAATTCCAAAATAAGAATGTGTCAAGTGAGACTCTGAAAACCTTTGTTAAGGTTCTGCTGGCAGGGTGGGGGAATGTTGAGACTGTTACCAGTAATGGGATTGGCGGCCTGTTCTGCTGTTAGCCCGCATTTTCAGGGGGTCCCGGTCACGCGTGTCGCGGTGAGCGGGAGCCTCTTTGATGTTCGTGTGCGCGGGGATTTGGCCGAAGCGGTCCGGATCAATAGCGAATATGCGCCCCGGCTTGGGCCGATTGAGAGCAAAGCACGGTTCGCTATGGCGCAGGTTTCTGGGTGCGATGTTGTTGGGGTGTTGGGCGATCAGTCTGTGACCACTGGGGTTCTGTCGTGTGACACCAGATCCCGGGATTGGGCCTTGCCTGCGGCGACCTTGCGGTTTGATTGCATCGAGGGGGACATCACACTAAAGGAGGAGGCACGGTCAGGGCTGTCCGATATAGATTGCGACCCCGTCTGATCAGGATTTAGCCACATCTTGTGGGATATTGGGCGAAAAGCCCCAGATGAAGCGTCTTCATCGTTGACAGACGGGCAATGCACCGCGCAGGCTTGCGAGTCTCAGGAATCACAGAGGCTCTCACTTGCGTTTCTCCAAACTCAAACTGACTGGCTTCAAAAGCTTTGTTGACCCCACCGACTTGATCATTGCGGATGGGCTGACGGGTGTTGTGGGCCCAAATGGCTGCGGCAAGTCCAATTTGCTGGAGGCGCTGCGCTGGGTCATGGGAGAAAACCGCCCCAAGGCGATGCGGGGCGGGGGCATGGAAGATGTGATTTTTGCCGGGGCCGCAACACGTCCGGCGCGCAACTTTGCCGAAGTCACCTTGTTGATGGACAATTCGGAACGTCTGGCGCCATCGGGGTTCAACGACAGTGACAATCTGGAAATCGTCCGCCGGATCACGCGGGATGTGGGCAGTGCCTATAAGGCGAATTCCAAGGATGTGCGGGCGCGCGACATTCAGATGTTGTTTGCAGATGCATCGACAGGCGCGCATTCTCCGGCGTTGGTGCGTCAGGGGCAAATCTCGGAGCTGATCAACGCCAAACCCAAGGCGCGCCGTCGCATTCTAGAAGAAGCTGCTGGGATCTCGGGGCTGTATCAGCGGCGTCATGAGGCTGAACTGAAGTTGAAGGGAACCGAGACAAACCTGACGCGGGTGGATGATGTATTGGAGCAATTGGCCACCCAGTTGGGGCAATTGGCCCGTCAGGCCCGTCAGGCTGCGCGATATCGTGAGATTGGAACGCAACTGCGGCAGGCTGAAGGGATGCTGTTGTATCGGCGCTGGAAAGAAGCGGACGGCGTGCGCTTGGCGTCAGAGGCGGCTTTGAAAACCTGTACCAGCCAAGCCATGCAGGCCGAAGTGTTGAGCCGTCAGGCGGCCGCGGATCGGGCAAAGGCTGAAGAGGCGCTGCCGCCGCTGCGCGAGGAAGAAGCCATTGCGGCCGCTGTATTGCAGCGATTGCACGTGCAACGCGATGCTTTGGGCGATCAGGAAACGCGGGCGCGGCAGACCATCGAAACACTGTCTGCGCGTATTGCGCAGTTGGGGCGGGATATCGACCGAGAGGCGGGGTTAAACCGGGACGCTGGCGAAACGATCGAGCGTTTGGAATGGGAATCTCGGGAACTGCTTAAAGCGAGCGAGGGACAGGACGCCCGTCTGGACGAAGCGGCAGAGGCTGCGCGCGAGGCCGCCGAGGTGTTGCAGGAACGCGAAGGCCACCTGTCACAGGTGACTGAAGATGTGGCGCGATTGGCGGCCCGACACCAGTCCGCGCAACGGTTGGTGGATGATCATCGAAAGACCCTCGCTCGATCCGAAAGTGAAGAAGCAAAAGCGCGTGACGCAGTGGCGACAGCAGTTGAAGCCACGGCGCAGGCAAGCGTGGCTTTCGATACTGCGCAAGAGCATGAAGAAGGGGCGATAGAGGCAGCAGAAGCGGCCGAAGAGGCGTTGGCGGATGCAGATGAACTGCGGACTGAAACACAGGCCATGGAAACCGAAGCCCGGGCGCAACGGTCCGAAGCTGAAGGCGAAGCCGGGGCGATCCGGGCCGAGACCACGGCGTTGGCCAAATTGGTGGAACGGGACACGGCTGAAGGCGGTCAGGTACTGGACCTGATGCGTGTCGATGCGGGATATGAAAAGGCGCTGGGCGCGGCTTTGGCAGATAATTTGCGCGCGCCTTTGGTTGATGCAGATGGCCCATCGGGGTGGGTGGAGGTATCGGCTTATGAAGCGGATCAGCCGTTGCCAGAGGGCGCCGGCCCATTGAACCAGTATGTGTCGGGTCCTGATCAATTGGGACGTCGGATCGCTCAAATCGGGATTGTGCAGGCAGATCAGGCTGCGGCCTTGGTGCCGCGTTTGTTGCCGGGGCAGCGTTTGGTGTCGCGTGACGGGGATCTGTGGCGTTGGGACGGATATCGTGCATGGGCAGAGGATGCGCCAAGTGCGGCGGCGCTGCGGTTGGAGCAATTGAACAGGCTCGAGACGCTTAAACAGGAACTGGCGCATGTGTCTGCGCGGGCCGAAGGAACCCGGGCTGCACATGAGACGTTGACGATGCGTCTGGCGGATGTGACCGAGGCCGATAAGCGCGCCCGCGATGCGCGACGGTCCGCAGATCAGCGGGTGGCCGAGGCGGCGCGCTTGCTGAGCCGCGCTGAGGCTGAGAAGAACCTGTCACAAGGGCGGGCTGAAAACCTAAGCCTTGCGGTGCAACGCCATCATGAGGATGCGTTGACGGCACAGCTTCAGCTGCGAGAGGCTGAGATAGCTCTGGCAGGTTTGGGTGCTTTGGATGCGGCCAGGGCCGAGGTCGAAGATGTCAAACACGCGGTCGAGGCGGCGCGGATCACAATGTTGACCCATCGCTCGACCCACGACGAAGTGCGGCGCGAGGGCGCGGCGCGCACCAAGCGCACGCAAGAGGTGACTAAGGACATTAGTGGCTGGCGTCACCGTTTGGAAACTGCTGAAAAGCGCACAGCTGAGTTGGTCGAACGCAAGGACAGCACCGAAGAAGAGCTGGCCGAGGCCATGCAAGTGCCCGGGGAGATTTCAGAGCAACGCGAAGAGCTGAACGAACAGGCTGCGGGGGCAGAGCACCGCAAGGCCGACGCGACGGATGCTCTGGTCGCAGCCGAGGCGGTGCATCGCGAAACCATGCTGACTGAACGCGAGGCCGAGCGGTTGGCGTCTGAGGCTCGCGAAGCCCGAGCCGCTGCAGCTGCGCGGGCAGAGGCCGCGCGGGATATGGTGCTTGGCGCGTCAGAGCGGATCGCCGAAGAACAAGACCTTACGCCCGATCAATTACTGCAACAGCTTGCGGTCGCCCCCGATCAGATCCCATCGGTCGAAGATTTGGAGACCGAAATCAACCGGCACAAGCGCCAGAGGGATTCGATGGGCGCTGTGAACCTGCGGGCCGAAGAGGACGCGCGCGAAGTGCGCGAAGAGCATGATCAGCTAGAGGCCGAAAAGGCGGACCTCGAAGAGGCGGTCAAGACGCTGCGCAACGGGATTGCCAGCCTGAACCGCGAGGGACGCGAGCGGCTTTTGACGGCGTTTGAACAGGTCAATTCGAACTTTGCGATGTTGTTCAAGCATCTCTTTGGCGGGGGCGAGGCCAATCTTGTCATGATCGAAAGCGAGGATCCTTTGGATGCCGGGCTTGAGATCATGTGCCAACCACCCGGTAAGAAACTGTCGACGCTGAGCCTGTTGTCGGGGGGGGAGCAGACACTCACGGCGATGGCGTTGATTTTTGCGGTGTTCCTGGCCAACCCGGCGCCGATTTGTGTGTTGGACGAAGTCGACGCACCGCTGGACGATGCGAATGTGACCCGCTTTTGTGATTTGTTGGATGAAATGTGCCGCCAGACAGACACCCGTTTCCTGATCATCACGCACCACGCCGTGTCCATGGCGCGCATGGATCGTTTGTTCGGCGTGACGATGCAGGAACAGGGCGTGAGCCAGTTGGTGTC
This sequence comes from Paracoccaceae bacterium, assembly GCA_965183835.1. Taxonomy (GTDB): domain Bacteria; phylum Pseudomonadota; class Alphaproteobacteria; order Rhodobacterales; family Rhodobacteraceae; genus OMPR01. The sequence goes on along the minus strand of CBCYME010000015.1, from coordinate 50,322 downwards.
TGTGGATCTCAAGAAAGCTGCGGCCATGGTGGCCTAAGACAAGAGTGTAGCGTTAGAGCCGAAATTCAACTAAGCTTGTCAAATGCTTGCTGTGTTAATTTCATTTCTCTTGCTGGTTTTGCCGATTTCGGCGGAGGCAGATGAAATGAAGCTTTGGCGTGTTGGGACAGGGGGCTATGACCTTGTTGCGTCAGAGCCGCACCGCACGTTCTCATTACAATCCTCGCCAACCGACAGCGCAGAGAAAAAGGCCCGTATTTCCTCGTCGGAATTGCGTGATCGATTTGGGGTGGGCTTGACGTTTGGCATGATGCAACTGCGGTGGCGCGGTGAGTTATGCGTCAGTTTGCGAAAGCAATTCGATAGATGCGACCTGACGATAGAACATGATCAGGTGTTGGTGTTTTCGCGTGAGCGGAAAGGACCGTTTCCGGTTCGGATCCAGTTTGGGTTACGTCCTTAACGTCTTTCGCAGGCCAGTCACCGCAACGTGATTCCTATGTGCGTGCTATTCGGGGCATTGTCTTTGAATGAGATTAGCATTTTTTGTTTGGCTGTTCAGCGCAACAGCCGGGATGAGCGCAGAGTGGGCCTTGCGTGCTGGGGATACTCCGCTCAGTACAACCGAGCTGCAAGACATGGCCGGTCGCACGTTGGTTTTTTATGATGACGGCCAATCCAAGTATTCTGCGGGTGGCTCTTATTCTTATACCTATGCGCCTGCGAATGGCGGCGGGACGGCGTTCGGCACCTATCGCATTGCCGAAGATGGCAGTATCTGCACTGCGTTTCAAAATGGTCTGACGCGCTGTGATCTGTTTGTGCATAGTGGATCGCGTTTGGTGCTGATCAATGAAAAGGGCGAACGTTATCCGGTTCGCCCTGACTGATCCTTAGAGGTTGTTCAGCAACTGTGGCGTCGGCCAAGCGTCTGCGGGCAGGCCCAAACGGACCTGTTCGGCCTGCACTGCCGCACGGGTGCCTGCGCCCAGAATTCCGTCGATTTTGCCCACGTCATGACCACGGGCCTGCAGTTTGCGCTGCAGCTGTTTCATCTGAGCGCCGCTCAGCCCTGTATCAGGTTTTCCGGCGTTGTAGATTTTCGCACCTTCCAACCGGTTGGCAAAGTAAGCGGCGGTCAGGACGTAAACAAAGCTCTGGTTCCATTCGAAATAGACATCAAAGTTGGGGTAGGCGAGAAAGGCAGGGCCTTTGTGCCCTTGTGGTACGATCACCGATGCTGGCAAGCGCGCGTCTGCAAAGCTGCCCTGTCGTGGTTTTACACCCATCGTGGCCCACTCAGACACGCTGCGTTTGGTGGCGATGCCGGTGGCGGACCAGTCAAAGCTTTTCGGCAGAGTCACCTCTTGCAGCCAGGGTTGTCCGGGTTGCCATCCCAAATGTGACAACATCCGGCCGCCAGACAACAGCGCGTCGGGTGCGGAGGATTTGAGAGAGACCTTGCCATCCCCGTCGCCATCGGTGCCGTTTTCAAGGATATCTTTTGGCAGCATCTGGACCATGCCGATTTCTCCGGCCCATGCCCCGGTTGTGCGGGCGGGGTCAAAGCTACCTTGCTCGTACAGAGTTAATGCCGCAAAGATCTGAGGGCGGAATAGGTACCGGGCGGCGGCAGTCATGGGCGAGTGTGACCAGAGCGTTTCGGGTGTTAAAATCGCCTTGAAAGGCCCCATAGTCTGTTTCAAAGGCCCAAAACGCCAGCAACACTCCACGTGAAATTCCGTATTGGGTTTCGATTTTGTCAAACACAGCATCATATTTTTTGGCCATCGACCGGCCCCGGTCGATCCGGTTTTGCGAAATCAGGCGGCGCGAAAACTCGATAAAGGGTTTTTGAAAGACGCCCTGTGCACGGTCCGCATTCAGCACCTTTGGGTCTTGGCGCACCCCTTTGAAAAATCGATCTGTGGCGGTCTGACTGTGACCGTTGGCTATGGCTTCGGTCTTGAGGGACTGTACAAAGCTGTTGAACGGCCCGCCGCATTGCGCAAAGGCCGGTGTGGAAATCAGAAGAGCAAAACAAAGGGGTAAAAGGCGCATGTGAAAAATTCCGTAAAGAGTGACTTAGAAAAAATGAGTTAAAGCAAGCCAGAGCATGACCAGCCCAAGGGATAGGGCCCAGACCTGCCAGAGCATCCCAATGGCGCGTTCAATTTCGCGAGGGCCGATATCTTGGCGGGCGCATTCGTTGACCCACGCTAAATGGCGGATTTCCCCATGATAGCTGCGTGGACCGGCAAGGGCGACATCTAAGGCCCGCGCCATCGCCGACTCGGGCCAGCCTGCATTGGGTGAAATGTGGCGTTGGGCATCTTCGATGATGTCCGTCCATTTGGACCATGTGTTGGACAGCAAGACAATCATGACCCCGGTCAGGCGCGCGGGAACGAAATTAAGCAGATCATCCAAGCGGGCAGAGGCCCAGCCGAATTCCAGATATCGCTCGTTGCGGTAGCCGATCATGCTGTCGGCGGTGTTGATCGCTTTGTAAAATAGCAGGCCGGGCAAACCGCCGATCAGGAACCAAAAGGCGGGCGCGATAACGCCATCAGATAAATTCTCAGATGCGCTTTCTATGGCGGAACGTGCGATTTGCCCTTGATCCATGTGGCTGGTGTCACGGCTCACGATGCGGGCCAGCATGGCGCGACCCTCGGGCAGGGACAGCCGCAGGGTATCCGCGACGTCTTGAACGTGCTGGACCAGCGAGCGCTGAGCCAACAGGATTGCACAAATCAGGATTTCGGCGAGGGGGCCCAGAAAGGACAACATCCAACCCAAGATCAACGCGCCGAGGCTGAGCGCGAGCGCGGTCGCGACCCCCTTGAGGCGTCGGTTCGATCCCGTGTTCAAGCGTTTGTCCAGCAGGCGAACCGCGTCCCCCATCAAAACGGCGGGGTGGCGCACACGGGACCAGAGCCAGTCAGGTTCGCCCAAAGCCGCATCCAGCAGCATGGCGAAGGCTAAGAGGAGAGGCGTGCTCATAACGCGCCCTCAAGACGGCACCAGCCGTGTTCTGGTGGCAGGCCAAGCCGCAAGTAGGTGTCTGAGTAGGGAAAGGTGCGGCTCCAGATGTGGTGTTGCGCGAGTTTTTCTTGCCACGCAGTGGCGTTGTTCACCGAATAGAGGCGAAACAGATCGGTGCCCCCAGCAAGAGTAGCGCCGCTAGAGATGAGCAGTTCATCCAAACGGTGGGCATCTTGTGCAAGGCGGGTGCGTGTTTGATTTGCCCACGTGGGGTCGCTCAAGGCCTGGGTGCCGACGCGCAGGGCTGGCCCAGAGACCGACCATGGCCCTGTCATGTCATTCAAGCGCGAAATGAGGTCGGGGCGGGCAATGGCGAATCCAAGGCGCAGCCCGGCCAGCCCCCAGAATTTTCCAAAGCTCTTGAGGATCACCGTGTTGGGCCGATCTGCAAGGTGGATCAGGGACTCGGTTGGGGTGACGTCACAAAAGCTTTCGTCGATGATTGTGAACGGGGCGCTGGCATCGGTTTCTTGCCAAAGACGTCCGTCAGGATTGTTGGGGTGCACCAGAACACGCGCCTTGGCCGGGCCGTGCTGTTGTACCTGCCAACCTTGGGCTGTGAAGGCGGCGGCGTGTTCGTTGTAGGTGGGTGGGGTGATTTCGACGGTATCGGTCGCGGTCAGGGCCGGTATCCGGGCAATCAGGGCAGAGGCACCCGGCGCGGGCAGGATTGATGCACCGTCTGGGACCGACCAGAAAGAACGGGCGGCATCGACGAGCCGTGCAAAGGCGCCGTGATCGGGCAGTTCTGCCCAATCTGCCGCTGTAAGGCCGGCAACCGGATAGGGGTGTGGGTTAATCCCGGTCGACAGGTCAATCCAATCGGAGCGTTGCCCGCCATAGGTTGCCATAGCGCGATCCAACCCGCCGCCGTGGTCACGACGGGCGCGGGGATCAATGTCATGTGATTCAACGTGTTGCGCAGTCATGGGGTGATGATCTCCAGCTATACCGTCGGCTTCAAGCGGATTTTCGCCGTTCATACAAGGATTTCCGGCAATAGAATGCAGGTCTTTAAGGCGGTTTTAAGAATTTGTTAAGTTAATGGGTAGATCACCGTAGGGGGATAGATGGCGCTGCAAATTAACTCACAGAATGTGCTATGTTAACCATGATGAAAGTTCTGATCGTAGAAAGTAACCCCGATTTAGGCGGGTTGTGGCAACGCCACCTGCAAAGGCAGGGGGCGGATGTGTCGCTTGTGCAAACACAAGAGGCGGCGATTCTTGCGCTCTATGGGACTGATTTCGAAATAATTGTTTTGGATTTGGTTCTGGCGGATGGCAGTGCCTTGGCGGTTGCGGATTTCGCCAGTTACCGCAGGCCGGATGCGCGGGTGATCTTTGTCACGAACACGACGTTTTTCTCAGATGGATCGATTTTTGCGCACAGCCCAAATGCCTGCGCTTATGTGCAAAGTGAAACGCCGCCAGAAGATCTGGCGGCGATTGTCGAACATTACGCGGCAAGCCGTTAACCTCGTCCGTGTGGCTCGTCAAAATCCAGCACTGGATTGATCGGGATGATTCGATTCGGGTTAATGCTGTCGTGGCTATAGTGATAGTGGCGCACAATATGGTGCATCCCAACGGTTTCTGAAACACCGGACCATTGATACAGCTCGCGGGTGAAGCCCCAGAGATTTGGGTAATCGACAATCCGTTTGCGATTACATTTGAAGTGCTGGTGATACACCATGTCGAACCGGATCAGGGTTGTGAACAGGCGCCAATCGGCCTCGGTTATCTGATCCCCCATGAGATATCGCGTCTGAGACAGACGCTGTTCAAGCCAGTCGAGGCTGTCAAATAGGGGGACAACACCCGCATCATAGGCGGCTTGCGTGGTGGCGAATCCGCTTTTGTAGACGCCATTGTTCACGGTGTCATAGACGCGGTCGTTTACCTCTTCGATGGCATCGCGGCGCTCGGCGGGCCAAAAATCCTGTGTATTGCCGGTGAGACCATCAAAGGCCGAATTGAACATCCGGATGATTTCAGAGCTTTCGTTTGAGACGATGATGCCCTGCTGTTTGTCCCAAAGAATCGGAACGGTCACGCGGCCAGTAAACGTGGGGTCTGCTTTGGTATAGATCTGATGCGCATGGGAAAATCCGAACAGGTCGTCGCCGGTCGCGCCGCGTTCATCCAGTTCAAAGGTCCAGCCTTTGTCCAACATATCCGGGTGGACTACTGAGACTGAAATGTGATCGCCCAGATCTTTGAGGGCGCGAAAGATCAAGGTGCGATGTGCCCAAGGGCAGGCAAGGCTGACGTAAAGATGGTAGCGTCCGCTTTCCGCGGCGAATCCGCCAACACCCGAGGGGCCCGGGCTGCCATCCGGTGTGATCCAGTTTCGAAACTGTGCTGCGCTGCGTTTGAATGCCCCACCGTTGGTGAGTGTGTCATACCACTGATCGTGCCATTGTCCGTCGATGAGCAATCCCATGTGTGCCTCCGTTGCGGGTTTGGCTGAAGGTAAGATGGTCATGCGCGCGATCACAGTCCCGCAGGGCGCGCAGCCTGAGTGCGTAGCTGCACAGCAGCATGAGGATTCTGCGCAACGCCCGGATTTCGGACCAGATCTGTCACCAAATCTTATCTTGATTTTAGGATCTGCTCGCTCAGTCTGGACTCGTGCGAACGGAGAATAAAAGATGAGTACCTATATCTCGCAAGATATTCGTGATGCCTTGGATGCAGCGCGGCTGACCAATATGAAAAAGATCAGCCGGTTGCGGGTGGTGACCCCAGATGGGGAATATCCGGTGTTGCGCAGCTGGCGCGGCGGGTTCTCTGTTGAAACGGAACAGACACCGCGTTTGCGGGGGTTGGTCGACATCTATGACGGCTTAGAGCATCTATATCAGTGTCTGGTGGTCGTATCCGAAGAGGATGGCGGCGAGACCAGTTATGAGTTCAAGCGCAGCACACTGGCCACGACCCAAGCGCCTGCGGACTTTTATCGTGATCCCATGGCGCCTGTGGCTTTGATTGGTGAGGGTTAAGCGCTAGGGGCGAATTTCGACCGTTGTTCCGATGGGCGTGATTTGCCAAAGCGTTTTCATCTCTTGATTGCTGATGGCGATACATCCGGCGGTCCAGTCCCCGGGCAGGGTCAGGCCCACAACGCCGTTGGGCTGGCCATGAATGAAAATATCGCCTCCGGGATCAATACCAGCCGCTTTGGCGCGGGCAATGTCGGCAGGCAGGGGGTAGTCCAACCCCAAGGACAGGTGGAATGCGCTGTTGGGATTGCGACGGTTGATGGTAAACACCCCTTCGGGCGTTTTTCCGTCACCTTCTTGCGATTTATCACCCGTTGGGGCGAACCCCAACGCAATCTGTAGCGACATCACCGTCTTGCCATTCCGTCTTGCGGTCAGGCGGCGTGCAGATTTTTCGATTAGGATGTGATCGATTTGCTGGCTGATATCGACAGGTTCAGGGGGCACAGGGCGCGGGCCAAAGCGGTCCCACAAAGCAAATGTGGCACTGACCCCAAGGATCAGTGCCACACCTAAGAAAAATAACCGGAGCATCGAGTTATTGCAGGTCGCCAAAGGCTGCTGTCAGACGTTCACACGCCTCTTCGATTCGGGAACGTTGTGTCCCAAGGTTGAACCGCAGGAAGTTTTCGCCCCCGGTGCCAAAAGTGGTGCCGTGGTTGGCGGCAACCTGTGCCGTTTTTTCCACGCGATCGGTAAACTCAGCGCGTTCCATCCCCGTGTCAGTGAAATCGATCCATGCCAGATAGGTGGATTCGATTTTCATGGATGACAGACCGGGGATTTTGGCGATTGCAGCGTCAAAGACCTGACGGTTCCCATCCAAATATGCCAGCTGCGCATCGACCCATTCTGCCCCCTCAGGCGAATAAGCCGCCGCAGTGGCAGCTTGGCCAACGGAGTTGGGGGCGACGCTGAGCGCAGCCATGCGCGCGGCAAAGCGCGCGCGCAGCTTGGGATCGAGGATGATCACTTGGGCCAGTGTGCAAACCCGCAATGTTAAAGGTCTTGGATGGCGCGGTGAGCATCAGCAGCCGGTCGATAATCGAGGGATCAACATTTGGCATCGGGATATGGGTGTTGCCGGGATAGACCAGATCGTGGTGAATTTCATCGGACAACAGGATCAGATCGTGGCGTTTGGCGAAATCAGCGACGCCTTGCAGCTCTTCCCGGGTCCAGACGCGGCCACCGGGGTTATGAGGTGAGCACAGAGATGACCATCTTTTCTGATCCGGTCATCATCGCATCATAGGCGTCGAAATCCATTTCATAGCGACCATCGGTATTGGCCAGCTGGCATTCAACAACTTCACGACCAGAGGCGCGAATAACCTTTGCAAAGGCGTGATAGACGGGTGTGAACAGAACGACGCCGTCGCCGGGTTGGGTAAAGGTGTCTAGGCACAGGCCCACCCCATTCACCAATCCGGTTGTGGTGAAAATCGCATCCTGTTCGATGGTCCAATTGTGACGGGTCTGCATCCACCATTGGATCGCGCCTTTGTAAGTGGCGTCCAGATTGGTGTAGCCGAACACGCCATGGTCGGTCATTTCGCGCAATTTATTCAGAACCGGCGCGGGGGCCTGAAAATCAGTATCGGCAACCCACATGGACAAGCCGGTGTCGGCGGGGACGCCATAGATAGGTTCCATCATGTCCCATTTTGTGCTGTTGGTGCCGCGGCGGTCGATGGGGTCGTCAAAATTCATTGGGTTCTCCGTCAGATCTGACCATTGGATCGCGGGGCAGGCTACTGTGAATTGCGCCATGTGCAAGGGGGGCGTTGCGATGTGGCGGGCAATGACATAAATCACCCCTATGAAACGTACTATTCTGATCCATCCCGATCCCCGCCTGAAAAAGGTTTGTGCAGTTGTGCCTGACGTCTCGGACGCGATGCGTGCTTTGGCTGATGACATGCTGGAAACGATGTATGACGCGCCAGGCGTTGGTCTGGCCGCGCCGCAAATTGGCGTGATGGAACGTCTGGTCGTGCTGGATTGCGTCAAGGAAGATGGTGAAAAACCGCGCCCACTGGTGATGTTTAACCCCGAGATTATTTCCTCTTCCGAAGAGACGAGTGTTTACGAAGAGGGGTGTTTGTCCATTCCCGAGCAATACGCCGAAGTCACCCGCCCGAAAGAGGTCGAGGTGGCGTGGATGGATTGGGATGGCAATGCGCAGCGCGAAGTGTTTGATGGTCTGTGGGCCACCTGCGCGCAACATGAAATCGACCACTTGGATGGCAAGTTGTTCATTGATTATCTGAAACCACTGAAACGGCAGATGATCACGCGCAAGATGCAAAAGCTCAAGCGCGAGATGGCGCGCGGCTGAATGGCGGTTCGACCGATCCTAAAGTGGCCTGACCCGCGGCTGAGCACGCGCTGTGAGACGGTGACAGGCGATGTAGATGCGTTGGTCGCTGATATGTTCGATACGATGTACGCCACGCAGGGGCGCGGATTGGCTGCCCCACAGATTGGGGTGATGCAGCGTGTGTTTGTGATGGATTGCGGCTGGAAAGAGGGCGCACCGACCCCCATGGCGATGATCAATCCGGTGATCATGGCAGCAGAACGTATCTATGAACTGGGCTGCGAAGGGTGTCTGTCGATCCCCGGTGTGCAGGTGTCAGTATCACGGCCCAAAGCGGTAACCGTGCAATGGACCGCGTCCGAAGGCGATATTCACATGGCGGATTTTGATGGGTTCGAAGCGCGCTGTATCCAGCATGAATTTGACCACCTGAACGGGGTGGTGACCTTTGATCGTCTTGACGCCGGTGCCCGTCGCATCGCCGAGGCGCAGTATCAGGAGTATACGAAATGACTGTTCGCAAATGTGTGCCGTGGCCGGACAACCGGCTGCGCTCTAAGGCTGAGCCGGTGGCGGAAATTACTGACGATATCCGGGCGATTTGGGATGATATGGTCGACACGATGGAGGCAATGCCGGGTGTCGGTTTAGCTGCCAATCAGATCGGTGTGGTGTTGCGTTTGGCGGTTGTTGATGGCTCGTCCGAGCGCGGCAAAGCGGTGCGGTTGGCCAACCCTGAGATTTTGCATGCCTCGGTCGAGCTGCGCGAACATGATGAGGCCAGCCCGAACCTGCCGGGTGTTTCAGCCAAGATAAAACGACCACGTGCCGTGACGGTTCGGTTTATGAATGAACAGGGGCAGATAGACCGGCGCGATTTTGTCGGCATCGAGGCAACGAGTGTGCAGCACCAGATCGATCACCTGAATGGGCGGCTCTATTTTGACCGACTGAGCAAGGTGAAGCGGGACATATTGCTGCGCAAAGCTAAAAAGCTGAACGGATAGGGAGCAGGCCAATGCGTGTTGTGTTTATGGGAACTCCTGATTTTTCCGTGTCTGTCTTGGATGCGTTGATAGAGGCAGGGCATGACGTTGCGGCCGTATATTGCCAGCCTCCGCGCCCTGCTGGGCGTGGGAAGAAAGATCGCCCAACACCGGTTCATGCCCGTGCCGAGGCGCTGGGCCTCGAGGTGCGTCATCCAGTTTCTTTAAAGACAGCGGACGCACAGCAGGATTTTGCAGATCTGAATGCGGATGTTGCGGTTGTTGTGGCCTATGGGCTGTTGCTCCCACAGGCAGTTCTTGATGCGCCCAAGATGGGGTGCCTGAACATTCACGCCAGCCTGTTGCCGCGTTGGCGGGGGGCGGCTCCGATCCATCGAGCGATCATGGCTGGGGATGCGGAAACAGGCATTTGCATTATGCAGATGGAGGCCGGATTGGATACAGGCCCTGTGCTGATGCGATCTACCCTTACGATTAAGGACGAAGAAACCACTGCCGAGTTGCACGACCGGTTGTCCGAAAACGGTGCGGCGCTGATTGTCAAAGCTTTGGCGGCGTTGCCACAACTGACCCCTGAAGTGCAGCTGGACGATGGTGTGACCTATGCCCATAAGATCGACAAAGCCGAAGCGCGTGTGGATTGGACACAGTCTGCAACTGACGTTGATCGCCAAATCCGTGGGCTGTCCCCGTTTCCGGGGGCATGGACGGAAATCGAAGGACAGCGCGTAAAGTTGCTGGCCTCGCGGCTTGCTGCCGGTCAAGGTGAGCCGGGCGAGGTGTTGGACGATGCCTTGGTGGTGGCGTGTGGCACGGGGGCGGTCGAGCTGTTGCGCTTGCAACGGGCGGGCAAAGGCGCGCAGGATAAAGAGACCTTTCAGAGGGGACGCCCGGTGCTCAAAGGGATGCACCTCGCGTAAGGAGACCGCTATGTTCATGATCCTGATGGGAACTGTCGTGATCGCTGGGATCGTTGGCTATTTGTCTGAAAAGTCTGGGTTCACGCACAATGGATATTTGCAGTCGATTATTATCTGCGTAGGCGGGGCATTCCTGTTCTATTTTGTGCGTGTCATGTTCGGCATCGGGTTTAGCTCGCCGGGCATGAATGCCATCGTGTCATCGATCGGGGCATTGGTCATCGTACCGTTTCACTGGCGGCGCTGATCACTGGCGGGGTGGGCGACCTTTGTAGACGGGCAGTTTCCATCCGAACCAGAGAGATCCGGCACGCAAGCTCCAACACGCCAAAGCACCAAGCGCAAGCGCGATAAGTTGCGGCAAATCCTGCAAGACGGCCAGAACCGAGACCGCAGCCCCGGCTAAAGCACAGGAGACGTAGAGTTCCCCTTGCTTGAGGACCAGTGGCACCTCGTTGCAGACGACGTCCCGCATCAGCCCGCCTAGGCATCCTGTGCTCATCCCCATCAGCACAACGATAACAGGAGGCTGGCCCAAGGTCAGAGCCACGCCGGTTCCAGCGGCAACGGCGATTGCCAATGCAAAACTGTCGAGCCAGACTAGGAGGTTGTAGCGACTTTCGACCCTGTGGGCGGTGAAGAACACAAAAACAGCCGCCGCGGTCGCAATCAGGATATAGTCTGGCTGGCCCACCCAAAAGATTGGATGCCGGTCCAAAAGCAAGTCGCGCACGGTGCCGCCACCAACGGCAGTCAGACAGGCGACAAAGGCAAAGCCAACCAGATCCAATTGGGCGCGGCTGGCGACAAGGGCCCCGGTCAAGGCAAAGACCAGTACCGAGGTGTAGTCCAGCAGCGCCAGCAAAGTCATGCTTTGGATTTCTTTGGCTTGAACGGTGCCATGCCAGCGCGCGCCAATTCATCGGCACGTTCGTTTTCAGGATGTCCGGCGTGGCCCTTGACCCATTCCCAAGTCACCGCATGACGTTGCTGGGCCTCGTCAATGCGTTGCCAGAGATCGACGTTTTTGACTGGTTTCTTGGCGGCAGTTTTCCAACCGTTCTTTTTCCAGCCAAAGATCCAGCCGGAGATCCCGTTTTTAACATAGGCGCTGTCGGTCACGATGGTGATGGTTGATGGGCGCTCTAATGCTTCTAAGGCGTTGATCGCGGCCAGCAGCTCCATCCGATTGTTGGTGGTGTCAGCTTCGCCGCCCTTAAGCTCGCGCTCTTTGACGACGGTTTCACCCTCTTTGGCTTGCAACAATGCGCCCCAACCGCCGGGGCCGGGATTGCCCGAACAGGCACCGTCTGTGTAGGCGATTAGGTTAGGCATGCGCGATCACCGAGATCCAGTCAGAGGTACTGCCGTCTAGTCCAACACCGGCACCAAGTGTGCGGTCGGTGATTGTGAACCCTGTGTTTGTCATGTGGTTCTCAAGCTCCTCTTGAGAGTAATAGGTGTAAAACCGGCCAAGCCTGTCTGGCCCTTCGCCAGTGCCGAGTTTCATGCCGATGTAGAAGGTCCCACCGGGTTTCAACGCCTTGTGCAGCGCGCTCAGGTAGGTTGGGAAATCGGCACGAGGAGCATGGAGTAAGCTGAAGCTGGCCCAGATCCCATCATAGATGTCTTGGCCGGAAATATCATCAAACAACGCCTGTCGTGCGTTGACGCCGGGGTGTTCATTGGCGAGGGCGATCATCTCGCCGGATGCATCGGTGGCATCCGCGATAAACCCTGCTTTTGCCATGGCCGCGGCGGCTGCCCCGGGTCCACACCCCAGATCCAAAACCCGCCCGCCATCGGGAAGATGGGACATGAACAGACGCAACTGTTTACCGGCATCCGCGTCTGCATTGATCATCTTTGCATATTCGGCAGCGCGTTCGTCGTAGACGCGGATGGTGTCAGAGCGGGTCATAATAGGTCCTCACGTCTACGGAATAGGGGGTGGTGGACTTGTAGGGTGTTATCCGTCGGTCCGAAGAACGCGCGGCACCTTGAATTCCACGTTCTCGACGGCCGTCTCAATGGTTTCTACGGTTACGTCATAACGGTCTTTAAATGCCTGAATGACTTCGTTCACCAACAGTTCGGGGGCTGAGGCCCCGGCGGTGATGCCGACGCTTGTGATCCCTTCGAGGGCACGCCAGTCGATGTTATCGGCCCGCTGTACCAATTGGGCATAGTTGCAGCCGGCCTTTGCGCCGACTTCGACCAAGCGGCGCGAGTTGGATGAATTGGGCGCGCCAACGACCAGCATCGCATCTGCTTTGGGTGCAATGGCTTTGACCGCCTCTTGTCGATTGGTGGTGGCGTAACAGATGTCTTCCTTATGCGGGCCGACGATCTGCGGAAACCGGTCCTGTAACGCGGCAACGATGTCTTTGGTATCATCCACGCTGAGCGTGGTTTGCGTGACGTAAGCGATATGGTCGGGGTCGCGCACCGGGACTGTTGCAACATCTGCGACGGTTTCCACCAACAGAACCTCACCATCCGGGAGCTGCCCCATTGTGCCAACTGTTTCTGGGTGACCCTTGTGCCCGATCATGATCATTTGCAAGCCTGCCTCGGAATGGCGCTGGGCTTCGACGTGGACTTTGGACACCAGTGGGCAGGTGGCATCGACATATATCATGTTGCGGCGGTTGGCCTCGGCTGGCACCGATTTGGCAACACCATGGGCGGAAAAGATCACCGGACGGTCATCGGGGCAATCTTCTAGTTCTTCGACAAAAACAGCACCTTTGTCACGCAGGCCATCCACAACGAATTTGTTGTGTACGATCTCATGTCTGACGTAGACGGGGGCGCCCCATTTCTCGAGCGCCATTTCGACAATTTTAATGGCACGATCTACCCCGGCGCAAAAGCCCCGTGGTGCAGCAAGAAAAAGAGTCAAAGGCTGTTTGGTCATGTTGGCGTCTCCTTAGCTCAGAGAGGTAAGGGTTTGTGCGCCAATCGTCCAGTGGGGGACGGTGTCATGAAACGGACATATGGGCCTGTTAAACAGGCCCTGTTTCATAGCAAATCATTTTAAACGGATTGGCGTTTGGGCCATTTTTCGGCCCAAACGCATTTTCTTGATAAGGAAGTTCCGCTCAAATTGGAGTGGAGGCTTTCTTGTGCCTTTAGCGTTGATCGGCCGCGACCACTGGGCGTGGTTCCATAGGCATTTCACGTGGAGGGCGCCCGATCACATCTTTGAGCTCTTCCAGTTCGATGAAGTTGTCGGCCTGTCGGCGCAATTCATCGGAGATCATGGGCGGTTGGCTGCGGATGGTTGAAACCACAGATACCCGAACCCCCTGACGCTGAAGGCTTGCGATCAATGGCCGGAAATCCCCATCTCCTGAAAACAGAACAATGTGATCAACACGTGGAGCCAGCTCCATCGCATCAACCGTCAGTTCAATGTCCATGTTGCCCTTGACCTTCCGACGCCCCATGCTGTCGGTGTATTCTTTGGCTGGCTTGGTCACCATGGTGAAGCCATTGTAGTGGAGCCAATCAACAAGAGGTCGGATCGGTGAGTATTCGTCATTTTCTAGGAGCGCTGTGTAGTAAAACGCACGGAGCATCTTACCGCGACGCATGAATTCTTGACGCAGCAACTTATAGTCGATGTCAAAACCCAGAGCTTTGGCGGCGGCGTACAGATTCGAACCGTCGATGAACAGCGCAAGCCGTTCGTCCTTGTAAAACATAATTGTTCCTTCCGGTGTGAGCCACTCGCCGTCATGTTCGTGAGTGAGTAATTTAATTTTGGCGAAATGGTGTACTTAACTTAAGGGTATTGTCATATACCGCAAGTATACATCACGAGGAAAAGAGGGCAATGTGAACGAAATATTGTCAAAATCGCATGTGGCTCTGGGTGCAAATCTGTCGCAGGCTGATTTTTCTCTTGAAATGACACTTCGTCAGGCGATTGCAGCGCTTGCCGGGCCAGACCTCCTGATTCGTTCTGTCAGCCGCTTTTTCTCGACCCCTTGCTTCCCAGCGGGGGCGGGGCCGGACTATGTGAATGCGGTGATCGAAGTAGCGACCTCCCTTACTCCGACCGAGTTGTTGGATCGCTTGCATGCTGTCGAGCATGAATTTGGGCGCGCGCGGGTGCAGAGATGGGGGATGCGGACCCTGGATTTGGATGTGCTGAGTTACGATGACCAGGTGCTCCCGGATTTGCCGCTTTATACGCATTGGGCTGAACTGCCGATGGAGCAACAGATTCAAGTGGCGCCTGAGCAGATGGTCCTGCCTCATCCCCGACTTCAGGACCGTGCTTTTGTCCTGGTTCCACTGGCCGATATTGCCCCGAAATGGCGTCACCCTGTGTCCGGGTGCACCGTGTCGGAAATGCTGACGGCCTTGCCTGTAGATGATGTCGCGTCGGTGACCCCGCTATAGAATGCGGCAGAGCGGCATTTCGGGCTTGTCAACGGCTCGTGAGGGGCTTAAATACGTGCCTTCTGGACAAGGTTTCACTTTGGAGAACCCCATATGGCCCGCGTAACGGTTGAAGACTGCGTAGACAAAGTACCTAACCGCTTTGAGCTGGTGATGCTCGCGGCCCATCGGGCACGCGAAATTTCAGCCGGTGCGCCGATCACTGTTGAGCGTGACAACGATAAGAACCCCGTTGTTTCCTTGCGTGAGATCGCTGATGAAACACAGGGTGCAGATTCCTGCGTGAACGCCTGATTGAAAGCAATCAGACGCAGATCGAAGTGGATGAACCGGAAGAAGATTCCATGGCTCTGCTGATGGGTGCTGATTCGGACAAACCTGCCGAGGATGACATGTCCGAAGAGAAACTGCTGCGCGCGCTGATGGAAGCACAAGGGCAGGGCTGAACCAGCCGCGAAAGGATGCGGACCGGATGATTGCAGCTGAAGATCTGATTGCGCTGGTCCGCAATTACAATCCGAAGACAAACGAACAGCGTCTGACCGAAGCTTATGATTTCGGTAATCAGATGCATGAAGGGCAGACCCGGCATTCCGGTGAGCCCTATTTTACCCATCCTGTTGCTGTTGCGGCTATTTTGACCGAACAGCGGCTGGATGATGCTACAATCGTAACAGCGCTATTGCATGACACTATCGAGGACACAAAAGCCTCGTACGGGCAGGTGTCCGATCTGTTTGGCGAAGAAGTCGCCATGCTGGTGGATGGTGTCACCAAGCTGACCAATCTGCAGCTTTCAAGCCGTGAGACCAAACAGGCTGAAAACTTTCGCAAGTTGTTCATGGCGATGTCCAAGGATTTGCGGGTTATTCTGGTCAAGCTGGCCGACCGTTTGCACAACATGCGTACGATCAAGGCCATGCGCCCCGACAAGCAGGTGATCAAGGCGCGTGAAACCATGGATATTTATGCGCCGCTAGCGGGCCGCATGGGTATGCAATGGATGCGCGAAGAGTTGGAAGATCTGGCGTTTCGGGTTCTGAACCCCGAAGGACGTCAGTCGATCATCCGACGTTTCATTACATTGCAGCGTGAAACCGGCGATGTGATCCATCGGATCACCGGCGATATGCGGCATGAATTGGATAAGGCCGGTATCGAGGCCGAGGTCTTTGGAAGGGCTAAGAAACCCTATTCGATCTGGCGTAAGATGCAGGAAAAGGATCAGGGGTTTTCACGCCTGTCTGACATCTATGGGTTCCGCATCATCACTCAGAGTGAAGAAGATTGTTATCGCACGCTGGGCGCGATCCACCAGCGTTGGCGTGCCGTGCCGGGGCGGTTCAAAGATTATATTAGTCAGCCAAAATCAAATGGTTATCGATCGATCCACACCACGGTGTCGGGCCGGGATGGGAAGCGGGTCGAGGTTCAGATCCGCACCCGCCAAATGCATGATGTTGCTGAAACTGGCGTTGCTGCGCATTGGTCATATCGGGATGGGGTGCGGACACAGAACCCCTTTGCCGTGGATCCCGCCAAGTGGATCGCCAACCTGACCGAGCAGTTTGACAGCGAGGAAGACCACGAAGATTTCCTCGAAGCTGTGAAGCTGGAGATGTATTCGGATCAGGTGTTCTGCTTTACGCCCACAGGGGATGTGGTCAAGCTGCCGCGCGGGGCCACCCCGATTGACTATGGCTATGCGATTCACACCCGGATTGGTCACGCCTGCGTCGGGGCCAAGGTCGATGGTATTCGCGTGCCTCTTTGGACCCGCCTCAAGAACGGGCAGTCGGTCGAAATTATCACCGCCGAAGGGCAAACACCGCAGGTGAGTTGGCTGGACATTGCGACCACGGGGAAAGCCCGTACCGCGATTCGCCGCGCACTGCGTGATGTGGATAAGGGGCGGTTTATCAAGCTGGGGCAAGAGCTTGCGCGTTTTGCGTTTGAGCATGTGGGCCGTAAAGCGACTGATAAAGCACTGGACACCGCCGCAAAGGCATTGCGGTTAAAGGATCGTGACGAGTTGTTGGCAAATCTCGGCAGTGCCGAGTTGACCGCCAACGACGTTGTGCAGGCGGTCTATCCAGATCTGGCTGACACCGAAGGGGAACAGATCCCCCTGCGTCGGGCCGTTGTTGGTTTGGAGCCGGGCCAGTCCTTTGAGCGGGCCCCGTGTTGCCAGCCGCTTCCGGGTGAGCGCATTGTTGGCATTACCTACCGTGGCAAAGGGGTTGTGGTGCACGCGATGGATTGCGCCGCTATGACCGCGTTTGATGATCAACCGGACCGATGGGTTGATCTGCACTGGCATTCTGGCAATCACCCGGCGGTTTACAGTACCACGCTGGATGTGACGATCGGCAATGATGCGGGTGTGTTGGGGCGGATTTGTACCCTGATCGGGGAACACAAAGCCAATATTTCGGATTTGAAGTTTTTAGATCGCAAACCAGATTTTTTCAGGCTTCTGATAAATGTCGAACTGCGTGATTTGGAACAGTTGCATTCACTGATGTTGATGCTAGAGGCTGAGAGTGACGTTGCAACCATTGAACGTCATCGAAACCAGAATGCAGCAGATCCAGACGCCAGTTGATAATGGGCTAAGCTAGGCACGGAAAGGAAACACGGGTGGTTTTTAAGCGCCGAGATCGTCGCTCACCTGTACGGGTCGCCTCAGAGCTCGTCTATCCGCGCGGCGGTTGGACCCGGGCTTTCCACTATGTCAAACATCGGGTCCGCCGATTGCCGGATTCTCCTGAACGGATCGCGCGCGGGATCTGGGCTGGGGTCTTCACCAGCTTTACACCGTTGTTTGGGTTCCACTTCTTTGTCGCCATCTTTATTGCCTATGTTTTGCGGGGCAATTTCTTTGCTGCGCTGATGGCGACCTTTTTTGGAAACCCGCCCTCATTTTTTCTGATTGCAGCGGTTTCTATGCGGACGGGGCATTTCATTCTGGGAACAGAGTTTGAAAAGCATGACGCGTCCCTGACCGAGAAATTCAAACAAGCCGGTGCAGATTTTTGGCACAATATCAAATCGTTCTTTAACGATGACGTCGCTGATTGGCATGGGTTAGAGGTCTTTTATAACGAGGTATTCTTGCCCTATTTAGTGGGTGGTATTATCCCCGGGATGATCTGCGCAACGATCATGTATGCCTTGAGTTTGCCGTTGATCAGAGCCTATCAACATCGCCGTCGATCAAAGATCAAAGCCAAGTTTGACGCGATCAAGAAAAAAGCCGAAGCAGAGGCTGACCGGGTCTCAAAAGCCGACTAAGGTCTGCGCAACGGTAGGAAAAGGAAGTGACTGATGTCTGACAATTTTTTGCGGTTGGGCGTGAATATTGACCATGTGGCCACCATTCGAAACGCGCGGGGCGGGGCGTATCCTGACCCTGTGTTGGCGGCCAAAGTGGCCCAAGACGCCGGGGCAAATGGCATCACCGCGCATTTGCGCGAAGATCGACGCCATATTCTGGACGCGGATATCGACGCGTTGATGGACGCGCTGACGATCCCTCTGAATTTTGAGATGGCGGCGACAGACGAAATGCAGGCCATTGCGCTGCGTCACAAGCCGCATGCTGTTTGCATCGTGCCTGAAAAGCGCGAGGAACGAACGACCGAAGGTGGGCTGGAAGTCGCACGCGAAGAGAACAAGCTGGCCCACTTCATTGCGCCATTGCGGGATGTTGGTTGCCGGGTTTCGATCTTTATCGCCGCAGACCGTCGCCAGATCGAAGCCGCGCATCGGATCGGAGCCGAGGTGATCGAACTGCACACGGGGGCCTATTGTGACGCCCATGCTGAAGGTCGGTTCGACGAACGAGATCGCGAGCTGGAAGCATTGCGAGAGATGTCGACCTTTGCGCAGTCCTTAGGATTGGAGGTGCACGCGGGACATGGGCTGACCTATGAAACGGTTCAGCCAATTGCTGCCTTGCCAGAGGTGATGGAGCTGAACATTGGGCACTTTTTGATCGGTGAGTCTATTTTTCGGGGGCTTACGCCTGCAATTGCCGAAATGCGCCGCATGATGGACGAGGCGCGGAGTTGAGCCGTAATTTTTAAGAGTACTTTGTTATGTTGAAAAGCCTTTTGCGATTCTCCCTTGTTTTAATTGGGTTTTCAATCGCAACTTCTTTAATTCTTGAGTTGATCTGGCAGTTCTTAGGAGTGGATCTAAACACAGGATTTACACCTTTTTTGCCCCTTATGTTTGCTGCGATGAATGAAGGCAGAATTTATGTGCAAGAGTTTGGCGAGCCTCCGACCAAGTCGGAAATGTGGGTCGCTGCGCGCTATATGACGCTCGTCTATTTAGCTCTTGCGGGGCTTATTGGTGCTATTCTGTTCATGTACTTTCCAGACGAACTTGCTCGGGTGGCTGACGTGCCCAAGACCTTCCTGGCGCTCTTGGGAATTGCCCTTTATGTCGTTATCTTCCTGAGTTGCCGGTTTTTCATCGGTTTGGGCGTGCGCAGTGCCTTGAATGCTACCAAGCGAAGAAGACGGTGATACAGACATGATTTTAGGGATCGGCACTGACCTCACCAATATTGAGCGGATCCAAGGTACGCTGGACCGGTTCGGGGACAGGTTTCGCAACCGTGTTTTTACTGAGACCGAGCAACGCAAAGCAGATGCGCGCAGCGATACCGCGGGAACCTATGCCAAGCGATGGGCCGCGAAAGAGGCGTGTTCCAAAGCGTTGGGAACCGGATTGCGTATGGGCATCGCCTGGAAAGACATGGCTGTGACCAACCTAAAAACCGGACAACCCGTTATGGAAGTGACGGGATGGGCGCGTGAACGGCTGCGCGGCATGACCCCGGCCGGACACGAGGCGATCATTCACGTCACTTTGACCGATGATCACCCCTGGGCGCAGGCCTTTGTTGTGATTGAGGCGCGCCCGATCGCTGATGAAGCCCCGGCTACCTTGACTTACCCCCAAGCGCCCCGCATGTAGCGGTTAAATCGAAAACACTGGAGAGAACCGAATGGCCACCGAAGCCAAAGCCGGAAATGCCATCTTGGAGACCGTTAAAACTGTCGTCTATGCCTTGTTGATCGCGGGTGTTTTTCGAACATTGTTTTTTCAACCTTTCTGGATCCCTTCGGGCTCGATGAAAGAGACTTTGCTGATTGGGGATTTTCTGTTCGTCAACAAGATGGCCTATGGCTATTCCTACGCGTCCTGTCCAAGCCTGAATTTGCCGGGTATCGGAATCAACGTGGATGCCGAGGATGTGTGTGGCTGGGCCAAAGGGGACAACGAACGCATTTGGGGCGGTGACCCTGAGCGCGGGGATGTGGTCGTCTTTCGGCACCCCGTATCTGGGCGCGACTACATCAAACGCTTGATTGGCCTTCCCGGTGATAAGATCCAGGTCAAAAATGGGGTGGTCATCATCAATGGAACACCGGTCGAACTGAAACCAGACGGTGTGTTCGAAGAAATTGCTGAACCGCAGGGCCCGCAAGGATCACCTCCGCGGTGTGAAAATGGTCCGGTTGGTCTGGGTGGCATTTGTGAGAAATCCCGCCAGATCGAAACGCTGCCGAACGGCGTATCGCACAGCATTCTGAATATCGGAAACCAGTCGTCGGATCATACTGGGATCTATTCTGTGCCGGCCGGGCATTACTTCTTTATGGGGGACAATCGTGACAACTCAAGCGACAGCCGCTTGCCGCAATCCGCGGGTGGTGTTGGATTTGTACCGTATGAGAATCTGATTGGCCGCGCAGACCGTGTCATGTTCTCGTCCGCAGGGCGTTCCATGTTGTTTTTCTGGACATGGCGCAGCGATCGTTTCTTTAAGGGGGTCTAGTGAAAGTTTCAGCAGATCTAAAAGCGTTCCAAACACGGATCGGGTATGAGTTTTCTCAGCCCGATTTGTTGGTTCGTGCCCTGACGCATGGTTCAATTTCGTCGCCAACGCGTGGTGACAATCAGCGGCTGGAATTCCTGGGCGACCGGGTGCTTGGGCTAGTCATGGCCGAGGCCTTGCTGGATCATGACAAAGGCGCGTCTGAGGGGCTATTGGCGCCTCGGTTCAATGCGCTGGTCCGCAAAGAAGCCTGTGCAGATGTGGCGCGCCAGATTGATCTGGGCGCTGTGTTGAAACTTGGCCGGTCGGAAATGATGTCCGGCGGGCGGCGCAAGCAAGCCCTGTTGGGCGACGCGATGGAGGCGGTCATAGCTGCTGTCTACCGGGACGGGGGATTTGCGGTCGCTCAGGCGATGATCCTGCGTCTGTGGGGGGACCGGGTGACCACTGTCGAAGATGATGCACGCGATGCCAAGACCGCGTTGCAGGAATGGGCGCAGGCCCGTGGCCAAAAACCACCAACTTATGTACAACTGTCGCGTAGCGGCCCTGATCACGCGCCGGTGTTTACCATCGCCGCGCGTTTGCAGGACGGGACCGAAGCGCAATCTACCGCTGGGGCGAAACGGCAGGCTGAACAAGCTGCTGCTGCTGCTCTGCTGGCCCAATTGGAGCAAAACGCATGAACACGCGCGCCGGATTTATCGCCTTGATTGGCGAACCCAACGCAGGAAAATCGACCTTGTTGAACCGTATGGTTGGGGCAAAGGTATCAATAGTAACGCACAAAGTGCAAACGACACGCGCACGTATTCGCGGCGTTGCGATGGAGGGCGACTCGCAGTTGGTCTTTGTTGACACGCCGGGTCTGTTCCAGCCGCGTCGTCGGTTGGATCGTGCGATGGTTGCTGCGGCTTGGGGCGGCGCTGCGGATGCGGACGTCGTCGTGTTGATGATCGAAGCCCACCGCGGGATCACCGAGGGTGTCGAGCGAATTCTCGAAGGTTTGGCTGAGATTGGCGAAGGGCGCACAGTCGCTTTGGCCATCAACAAGATTGACCGGGTGCAAAGCGAAGTTCTGCTGAGCCTGACCCAAGATCTGAACGCGCGTTACAATTTTGCTGAAACCTTTATGATTTCAGCGGAACGTGGGCATGGGGTTGACGATCTGCGGACGTGGCTGGCCGAGAAAGTCCCAGAGGGTCCTTGGCTCTATCCCGAGGATCAGATTGCCGATCTTCCGATGCGGATGATTGCAGCCGAAATGACCCGTGAAAAACTGACCCTGCGTTTGCATCAGGAACTGCCATATCAGTTGACGGTGGAAACCGAGAACTGGGAAGATCGCAAAGACGGATCGGCCAAAATTGACCAGATCGTTTACGTCGTTCGGGATGGCCACAAGGGTATCCTGCTGGGCAAAAAGGGCGAGACTATCAAAGCCGTTGGTCAAGCTGCCCGTGCCGAGCTTGAGGAATTTCTGGGCCGTAAGGTGCATCTGTTCCTGCAGGTCAAAGTGCGTCCTAACTGGTTGGATGAGGCCGAGCGGTATTCCGAAATGGGACTGGAATTCAAAGACGGGAACGCATGACCCGGCTCACAGCTGAGTTTTGGGTTCAGGCTTATCTCGCGCGTCTTAGGTTTCAGGAAATTCCGGCCTTTGTCGTCGCCCATGGGGACGACACGGCCGGTGCTGTTTTGGTTAAACTGAACACGCTTGATGGGCAGGCCACTGCCTTTCACCGCAGCTATGACCTGATGAGCGGGGACCGGACGTGGGCTGATCTTGCATCAGGCGAAGAACGTACTGTGGATGATGCTATCCAACGGCAGCGCGGTTTTGACCCTGACCTTTGGGTGATCGAGGTCGAGGATCGCCAAGGGCGTCATTTGTTAGGCGAAGAGGGATTGGAATAACGCTGTTCCAATCCGCCAGTTCAGGTTGGGCTATGATGTTGCGCGTTTGGCAAAATCAAGCTTTGTCAGAGGGGCAGCACGGGAGAGAGCGAATTGGAGTGGCGGGACCAAGGGGTTTTGTTATCGGCACGGCGCCACGGGGAAACATCAGTCATCATTGATGTGTTCACGCAGGAGCACGGACGTCACTCAGGGGTTGTTCGTGGCGGCGTTAGCCGAAAGATTGCCCCGATCCTGCAGCCCGGTTCCCAGTTGGATCTGGTGTGGCGCGCCCGGTTAGAAGGCCAGTTGGGCAGCTATCAGGTCGAACCCATTCGGTCGCGCACAGTTGCCGCATTTTCGGGTCGATTGGCTTTGGCTGGTTTGAACGCGGTCACCAGTTTGGTGAGCTTTGGCTTGCCAGAGCGTGAGGTATATCCTGCCCTGTATAAACAAACCGAACAACTCATGGATTTGTTGGGACAAGACATGATCTGGCCGCTTGCCTATCTCAACTGGGAAATGGCGCTGCTCGAAGAGCTTGGCTTTGGTTTGGATTTGTCGTGTTGTGCAGTCACCGGCACGACCGAAGAGTTGGTGTATGTGTCGCCCAAATCCGGTCGCGCGGTGTCAAATTCGGGGGCGGGTGAGTGGGCTGATCGAATGCTGCCGTTGCCACCATGCCTGCGTGGAGAGGGGGACGCCCCAGATGACGAAATTGCATTAGCGTTGAATACGACCGGGTTTTTCCTCGAAAACCGCTTGGCCCCTGCATTGGGGAATAGGCCATTGCCCACGGCGCGTGCTCGATTTGTCGAAACTTTCACTCGGCGGCTTTGAAAACCATCTCGTTCCCTGCATCAGTGCGCAGGATCAATGTGTCCCCCGACACTTCGGATTGGGTCATGGCAAGAAGGGCGGCGAAATAGGTGCCTTCGGCCTCTAACAATGCGCAGCTCGCTCGGGTCGCGGTCAGGTCTTTGATTTCAAACCACGGGTAGGGCACGCTGACTGTTGCCGTGTATGAATTACACGGAGCAACGCCGCTGATTTTGCCGTCTTCTGCGATCTGCAGTGTCACTGGCGCGCCAAGAGGTTGGTCGTTGAGGCTCTGTAATTGCCAAGTCGCCCCTGCGGCCCCGTAAGACGCAAGGGTTTCATCCTTGCCACAGTGCGGCAGGGAAAAGATCGCAAAGGCCAGTGTAAGACGCAGCATGAAAGGCTCCGATTGGGTACATCGTCTGGGTCACTGATGCGCGAAAACGAACGCGCTATCCGACCCAAGCCTGTGTGATCGCTGTGTCGGGCGATTTCAACCCTTCTAAAATGGTGAAGTGGTTGTGCCCCTGATCCAAATGCACTTGGGCGCCAATATCAAAGCCATCCCACATCAATGACATCAGGCGGGATTGGCGAATAAACTCGGGGCGCTCGTTGTCGCCAACCCAAAGGGTCAATGTGGATTGCGTCTGTGCCGGCAGGAGTGCGGGGCTTTCTGCGGCGGCTTCGGCTGCATCCAGATGCAAGGTGTCGTTCATCGCTGTGTGCATGAGCGGGCGGAGGTCAAATAACCCGCTGATGGCGAGGGTATGAGAAATCCGGTCGCATACGGATCGCTCCAGTGGCGCATTCGCGCACAGCATACGCGCCACGAGATGCCCCCCTGCGGAATGGCCGGACAGATGGATGGGCCCGTCTACGAGGGTGGCAGCTTTTGTTATGGCGGCACCAATTTGGCGGGTTATATCGCTGATCCGGGCGTGGGGCGTTAGGGTATAGCTGGGAAAGCAGACCGCCCAGCCGCGCGCACGCGCCCCTTCGGCCAGATCGCTCCAATAGGATTTGTCGAGCCGCATCCAATACCCCCCGTGCACAAAGACTGCCAACCCTTTGGGGGGAGCGTCTGGCCAGATGATATCAAGGCTTTCCCGTTCGGCACCGCCATAGGCGATACCGGTTTCAATGCGCCCAGCAGAGGCGCGATAGTCAGCGGCGCGCGCTGCCCAGAATCCGGGCAGCGCGTCAGATCCTGCAACATGCGCCATATTGGCAAAGGCGTCATCCCAATCTCGCATGACAGCAATCTCCTGTGTTTTTGGTGGCGCTATTGCGCTTGGTATTGTGGGGCTGAGGCAAGGTAGGTGCCATAGGCCGGGGCGTTGGGGTACGAAAACTGTTCCGCAATCGGGTTGCTGCGTTTGGCTGTTGTCGCCCCCATGTCTGCAAGCAGTTCGTCAAAGTGCTTGAAGTGGAACGGGGCCGAACACAATCCGCCATACACTTGTGCAGCAGGGCGTTCCTTGCGCCGCCAATCCAGCATCATTTCGATGTTGCGGTTCATATCATCGCGGCTGGGTTGCTGCGCCAACTGACCATCGGCAAACCGCACCAACCAATTGGCGATCATTTCAGCAGACAGAATTGTGCAAAAGCTCGAGTTAAAGCCAACAAACCCCATGTCTGGCAGATCTGGATTCACTGACAGCCGGAAGGTGCGGTATTGGCCGTCAGATTCGATCAGTTTGTCCCGATATTCCTGTGACAGATAGGGGATGCCCAGTTTCCACCCGACCGCGAGCACCACGATATCACAGCCGACCCGGTCACCGGTGGTCAGGATGGCTTCGTCCGCTTCGTAGTGGTCAATGGTGCCCTGGATAGGTTTCACGGTTCCGGCGTTAAAGCTTTCGAACAACCCCGGGGTCACGATGGGCAGCGAGCATGACGCTTCCTTTTCGATGGGGGAATCCGGCACCATGTTCCACTTTTTCAGACCCAGCTGAAACTTGAGCAAGGTTTCTAAACCCCGGAAATTTGCCCAGACCAAGGGTTTCAGAACCGCAGCCACCGCGCGCTGAAGTCCGTTTTTGCCCCACTGATTGAACTGCTGTTCTTGCGCCCGCATGTAAAGCAGTCGCTTGAAGTTGATCCCGCCGACGAAATAGGGCACGCGCCAGACGTTTTCACGGTACACCATCGTGACTTGGGCCGCGCCGTTTTTGGCAGCGTTGACCGCGATGTCGGTTGCGGACTTGGACCCGCCCAAAACAACCACACGCTTTCCCTTCATCATTGAGGGGTCAGTGTAGTCCGAAGAGTGGATGACTTCGCCACCCTGCGCGATGAAGTCGTCCTGACCCGGATGCGAGATAATGTTCCTGTCCGAGAACTGTCCGGTACAAACTGACACAAAATCGAAATCTTCGGTGCGGGTTTGGCCGGCCTCTTCGATGGTCAGGGTCCAACCGGGTTTCCCATCCGTGCGTCGATCCATCGACAAGATATTGGTGTTCAGACGGAACAACCGGCTCAGGTTATGTTTTTCCGCATAAGAATGCAGATAGGCATGGACCTGTGGTCCCTTTGGCCATTCGGGATAGTCCGCTGGCATTGGATGATCCGTGTAGCAATACAGATCCTTGGGCGACTGGGTTTGCACATTGGGGTAAGAGCGGGATAGCTCCCAAACGCCGCCAAAGTCATGGCTGCGTTCGAACCCGATGACCCGGTGCCCTTTTTCATCAAATGCCTTAGCTGCGGCCAGCCCACTGACCCCGCCGCCGATGACGGCGACCGTTTTACGTTTTACCATTTCGGTGCCCTCATGCTTCGGGTGGGGGCGGCAGGAAATCAACCTCGTGCTGGGCAGACAGGCGCACCAGCTCTTCGGGATCGGTCACCCCGTCGAGCGCAACAAACAGATCGTAGAGTTTGCGCGCGGGCGCGACACCAAAGACGCATTTTGCCGTGGCTCCTGAACGATTGAAAATGCCGTGTGCCACGCCCATTGGCATCCTGACGGTATCGCCGGGACCCGCCTTGTGAACGCTTGGGGGGCCTTGGTCATGGCCGAATTCGATCTCAAGATTGCCCTCGAGCATATAGATCCACTCGTCTTGAGTGGGGTGGATATGTGGTGGCACAAAGGTTTCCGCCGGGATGTCGGCATGCCAGATAAAGGCGTTATCGCTGTGCAGTTTGGGCGTGTAAGTATGCCCAACCACGTTCCATGCGGCGGCGTTGATCCCATCCGATGCGCTGGTGATACCAAGCGTTTCTTTCATGATTTCCTCCCTGTTCGACAATGTGTCCTGAAAACGCTAGCCGGAAGTCGCGCCAAGCTTTGTCCAAAAAGCGCAGAAATCGTAAGGGCACATCTCTCTTTTGTTTAAGCTTAAAATAATGTAATTAGTTCCAATGGCTTGCCAGAACCATAATATTGCGGTGGACCCGCTTAGCACGCATCATTTGTTTCGCACGCGCGATATTGATGAGGCGCGCCACGTTGTGTCGGCCAAGTTTTGCGATCACAAGCTGATTCCCGGTGAAACGCCCGAGGCGTTCGAAACCTGTCACAACAGGGCCTCTGGGCGGGCGTTGTCGTTGAATTTTTTGCGCTACAGTTCAGAGGTTGCGATTGATCCCGGTGAGCTGACAGATTTCTATTTGGTTCAGATCCCGCTGCGGGGGCACGCTGTGGTCAACCATGGTGCGTTTGAGGTTGAGGCGTCGAACCAAACGGCCAGTATTCTGAACCCAACCGAAGCAACGCGCATGACATGGCAGGCCGGGTGCGAAAAGTTGCTGGTGCAGATTGACCGAGAGGCGTTGCACGAGTTGGCAGAAACGCTGACGGGGCATCATCTGCCGCATGCGCTGGTTTTTAATCCAGAGATGCGGTTGCAATCTGCCGCATCACAACACTGGTTGAATCAAGTGTGGGCCTGTGTGCAGGCGGCGCAGAACGGGGCTGCCTTTGGGACCAGCGCATATCGATTTCAGTCTGTTATCGAAGAGGATTTGATGACCTCTTTGCTACAGAGCCAGCCCAATGCCATTTCGCATTTTCTAACAGATACACCGTTTGCGTTGCCTGCGCGTGCGGTGCGGACAGCAGTGGAATACATCCGGGCAAACCTGTCTGATCCGCTCACAATGCGAGACATTGCAGGGCAGGCGGGGTGTTCCGTGCGCAGCCTGCAAACGGGATTCCAGTCCAGCTTGGGTTGTACGCCCAAACAATATCTGAACCGCCAGCGATTAAAGCTCGCGCACTATCTGCTTCAAACCGCACCGCCCGGAACATTGGTGAGCACGGTGGCGTATGATACCGGCTTTACGCACTTGGGTCGGTTTTCAATCGCCTACAAAGAGGCGTATGGCCAATCCCCAAGCCTGTCCCTATCCCACTGAACGACCGCAAATGGCCTCGAGGTGAAAACAAAAGACCCGGCACAATGGCCGGGTCCGTTGGTCACCTTTGTTAGGGCGTGTATTAACCCAGCAGGCGACGTGCGATAACCTGCGCCTGAATTTCACCAGCACCTTCAAAGATGTTGAGGATCCGGGCATCACATAGAACGCGCGAAATCTTGTATTCCAACGCAAAGCCGTTGCCGCCGTGGATTTGAAGCGCATTGTCTGCGGCGGCCCAAGCCACGCGGGCACCCAGCAGTTTTGCCATACCCGCCTCCAGATCACAGCGGTGGCCGTTGTCTTTTTCCCAAGCAGAGAAATAGGTCAACTGACGGGCAATCATGATCTCGACAGCCATCATCGCCAGTTTGCTGGAAACGCGGGGGAAGTTGATCAGGGATTTACCGAACTGTTTGCGATCCTGCGCATATTGCATGCCGATATCCAAGGCACACTGTGCGACACCAATGGCGCGGGCAGCGGTCTGGATACGGGCGGATTCAAAGGTTTCCATCAGCTGTTTAAAGCCTTTGCCCTCTTCGCCGCCCAGCAGGTTCTCGCCTTTGACTTTGAAACCGTCAAAGCCCAGTTCGTATTCTTTCATGCCGCGATAGCCGAGCACTTCGATTTCGCCGCCTGTCATGCCTTCGGTGGGGAAGGGGTTGGCGTCATCACCTGGGGTTTTCTCGGCCAAGAACATCGACAGGCCGCGGTGGTTGTCGTTGCTGGGGTCAGTCCGCGCCAACAGCGTCATCACGTGGGTCCGTGCGGCGTGGGTGATCCAAGTCTTGTTGCCAGTGATTTCATAATCGCCATCGGCATTCTTGACCGCGCGGGTGCGCAGCGAGCCAAGGTCGGACCCGGTGTTTGGCTCGGTGAATACCGCTGTTGGCAGAATTTCGGCACTGGCGATTTTGGGCAACCAGTTGGTTTTCTGCTCATCTGTACCGCCCGCGATGATCAGTTCGGCGGCAATCTCGGACCGAGTACCCAGCGACCCAACACCGATGTAGCCGCGCGACAGTTCTTCGGAGACAACGCACATGGAGGCCTTGGACAGACCAAACCCGCCGAACTCTTCAGGGATGGTCAGACCAAAGACGCCCATCTCAGCCAGTTCATTGATGATTTCAATCGGGATCAATTCATCTTTGAGGTGCCATTCGTGGGCATAGGGTTCGACTTTTTCGACCGCATAGCGGCGGAACTGATCGCGGATCATTTCCAGTTCTTCGTCCAACCCCGAGGTGCCGTACATGGTTGAGCCTGCTTGCTCTTCCATCAATTCAACAAGGCGTGACCGGGCGGCTTGCGAATTGCCGGAGGCCATCAAAGATTGAACCTCGGCAGCTTGGAAACCAGCAAGTGCATCCCAGCCAAGACCCATGTCTTGGAGGCGGACAACTTCGCCCTGGTTCATGGGAATGCCGCCAGCGATCTGGTGCAGATACTCACCAAAGGCGATCTGAAGCAGCAGTTGCTCGATTTCACCAAACTTGCCGTCGCCGTTCAGAGTTTCGGCCCAGCGGTGCATTTGCTGCAAGGATTGCTGATAGGTTGCGAGCCATGACAGGCCGTGTGCCGCTGTTTGGTTGGCCTCGATCAAGGCACCGGAAATCTTGCCATCGGCACTGACCATGGCGCGTACAGACTCGCGCGCGGCTTCAAAAACGGCGTTGACCGGGGCAATCGCCGCGCCGGTGAGGCTCAGAAGTTCGGGCAAAATCACGGGGTTTGTCATCGTCGAAATATCCTGTCCATCATGGGCCATGAATCACATCCTTCTTGGGTCGCTTGGTCATATCACTTTGCACGTGCAGCGCAACATAAATACGTTGTGGCGTTCCGTTTGGTTCTAAAATTACGCGGTATTTTTTTGCGGTGCAGCATGAACAGGGGGTGTATGAGGGAGGGATGACATCAATTTTCTCAATCATCACCCCGGCAGAACTTGCGTTGATATTTGTGATTGCCACTTTGGGGGGGCTGATCAAAGGGCTGGTCGGATTTGCCATGCCCATGATCCTGATTGCGGGTTTGACTATGATCGTGCCCCCGGATTGGGCGCTTGCGGGGTTAATCCTGCCAACTGTGGTGGCTAACGGGATGCAGGCACTGCGTTCTGGCCGAGCAGCGGTTGTTGCGTCGATCTTGCGGTTTCGAGTTTTCTTGCTGGTTGGATTGGTTTTTCTGCTTTCAAGTGCGCAGCTGGTGACCCGAGTTCACCCAGACACCTTTATGTTGATGATCGCGATACCGGTTATTGCTTTTGTCTTGATGCAGCTGTCGGGGATTCGTTTCAAAGTGCACCGTCAATCCGCGCGGTTGGATGCCTGTATCGGGGCTGTTGCCGGGTTCATTGGGGGAATGTCAGGGGTTTGGGGGCCGCCCACCGTTGCCTATTTGATCGCTATGGACACCCCAAAGAAGGACCAGATGCGGGTTCAGGGCGTGATTTATGGGTTGGGGGCGGTCGCGCTTACCATTGCGCACATCGGATCAGGTGTCCTGCGGGCAGAGACATTGCCGTTTTCGTTGCTTTTGATTCTCCCTGCGGTCGTTGGCATGTGGCTTGGCGGTTTGTTCCAAGACAGGATCGACCAAGCAACTTTTCGGAAACTGACCTTAGTGGTGTTGTTGATCGCTGGACTGAACCTTTTGCGCCGGGCTCTGTTGGGGTAGCGGTGCAGAATCCGATGCACCCGTTTCACAAAAGCGGGAGAATATCGCGAATAGCTTTGTCCTGCTCGTCGGACAGGTAAACCGGGTGGTGCTCCCTGAGAATAAGGCGTGCCTTGTCTCGGGCGATGGACCAGGCATCCGGCGCGCCCTTGTCATGCCATACCTTTGGTGAATCGCGATCCGCTAAAGAGGGATAGAAATAATCCCGCTCCATGGCGGACAGGGTATGTGCGCCGCCCAGAAAATGTCCTTCGCCCAAAACCGCGTCACAGATCGCATCAAACCCAAGGTTTTCTGGCGTCACCTCGACGCCGCGCAGGGCCCTGTAGGTGTGGGCGTGCATTTCATCGTCCAGCACAAACCCCTCGAAACTGACCCCAAGGAGAGAGGCGGTCATGCCGGAGCTTTCGTAGATCAGGTTTCCACCGGCCAGAGCTGCGGCAAGGGATGTCATAGCCTTTTCAGCCCCATACTGCGCATCCAACGCCTTGGCGTCCGTCATCGAAGCGGCAACACCAGACGGCAGGCCAAACCAGTTTGAAAGTTGAGCGGAGGCGGCATTGAGAACTGCAATTTCACCGCCCCCACCGGCAAAAGCCCCCGTGCGCAAATCAATGACCAGCGGCCAGTTGGAAAAGACCATGGGGTGACCGGGTTTGAGAACCTGCACCATGATCAAACTGGCGAGCGTTTCTGCCAAGGATTGGGCCAAAAAACCCGCCAATGTGGCCGGGGCTGTTGCGCCTGCCTGTGCGGCCGTGATGCAGGATACCGGGATGTTATGTTTCAGGCATTCAAACACAACGTCTACGGCATCTTCTGCATAGCGCATTGGCGAAATCACGGGAGAGATGTGCGCCTTCATAAAGGGGCGCTGTGCAAAGGCACCGTCCCCTCCTGCGGCGACATCAAGCATTTTGACAATTGGTGAAACGTGTTCAGCCAAGGTAAAGGCCGTCGCCGTCGGTTTGGTCGTGTGTCGTAGCAGGGTGTAGGCCGTGTTTGTGTCCAGATCAAAATTGTCGGGCACATCTGTTGCGATGCAGCATCGGGTGAACCAGCTTACGTTGGTCAGCTTGTCTTGCAATCTGGTGAAATCGCGCAGGTCCGTAAGGGTCGATGGTCGGTATTGACCGGTGTCGATGTCGAGGGTCTGAACCGCTGCACCACCGGTGCCGAAAAAGACCCGGTTTCCGCCAACTTCGATATCTCGGGCGGGATCGCGCCCGTGCAGGACAAATGTCTTGGGGGCCGCTGTTAGCGCAGAGCGCACCATTTCTTCGGAAAACAGCAACCGGCCATTCTGTTCCGTTGCACCAGCTTGCACTAGTGGCCCGGCCAAGCGTTTGGGGGTCTCTCCCATCCCAAGCTCGGCGAGCAATCGCAGTGCGGTTTCGTAGATCGCGTGCAACTCGGAATCGGTTAAGGGCTTGTAACGTCCTCCGGCTTGGCCGGGGGGGCAGGGGTGAACCTTTGGCGGTGCGGCGCGCTGAGCAAGGCGACTCTTGCGGCCAGAACGGGCGGGGCGTGGTGATGATGTCATAAAGGCCCAATCTATAGTCGGTGTTTCATCCGACTAGACACGATTGATTTGAGTCCGCTCAAGGGGCCGGGTGACTTTGCTGAAACTTAAAAACCACATTTGAGAAATCAAAAAGGCTTTAGGTCCGGCGGCGCGTTACCCGGAAGATAAGTAGGAGGCCCAGCATGAGAAAGAACAAACCTGCGACATCCCCGATAAGATAGGCGAAATATTCGACCGTCGCACTGCCAAAGGCGAGGTTTGTAAGCCCAGAAATCAAAAGCGAGGTGATGATCCCAACGGCCATCACACAGGGCCAACATGGCGCGGTGTCAGGTCTGGGAAACAGGTCCCAGCCTAGGGCTTTTAGAGCGTAGAAAGTCAGTGGAGCAGTGGTGACAGCAATGGCAATCGCTGCCAATCGGCTTGGCAAAAAGGCATCCATTCCGCCCAAATATACAAAGACCAAGAAAACCGCAGGAAGCAGGGCATAGATCGCCCGCCACCCCAGCAACCAAGCGGTCAGAACGCGAATGCCATGGGGCAGAAACAGCAAGCTGGCGTGGCTTGGATATTCTGGGAAAAAGGCATTTTGCAGCGGCATGACCACTTCGAACGTTATCAAAAACGCCAGCAGGTAGGCAGCCGAAGCAATTAGGGTTTCAAGGATGACTGATCGCAAAAATGGTACCGCGGCTGGCGAACGCCTCTGTTAAGCGTGTGGCTCATTAACGAGATAGCGCCCTCGATTGACCGAGTGACATTGGGACAGATACCCTTTGGTCACAAGAGATTTCAGCGCCCGAAAAAAGGTTGGCCGTGAAACGCTCTCGAGCAACGAATGTTCAATTAAGCCGACGGTGCGTACATCGCGACCTTTTTGCGAAAGCTCGCTCGCCGCGTAATAGATATCACGCTCAACTGCTGAGAGGTCTTGCAGGCCCAGAGACCGCTCCATGCTCATCATGAGTTTTCTGAGTTCTGCTAATTTGGATATTTCCATCATTATTGCTATTTGCCCAAGCTGAGTGTTGCCAAAGGTGGCTGCCGTCGTGCTGGGTCAAAAAACCACAGCGCCCTGTTTGGTCTCATGTTGACACATGTGAGTAAGATTATAAAGTTACAGGATATTCAGGCTGCCCTTGAGTGAGTGGTGGTAGCTGCTAGCATTTTCATCGATCAGGTTCGACGCTAAATAGCGTCGAACCTATTCTTTGTGGCGTCATACATATCTTATTCTGCATTGCCCATCAAATGCTTTTGGCCGTGACGTTTCTGAGATGCCGGGAAACACTTATTACTGTTACATAAATCATTCAGATGTTCCCTGATCACCCCTATTTGTCGTAGAAAGCCGGGCCATTTCGGGTATCAAAAGGCCCGCTGCAATTTTGCAACGGGCTTAAAGGTGAGGCCTTGAGACCCCGCATTTGTAAAGTTCGGCTTAACCGATGGCGACGGCTTTCACATCTTCATCAATATAGGGGATATATTGTTCGAAGTTGTCCGAGAACATTTGAACCAATTTGGCCGCTTGCTTGTCAAAGGCTTCCTGGTCATCCCATGTGCGGCGTGGGTCCAGCAGGACTTCGGCAACACCAGGGACAGAGACGGGAACATCAAAGCCAAAATTGGAGTCTTTGCGGAACTCAGCTTCGGCCAAGGAACCGTCAAGCGCTGCAGTGAGCAAGGCGCGGGTTGCTCGGATTGGCATCCGCGATCCAACGCCATAGGCCCCACCAGTCCAACCGGTGTTTACCAACCAGCAAGTCGCACCGTGCTGAGCAATCTTGTCACGCAGCAGGTTGCCATAAACTTCGGGGCGGCGCGGCATGAAGGGGGCGCCAAAACAAGTCGAAAAGGTCGGCTGTGGCTCTGTCACACCGCGCTCTGTTCCGGCCACTTTAGACGTGAAGCCAGACAAGAAATGATACATCGCCTGCGCAGGTGTCAGACGCGCGATTGGAGGCAGAACACCAAATGCATCACAGGTCAGCATGATGATATTCTTGGGGTGGCCGCCACGCGCAGAAGTCGACGCGTTCGAGATGTACTCGAGCGGATAGGCACAGCGCATGTTGGCAGTCAGCGAATCGTCGTCGAAATCCAGCTCTTTGGTTTCTTCGTCGAAAATCATGTTTTCGATCACAGTGCCGAATTTGGATGTGGTCGCATAGATTTCTGGCTCTGCTTCGGCGTTGAGGTTGATGGTCTTGGCGTAGCAACCTCCTTCGAAGTTGAAAGTGCCTTGGTCTGACCAACCGTGCTCGTCATCGCCGATCAATGTGCGCGACGGGTCTGCGGACAGGGTGGTTTTACCTGTGCCGGAAAGACCAAAGAACACAGCCGAATCGACGGGGTTGCCGTGTGCATGGTTTGCCGAGCAGTGCATCGGCATGATGCCTTTTTCGGGCAGCAGATAGTTTAACAGGGAGAAGACGGATTTTTTGTTCTCGCCCGCGTACTCGGTTCCGCCGATCAAGATGATCTTTTTGTCAAAGTTCATCGCAATTACGGTTTCAGAGCGGCAGTTGTGTTTCGCCGGGTCTGCCTGAAAGCTGGGGCAGTTGATCACGGTGAAGTCCGCAATGAACTCGTTCAGCTCGTCACGTGCAGGCCGACGCAGCAAGTGGCGGATAAACAGGTTGTGCCATGCCAGTTCGGTCACCATGCGCACGTTGATTGAATGCGCGGGGTCGGAACCGCCTACGAGATCCTGAACGAAGTAGTCGCCACCCTTCATATGCTCGAGCATGTCGGCATGAAGCGCGTCGAACCCTTCGGGGCTCATCTCAGCGTTGTTTTCCCACCAGATGGTGTCTTTCACGCTGTCGGTTTTGACGACGTGTTTGTCTTTGGGCGATCGGCCAGTGAATTTGCCGGTGGTAACCAGAAACGCGCCGCCGTTGCCGAGCGTGCCTTCGTTCCGCTTGAGCGCGGCTTCGATCAGCGCCGGTTCCATAAAGTTGTAATAGACATTGCCCAGACCCTCGATGCCCTGATCTTCGAGGCGGAATTGCGGGTTAACCCGTCCAGATGTCATGTGTGTCTTCTCCTGTGGCGGCGTTGGCTACCATTAAGGCGTCCGTTGCCGTGGGGGGGCGTTGAGCCGACTAAATGTCGGTTGAGGCGGGTCTTAGCATGACGATTTGGGGCGTGAACAGGACGCTTTAACGCAGTTAGCGCAACCAAGGCGATGTTTAGCGCAACCATCAAAATCCAGCGGTTCCTATCGGCTACGAATTAACCATCGGTAAGGCATTTTTGCCTCTAATCAGATGAAATGGACCGCCGGGACGTAGTTATCGATTGATTCGCGGGGGGAAAGCAGCGATGAATGAGAAAAAAATAAGGCAATAATGAGCAGCATAGGGGCATTCATATGTCAAAGATTGCTTTGGTGGACGACGACAGGAATATCCTGACGTCGGTTTCCATGACTCTCGAAGCCGAAGGTTTTGAGGTCGAAACGTATAATGATGGACAGGCCGCACTTGACGCATTCAACAAGAAACTGCCCGATATGGCAGTGTTGGACATCAAGATGCCGCGGATGGATGGTATGGACCTGTTGCAGCGTCTGCGCCAGAAAACACAGATGCCGGTTATCTTCCTGACTTCAAAGGATGATGAAATCGACGAAGTGCTTGGTCTTCGGATGGGCGCTGACGATTATGTGAAAAAACCGTTCTCGCAGCGTCTGCTTGTGGAACGCATTCGCGCGTTGTTGCGACGTCAGGAAGCGATCGCCGGGGATGAAGTCGGTACAACCACTGGCGGGGAAACCAAGGTGATGGAGCGCGGGGATCTGCGTATGGATCCGCTGCGGCACGCCGTCAGTTGGAGAGGCAAAGATGTCTCGCTGACCGTGACCGAGTTTTTGCTGCTGCAAGCACTTGCACAGCGTCCGGGGTTTGTAAAAAGCCGGGATCAGCTGATGGATGTGGCGTATGATGATCAAGTTTACGTTGATGATCGGACCATCGATAGCCACATCAAGCGGCTTCGTAAAAAAATGCGCAGTGCAGATCCTGATTTCGCAGCGATTGAGACGCTGTATGGGATCGGGTATAGGTATAACGAGGAGTAATCTGCCATTTTAGGCAGTCGAAAAGAGGCTTTCGTGCGCGATACCGGTACATCTCAGACTGATCGGAGCGGCGATGTGGTGCTGGGCGACGATTGGGTCGCCCCCCAAAGCACCGTGTCGCAGGAGTTGCGGGTCAAGCGCGCGCGCCGTAGCCTGTTTTCCTTGCGGGGCTCTCCGCTGACCCGCAAGATCGTGACCTTTAACCTGATTGCTTTGGTGATCTTGGTATCTGGGATTCTGTATCTCAATGACTCGCGCGACGGACTTGTTCTGCAACGGGCGGGGGCATTGGTTGGTGAATCGCAACTAGTTGCCGATGTGTTCGAGGCGCAGTTGTCGTCAGGTACCCCAGTTAATCTAGCAACTGGGGATGGTATCGACGTAATTGAAACACTGGACGGGCTCAGTCTTCGATCCGGTGTCGAGGTTTTTGTTTTTGATGGCGCTGAGAACCTGATCGGTCAGGTCAAAGGGCGCGAGCAAAATGATGCAATTGCTGCGCTCGAGGGCGGCGATGGTGGCAAAACGGTCATTAGTGACGGTTTAACGGCGATGTGGTCGGCGGTATCTTCTGTATTCTCCACGCCGTCTACTGTTGTGTCTCCGGTTTTGGAGCAGCAAGTAAAAGCACTTGTGCCAGCTGCTTTGGCGGGCGGTGCGCGCGTCGAAACCGTTGTGGATTCGACAGGAGGGACCATCTTTGCGGCGGCAACTCCGATCTTGCAGAATGGGAATCCAATCGGGGTTGTAGCGATGGCCAGCCCCGCAGGAGAAATCGATTCACTGGCGCGCCGCGAACGTGAAAGCGTTCTGCAAGTTTTTGTTGTTGCATTGTTGGTGTCAGTTGGGTTGAGCCTTGTGCTTGCGTCAACGATTGCCAACCCCTTGGCCGATTTGGCCGAGGCTGCGGAACTTGGCCGTGATCGCCACACGCGTCGTGTGAACCCCGGGCGAATTCGGATCCCGGATCTGACGGCACGGCCTGATGAAATCGGCCGCCTGAGCCGTGCGCTGCGCGGGATGGTGTCTGCGCTGTATAATCGGATCGACGGCAACGAACAGTTTGCGGCCGACGTTGCGCATGAAATCAAAAACCCGCTCGCGAGCTTGCAATCCGCTGTCGGTACGCTGCGCATGATCAAAAGAGACGATCAGCGCAATAAGCTGATGGACGTCATTGAGCATGACGTTCGACGTCTGGACCGGCTTGTCAGTGACATCTCTAATGCATCGCGACTGGACGCAGAGCTGGTCAAAGAAGAAGAGGAAAGCTTTGATCTTCTGAACATGCTGGCGAACCTGAACCAGTACTTGGGTGAAGATGCCCGCAACAAAGGGATCGATTATATCGCGGAT
Source organism: Paracoccaceae bacterium (assembly GCA_965183835.1). Lineage (GTDB taxonomy): Bacteria > Pseudomonadota > Alphaproteobacteria > Rhodobacterales > Rhodobacteraceae > OMPR01. The sequence goes on along the minus strand of CBCYME010000015.1, from coordinate 13,008 downwards.
TTGCCGCCCGATCCGATTGTTATTCACGGCCTCGAAGCAAGGCTGGCGCAGGTCTTTGTTAATCTCATAACAAACGCGGTTTCGTTCTGCGAAGACGGGGATGCCATCCGGGTCTGGGCACGACGGCGGTCCAATCGGGTGTTGGTTGTTGTCGAGGACACGGGGCCTGGTATTCCCGAAGAGGCGCTTAAAAAGATCTTCAAGCGGTTCTATTCACAACGACCCGAAGAACATTTTGGTAATAATTCGGGTCTGGGTCTGGCGATTTCTAAGCAGATTGTTGAGGCACATGGTGGTGTGGTTTGGGCCGAAAACATTCGCCCAACCGAAGCGGATATCACGTCCGACCCCCTTGGTGCACGTTTTGTTGTTGGTTTGCCGGTGTAAAGTATAGATGACCTTCCAAGCTTTAGCGTCGGTGCTCGGACAGGATCGGGCAGTGATTCATGCCAGCAGTGTAGCGATCAGAGGACAAGCCGTGCTTATTGTCGGGCCGTCAGGGTCAGGAAAATCAGAGCTTTCGATGCAATTGATGGCCTATGGCGCAGACTTGATTGCCGATGACAGGGTGGTATTGATGACAGCCGGAGGCGGAACAAACGTTTCCGCTCCTGAGACCATAAAAGGTCTTATCGAAGCACGTGGGATGGGCATACTCCGGGCTTCGTTTGCAACAGACGCATCGTTGGCTGCAGTTATTGACCTCAGCAGAACAGAAACACGGCGTTTGCCAGACCGACGCGAAGTCCAGGTTCTTAATCAGATCGTTCCCTTGTTTTACAATGTCGCCACACCACATTTTGGTGCAGCGATCATTCAATTTCTAAAGAGGGGGCTGGCAAGCTCGGAATGGGTGCACCGATGACGAAGAAGCAGGTGGTTTTGGTTACTGGCCCTTCGGGTGCTGGGCGATCAACGGCAATTAACATTCTAGAAGATCTCGAATTCGAAGCGATCGACAATTTACCGATGGGCCTGTCGGCAAGTTTCTTGGAAAATGAAACCAAGGATGGCCCGATTGCCTTGGGGTTGGATCCTAGAAACCGGGGACTTTTCGACAGAAGGGTTCTTGGGGCTCGTTTCCAAGCTAAAACAAAACCAAGAGATAGAGTGCGACACTTTATATTTGGATTGCAGTGCCAATGTTCTGCTGCATCGTTTCTCAGAAACCAGACGGCGTCATCATTTGGCGGCCACGCGCAGTGTCGAAGAGGGCATCGCGCATGAAAAGGGTTTGCTGACAACGATCAAGGATCGTGCGGATTTCTATATTGATACCTCTGATTTGAATGTCCACCAGCTGCGGGCTGAAGTCGAAAAGTGGTTTGCCCCCTGTGAGGGGCGTGCTTTGGCGATTTCGGTTGAATCGTTTTCTTATAAGACGGGTACCCCACCTGGGTTGGACATGGTGTTTGATTGTCGCTTTCTGGCGAACCCCCATTGGGTTCCGTCGTTGCGCCATTTGAACGGAAAAGATCAATCTGTGTCCGAGTATGTGAAGTCGGATGTTCAGTTTCAGCCGTTCTTTACCCGGGTTCTCGATTTGATCGAGCTTCTCATTCCTGGGTTTAAAGCCGAAGGAAAAACGCACCTCTCGATAGGGTTTGGGTGCACGGGCGGGCAACATCGATCCGTAACTTTGGCTGAAACGATGGCAAAGGCTCTTGCAGCTGATGGTCAGCAGGTGTCAACTAGGCACCGGGTGATAGAGCGCCGTTTAAAGGATGCGAGGCCAGTTTGATCGGGATAGTGATTGTTGCGCACGGTGGATTAGCCAGAGAGTATCTGGCGGCTATGCAGCATGTCATCGGGCAACAAGTAGGGCTGATCGCCATCGCAATCGAAGCGGAACACGATCGTGACCTCAAGCAACGAGAAATTTGTGCAGCGGCTGATCAGGTCGATGCCGGGCAGGGTGTTGTCGTGGTTACGGATCTGTTTGGGGGGTCCCCCTCAAACCTTAGCCTAAAGGCGTGTTCGCCGGCGGATCGCCGCATCTTGTACGGTGCGAACCTCCCTATGCTAATCAAGCTCGCCAAATGCAGAGACCTGCCAATTGCTGATGCCGTGCGCAACGCGATGGAAGCGGGCAAAAAATATATTAATACACAAAACGTATCAATCGAGTGAACAAGCGAAACCGTATGACCCAACGCACTTTTAAAATCGTTAACGAAAAGGGCCTGCACGCACGTGCTTCAGCCAAGTTGGTTGAGGTGGTCGAAGGTTTTGATGCCTCTGCCGAGGTGTCAAAAGACGGGCTTTCTACCGGAGGTGATAGCATTATGGGCCTTTTGATGTTGGCAGCCTCTCGTGGAACCTCTATTGACGTCGAGACGTCTGGACCGGATGCTGAGGCGTTGGCAGAAGCGCTTGAAGCTTTGGTGGCCGATAAGTTTGGCGAAGGATTCTGATCGATCCCGTCTGACATCGTGACGAACGGAAAGATCTTAAGGTGACGGACAATACCGCGCAAAAGGACAAAGATTCTCAATCGCCTGAGACGGATGCGTCTGAGGGGGGAGATCTATGACCGCCGTACTCTGACATATGCGAATTCGTTTGATGACGCTTGGACGTCTACTCTGATCAAATTGGTCGAGTGGTGCACAGGTAAGCTGACGATCCTGCGGATGGTTAAAAAGTTCGAGAAAATCAACGAACAGCATCGTGGGCAAAAATTCTGGCGTGGTGCGCTGGATGTGATGGGGATCGAACTGCTGACCCCCGAAGAACAGATCGCGCGCATTCCCAAAGATGGCCCTGTGGTTGTTGTGGCGAACCATCCACATGGCATGGTCGACGGTATGATTTTTGCAGATCTGATTGGCCGTGTTCGACAAGACTATCGCATCCTCACGCGGTCGGTTTTGACGGGTTTGGATGAGGCCGCAACCTCGTTCATGATCCCAGTCCCTTTTCCGCATGACCCTGAAGCACAGGCGAAAATGATGGAAATGCGGGCGAAGACTATGACGCACCTCAAGGAAGGTGGCGTCGTCGCATTGTTCCCGTCCGGGGTTGTCATGTCGTCGGATAGCCTGTTTGGCCCCGCAATCGAACAGGAGTGGAACGTTTTTACGGCCAAAATGATCCGCCGGTCAGGCGCAACTGTGGTTCCAATCTTTTTCCCGGGCTGCAATTCAAGATGGTATCAGATGGCAAATCGGGTTTCTCCGATTTTACGGCAGGGCCTGTTGCTGCATGAAATAGTGCGGTCGTGCAACAAACCACAGGCTCCGGTTATCGGAGAGCCCATTTCCGATCAGGATATGGAGCTACTAGAAAAAGACCCGCGTGGATTTATGGCCTGGTTGCGAAACCATACGCTGTCTCTGGGTAAAAAACGCTAATCTCGCATGCGGACACGCAGCAAAAAGGGGCCATTTGGCCCCTTTGTTTTTCACCGGGTTGGTACGGGTGTATCACCGCGGTAATCGTAAAATCCGCGGTTTGTTTTGCGGCCTAACCATCCGGCTTCGACGTATTTGGTCAAGAGCGGGCAGGGACGGTATTTGGTATCTGCCAGTCCTTCGTGCAGGACGTTCATGATCGCCAAGCAGGTATCCAAACCAATGAAGTCAGCCAGTTCCAGCGGCCCCATCGGATGGTTGGCGCCAAGTTTCATGGATTGATCGATGGATTGGACATTTCCGACGCCCTCATACAGCGTATAGACCGCCTCGTTGATCATCGGCATCAGAATTCGGTTCACGATAAAGGCAGGGAAATCCTCGGCGCTGGCGGCGGTTTTCCCCAGTTTGTCGACCACCCCTTTGCAGGCGGCATAGGTCGGCTCATCCGTCGCGATGCCTCGGATCAATTCGACCAACTGCATCACAGGAACGGGGTTCATGAAATGGAAGCCCATGAACCGCTCTGGGCGGTCCGTCCGACTCGCAAGCCGTGTGATCGAAATTGAAGATGTATTAGAGGTTAGAATGGTATGGGGCGCGAGGTGGGGCTGAAGCTCATCAAAAATGGCTTGTTTGATTGGCTCGCGCTCGGTTGCCGCCTCGATGACCAGATCGTACTGCCCTAGATCCGGCAACTTCAGCGTCGTTGTGATGCGATTCAACGCAGCGTGCATATCTTCGTCGCTGATCTTTCCGCGGCTGGCTTGGCGGGCAAGATTTGCAGCGATGATTTTTTGAGAAGCATCAAGCGCGTCCTGACTAATGTCAGTCATCAATACGTCATACCCAGCAACAGCCAAGACGTGGGCAATCCCATTGCCCATTTGTCCTGCGCCGATCACGCCTACTGTTTGAATGCTCATTCTATTGTGCCTCTCATTGCGTGTTCTTAGAACCTTATCGGTACCTAGGGGCGAACGGCAAGAGGCGAGGGACTGCACAATTCGCGTCAAATTTGCGCGTTAAGGGAATCGCTACGAATTGGGCCGCAATGTGGTTTTGGGTGACGAAAACACATTGGTGGGTGACATGAGTTATGAAAGGCTAGGCGTTGATACGCCAGGGGATCAAACGTGTCAGTATGGGGCTTCTAAATTGCACTTCCGTGGGCCGAAACGGCCTCTGGATGTCCCTTACGTGGCATGTATCGGTGGAACGGAAACATTTGGGCGATTTGTGCCTGACCCGTTTCCGGCCGTTCTGGAACGCAGGTTGGGTGAAGTCTGCGTTAATCTGGGGTGTATTAACAGCGGGCTGGATACGCTTATTCAGGACCCTGAACTTTTGCGGATGGCGCACAGGGCTGATATTAGCGTGCTTCAGCTGCCAGGGGCGCATAATCTGTCAAACAGGTTGTACCGGGTACATCCCAGACGCAACGACAGGTTTTTGCAGGCGTCCGAGGCTTTGGCGCGGCTTTACCCCGAGGTGGATTTTACGGAATTTCATTTCAACAAACACCTGTTGAACCATCTGCTTGCATTGGGGATTGAACGATTTGCCCGGGTAAAGCGTGAGCTGCAGCAAGCCTGGCTTGCGCGCATGCGTTTGTTGGTATCGCAAGTCGATGGGGACATTGCACTGCTCTGGCTGCGGTATGATGGGCAAGAGGGGGAAATTGATGAGGATGGCATGGGGGCGGATCCTTGGCTGGTGACACCCGAGATGGTCAACACCTTGCGAGAGGAAGTTTCCACCATCGTGGAGGTGCCCGTTCAACCCGCCGGGGCGTCGGATGAACTGGAAGACATGATTTTTGGAACGATGCAGGAACCAGCAGCAGAGCACATGATTGGCCCTGCGACGCATCAGATCGTTGCGGACAAGGTGTATCGCGCATTACGTGACTTGGATGAATAAAAGAAAAAGGCCCGCCAATCTGGCGGGCCTTTCTATTTCTAGCGATCAGATCGCGCTGAGGGTTTAGCCCAGCTTTTCGGTCAGTTCAGGAACTGCGGCGAAAAGGTCAGCAACCAGGCCAAAGTCAGCAACCTGGAAGATAGGCGCTTCTTCGTCTTTGTTGATTGCAACGATGATCTTAGAGTCTTTCATGCCGGCGAGGTGCTGAATCGCACCCGAGATACCAACAGCAACATAAAGCTCAGGCGCAACAACTTTACCGGTCTGGCCAACCTGCCAGTCGTTCGGAGCATAGCCCGAGTCAACAGCGGCGCGAGACGCACCAACCGCAGCACCCAGCTTGTCTGCCAGGCCTTCGATCAGTTTGAAGTCTTCTTCAGACCCAACACCACGGCCACCCGAAACAACAACGCCAGCCGATGTCAGTTCAGGACGGTCGCTGGTGGCAACTTTGTCTTCAACCCACTCGGACAGACCTGCGTTTTCAACAGCCGAGATCACTTCAACCGACGCAGAGCCGCCTTCGCCTGCCGCGTCGAATGTCGACGTCCGGAAGGTGATGACTTTCTTGGCGTCGTTCGATTTGACGGTCTGGATTGCGTTACCCGCGTAGATGGGGCGCTCAAACGTCGACCCATCAACAACACCGGACGCATCCGAAATCACCATCACGTCCAACAAGGCCGCGACGCGAGGCATCACGTTTTTGGCGTCGGTGGTGGCGGGCGCAACGATGTGTTCATAGTCGCCAGCCAAGGATGCGATCAGTGCTGCCGTGGTTTCGGCCAGACGGTGACCCAATGCCGGGTCTTCGGCAACCAGTACCTTGGAAACGCCATCGATTTTCGCAGCAGCTTCGCCAGCTGCAGCAGCAGATGCGCCAGCGCACAATGCGGTCACGTCACCCAGTTGCTTTGCAGCGGTTACGGCTTTGGCAGTTGCGTCAAACGCAAGCTCGCCACCGTTCACTTCGGCAAGGAGAAGAACAGCCATTACACAGCCCCCGCTTCTTTGAGTTTCTCGACCAGCTCGTCAACCGAACCGACGATGATACCAGCGGCGCGTGCTGCGGGCTCTTCGGTCTTGACGACTTCGAGGCGCGGCGTGACGTCGACGCCATAGTCGGCGGCCGTTTTCTCATCCAAAGGCTTTTTCTTGGCCTTCATGATGTTGGGCAGCGACGCATAACGTGGCTCGTTCAGACGCAGGTCAACGGTGATGATGGCGGGCATCTTCACGTTGATGGTCTGCAGACCGCCGTCTACTTCGCGGGTCACTACGGCTTTGTCGCCGTCAACGTCCAGCTCGGATGCAAACGTACCCTGAGACCAACCCAGCAGTGCTGACAGCATCTGGCCTGTGGCGTTCATGTCGTTGTCGATGGCCTGCTTACCGGCCAAAACGATGCCGGGCTGCTCTTCTTCGACAATTTTCGCCAAGATTTTGGCGACGGCCAGAGGCTCGATGTCGGTGTGGACATCATCCGCAGCAACAACCAGGATTGCGCGGTCTGCGCCCATGGCCAATGCGGTGCGCAGGGTTTCCTGGCTCTGCTTGACGCCGATGGATACGGCGACGATTTCGTCGGCCTTCCCGGCTTCTTTGAGGCGGATCGCCTCTTCTACTGCAATCTCGTCGAAGGGGTTCATCGACATTTTTACATTGGCGAGATCAACACCGCTTCCATCCGCTTTCACACGAACTTTTACGTTGTAGTCAATCACGCGCTTGACAGGCACGAGTACCTTCATTTTTGCGTATGCTCCTTAACAAAAACGGCAAGCCGCTGGGCGACTCCACCAATGCTCTCACGGGGGTAGATAGCGAGTCGGTGCGGCGTGGAACAGGGCAAAATCGTCACGTCTTGCCCTATGGACGTCGCGTTTTGTCTTTTTTGCTCATCCATGCGCAAGAATATTTCGCGCAGGTTGCGATCACATGCGTTGAAAAGAGCCTGAAAAACCAGGGGTTGTAGGGCGATCTAGCGATTTGCGCCGGGAACCCAAAGAACATCGTCTTTTCCGCCGTTATTTGCGGTGCGCGCTGCAACAAAAAACCAATCGCTAAGACGATTAAGATATTTGATGGCTGCGGCGTTTACAGATTCGCCACCGGACAGCTCAACCGTCAGGCGTTCTGCGCGACGCGATACCGTACGACAGACGTGCAATTGCGCGGCAAGCGCAGACCCGCCCGGCAGGATGAAACTGCGCAGCGGCTCAAGATCTGCGTTCATAACGTCAATTTCGGCTTCGAGACGATCAACCTGTGCCATCGCGACCCGAAGCGGTGGGTATTCCGACTCTGCATCCTTCTCCATGTCAGGGCGGCAGAGATCGGCCCCAAGATCAAAGAGATCATTCTGGATACGGGACAGGGCGGTATCAAAATCCCCCTCTGCGGACAGTCGTGCCACGCCAACGAAAGAGTTCAACTCATCCGTGGTGCCGTAAGCCGAAACGCGATCCGCATATTTTGCGACGCGATCCCCATTGCCCAGTGCCGTAGTGCCGCCATCACCGGTGCGGGTGTAGATCTTGTTTAGTACAACCATTACTGGCCTCCTTGCCCGCGAAGGTAGACGTACAACACGATCAAAACGACAGCGATAAACTGAAACAGCAGCCGCAGGCGCATCATCTTGTTGCCGTGTTTGGCGTTAAACGCCCCGCCGCCAGCGAACCCGCCTAGGCCAATCGCCAGCACAACAACCACGGCTGCCATGGCCAGTATCATTACAACATAAACAAGATCGCCCATGGGGGCCTCGCAGATTGAGTTCGATTGTGACTGATCTAGCGGGCTGCCGGCAAAAAGCGAACTGGTTTTTTGCCTCAGAGGCGGCGCAGGATGCGGTCAATTGCCCGCGTTGACAGAATTCGACGCAGATACCCTGCGATATAGGTGGGGGTGGTCACGTAATAGCGGGGGCGTGGATTTTTGGCTGTCACTGCTGAAACCAGTCTTGAGGTCACGGCAGAAGCGGGCAGTTCAAACGTGTCCGTGCCAGTGTCTTCGTAAAGGCGTTTCAGCAAAGATGCCTCGTACAGCGGGCGTAGGGCTGAGTTCTTCCAGTCAACGAACTGTTCAAAGTGCGGGATCGCTTTTTCCCGCAGCTTGGACGTGATGGGCCCGGGTTCGATCAAAACCACACGGATATCTGTGTCGCTGAGCTCAAGGCGCAGCGTATCGGTTAACCCCTCAAGCGCGAATTTTGTCGCCACATAAGCCCCACGCCAACGAAACGACACCAATCCAAGAACGGACGAGCATTGCACAATACGCCCGTGGCCTTGGGCGCGCATCACCGGAATGATCTGCCGGGTGAGTTCGTGCCAGCCAAACACATTGGTTTCAAAGATGTGGCGCAACCCATCCGTCGACACATCTTCGACCGCACCGGGAAGCCCGTGCGCACCGTTGTTGAACAGCGCATCTAGGGTGCCCCCGGTCGCGGCCAAGACTTCGCCCAAGCCAGAGCTGATGCTGGCAGAGTCGGTGTAATCAATGCGAGGGCTTTCAAAACCCTGCGCCCGTAGCCGGTCGCAATCGCGTTGCTTGCGGCAAGATGCAAAGACACGCCATCCTTTGGCGCGCATGCCATGGGCTGCATCAAGGCCGATACCCGATGAGCAGCCGGTGATTAAAATTGATTTTTGCATAGCGCCCTTTGAGTGACCTGGGAACTGCTATGCCAACAGACGAATCAAGGCGCAACGGAGAGTAAGCGTTAGCGTGATTTTTTTGTAATAAGTGATGCTGCAACCCAGCCAATTTGTCTTTCTGGCAACACTCTCAGGCGCAACCATCCGGTTCCGGATTCGCTGAGCACTTCGACCTGATGGCCAATGTTGAGGCGGGCCACGACGGGGTAAATGGTGCCGGGCCCATCGCGCATGTTGACGCGTGTGCCCATGACCTCTCGTACGTCTGGTTTTGGCGCTACGTATTCTGGGGTGGGGGCAGGGGCCGCAGGCGTGGTGACTTCGACGGCTTTGATCGAGGCCGCTCCTTGCTCAAGAGAGGCAAGGCTAAAAGCTTGTGTTGCGGTGGGCTGAAATACACTGCCGGTGGTTGCCAGACTGGCGCTAATTTGCGCAAGGCCAGCGGCTTCTTGTTCTGCGGTCAATTCAGGTTTGGGGGCTGGGGTCACTGCTGTGGGGGTTTTACGGCGTGCGATTGCGGGTTTGGCGACCAATGTGGTCGCAACAACCGGAGTAGAGAGTGAGGCGGTACTGGGTTTGGTGGCCTGCGCGATTCGCTCGGGTTTGGCGGCGCGAACGCCACGGGGTTCGAAATCGGCACCCCCGCTCAGCTCGTAAAAAGCAAAACTAAGCACAGCAAAAGACAATAAGACAAAGCGCATTCGCGCGCCCCCCGAAAAGCACAGTGGTAAAATGGAATCGGCAGCAATTTCGCCAACATCACCATACCATATTTACTGAATTTAGTCTAAACACGGGGAAAGTCCGGGCGATTGCTCCCCGTTTGAGCGGCCTTTCTGTGACTTACCCCCAGCAAAATTTCTTCGCTTGCTTTACCCAAGCCTCTGGGCGGCGTATCACATGATCTATGACGGATACCATTGACGACCCCAACATGAAGCCCCCCGAGCCGGGTACAGAAGTCGCAGAACCCCTGCGCCGTGCCATTGGTGAGCGGTACCTGACCTATGCGCTTTCGACGATTATGCACCGGGCACTACCGGATGCACGTGATGGTCTAAAGCCAGTGCATCGCCGGATTCTCTATGCAATGCGCGAACTGCGCCTGAGTTCAACAGGGGGATTCCGAAAATCGGCCAAAATCTCGGGCGATGTGATGGGCAACTATCACCCACACGGTGATGCCGCGATATATGATGCCATGGCGCGTTTGGCGCAGGACTTTAATGTCCGCTTCCCTCTGGTCGACGGTCAGGGGAACTTTGGTAACATCGATGGCGATAACCCGGCGGCGGCGCGATATACCGAAGCGCGCATGACCATCGTGGCCGAAGCCTTGCTGGATGGGTTGAACGAAGACGCCGTTGATTTCCGCGAAAACTACGACGGAACGCTGACCGAACCGGTGGTGCTGCCGGCCCAGTTCCCGAACCTGCTGGCCAATGGGTCAAGCGGGATCGCGGTTGGGATGGCGACAAATATCCCGCCGCACAATATCGCCGAGCTGTGCGATGCCTGTCTGCATCTGATCAAGGTGCCGGACGCACGCGACGACACGCTGCTTAATTATGTGCCGGGGCCAGATTTTCCGACAGGCGGCATTATTGTTGAACCACCGGAAAACATCGCACAGGCCTATCGTACGGGGCGCGGATCGTTCCGGTTGCGCTGTAAATATGAGATCGAAGATCTTGGGCGCGGGCAGTGGCAGATCATCGTCACCGAGATCCCGTACCAGGTTCAGAAATCCAAGCTGATCGAAAAGATCGCCGAGCTGATCCAAAACAAGAAGATCCCTATTCTGGGGGATATTCGTGATGAATCCGCGGATGACGTACGCATTGTGCTGGAACCGCGTTCCAAGAACGTCGAACCCGAAGTTCTGATGAGCATGCTGTACCGCAGTTCTGATCTTGAGGTGCGGTTCTCGCTCAACATGAATGTGTTGATTGATGGGCTGACCCCCAAAGTATGCTCGATGAAGGAAGTGCTGCGTGCCTTTCTTGATCACCGCCAAGAGGTCTTGCTGCGTCGGTCGCGTCACCGACTAGGCAAAATTGATCACCGTCTCGAAGTGCTCGAAGGCTTTATCATTGCCTTCCTGAATCTGGACCGTGTGATCGACATCATTCGCTATGACGAAGACCCCAAAGCCGCCTTGATGCGCGAGGATTGGGGGCTGAAGCATGTCCGTGCGATGGATGAGGCTGATTATGTCTCGCCCAAGCCGGGCGAGGGGGAGCTGTCCGAAGTTCAAGTCGACGCAATCCTGAACATGCGTCTGCGCAGCTTGCGTCGCCTTGAAGAAATTGAGCTGAACCGCGAACGCGATGCGTTGATGGCAGAGCGGGCTGAGCTGGAAGATCTGATTTCAGATCCAGAGCTTCAGTGGGCCAAAATCTCTGATCAGCTGAAAGAAACCAAAAAGACATTCGGAAAGAACTACGAAGGCGGCGCCCGTCGGACTCGATTTGCCGAAGCGGGCGAAGTCGAAGAGGTGCCGCTCGAGGCGATGATCGACCGGGAGCCGATTACAGTTGTCTGTTCTCAGATGGGCTGGATCCGGGCCATGACGGGTCATATCGATCTGAACCGCGAGCTAAAGTTCAAAGATGGCGATGGACCACGGTTCATTTTCCACGCCGAAACCACGGACCGATTGTTGGTGTTTGGAAGCAATGGTCGTTTCTATACGCTGAGCGCATCAACCCTGCCCGGTGGGCGAGGGATGGGGGAGCCACTGCGTCTGATGGTGGATCTGCCAAATGATGTTGAGATCGTGGATCTCTTTATACATACCCCGGATCGCAAGCTGTTGGTTGCCTCCAGTACTGGCAATGGATTTGTGGTGCCCGAAAATGACGTGCTGGCGCAGACCCGCACAGGCAAACAGGTGCTCAACGTCAAAGGTGACGAACGCGCAATGATCTGTAAGCCGGTTTCGGGCGACCACGTGGCCGTGGTGTCGCAGAACGGTAAGTTCCTTGTCTTCCCAGTCGAAGAGCTCCCCGAGATGGGGCGCGGTAAAGGCGTGAAGATCCAGAAATACAACATGGCCCGCGGTAAGCAGGGCGCGTTGGAGCTGGATGGCGGTCTGTCTGACATCACGACCTTTAAGTGGGGAGAGGGGCTGAGCTGGCCCATGGGGGGGGATAAAACCCGTCATGAGACAGATCTATCGCCATGGTTGGCCAAACGCGCCACCGTCGGCAAACGTCCGCCCTATGGTTTCCCGAGGGACTATAAATTTGCGTGACACATGTGCCGCGATCGGGCCGAAACGCGCCGATGCTTCTTGGCATCGGCGTTGATGCTGGGATACACCCCGGAACAAAGAAGCTTATCGAGATCTGATACATGTTCCGAATTCTTACGACCTTGATGGTTGCGTTGTTTCTGGCGGCTTGCGGGGAAACACAACTGAACGAAGCGCCCGAAGACATGGGCGCTTTTCGTGCCCGGGTCGTGCATGTCTTTACGGACAAGGCGCTGAAATGGCCTCTGTCGCGTGATGCCGAGGCGTCGGAATGGAACGCGTCGATGGAACGCGCGATGGAAACACGCCTGCGCCGGTATGATGGCGCGCAGGAATATGATGTGGCTGTCTCGCTCGAGGGGTTCTTGTTGGCCCCTCCGGGCATTCCGGTTCTGGTCAATCCCAAAAGTGTCGTGGTTGTGAATGTATTTGTCTATGACGTGGCCCGTAAAGAATATCTGGCCCGCAAGGTGCAGATGGAGGTCTACGAGGACACCACAGGCCAGAGCGCGATTCTGGGCTCGGGCCATAGTCGCACCAAAGAAGAACAGATCGCGGGCCTGTCGCTGAACATTGCCGACAAGATCGAGGAATGGATGGCCGAAGAACACAAGGAAAACGGCTGGTTCGACAAGCGCCCAGATACCCTTTTGGATGCTGAAGCCGCAGCTGAATAAGTGAAACAAACCCAGAGTCGAGAGATTGCGTAGGATGCTCTTGATTTTTGTTTCCAAACCAAATATCTCGCGCGCGCAGATGTATAACCGGGACCCAATGTCCCCCAAATTGCAAAAGGGTGCCTGAGGCATGG
>CBCYME010000014.1:0-31716 GCA_965183835.1 Paracoccaceae bacterium | reverse complement strand
CTTCGACGATCTCAGAGGTGGAGGCCCCATCCGGTCGCTGCAGCATGTCGATCAACAGCGCCTGCTTGGTGCCTTGACGGATAGCCAACCACAAGGCTAAGTTCTTCACCGAAAAAGACGTCGCTGGAACCACGATCGATTACCTTGCGGCCGTCAATGGTGGATTGGAATTGGTGCCGACCGGATCAGCTCGCGAAGCTCTAGCAGAAGATTATCGTAAAATGGTTGAGGATGGCCTGCTCTTAGAAGATGCCGAGCCGTTTGAAGAGCTTATCGCGCGTTGCGCCACTATCGCTGACGACGCAAACCGAATTATCGGCAAGCGCTAATTCTGCGCCTCAGGCCGATTGGGTTTCTGAACGGGCATTGATGCCCGTCCAATCTTTGAAATTTCAAGCCGCTGCGTTGTTCACTGAACGGGCACCGTTCGCAACATCTCATCGGTATCGAGCTTGAGGGCGCTGCGCCAAAGCGGGGTCTTGAGGACGTGACAATCGTGCTCGCCCGGGCCGTTGTCACGGGTCTCCATTAACAGTCCCGCCCATTCAAGGGGCCTCAACACACATGATGAGAACGCGCCCATCGCCCGCCAACCGGCGGTGTGCCAGCCCTCTGGCTCGCCATAGAAGGCCTGGTACAAAGCAGCTTCAGTGGTGCCGTGATCAGCCTCGACGTTGATGACATTCATCCAGACGTCCCATTTGCCAAACGGCCGATCGTCAAAGCGCGCATAGGACGCATGATCGATGCGGAGCACGAAGTAGGGGATCAGTTGGGCAAACAATCGACCTGGCGATCGTACCAGCTCAGCACCCTTCTTCGTTAACCGAAACGCCCCCTTGTAGTGCCGGCCGAGGCGCAATGAGATTAGCAGGAAGTGCAGAACCTCAAGAGGCGGGAATTCATACTCGTTGATGACCTTGTTGTAGCGGAACATTTCTTCGGCGCTTTTCCCCGGCCAATCGAAGTGTTCCACGGCCCAATGAACGAAGACGCGTTTGAACGCATTGGTTTGGGTGAGGCCGATTGATCCATGCTCCTGGGCATATTGCATCGTCAAAAGTGCGCCCCGCAGCAGCGGCGAGTGCATTAATTCAGGTTGATCATCAGGAAGCGTGCGGAATTCAATCATGCTCAAGTGATGCCACGAGCGGCGCAGCGATGCCAGTCAAGCGAATCTATTTCCATGCAGTGGAATGTCACCGACCATCGCTGGCTTCGGCTGATTACCAATGATTACGGCTTTTAGGGGGGTGCGACTCGCCAAACGTTGAGATGGCGTTGACATGGAATGAACGCATAAAGCCCGACTGATTAGGTCGGGTTCTAAGCGTTTGATATATTTGGTATTATTGGTTGCGGGAGTAGGATTTGAACCTACGACCTTCAGGTTATGAGCCTGACGAGCTACCGGGCTGCTCCATCCCGCGCCATTTTGAGCGTTTGTGCTCTGCGCCTCCAAGCGGTGTTTTGATTGGAGTCTTATTGTTTGTGATCGTTAGAGAATTTGAGGTATTTATTAGGTTTGGCGGTGACCTACTCTCCCACGTCTTAAGACGCAGTACCATCGGCGCGACAGTGCTTAACTTCCGGGTTCGGGATGGGACCGGGTGTTTCACTTGTGCTATGGCCACCAAACCGAATAAATACCTCTGTCCTGCGATTGTTGTATCGCAGGGAAAATATCAACGTTGTCTGTTTGTCATGTATTTAGTGTGATGTATGCTTTTGTTTGTCCGTAAAAGTCTTGCTTTTACTGGATCAAATCAAGCCTATCGAGCCATTAGTACCAGTCAACTGAATGCATTACTGCACTTACATCTCTGGCCTATCGACGAGGTGGTCTACCTCGGCTCTCAGGGATACCTTGTTTTGAGGGGGGCTTCCCGCTTAGATGCCTTCAGCGGTTATCCTGTCCGTTCATAGCTACCCAGCACTACCGTTGGCACGATAACTGGTCCACCAGTGGAACGTTCACCCCGGTCCTCTCGTACTAGGGGCAACTCCTCTCAAGTATCCTACACCCACGGCAGATAGGGACCGAACTGTCTCACGACGTTCTAAACCCAGCTCACGTACCTCTTTAAACGGCGAACAGCCGTACCCTTGGGACCTGCTCCAGCCCCAGGATGAGATGAGCCGACATCGAGGTGCCAAACACTGCCGTCGATATGGACTCTTGGGCAGTATCAGCCTGTTATCCCCGGCGTACCTTTTATCCGTTGAGCGATGGCCCTTCCACTCGGGACCACCGGATCACTATGGCCGTCTTTCGACTCTGCTCGACTTGTCAGTCTTGCAGTCAGGCTGGCTTCTGCCATTGCACTCAACGAGCGATTTCCGACCGCTCTGAGCCAACCTTCGCGCGCCTCCGTTACGCTTTAGGAGGCGACCGCCCCAGTCAAACTACCCGCCACACAGGGTCCCGGATCCGGATAACGGACCGCGGTTAGACATCAAGCAGAGCAAGGGTGGTATCTCAAGGGAGGCTCCGCAGAAACTGGCGTTTCTGTTTCAAAGCCCACCACCTATCCTGCACATGCTCGGCCTAATGCCAATGTGAAGCTGTAGTAAAGGTGCACGGGGTCTTTCCGTCTAACCGCGGGTAACCTGCATCTTGACAGGTAATTCAATTTCGCTGAGTCGATGTTGGAGACAGCGGGGAAGTCGTTACGCCATTCGTGCAGGTCGGAACTTACCCGACAAGGAATTTCGCTACCTTAGGACCGTTATAGTTACGGCCGCCGTTTACCTGGGCTTCAATTCAGAGCTCTCACCCCTCCTTTTAACCTTCAGGCACCGGGCAGGCGTCAGACCCTATACGTCGTCTTACGACTTCGCAGAGCCCTGTGTTTTTAATAAACAGTCGCCACCCCCTGGTTTGTGCCCCCAGCTCCTAGTTGCCTAAGAACCGGGCCTCCTTCTCGCGAACTTACGGAGGTATTTTGCCGAGTTCCTTCAACATCGTTCTCTCAAGCGCCTTGGTATTCTCTACCAGTCCACCTGTGTCGGTTTAGGGTACGATCTCATGGAAGGGCTATTTCCAGGAACCTCTAAGCAGCCCATTCAATCCAATAAGGATGAACTACCTTCGAGATCCGTCACCACTTCCTGGCCCAGGAATATTAACCTGGTTCCCATCGACTACGCCTTTCGGCCTCGCCTTAGGGGTCGGCTTACCCTGCTCAGATTAGCTTTAAGCAGGAACCCTTGGACTTTCGGCGAGAGTGTCTCTCACACTCTTTGTCGCTACTCATGTCATCATTCTCACTAGTGATCTCTCCACCGGATGCCTTACAGCCCGGCTTCATCGAAAGCCTCGCGTCTCCAATCTGTCCGAAGACAGTAAGGAGACATGAGACTATGTCACACTACGCTCTGCTACCATGCACTATGTGCATCCTCGGCTTCGGCTCATGGCTTGAGCCCCGTTACATCTTCGCCGCAGGACAACTTAATTAGACCAGTGAGCTGTTACGCTATCTTTAAAAGATGGCTGCTTCTAAGCCAACTTCCTGGTTGTTTTGGTCGTCCCACCTGCTTTCCCACTTAGCCATGAATTAGGGGCCTTAGCCGGAGGTCAGGGTTGTTTCCCTCTCCACTACGGACGTTAGCATCCGCAGTGTGTCTGCCATCTAGTACTCCTCGGTATTCGGAGTTTGGTTAGGATCAGTAAGCCGGTAAGGCCCCATTACCCATCCAGTGCTCTACCCCCGAGGGTATTCGGATGACGCTCTACCTAAATAGATTTCGCAGAGAACCAGCTATCTCCGAGTTTGATTGGCCTTTCACCCCTAGGCACAATTCATCCCGATCTTTTTCAACAGATGTGGGTTCGGACCTCCAGTTAGTGTTACCTAACCTTCATCCTGATCATGCCTAGATCACTCGGTTTCGGGTCTGATCCACCTAACTCATTCGCCCTATTAAGACTCGCTTTCGCTGCGCCTACACCTAACGGCTTAAGCTTGCTAGATAGACCAAGTCGATGACCCATTATACAAAAGGTACGCTGTCAGGCCGCAAGGGCCCTCCAACTGATTGTAGGCGTTCGGTTTCAGGTACTGTTTCACTCCCCTCGTCGGGGTGCTTTTCACCTTTCCCTCACGGTACTGGTTCACTATCGGTCAGTAAGGAGTACTTAGCCTTCGAAGGTGGTCCTCCGATCTTCAGACAGAATTTCACGTGTTCCGCCCTACTTAATACGTCCATCAAAGCTTCCCATACGGGGCTATCACCCGCTATGGCCATGCTTCCCAACATGTTCTGGTCACTTCTCTGGCTCGGCTGATCCGCGTTCGCTCGCCACTACTAGCGGAGTATCAATTGATTTCCTTTCCTCCGGGTACTTAGATGTTTCAGTTCCCCGGGTTTGCTCTTTTAAACCTATGTATTCAGTCTAAAAGTACCTGGTTTACCCTACTATTGAGCAACCTTGCGGTTAACAATAATAGAATATCAGGTGGGTTGCCCCATTCAGAAATTCATGGATCAAAGCTTATTCTCAGCTCCCCATGACTTATCGCAGAGTATCACGTCTTTCATCGCCTCTTACTGCCAAGGCATTCACCAAACGCCCTTTTCGCGCTTGATTTGATCCAGAAAAAGAAAGACTTGCGTCAATCGACTACAGAAGCTGGTAAGAAACTGTAGCTTATCTTTCTGAACCAAAAACATACATTTTCCCGCTCCTGCCACTTGGACAGGAACAATGAGCAACCATTCATGGTCGACCACCCGTGCAGGGGATCAACTCGATTGCTCGGGTTAGTATACTTGACTTGGACAACTCTGTCTTTTTCAGCTGGCAAACACATGAGAGGTCGAGGAAACAACCTATGTCATATGCTTGTCTAAACCCGAAGGCTCAGACACCAAACTGAGATCGCATGCCACACTCGGCAGGATCAACAGTGTTGATATTTTCTCTCTATACGATGTCAATTCGTCTGAAGAACAGACGTTTAAACATTCACGACGAATGCTTGAAGATGTGTTCTTCGAAGGTGTTGGTGGAGCCTAGGAGGATCGAACTCCTGACCTCCTGAATGCAAATCAGGCGCTCTCCCATCTGAGCTAAGGCCCCATCATGGTGCGATCCAGAGAACCGCTGTCGTGACCTTGCTGCGCAAGGCACTGTCGCTTTCCTCTACGAGGCACTGTTGTTCGCCATCTTTTTTGCAAGCAAAAAAGAGACGATGGTGGGTCGAGGAGGACTTGAACCTCCGACCTCACGCTTATCAGGCGTGCGCTCTAACCACCTGAGCTACCGACCCAGATTTATGTTTTTGAACCTCAAAAACTAAATCGGTGTGCGACAGGATATTGCAAAGCAATACCCGAGAGCAGCACTCAGTGGTTATGTCACCGAACAGCTGCCGATAACGGCCGCTGCCGCGGTTGTCTGAAGAGATATGAGGACGGCCTGGTCCGATGTTTGGTCAGTTTTGTATACTGACCGTTGCTAAGTGTTCCACGAGTATGAACAAGTTCATGCTGACTAGGAACATCCTTAGAAAGGAGGTGATCCAGCCGCAGGTTCCCCTACGGCTACCTTGTTACGACTTCACCCCAGTCGCTGAGCTCACCGTGGTCCGCTGCCCCCTCCGAAGAGGTTGGCGCACGGCCTTCGGGTAAACCCAACTCCCATGGTGTGACGGGCGGTGTGTACAAGGCCCGGGAACGTATTCACCGCGTCATGCTGTTACGCGATTACTAGCGATTCCGACTTCATGGGGTCGAGTTGCAGACCCCAATCCGAACTGAGACAGTTTTTTGGGATTAACCCATTGTCACTGCCATTGTAGCACGTGTGTAGCCCAACCCGTAAGGGCCATGAGGACTTGACGTCATCCACACCTTCCTCCCGCTTATCACGGGCAGTTTCTCTAGAGTGCCCAGCCGAACTGCTGGCAACTAAAGATGTGGGTTGCGCTCGTTGCCGGACTTAACCGAACATCTCACGACACGAGCTGACGACAGCCATGCAGCACCTGTCACTAGGTCCCGAAGGAAGGCTCCATCTCTGGAGTTGTCCTAGGATGTCAAGGGTTGGTAAGGTTCTGCGCGTTGCTTCGAATTAAACCACATGCTCCACCGCTTGTGCGGGCCCCCGTCAATTCCTTTGAGTTTTAATCTTGCGACCGTACTCCCCAGGCGGAATGCTTAATCCGTTAGGTGTGTCACCGAATAGCATGCTACCCGACGACTGGCATTCATCGTTTACGGTGTGGACTACCAGGGTATCTAATCCTGTTTGCTCCCCACACTTTCGCACCTCAGCGTCAGTATCGAGCCAGTGAGCCGCCTTCGCCACTGGTGTTCCTCCGAATATCTACGAATTTCACCTCTACACTCGGAATTCCACTCACCTCTCTCGAACTCAAGACCAGGAGTTTAAGAGGCAGTTCCAGGGTTGAGCCCTGGGATTTCACCCCTTACTTTCTGATCCGCCTACGTGCGCTTTACGCCCAGTAATTCCGAACAACGCTAACCCCCTCCGTATTACCGCGGCTGCTGGCACGGAGTTAGCCGGGGTTTCTTTACCAGATACTGTCATTATCATCTCTGGCGAAAGAGCTTTACGACCCTAAGGCCTTCATCACTCACGCGGCATGGCTGGATCAGGCTTGCGCCCATTGTCCAAGATTCCCCACTGCTGCCTCCCGTAGGAGTCTGGGCCGTGTCTCAGTCCCAGTGTTGCTGATCATCCTCTAAAACCAGCTAAAGATCGTAGACTTGGTAGGCCATTACCCCACCAACTATCTAATCTTACGCGGGCTAATCCTTCTCCGATAAATCTTTCCCCCGAAGGGCGTATAAGGTATTACTCACCGTTTCCAGTGGCTATTCCTTAGAGAAGGGCATATTCCCACGCGTTACTAACCCGTCCGCCGCTCACTCCGAAGAGTGCGCTCGACTTGCATGTGTTAGGCCTGCCGCCAGCGTTCGTTCTGAGCCAGGATCAAACTCTCAAGTTGAAATGGTCTTGCGACCATGTCCTTGACGTTCGAACCTCTGCACATCCACATGAATGGCCTTACTGAAACCATCATGCGTCTTTTCTGTTTGTTGTGCTTCAGGTTATCCAAAGATAACAAGAAACCGTCCAAACAGTGAAGCTGACACCGGTCATCGGATCACACTCGAAAGTGCTTACCTACCGGCGTTGATATGAAGAGGCTGATCCATCGAAATAGACCAAACCGCCCACATATCTCTTCAGATATTCAATTTTCAAACAACGTTGGAACCTAAGCCCCAGAGACAAAAACCAACAGATGCGCCAATCTCCTCAGCGCGCCCGCTTGCCAATATCCCAAATTCTGCGACGTCTCTCCGCCGTGTTTCCCGAACCGTTCCGCGTTCCCGCCGTCCCGTCCGGTGTGTCTCAGTAGCGCCTCAGCGCCGCCGGTGAAGGGGGTTCTAGTCCTAACACCAAATACCCGCAACCCTAAAATACACAAAATTCACAAAAACTACAGAAAAGATCAGAAAACTAACAATATCAACAACCTACAAACAACAAAACCAAACCCACAACACCATACATCAACAATCCAAACTCAAATCAATCAACACAAACACCTTATCCACAGACTTACCCACCAAACCCCACCTCAATCACCAAATATCCCCGAGTCGGAACAACAAAACCAAAACAGAATCGAGAAAAACAGAGCCAGAGACGGAAACCTAAGATGGAAGCAGGAGTGCCGCATGAAACACGTTCTCTTTGTCTTCAGTTCCAGAAAAAGACATCTCACCGATCAACCCCGTGCTACTGGGTGGCCTGGCCGATGATACCTCCCCGTCCCGAAGAAGATCACACTGAGAAGTCGTCGATCAAAGGATCCGGTCGTGCCAATTGATTAAGGTCTTCCAAGTTGGTGATCGTTACCCTTGCCCCATCAACCATGACGCCATAGGGCCGCAACGCCTTAATTGCGCGCGACAGGTTTTCTGGGGTCATCCCCAAAAAGGAAGCAAGACGGCGCTTGTCCATCATCAGCTCAAATTCCAAAGCACCCGCACGAATTTGGCTCCGCGAGATATAGTTCGCCAACCGTTCAAGGGACGTTCGCAGTTTCAGGTTCTTGGTGTTCTTAACCACTGAACGATAGCAATTCGCCAGCTCATTGACCACTGAGCGCGCAAAAGCCCCATCCTGCTCAAACGCGGTGCGCACGTCATTGGATGGCAACAATACGACCCGTGACTTTTCAACGGTGCGAGCGGACATCAGATAGGGCCCGTCTTTAATTGTTGCCGCCAAGATAAACGTCGAAATCGGCCGCACCATGGCCATGGTCGTATCCCGCCCATTCCAATTTGCATAAAGCTCGACACATCCCCCAACCACGATATGCAGAAAATCCGCCGGATCGCCCTCTTCAACCAGATCGATCTGCGGCGGGAAGTTCTGAACATAGGCTCCGCGCACCAGATCCTTGAATGTCTCATCAGACATGTTCTGAAACAGGTCCAGAGTTCGAATCTCGGGGATATCTTCGGGTCGCATCAACAGCTGCCTAATTGGGTCTTTTGATCTACATCGGCCATCCAATTGATATTTGTCAACCGGCAGGCGGATATCTGCCACATCCAAGAGCGGCATTTTCACTCGGGCCACCCCACGTCTGTTGGGCCCTCATTTATTTCGACCAGAGCCCCCGAAAAGCATGACATAGATCAAGTAGGGCGCGGCCCGCTTCATAAAAGAGTTCCTCCAACTGTTTTGGCTTCGTGCCAATAGACGGAGGGACCGATGGAATTACAAAACAAGGCAACAAGCCTCTGGGGCAACTTCTTCAACGTGAAGATGGTGCAAATCAGAACCTTCCACATGACGTGGTTTGCGTTCTTTTCATGCTTTTTCGCATGGTTCGGCATCGCGCCGCTGATGATTATCGTGCGCGACGAGTTGAACCTGACCAAAAACCAAGTGGGCTGGTCGATCATTGCCTCGGTTGCGGTGACCGTGTTCGCGCGCTTCTTTATTGGCTGGCTCTGCGACCGGATCGGGCCGCGGTTGTCATATACCTATTTGCTGATGCTGGGGGCCTTCCCGGTCGCCCTGATCGGTCTGGCGGACAGCTTTGAAGCGTTTTTGTTCTTTCGCCTGCTGATCGGCGTGATCGGTGCGGCCTTCGTCATCACACAATACCACACCACTGTGATGTTCGCGCCCAACGTTGTTGGCACTGCAAACGCGACCTCGGCTGGCTGGGGGAACCTGGGCGGTGGTGTCACCCAATTCGCCATGCCGATGGTGTTCTCGATGTTCGTCGTTGGTTTGCCGTCAAAGCGTGGGAAGAGATCGAAAAGGCAACTGGACGTGAACACAAACATCTGGCCGAAGGTCGCCGAACTGCTCGAGCAGCCCGAAGACGACCCCACCGACCTAGATGCGCTCGACGCTGTTTGGGAAGAATCCGAAGTTACATTCGGCCCAGATCCCAACGGCGGCTGTCCACAGGTCCGCGATATGCTGGCCAATATGGACACCCCTGTGAACCCCGCACCCAAACCAGCCATGCCCGCAAATGTGGTGGCAGGTCTGGCCCCCGGCGAGGTCTTTGTGCATCGCAACGTGGCAAATGTTGTGCATTCCTCAGACATGAACTTGCTCAGCGCGCTGGAATTCGCAGTCGATGCGCTCAAAGTGCGGGAAATCATCGTCTGCGGTCACTACGGCTGTGGCGGTGTCAAAGCCGCAACCGAGGATTTGCCACATGGCTTGGCCGATCATTGGCTGGAACCCATTCGCCGGTTGGCCCGGCAGTATTCAGTCGATCTGTCCCGGTCGACCAATCATGAAGCCCGACGCGATAAGCTGGCGGAATTGAACGTGATCGAAGGTGTCATGCGCGTCGCGGAAACACCCATCCTCCAACGCGCATGGGCCAATGGCGTCGAAATCGCGATTCATGGATTGATCTATGGCCTGCGCGATGGGCTGCTGCATGACCTCAACTGCACCATCAGCCGCGGACACCTGCACCAAGAGGTAACACCATGACTTTGTTCGACCGAATTGATACCCCCGGATGCGGCTGTGACACCAGCGATCTTACAGCCGCGCTTTTGCCGGTCGACACCGCCCTCAATCGCGGATTGGCTTTGGTTGATCCTTTGACCACAACCGAAGAGTTGCCTCTGCACCAAGCAAACGGCCGGGTTCTGGCCGAACCAATCAAAACGCGTGCCGACCTTCCACGTTTCGACAATTCGGGGATGGATGGGTATGCGTTGCGGCTGGCCGATCTGGATGAAACCAAATCGCTCCAAGTTTGCGGCACCAGCGCCGCCAGCGACACGCCGCAGCCCCTTCCTGCTGGAACAGCTATGCGCATCTTTACCGGTGCCCCCGTGCCCGCCGGGGCCGATACTGTTGTAATGCAGGAATGGACCACCCGCACGGGTGACACTGTAACCTTTGAAAAACTCCCTCAAATCGGCAGCAACATTCGCCGACAGGGCGAAGACCAGTGCACGGGCACCACCGTCATGACAGCCGGGCAACGCCTGAACGCACGTCATCTGGCGATCTGCGCCGGTGCTGGGCACGGCAGCGTTCCCGTCGTTCGCAAACCCAAAGTCGCGCTTTTGATGACGGGTGATGAACTAATCGCACCGGGTGCCGCGGCCACAGGTGGCGCGATATGGGACGTCAACACGCCCCTCCTCACTGCTGTCCTAAGCGATGTCGCTGACATAAGCATACTCTATCAAGTGCCCGACAGCTTTAACGCCATGGTCGACGCCCTGACATCCGCCGCAAGTGATGTGGATCTGGTTATCACTTCAGGCGGTGTTTCGGTCGGGGACCGCGATCACGTGAAGCCAGCCCTTAACCTGTTGGGGGCTGAAACCACTGTGAGCGGCGTCGCCATCAAGCCCGGAAAACCCATCACCCTATCCCGGCTCGGACAAGTGCCGATTGTCAGCCTGCCTGGTAACCCGCTATCAGCCTATGTGACGTGGCAGGTGTTCGGCAAACCCATGTTAAACAGGCTGTGCGGTCTAAGCGCGGCTGTCCCCCCCAGACGTTTGGTCCGCGCGCACACGGCGTTGCGGCACAAACCCGGCCGATGCGAATACCGCCCTGCCCGGCTCTGCGGAATGGACCAGTCGGGACTCGAAGTTGTGGAATGCCCATCAACGACACACTCCGGACATCTCGGTCCCATGGCACACTCGGACGGTTTGGTTTTGATCCCCGGAGACATTGACAGAACAGCCACCGGGGACTTGTTGGAATTTATGCCGTTCTGATCAGTTGGTTCCGATCAGGCTCCAATCCGTGTCCAGTATGACCTCGCACATCTCTTGGGCCTGGGCAAAAAACGGCGTTTTCTCTCGCAACAACAGGCTGACATGGCGGTGATCCTGTAGATCTGCCAAGGGGCGAAACGCCAAATCCGACGGGGCGATGCGGGCGACCGTTTGCGGCAGGATCGTCACCCAGTTCCCGGACCGGATCATTGAAATCAGCGACAGCGTATTGCGCGCCGACAGCTTGGCCTGCGCACTTGCGGTTTGAAACTGTTCCGATCCGATCGACAGGCACAGATCGTTCCGCACAAAGCCCGCCGATAGAACCTGATCCATTGTAGGTTCTTCCACCTGCTGGGCCAAAGGGTGATCGACAGAACAAATCAATCCAAACGGATCTGACAACAGCGGCTGAGCCTGAACACCGTTCAACACGTGTTTGGGCGAGGCAATGCCGATATCCGCATACCCCCCGGTCAAGGCATCCACCACCTGTTGGGAATCTGTATCGCGCAATTCGATATCAATACCGGGATGGCGACGTGTAAACTCTCTGACAATGACCGGAAACACCAAACTCGCGACCGAGGGCACCGACACAATGCGAATGACCCCCTGTGGCGCCTTTGCAGAGGTTTCAATGGCCCTCACGGTTTCATCGAATTGACGCAGTTCGGTTTGGGCCAGCTCGAATACCTGCTCCCCCAGCCGCGTCAGCCGGTTTTTGCGATCACTTTCAAACAGCCGGTTGCCCAGGTGGTCCTCTAGCTGTTTCAGCGTCATCGACACCGCAGATTGGGTGCGCCCCAACCTTTGTGCGGCCTCTGCCAATGTCCCGGTTTGGGCCACGATACTGAAACATCGCAACATTTCGATCTTGATTGCCATACTTCAATATTCCTGAAATTTTCTTCAATAATTTGAATTTGACTGATGCTGCATTCAAAGTCCATCCTGCAATCAAGCCAACCTCATTGGAAATTGTTATGTCTGATCTGAAACTGAACCTCATCGCTGGCGAATGGATCTCTGGCGAAAGCGAAATCGAAAATCGTAACCCTTCGGATCTGAGCGATCTGGTTGGCACCTTTGCCCAAGCCAGCGCCGATCAACTGGACGCGACTCTGGATCAAGCCCGTGTTGCACAGGCCGAATGGGCCGCCTATGGGCTTGAGCGCAAGCAGGCCGTGCTGAATGCCATCGGCAACGAAATGATGCAGCGCGCCGAAGAGCTGGGCACCCTGCTCAGCCGCGAAGAAGGCAAACCACTGGCCGAAGGCAAAGGCGAAGTGTTCCGCGCCGGTCAGTTCTTTACCTACTATGCTGCTGAATGCCTGCGCCAACTGGGCGAAAACGCCGATTCCGTCCGCGATGGCGTTGAAATCGACGTGCGCCGCGAACCCATCGGCACCGTTGCCATCATCAGCCCGTGGAACTTTCCCACCGCCACCGCCTCATGGAAAATCGCCCCGGCGCTGTGCTACGGCAACGCCGTTGTTTGGAAACCTGCAAACGTGACACCCGCATCGGCTGTGGCACTGGCAGAAATCATCAACCGTCAGGATATCCCCAAGGGTCTGTTCAGCCTCGTCATGGGTTCAGGCGGTTCTATCGGTCAGCGTCTTGTCGAAAGCCCCAAGATCAACGCCATCTCCTTCACCGGCTCGGTTCCGGTTGGCAAAGGCATCGCATCCGCCGCGATCCAGAACCTGACCAAAGTGCAGATGGAAATGGGTTCGAAAGAACGCATTGGCGGTAATGGATGACGCCGATATTGATTTGTCAGTTTCGCATTGGCAATCTGGGTGGCGCGTTTGGCGGCACGGGTCAAAAATGTACGGCGTCTTCACGGTTGATCGTTCACAGTGCCAATATCCACGACGCCTTTGTTGAGAAACTGGTTGCAGGCACACAGGCGATGAAGGTTGGCCACGCGCTGGAAGCCGGCATTCAAATGGGCCCAGTCGTCAGCCAACAACAGCTGAGCGAAAACCTCGCCTACGTCGACCTGGGCAAATCCGAAGGCGCCGAACTGGCCTGTGGTGGCGCGCGTTTGGACATGCCACACGACGGGTTACTACATGTCCCCCGGCGTGTTCCTGAACACCACCAACGATATGCGCATCAACCGCGAAGAGATGTTCGCGCCCCTGACCAGCGTCATCAAAGTCAGCAGCTATGACGAGGCGCTCGCCACCGTCAACGACACCAACTTTGGCCTGACCTCTGGCATCGTGACAACCAGTCGCTGGCACGGGCGACCCACTTTCGTCGCAACGCGCGCACGGGCTGTTGTAATGGTGAACTTGCCAACTGCAGGCACAGATTACCACGTACCATTTGGCGGGCGCGGTGACAGTTCGTATGGTCCACGCGAACAGGGTAAAAACGCGGCTGAGTTCTACACAACCGTCAAAACCGCCTACATCAGTGCAGGCACACCGGCCTAAGACCGTTCACACAAACGAATGTATACGACCATTGGCCGGGTATATTTCCCGACCCTCCCCACCAGAGGGCGCTCTGATCCCTGTTCAGGGTCAGACGGGCTGTCAAATTTACAGGGGACTTCCATGACCAATTTTCGCATCGACAACCTGCAATACGCCAATTGGTCCGAAAAAATCTTTCGCCAGATGCGCGAAGGCGGACTGTCGATGCAGTTCATGTAACCATCTCCTATCACGAGAACTTTCGCGAAACGGTTCTGAACTTTGAACAGTGGAACCGCTGGTTTGAACAATACCCCGACCTGATCATGAAAGGTCAGTGGGCCAGCGATATCGACAAGGCCCGCGAAACCGGACGCACCGCGATCTTTTTCGGGTTCCAAAACCCCAGCCCCATTGAGGACGACATTGGTCTGGTGGAAATCGTGCACACCCTTGGCGCACGCTTTATGCAGCTCACCTATAACAACCAGTCCCTGCTGGCCACGGGGTGTTACGAGGCCGAAGACCCCGGTATCACCCGGATGGGCAAACAGGTCATCAAAGAGATGAACCGCGTTGGTCTAGTGGTCGACATGAGCCATTCGGCAGATCGCTCGACCATCGAAGCGGCTGAAATCTCCGAACGCCCCATCGCCATTACCCACGCCAACCTGCATTCTTGGGCACCTGCCTTGCGCAACAAAAAAGACGACGTTGTCCGCGCGGTGACCGAACGCGGTGGCATGTTGGGCTTTTCGCTCTACCCTCATCACCTAAAGGGGAAATCGGAGTGCACATTGGAAAGCTTTTGCCAGATGATCGCACAGGCGGCAGATCTCTATGGCGCTGAACATTTGGGGATCGGCTCGGATCTGTGCCAAGATCAACCCGACAGCGTTGTCGAATGGATGCGTGTTGGCCGCTGGAGCAAGGAAATCGACTATGGCGAAGGCTCAGCCGCAGCGCCCGGTTTTCCCCCTATGCCCAACTGGTACGAAGACAACCGCCACTTTGGCAACCTTGAGGATGGCCTCAAAGCGATTGGTATGACCCCGGAAGAAGTCACCGGGATCATGGGAGGAAACTGGTATCGGTTCTATGCCGAGAACTTTACACCGCAGGGATAACCGCCATGCTGGACGCACCAACAACCACGATTGAACGACGCGACCCGGCGCAGGTGATGCGCCTGTCGCGGCTGGGATCGCTGCACCAATGCCGCCTCAGCTTTATGCGCAACCTCACGCGTCGCATGGCGCGCGAGGGATGGGAATTTTCCCGCCCAGTGTTTGACATCAACGACGCAGGCGTCGGGCGGGCCGTTTACAGCGCAAAGGGACCAGATCGCACCTATTCGTTGGTGGCCTTTGCACATGACTTGCCAGCTGAATTGCGCTCGGACCGTGTCATTGCCGAAGCATGGGATGCGACATTTGCCTTGTTTGATGGGGTTCCCACCACCGAAGATGTGGACCGCCTGTCCCAAAACGTCCCCTTGCAAGAAGCGGGCCGGGTCAGTGAAAAAGAGCTGTCACTGTCACGCGCGAACCGTTCAGGCCGGCTCTGGGCCCATGTGGTGGATTCTCTAGCCGCAGGTCATCAACCGGATGCAGATCAGATTGCGCAGGTTGGGTATCTGATGCGCACCACGGCTGTTTATGGGTCTGGTAAGTTCGGTGCAGCAGATCGCGAAAAGCTGGCGGATCGCCCCGAAATGAACGCCCCGTTTCAGGCTGAAATGCTGTCTGTGTTTCTCACACGTGCCTTTGTGCGCGATCTGGTGCAGCACATGGCACAGGCCAAAGGTGGCGACACGTCGGTTCCATTAGACCCTGCCTTGGCGCGCGATTTCGGGATTGGCAATTCGACGGGTTTGGGCATGGCCCCTTTCATCGTCAACCACCCGGTCCTGTTCAACAACTGGATCATGGCCCGCGAAGAAGCCATCGCCCGCGTGCGCA
Organism: Paracoccaceae bacterium; assembly: GCA_965183835.1. GTDB lineage: Bacteria > Pseudomonadota > Alphaproteobacteria > Rhodobacterales > Rhodobacteraceae > OMPR01. Next base: position 16,046 of record CBCYME010000014.1, on the reverse strand, counting down.
ATGTTGAAACTGCCACGCTCGACGCGGTCACCACTTTTCGCAACCTGTTGCGCCGCAGTGAGACCTCGATCCACAACTGGCACTCTGCCCATGAAATCCAGATCGAAAAACTGTCTGTTTTGCGCAAGGATCTGCAAACCATCAGCGGCTTTATTGCCGGGGATGATCTGCTCAACGATCACCCGTGGGATCGCCTGCACAGATGGGCAGCTGAGACACTGTCAGAGGATGCGCAAGAGCTGCTCGCCTCGCTGATGCTAGAACCATACGGCGATTTGGTGGACGCCCTGACACAAGACATGTGTGACAACGCCAAGGATGCCTTCGTCATTGATGGTCGTCAGACGATTGCGCAAACTCGCGACCAGATCGAAAGCAGCTTTGGTTGGGCTTTGGGGATTGATTGGGGGTCGCGCGAAAACATCGCGCGCGCTTGGTATGTATCCGAAGAAAAGTTGGAACCCCGGCTGGGCGAGCGATTTGATGAGCCAATCGCCGAGTACGAACAACCCCTTGCCCCGGCCCGCGATGCTTCCCTTGCCCATGCGGCGATGATGGATTGGGACGCAGGACAACCCGTTGCAGAGTTCCTTCTACGTCACCCAGAACATCGTCACACAATCCGGCGCGCACAAATCAACGCCATGGCGCCCTATAGCGAAATCCACGACAACACGATCAGCGCGACAGTGTTACCGATCGACATGTTGCGTGCCAAACTTGCCTTCTTTGGCGCCACGCATTTTGATCCACGATCAGATCGTTGGGTGCGGATAAGCATGTATGCCGGTGCGCCCTATCCCGAAGACCTGAACCAAGGAAACGCAGACCTGTGGGTCTATCCAGAGGTGTCGTCATGAACCTGTCCCTGAACGAAGTCGAAGTCACCGCAAAGAAGGCCGCACGCGGTGCTGGCTATAGCTGGGGCCTTGCCGAAGAGGCAGGCAAAGCGACACGCTGGCTCTGCGCTCAAGGTCTGGATGGGTGTGGGATACTTGCGGATCTCTTGTCCGCAACGGACGGTCAGGACCTTTCAAAAATGAGCCCAACCGCGTTGGACAATGAATGGACGGCAGCATCCGGGCAACTGTGCCCATTGATCGCCGGGGCTTCCCTGTCAGATCATTCTGCCCAGATCTCTCAATCTGGCTTGAATCTAGGTTCGGTTTTGTCGCCCCTGTTTTTGATCCCTTTTGCCGCGCGCCTAAACGGACAATCGATCAGGGTTGATTGGGACGGTGGATCTGCTGTGACCGATGGGGGAAATCTATCCCTGTCTTTGAACGGCACACCTGTAGCAAGCGCCGTAACTGTCCACACGACGGATCAAGCCGTCCCTGTGTCTGTGACCCACACCCGAGCAGAACCGAGTGATCAAGATTGGGCCGCCCTCATTCAGTTGACTGGGCGAACCTATGCGCCGGCGACCGAAGAGTCTCGGCTGCTTGGGGCCGGGTCTGGGTTGTCTGACGCGGACTAAAACGACAAAGGCGCATCCATCCGGGTGCGCCTCTTTCTATTCTATGCGGCCGCTGCTGCCATCAGACGATAAACGATCTGCGCCGCTGTGAAATCCCAAGCGGCATTGCCATCAGGTGCCAGTTCGACAACATCAAACCCAACGCAGGTCCGCCCCTTCAGGGCATGTTCAACAAGATGCAGCGCTTGGTAATATCCCAGACCGCCCGGCACTGGCGTTCCGGTTGCAGGCATTTGAGACGGGTCCAGCCCATCCACATCGAAACTGACATAAACCAGTTCGGGGAAATCCTCGGGCAGATCGACCGCGTGAATGTTTGCCGTTACCAAATCTTCGGCATCTTTATGGAAGACACCGTATTTCGTACGATTTTCGACCTCTTGTGTACAAAGTGCACGCACACCGAACTGCGCCAGCTTTACGCCTTCTTCTGCCAACAAATGCATGACAGACGCATGTGAGTGTGTGTTGCCCTGATAGGCCACTCGCAAATCCGCGTGTGCATCAATCTGAACGATCCCAACCGGTTTGCCCAAAGCCCGTGCAACACCCATCACGGCACCATAGCTTAGCGAATGTTCCCCGCCGAGCGTCACCGGAACTTTGCCAGCCTTTACTGCCGTCTCGGTACGCACGGCCAAACGCTCCATCACATCAGGCATGTCGCCGGTACAGTCCACGGCTGGTTCCGTCACGATGCCCTGCGCGCAGGGTTCTATGCCCTGACACAAGCGTTCCAGCTCATTCGACGCCTCGATGATTGCTTCGGGGCCTTTGGCAGTTCCAGAGCCATAAGAAACGGTGCGTTCCAATGGCATCGGGATCACGCGAAAACGGGCACTTGAATCGCGCTCGGAGGGGCTCAATTCACTGTCGAGGAAAATGCTCATGAGAGTCTTTCTTTGAAGTCATCATACCCGAACTGCTTCACGATCTGCAGCACATCTGTTTCACTGTTCCACAGCGCGATGGTCGGCAGGGGTACGCCGTTAAAGGTGTTGGTTTTCACCATTGAATAATGCGCCTGATCCAGAAAGGCGAAACGATCACCAACCTGCAAGGGCTCGGTCCACGTGTAATCGCCAATCACATCGCCCGCCAAACAGGACGGCCCGCCCAGACGATAGGTGTGGCCAGTGTCGGTTTCCCCCATGAGAGCCGGACGATAGGGGGCTTCGATCACATCGGGCATATGACAGGTTGCCGAGATATCCGTGATCGCAAGATCGATTCCGTTTTGCGGTAGATCAACGATCTCACCAACGAGGATTCCCGCATCCAAAGCAACAGCTTCGCCGGGTTCCAAATACACATCGATACCGTATTTGGCTCGGATCTCTTTGATGAACGCAATCAAAGTCTCGCGATCATAGTCATCGCGGGTGATGTGATGACCGCCGCCAAAATTCAACCACTTGAGCTGATCCATATAGGGCGCCAAGCGCGGTTCAACCGCTGCCCAAGTCCGCGCCAAAGGCTCGAACCCCTGCTCACACAGCGTGTGCATATGCAAGCCATCGACACCATTCAGGACTTCACCTGTTAGTTGAGAAACAGGCGTTCCCAAGCGGGAACAAGGCGCACAGGGATCGTATTTGGGAATCTCGCCCTCGGAATGTTCCGGATTGATCCGCAATCCGACCTGTTTACCAGCGGCCTGGCATTTGGTCAGAAACCGGTCTTTCTGCGTTAGGCTATTAAAAATCACATGATCGGACAGCGCGATAATTTCATCTATCTCGCTGTCTTTGTATCCCGCGCAAAACGTGGCCACTTCGCCACCGTATTCTTCGCGTCCCAGTCGGGCCTCAAAGATGCCGCTCGCACAGACGCCGCCAAGGTGCTGACGGACCATCGGGGCCAAAGCGAACATCGAAAACGCCTTGAGCGCGCTCAGGACGTGCGCCCCAGAGCGATCCGCAATATCGCCTAGAATAGTCAGGTTCCGTTCAACCGCCTTTTCGTCGACCACAAAGCACGGTGTCGGTACGCGAGACATATCAAAGCTGCGGAAAGCGCCGGCATCACCGGCCTGAGTGGTCATCATCTCGGACAAGATGAACCCTCCGAATGAGGCAGGGGCAGCGCCCGACTGCGTGTGGATGTGACTGCCCGGCGACCTTGGCCACCGGGCACCTCTTTTTACGGATACCTTAAAAGTCGACCGGGCCGTCCAGCTCGTGAACTTGCCACGGCAAACCGTGTTCGTTCAGCATGTCCATGAAATTGTCAGGGTCCAACTGTTCCATGTTCCAGACACCGGGTTCTTTCCAGTTGCCTTTCAGCAGCTGTGCGGCACCGATCATCGCGGGCACACCAGTCGTATAGGACACGGCTTGCGATCCAACCTCGGCATAGCACTCTTCGTGGTCACAGATGTTGTAGATGTAGAAGGTCTTTTCACCCGATCCATCCTTGGCCTGACCCGTGGCGATGTCGCCGATACAGGCCTTACCTTTGGTTTCTTTGCCCAGATCACCGGGATCGGGCAACAGAGTTTTCAAAAATTGGATCGGGATGATTTTCTGACCATCGTGCATCACCGGATCGATGCGTGTCATGCCAACGTTTTCCAGCACCTTGGCGTGCATGATATAGGCATCGCCAAAGGTCATCCAAAAGCGGGCGCGCTCGATCTCGGGGAAGTGGGTCGTCAGCGACTCCAGTTCCTCGTGATACATCTGGTACATGTTTTTCTGGCCGATGGCGGGGAAGTCATATTCCACCTTGGTCGTCATCGCCGGGCTGGCGTGCCATGCACCGTTTTCCCAATGGCGCACTTCGGCCAGCACTTCGCGCAGGTTGATTTCCGGGTTGAAGTTGGTGGCGAATTCCTGATCGTTGGAACCGCCATTCGCATCCAGAATGTCGATCTGGCGGATGGTGTCCAGCTTGTGTTTCTTGAGCCACGTGGCAAACACCGAGGTCACGCCCGGATCAAAACCAGAGCCAAGGATCGCTGTCAGGCCTGCCTCTTTAAAGCGGTCCTGATAGGCCCACTGCCAGTGGTATTCGAACTTGGCCACATCTTCGGGCTCATAATTCGCGGTATCCAGATAGTGGCACCCGGCCTCAAGACAGGCGTCCATCAGCACCAGATCCTGATAGGGCAGCGCCAGATTGACCAACAGTTCGGCCCCGGTTTCTTTGATCAGCGCAACAGTCGCGGCCACATCGTATGCGTCCAGTGCGGCGGTCTTGATCTCAACGCCGACACGGTCCTTGACGGCGGCGGCGATGGCATCACATTTCGACTTGGTGCGGCTTGCCAGCGTGATATCGGTAAAGATATCGCTGTTCATCGCCATCTTGTGCACTGCGGCGTGGGAAACGCCCCCTGCACCGACAACCAGTGTCTTACCCATGCGCAAATCTCCTCTGGGTGGGGTATTATTCGTAGTAAGTATAGCCATTGATGCTGTCGCGATAAGCCCCAATGATTAGCTTGCGTTCGCTGGCTTTCAGCGTTCCAGCCGAAATCGCACCATCGACCAGCTTGCGGAATGCCGCGACGCAATCTGTCGGGTCAAATTCAACATAAGATAGCACCTGTGAGATCGTGTCGCCCTCTTGCTCGTGCAGCAGGTCAAACCCACCGTCAGCGCGCAGATCGATGGTCACCACATTTGTGTCGCCAAAGAGGTTGTGCAGATCGCCCAGCGTTTCTTGATAGGCGCCAACAAAGAACACACCCAGATAATAGGTTTCGTCTTCGGGCAGAGAATGCACCGGTAGGGACGGCGATACACCATCGGCCAGAATGAATTTATCGACCTTACCATCGCTATCGCAGGTGATATCCGACAGGACCGCGCGGCGATCCGGGGTCTGGTTCAACATCTGCAACGGCACGATGGGGTGCAACTGGTCAATCGCCCAGACATCTGGCAGCGATTGGAATAGGGAAAAGTTGCAATGGTAGATGTCGGCCAGCTTTTCCAGCTGATCGTCCACATCCGTTTCGCCATCTTGCGCCGCAACCAGCGCTTTGACGCGGGCCATCAGATTCAGGTAAATGCGTTCGGCCCGCGCCATTTGGCGCAGATCCACATAGCCGCGCCGAAACAGGGCGCGCAGCTCGTTGCGATAGAAATTCGCGTCGTTCCAGCATTCCTGCAACCGGTCGGGCTTCAGGTATCCGCGCACAGCCGCAAGATCCGAAACAAGGTGATGGTCGTCGGGATCTGCATCCGGCGCAGTTGGCGCATCATACAGCGTGCACTCCAACACGTTGAACACCAGCATCGACGAGGTCGCAACCACGGCGCGACCACTTTCCGTGACCAAGGTTGGGTGTGCCACCTTATCCTCGTCCATGGCATAGGCCACGGTTTCGACGACATTGGCACAGTATTCTTCAACCGTGTAGTTGATTGAATTCTCGGCCGCTTTCTTTTCGCCGGTGTAATCCACCCCCATGCCGCCGCCCAAATCCAGATGGGTCAAGGGCACGCCCTCGGCGGTCAGTTCGGTATAGTATCGGCAAGCCTCGCCCACGGCGCGGCGTACATCGTTCACATCCTGCACCTGAGACCCGAGATGCGAGTGCTGTAGCTTGAGACACTGGATCAGCCCGGCATCGCGCAGTTTGTCGACCACGGCCACCAATTGATCGGTGTTCATGCCAAAGGCCGACCGGTCGCCCGAGCTTTCCTCCCACTTACCGCTGATCTGGTTGGTCAGCTTGACCCGAACCCCAAGCAGCGGTTCGATGCCCAGTTCGCGATAGACCTCGATCACGGTGTCGGCCTCTTTCGGGCTTTCCAACACGATCACCGTATTAAAGCCCAACCTGCGGGACAGGATCGCCAGTTGGATGAATTCGGCATCCTTGACGCCGTTGCACACAATCAGCGCCTCTTTGGCCAGCCGGTGCGCCAATGCAATCACCAGCTCGGGCTTGGAGCCCGCCTCAAGCCCGTAATTGAACTTGTGCCCGAACTCGACGATCCGGTCGATCACCTGCGCCTGCTGGTTCACCTTGATCGGGAAAACCCCGCGATAGCTGCCTTTGTAGCCCACACGCGCGATGGCGTCGGCAAAGCTCTCGTTGATATGGGCGATCTCATTTTCCAGATACGAACTGACCCTCAGGATCATCGGAGACTTAATACCGCGTTCGTCCAGGTCGTGCAGGATACTGGGCAGGCTGATCACCGGGGCCTCGGGCGCCAGTGGGTTGGTCAGGCCGATCTCACCCTCGTCCGTCACCACGATGAGGCCCTTGCCCCATTTGTCCACGCCATAAACGGAATGCGGTGCGTCGTGAGAGTGTTTCAATAAGGTGGACCTGCTGCTGAGTAAAAGGCGGTGTGGAAGCGCCGTTTACGTCAGAGGGTTGATTCGTCCAAGGGTTTTCTTTTGATCAGATTTAGGGAGCGACAGGTAAATCATCGCCCCGAATTGGCGTTACGAGAATGCTTTGATGACTTTGGAATAGTTTTCGAGCCTCTCCAGATCTTCGTCTTGTTCAAAGTATCCGACGTGGTGCCAGACAGCGAATTCCTCGGTGTCGTATTTCTCTTTCAACGCGCCGACCTGATCAATCACCTGATTAAAGGTCCCTTTCCAGACAGGCCCATGGGCGCGTGATAGGGTGGGATATTATAGGCTAAGCTAAACAGCTGTTCGGCTTGCCCCGCACAAACCCACAGAACAAGCGACCACCGGACATATTGTCGATCATCGCCATATCTTCGGCCAGCCGCATGGGGAGATGCGCCGTCAGCGCCATGCCCACCTGCCCTCCATCAAGTTCTTGGTGTTCGCCGCGAGGTGCATGTTCCAAAGCAACGGGTTGGTCGTGGTTTCGATCCCTTCGACCTGAAAGTGGTGCTCGGTCAGACAGAAACCAGCCTACCCATTTTGGTCCCCAAACGGCATCTGCTCAGTCTTGCGATTAAGCAGCTCCTCGTACCGGTCCAGATCAGACCACGCCAACACGACATCCTCTCCTTTATTACACATGTAGGGCTGTACAAGGGCATGAGCCTTCATCAGGGCAATTTCAGATTGATCTTTGTTCGCTGAAATATTTCATACTGATGCGAAGACGTATTTGGCACAGACTAAATAACTTGACCCCGATCACGCAGGGGTGATGCAGGGTGAGTTGATCTAAATTGATCTTACACGCAGTCTAACGGTGTCGAATTTTCCACAGACCCACCCAATCAACAGGCCCTAAAAGCCCTCTGGAGGCGTTAGAAAATGACATTACCGAGATCCTTGGCATCCAGCATAGGAATTGCACTGCTCGTCCTGCCACAGCTTGCGACTGCGACTGGCACAGCAGACCCAAAAGACCAAAAGGCTGAGAAAGAAGCGCATGTCCCTGATACGGATCCGCGCTGGTCGAACTGGCCGCACCTGCCCGATGGGCAGGCTGGGCGTTCTTACCAAAAGCTTGTGCGCCCTGAATATGGCGGCCCGGTCGAGCGGAATTTCGAATCCGGGCGCCGTTAAATCAGAGCGCGCTTTGGCTTAGGTGTTGAACAGGAAATGCAGGACGTCGCCGTCTTTGACGATGTACGACTTGCCTTCTGCGCGCATTTTGCCCGCTTCTTTTGAGCCCTGTTCGCCGTTGTGGGCGATGTAGTCGTCATAGGCGATGGTTTCTGCACGGATAAAGCCGCGTTCGAAATCACCGTGGATGACGCCCGCTGCCTGTGGTCCGGCTGTACCTGTTTTGATGGTCCAGGCGCGCGCCTCTTTCGGACCGACGGTGAAATAGGTTTCGAGATGAAGCAGCTCATAACCTGCCCGGATCAAACGATCGAGGCCTGCCTCTTCGAGGCCCATCTCAGTCAGGAACATTTCGGCTTCGTCGTCTTCCAACTGGCTGATCTCTTCTTCGATCTGCGCTGAGATGATGACGTGTGAATTCCCCTGAGCTGCGGCCATTTCTGCGACCTTGGTAGAATGCGCGTTGCCCTCTGCGGCCTCGGATTCACCAACGTTACATACGTACAGAACTGGCTTGGTTGTCAGAAGCTGCAGCATTTTCCATGCTTTGGCATCGTCTTCGTCAACTTCGATCAAACGCGCGGGCTTGCCGTCTTCGAGCATTGCGAGCGCCTGACGCAACAGGCGTTCTTGTTGAACGGCCTCTTTATCGCCGCCGCGCACCTTTCGCACGATGTTCTGCAACCGCTTTTCGATGCTTTCGATGTCGGCCAGCATCAGTTCGGTTTCGATGGTTTCCGCATCTTCGACCGGGTTCACGCGGCCATCAACGTGGGTCACATCGCCATCTTCGAAACAGCGCAAAACATGTGCAATCGCGTCCGTTTCCCGAATGTTAGCTAAAAACTGATTGCCCAACCCCTCGCCTTGGGACGCGCCTTTGACCAGGCCAGCAATGTCCACAAAGGTCATACGCGTTGGAATGATCTGCTTTGATCCCGCAATCGCGGCGAGTTTATCAAGGCGCGCATCTGGCACGCCGACCTCACCTACGTTGGGTTCGATTGTGCAGAACGGGAAATTCGCCGCCTGTGCTGCTGCGGTTTTAGTCAACGCGTTGAACAGGGTCGACTTGCCAACATTGGGCAGACCCACGATTCCCATTTTAAAGCCCATTGTCGGTCTCCTGAAGCCATATGACGGCTGCTTCTAGGCAGCTAGAGGCTAAGACGCAAGACAAGGTCGCGCTTTCAATCGGTACTTAGGCGGCCATTTACCGGAAATTCAGAGCGAATTGTACAGTCCAGCCCCTCTATCGTACGGTTTCAGCGCATTCTTCTCACGATCTGGACCCAGCCGGGATTGATTTTCCCGCCAAGTTTCTGCACATCAGTCTCAACCGAAAAGGATGCAGACCATGACCCGTATCGACGCCAAATTCGCAGATCTAAAATCCAAAGGCAAAAAGGCCTTTGTTTCTTATGTGATGGCGGGTGACCCGGATTTTGAAACATCATTGGAACTGGTCAAAGGTCTGCCCGGTGCAGGCGTCGATATTATCGAGCTTGGCCTGCCTTTTACCGATCCAATGGCGGACGGCCCAACTATCCAGCTGGCCGGACAACGCGCCTTGGATGCGGGCATGACCTTAAACAAAACTTTGGATCTGGCGCGTCAGTTCCGTGAAACCGATGACACGACCCCGATTGTTTTGATGGGCTATTACAACCCGATCTATTCCATGGGCGTTGATGCGTTTCTTGCGGCGGCAAAAGCGGCTGGCATTGATGGCTTGATTGTTGTGGATCTACCGCCCGAAGAAGACGACGAACTCTGCCTGCCTGCGCAGGCGGCTGGGCTGAACTTTATCCGCCTTGCAACCCCAACAACCGACGATCAGCGCTTGCCACGGGTCATGCAAAACACCTCGGGGTTTGTGTATTACGTCTCGATCACCGGGATCACAGGCGCCGCCGAAGCACAGGCGGACGACGTCGGCCCCGAAGTGGCGCGCCTGAAAGCGGCCACTGATCTGCCGATTATTGTGGGGTTTGGCATCAACACACCGGAACGCGCAGAAACCATCGCCAGCCTTTCAGATGGGGCCGTGGTCGGCAGTGCAATTGTCAGCCAACTGGCACAGGGCAAATCCACCGCAGAGGTTCTGGCATTTGTAAAAACTCTGTCGGATGGTGCCCACCGCGCCTAATCTTGAGAACTTGAGGTCAAAGCCGTTGCCATCGCCCGTACAAGTTCGGCGCGGCGCAACGGCTTGGCCACGTGATCCGTTATCCCGTGCGCCAGATATCCATTTACCTGATGTGACATCGCATTGGCTGAGACCGCAATAATCGGGATCGGCTCTTTCCCCTCATCATGTTCTTGATCACGGATAATTTGTGTGGCCCGCAGCCCATCCATGACGGGCATATTCACATCCATTAGGATCAAATCCCAAGAATCCGCCTGCCAGCGCGAAATCAGTTGTTCGCCGTTTTCTGTCATCTCCAGATGCAGGCCAAACCGCTTGAGCATGTGATGTAGAACCAGTCGGTTGGTGCGATTGTCTTCGGCCGCCAGAACCCGCCAGCACGTACCTGTGATCACCGCTTCGCTGTGTTCTAGATCCTCGCCTTTCACATCTTCGCTGGCGCAGGGGTCGACCAAGACCGACGCAACAAATTCGGCCCCCTGACCGGCATCACTTTTCAGGGTTAGATTTCCCCCCATTTCCTGGCAAATTCGACGCGAGATAACCAAGCCAAGCCCCGTCCCGCCAAAGTTACGCGTGATACCGGCATTTGCTTGCGAAAATGGCTTGAACAGACGCGTTTGCTGATCTTTTGGGATTCCTGGGCCTGTGTCCGTGACCGTTATTGTCAGCCTAGAGCGCCCGCCCTTCAGGGGGACGACATTAGCCGTCATCACCACACAACCTGTGTCCGTAAATTTGATCGCATTGGACAACAAATTTCCAACGACCTGACGCAGTCGCGTTGCATCCGTTTTCACCCAGATGCCAGCGCCCTCGAGGATGGACACCCGGAAATCCAACCCTTTTTCCTGCGCGTTCAGCTGATACTGTTTTTCAATTGATGCAAACAGCGCACCCAATCCACAGGGAACGTGTTCACACTCGAGCTTTCCAGCCTCAATTTTTGAGAGGTCGAGAATGTCATTGATGACGGATAACAACAGCGAGCCACTGTCCCTTATGACATCAACAATCGCGTTTTGCTCATCCGTAAGACCGTTTTCTGATAGCGCCAGCGCCATCCCCAGTATCCCGTTCAAGGGGGTCCTGATTTCGTGGCTCATCGAAGCCAGAAAGACAGATTTGGCTTCGTTCGCAGCCTCGGCAGCGATACGGGCGGCTTCAAGTTCAACAGTGCGTTCTTGAACCGCATTTTCCAGCCACGATTTCGATTTAAGCAAACCTTGGTTGGCTTCGTACAATTCCCGGCTTTTGGCCTCGAGCAACCGCTCTGCCTCTTCTCTGGCGATCAGAGCCCGTTCGTAGCGGCGGCGAGACACCGCTGGGGGTGACGGATGAGACGTTTCAGACATTCAGCTCAGGCCGCCTTTTGGATCAAAAACTCGGCTCGAAACTTTCCTGGGTTCGACTGTTCTTCCATTTGAATATCTGCCTGATCTGCAAAGTGCGCGATGCAGGCCTCGATCAAGCCAAGGCAGAAATGCATCAAGGGACGGTCAGATTCGTAAACCATGCGCAATTGCGATGGAAGCGGACGTTCGGTGGCAAAACTCGGGAGCTCTACCTCTGGGTATAGCTTCCTCACTTCGACATGAACTTCGCCCTCGATCGCCTCAAGCATTTCAAAGGCATCCCGTTTGCCTTCGAAAAATTCGGGGTACCCTTCAACAAATCGGCCGAACATCCAATGCCCAAACTTCACCTGCAAAGCTTCTGGCGGTGCATCAAGGCGCGCTCCGAACGCGTCAACCAAACTAAGAAGCTCTCGACACGGATAGTTACCGACCGCGCTAAAGGCACCATTGGATTCTAAATCGACCTGATCGAGCACCTGATCCACAGCATCTTCACCTAAAACAGACTCAGCCATCCGCAATAGTTCAACAAAAACAACGCCCTTCATGGCATCCTCCGACGTTCTGTGCGTCAAAAGTATGCTCAACTCGTAAATGGCCGCTTAACGGTGCCGATCTGCGATTGCATCTGGGTTGTGAAATTGGTAATAAAACTTAACCACATTAGCGAGGGAGTGCCATTCGTGCCTGTCATTACCAATATCGCAGACCTCAAACGCATCTATGAACGACGCGTTCCGCGGATGTTTTATGACTATGCCGAGAGCGGCAGCTGGACCGAGCAGACGTTTCGCGAGAACACGTCGGATTTCGACCAGATCCGGCTGCGCCAACGGGTTGCAGTGGATATGACTGGGCGGAACACGGCGAGTCAGATGATCGGACAGGATGTGTCAATGCCGGTTGCCCTTGCCCCGGTCGGATTGACGGGCATGCAACATGCAGACGGCGAGATGAAAGCCGCACGGGCTGCCGAAGACTTCGGCGTGCCTTTCACACTTTCAACCATGTCGATCAATTCGATCGAAGACGTGGCCAGCTATACCAACAAACCTTTTTGGTTTCAGCTGTATACGATGAAAGACACCGATTATGTCAGCCGTCTGATACAGCGCGCGAAAGATGCCAAATGTTCGGCTCTGGTGATCACACTAGACCTTCAAATCCTTGGGCAGCGTCACAAAGATCTCAAGAACGGCCTGTCCGCCCCACCAAAACTGACCCCACGCACAATCGCAAACTTGATGACGAAGTGGACCTGGGGTTTGCAGATGTTGCGAGCGCATCGTCGCGAGTTCGGCAACATCGTTGGCCACGTTGATGGAATTTCCGATGCCTCCTCTCTCGGGGCTTGGACGGCCGAGCAATTCGATCCAAGCCTGGATTGGGGCAAGGTTGAAAAGCTGATGAATGAATGGGGCGGCAAAGTGATCCTTAAGGGGATTCTGGATGCTGAAGACGCCAAAATGGCGGCTAAGCTAGGGGCGGATGCAATTATCGTATCCAACCATGGCGGGCGTCAATTGGATGGGGCTCTAAGTTCGATCCGCGTTCTGCCAGAGATCATGGACGCCGTCGGCGACAGCGTCGAAGTGCATTTGGACAGCGGCATTCGTTCAGGCCAAGACGTTCTAAAGGCCCTCGCCCTAGGGGCAAAGGGCACATACGTTGGGCGCGCTTTTGTTTATGGTTTAGGGGCGATGGGGCAAGCTGGCGTCACCAAAGCGTTGGAAGTCATTCATAAAGAGCTTGATACGACAATGGCGCTTTGTGGCGAGAAAAATGTAGCGGGATTGAATCGCGACAACCTATTGGTCCCCGCCGATTTTGGCGGTCGCTGGGCGTAAGGTTCACAAGTACAACACATACAAATACCACCACCACTCACGAACGACCCTGCCCTCCGGTGCAATTTTCGCACCCGGAGGGCAGTTTTTTTTCTGGCACAGCCTGAGCATTCAACACAATTTACCGACCTTTTCTATCAGCCAAGACGCCCCTCTCTGCGCGATGCAAAGGTGAGTTAAATTAATGCGCCTATGAGGTTTTTTGCTCTGGCACATGGCGTATGATTTGCCCCATTCTTTGGAAAAAGCCCGCACCTTTACAGAGATCGATTGAGAGGTTCAGCCATAATGTCCACAGATCCGCTGCTGCAGCCTTATCAATTGAAACATCTAACCCTTCGAAACCGGATTATGACCACCAGTCATGAACCGGCTTACCCCGAAGATGGCATGCCCAAGGATCGATATCGTGCCTATCACGAAGAACGAGCCAAAGCGGGTGTCGCCCTGACCATGACAGCCGGGTCTGCGGCTGTCTCGCGAGACAGCCCGCCCGTATTTAACAACATTCTCGCCTACAAAGACGAAGTGGTGCCATGGATTCGCAACCTCACGGATGCCTGTCATGACCATGGCTGCGCTGTAATGATCCAACTGACCCATCTTGGGCGGCGCACCGGATGGAACAAAGGCGACTGGCTGCCCTCGGTGTCGTCGGGGGCAGATCGCGAACCGGCACACCGCGCATTTCCCAAAAAGCTCGAAGATTGGGACATCGACCGCATCATAACGGACTATGCTGACGCCGCTGAACGGATGCAGGCCGGAGGCATGGACGGGATCGAATTGCAGGCCTATGGCCATTTGATGGACCAATTCTGGTCACCACTTTCCAATACTCTCGAAGGGCCTTATGGCGCAGAAACTTTGGACAATCGTCTTCGGTTTACGATGGATGTGCTCGATGCGATCCGAAAACGGGTCGGGTCCGAGTTCATTGTGGGTCTACGCTATACCGCAGACGAGGCTCAAAGCGGCGGGGTTTCTGCCCAAGAGGGTCTGGAAATCTCTAAGCGGTTGCGCGACACAGGTCAGGTTGATTTCCTAAATGTCATCCGTGGGCGCATCCACACCGACCCAGCCATGACCGATATTATTCCTGTCCAAGGCATGAAAAGCGCGCCCCATCTGGATTTTGCGGGTGCTGTGCGCAAGGAAACCGGCATGCCAACTTTTCATGCCTCCCGTATCCCGGATGTAGCCACTGCCCGTCATGCTGTGGCCAGTGGCCTTTTGGATATGGTCGGCATGACCCGCGCGCACATGGCGGACCCCCATATCGTCCGCAAAATCACCGAGGGGCGCGAAGACGATATTCGCCCTTGCGTGGGCGCGACTTACTGCTTGGATCGGATCTATCAAGCGGGAGAGGCCCTGTGCCTGCACAATGCCGCGACAGGGCGTGAGTTGAGTATGCCGCATGATATCTCGCCAGCGGAGACGCCCAAAAAGGTCGTTATCGTCGGGGCGGGCCCTGCCGGATTGGAAGCCGCCCGTGTCGCGGTAGAACGCGGCCACCACGTCACCGTGTTCGAAGCTGCGGCGGATCCCGGAGGGCAAGTCCGGTTAACGGCGCAATCCCAACGGCGACGCGAAATGATAGGCATTATCGATTGGCGCATGGCCCAATGTGCGTCACGCGATGTTGTGTTTCCACTTTAACACATGGGCCACAGCCGAAGATGTTCTGGCCCAGAACCCCGACGTGGTTATCGTGGCCACTGGGGGGTTGCCGAACATGCAGCTGTTTGAAACTCATGCGGAGCCAGACCATGTCACCTCAAGCTGGGACATCATTTCCGGCGATGTGAAACCTGCAAAGTCGATCCTGATCTATGATGAAAGCGGGGACCATCCAGCCTTGCAAGCTGCGGAAATTGCAGCCGCTTCAGGAGCCCGGGTCGAAATCATGACCCCGGACCGGACATTCGCGCCTGACATCATGGGGATGAACCTCGTTCCCTATATGCGCAGCCTTCAATCAAAGGATGTCCATTTTACGGTGACGAGACGCCTGACCGGGGTGGCGCGCGCAGGCAATCAACTGACAGCCACCATCGGCACAGATTATAGCGACCACACATATCAAGCCACGTATGATCAGATCGTTGTCAATTATGGCACTATGCCCTTGGATGATTTGTACTTTGAGCTCAAAGATCAAAGCCTCAACAAGGGTGCGGTGAATTATAATCACTTGCTAGATGGCATTCCACAGATACCGGATGACGCAGACCAAGGGTATCATCTGTTCAGAATTGGCGACGCAGTTTCGGCACGCAACACCCACGCCGCGATCTATGATGCCCTCCGGCTGGTCAAGGACATTTGATAATGGCCCCCAACAACCCAAAACAGAAAAGTAATATGCAATGAAAATTGGCGTTATCGGAACTGGAACAATCGCAAGTGCTGTCATAACCGGCATTGCGAATGATGGGCATAAGATCGTGGTCAGCAATCGCAGCACGGCCAAATCGGAACATCTAAGGGCGACGTTTCCACATATCGAAATTGCGGACAATCAGAGCGTCATTGATGCCAGCGAGGTCATCTTCCTTGGCACCACCGCAGATGTCGCCGGTTCAGTTCTTTCAGCCCTTACGTTTCGCCCGGATCAACGCGTCATCTCGTTTATGGCCGGTCTCTCTTCCGAGCAGATTTCGCCTCTCATTGCGCCTGCCACATTTGACGCACCATGATCCCGTTCCCCTCGATTTCTCAGGGAAACTCGCCTGTGTTGG
>CBCYME010000013.1:0-140342 GCA_965183835.1 Paracoccaceae bacterium | reverse complement strand
TCCAAGGCTTTGGCGCAAACGAAAAAACCGTGGGCGTGATGTTGTTTCTTACTACGATTTCAACCCTGATCACGGTCTATTACGCGGGGCACCTGTCGGACCGGTTTGGCCGGGTTCGGACGCTGGGCGTGGCGTGTCTGTCCATTGCGGTTGCGCTGGCGGCCTATGGCTTGGCGGGGGGTGTCGGCGGGCTTTTGGTACTGGCGAGTGTTGCATTGGGATTTGGCTGGGGGTTGACCTATGCGCTGTCGCCCATCGTGTTGACACGGTTGGTCACGCAAGACGAGCGCGTGCGGTATTTTGCGATCCTGTCCGTGGCCCTGATGGCTGGGTTTGGCCTGTCGCCGGTGATGGCCTCGATGATGGAAAGCGTTGGGCTGACCGTGAACGACGCCTTTTTCGTGACGGCCGTGTTGTGCGCCGTGGCGGGGGGGATCTTTTTTGTCATCGTTACCGCCGTCCGCATACATTCGGCCGCCAGCGGACCCGAACCGCGTTCCTCTTTATCGCTCGCTGCTGTGCGGGCGATCATGGGGTCGCGCGCCCGGTTGCCGGTGATCATGGTCTGCTTGGGGGCATCGGTCTTTGCGGGGATGAACAACTTTCAAACCGTGTTTGCCGATGAACGCGGGTTGAACTATGCCGACTATTTCCTTGCCTACACCCTGACGGTGGTGTTGTTTCGCGTGGTCTTGGCGCGGTTCAAGGGGGGCGCTAATCCTTATCTGACCATCGCAGCCCTGCAATATGTGATGTTTGGATCGGTGGTTCTGTTCCTCGGGATCGGAGGTAACTTGCCGATGTATCTGGTCGTCGCCTTCTTGTTCGGCATTGGCTATGGCGTCAGCTACCCGATCCTTGCCGCGATGGCAGCGAATGATGCAGATCCTGACTTACTGCCACAAACCCTGCAGTTTTTCGCGCTTAGCTATTTCATTGGCATCTTTGGTTTTCCGCTGGTGGCAGGCTGGATGATTGTTGAGATGGGCAGCAGCGCCCTGTTGATGTTGGTGGCTGCTTTGGCCGGGGGCGAGGCAACGCTGGCCGCTTTGCGGGGGTTGCAGAACCGTGTGGCGGCAGCGCAGAAAGCGTCGTGACGAGGCTTTGCTTCACCGGCGCGGTTTCGGTACTTGTACCATGTCGCCAAATGGCATTGGGCCAGAGAACGAACAGGAGTATCCCGCTTGATCGCAGTCATATTTGAAGTCGAAATCGGGGAGGGGCGCAAACAGGATTATCTTGATGTCGCCGCTGATCTCAAACCGTTGCTAGAGCAGGTCGACGGGTTCCTGTCAGTCGAGCGGTTTCAAAGCCTGACCAATCCTGACAAGCTGTTGTCCCTGTCGTTTTTCAGGGACGAGGCTGCTGTTGCGGAATGGCGCAGCTTGGCGCGGCACCGTGAAGGGCAGACCAAAGGCCGGGATGGCATTTTCGCGGGCTATCGGTTGCGCGTGGCCGGGGTGATCCGCGACTATGGCATGTTTGACAGGGCCGAGGCCCCGAGTGACAGCGTGGCGCTGCATGGCTAAGGGGTAGGGGCCAGCCCACCATTTGCCGATGACGGGGTAAGCCGGACCTGTGTCGTTGTCGCGTTGTCAGTAAGGGCGCACATCCACAAAGGTCTCGTTGTAAACAGCGCCGCATTCTATGTCGGTGCGAATGTCTGATGGGATCAACGCGTTCACGGTCAACCCGGTGTCAGAGGTCGCGCGCCATGTGCCTTTGGGCGAATACAGCACGCCGGGGCGGGTGGCATCGGTCACTTTCAATTGCAACGTGACCTGCCCCCGGTCGTTGAAAACGGTGACCTTAGCCCCTTCGCTGAGCCCACGCGCCGCAGCATCCACGGGGTGCATTTCGACCACTTCCACCCCTTGGGAGGCTGCGTGACCACCAAAGGTGGCGTTGGTGCGTTTGTCCGAACTGGGCGTGATGATGGCAAAGGGACGGTCCTGTTGCACCGGGTCATGGCGCGGTACGCCAAAGCCAAACCGATCTTCGTAATCTTGACTGAACAGTTCAATCTTGCCCGAGGGAGTGCCCGGTTTCACGGTCTTGCACATGATCATCTGCTCCCCATCCGGGGCCGTGATCTCAATGGCTTGATCCAGCGGTAAATCGCTGCCTTTGAGCCCGTTGAGCTGCGGATGATCCGAATTGATCGCGTCATCCATCAGTTGAACATCATCCGCGCGGAACTCTGGGTCGTCATAGCCAAAGCGGGCGGCGAGGCGACGAAAAATCTCGGTGTTGGGCAGGCTCTCACCCACACAAGGGATCACCGGCGCGGCGCGTTGCAGATAGTTTTGCCCATAGGCGCCGAACACGTCGTTATGCTCAAAATGCGAAGACGCCGGCAGGATTACATCACACAGTGCCATGCTGTCTGTCATCACCACATCACTGCCTGCCAGAAACAAGTCCTCGCGCATCAGGCCCTTGATCAGGTTTGCCTGATCCGGGTGTGTGGCCACCGGGTTGTGGTTGTAAATCATCGCGGCGGTGATTGGCGTTTCCAGCGTGTCATCTTGGAGCATCACGCCCAGATCAACGATGTTGATCACGCGGGTGCCGGGCTTCATCAGTTGATTACCGTGCAGCCGGGGTTGGTTTTTCGGCGTAGCGACACCGGATTTCGCAAGAACCCCAGCGCCCAGACGACCATGGTGACCGGTGAGGGCGGGCAATACCATCCCGGCCCGCAATCCTGATCCGCCAGAGCGGCCCCGTTCAATCCCGTTCCCAAAGGAACACGCCATGTTTTTCGCGGCCACAATCAGGTCTGCAACGGCGTGAAACTCTTTGGCAGGGATGCCACAGATTTCTTGGACCTTTTCGATGCTGTAGGCCCGTGCCTGCGCCATATAGGTGTCAAAGCCGGTCACCCATTCGTCGATGAAGGCACGATCCAAGGCGTCGCGCCGCTCCAGCTCGGCCGCTAAGCCCATGGCAAACACGACGTCCGTGTTGGGCCTGATCTGAATGTGCATGTCACATTGTTCCGCGATCTTGATGCGCTTGGGGTCGATGATGATCAGCTTGCCGCCTTGTTTGCGCATCTCTTTGAGCAAGGGCGCGAGGTGCAGGTTGGATACCGTCACGTTGTTGCCCCAGACCAAAACCAGATCTGAATGCAGCACCTGAGCTGGTGGCATGCCCGGCGCGTTGCCGAAGATGCTGGCATAGGCACCGCCGCGCACTGCGCCGCACAATGGGCCACGGTTCAGCATCGTGGCACCCATGTTGTAAAAGAACCGACGGTCCATGGACCCTGCGGCCAATTCACCGTGGGGGCCTGCGTAGTTGAACGGTAGGATGGTTTCGGGACCGTGTTTGTCGATGGCTGCGGAAAAGGCCGCGTGGATCAGATCCAGCGCTTTGCTCCAGCTGATCCGTTCAAAGTTGCCCGACCCACGCGGACCAACCCGTTTCAACGGATGGGTCAAACGCGCCGCGCCATGTACGAAATCAGGGTAATATCGTACAACTTTGTTGCAAACCACACCATCCGTATAGGGGTTCGCCTTGGACCCTTTGACTGCAATCAAGGTTCCGTCTCGGACGTGTGCAGTGAGACTACAGGTGTCGGGGCAATCTAGCGGGCAAACACTGGGGAGGGTTGCGGGTGTGGCGTGCTGGGTCATGGCGGGCCTCGTGTCATGGGGGTGTTTCCCTTTGCTAGGCCCGGAACGGACAGGTATTAAGCTCCAAAATTGGATTATCTGAGCATACCAATTCTAAGCTATGCATAGGGTAAGAACTAAGAGCACGAGTAAGCAACGGCATGTAGGTCTGACTACAGCAACAGGATTTGGACAGGGCCTAGGTTTGTGGCGCCTGTGTGGTATCTCACGGCCTCGCTCTTGTGTTGCTCAAGATGTCGTTCCCTTTGAAGGTCTGCTTGGGCGGTCTTAGAAAACAATGCGCGTTCTTAGGCCAATTAACGTGATGTTGCTTTGATTGGGATTTGTAAGTGGATTATCAATGAACTGGATCGACGGAGTAATTTGAAGCCCCGGCGAAATGGAGAAGCGATAGAACAGCTCAACTGTTTTTTGGCTGCCTGGCACCCCGTTTGCCTCGGCCCAATTCAGCCCAATCCCTGCGCCGTCTGTGTTACGCCCGTAGTAGCCGATGCCCGCAGAGACGGATCTGTTGTACAGAGCCGCTGTTCCCTTGGATGCGCCCGCGCGAAAGAAGGGGAGCCAGGTGTTGTCCACCAGCCAGGCCGCAGAAAATGCCGCTCCGTAGTCTTCTTGCCGGCTGCCGTTGTCGGCGGCGTCGGCATGCCAGAGCGTTAGGTGAATGTTGTCGAGGTAGATACGATCAAACCCAGATGTGTACCCAATTTCCAAACTTTTGAAGAGTTCGCCATCCCGAAACACATCAAGGTCAGGGCTGCTTGGATCCGCGTTGGCATCCGCCAAACTGCCGACGACATAAAAGTTGTTCCCCAACCTTGCACCGCCCGCAATTCCAAGACCCGGGTTGGGAGCGTTGATGGTTGGGTTGGTGTTAAAGGCAAGATTTTGGAACGCGGTATAAGGGCTGACAGCGCCGTAGATATCAAGAAAATCGGTCACATCAATCTGACCGACCTGCAATGTCCACGAGTCGTCGGCTGCTCGTTGGGTCCAGAACAGGTTGGTTAATAACACGCCATTGTCGTTGAAGGCGGTCCCCGTTATCGACAAGGCCCCGCCGTCCAGCCCAAGGAATTGCGGTGCAACAGGGGTGTAGGCATCCCGGCTTTCGAACTTGAAGGTCACCGAACCAAGTTTGGTCGCCTGCCAATTGCCATAGAACCGCACAATGCCACTGGCTGCTTCGCCAGTGCCAATGTCCGCATTTGTTGATTGTCCAAGCGCAAGGTAGTCTAGGTTGAACCGAAACCCCTTTTCAGCCAATCCGTCTTTCCATGCGAACCACCCTGGCGTCAAGTTGCGGGGAAATCAGATCGAAATTGAGGATCAGTCAGCCCATCCCCCGGCTCTAGCTCTGCCTCAACCGAGGATGGACCACCCAACCCCTGCGCCAGAACGGGCGGTGTCCCCCCGCAGAGGACCAGCGCCGCAGCTAGAGTTTGCAGGTTCAGGTTCATGTCGGCACCTCAAATCCCTGTGACTTCAGTTGCGGCTGGCGCCCGGTACAATCTGTGGGTCATACATTGAAGCCTGTGAATTTCCGGCGATCACAGCCTGTGTCCAGTCCTGCTGTGCCGTGGCCTGATCCTCATAAACGCCATGAATGCGGCACAGGAACAATTCGGAGTCGTCGACTGCATTGGGCTGCGCAAACCAATCTTGCGGCTTGTTTTGAGGCAAGTCGACCTTGGCTATGCGATAGTTCACCGGCTCACTAGATTGAGGAAGCTCAAGCGAGGACTGATCATCAAGGATGTCGTCATAGAGCGTTGGGCGGGCACCGCCGGTGTCGATCGTAAATGTGCGCAGCCATTGCTGTTTGTTCGATGGTTCGAAGCGCCCCACCTCTTCGACAGGATAGCGGATAGCTTGCCCGGGGTTTACGTCTTTCAGAACTTTGCTGTCAGAGACAACGATTGTGCCATGAACCAACACATACGGAATTCCGGTAGAGGGCAGGCCGTTCTTGCCTTTGGAATACGTGGCATTTTCGGTGACATTCATGGGGTCGAAAATGGTGATATCGGCGATCATTCCCTCTTGGATGCGGCCACGTACATCCATCGCTTTGATCCCGGCGTCGCCCAATTGTTTGGCGGCCCAATAGCTGAGTTGCGACAAAGAGAACATCAACGGGACATCGTTTTCGCGCGCCAATCGCAACAGGATTGCATGTGATCCGGCGGAACGGGGGTGGCCTGCGTAATCCTCAAACGGTGAGTCCCATTCGAGCCGCTCTCCCTTTTCGTTCAATCCGGCATCCCATCGCCCGAGATCACAAAATTGGGCACTTTGATCCAATCTTTGATCCATTGTTCGCGCGGGGGGCTAAAGGCAATTGCAGTGCGCCCGGGCTCAGAGTCCTTAAACGCGAGGAACTCTTCTTTGGTGACATATCTATCCAGCTGAGGATCAAAAATGGTTTCCTCATACTTGTATCCCATCGACCCTTCCCAATTGTCTGGGCCGAGAATGGAGGCACCATAGTTTCCCGATCCAGCGGTCCAAGGATACCAGGTTGACCAGACATTATGCCCTTGCGCGCGCGCCAGTTGCATCTTTTCTTCGATCTCCCACCAGCCATAGTCATTGGTATGGTGGAGCTGAAGGGACGCGCCCAGAACCATTGCATTTGTGAGCAGCTCATTCGCACCCGTGGCGGTTTCAATTGGGGTTGACGCGCTTGGGTGAAAGCGATGATGGGCGGCGGTCAAACGGCCATATTTGGCAGCGATTTTCTGGGCTTCAAACATTTCATAGGTTGTGATGCCTTCGCGCGCATAGCCAATGGTTGAGCCAACGCCCAACGCGCCCTGACGCAGACCTTCGTCAAGTGTTGCAGTGATTTGATTCATCTGGTCCAGAGTGCTGCGCGTGACGGACCAACCATCAACGCCATCTTTGGCAGCGTCGATACGGTAGTCAAAAAAGTACGGCATCGAGACATTCGGCCCTTCGAGGGCCAAACCATCATGCACCCGCATACGTGCGAATTCCTGCCCGACCACGGTGCCAAAATTGGCTTGCCTGTTGCCTGTACGTTCGGCGTACCATTCGGAAATATTAAGAGCGCCAACTTCGAAATCCATCTGCGTTGTCACACCATCTCGCAAATTCAGCTTGATCCCAAACGGCCGCAACCCGTGTTGTTCCAGATCGATAAACCCCGGAGCAACGACATGGCCGGTTGCATCAATGGTTTCACTGCCTTCGATGGTAGTCTCTGTGATCTTGGTGATCCAGCCGTTGTTGATGCCAACGTTTGCGATTTGGTCGAACCCGGTCTCGGGATCCATCACCCGGCCGTTAAGAATAACAACATCAAAGTTTTGGGCAAACACCTGAGTGGATAAAGCTGATGTAATAAAGAAAGCTGAAAGCAGTGTGTTCCGGGTCTTCATATTAATCTCACTGGTTGTGTTTCTAATGGCAGCATAACACATTCAATTTCAAATGTGAGAATTCGATGCGGCCCAACGTTTTAGGGCTGGCTTGCGAGTGGGCGCGGGTTTTCAAAACCTGAGTGTCGTGCCGACGGCGGTTCGTTTGATGCTGCCACTCTGCTGTAGAAGGGTCTTGTCGCGTCAAAAGTAGACACCTGATGGCGAGAGGGATCCCACGCTCGGACCCTTTGGGTAATCCGCCGAGTTGGATAGGTCGGTAACGCGCAGATTGTGACCTTTGTAAATTTGAAGACACAGTACAGTCGGCACGAGATGTTGACCTTGGCCCCTTGGCTCCGGTGGCATCAGCATGGGAGTTCTATCCCCCCAGTGGGTCACCTTCTTAGAACAGCTCCTGAATTTGACGTAAATCTTGGCTCAGACTTTCAGCGAAGCTTGTGGCCAAGGTTGAAGGAGGACGGTGTGAAGGCTGCAAGATCGAAACCCTCAGAACCACGCGTGGATTGAATTTTCGGAACACGATGGGGTGAGGTTCCGGGCGCGCCTTCATGTAGCCGGCAGCCGTAATCGGATCGCAGATGCAATAGCACAGATTATTCTCAACCAGGGTCATGGCTGGATGAAAGTTTCTCAATTCAAATCTCTGAACAAAATCAGATTTTTGAGCAGCAAAAGCCCGCTGGGTATCGATGAGGTTTGGATGCCCCTCTTGGAGGGCAGCCATGGGAAAGCCATTCAAATCTGCAGCGGTTACTTCTTCATTTTGGGCCAATGGATCATTTGCTGGGAGCGCACAGACGCAGGCCAGCTGGAAATCCTCTGTATCGAGTGCGCCTGAACCCGTCGGCGTTTCAGACAACCCTATGTCGTATTGTTGCGATGAAATCCACTCCTCAATAACGGACGATGCCCGCATCATTAGCGACACTTTGACGTCTGGTTTGTCCTTCAAGAACTCTGACACGAGTTGCGGCATCATCACCTGTGAGGCGGCTGGCATGCAGGCAATTTTGAGACGTCCCTGAGACAACTCTCCGATTTCGCGCATGGTGCGGGTCGATAGTGCCAGTCGATCAAGGATCGCTTCGGCTTCCGTAACAAAATAGCGGGCCTCTGGCGTTGGCACCATCTTTCCGCGTTGGCGCCGGAACAGAGACAAGCCAAGCTCGGCTTCTAAATTTGCAATCAGGGCACTGGCCGCTGGCTGAGTCCGGCCAAGGATTCGGGCCGCTTCGGAGACAGATCCGGTGCGCATGACCTCTCGAAAGGCCTGAAGTTGGCGAAAGCTGAGGTTCATGGCGAGTTGATTTTCCTATATTTTTTTAAAGTACATAAAGCAACTTTATTTTTCTATCAACTTAATCGTTTTGACTTAATGCCCTCTCACCGCAACCCTTTACCGATCAGCGCAGGACAATCTTGCGCTACGTCGGAGGGGTTCATGACACGCTTTGCCAGCATCCTGCTAACGGTCCTGATCTGCGTTGTTGCATTGGGCCAATTTGTGCAGGTCATCACCAGATATGTCCTGGAAATCCCGGTCATGGGATTGGAAGAGAGCCTGCTGTTCCCAACCCTGTGGCTCTATGTTCTGGGGTCCGTCAATGCGTCGCGGGAGAACACGCATATCCGCGCCAATGTGCTGGAGATTTTCCTCACAACCGAACGCCAGCATCAGATTTTGGCGGCGATAGGTGAGGTCATCAGCCTAATCATCAGCATGTGGCTCACCTATTGGGCGTGGGATTTCGCCAAGTATTCTCTGCGCGTCTGGCGCGAAAGCCCCACGCTGTACCTGCCCACCTTCTGGGTCGATTGCTCTTTGGTTATTGGCCTCGTCCTGATGATGTTTTTCACGGCCGGACACCTGCTAACCCATCTGCGCACAATTTTTGCAAAGGACCGTTTTGATGATTGAAATCGCTCTTCTCGCGGTACTTGTTCTGGTCGTCTTGCTGACCCTAGGCGTACCGCTGCCCTATTGTTTCGGCGCTGGCCTGATGGTGATGTATTACCTCGGTGATGTGGTCATGAAAGGCAATGTCCTTTGGGGGTTCCAGCAACTGGGCAACCCGGTGCTTTTGGCTATTCCGCTCTTTGTTCTTGCTGGCACCATCATGAGTGTCTCTGACATTGCGGCATCATTGCTGAACTTTGTGAATATTTTCATCGGCCATCTGCGTGGTGGATTGGGTGTCGTGGCGACTGTGTCCTGCGCCCTGATTGGTGCGATTTCAGGCTCGGGCCTGACCGGCGTTGCAGCCATCGGCCCATTGTTGATCCCCGAGATGGAGAAACAGGGCTACCCACGGGAATATGCTACGGCGCTGATCGCCAATGCCTCGCTTCTGGGTCTGCTCATCCCGCCCTCAGTAACCATGATCGTTTATGGTTGGGTGACGGATACCTCGATCCTTGCTTGTTTCCTGGCAACCCTCGGCCCCGGCCTGCTGATTATGCTCAGCTTTTCGCTGGTGAACATCCGTATGGCGCGCAAATTCCCTCTAAAGCTGAATGAGCCGCCCAAAGGGGCAGCCTTTGTCGCCGAAGCCAGCAGCCGGGGTTTCAAAGCCACCCCAGCACTGCTGATGCCAGTGATCATTCTTGGCGGCATCTATGGTGGCATCATGACCCCGACCGAAGCCGCTGCTGTTGCTGTGATCTATGCTATTCCCGTCGGTTTCCTGATCTACCGCGGTTTGGACATCCGGACATTCCTAGGGGCCGGGCGTGAAGCCGCGACCTCAGTCGGCGCGATCATGTTGATGATCCTGTTCTCGATGATCCTGAGCCAGATGTTTGTTCTGGAAAGCATCCCTCAGGCGCTGGTCGAAGCGATCTTTTCAATCACCGACAACAAGATGATCCTGCTGATCCTGATCAATGTCCTGCTGTTTCTCGTCGGGATGGTCGTCAACGATGTGACCGCCATCATCCTTATCGCGCCGCTTTTGCTGCCGCTGATGCAGGCCATCGGGGTCAGCCCCGTCCAGTTCGCCGCCATCATGGGCGTCAACACGGCCATGGGCGGAGTTACGCCCCCTTATGCCTCGATCCTGTATCTCGGTGCTCGCATCGGCAAAGTGCCGGTCACCAAGGTGATCCGCCCCGCCATGACCCTGATCCTGCTGGGTTATCTCCCCGTCGTCTTCCTGACCAGCTTCTGGCCGGACCTGTCGCTCGGGCTGCCCCGCTACTTTGGATACTAAACCCCGCTCACATCATCACAACTCTTGGAGGAGACCAACCTATGATGAATTTCCTGAAATCGACCTGCCTTGCGGCTGCTGTTCTGGCTACGGCTGGCGTTGCGACAGCGGACACTTTGAAGCTCAGCCATATCCGCCCACAGGGCGCAACCATCGACAATGAGCTACGCGCCTTTGCTGAGACGGTATCTGCCGCCACTGATGGATCGCTTGATTTGAACCTGTTCCCCGCCTCTGCTTTGGGCGATTACACTTCAGTACAAGAGCGCATCTCGGTTGGTGCCATTGATATGGCGGTCCAACCCGCAGCCACTGCCGTTGATCGCCGCATGCAGATCAGCGCCTTTCCCTATGTTGCGGCCAACTGGTCAGAGGCCAAAGCGATCTATGGTCCCGGCGGCGCTATCCACGGTGCGATGAAAGATCTGTATGCCAAGCAGGACATCACCATGCTGGCGGCTTATCCCGTCTATTTTGGTGGCGTAGCACTGCACACTGATCCGGTTTCGCCCGGGGATCCGATGGCTGCCAAAGGCATCAAGGTGCGCGTCCCCGGGATCAAGAGCTTTCAGTTGACCGCAGATGCGCTTGGCTACATCAGCTCGCCCATTCCGTTCTCCGAAGCCTTCACCGCCGTTCAGACCGGCGTGGTTGACGGTGTCGTTGGGTCCGGCGCCGAAGGCTATTATGCCTCGTTCCGGGATGTGACCAGCGCCTATGTTCCTGTGAACACCCACTTTGAAGTCTGGTACATGATCATCAACTCCGGCTCTCTGGCCGAGCTGAGCGATAGTGATCGCTCGGCACTGGAAGCGGCCGCGCTTGATTTTGAAGCCACCCGCTGGACAACCGCCGAAGCGGATCAGGGCGTGTTTGAACAAAAACTTGCCGACCACGGCGCCAAGATTGTTTCCCTGACCGATGATGAGTTGGCCAAAACCGCCGCCCAGGTCTGGCCGCAGGTTCTGGAAGATGTTGGTCAGGAATGGGGTCAGTCGATCCTCGACAAAATCGCGCAGTAATTTCTCCCCACTGCGCGACACGGGACAGGGCGGCCACTTTTTTGGCGCCCTGTCTCATCTTCTTGTCCGTTTAAATTTCTTGTCTGCCGTGTAGTCCGCCGGCCTTTCCAAGGATCCCCCACATGTTTTCATCGCTCAGCTCAACGCCTTCGAAAACGGTGACCGTGACCGTAAACAACCAACCCGTGGCTGCGCCAGAGGGCCAATCCGTTTGGACAACCATGGCCTTGGCCGGACAGGAAACGACCCGCAAGGCAGCCCTGTCAGGCGAAGACCGCAGCGCGTTTTGTGCGATGGGTGTTTGCTTTGAATGTCTCGTTCAGATTGATGGAACCCCCAACCAACAAGCCTGTTTGCGCCGCGTCAGCGAAGGAATGGACATTCGAACACAAGATATCACCGAAACATCCCGAGCCCCGCTAGGAGGCATCTCTGAATGACCTATGACTGTGTCATCATTGGCGCTGGTCCAGCTGGGATGAGTGCCGCTATCACATTGGCCGACGCCGGTGTACGGATCCTCGTTCTGGACCGCGCGCCCCGTGCCGGTGGCCAGATCTTTCGATCAGCTGCAAACAGCCCGCTGCCGGATGCCAGTGCACTTGGCCCGGACTACACGGATGGTTCCAGTCTGATCATGCGTTTTGAAGCCTGCAGCGCAGAGCATCAAAGCGAGGCCGATGTCTGGCATGTGGGCGAGGACGGAACCATTCTGTACTCAAAGGATGGTATTCCCCAGCAGGTTCAAACACGCGAAATTCTGCTTTGCACTGGCGCGATGGAACGCCCAATGCCGATCCCCGGCTGGACCTTGCCCGGTGTCATGACCGCAGGGGCCGCACAGGTCATGTTGAAATCGGATGCGGTTGTGGCGAAAGATGCTATCTTTGCGGGCTCCGGTCCCTTGCTCTATTTGATCACCGCCCAGTATCTGCGCCTTGGCGTCAAAGTCGCAGCCTTGGTCGACACCACCCCGCGTCGCAACTATCTGACATCTCTGCCCAAAGCCCCCGGCGCATTGCGCTCCTGGCCAATGCTGCGCAAAGGTTTGGGATTGATGCGGGAAATCGCCTCCTCCGGAATTCCCGTTTTTAGGGGCGCCAGCAATCTGCGCGTCCTTGGCAAGGGCAAAGCCAGTGGCCTGGAGTTTGACTGCCAAAAGGGGCAACAGCGCGTTCTGAGTGAACATGTTTTCCTGCATCACGGAGTGATCCCCCACAGCAATATGTCACGTTCGATGGGGCTCAGCCATATCTGGAACACAGCTCAGCACTGTTGGCAGGTTCAGACTGATGCCTGGGGGCAGAGCTCAATCCCTCATGTCTCGGTCGCGGGCGATGGCGCCGGCATCACTGGTGCGGATGCCGCGCAATCAGCCGGGCGGCTGTCAGCGCTGAATATCCTTACACGACTGGGGCGGCTCACGATTGAAACGCGCAATCTTAAAGCCCGAAAGGACCGTGCCACCCTTGGCAAGATGGCCCCCTTTCGGCGTTTCATTGATCAGCTTTATGGTCCGAGCAAAAGCCTTTGCCTGCCACAACAAATGGACACTACTGTCTGCCGTTGCGAGGAGCGCAGCCTGAAAGACCTGAAAGACGGCTTTGACCAAGGTGCGCGTGATCCGAATGCTCTAAAGTCCTTGACCCGTTGCGGTATGGGGCCTTGTCAGGGGCGTCAATGCGGCCCAATTGTCAGCAGTCTATTGGCCGACCTGGCGCCAAGAGCCGGAATCACAGGTCGGCTACTACCGCCTGCGAAGCCCGCAACGGCTGCTCAGCCTCGAAGAGCTCAGCCGCTTTCAGTCCAGCACTTCGGAGGCCGCAGAATGAATGCTGATGTCCTGATTATTGGAGGAGGCCTGCAAGGCTGTTCGACCGCCTATCATCTCGCCAAAGATGGCGCATCGGTGATCGTGCTGGAAAAAGATTATATCGCCCGACATGCATCTGGCGTGAATGCGGGGGGTGTCCGCCTGCTGGGGCGGGATCTGGCCGAAGTGCCTCTCTCCAAAGCCTCGATGGAGATGTGGCAGACGCTCGATGACACCTTGGAAGAAGACACCGGGTTTCGCCGAAAAACTTTGGTCAACATTGCAGTGGACGAGGCTGATATCGCGACCTTGAAGGCGCGCGAAACAAAAATGCGGGCCTTGCCATTGCGGCAGACCACTGGTTTTGCACAAAGCTTGTTGCAGCTCGTTGGTGTGGATTGGGCGGCGCTCGATTTTTTACTCTTTGCCGCCGACAACAAACGCTAAAAGTAAGCCTGCTATATCACGGCGGCACTGGGCCACTGAACCTCTTGATCGACAGCACTGGTATCAAGGCGGAGAGTGAAGGTGAGTGGAATGCCGGCAAGTATGGCGGCACAAAGCGACGTATCTGGCGTAAGAGTCATATCTGAATTGACGAGGGAACGTTGGAAATTCGGGCGCTCGAGATCTCCAGCAGTAACGTAAGGGATGCTCCGGTGTTGCGTTTCGGGACTTCAGCTTCCTGTATCTGGCCCAAGATGCCTTCGGAATTGGCCTCTTGAGTGCTGGTAATAGCTGCCGCCTTCGATTCGCGCGTTTTTGTGCAGATGGGGCGAGCTCGTAGTCTGCCGTGCAACACCAAGTGATTGTATTTGTGGTGAAATGATTCTTCGCTGATCCTGATTGCAGGCCAATTTTGTGGGGTTTTGCAGGACCTATGAAATGTCGAACTGAGACGAACTGAGGCGTTAAGAACACGGCCTAAAAGGTTGGAAACAATTGCCTTCCTTTAGGAGAACTGTTTTGTTAACCTATCAATAATAAAAAAATAATGATGGCAGGCATACGGGCAGATGAAGACGGGCTTTCGTGGCACGTTCGTCATTTCCTGGGCGCAAACAGATCTAGATGGCCTTGAGGCCGCCCCTTTGGAATCACTCACCGCAGGGGCAGTATGGTCATGGCACGGGGAACCCGTGTGTGTAGAGGGCCCGGCAGGGCTGTTGCGTTTGGATCAGGCGGACGGTGAAGATACGTTACGGAAAAAGGCGGCGCGCAAAGTGCGCCGGCTTGTTGGTGCGGCGGTGCAGCATCGAACAGATGTAGACGCGATCGAGGTTGATGACCCTCTGATGGATCAGAGTTTTGTCGTAACCAACGGGGCGCAGAGCTATACAGTGACAGTGATCGAGGTGGCAAACGGCGGTACGCCTTTGCTTATGTTCCTTGATCAGATGCCACCGCGCGACACGGATCTATGGGTGGTTCATCACTCATTGACGGGCGCGGATCGTGGGCAGGATGCCCTAGGCGAAGGTGGGGTGATCTGCTTTACGCCGGGCACGCGCATATCCACGCCAACTGGACCACGACTGGTCGAAGAGTTGCGCGAAGGTGACAAGGTTCAAACGCGCGATAGTGGTCCCCAGCAAATCCAATGGATCGGGAATCGCCGCATGACAGGCGCGCGTCTGTTCGTCATGCCCAAGTTGCGGCCGATCCGCATTCGGGCAGGGGCGCTTGGGATTGATCGCCCTGATGCAGAATTGTTGGTTTCGCCCGCGCATAGAATGCTGTTGCGCGGTGCCGCAGCTCAGGCGCTGTTTAACACGCCCGAAGTTCTGGTGGCGGCTCGTGACCTGATCAATGGCACAACGGTTGGGGTGGATCTGTCCGTTCGGCAAGTCACCTATATTCATCTGTTGTTGCCCAGTCACCAAATCCTCTGGGCAAATGGTGTCGAAACCGAGAGTTACCATCCCGCAAATGCGTCCATGGATGCCTTGACCGATGCGGACCGGACCCGGCTTTTGGCGCATCTGCCGGGCTTGGATCGCGATCCACATGGGTATGGTGGGTTTGCACGTCGGAACCTGTCGCATACCGAGGCCGCGTTGCTGCGCCACGAGGCGGCTTAGGGTTTCAAATTTCGGTCAATCCCGTGTTGACTCTGAGGGCCGCGCAGATATAAGCGCGGCTCTATTGGTGTTGGTGGCCCTCGCAAGGGGATTCCTGTCAAGTCTGATCAGACTAGAGGACAACGCCCTTCATAGTAGCCCATACCGGTTTCGGGGTGGGCTTCGTTTTTAGAAGGAGAACAGCCGTGACTAAACGTACGTCTGCCAAGCATAAAATTGATCGCCGTATGGGCGAAAACATCTGGGGCCGCGCTAAATCCCCAGTTAACCGTCGTGAATATGGCCCCGGCCAGCACGGTCAGCGCCGCAAGGGCAAGCTGTCCGACTTTGGTATTCAGCTGCGCGCCAAGCAGAAGCTGAAGGGTTACTACGGCGATCTGACCGAAAAGCAGTTCCGTCGCATCTACGCCGAAGCCGAGCGTGTTGGTGGTGATACCGGTGAAAACTTGATCGGTCTGCTGGAGCGTCGCCTGGACGCGGTTGTTTACCGTGCCAAGTTCGTTGCAACCGTTTTTGCCGCACGTCAGTTCGTGAACCACGGCCACGTCAAAGTGAACGGCAAAAAGGTTAACATCCCTTCTTACCGTGTAAAAGAAGGCGACGTGATCGAAGTTCGTGACAAGTCCAAGCAAATGGTTGCTCTGCTCGAAGCAGTTCAGCTGGCCGAGCGTGATGTTCCTGACTACATCGACGCCGACCACTCCAAAATGACCGCGACATTCGTGCGCGCACCTGGTCTGGGCGATGTGCCTTACCCAGTTGTCATGGAACCAAACCTGGTCGTGGAATTCTACGCGAAGAACTAATCTTCGCCATTCCTCAAAGATTTCGAAAGGCCGTGCATTCTGCGCGGCCTTTTTCATTTTTAGGTTAGTGTCGTATTCAGAGAGCAGGCATGTGAGAGAAAGGGGGGGGGCAGATGGGACAGAATTCGGGCGGATGTCTCTGTGGGGCAGTTCGGTTGACCACCACAGGCCAACCCTATCGCGTGGGGGTATGCCACTGTTTGGAGTGCCGGAAACATCATGGCGCGTTGTTTCACGCCTCGGCGATATTCCCACGAGATGCGGTGTCGATTGATGGATTAACCCACAGCTATGAGGGGCGCCATTTTTGCCCACGCTGCGGGTCGTCGGTCTTTGCGGTGTCGGGGGATGAAATCGAAGTGAATTTGGGGGCGCTGGATACACCGTCCCAGTTTACACCAACTTACGAGCTTTGGACGGTGCGCCGCGAAGGGTGGTTGCCCACCTTTCCAGTGGCAACGCAATATGAAAAAAACCGCACGTCCGAAGAGCGGTCCGAGGGGTAGACACTGCACTCGGGCGCGCGGCCTTGTGTCAGAGCGGCAGTGGGCGGTTCTCGGCAATGGCTTCCATCGCGAAATAGGATGTGACGCTGTCCAACTCGACCTTGTCGATCAGCCGCTGATACACCTGATCATAGCTGGTCATATCTTGCGTCACGACTTTGAGTTGGTAGTCATAATCGCCGCCTATTCTGTGAAAATCCACCACCTCGGGGATGGTTAAGACGTGCCGGCGAAAGGCCTGCAACCACTCCGCCGAATGATGGCGGGTCCGTAGCATCACAAAAACAACCAGATTGAGGCCAAGCCGCTCGCGGGCAACCCGGGCGCTTGATCCTTGCAGGATGTCCGCTTCGGTCAGGGACTTTAGTCGACGCCAGCAAGCGTTTTGGGACAGGCCAACGCGATCAGCCAGCTCTCTTTGGGATAGGGTTGCGTTCTTTTGCAGTTCGCGCAACAGCAGGATGTCAATCTGATCTATATTATGGCTCATATTCAATCATATGACACAGAGAGCTGAGAAAATACACAAAAATAGGGTAAGTTTATTGCCTTCTTTGGGGTCATCTTGGTCGGGTAACAGGAGCTTGAACATGACCCTTACCCATTTTCGCGAAGGCTTATCAGCCGCCACTCAATCTAAGTCCTTGCGGGATGGGATGATTGGAGAGGGAATCAGCATTCCTGGATTGTTCGGGGACGTTCCGCTTGTCTATGCGGATTACGTTGCTTCGGGACGCGCTATGACGCAGGTGGAAACCTATGTCGCGACCCACGTGTTGCCATTCTATGCCAACAGCCACACAGAAGCCTCCTTTTGCGGTTCTTACATGACTCGGTTGCGGCGTGAGGCGCGCGCCGAGATTTCCCGGCTTGTCGGTGCCACGGAAGACGATGCGGTGATCTTCACCGGGTCGGGCGCCACGGCCGGGCTTAATCGGTTGGTTAGCCTGTTGGGGGTGGAGCAGGCTGACCAACCGATTGTCATGATTGGCCCGTATGAACATCATTCCAACATCCTGCCGTGGCGCGAAAGCAAAGCCGAAGTCATTGAGATTCCCGAAGCGCCCGAAGGCGGCCCGGATCTGTTCGCGCTAAAAGCGGCATTGGTGGCTCATGCAGAGTCCGATTTGATAATCGGCAGCTTTTCCGCCGCGTCTAATGTTACAGGCATTATTACGGACCCTGATCCAGTGACCCGAATGCTCAAGGCGCATGGGGCGCTTTCTGTTTGGGACTATGCCGGGGGTGGTCCGTATCTGGAAATGGATATGGGTGCGGGATCGGACGTGCGCAAAGATGCCATTGTTGTGTCGCCGCACAAGTTTCCCGGCGGGCCGGGGGCCTCTGGAGTATTGGTTGTGAACAGAAATGCGGTTCATCAAACCTGCCCAAGCTGGCCGGGCGGGGGGACTGTCTCCTTTGTCTCACCTTGGGGTCACGACTATTCCGAGGATCTGACAGCGCGCGAAGAAGCCGGAACACCCAATGTGATCGGGGATATCCGCGCCGCCTTGGCGTTCATTGTCAAAGATGTGGTGGGGGTCGATGAAATCTCGCGCCGCGAGACCGAATTCAATCAGATGGCTCTGGAGGGGTGGGGCAATAACCCGCATCTCACATTGCTTGGAACAGAGAACCCGCACCGGTTGCCGATCTTTTCGTTTCTGGTAAAGGACGCGTCCGGAAATCCCGTTCACCAGCAGCTGTTTACACGCATGCTGAGCGATATCTACGGCATTCAAGCCCGTGGTGGCTGTGCCTGTGCCGGGCCTTATGCGCATCGGTTGCTGGGTATTGATCAAGAGGCGTCACTGGCCCTGCATGCGGATCTTGCTGCGGGTAAAGAGCTTTTGAAGCCCGGTTGGGTGCGACTAAACTTTAGCTACATGATGGACCTGGCGTCGGCGCAGTTCATCATCGACAGCGTTAACGAGCTGAGCCAGCGGACCGAGGAATTCGCGCAATATTATGATGCGGACCCTGCAACCGCGCGGTTTCGGGGGCAATCTGTGGCGGCGTGACGCCATTGCCGCTTTTCTCGGAGAAAGCAGAGCGTTATTAGGGTTCCATTAAGGAGCTCTAATATGACGAAAATCACCCCTCAGCCCGGCATTATGGACATCGCACTGTATCAGAGCGGCGCGGCGCATGTAGAGGGCGTGAGCAATGTCATCAAGCTCAGCTCAAATGAAAACCCCTATGGACCAAGTCCAAAGGCCATCGCTGCCGTGCAGGACAGTGCAGCGATGTTGCATCGGTATCCATCCAGCGATCATGCCGGTTTGCGGACAGCGATTGGGGAACAGCATGGGCTGAATCCCGAGCAGGTGATTTGCGGCGCTGGCAGCGATGAGATCATCGCGTTTCTGTGTCAGGCCTACGCCGGTCCGGGGGGCGAAGTTCTTTATACAGAGCATGGGTTTTCAATGTATCGCATTAGCGCCTTGGCCGCTGGTGCCACTCCGGTTGAGGTGCGCGAACGTGAGCGAGTCACAGATGTGGACGCTTTGTTGGCCGGATGTACGGATCGAACCAAATTGGTATTCATTGCCAATCCGAACAATCCCACGGGCACCATGATCGGCGCCGCCGAAGTTGCCCGTCTTGCGGATGGGTTGCCGCCGCACGTTATTCTGGTTCTCGACGGGGCCTATGCAGAATATGTCAGCGGATTCGACGCAGGTGTCGAGATCATCAATGCGCGCAGCAATGTGGTGATGACCCGCACGTTCTCCAAACTCTACGGATTGGGGGGTATTCGCGTGGGGTGGGGGTATGGACCACAGGATATCATCGACGTTCTCAATCGTTTGCGCGGCCCATTCAATGTATCAGCGTCCGCTTTGGTCGCTGCAGAGGCGGCGATCCGGGATACTGACTATGTCGACTTCTGTTTGGAAGAAAACACAAAGTGGCGCGGGTGGTTGGCTGAATCGCTAGCCGCTTTAGGTGTGCCATCGGATACGTCTTGCGCAAACTTCATCCTGGCCCGTTTCTCTGATCAGGCCGAGGCCGAAGGCTGCGACGCTTATCTGCAATCTCAGGGGCTGATTGTGCGTAAGGTGGTCGGGTATAACTTGCCAAACGCACTGCGTATAACTGTTGGGGACGAAAGCGCCTGTCGGCGCATCGTGGAGGCTGTTGCCGCATTCAAAGGGGGCGCCAAATGAGCCAACCGATTTATGACCGTGTCGCCCTGATTGGTCTGGGACTGATTGCATCATCGATGTTCTGGGCGATCAAACGCTCTGGGCTGGCCAAAGAGGTGACTGGGTACGCCCGATCCCAAGCGACCCGCGATACCGCCCGTGAGATCGGGTTGTGTGATCGTATTTGCGACAGCGCGGCCGAAGCTGCCGAAGGCGCCGATCTGGTTGTCTTATGTGTCCCTGTCGGTGCAATGGGCGTAGTGGCCCAAGAAATCGCCCCGGTGCTGAAACCGGGCGCAACGATCAGCGATGTTGGATCGGTCAAGCGGCATGTCATTGATGCGGTGACACCTTTTGTCCCTGAGGGTGTGCATTTCATTCCGGCGCACCCGCTGGCTGGCACCGAGCATTCAGGACCAGAATCCGGTTTTGCCGAATTGTACGACAACCGCTGGTGCCTTTTGGTTCCTGTCGAAGGTTCTGATCGCGCCGCGGTCGAAAAGCTGCGCGCCCTGTGGGAAGGCATCGGTGCGAACGTCGAAGAAATGGATGCAGACCACCATGATTTGGTTCTGGCGGTCACATCCCACGCGCCGCACCTGATCGCCTATACGATGGTAGGCGTCGCGGATGATTTGCGTCGGGTCACGGACAGCGAAGTGATCAAATACTCGGCTGCAGGTTTCCGGGATTTCACCCGGATCGCTGCCTCGGATCCAACCATGTGGCGGGACGTCTTCCTAAGCAACAAGGATGCAACGTTGGAAATCCTTGGGCGGTTCACCGAAGAGCTGTTTGCGTTGCAACGGGCCATTCGAACCGGGGACGGGGATCACCTGTTTGACTATTTCACCCGCACTCGCGCCATTCGTCGCGGCATTATCGAAGCCGGGCAAGATACGGACGCGCCAGACTTTGGGCGCGGAAAGGCCAAATCGTGATCCGGCGGGGCCTCGTTGGGACCGTTTTGTTGTTAACAACAACACTGGTTGCCTCTGCGAGCGCCCCGGAACGGTCACTGCGTCCTGTGGGGCGCACCTTTGTTCAGGCGCCCCCAATTGTGGACGAACCGGAAGCCCCCCAATCGCCCGCTCTGCAAGAAGCGGCTGTTCTGGTGGCGGTCTCCGAAGTGGCGACACGGGTTCAAAGTGTGCGGACGCGACCAGCTCCACGCCCCTCTCCAACACCCGAGATTATTGAGGCTGAGATAGAAATCGTGGCCCAAGTTGCTGCGGTACAAGCGGTTGGCCCGGCGACGTCCATACGCCCAAACGTGCGCCCAAAGGCCATTGAACAACAGGTGTTTTTTGGGAAGAAGCGAAAAAGCCGTAAGGGGTCAGTCTGTGGAAACGCGGATATCAAGGGCGAAAAGATCGGGCGGGTTCCGGGCAAGTTGAACGGCTGTGGCGTCAAGGATGCGGTGCGGGTGACCTCTATCTCAGGTGTACGGCTAAGCCGAGGTGCAGTCATGACCTGTGAGACGGCACAAGCGCTAAACCAATGGGTTGAACGCGGGGTCAAACCAACCTTTCGGAACCGTGGTCCCGTTGTTGAGATGCGTGTCGCAGCACACTATGCCTGCCGAACACGGAACAACCGGAGGGGCGCCAAAATCTCTGAACATGGCAAGGGCAAGGCCATCGACATTTCATCGTTTACGATGAAAGACGGAGAGGTGATTACAGTTCTCAAAGGCTGGAAGCGGGGCAGTTCCCGTCGCCTGCTGCAAAGATCGTTGAAAGCAGCCTGCGGCCCGTTTGGCACGGTGCTTGGGCCCAAGGCGGACCGCTATCATCAGGATCACTTCCATCTGGACACAGCCCGCCATCGGGGCGGGCCGTATTGCCGCTAGCGTAGAATAAGCCGTGGGGCGGGCCCAAGTGGGATCGGCCCCAGCGCAACATAGCCATCTCTGAAATTCAGCTGCACATCCAAGGCCTGTGGATTGCCGCCAAGGCCCGCAAGCATGGACAACACGCGTTCTGCCGGGTTCACGGCTTGTGTCGGGATCGCACCGGCATTGTGGGCCATTGTCAGCATTTCCCGCCAGTTTTCCGCCTTGAGAGCAATCTCGCCCGTGGGGACACCCAACTCGTCAATCGATAGTTGCCCGGTGGCGAACAGGCGCAACGCCCCCCAATGCATTTCCGCCAGCGCCAGATCGACCTGTGTGGGCTGGGGACGCCGCTCTTCCAAAGCGGATCGATCCCAGGGTTTGTCAAACTGAATGGTTGTGTTCAGCTTCAGCGTCTCAAAGCTCTGGGGCAGGGTGGTGGATGATCCCAGCAGTCGCCGCAGGTCGTCGCCCAAGGTGAAATGCCCGGCTTCGATGTCGTAGGTGTATGTATCGGGCTGATCAGTTTGCACCATCGCAAGGGTCAGGTCTTGGGCACCCAGCACGGGACCAGACCCATCTGACATGGTCCAACGATTTGCCGTCAACGACATCTGGTTCAGCGTTAACGCGACCCCGGGTTCAAGGTGTAGCAGGGCCTCCATCTCTTCGGCCTGCAGGGTCAGGTGACGATCCAGATAGGACAGGCGCTGGGGCGCCTCGGAAAAGCGCAGTGTTTGGCGCCCGGGCCAAATTGCAGGGCTATCCAGTTCCAACCAATCGGCTTGCCAAGCGGTGCCATTGCTCGGATCTGCCAGCGCTGGATTGATGAGAAGGGTTTTATGGCTAAGCGGAAAGCCCGAGGTTGATATCGTGGCATAATCGGCTTGCCATCCTCGCAGCCGTTGGCTCTCAAACCAGCCGACAACGCCTGAACACAAGCCATAACCAGCCGCATACCAATAGGCACACCAGACCAAGGTCAAGACAATCACAACACGGATCAAGCGCAACATTGGCCAAAGCCCCTTTTTCCTGCTCTGATTTTGATGTTTATAGGGCGAAACAAGCAAGGACCAGTGCGATGACAATGTGGGTATTTGGATATGGGTCGCTATTGTGGAATCCGGGCTTTCCGGTTGCCCGCAGCGAGTTGGCGACGCTGAATGGATACGCGCGGTCTTTTTGCATGAGCTCAATTCACCATCGCGGAACCGAGGAAAACCCTGGGCTGGTGTTGGCGCTGGACGCGATCCAAGCCTCGTTTTGCAAAGGCGTGGCCTTTGCGGTCGAGGCAGGACACGAAGAACGCACCCTAGCAGAACTGCGCGAGCGTGAATTGGTGTCGTCGGCCTATCTTGAAAAGATGCTGGACGTGCAGTGCGACAATGGCGAGGTTGTGAACGCCGTGACCTATGTGATCGATGCGGATCATGTGCAGTATTGTGGTGGGATGCCGTTGGAAGAACAGGCGCAAATCATCGCCCATGCTGTTGGCGGGCGTGGCCCTAATACCGAATATCTTTATAACACGGCTGAGCATCTTGCCGATATCGGCTTGCATGATCACGATCTGAACTGGCTTTCTGATCGTGTGCGGGCGTTGGTTGCATAAAGCCTTGGCGTTATGCGTGATTTCCCGGTAAGTTTGTAGCTGAGCAGACAAACGTGCCAGGAAACAAGCGCATGGCGCAACCAGACAGTGAAGTGAGACCTCAGTTCTCGCAACCCATCCGTCAGATCACAATGATGCTGATGGTTATTGCCTTATCCGGCTTCGGAATTTTCGTCGCGTTGCCGCGCGTTTTGCCGGTGTTTCAGGCCAATCCTTATTTAAACGGCTTTATCCTGCTGGTTTTTGTGATCGGCGTGTTCGCCTGTTTCTGGCAGGTGATCCAGCTGATCGGCTCTGTGCGCTGGATCGAAGAGTTTGCAGGTGGAAACGAGCGTGAAGGCATCGCGCCGCCGCAGCTGCTGACCCCTTTGGCGTCGCTGTTGCGCAGCCGTGCAGCCCGGATGCACATCAGCTCAACCTCAACGCGCTCGATCCTGGACTCGGTCGCTGAAAGGATTGAAGAAGAACGGGAAATCACCCGGTACATCACCAACGTACTGATTTACCTTGGCCTTTTGGGCACATTCTTTGGCTTGGCCACCACGATCCCTGCCGTCGTTGACACCATTCGCAGCCTCGCCCCACAAGAGGGCGAAGAGGGGCTTGCGGTCTTTGGCCGTCTGATGACGGGGCTTGAGGCGCAACTGGGCGGGATGGGGGTTGCCTTTGGATCCTCATTGCTCGGCTTGGCCGGATCTCTGATCGTCGGGTTGCTTGAATTGTTTGCGGGGCATGGCCAAAATCGGTTCTACCGCGAATTGGAAGAGTGGCTGTCCACGATCACACGCCTTGGGTTCGCGTCGGGCGAAGACAGCAGCG
This sequence comes from Paracoccaceae bacterium, assembly GCA_965183835.1. Classification (GTDB taxonomy): domain Bacteria; phylum Pseudomonadota; class Alphaproteobacteria; order Rhodobacterales; family Rhodobacteraceae; genus OMPR01. The sequence goes on along the minus strand of CBCYME010000013.1, from coordinate 116,440 downwards.
GATCAGACAGTGCAATGCTCACGCACGTGATGGACCGTATGGGCGAGCAGATGGATTCTTTGCAAGGGATGTTCGCGGCCTCAAGTGAAGAAAACATGGCAGTCAATGCAAAGCTCTCGCAGTTGGTCGAGTCTATTTCGGACATGAACCACCGTGCTGCCGAAAGTCAGGACACGGCCGTTGCGCTTGACCGCGTGGCTGCGGCGCAAGAAACCTTGGTCGACGTGATCCGGACCCAAGGCGAGAACGAAGGCATCGATGCCGAAAGCCGGATGCGGTTGCGTTCGATTGATGTGCAGATGTTACGCATCCTGGAAGAGATGTCCGCCGGACGTCAGGAAACCATGGTCGAATTGCGCAAAGACATTGATCTGCTGGCCAATGCATTGTCGCAGCCACGGGGGCAAACGCGCGTCCGGGGCACGGACGGGGAGTAAGCGATGGCCCTGTCCCGCCGTACTGGTCAGCGATTTCAGGGCTCTGTTTGGCCTGGTTTTGTCGACGCGATGACCGGACTTTTGATGGTCCTGACGTTTGTTTTGACCATTTTTATGGTCGTGCAGTTTGTCCTTCGCGAAACGATATCAGGGCAAGAGGTCGAACTGGATGTTTTGGCCGGCGAGGTTGAGGCATTGGCGATTGCGCTGGGGCTGGAAGAGCGGGAAGCCAGCCAGTTGCAGGCGCGTTTGGGGGCGTTGAATTCGACCCTCAATCAGGCGCAGGGGGATTTGGACCAAGCACGATCCATCATTTCGGATCTGACGGCGGAACGGGATGCACAACGCACTGAAATCCAAGCTGCAAACACACGGATCACAGCGTTCGAAGCACAAGTGGCGACCTTGCTTGCTGACCAAGAACGGGCGTTGGGGGATATTAGTGCGTTAGAGCAACAACGCGCAGATCTGCGGGCGCAAAAAGATGACTTACTGTCCGAGCAGGAAGCCCTGAACCTTGCCTTAGCACAATCGCGTTCAGAAATAGATGTGCAGGTCGAAGCAGCGCGTCTTGCGGCTGCCCGTCGCGAAGCGCTCGAGGCGATGGTGGCGGATTTAGAACAGCAGGGCCAAGAGCAATCTGAATTGACGCAGTCGCTGCAAACGCAGCTGAACGAAGAAGAGGCCGCTCGACTTGTTGAGGCGGCTGCCGCGCAGGCTCTGCGTGACAAATTGGCGGATTCAGATGCTGAATTGACTGCGATGACTCTGTCGCTCGAGGCGCAGCGCAAGGACGCCGAAGAGACATTGATTTTACTGGCCGCCGCCGATCAGGCCAAGGCGGCCCTTGATCAGGCATTGGCCCAAGCGTTGGATCAGATCGAAGCCGCCAAAGCGCAAGCGCGTGATCGGGATGAGCTGGCCGCGCGTCTGACGCGGGTTCTGGCGCAGATGGAGGTCACGCAATCAGACAGCGCCAGCCGGGTGAATGCGTTAGAGGCTGAATTGAATCGGTTGCGCACGGACAGTGCCGCGACGCAAGTGGATTTGCTTGATCGGTTGACCTCGGCGCGGACACAAGCGGCGCAAGCCCGTGCAGAGTTCGAGGCAGAAATCGCGGGGCTACAGTCGTCAAACGTTCAGACCGAGTCCCAATACCAAGACCGATTGGCCAAGCTGCAAAGCGATCAAGCGGCAGTTCGGCGTACGCTCGAGGCACAGATTGCAGAGGGGGAAACCCGCGCGCTTGAGGCGCGACAGGGATGGCAAGAGCAGTTGGTGCAGGCTCAGTCCGAAACGGATCAGGTGCGTGTACAGTTGGGGCGTGTCACGCGCGAATTGGAAAGCCTGCGCTCTACCATCGAAACATCCTCGCAGGATCAGGCCTCGGTCGAGGCGCAATTGCTTGCCGCCCTAAAATCGTTGGAGCAGGCACAGGCCGCATCCTCGGATCGAAACGTGTTGCAGCGTCGGCTGCTGGCGGCAATCGCTGGCCAAAAAGAGGCGGGCGCATCCGTCGAAACGCAGCGATCATTGGCCGAAGAGAGGGCAGCCTTACTGGCGCAGGCGCGCGCGGAACTGGCCGATGAAAAGGCAGTTTCCACTGAGGCCCAGAAACAAAGAGCCTTGCTGAACCAGCAAGTTGCAGCCTTGCGGACTCAATTAGGGGGGCTCCAAGCTCTTTTGGATGATTTCAAAGCTCGCGATACGGCGGCGCAGGTTCAACTGCAAAACCTTGGTCAAAACCTGAACGCGGCCCTTGCACGGGCCGCATCAGAAGAGCGCCGGCGGCGGTTGTTGGAAGAGGCAGAGCGCAAGCGGCTCGAGGCTGAGGCGCTCGCCCTAGAGGAAGAAGCCAAGGCGCTGGCTGCGCAAACAAAAGATCTGGAACGCTATCGGTCAGAATTTTTCGGACGCCTGCGGGATGTTCTTGGAACGCAAGAAGGGGTCCGTATCGAGGGGGACCGGTTCGTATTTTCCTCCGAAGTGCTTTTCCCTCCGGGGGGGGCTGAACTCTCTGTTCTTGGCGAAGTCGAGATGGGAAAGATTGCACTTATTTTGCGAACAATTGCGCGGGACATTCCCCCTGAAATCAATTGGGTGATCCGCGTGGACGGGCATACAGATAACGTACCACTTTCCGGCACCGGGCAATTTGCAGACAATTGGGAGCTGAGCCAGGCGCGTGCGCTATCTGTGGTGCGCTATATGGTGTCTGATTTGGGCATTTCCCCCAGTCGGTTGTCAGCAAACGGCTTTGGTGAGTTTCAGCCAATCAATACGGACGATACAGCCCAAGCCCGGGCCCAGAACCGCCGGATTGAATTGAAGCTGACCGAGAAATAGGCGCAGCCTGCTATTCGATAACCATATTAGTAGATTGCGCGCTCAGCGTCACACCATCCCGTATCATCTGAACGGTGCCACGATAGGACCCCTTGGGCCAGGCGGCTTGTTTGAGGCGCTTGCCATAGGCCCTAAAGAACCGGGCGCGGTTCTTTTCCAGTTCAGCATCATGGGACAGGGAAAACCCCTTGGGTCCAGAAATCGAGAGCCGCAAAATATCGCCCTTTAACCCGCCATAGGCAAAGCCATACAGAACAAGCGCCTCTGACTCTGCCGGAAGAGTAAGCCTCTTGGCCGTCCCCGCCTGAATTTCCTTGTATTTGGGGAGGGAGGGGCTGAACCCAACCTCTATCAGTGCGCCGGGAACGTAAGGCAACTCTGTGCGCCACAGACTGTCCCCTGCTTGGCCGCATTGCGCGGTATCACTGGTGTCAAATGGGTCAATCACCTGGCCATTCTGCCGCACGGACAAATGCAGGTGGGGAAACTGAGTCTTACCGCTTAACCCAACTTCGCCCAAGATGGTGCCTTGCTTGACACGGTTGCCTTTCTGGACACGGACCGAGCCTAGCTTCAAGTGGCAATACTGCGTTTCCCATCCATCCGCGTGACGCACGACAACGCCATTGCCACATTCGCGCCCACTGACGTCCTCGGCATGTTCCTTGGTGTAGTATTCGTCGGGCATGCTATCGCGAGAGCCACGCACAACACCGGGCGCTGCGGCAAGGACGTTCACGCCCTGTTGCATCGCCTTTAGTGTGGGGAGGGAGAAATCGGTGCCCTTGTGCCCGTCATAGGCCAGTTGCCCACACTCATAATCTCGGAACTCGGGGCCGGGGTCTCTGTCGGGGTATTGCTGAATATGGCAACTCACCCCAAGTTCGCAGTCGATCGGGAGGCTTAAAATAGGTGCACCCGCCGCAGATCCTGCGACGAGTGCAAAGAGAGCCGTTAAGGCCGCTCGCATTATTCAGCTGTGAGCAGGGGCGGTTTGTCGCCCGAGATTCGCTGCTGATCTGGACCATCGATTTTCAGGTCCAACTTTCCGTCTTTAAGGCTGACTTTGACAACACCACCTTTGGCCAGCTTGCCGAACAAGAGTTCCTCGGCCAATGGCTTTTTAATGTATTCTTGGATGACGCGCCCCAAAGGACGGGCCCCCATACGGTCGTCATACCCTTTGTCGGCCAACCACTCCGCTGCTGGGCGTGTCAGTTCAATAGAAACGTGACGATCCATCAGCTGTGCTTCGAGTTGAAGAACAAACTTTTCAACAACTTGCAGGATGACTTCTTTTGGCAGTGGTGCAAATGAAATCACTGCATCCAGACGGTTGCGGAATTCAGGCGAGAATGTGCGCTCAATCGCAGCGGTATCTTCTCCTTCGCGCCGATCCCGACCAAACCCAATCGCAGATTTGGCCTGCTCCGAGGCACCCGCGTTGGATGTCATGATCAACACCACATTGCGGAAATTCACCGTCCGGCCATTGTGATCAGTCAGCTGCCCGTTATCCATCACCTGCAACAAGATGTTGTAGACATCAGGGTGGGCTTTCTCCATCTCATCCAGCAGCAACACACAATGTGGATGCTGATCAACGCCATCCGTCAATAGGCCGCCCTGATCAAACCCGACATAACCCGGAGGGGCACCGATCAAACGGCTGACGGCGTGTTTTTCCATGTACTCGGACATGTCAAAACGCAGCAGTTCAACGCCCAGCGTATCCGCAAGCTGTTTGGCAACCTCGGTTTTACCAACCCCGGTTGGACCTGCGAACAGATAGTTCCCAATGGGCTTTTCTGGTTCACGCAGTCCAGCACGCGCCAGTTTGATCGCGCTCGACAAGGCGTCGATTGCATCATCTTGACCAAACACCACACGCTTCAGAGAGTTTTCGAGGTCCTTCAGAACTTCTGCATCATCTTTGGTGACATTCTTAGGCGGAATGCGCGCAATCTTGGCCACGACAGCCTCGATCTCTTTCACCCCAATGGTTTTGCGGCGTTTGCTTTCCGAAACCAAATGTTGGGCTGCACCTGCTTCGTCGATGACGTCAATCGCCTTATCGGGCAGTTTTCGGTCGTTGATATAGCGCGCCGCCAATTCTACTGCCGATTTGATCGCATCAGCGGTATACTTGATGTCGTGGTGCTCTTCGAAATACGGCTTCAGACCGCGCAAAATCTTGATGCTGTCTTCTACCGACGGTTCACTGACGTCGATTTTCTGGAAACGACGGCTTAGCGCCCGATCTTTTTCAAAGTGCTGACGAAACTCTTTGTATGTTGTCGATCCCATGGTGCGCAACTTGCCACCCTGCAGCGCAGGCTTCAGCAGGTTCGAGGCGTCCATAGCACCGCCGGATGTAGCACCAGCGCCGATAACTGTGTGGATTTCATCAATGAACAAAACCGCATCTGGATGATCTTCCAGCTCTGTCACAACGGCCTTAAGCCGCTCTTCGAAATCCCCACGGTAGCGGGTGCCAGCCAACAACGCGCCCATATCAAGCGAATAGATCGTGGCATTGGCTAAGATCTCTGGGGTCTTGCCGTTAACGATTTTGCGGGCCAGACCTTCGGCGATTGCTGTTTTACCAACACCGGGATCGCCAACCAGCAAAGGGTTGTTTTTGCGCCGGCGGCACAGAACCTGAATGCAACGCTCGACTTCTTGATCACGCCCGATCAGGGGGTCGATATCGCCTTCGCGGGACTTGGCGTTCAAATCCACACAATATTTGGCAAGCGCGCTTTCGTTTTTATCCGGCTCAACAGTCGGCTGTGGCTCTTCTTCGCCTTCGGTCGCCCCGGTTACAGGGCGGTTTTCCCCAAAAGCGGGATCTTTGGCGACGCCATGGGCGATAAAGTTCACCGCATCGTACCGCGTCATTTCCTGTTCTTGCAGGAAATAGGCGGCATTGCTTTCGCGCTCAGCAAAGATCGCGACCAATACGTTGGCGCCTGTGACCTCGGTTCGGCCCGAACTTTGGACGTGAATGGCGGCGCGCTGGATCACACGTTGGAAGGCAGCTGTTGGAACAGCTTCGGATCCATCAATGTCTGTGACCAGATTGGACAGATCTTCGTCGATGAATTCGACCAAAGTGCTGCGCAGGTCCGTTAAATCCACGCTACAGGCTTTCATGACGCGCACCGCATCGGGCTCGTCTAACAGCGCCAGCAGCAGGTGCTCCAGCGTTGCAAATTCGTGGTGCCGTTCGTTGGCCGCAGCCAAGGCTGCGTGAATGGCGTTTTCAAGTGTGCTCGAGAATGAAGGCACGCGGGTGCTCCTCTGTCTTGGGTCGGGAGGGGGACGATTTGCGATCAAACCCCCGGACCAACCATGTCCTCATAGTATTAGAGTTTGGTTGATAGCGCCGCAGCTTCAAGGGTTTTCTTTCATTTTAGGGTCACATTTCCTGTGAGTGCGGCTGTGAAGTCCTGTGTATAGGGTATTAGAAGCGATCTTTGCGGGCGCGAATTTCGGTGAAAACCGCCGCTGCATCGGCCTCTTCCATGCCCAAGTGCGCCTTAATAGCGGGGTCTTGGGCTCGCAAAAAGGGGTTGGTTGCCAATTCCAGCGACAAAGTAGAGGGAACTGTGGCTTTTCCCGCGGTCCGTGCAGCAGCGATATCCGCAATGCGTGTTTTCAAATCAGGGTTGTGCGGGTCAACGGTTTCAGCAAAGCGCCCGTTTGATTGGGTATATTCATGCCCAGAATAGACAACGGTTTCGGCGGGCAGGGCGGCCAGTTTGCTCAGCGAGTCCCACATTTGCGCAGGCGTTCCCTCGAACAAACGCCCACACCCCAAAGCCATCAGGCTATCAGCTGTGAAAACGGCGGCACTCTCGGGCATGTGAAAGGCGATATGACCGACGGTATGCCCGGACACATCCAGAACCTGTATCGGCTCGCCACCAAATGTCAGCTCATCCCCCTCGCGAACAGCTACATCCAAGGGCGGCAGGCGATGGGCATCCTCGGCCGCTCCGACTACCTTGGCGGGATGTGTCTTTAGAATATCATCCAAACCTTCGACATGGTCCCAATGGTGGTGCGTGAGCAGGACGTGGCTCAAGCGCCAATTGCGTTCGCCAAGTGCGGCCAAAATAGGGGCAGCTTCGGGGGCATCAATCAGGGCGGTTTCTCCGCTTGCCGCATCATGGGCAATAAAGGCATAGTTGTCGCTGAGACATGGAATAGTTAGGATCTCGAGAGGCATGGTCTTTTGCTCCTTCATTGCTAGAGTGACCTTTAATCTGGCCGATCACACAGGCACCTGCAATGCACCTTGATGTACAAGATCTGAGGAATTTCTATTATCGCAGCACGCTGGGGCGGGCTGCGCAAAGATCTATTCGCGACCGGGTGTTGGAAATCTGGCCCGAGGCCAATGGTCAAACGGTTGCCGGCTTTGGGTTTGCCGTGCCTCTGCTGCGCCCCTATCTGTCACATGCACGGCGCGTGATTGGTCTGATGCCGGGACCCCAAGGGGTGATGGCTTGGCCTGCTGGCATGGCAAATGTTTCGGTTCTGACCGAAGAAACCAAATGGCCGATCGATACCGGCCACGTTGATAAGCTGATCGTTATGCATGGCCTGGAAACGTCCGAGCGGCCCTCGCAATTGCTAGAGGAATGTTGGCGCGTTCTAGGGCCGGGTGGTAAGGCGCTGTTCATTGTGCCCAACCGGGCCGGGCTCTGGTCGCGATCTGATAAGACGCCGTTTGGGTTTGGGCGACCGTATTCCTTGGGGCAATTGGAAACGCAGCTGCGGATTCATGAGTTCTTGCCGGAATTCCATTGTTCCGCGCTGTACCAGCCTCCGTCGTCTAAGCGGTTCTGGCTCAAATCAGGCGCCTTGTTAGAGCGGACCGGCACCCGTGTTCCGACAATCATGGCAGGTGGGGTCTTTATCGTTGAGGCAAGCAAACGCTTGCACCCTCCAAGCGGGGCCAAGATCCGGGATAAGGCCCCGTCCGGTATTCGCATTCTCGAAGGTTTGTCCAATCCGCGCCCCAAGCCCGCCTAAGTCATCGCTCAAAATGTTCCAAAGTGGATCTGAACTAAGCGTGTGGCGTTGCCGCTCATAGCTCGAACGCCTGCCAATGTGAGCTGCTGCGCTGATACTGCTTCTTCGTCAAAATCGGCAATCTCGTGAGTATAGGCGACCTTACCCTAGTTGTTTTTCGAGCGTCCGCAGTTTGCCCACAATCGGGACCCGTCGCTCAGGTGGATTTTCGCGACATGTAGGGTGCGAAAGGCTTAAGAACTGGACTTATCGAAGATGCCAGTTGGAGGTGTGACGCGAGGGAATCCATCACAAGAATCGAAAAAACCTGAGTTTTAGTAACATTTTTCAAGTCCAAAGCCGGTGCAAAGGGTCGCAGTTTTGTTAACCCGTTGAAAATGCTCACTTTGTGGATAAACCTGTTACCGCTATACTATGTTGCTTGGTTGGGTGCGCTCTGTTACATCCACGCTGATTTTGATGCCCTGCCGTTTTGGCGGGGCTTCTTCACGCCCCCGGGCTACGTATGTGGTGTGCGAAACCGGGGCCAATTGTCGGAAGGGTGGACGTGTCCGAACCAGCTTCGATTTCCGTAGGCATTGCTGCGCGCTATGCCACCGCGATCTTTGAGATCGCGAAAGAGAACAATAACCTCGATGGTCTTGAAACCGGTGTCAAAGATTTGGCTGCCGCGTTGAGCGATAGTGCAGAGCTGCGTCAGTTGGTGAACTCACCGCTGGTCACTCGCGCTGAGCAAGAAGCCGCGATTTCGGCTGTGGCCGGAAAGATGGGCTTGGATCCAGTGCTGAGCAACGCACTGGCTCTGATGGCGCAAAAGCGTCGCCTGTTTGTGGTTCCTCAGCTGCTGAACGCTCTGCGTGATCAGTTGGCAGAGGCACGCGGTGAAGTCACCGCTGATGTCGCGTCGGCCAAAGCGCTGACCAAGACTCAGGTCGAAAAACTGTCAAAGACGCTGTCCGAGCGTGTTGGCAAAACCGTTACAATCAATGCGACCGTCGACGAAAGCCTCGTTGGCGGTCTTGTCGTTAAAGTGGGCTCGAAGATGATCGATACGTCGATCCGCTCCAAGCTCAACTCCCTCCAGAATGCAATGAAAGAGGTCGGATAAATGGGTATCCAAGCTGCAGAAATTTCTGCAATCCTGAAGGACCAGATCAAGAACTTTGGTCAGGACGCAGAAGTGGCCGAAATCGGTCGCGTGCTGAGCGTTGGCGATGGTATCGCCCGCGTTTATGGTCTCGACAACGTTCAGGCCGGTGAAATGGTCGAATTTCCAGGTGGCATCATGGGCATGGCCCTGAACCTGGAAACAGACAACGTTGGTGTGGTTATCTTTGGTTCCGACCGGGACATTAAAGAAGGCGATACTGTTAAGCGGACCAACTCGATCGTGGACGTGCCAATCGGCAACGGTCTGCTGGGTCGTGTTGTTGACGGCCTGGGCAACCCCCTGGACGGCAAAGGTCCCATCGAATCCACCGCGCGCGGCGTTGCAGACGTTAAAGCGCCCGGCATTATCCCGCGTAAATCGGTTCACGAGCCGATGGCGACTGGCCTCAAATCAGTTGACGCGATGATCCCAATTGGTCGTGGCCAGCGTGAGCTGATCATTGGTGACCGTCAGACCGGTAAAACTGCCGTTGCTCTGGACGCGATCCTGAACCAGAAATCTGTCAACGAAGCGGCTGGCGACGACGAGAGCAAAAAACTGTACTGTGTGTACGTTGCGATCGGTCAGAAACGTTCGACTGTTGCTCAGCTGGTTAAAAAGCTCGAAGAGTCCGGCGCGATTGAATATTCGATCGTTGTTGCTGCGACTGCTTCGGATCCTGCGCCTATGCAGTTCCTCGCCCCCTACGCTGCGACCGCGATGGCGGAATTCTTCCGCGACAACGGCCGTCACGCTCTGATCATCTATGATGACTTGTCCAAACAGGCCGTGTCTTATCGTCAGATGTCCTTGCTGCTGCGTCGTCCACCCGGACGTGAAGCTTACCCAGGTGACGTTTTCTATCTTCACTCCCGCCTGCTGGAGCGTTCGGCCAAGCTGAACGAAGATAACGGTTCCGGTTCTTTGACCGCGCTGCCCGTTATTGAAACCCAAGGTGGTGACGTTTCCGCGTTTATTCCAACCAACGTGATTTCGATCACCGACGGTCAGATCTTCTTGGAAACTGAACTGTTCTACCAAGGTATCCGTCCTGCTGTGAACACCGGTCTGTCGGTTTCTCGTGTGGGTTCGTCGGCTCAAACCAACTCGATGAAGTCGGTTGCGGGTCCGGTGAAACTGGAACTGGCTCAGTACCGTGAAATGGCTGCCTTTGCGCAGTTTGGTTCCGACCTCGACGCCGCCACTCAGCAATTGCTGAACCGTGGTGCCCGTCTGACCGAGCTGATGAAACAGCCACAGTACGCACCGCTGACCAACGCTGAAATCGTTTGCGTCATCTTTGCTGGTACCAACGCTTACCTCGACAAAATCGATGTAAACGATGTGACCCGTTATGAGGCTGGCCTGCTGGCGCACCTGCGTGGCAAGCACCAGGATCTGCTGGACTGGATCACCAACGAAGATCCCAAGATCAAGGGTGACGCTGCGGATAAGATCAAGGCTGCTCTGGACGAATTCGCCGCAACCTTCGCTTAAGGAGACGCGGCAATGCCAAGTCTAAAGGACCTTAAAAACAGGATCGAGTCGGTCAAATCGACCCGCAAGATCACCAAAGCCATGCAGATGGTCGCGGCCGCAAAATTGCGCCGCGCCCAAGAGGCTGCCGAGGCATCACGCCCCTATACCGCGCGTTTCAACGCGGTTATGGCGGGTTTGGCTGCGTCGGTTGGGAGCAGCGATAGCGCCCCCAAATTGCTCCGGGGAACCGGTAGCGATCAGGTTCATCTGTTGGTTGTCATGACTGCTGAACGCGGCCTTTGTGGCGGCTTCAACGGCAACATCTCCAAACTCGCCCGTGCCAAAGCAGCTGAGCTGCAGGCGCAGGGCAAGACCGTAAAAGTTCTCACCGTGGGCAAAAAAGGCCGCGATGCGATCAAACGGGATTTGGGGGAATTCTTTGTGGGTCACGTTGACCTGAGCGAAGTTAAGCGTTTGGGATATTCCAATGCGCAAGACATCGCAAAGGACATCCTGGCGCGCTTTGATGCCGAAGAGTTTGATGTTGCAACGATCTTCTACGCGAAGTTCGTGAATGTTGTGACACAAATCCCAACCGCTCAGCAGATCATTCCAGCTTCGTTCGACGAAGTTGAGGGTGATGGAGATACGGCGCTTTATGACTACGAGCCCAGCGAAGAAGCCATTTTGGCTGATCTGCTGCCCCGTGGTGTTGCGACCCAGATCTTCTCCGCTCTGCTGGAGAATGGCGCATCTGAACAGGGTGCCCGGATGAGCGCGATGGACAACGCGACCCGTAACGCAGGAGAAATGATCGACAAATTGACGATCCAATACAACCGCTCGCGTCAGGCCGTGATCACCAACGAGCTGATTGAAATTATTTCGGGCGCTGAGGCGCTTTAAGAAACCGGAGACGAAACATGGCGAATGCAAAAGGCAAAGTCACGCAGATCATCGGGGCCGTCGTTGACGTCCAGTTCGATGATGCACTGCCTGAAATTCTGAACGCGCTGGAAACCACCAACAACGGCAAAAAGCTGGTGTTGGAAGTTGCTCAGCACCTTGGCGAAAACACAGTCCGTACCATTGCGATGGACGCGTCCGAAGGCCTCGTTCGCGGCGCCGAAGTGACCGACCTTGGTCAGCCGATCATGGTTCCAGTTGGCACCGCGACGCTCGGCCGGATCCTGAACGTTGTGGGCGAGCCCATCGACGAAAAAGGTCCTGTTGAAACAACCGAAACCCGTGCCATCCACCAGGATGCGCCAGCATTTGCGGATCAGGCAACTGAATCCGAAGTTCTGGTTACCGGTATTAAGGTTGTTGACCTGTTGGCGCCTTACGCCAAGGGTGGTAAAATTGGTCTGTTCGGTGGTGCCGGTGTTGGCAAAACCGTTCTGATCATGGAACTGATCAACAACATCGCCAAAGTGCACTCGGGCGTGTCCGTGTTCGCGGGTGTTGGTGAGCGTACGCGTGAAGGTAACGACCTTTACCACGAGATGATCGAATCCGGCGTTATCGTTCCTGAGAAACTGGAAGACTCGAAAATTGCTCTGGTTTACGGCCAGATGAACGAGCCTCCAGGTGCGCGTATGCGTATTGCTCTGTCGGGTCTGACTCTGGCGGAACAGTTCCGCGACGAGACTGGTGCAGACGTTCTGTTCTTTGTGGACAACATCTTCCGCTTTACTCAGGCTGGTTCCGAAGTTTCGGCTCTGTTGGGTCGTATTCCTTCGGCGGTTGGCTATCAGCCAACATTGGCGACTGACATGGGCCAGATGCAGGAACGTATTACATCGACCAAAGCCGGTTCGATTACATCGGTTCAGGCCGTATACGTTCCCGCGGATGACTTGACCGACCCTGCGCCGGCCACTTCGTTTGCTCACTTGGACGCGACCACCGTTCTTAACCGTGCGATCTCGGAAAAGGGTATCTACCCTGCGGTTGACCCGCTCGATTCGACATCGCGTCTGCTTGACCCCTCGATCGTTGGTGAAGAGCACTATGCGGTTGCGACCGAAGTTCAGCAGATCCTTCAGCGTTACAAATCGCTTCAGGATATCATCGCGATCCTCGGCATGGACGAACTGTCAGAAGAAGACAAACTGACCGTGACCCGTGCGCGTAAGATCGAACGTTTCATGTCGCAGCCGTTTGACGTTGCTCAGGTCTTTACCGGTTCGCCCGGTGTTCAGGTTCCTCTGGACGTGACCATCGCATCGTTCAAAGCTGTTGTGGCTGGCGAATACGATCACCTTCCCGAAGCGGCCTTCCTGATGGTTGGCGGCATTGACGAAGTGATCGCAAAAGCCGAAAAAATGGCTGCTGAAGCCGCCTAAGGAGTATACCTGATGGCCGATACCATGCAATTTGACCTTGTCTCACCAGAGCGGAGCCTTGCTTCGCTTCAGGTGAGTGCGGTGCAGATCCCTGGCGCTGATGGCGACATGACAGCAATGCCTGATCATGCTCCGACCATCACCACCTTGCGTCCGGGCATCCTGCGGATCGAAGGCCCCGAAGGTTCCAGCGAATACCTGGTAACCGGCGGTTTCGCTGAGATTGGCGCAGGCTCCCTGTCCGTGCTGGCTGAAAAAGCAACGCCGGTATCCGAAGTGACACGCGCACATGTCGACGAGTTGATCGCCGAAGCGCGCGCATCGCATGAGGCTGCCCAGGCGCACCCAAGCATCGTAGATGAGGCCGCCAAGTTGTTGGCTGATATGGAAGCCCTCGGCACCCATATGAGCCTGTGATAGGCGCCTTAGAGAACGAATAGAAAGTCGGCCCTTGACGGGGCCGGCTTTTTTTGTGTTTTTTGGTCTGCCGTAGATTGCGCCACAAGGCCGAGCTTGAAGATTAGAATGACAAGATGAAGTTTTTTAGAACCCACCCCATTGGCATCGCTCAGGGCGATGAGCCCCTTTTTTCAGATTTCGAAGATGGGGGAGAGATGTGGACCGGATCCGGGACACGCGAAAGACGTCAGACGGTCACCTTTCAAGAGCCATTTCGATCCCCCCCGGCTGTGCAGGCGCACATATCTTTGTGGGATGTCGACACGACTTATGCAGTGCGAGCCGAGGTCACAGCCGAGCAAATATCGCCCACAGGTTTTGACATCGTGTTCCGCACCTGGGCGGACACCCGTGTCGCACGCGTACGCGTCGCCTGGATGGCGATCGGGGACGTGTCTGATGACGATGACTGGGATATCGAATAGCTGCCACGCCTAGGGGATTTGCATTCTAGATGCGGCTGCCAAGCACAAAACTAAGACGCACGGGCCTCTAAGGTCGGTGCAGGGGGGGGGCGACCACACTCAGCCGCCCCCAGCAATTTAGTCCATATGGTACAGCGACTCGTAGATGGGCGTCAGTGTCTTGTCCTCGAACAACGAAGAAACAGACGTGCCGTTCCAGATGTTTAGGATTGCTTGCGTGAAGATTGGGGCCGTTGGCACGATCCGGATATTTGGTGCATCCAGAATGGCCTGAGTTGGCTGGATCGAGTCTGTGATGACCAGCGACTTCATAACCGAATTGGTCACACGCTCGACCGCTGGGCCGCTCATGACGCCGTGTGAGATGTAAGAGTGCACCTCTTTGGCGCCATTGTCCAACAACACCTGCGCCGCTTTACACAGCGTGCCAGCGGTATCGCACATGTCATCCACGATCAGACAGGTTTTACCGGACACGTCGCCGATGACGGTCATCTCAGCAACTTCACCCGGCTTTTCGCGGCGTTTATCAACGATCGAAAGCGGGGCATTGATACGCTTGGCCAATTCACGTGCACGCGCCACGCCGCCAACGTCTGGCGAAACCACCATCAGCTCATCCATGCGGTCCTTGAACTGGTGCTTTACGTCCAGCGCAAAAATGGGCGACGCATAAAGGTTGTCCACCGGAATATCGAAAAAGCCCTGAATCTGAGCAGCGTGCAGATCGAGCGTCAGAACCCGTTCGACACCGGCTTCGACCAACATGTTGGCAACCAGTTTTGCCGTGATCGGCGTGCGGGCTTTGGTGCGGCGATCCTGACGGGCATAGCCGAAATAAGGGATCACGGCGGTGATCCGCTGGGCCGACGAACGACGCAGCGCATCACAGATGATCAGCAGTTCCATCAGGTTGTCATTGGCTGGGTTCGATGTTGGCTGGATGACGAACATGTCCTCACCGCGCACATTTTCGAAAACTTCGACAAAGATTTCACCGTCGTTGAAACGCTCTACGCGGGCATCGACCAGACCTTGGTCGACACCTCGGTACAGGCTCATGCGGCGTGCGATGGATTCGGCTAAAGGAAGGTTGGCGTTCCCAGAGATGAGTTTGGGTTCGTTAAGTGTCGGCATGAGCTGAATATCCCCAGGCAGCAAAGGCTATGTGACAGATTCGTGATGTTGACACCGCTTAGCATGGGCTTAGCTTCGCGCATAGGTAACGCTGCGGAGAAAATGAACATGGCCCAAATTGACTACTATTTTGCGACACTGTCGCCCTATGCCTATCTGGCCGGTGACGGGTTGGAAGAAATTGCTGCCAAACATGGGGCAACGATCAACTACAAACCCATGGATATCCTGTCGCTGTTTGGCCGGACCGGAGGCATTTCACCTAAGGACCGGCATCCCTCGCGGATTGAATACCGCGCACAGGATTTGCTGCGACGGTCGGCAAATCTGGACATGGATTTCAACTTGAAACCTGCCCATTGGCCCACCAATGCGGCCCCGTCGTCATATGCGATCATTGCGGCTTCCAAAGCCGGGGGCGGGGATGTTGGCAAACTGTGCCGCCTGATCCTGCGCGCCTGCTGGGCCGAGGAAAAAGACATCGCCGAGGATGACGTCGTACGCGAATGTCTACAGGGCGCTGGTTTTGATCCCGCGCTAGCGGACAGTGGTTTGCTGGTTGGGGCTGATACTTACGCTGCCAACCTCGAATCGGCAGTTGAAAATGGTGTCTTTGGTGCGCCGTTTTATGTCACCGAAGATGGGCAAGGGTTCTGGGGACAAGACAGGCTGGCTGACCTGGACAAGCATCTGGAGACGTTGAAAGCATGAAGGATCTGGCCTCTTTGCCGCAACCGGTTCACGTTCGCCAATTGGGAAGTGGACCGCGTCAGGTTCTGGCGATCCACTGTACCATCGCCCATTCCGGCGCATGGAAGGGCGTGGCAGGGCGTTTGGGCAAAGAGGCCACCTTTACCGCCTTTGATATGCTGTCCCATGGGCAAAGCCCCGATTGGGACGGGCAGGGGGGCTATCAAGACAGAAATGTCGAAGCGGCGGCTATGCTGCTTCAACAACCTATGGACCTGATTGGGCACTCCTCTGGGGCAACAGTGGCCTTGCGGCTGGCTGTTGAATACCCGGAACGGGTTCGAAGCCTCACCCTGATCGAGCCGGTATTTTTTGCCGTTGCGGATCAGGAGAGGCCTGAGCTTGTGTCCCAACTGCGCAAAGATGCATTGCCATATGCCGATGCAATTTCGGCGGGGGATCACGCGTTGGGCGCACGTCTCTTTAACCGCATGTGGAGCTCATCGGGTAGTCCACGCTGGCCGGATATCCCAGAGGCGACGCGCGCAGCAATGACACGCAGCATCCATGTGGTTCCAGCCTGCGATGCGAGCTTGTTTGATGATCAAGCGGGGTTGCTCAATTCGGGTATGCTGGCACGGGCGAACATGCCCTGTTTGCTGCTGCGTGGGGCGGAAACACAGCCAGTCATCACCGTGATAAACGAAGGGCTGGCGCAACGCCTTCCCAACGCACAGTCACAGGCCGTGACTGGGGCAGGGCATATGCTGCCTATCTCACATCCGGGTACGACAGCGACTCTGCTGAGCGATTTCTGGTCTAGCCTCTAAAAAGGGCTGTGTCCGGAACTGGCGCTTTGTATCCGGACACCGTTCGCCAATCGCTTTAGCTCAGAAAAGATAGGAACTGGTCAATCTGCGCGTCGGTGATCGACCAGTCGCAGACCAATCGGCAGGCCAACATCTCTTCTGGGTCATCACCTTCTAGGTTTGCACCCCAGAGGTTATACATGGCCCCCGCCGCATGCAGCTCTTTGTGCTGGACGCGTGGAAAGCTGGCAAAGATCATGTTGGCTTCAGGGTCATGCAGGAACGAAGCCCCAACTGAGCGCAAACCCTTTGCCAGCCGCGCGCAGTTGGCATTGGCCTGACGCGCAGTGGTCAGCCACAGATCATCGCGCAGATAGGCATCCATTTGCGCCGACAGGAACCGATGTTTTGAGAACAAATGCGCGCCGCGCTTGCGTCGCAGCTCAAATGCCCAGGCCCGTGTTTCATCAAAGAAGATGACCGCTTCGACACCCATCAACCCGTTCTTGGTGCCGCCAAAGCTGACCGCATCCACACCCGCTTTCCACGTCATTTCTGCGGGCGTACATCCCAGCGCGACCATTGCGTTGGTAAACCGTGCGCCATCCAGATGGACAGGCAGGTCAAAATCTTTGGCGACCTTGCACAGGGCCTGTAGCTCACCCAGCGAATAAATTGTGCCGCGTTCTGTGACCTGTGTGATCGAAACCGGTCCACGTTGCGGGCCATGCACGCCACGGGTTTCTTCGCCGGCAATGGACTGGCGCAGCGCAGCTGGCGTCATCTTGTCACCACCGGGCACCAAGGTCAGCTTGGCCCCGCTGTAAAACTCGGGCGCGTTGCATTCGTCTTCGTGGATATGCGCGACCGGCGAACAAAAGATGGTCTGCCAGGGCTCTGACAAAGTGGCCAAGGCCAGCGAATTTGCAGCGGTGCCCGTTGCAACCAGATAGACCGCCGCTCCGGGGGCTTCGAACAGGGCGCGGATCTTATCCCGCACATCATTCATCAAAGCATCAGCGCCATAGGCCATCTGGTAGCCTTGGTTTGCCTCTGCCAATGCCTCCAGTACCTGTGGGTGAACGGGTCCTGAATTGTCAGAGGCAAAATACATCAGATTGGTTCCTCGATTATGTGGTCTTCCCACTCTTCCTCGGGCGTTTCAAACTCCGAAACAGTCCACCCTTGGACTGAAATTCCGGCCTTGTGCACGCTATCAGGGTCACCTGATATCAACGGGTGCCAATCGTAAAGGGGTTTTCCCTTCCAAAGCAGCCGATAGGCACAGGTTTGCGGCATCCAATACGCATGGGTATCCAGATTGTCGGGCTTTAGAACGATGCATTCGGGCACGAACTGATGGCGGATCGGGTATTGCGCGCAATGACAGCTGGAATCATCCAGAAGACGGCAGGCAACGCGGGTCAAAGCGACCTCGCCTGTGTCCTCGTCTTCCAATTTGTTCAGACAGCATTTCCCGCAGCCATCACAGAGGGCTTCCCATTCATTTTGGGACAGGTCCTTAAGGGGCTTCTTTTCCCAGAAACGTTTATTAAGACCATCGCGGTCGATTGGATCGGTCATAACGCGCCTAGAATTTCACGGGCACGGGCGCAATCATTATTCATCTGTGCAATGAGTGCTTCAAGCCCGTCGAACTTTTGTTCCGGGCGCAGATAGTCCACGAGGCCAATAGACAAGGTCGCCCCATAGAGATCGCCAGAAAAATCGAACAAGAACGTTTCTAGATTGGGACGGTTTTCGCCAAACATCGGGCGCACGCCCATCGACGCCGCACCGTGATAGCTGCCTTGATGAGGCCCATCGAGAACATCAACCAAAACCGCATAAACGCCAAACGCGGGCTGGTGCAGGCCGTCGATGGACATGTTTGCGGTGGGAAATCCCAGCTCGCGACCGCGTTGTTCACCGCCAATCACTTCGCTTTCGATGCGATGCCAGTGGCCCAACATGCGCGCGGCATCCCGTGGGCGTCCCTCGGCCAGGGCCTTACGAATGGCTGTGGATGACACGATATCCTCCGATTGCTCCAAAAGCGGGGCGATGGTGACGCCAAACCCCATTTCCTGTCCAAAATTGGCCAGATCAGTGGCGTTCCCTGTGCGTCCCTGACCAAAACAGAAATCCGCACCAACGATAACGTGCGTCAGACCCAATCCGTCAGCAATGACGTTCTGAGCAAATTCGCGCGGGCTGAGGTTGGCCAGAGTTGCGTTGAACTTCAGCTCGTACAGCTTTTCGATTCCCAATTTTTCCAGCCGATGCGCGCGGGCAGAACCCCGCATCAAACGAAAAGAGGGGGCCGCAGGGGCAAAGAATTCACGCGGATGGGGCTCAAACGTCAGGACACCCAAAGGCGCGTCTGGGCCGGCTTGCCGGGCAAGCTCAATCACGGATTGATGGCCCAGATGCACGCCGTCAAAATTGCCAATCGCGGCACAAGCACCGCGATCTTGAGGTTCTACAAACTGATAGTCCCGGATGATGCGCATGGGCGTTGCCTAGCGTTCTCAGGCGGGACGTGCAAGCACTGCGTTCGGTCAGTCGAATTTACGCGAGGGGGCAAGAACCATCGCTTCGCCAATCAGGACCTTTTTCCCATCAACAGAGCAGTGGCAATCCAGTTTCACGCGGCGTTTGCCGACTTCGATGTCAACGACTTTGACCTCGGCATAGACCATGTCGCCGGGGCGAACCGGTGCAAGGAACTTTAGTGACTGGCCCATGTATACGGTGCCATGGCCCGGCAATTGTTCCCCAATCACGGCCGAGATCAGCCCCGCTGTCAGCATCCCGTGGGCAATACGGCCCTGAAAGATGGTGTCGCGTGCATATTCATCGTCCAGATGCACCGGATTGTGGTCCGTGGACACCTGAGCAAACATCTCGATGTCTTCATCGGTCACCACTTTGCGCAGGTACCGGGTCATGCCCATTTCGATGTCTTCAATGCAGATCGTTCCGCGGGGCAGATTGTCCAACATAGTGTCCTCTTTTCTGTCTGGCTGGGTAATTATCAGTCACACCCTGCCGGTATGAGGCAACTTTATTACTTTGCAGGTGCAGAAAATCAAGTCCTTTTTTCTTACCGCAACAGACCGATTGAATAGGTGGGGTTCGATTTTTCCTTGATCAGGTAAGCGGTTAACGCTTCTGAATCAGGTTGATGACCAGTTTTTGTTTCTGATGCAGCCAGCCCTCCGGTGATGAAAAGGGAATCGATTCCTTCTCCCATGGCCCCTGCAATGTCCGTAATCACACCATCTCCGATCGCGAGAATCTCAGAATCGGGGATATCTTTGCCCAAGGATGCAAGCCGACGGCGGGCCAAATCATAGATCGGCGGGTGGGGTTTGCCAAAATACAGGCTCTCGCCGCCCATCTCTGTGTAAAGACCTGCCAATGCACCGGCGCACCATTCCCGTATTTCACCACGGTCCACAACAATGTCAGGGTTGGCGCAGAGCAACTTCATGCCCTTGGTTTTGGCGTACAGGAAATCTGCCCGGTTCACATCGGGGTCCGCCATCGGGTCGTTGGGACCACAGCACACGATGCCCTCGGCGTCTTGCAAGGCGACACGTTCGATTTCGACTGGGTTTTCCAACAGGCTGAGCGGTTCAAAGAATCCAGCATCACGCTGCCATTCGCCCATGAAATATACCTTGTTCCCCACCGCACCCCGAAACATGGCCGAGCGCGCAGAATCGCCCGAAGTGGCAATGATGTCATAGGTGTCGTCCGGCACGTTGAATTGGCTGAGCTGACTGGCCACACCAGCGCGCGGCTTGGGCGAGTTGGTGACCAAAACCACTGTGCCACCCTTTGCGCGATACTCTTGCAACGCAGCCACGGCAGACGGGTATGCTGTAACCCCATTGTGGACACAGCCCCACAGATCAACAAACAGGGCTTGGTAGCGGTCAGAGATCTCGGAGAGGGCGGTAACGATCTGGGTCATGGCGGGCCTTAGGGCAAAATGGTGATTGTTGCCTGCGTGTATGGCCCAAAATTGTAACAGTTACCATGCTTGGCCATGGGGCAAGTGTATGGGCGTCGCGTAGTTCCAAATTTCAGCTGAAAAACAAAAAACCGCCCCGAACGAATGAACGGGGCGGTTTTTTAGCTATTGGGTTGGGGTATCCCGCTCAGCAACGTCTCTGTGTTTGGCCTTTCGACGTCACACCATGCATTAAGCGGGCTTCCCGATTGCCGAAAATCAGCTCGCCTTTTTCAGGGCTTTCTTTGCTTTCTTCAGCTTGTCTTGCTGGCGCTCTACTTTGCCTTCGCGCAGTTTGACTTCTTTTTTCAGGTCTTTCAGCTTCTTGTCTTTGGCCATGATAGGTCCCCTTGTTCAATATTACGCTCTAAGCTCTCGTCGTTTCAAAAACTTTTAACAACAATAGCTTGACTTGATCTGAAGCACCGAAGTGTCAGATCCGAATGTGCAGTGTTCAGCGCGAGCTGAATGTGGTTTTGTTACTACACTGTATTGCTGATGTATATACAAAAATGCAAAAAAATCAGAAGCAGGTAATACGCCGGGACTGCTTTGCGACCTTCAAGTTTGCCGCAAACAAAAAGGGCACCCCATAACTAGAGATGCCCTTGCGCCGTTAGAATTGGTGTTTTCGATTAGACTTTGAGGTTCGGAATGATCTGCTTTTTGCGGCTCATGATGCCAGGCAAGACAACCGCGTCCCCGGTAACCGAGGCGCCAAAGCTCTTCTCGGCAACGCCTTTGACCAGATCGTTGGGCACCAGCAGGGTCGCTTCTTCGTTCAGGATGTCGACGACGAACAGTAAAACCTGATCAACGCTGTCTTCACTCGCAACCGAAGTCATGGTCTCGATCAAGGATGCCTTGCGATCCAGCACAACGCCCGGCGCTGTGGTTTCCAGAACAGATACGCGGAATTTGGTGTCGTCGACAGCGTATTCCTTGGAATCCATCCGCAACAGTTCGGCATCGCTGAACGAGGAGACGTCCGATTTCGCCGCAAACATGTCAGCCGCATAGGCCGCGATGTCGATACCCAGATCAGCCGCCAGCTTTTCCGCAACGGCGCGGTCATGGTCAGTCGTGGTCGGCGAGCGGAATTCCAATGTGTCAGACAGGATGCAGGTCAGGGCCGCGCCCTTGATTGCATCCGGCATTTTGGCTGCATCGTCACCCATCAGATCAATCATGATGGTAGCGGTGCAGGCCAATTGACGGACAGTGATGTGGATCGGGCCCTTGGTTTTCAGACCGCCCACCAGTGCATGGTGGTCGATAATGGCCTGAATATCAGCACCGTTGATGTTGTCGGGCAGTTCAGCAGGGTTATTGGTGTCAACGATGACACAGGGCTGACCGTCGGCGATATCAGTGATGATAGCCGGTTTTTCCAAGTTCCAACGTTCCAGCATAAACGCGGCTTCGGTGTTAGGTTCGCCCAACAGAACGGGCGTTGCGGGAACACCTTTCACGTCGTTCAGATACCAGGCCCAGACGATAGGGGAACCGGTGGAATCGGTGTCAGGGGATTTGTGGCCAAAAACTTGGGTGTTCATGTCAGCGTCCTGCGTTCATATAAATTTGCGGGCGTTATACGGGCGAGGACACGGCTTGTCACGATATGCGTTGGTGGCAAATAGACGCGAGGGCACATAAGGTAAGCGCATGAATCGTGAGCAAGATCTTTATCCCCCGATCAAGGCCTACCTTGAGGCACAAGGCTATGTCGTCAAAGGCGAAGTGGGGGCAGCTGATGTCGTGGCATGCCGTGGGGGTGAAACTCCGGTTATCGTCGAGCTGAAGCTGCGGTTTTCTTTGTCTCTGTACCACCAAGCCATCGAACGATTGAAGGTCACAGAGACCGTATATATTGGCGTGCCAAAGCCCACAGGGAAAAGCGCGCGCCGCATGCTCAAAGAAAACCTATTGATGTGTCGGCGTCTCGGAGTGGGCTTGATCACGGTTAGATCTGATGGAACCGTCGAGGTACAGTGTGATCCGGGGCCTTACGCCCCCCGTAAATCCAAACAGAAAACAAAACGACTGCTGCGCGAATTTGATCGCCTGCAGGGGGATCCAAACGCGGGCGGGGCGACCCGGCACGGGATCGTCACTGCCTATAGGCAAGATGCCCTACGTTGCGCCGCCTATCTGGCGGAAAATGGCCCGTCCAAAGGGGCAGAGGTTGCAAAGGCCGCAGGCGTTCCCAAGGCAACCGGCCTCATGCGCATTAATCACTACGGTTGGTTTGAAAAGGTCGATACCGGTATTTATATGCTCAGTAATGCAGGCTCCCAAGGGCTAAAGCACTGGGCTTACAGCTGGGACCAAAAATAGGTTCATTTTTCTGACCCTACCTGTTGACTCGGTAAAAGTCAGTGCCTAGCTATGCTTCCGTTAGCACTCAGCGCAAGTGAGTGATAATGATCTCGCCAAGGGAGTGCGAGATGAGGAATAATAACCTTTGAGCCTTAAGGAGCTGCAAAGATGGCATTGAAACCGCTTCATGACCGCGTGCTGGTTCGTCGCACAGAAAGCGACGAGAAAACTGCTGGCGGATTGATCATCCCCGAAAGCGCAAAAGAAAAGCCAGCTGAAGGCGTTATCGTCGCTGCAGGCGCAGGCGCTCGCGACGACAAGGGCGACCGTATCGCTCTGGACGTTGCGACAGGCGACAAAGTTCTGTTCGGCAAATGGTCCGGCACCGAAGTTTCCGTCGACGGCGAAGAGCTGCTGATGATGAAAGAATCCGACATCATGGGGATCATCGAGTAAGCCACCCGGCTTCTCTGACCCTCTTTTAAGACTTCTCAAGGAGAAATAGAACATGGCTGCTAAGGACGTCAAATTCGACACCGATGCCCGCAATCGTATGCTGGCTGGCGTAAATATTCTGGCTGACGCTGTCAAAGTAACCCTGGGCCCCAAAGGCCGTAACGTGGTTCTGGACAAGTCGTTCGGCGCACCGCGCATCACCAAAGATGGTGTATCTGTTGCCAAAGAGATCGAACTGGAAGACAAGTTCGAGAACATGGGCGCACAGATGGTGAAAGAAGTTGCTTCGCGTACCAACGACGAAGCAGGCGACGGCACCACCACTGCAACCGTTCTGGCACAAGCGATCGTTCGCGAAGGTCTGAAGCAGGTTGCTGCTGGTCTGAACCCAATGGACCTGAAGCGCGGCATCGATCTGGCAACTGCCACTGTTGTTGCGAACATCAAAGACGCTGCACGCGAAGTCAAAGACTCTGCCGAAGTTGCTCAGGTTGGCACCATCTCCGCCAACGGCGAAGCAGCAATCGGTCAGCAGATCGCAGACGCGATGCAGAAAGTTGGTAACGAAGGCGTTATTACTGTCGAAGAGAACAAAGGTCTGGAAACAGAAACCGATGTTGTCGAAGGCATGCAGTTCGACCGTGGCTACCTGTCACCTTACTTTGTAACCAACGCCGACAAAATGATCGCAGATCTTGATGACTGCATGATCTTGCTGCACGAGAAAAAACTCTCGTCGCTGCAGTCGATGGTTCCACTGCTCGAGCAGGTGATCCAGTCGCAGAAGCCTCTGCTGATCGTTGCCGAAGACGTCGAAGGCGAAGCGCTGGCAACTCTGGTTGTCAACAAACTGCGCGGCGGTCTGAAAATCGCAGCTGTCAAAGCACCTGGTTTCGGCGATCGCCGCAAAGCCATGCTGCAGGACCTTGCCATTCTGACCGGTGGTCAGGTGATCTCCGAAGATCTGGGCATGAAGCTTGAGTCCGTCACCATGGACATGCTGGGTACTGCCAAGAAAATCGAAATCACCAAAGACGAAACTACCATCGTTGACGGTGCTGGCGAAAAAGCCGAGATCGAAGCCCGTGTTGGCCAGATCCGCGCTCAGATCGAAGAAACCTCTTCCGACTACGACCGTGAAAAACTGCAAGAACGCGTTGCCAAACTGGCCGGCGGTGTTGCTGTTATCCGCGTTGGCGGCATGACCGAAGTCGAAGTTAAAGAGCGTAAAGACCGCGTTGACGATGCACTGAACGCGACCCGCGCTGCGGTTCAAGAAGGTGTTATCGTTGGTGGTGGTGTTGCTCTGGTTCAGGCCGGTAAAGCACTTGCTGACCTCGAAGGCGCAAACTCTGACCAGAACGCTGGTATCGTAATCGTGCGTAAAGCAATCGAAGCGCCTCTGCGCCAGATCGCTGAAAACGCAGGCGTTGACGGTGCGGTTGTTGCTGGAAAAGTTCGCGAAAGCGACGACGCAGCATTCGGCTTCAACGCACAGACCGAAGAATATGGCGACATGTTCTCGTTCGGCGTGATCGACCCTGCCAAAGTGGTTCGTACCGCTCTGGAAGACGCGGCATCAGTTGCTGGTCTGCTGATCACCACCGAAGCCATGGTTGCTGACAAGCCTGCCAAAGACGGCGCTGCCGGTGGCGGCATGCCCGACATGGGCGGCATGGGCGGCATGGGCGGCATGATGTAATCACAGGTCCTCTGGACTTGTGAGTTAACATCGCCATCCAACCGGATGATTTTAGGGGCTGCCTTTGGGCGGCCCCTTTTTTGTTGCGCGGATCTTTGAGGCGCTCATATTGCAGTCAGAGATAGGGAGAGGGCGACATGGGTGTTGGGCCGGACACAATGCTGGGTGTGACCGAAGATCAATTTGACGAGGTGGACGCCCTGCTGCGCGTAGCGTTTCCCACAGATGCAGAGGCACGGCTGGTGCGCAAGCTGCGCGAGGACGGCGATATGCTGCATGAGTTTCAAACCCCATGGGCGGGGAAGATCGGCGGCTACCTTGCCCTTAGTCGGATGCAGGCGCCTGACGGTTGGGCGTGTTTGGCGCCGATGGCGGTCAGGCCCGAATGGCAGCGCGGAAAGCTTGCCGAAGACGATACGGCCATGATGGTTGAGGGAGCCGGGGGGGAAGCACACCGGAACCCATGGCACATTGGCACGAGGATGCTGCAACATTTAAAGACTTTGTACGAAACTCCACCTGAAATGTACAAAACTCAACTGCCAGAAGCGATCGTCGTATTGGGGAACCCCGCATTCTACGGGCGATGGGGGTTCGACAAGGCCCAGGCGCAGCAGTTAACCTCTCCGTATCCGTTAGAGTACACTCTCATCCTCCGACGCGGGGATGATAGTCCCAGTGAAACGCTCATCTACCCAAAGGCGTTTTCAGACTGAGCTGACGTAGTTTTGTGTGTTCGTGCTGGGTGGAACAGGCTAAGGCAAAGGAATGCGCCTGTTTCTTTTGACCGCCCTTACCATGTCAGCCTTTGCTGCGAATTCAATTTTGAACCGGCTTGCCGTCGGAGCCGGGTTTAGCGATCCCGGCAGTTTTGCTGTGGTTCGGGTTTTGTCCGGGGCTGTCACGTTGGCGGTTCTTGTGTTGTTGCAGCGCAAATCGCTCCCGTTGTTTGTTCCTCAAAGATGGATAGGGGCGGGAACGCTCAGCCTTTATATGGTCGGTTTTTCAATGGCCTACCTGACATTGGATGCGGGCTTGGGCGCTTTGATCCTGTTTGGCGTTGTGCAAATGACAATGTTTGGGGTGAGCGCTCTCTCGGCACTGCCGCCGGCACGCCAATGGCTTGGGGCCTTGGTTGCATTTGGAGGGCTGGCCGTTGTGTTGTGGCCGACGGGTGCGGTGCAGGTCGATTTGACGGGCGTACTCCTGATGGGGCTCGCGGGGCTTGGCTGGGGCTTTTACACGCTCGCTGGTCGCGCTGAACCGGATGCGTTGGCCGGAACCGGGGCAAACTTTGTGCTCGCCTTGCCGATCACCGCAGGGGCCATTTGGGTCATCGGCCCGGAATTTGTGACCACACCAGAAGGCGTTGGCCTGGCGATCCTGTCGGGGGCGGTGACATCGGGAATGGGGTACGCTCTGTGGTATCGGGTGGTGCCGCAGCTGGCCCCGTCAGTCGCCGCAACGGTTCAATTGAGCGTTCCAATTATTGCATTGGTTGCAGGCGTTTTGATGCTCGGCGAAGCCGCGGGAACACGCTTGATCGTTGGGGCGGCTCTGGTGGTTGGCGGAATTGCGCTTGCTGTTTTCAAGCCCCGCGCCGCCTGAACCTTTTCTCGCATCAGAATTCCAAGTATCCCGAGATCCATGCGTTGTTTTGCCTTTCTCTTGTTGTTTGTTCCCACTTCTGCGATTGCGGATTGCGTGGTGCTGCTCCACGGTCTTGCGCGTAGCGAAACCTCTTTCGCGGTCATGGAAGAATTGCTTGAGCTGCGGGACTATGATGTTGTCCGCCCGGGCTACCCGTCGACGGATATGCCGATCCCCGAACTTGTGGCGCAAACCTTGCCCGCCGCGATGCAGGCCTGCGGCGATCAGACGGTTCATTTTGTCGCCCATTCGATGGGCGGTATTTTGATCCGCTATTGGCTGCGCGGCGGTGTCCCTGATCAAGTTGGGCGCGTTGTGATGTTGGGGCCACCCAATCAAGGCAGTGAAATCGTGGACCGTTTTGGCGATCTTGAGGCCTTTGGTTTACTGAATGGCCCGGCTGGATTGTCCCTTGGAACCGGCCCAAACAGCTTGCCGCGTCGGTTGCCGCCTGTGAATTTTGAACTGGGTGTGATCGCGGGGGATAATTCGCTCAATCCGCTCTTTTCGACACTGCTGCCGGGGCCGGATGATGGCAAAGTTTCGGTGCAATCAACCAAGGTCGAGGGCATGGCGGATCATATCGTTTTGCCGGTGACACATACCTTTATGATGAATAACCCACGGGTAATCGCGCAGGTCGTGCACTTTGTTGAGTTTGGCCGCTTTAACTCCGACATTTCGTGGGTGGATTCAGTGTTGGGAACAATTGACGACATGTGCTTGGGGCAGGAATGCGATCAAGTGCACAAGGAGAGCACGGAATGACGGCTTTGGATCTAACCTTGGTCGGAGCACAGGTTCTGACAGAGACGGATGGATTGCAATCAACAGACCTGTCCATTTCGGAGGGCTGTATCGTTGAGGCGCGGGCAGCGAAAGTTGCGGACTTAAGCGGGTTTATGGTCTTGCCAGGAATTGTGGATTTGCACGGCGATGGGTTCGAACGCCACCTTGCTCCGCGCCGGGGGGCGATGAAGCAGATGAACGAAGGTGTTCTTGCCGCCGAAGCAGAGCTGGCCGCGAACGGCATTACAACGGCGGTTATGGCCCAGTTTCACAGCTGGGAGGGGGGGCTGCGCGCGCCGGAGTATGCAGCGCAGGTGTTTCGAGCCATTCAAACGGTGCAGGATGATGTCGTTACAGATCTGATCCCGCAGCTTAGGTTTGAGACCCATATGTTGGATGACTATGCCGGTTTGGTGGACCGGGTCAGAGAGTGGGGGGTGCGTTACGTGGTGTTCAACGATCACTTGCCACACGCCAAGCTGGCCGCAGGGAAGAAACCGCCGCGGCTGACGGGGCAGGCGCTCAAGGCGGGGCGAAATCCTGAAAAGCACCTTGAGATGATGCAGGAGATGCACAGGCGTAGCGCCGAAGTCCCTGAGGCGTTGGATCAGTTATGTGCGACCTTAGCCGAACAGGGCGTTCTGATGGGCAGCCATGACGATCAAACCGCCGAAGGGCGCGAAGTTTGGCGGGACAGAGGTGTTCGACTGTCAGAGTTCCCTGAAACCATCGAAGCCGCCGAAGCTGCCCGATCAAGCGGTGACCTGATTGTGCTAGGGGCGCCAAACGTGGTGCGTGGGGGATCGCACAACGGCAACGCCAGCGCGGTCGAATTGATTGCGATGGGGCTGTGTGATGCTTTGGCCTCGGACTATCATTACCCCAGTCCGAGACGGGCGGCGCTGATGTTGGCAAAAACAGGCGTTCTTGATTTTGCTGACGCGTGGGCATTGGTGTCGAGCGGGCCAGCGGCGGTGTTGGGATTAATGGATCGAGGAACGCTGAAGGTGGGCGCACGTGCGGATTTTGTCGTGCTTGAAGAGGGGACACATCGGGTCGCGGGTGCGTTTTCAGGCGGGCGCATCAGCTATCTGAACGGAAATCTGGCTGCGCGGTTGATTGGCTAGCGCTTAAAGGCAGTGCGGTGCAGCTCATGCCCCAAGGGGCCATCGCAGCACCGCGCAAAACCCCGTTGGGGCTTTGCGGCGCCTTGTATCAGCTGGTACGCTGTATGGTGTTGAAGTGGCCCATTTTGCGACCGGGTTTGGTTTCGACCTTGCCATACAGGTGAATGGCCGTATCGCTTTGTTTGATGAGGTCATCCAGTCGGTCCATTTCATGACCGATCAGGTTTTCCATCACAACATCGCTGTGACGCTGACCGTCGCCCAGAGGCCAGCCAACAATGGCGCGGATGTGCTGTTCGAATTGATCGACGGTACAGCCGTTCTGTGTCCAATGACCAGAATTATGAACTCGGGGGGCGATTTCATTAACGATCAAGCCTTTGGGCGTCACAAACAATTCAACACCCATCACCCCGACATAATCCAGCGCGTTGAGGATTTTGCCTGCCAACAGGATGGCATCCATACGTTGTGAGCCCGTTAGGCGTGCGGGCAGGGTGGTGGTGTGCAGAATGCCATCGCGGTGGACGTTTTCACCGGGGTCATAGCACGACACTTCGCCTGTCAGGCCACGGGCGGCGATAACGGACACTTCGTGGGAAAAGTCGATGAACCCTTCGAGGACCGAAGGCGCACCGGCCATATCGGCAAGGGCTGAAGGGGCGTCTTGGGCCGATTTCAGACGGGCCTGACCTTTGCCATCATAGCCAAACCGCCGGGTTTTCAGGATGGAGGGCGCGCCGATTGTTTCTAGTGCTTTGTCCAAGTCGTCTTGGGTCGAAATGTCTGCGAAGGGGGCGGTTTGTAGGCCGAGTTCTTGCAGGAAGTTTTTCTCGGTCAGACGGTCCTGACTGACGCGCAAGGCTTCGCGGCCCGGACGGATTGGGCAGTGCGCTTCGATGACATCCAGAGCGGCCGTGGGGATGTTTTCGAATTCATACGTCACCACGTCGACAGATTGCGCAAACGCCTGAAGCGCGGCAGCATCATCATAGCTGGCCATTGTGACCTGATCTGCGACATGCCCGGCAGGTGGGTTGGCACCGGGTTCGAAAATATGCGTGACAAAGCCAAGGCGAGACGCCGCAACCGACAACATGCGACCCAGTTGACCGCCGCCAAGAATACCGATGGTGGCCCCGGGTTTTAAAACATTAGTCATCCTGAGGCTCCTCTGGGATTGATGCGGACAGGGCCTCGCGCCAATCATCAAGCCGCTGGGCCAGATTTGAATCCTGCAGGGCAAGGATGCCAGCTGCCATCAGGCCCGCATTGGCGGCCCCTGCGGCGCCAATTGCCATTGTCGCAACTGGAAAGCCCTTGGGCATCTGCACGATGGAATAAAGAGAATCGACGCCAGATAGGGCACGGGTCTGAACCGGGACGCCAACAACGGGCACACGGGTTTTCGAGGCCATCATGCCCGGCAAGTGGGCCGCGCCACCCGCACCGGCGATAATAACGTGCAAGCCACGATCCGCAGCAGACTTGCCATATTCCCATAGCCGATCGGGGGTCCGATGGGCAGAAACGATGCGGGTTTCATATGCAATTCCCAGTTCATCCAGAATCTCGGCAGCACCTTTCATGGTGGGCCAATCTGACTGGCTGCCCATGATAATTCCAACTCGTGTCTCGGCCATTATACAGCGCCCTTTTGTCGAAAGAGCGCGCACTATAGCCAATTCATCCAGCGTGGCAATGAGCCGGGGCCAAATGCCTCAGGCGATGATGTCGGGGGTCAGGCGATCCTCGATCCGCGTGATCAGATCTTTGAGGCGCAATTTCTGCATCTTGAGGCGCTTGACGGTCAATTGATCACTGGTCCCGCGTTCGGACAAAGCTTGAATCGCCTCATCCAGATCGCGGTGTTGACGGCGGAACACCTCTAGCTCGACCCGAAGAACGTCGTTGGTTTTCATCGATAGATCAGTAGGGGCATTCATGGGGCGACTCGAATTTTGTTGCTCTTGTTGGCCCTAGGATACGCCTTCACCTTGTTTTCGCCTAGACCTTGTGAATTGTTGTTTTTCTTCCCATATTCAGAGTTGTGCGATTGCCTCGTTAGGGATCGTACGCCCCGTCGCTTTGACATAAAAGGACGATAGACGTGTCGAAACTGACTTTGGGTTCATACCCACATATGCTTGGCTTTGAGCAACTGGAACGCCTGTTAGAGCGGTCCGCGAAATCAGGCAACGAAGGGTACCCGCCCTATAATATCGAACAAACATCCGATTATTCGTACCGCATCACCTTGGCTGTGGCCGGATTTGCTGAACAAGACCTCGCGATTACGGTCGAAGATCGCCAACTTGTGATCCGGGGTCGTCAACGCGATGACAGCGATGGGCGCGTGTTCTTGCACCGCGGTATTGCCGCTCGCCAGTTCCAGCGCATGTTTGTTTTGGCCGACGGGGTCGAAGTGGGCGATGCGGTCATGGAAAATGGCCTGTTGCACGTCGACCTGACGCAATCGCGTCCGGAAACAGTGGTGCAAACCATCAATATCAAGAAAGGGTAAATCGATGCAGACTCCTCAGAACTTTGATGAAGAAATCGGTCGGCTGGTCTATGTGAAGACCGTTGATGTCGCTGACCTGCCCGATCAACTGCGTGAAGAGGCGGGTGAGCTGGAACAGCTCTATGCGGTGCATGACGAAAAGGGGCAGCAATTGGCTCTGGTCGCGGATCGCAATATGGCATTTGTGCTTGCGCGCGAGCATGACTATTCGCCGGTTGCCGTGCACTGATAACACGAGCATCTTTGGAAAATGGAATGTGGGCCTCGGTTGGGAAACCGGGGCTTTTTGCTGTGTGGTGGGCTGGCTGTTTCAGTGTGATTATGGCAGTTTAGCGGTTGGATTAGATGCGCTGCGCCGCCTAGCCATTTGCGAGCGCGGACCACGGAGGTAACCATGCGCTGGTTTGATTTTGACTGGGTTGATGCCTTTACTGACCGCCCCTTTGGCGGGAATGGGTGTGCTGTGGTACATGGAGGCGCGCATTTGCCGGTGGCGATTTGCACGGCCTATGTGCGTGAAACGTCGCTGGTGGAATGTACGTTCACTGGACCGTCGGACATCGCAGACATCAAGGTGCGGTATTTTCTAGCAAGTCGGGAAATTCCGTTTGCGGGGCATCCAACGATTGCCACCGTTGCTGCCATGGGGTCACGCGGCCTGATCGATGGACAATCGTTGACATTGGAAACGGGGGCAGGGCTGGTTCACGTTCAGTTGGACGGCGACAATATTGAAATGACGCAGATTGCCCCGGAATTCGGTGCTTTGGTGCCTGCTGATCTGGTGGCCGAGGTGATCAGCCTGCCGGAAGATGCCATTATATCCCCGCCTCAAGTTGTCTCTACTGGCTTGCCATTCTGTATCACGGTTCTAAAGGATCAGGAGGCGCTTAAATCGGCGAAATTGGATACCAATGCCTTGCGCATGATGTTGGCGGATCAAGGCTATGCAGGGACCGACATGATGGAGCCGTTCTTGGTCACGCTGAGCGGGTCGACGGACCAGGGGGATACCTCGGCTAGATTGTTGCTGGCGCCCCCCAGCCCGGCAGAGGATCCGTTCACTGGATCAGCAACCGGCGCGATGGCGGCTTACCTTTGGCATTATGGCTTGATGGAAAAGGACAGCTTTGTTGCCGAGCAAGGGCACGGCATGGGGCGTCCGGGTCAGGCGCAGGTCACGCGCGTTGGTCCGGAAGATGCGATGACAGGTATTCGTGTTGCAGGTCAGGGGTTTGTGTTGATGCGCGGGCAGGTGGCTTTGGCAAATGAGAGCGCCACATGACCCAATCCCCTGCAATTGCGGTGCTGCCGTACGGGACCCATTTGGGGGCAAACCTCGCAACGGTTTCCTCGGATGCCCTGACATGGCCCGAGGGGTGCCCCGAGCGATTGTTGGGCAAGACTGTGGCCGATTTCCTGCCAAGTGACCACCTGTTGGTCTTTCCAAAGACGGACGTGCATTTTCGCCTGAAATTCGGGACACGTGCACAAATTTCACTGATTTTGGGTGAACCGTCTGAAATCAGTGTGAAACATCTCACCATGCTGCGCTTGACCCATCGACGGTTCTTCAAGGTTCTAACCTTTAATGAAACGTTGCTCTCTCGCATTCCAAACGGAGTTTTCTTTCCGTTCGGGTCAACTTGGGTTCCGGGGTGGCGTGAGTTTCATTTCACCAAAGACAAATCGTGCTCATTGATTGCTTCGGCGAAGCGGGACAGCACGGGGCATAAATTGCGGCATGCGGTTGTTGATTGGGTGCGTCAGGGGGCCCAAGATGTTGATGTCATGGGGCGGGGATATTTGCCGTTTGATCACAAGGCCGACGGTCTTGGTCCGTATCGGTACTCGGTAGTGATTGAGAACGTACAAGAGCCGAACTATTTCTCAGAAAAGTTGGTGGATGCGATCTTGTGCAACACGGTTCCGATTTATTGGGGGTGCCCGAACTTGGACCGGTTTGTCGATCCTGCCGGTATTATCCAATGTCAGTCCGAAGCAGACATTCGTCAGGCGGTCCAGAATGTATCAGAGGCGGATTACCGCGCCCGGCTGCCTCATATCCAGGCTTTGCAACCTCAGATGGCCGAGTTTGGTGACATTGAACGGCGCGCAGTGCAGGCTTTGCGCGCCAACCTGACAGAGTAGGGCGCGGTCCCCATATCGCATCCATTTCTCAACGCGGGGGCCGTTTGGGTGGGCTTTGAAGTGTTATGCCTTTGTTTTGCCCAGGTCGGTAAACAAGTTTGCGCCACTGGGGTAAGCCAGTGCGAAAACCGGTTCTGAGACACCCCTTAATGCGAATTCTTGCAGCGGCGTGTCGTCGTCGAGCAACTGGGCTGCCTCTAACACCTGAGCTGAGACAAGCAGCTCAACACCCAGTGTTTTGGTTTCGCTTTCTAAGCGACTGGCCGCATTCACGGTGTCTCCGATCAGGGTACGTGGGGCATTGCCTGCTGCGCCAATCTCTCCGAGGACGAGATTGCCCAGATGGAGCCCCATGCCGATCTTGACGGGTTGGCTGCCTTCGCTTTTGAGGATCTCGTTGAACTGCACCAGAGCGTTGCTAATCGCTGCTGTTGCTTGCAGCCCCGCTTTGGCTGAACTTTCGGCATCACGGGTTTCGAAAACGGCGAGCAGCCCGTCGCCCAGATATTTGTCAACTTCGCCCCCGGCTTTGGTGATTTGCGGGACGATAGCGTCAAAAAAGCGGTTCAGTAGGAACACCACATCATAAGGCAATTGGCCTGTGGTGCGGGCGGTGAACCCGCGCATATCCAGAAATAAGATGGCCAATTGACGCTCTTGCCCTTGGCTTGCATGGGCGCGGTGGCGTCCGCCTTCGGGGCGGAAGACGCGAAAAACGGTTGCCGAGTGTATTGGGCGAATCTGACATGCGAGGCGGGTGTTCGGACCTGCATTGACGGCCCGCAAGCTGCGCAATTCTGCCTCGGAGGGGGGGTGTAGCAAATCGCTGCCTTGTTCGACCTGAACCCGGCAGGTGGTACATCGGCCTCGTCCGCCACACAGGGCGGTGTGCGGAATGCCGTTGGCCTGCGAAATCTCGAGCAAGGTCATGCCTTTTTCAGACGTGACTTCGGGTCCGTCAACGTACCGGATTCGGATAGATTTACGGCGACGCAAAAGCTTGCGGACCGTGTAGGTGACGAGGGTCAGGAACAGCAAAGCCCAAAACAGGCGGGTGGATTGCGTGGTGGTCACAAAGAGCGCCTGAAAGGTCTCGCCAGAGGGCCAGTTATAGTGCTCCATCAAGGGCGCGCGTTGTTCGGGATCAATAAAGATCGAGAACATGCGTCGTCCTTCGGTCAGGACGCCAGCAAGCCCAAACGCAGGCACCAAGACCGCCACGCCGATGAGATAAGGCAACACGGTGCGCCACCATGTGGTTAGCCGGAGCCAGAAATGCAGACCGATACAGCCATGCACCCAGACCACAAGCATCAGCAGGCTTTGTTTCCAGATTGAGTCATTGGGCCACATCAGGATGATCAGGTAGCTCAGCTCGTCATTGACGCCGAAAACTTCGTGGGCGTATCGGGTTTGGACCAAATGGGCGAGCAATTGCAGCGGGATGATCAGCCCCAATGCAATCTGCAGAATCTCGCTAAAGGGCATGCGAAGGTTGCGCCGGTTGGCAAGCTTTGCCAAGGCCAATCCCGCGTGTGCGATCAGCGACGCATAGAGGACCGTGCTCATCAGCGGGTTGCGAACGGCTGCTGTCACACCGTCCTGCATTTTGTCCATCAACTCAGGCGAGAGAAGCCCAAGCCCGATATTGATGAAGTGGAAAAAGGCATAGGTGAACAGGACCAGCCCAGAGATGATCCTTGCGCGGGTTTGCCAATTGCCTCGCCATAAAACGCTGGTCAACGGTTCCTCCGGTTGAGGGGGTTTCACGTTGAGTAAATGTGCGGGGTTGAGCGGAGGCGGTCAAGGCACCGCCTGTGTGCACCGGATCACAAAGCCGCGGTCCGGTGCAAATTCTTAGGGAGAAGGGCAATGATAGGGCGCAAGCAAGCGCCTTAGCCCTCCAGGCCCCAGCCGTCGGGTCGAAAGCCGTGGTCCAAAGCGGCGCGTGTTGCGACCTCTTCACTGATCCAGATGGCGGATGCAGAGATGATTTGATCGGGCAGCGTGGCGACAAGATAAGGCGCGTCGCCCTTTTCCTGGGCGGTCACGAACTGACATTCGTAGCCGTCATTGCTGAGGTGGTCGGCAAGTGGTTGCCAATCAGACGTTTCTGCCATTGGAACAAAAAAGAAATCCACGTCCGCGATGTCGGGCAGGCCATGTTTGGCCTGCAGGTCTGCGTAAACAGACAGAGTCTCAGCGCGTTGCGCAGTGAAATCGTGGGACATGGGGCTTAGTCGTCCTGTTCCGCCAAAAAGCGTTCCGCGTCCAAGGCTGCCATACAGCCCATGCCCGCGCTCGTCACCGCCTGACGGTAGATGTGATCCGTCAGATCACCAGCGGCAAACACGCCGGGAACAGAGGTTTGCGTGGTGCCCGGCTTGGTCACAACGTAGCCGCCCATGTGGGTGTCCAGCGTGTCTTTGACCAGCTCGCTTGCTGGGGCATGTCCGATGGCAATGAACACACCTTTGCACGGGATGTCGGTGATCTCGCCGGTTTTTACGTTTTTGACTTTGACCCCTTCGACACCCAATGGCGCATCGGTTCCGTAAACTTCGTCCAGTTGGTTGAACCACAGGGTTTCGATCTTTGGGTTCTTTTCCAGACGGTTCTGCAGGATCTTTTCCGCGCGCAGTTCATCGCGGCGGTGGATCAAGGTTACTTTGGAGGCGAAATTGGTGAGGAACAATGCCTCTTCAACTGCTGTATTACCCCCGCCCACGACGACGATTTCCTGACCACGGTAAAAGAACCCATCACAGGTGGCGCAGGCTGACACGCCAAAGCCTTTGAATTTTTCTTCGCTCTCCATTCCCAACCACTTGGCGCGGGCTCCGGTCGCAAGGATGACGGCATCGGCGGTGTAGGTGTTGCCGCTGTCGCCTTTGGCGGTGAAGGGGCGCTTGGATAGATCCAGATCGGTAATGATATCGCCGATGATCTCACAGCCCATCGCCTGAGCGTGTTCCTGCATTTTGATCATCAGATCGGGGCCCTGTACTTCGGTGAAGCCGGGATAGTTTTCGACTTCGGTCGTGGTGGTCAGCTGGCCACCGGGTTCGATGCCCTGCACCAAAATGGGTTCCAGCATGGCGCGGCTTGCATAAACCCCTGCGGTGTATCCCGCAGGACCAGAGCCGATGATCAGAACCTTGGTGTGACGTGTCTCGGCCATGTGGCCCCCCATTTGCATTTGTTTCGCGGCCAGCCGCCTTCGGGCACTGGATATAGCGGTGCGGTCCTAGGTCTTAAACCCCACAATCGTGAAAGCCTGAAATCTGATCATCACAAGGTAGAAATACTAAACAAAGAAAATATGTGAAGGCGAAACAATATTGCGCGTGCTCAGGGCGCTGTTATAAGAAACGCCAATATGAGGGAGCCTGTCATGGTCGCTACACGTCTTGACCCAATTGACCGAAAAATCCTGGCCGAGCTACAGGCAGATGGCCGGATGACGAATGTTGAATTGGCAAAGCGGGTCGGGATTTCGGCGCCGCCCTGTCTGCGACGGGTGCGCACGCTTGAGGATTTGGGCCTGATCAAAGGCTACCATGCGGATGTGAATGCGCGCGAACTTGGCTTTGAAGTTCAGGTATTTGCTATGGTCGGCCTCGACAGTCAGGCCGAGGCAGAGCTGAGCGCATTTGAGGAAAAGTGCCGCAATTGGCCTTTGGTCCGTGAATGCCACATGCTGAATGGCGAGGTGGATTTCATCCTGAAATGTGTCGCGCCCGATCTGAGCAGCTTTCAGACGTTTCTGACAGGTGATTTGCTGACCACGCCGAACGTGGCCAGTGTAAAGACGTCTCTGGTCATTCGCGGTGCGAAGGATGAACCCGGTGTTCCCTTTGATATCCTCGAAGAACGGCTGAGCCGCTTGGCCTGATCGGCGAATCAAGGCGCGGCGTGGTTGTTGGTGGAAGCAACATCAATATAACGATGCTGATTCCCCAAAAGATTAACATTCCCATACAAACCTCAGACTGCGATGGCGTCGATTTCACCGTCACCAATTCGCGGGAAGGCTTGCGGACCAAAGTCAGTTAGTTTGTCGATATGTGAGAACATATTGAGATACAGCGACCGCATTGCATGGCTAATAACCCGCACGGCGTTGACCCCCGGATGATAGGTTTCAAATTGCAAGCCATCCACCTTGATGACCGCATGTCTGCGTAAGCAAATGTGAAACAGTTCTACTGGGGTCGGCGGGGTGGTTTCAATGACCCCCATGCCATCGACGAATTCCGCAATGGGCGTCAGAACGGGTTGTGGCCCAGCAATAGCGCGCAAGTGGCTTGGTGTGGCCAGCAGGCGGGCAGAGGAGCCGACAACGACCCCAGACAGGGGGCGCTGCATCCCGAATGTGTCGGCCATGATGCGATTCAGGTGGTGGGTACGGCCCTTTTGATCGGCACGACCGGGAACAATTGCAGTTGATCCTTTCCAGACAACCTCTTGAGCGGATCCATCATGGGTGATGACATAATCGCCGGGCAAGAGGTCTTCGATCGCCATCGGCCCGTGATCTGTTTCAATGACAGAACCGCGCGAAAAGGCACAAACCGCGTCTTCGAACAAGGGAAGCGCCGGGGCGATCTGGCGTGTCTGAACAACGTTTCCATTTTCGAGTAGCGAGCAGATCTCATAGCGCCGCAATTGCGGGCGGTTTGCACCACGCAGGGCAGCGGGATCTTGAAGGATTGAACGCGTCTCAACGGCATTGCGCGCTGCACGAGTCAGCGAGTGGGGGATCGTCATAACGGTTTCGGCCCTTTCCATTCGGGTCGCATCTGCGTCGGCCCCCACCGACAACGTCAGATAGACACTGGTTAATTGGTCATCATCTGAGTCGGTTAATCTTTTCCGGGAAATTTTGGACTTTGTCAAAATATGCACCGCATATGATGTGTCCCGGGGGCTAATCTTGCGAACCTTTAAATACTGTTTCTAAAAAGGTGTATAATGCACCTCAACTCATTACATTTGCCCCAAGACCCGCCTCACCTATGTGGCGAGACGGGCTCTTGTGCCCGGCCGGTCAGGGGCAGCAGTCCGGCAGCGGGTCCTTGGAGAAGCATATTGGCAGCTAAGCTCTCCTTTGTTGTCTCTGGTCAGGCTGATTTCGCCTGTAGTTCTGTATCAGTGCCATTGCGACGGGCAATCATGGCGGCGCGGCGTGCGCCACGTGCCCATGGCATTTGGATCTCCTGCGCCTTTGACGTGGCGATAACGGAGGCGATAAAGCGTGCCTTGGGTTTCATGTTGTTTCTCCTGCCTCGAGCGGCGCATTGGCCTTATTGGTTGATGACACCAACATGACGCTGCATTGGGGCAGGCATTTGTTCGATCCGGGGAAAAGAAGAGACGGATGGGGCGCAAATGTGGCGGAAATTGGGGGAGAGCCCCCAGATTTCAGAGCCGGATGGTCGAGATCAGTCGCCCGTAATCCGCTTCTTTGGCGTGGGTGCTGCGTCTGTAGGAAAAGAACCTATCTGGGTCAGAATAGGTGCAATGGCGAATCCAACTTGCATCGCCAACCCCAGCAGACCGAAGCCGGTGGACCCCATAGGCGGGCAGATCAAACAGCATGCGATCCCCCGTGCCATTGGCAAAGAAGCGGGTGTTGTCTGGTGATTCTGCCATGAAATCATCCAGAAATTCGGGTCCGACCTCGTAGGCGCGTTGGGAAATGGTTGGGCCGATGATTGCGATCATATCTGCGCGCTGGGCGCCCAATGCTTCCATCGCGTCAATGGTGGCTTCTAACACCCCATCCAAGGCACCGCGCCACCCTGCGTGGGCGGCTCCGATCACACCAGCGATAGGGTCGGAAAACAGGACCGGCTGACAATCCGCTGTGAGGATGGACAGCGCCAAGCCTGGGGTGGCCGTGACCAGTGCGTCTGCCTTGGGTTTGTCACTCAAAGGTTCCGTAACCGTGACCACATCTGCTGAATGGATTTGGTGGACGCCAACCAGGGCAGCGGGCGGCACATCCATGGCTTGGGCCACGCGGTCTCGATTGATGGCAACCGCTTCGCTTTGGTCTGTTGATCCGGTGCCGCAATTCAAGCCAGAGAAAACGCCAGACGACGCGCCGCCGCGGCGTGTGAAAAAGCCGTGTTGGATCGGGGCGAGGCTGTCAGAGGTGAGAATTTCTAAGGTCATGATTCCAATCCCGGAGGCGGTGGTGTGTGTGTTGGGAAGAGGCCCAGAACTTTGAACAGGTTTCCCATTTCTTCGGGATGCGTCAAGCGTCGATGTGCGCTGATGTGCGACTCTAATCGCTCGCCTGTCAGGGCCTGTGCCAAAGCCTGTGCACGTGCGGTAATGCCGAGACGTTCCAGAAACACCCCCTGTGGGGTGACGCGACTGTGGGCACATCCTGCTGTCTGCGCTGTGGCGGCGAGAACCTCGAAATCAACGTGCGCCGTAAGATCGGCCTGACCGGGCGTGCTGAGTGGGTCTGTTGGGGTATGGCCTTGCAGGGCTTGGAGGGTATCGCCGAGCGACCTCCAATCGCCATAGTCGATAATCAGGGCCGCGCCACCCGTTGCAGCGATCCTATGGGCAATGGTGGACAAAATAGGCACGCCAGGGGCGCAGAGCTCAACAAGATCGTCCTGTTGGGTATCTTCTATACGGTGCTGTAGGGCGGCGGGATGTGTGCGGGGGGCTAGCCCAAAGGCCAGCGCATCGTCTTGCAAACCGACCCGGCGTTCCCGCCAGCCATCTTCGTCGCGCACAAATTGGGCAATGGGCAGGGCGTCGAAAAATTCGTTGGCGATCAAGAACAGCGGGAGATCGGGGAGCGTTTCGACCGAGTCGTGCCATTGCGGAGCAAAGGTGGCTAGTGCTTGGCGTTGGGCGTCTTTGAGGGTCGGAGAGGCTTCGATCAAATGAAGCTGAGCGGCCTGATGAAATCCGGGAACAGAGCGCGTCGTGCGCAGGGCATCTGCCATCAGCGTGCCACGCCCGGGGCCAAGTTCGGCCAATGAAAACGACGCAGGCGATCCTTGGTCTAACCATGCTTGGGCAAGGCTTAGGCCAATCAATT
This sequence comes from Paracoccaceae bacterium, assembly GCA_965183835.1. Lineage (GTDB taxonomy): Bacteria > Pseudomonadota > Alphaproteobacteria > Rhodobacterales > Rhodobacteraceae > OMPR01. The sequence goes on along the minus strand of CBCYME010000013.1, from coordinate 76,309 downwards.
CCCCGAACATTTGGCTGATTTCCGGAGCGGTGGTGAAATCGCCGTCTGCGCCCAAAGGGTCACGGGTGGTGTAGTACCCGTGTTCAGGGTGGAGCAGGCAATCTGACATATAGTCTGCAAGGCTCAGCGGTCCAGTCTGAATGATCCTGTCCTTGATCAAATCGTGCAGGATCATGTCGCCGCCTTTTGAGAGCTGCGCCAGATAAACCAGAGCCCCAGTGCGATCATCGGCAGAGACAGAATTTGCCCCATGGTGAGCCCATAGCCATCTATATGCCACGCAAGCCCTAAGGGGTTCCCGAGGGACACAAATTGCGCATCTGGTTGGCGGAAAAATTCGACGATGAACCGCGCAAGCCCGTAACCCGCCAGAAATGTTCCAACGATACGGCCCGGGGTTTTGAAGGCACCGCGCCGGTAGGCGAGCCAGAGCAGCAGCGTGCCAAGCAGCAGCCCTTCGAGCAGGGCCTCGTACAGCTGGGACGGGTGTCGCGCGCACAGCCCAACTACATCGGGGCAGTTTTGGGCATAGGGTCCAGGAAAAGCGACGCCCCAGGGGGCATCGGTTGGACGGCCCCAAAGTTCGGCATTGATGAAATTGGCAAGACGACCCAAAAGCAACCCGGGGGCCACCGCATGGGCGACGAGATCCGCGAGGCTGAGTTTGGGAATGGAATGACGCACGGCAAAAAGCCAACTGGCGATGACAACGCCCAAAAGGCCGCCGTGAAACGCCATGCCACCTTGCCACACCATCAAGATCTCAGTGGGGTTTTGTAGGTAATAGGCGGGTTGATAGAACAAAATGAACCCAAGCCGCCCCCCCAGGATCACACCCAGGATGATCCAGGTCAGCAAATCCTCGAGGTGCTGCTGAGACATCAGGGGCGTGTCATTGGCCCAGAGCTTGGTGTTGCGTAACGCAATCACGCCAAGGCGCCAGGCAATTAGAATGCCTGCGATATAGGCGAGCGCATACCAGCGCAAGGCGAGGTCGAATCCGAACACTGAGATCGAAAACAGCTCGGGCGAAAAGTCGGGGAATGGGATCATGGCCTGCATGTGCGTCTGAATGCCTTTGGAAAGGAGGGCAAGTCAACCTTGCCGCCGGGCGGGATGTTGCCCATATAGAGGGCAGCTTCGACACGGAGATGACAGATGCAGAGCCGCAACAAGATCTTGGACGATATTTCTCAGCTGATGACCAACGCTATGGGCGTGGCCCAAGGCGCAAAGGATGAGGCCGATACCGCGATGAAATCGCTGATGGACCGCTGGCTGGCGGATCGCGATTTTGTGACCCGTGAAGAGTTCGACGCTGTACGCGCCATGGCGCAGAAAGCCCGCGAAGAAAATATGGCTCTTGCCGCGCGTCTGGATGCGCTGGAAGGCAAATCAGACGGCTGATTTGCCCGTTGTTAAATTGAGGCGCTGCCGCGCCGCTTTTATTCAGCACTTTGCTGAACTACCGCGCAAGTTCCCTGCTTGCGCGGTTTTGCGTCTGTTGGGTTTGGGGGCGATGCGCAAGAATTGGCCAACATTTGGGGGCATCACGCGGCTTGTCCACAACTTATTGCTGTTATCCCCAAAAATAGGGCTTGCCAGAATGGACGCTACACAGCACCATATCTAGTATCAGCACGGGGGATCGCCCCGGCCTGTAGAGCAGGCATCTAGCGCTGGGGCGCTGCCAGCCCCGTTCCGCTAGAGATTAGTGAGGTGGTATCATGGCCCTTTCCGAGCAGTATCTGGAAGAAGACATTCACCCTATCGACATCGTTGAGAATCTGGCTGCCCATCACGAGTGGGATTTTGACCGTATCGGTGACGATCAAATCGCAATGGCCGTCGAGGGCCAATGGCGCACCTACTCTTTGACACTTGCGTGGTCTGGGTATGACGAAACCCTGCGGATGGTGTGCACCTTTGAGATGGACCCACCCGAAGAGAAGGTGAGCAAGCTGTACGAGCTGATCAACGCAATGAATGATCAAAGCTGGGTCGGTGGTTTCACCTATTGGAAAGAGCAAAAGCTGATGGTGTATCGCTATGGCTTGGTTCTTGCCGGTGGTCAGGTCGCGGGGTCAGAACAGATTGATACGATGATCAACACGGCTGTTCTAAGTGCTGAGCGGTATTACCCGGCGATTCAGCTGATGGTGTGGGGCAATCGTACCCCAAAAGACGCATTGCAGGTCGCCATTGCAGAGGCTTACGGCCGCGCGTAAAGCTTAGCCCTGAACCTAAGTGAGGAGAGGGGCAATCATGGAAATGTCAAAGGTCGCTGAGCAGGGACTGGTGCTGTTGGGATGCGGCAAAATGGGCTCTGCTATGCTGGCGGGCTGGCTTGAGGGTGGATTGCCTGCAGGGTCAGTATCGATCATTGATCCGTTCCCCTCGGATTGGGTCAAAGCGCAGGGCGTGCACGTTAACGAAGATTTGCCCGCACAGCCCGCGATTGTTCTTATTGCAGTCAAGCCGCAGATGATGGGCGCGGCCTTGCCAACGTTGCAAGCGCTGGGTGGCGGCGGGACGTTGTTTGTGTCCGTAGCTGCGGGAACGTCCATTGCGACGTTCGAGGAGATTTTGGGGGCAGGCACCCCCATTGTCCGGGCGATGCCGAATACACCCGCGGCGGTGGGGCGTGGAATCACGGCTTTGATTGGGAATGCGCATACCTCCTCAGAAGATGTGGATCTGGCCGAGGGGCTGTTGTCTGCTGTTGGGCAGACTGTTCGGTTGGACAGTGAGGCACAGATGGATGCGGTGACCGGTGTCAGCGGATCAGGCCCAGCTTATGTTTTCCACCTCATCGAGACACTTGCAGCTGCGGGCGAAGCGCAGGGGTTGCCTGCTGAGTTGGCGATGCAATTGGCCAAAGCGACCGTTGCAGGGGCAGGGGCCTTGGCCGAAGCGGCAGAGGAAAGCCCAGGCCAATTGCGTGTCAATGTGACGTCGCCCAACGGCACCACACAGGCCGCGTTAGAGGTATTGATGAATGAGACCGACGGGTTCCCTGCATTGCTGCCCAAGGCGGTTGCGGCGGCAACAAACCGGTCCAAGGAGCTTTCGCGTGGCTGATATTTCGTTTGATGATTTCATGAAAGTCGACATTCGGGTGGGGGAAGTGATCCGCGCGGAACCTTATCCAGAGGCGCGTAAACCTGCGATCAAGATGTGGATCGATTTCGGCGGGGATATCGGGGAGCGTAAAACCTCGGCTCAGATCACGGCGCATTATGATCCATCTACGCTGGTGGGTAAGCAAGTGATGGCGGTGGTGAACTTTCCCCCACGCCAGATCGGTAAGTTCATGTCCGAAGTCTTGGTGCTGGGCTTGCCGGATGAAGCCGGGGAGATTGTTCTGATCGGGCCTGATGGCCAGGTGCCTGTTGGCGGGCGGATGCACTGATGAAGGTTTTTGTCGCGCGCCCGATGACAGCTGAAATTGAGGCGCGAGCGCGCCGGGATTTCGACGTTGAAATTCGCGAAAGCAATGCCCCTTTGACGGTTGCTGAGATGGCGCATGCGTTGCAACATTTCGATGTCTTAGTGCCAACGCTTGGGGATCAGTTTAGCGCTGATGTCTTTGCGGCAGTTGCGGCGCCGCGGTGTAAGTTGCTGGCGAATTTTGGTGTGGGGTATAACCATATTGATTTGGCAGCAGCGCGCGATGCGGGGCTACAGGTGACGAACACACCGGGTGCGGTGACGGATGCGACCGCAGATATCGCGATGACGCTGATGTTGATGAGTGCGCGACGGGCTGGCGAAGGTGAACGACTGGTTCGGTCAGGGGATTGGGCCGGGTGGCATCCGACGCAGATGCTTGGGCAGCACGTGACTGGTAAATCTGTTGGAATCGTTGGCATGGGGCGCATTGGGCAGGCCATTGCCCGACGGTGCCATTTCGGTTTTGGAATGGACGTTTCATATATCGCGCGGTCAGAGAAAAATCTGAATTTTGAAGCGACGCGTGCGGCTGACCTGATCACCATGGCCGGGCAAGTCGATATTCTGGTGGTGGCGGTGCCGGGTGGGCCTGACACCACGCACCTGATCAACGCAGAGATTTTGCAGGCGATGCAACCCAATGCCCACCTTATCAATATCGCACGTGGTGAGATTGTTGATGAAAGTGCCTTGGTTCACATCTTGGAAACCGGTGGAATTGCCGGTGCTGGTTTGGATGTTTACGAATTCGAACCCGCTGTTCCACAGGCGTTGCGGGCACTGGATAACGTAACGTTGCTCCCACATCTGGGGACAGCAACCGAAGAAGTTCGGACAAATATGGGGCATATGGCCTTGGATAATGTCAGGGCATTTTCCAAAGGTTTGGCTTTGCCCAATCCCGTTTGACAAGGCAAAGCTGAAAGCGCCCGATCCCATTACACTGATGTAGACCTGGCATTTTCTCTTATTTTTCAGAGGTTTTTGGGGTGTCACCTACGGCTTCGCGCCAGTGTCTTCGGCACAAAGAGACATAGGTTTCATTGCCGCCGATCTGGACTTGTGCGCCCTGTGTGATCGGGGCGCCGCTGTCGTCTTGGCGGATCACCATGGTTGCTTTGCGACCGCATTCGCAGATTGTGCGCACTTCGCGCATTTCGTCGGCCAAGGCCAGCAGGGTCGCGGATCCCGGAAACAGGTTACCTTGGAAATCAACGCGCAGCCCATAGCACAACGCGGGTACTCTGAGGTCATCCACGGCCCGGGCCAATTGCCAAACCTGATCAGGGGTCAGGAACTGGGCTTCGTCAACGAAGACACAGGCGATTGTCCCTTGGCTAAGCCGGTTCTGGATCATGTCGAAAATGTCGTCATTTGCAGAAAATACATCTGCTTCGGCTTCGATGCCGATGCGCGAGGCAATCCGGCCTGTACCAGCGCGCCCATCCAAAGCGGCTGTCAGCAGATAGGTGGCCATACCACGTTCTTGATAGTTGTGGGATGCCTGCAAGAGTACCGTGGATTTCCCGGCATTCATGGTCGAGTAATTGAAGTAAAGCTTAGCCATGCGCCCGGTTTAGTGGCAGCCGCGCAGGGGGGCAAGAGGTCGAAATTTGGGAAAGTACCGTCTTTGATCTTGCTAGTATCCTTGGCCAAGGCCAATGGGGATGGATGGTTGCAAAGTTTCAAAGACGGCACCAGAGAACCGATATTGGCTCATGATCGGCCCAATCAGTTTAACTGTTGGACAGATCAACTCTTACGCAGCCCAGAATTTGACTACTCGCTCACGAAAATCCCAGAAAACCTGAGGGATAGCCAATGTATCGCATTTCGATTAAGTGTCAGGAATGGGAAATTTTTAGGGCCTTTCCCCGCGTGGAGTGAACAAGGTCCTTGGTGCTGGAAAGGGTAAGAATGGCCGACATTGGGGCATATTTAAAAAAACATACCGAAGCCCTGGTCAAAGATGTGGGAATCGAAGCCGCTTGTGAGTTGACCAGCAAATCCAAAGCGACGTTGGGACGCTATTATTCCGAGAACGCAGAACATGCGGATAGGTTTATGCCCGTGGATGCGGTTGCTAAGCTGGAACAGGCCTCGAGCTATCCGCATGTGACATCGGCTTTGGCCGAATTAAAGAGCATCACGCTATCCTATGATGATCGCAAGCCAAACGAGCAACGCACAGGAGGCGTAAACGCTGACGTTATTGCCCTGAGCCAGCGATTTGCGATGTTGATGAGCGAATATCAGGCGGCAATCGAAGATGGAATCATCACGGTGAACGAAGCCAAGCGTTTGCTGCGTGAAACCGTGCTGTTGCAGCAGGTCCTGATCGACATGAAGCTGCACCTCGAAGAGGAAAGCGCCTGAGTGGCGACACTGGGTTTTCCGTTTGGATCTCGTAAAACGTAAAAGGCCCCTGGCGCATGTGCGCCGGGGGCCTTTTGACAATTGAACACATGAAACGTCTTGTGTTTTGGGTGCTCTGTCGGCTCAGGCGTGCCGCTGCACAATGACAGACCCGACCGAATACCCGGCTCCAAACGAACAGATCAGACCCAAGTCGCCTTCGCCCAAGTCGTTGGAGTTTTGGGAAAACGCAATTATGGACCCGGCCGATGACGTGTTGGCGTAATCCTGCAGGATGTTGGGTTGCTCTCCATCGGCTGGGGTGCGTCCCAGAACCTTTTTGCCAATAAAATCATTCATTGTTTTGTTGGCTTGATGCAGCCAAAGGCGTTTCAGGTCAGTGTTGGCCACGCCGATATCGGTCATATGCTCAGAAATGTGTTGGCTGACCATGGGCAGAACTTCTTTGAAAACTTTGCGCCCATTTTGCATGAACTGCATATCGCGGCGGTCCTTTACTCCATCCGGGCGTGAGCGACGCAAAAAGCCATTGTTGTTGCGGATGTTGTTGGAAAAATCGGTCGCGCAGCGAGTCGAAAGGATTTCGAAATGGGGCCCGGTGGCGTTTTCTGCGCGCTCTATCAACGTGGCGGTGGCAACGTCCCCGAAAATAAAATGGCAATCGCGATCGCGCCATTCCAGATGCCCCGAACAGATCTCTGGGTTCACCACGAGGGCAGAGCGGATGGAGCCCGAGCGTATCATGTCAGCCGCGGCCTGAATTCCAAACGTGGCAGAGGAGCAAGCCACATTCATATCAAAGGCAAATCCTTGAATTCCAAGTGCTTTTTGAACCTCAATGGCGACTGCTGGGTACGCACGTTCCAGGTTTGAAGCCGCACAGATTACTGCATCCACATCGGCTGCCGTTTTGCCGGCTTGGGTGAGGGCCTTGTTGGCCGCATCCAGAGCCATTTCGGTCATGATACCCGGTTCGTCATCACTGCGCTGCCGCAACTGCGGGTGCATAACATTGGGATCCAGAATGCCGGATTTGTCCATCACAAACCGTTGCTCAATGCCGGAAGCCCTGAAAATGAAATCCACCGAAGAATGCTGCAACGGTTCAACGTCGCCTGCGGCGATGGCCTCGGCGTTTTCTGCGTTGGTTTTGTCAGTATAGGCGTTAAAGGCTTCGACCAGTTCGGCGTTGGTGATGACCTGACTAGGTGTGAACACCCCGGTTCCGGTGATGGCGGTTTTGTACATTGTTGGCTCCTCAGGGTTACCGGTTGGCACAAAGTGACGCTGTGTCGTGTCAGGATCAAGGGTGGGTGCCCCAAGGGAAGTCAGTGGGAGCAAGAAAAAAACTGTTTTATATCTTGAATAGTTCAATATCCGAAATATATCGCGCGCTACATTATCGGGACCGCCCTTATGCCAAATGACGAAACTTTTGTGATGGAAGGGTTCAGTCCTGAAATTCAAGCGATGATGGGCGTGCATGCGCTGTATTGGAAGCTGGAAGAAACGATAGATGATCTTGCCACAGACCCAGAGCTCTCGCGTAATGAACTGCATTTGATGGTAAAGTTAGACAGGCCCAAGCGTATGGGTGTGTTGGCGCGGGATCTTTTGGCTGCGCCATCAACCTTGACCGCCACCACAGATAACCTTGAGGCCAAAGGCTATTTGCAACGTCAGCGGGACCCGAACGATCGTCGGGCTTGGCTGCTGGTGCTGACGACATTGGGTCAAGAAATCCGCCAAACCGTCGTGACCCGCGCGGGGGAGATGTTCCACCAAGCATCGGGGTTGAACGCCGAAGAGACCGAAGAATTCGCGCGATTGGCGCGTAAAATACGAAAAAACATCCTGAAAACAGGAATTCCTGAGGGACTGAAGAAATGAAACTAATGTCTGTATTCAGCGCCGCTTTGATCGCCCTTTCAGGGGGCGCACTGGCGCAAGACAAAGCCCCGAAACCTGTGAAACTGATTGAAGTTAGCGAAACAGCCCCGGGTTTCTCACGGCAATTCTTTGGACAGGTTGCGGCGCGCCAATCTGTCGATCTTGCCTTTCAGGTTTCAGGGCAGATTTTGGATCTGCCAGTGAACGAGGGGGTGGTCATTCCCAAAGGGTCGCTGATCGCCCGATTGGATCAAGAACCGTTTGAACTGCAATTGAACCGGGCGCGCCTGCAGAAAGAGCAAGCGGATCGCACGGTCGCACGATTGAACCGTCTCAAAGGGTCAACCGTCAGCCAAGTGTCATTGGACGATTCAGAAACAGCCGCCGCGCTGAGTGCAATTGCCTTGCGCGATGCGGAATACGCTCTGGAACATGCAACCTTGACCGCCCCGTTTGACGCGCTGGTCGCGCACCGCACGGTCGCGGCCTTTACGACTGTTTCGGCCGGAACCCCCGTTGTACGCATCCATGATATGTCAGAATTGCGGATCGAGGTGGACGTTCCTGAAATTCTGTTTCAACGAGCCGGACAGCAGGATGATGTTGAAATTACTGCTAAATTCCCTGCGTCAGATGAGCTTTTCCCCCTACAAATTCGCGAGTTCGATGCCGAAACTTCAAGCGTTGGGCAAACATTCCGCATCAACTTTGGGTTCCCGAAACCCGATGATTTGCAAGTCTTTCCGGGGTCTTCTGTAACGGTCAATGTTCAGGTGCAGGATGGGCGGACCGGAATTATCGTCCCGCCAACGGCCATTGTAACCACCCCTTCGGGGCAGATTGGTGTCATGGTCTTTTCCCCAAAGGGTGCCAGCGAAGGCACTGTTGCGTTCACCGCGGTGGAGAACGAACCCACTCAGGGGGGGAGTGTGCGCGTGATTTCTGGCCTGCAGGATGGGGATGAGATTGTTGTAACGGGTGGCAATGCGCTGGAGGACGGTCAATCCGTTCGCCGTTTTGCCGGCTTTGCGAACTAAGGGGCGGGCAGATGAATATCGCACGCGCCTCTATCGAAAAGCCGCTGTACACGTGGCTGATTATTCTGATTGCCCTGTTTGGTGGCATTTGGGGATTTACGTCATTGGGGCGGCTCGAAGACCCGGCCTTTACCATCAAACAGGCCGTGATTGTCACGCAATACCCCGGTGCAGATGCGGAACAGGTTGCTTTAGAAGTCTCGGAACCTTTGGAATCCGCGATCCAGAAAATGGGCGAGGTCGACAAGATTACGTCGATCAACCAACCGGGCAGATCCATTATCGAGGTGGAAATCCAATCGACTTATGATGGCACAGAGCTGCCGGCGATCTGGACCGAATTGCGTGCAAAAGTGCGCGATGCATCCCGGGGTCTGCCAACCGGGGTAAGCCAGCCCTATGTGAACGACAGTTTCGGGGACGTGTTTGGCCTATTCTATGCCGTCACGTCCGAAGGGTTCTCAGACGCGGAAAAGCATGAACTGGCAACCTTTCTCAGGCGCGAATTGCTGAATGTGGATGGCGTTGCGGATGTTGATGTGGCCGGGTTGCCGGAAGAGGCGATTTTTGTTGAACCAGATCTTGCTCTGTCGGTGAACCAAAACATCAGCATGCAAGCGATCGCCGAAGCGATTGCGACTGCGGATTCGGTCAAGGACTCGGGTCTGGTGCGGTCGAATGACCGGGCTACAGCGATCTTAACTGCCGAAGGATCAGATAGCGTTTCCGAAATCGCTGGCTTGTCGGTTGGAACACAGGGGCGCGTGATCAACCTGTCAGATATGGCGGGGGTGCATCGTGGCCGTGTTGTCGACCCGGATCTGATGGTCCGGTTCAATGGGGTTGAGGCGTTTACCCTTGGCGTCGCTGGTTTGGCCACGGAAAACATCGTCGAAGTTGGCAAACGCGTTGATGCGAAGATGGCGGAGCTGGATCAAGACATCCCGTTTGGCGTCGAAATTTTACCGATCTACCAACAACATGTGGTGGTCGAAGAGGCCTCGAACGCGTTTCTCGTGAACCTGGCCATGTCTGTTGCCATTGTGGTGGCGGTTCTTGCGCTGTTCATGGGATGGCGGGCCGCCGTTGTTGTGGGCTCAACCTTGTTGCTGACGGTGGTCGGCACGTTGTTGTTCATGGCGATCTTTTCGATTGAGATGGAACGGATTTCGCTCGGCGCGCTGATCATTGCGATGGGGATGCTGGTCGACAATGCTATCGTTGTGGCCGAGGGCATGCAGATCTCGATGCAGCGCGGAAAGACCTCGCACGACGCGGCGCAAGATGCGGCCAGCAAAACGCAGATCCCGCTGTTGGGGGCGACGGTCATCGGCATCATGGCCTTTGCGGGTATTGGGCTAAGTCCTGATGCGACTGGCGAATTCCTGTTCTCGCTCTTTGCAGTTATCGGCATCTCGCTGTTGCTGAGCTGGATCTTGGCGCTGACCGTCACTCCGTTGCTTGGGCACTATTTCTTTAAGCAAGGCAAAGAGGGCGACGGCGATGCCTATGGCGGGCTGATGTTCCGGGCCTATGGCGCGACTCTGCGCGCGGCGCTCAAGCTGCGTTGGCTGGTCGTTGTGGGGCTTGTCGGGGTGACTGTTGTTTGTTTCGCAGGCTTTGCCTCGGTCAAACAACAGTTCTTTCCCAACTCGAACACGCCGCTGTTTTTCGTTCACTATAAGTTGCCGCAGGGCACCCCGATAAGTCTGACGTCTGATCACCTGAAAACGGTTGAGGCGTGGTTGGCGGACCGCGATGATGTTGTGTCTGCCACCACGTTTGTTGGCCAAGGTGCGACCCGATTCATGCTGACCTATTCGGCAGAAAAGGCGAACCCGTCTTACGGGCACATGATTATCCGCACGGCGTCCTTGGAGGATATCCCGGCGTTGCAGGCTGATCTTGAGGCATTTGGGCAGGCTCGTTTCCCCGAGGGGGAGTTTCGAACCAAGCGGCTTGTCTTTGGCCCCGGTGGCGGTGACCCAATTCAGGCGCGTTTTTCAGGCAATGATCCCAAGGTCCTGCGAGAGTTGGCGGCCGAGGCAAAGCGGCGGATGGAGGCCGCCTCGGACAATTTGATAGGGGTGCGAACGAATTGGCGGGAACAAGAATTGGCAGTCTTGCCAATCTATGCCACCAACCGGGCGCAGACCGCGGGCGTAACACGTGATGACATTGCGGATATGCTGCTGTTTTCTACTGATGGCCAGCGGGGCGGGGTTTTCCGCGAACGGGAACGGTTGATCCCGATCTATGTGCGGCGTCCCGCAGATGGACCCTATAGCATTGTCGATCAGGTGGTTTATTCGGCGCAGGCACAGAAATTCATGCCCATTGAACAGATGGTCGATGGGTTTGAGTACAGGGTGCAAAACACTTTGGTCCATCGGCGGGATCGGGTTCCGACAATCACGGTCGGGGCTGATATCCCACCGGAGCTGACGGCGGCACAAGTGCATGGCGAAATCCGTAGCGTTATCGAAGAGATGCCTTTGCCCCCGGGATACACCATGGAGTGGGGCGGAGAGTTCGAAAGCTCGCGTGATGCGCAGGAAAGTCTGGGCAAGCAATTACCGCTAAGCTTGCTGATCATGGTGTTGATTTCGGTTCTGCTGTTCAACGCGATCCGTCAGCCTGTGATCATCTGGCTGTTGGTGCCGATGTCGGTGAATGGTGTTGTGATTGGATTGCTTGGAACGGGGCTGCCGTTCACCTTTACGGCACTTCTTGGGCTGTTGAGCCTGTCGGGCATGTTGATCAAGAACGGGATCGTATTGGTCGAAGAGATCGATCTGGTGCGGGCCGAGGGGCTCCCGTTGCGGGAGGCGATCGTGCAAGCGTCAGTATCGCGTTTGCGCCCCGTTATGCTTGCGGCGGTCACAACCATTCTTGGTATGGCCCCCCTGCTTTCGGATGCGTTCTTTGTCTCGATGGCAGTGACGATTATGGGCGGGTTGGCGTTTGCAACAATTCTGACGCTGGTGGCCGCACCGGTGTTCTACCTGATCTTTTTTGGTCGCAGCGAACAACAGGCTGTTTAAAACAAAGCCGAAGCGCGCAGGTTTGTGCGCTTCGGCCAATTCTTGCCGGTTCGTGGCTTTGTCATGGGCATGTCACGTGGGTTCGAGAAATTGGTCCCGTAATCAACAAAACGGCGGGAAACACTGAATTTTCTAAGCTCCCTTTCGGGATGATTATCGTTTGGCATAGGCCCGAAGCGTCGCGCATTGACAATTTGCCGCAACGCAGCATCTTGAGGGGCGCCACCTGCATACATAGTTGATATCATGTTAGAATTCCTCGGTACGCCGCGTGTGAATAGGACGTCCAAAATGACAGATTCCGTTTCTTCTAAATTGCCTCAGGGGCCAAATCGACGACGGATGCATGACCCGGATAATGATCTGTCCGATATGGTCGATACATCCTATCGGGCAGGGCTAAGCGAATTGACCGGGGGGCTGTCCCCGAATGCCTTGGCTCAGCTGTATTTCAACTGGATGACGCACCTGTCGACGCTGCCGGGAAAGCGGGCAGAGCTGACGCAACATGCTGCGCACAATATGATCGATTTTGGTGAGTATCTGACCAGATGCGCCTTGGATGTCCCGGCGGAGGGGTGTGTCCACCCCGATGCGCGCGACCGCCGGTTTCGGTACGAAGGCTGGGAGAAATTCCCGTTCAACGTTTACAAGCAGGGCTTCTTGCTAACACAGCAGTGGTGGGATGATGCGACGACAAATGTACGCGGTGTGACCAAGGCCAATGAACGAGCGATCAACTTTACTGCGCGCCAGTTTCTGGACGCGATGTCACCTGCAAACTTTCCTCTGACGAACCCCGAGGTTCTGGACAAAGTCCGAGAAACAAAGGGGCACAATTTCGCTGAGGGGGCTAAGAATTTCCAAGAAGACATTCGTCGCTATTTCTTTCATGAGAAACCGGCTGTTACCGAAGAATTCCGAGTCGGGCATGAATTGGCTGCTACACCGGGCAAGGTCGTGTTTCGCAACCACTTGATCGAACTCATCCAGTACGATGCGGTCACAGAAAAAGTGCATCCAGAACCCATCTTGATCACCCCGGCGTGGATCATGAAATACTACATTCTGGATCTCAGCCCCGAAAATTCGATGGTCAAATACCTGACCGAGCAGGGGTTTACGGTTTTCATGATCTCGTGGCGCAATCCCGACGTAGAAGACGCCGACCTGGGGATGAATGATTACCGGGAACAGGGACCGATGGCGGCGTTGGACCAAGTTACAAAAATTACCGGCGCAGAAAAAGTGCATGGTGTTGGCTACTGTCTTGGGGGCACTTTGCTATCTATTGCGGCGGCCGCTATGGCGCGGGATGGGGATGATCGCTTGGCGTCACTGACCCTGTTTGCCGCGCAATCGGATTTCACCGAAGCCGGGGAATTGATGCTGTTCATCTCAGAAGCCGAGGTCGCTTTCCTTGAGGATATGATGTGGAAAAACGGCTACCTTGATGCGGCGCAAATGGCGGGGGCCTTTCAGCTGCTCCGGTCGAGCGATCTGATCTGGTCCCGGATGCAACACGAATACCTGATGGGCGAGCGCCCGCATGGCAACGATCTAATGGCATGGAATGCGGATACAACGCGGATGCCTTATCGGATGCATTCTGAATATCTGCGCTATCTCTTTTTGAACAATGCGTTTGCAGGGGGCCATTTCGAAGTGGGTGACAGAACGGTGACGCCCACGGACCTGCGGGTTCCGATTTTTGCGGTTGGTACGGAAACAGACCATGTCGCGCCTTGGAAATCTGTGTTCAAAATTGACACATTGTCCCGTTCTGAGGTGACATTTGTCCTGACCAATGGCGGGCACAACGCCGGTGTTGTGTCTGAACCGGGACATCCCCGCCGTCATTTCCGGGTTCACACCAATCCAGATAGCGCCCCGAACGTCGCACCGAATGAATGGCTTGAGCTCGCTGAAATGAAGCAGGGCAGCTGGTGGCCTGAATGGAGCTCTTGGCTCAGAGAACGTTCTGGGGCGCAGAGTGCGCCCCCAAAATCGGGGAAATCAATTTGCGATGCACCCGGTACCTACGTGTTGATGGAGTGAGTCATGCAGGGATTTTTGCAAGGTAAGAAAGGATTGATTGTTGGGGTTGCCAATGACCAATCCATTGCCTCGGGCTGTGCAATGGTCGCCAAAGAACAAGGGGCCCGGTTGGCGTTGACCTATCTGTCGGACAAGGCCAAGCCCCATGTAGATCCCGTAGCGGATGCGTGTGGGGCCGAGCTATTGATACCGCTCGATGTAACCGACGATGCCCAAATGGATGCAGTGTTCGACCGGATCAAGGTAGATTGGGGCGAATTGGATTTCCTGATCCACTCTATCGCGTTTTGCCCCAAGCAGGACTTGCATGGCCGCGTTACGGATTGTTCGCGTGATGGGTTTGCGCAGGCCATGGATATCTCGGTTCATTCGTTCACACGCATGGCGCGGCGCGCGGAACCTTTGATGCGCAATGGCGGGTCGCTCCTGACGGTCAGTTACTATGGCGCTGAAAAGGTTGTCGATCACTATAACGTCATGGGTCCTGTTAAGGCCGCTTTGGAAAGCGTGAGCCGATACATGGCGGCTGAACTAGGTCCCAAGGGGATCCGGGTGAATGCAATCTCACCGGGCCCGTTGATGACCCGTGCAGCCAGCGGTATTGAAAAATTTGATGCGCTGGTAGACGAGGCCCAAACGCGGGCACCATTGCGCCGCCTAGTCACGATCCAAGAGGTTGGCCAGATGGCCGCCTGCCTATTGTCGCCCCAAGGGTCTGCCATTACCGGCAACGTATCCTATGTGGATGGCGGCTATCACATCATGTCCTGAGGTCAGCGATGCAGTACATAGAAAACAAAACATTCGATGAAATCTCGGTCGGGGATCATGCGGAATTGACCCGCACGCTTAGCGCCCAAGACATTGATTTGTTTGCAGCGATGTCCGGTGATGTGAACCCGGCGCATGTTGATCCGGATTACGCCAAAGATGATGTGTTTCACAAAGTCATCGCGCACGGCATGTGGGGTGGGGCGTTGATCTCAACTGTTTTGGGAACGGAATTGCCCGGACCGGGAACGATCTACCTCAATCAGTCCCTGAGTTTTCGAAAGCCTGTTGGGGTAGGTGAGACCGTTACGGTTCGTGTCAGTGTGCGTGAACGTGACCCCGAAACAGCGCGTTTGATACTCGACTGCACATGCATCAACGGTGATGGTAAACCTGTGATCATAGGCGAGGCTGAAGTGATCGCCCCCCGAGAAAAGGTTCGACGCCCGCGTACACAGTTGCCCGAGGTTCATTTGCATCATTCCGGGGCTGGGTATGCCGAGCTGTTGGCCATGACCGAAGCACTGGACCCTATTCGTACGGCCGTGGTGCACCCATGTGATGCCACCTCGCTAGAGGGGGCTGTGCAGGCCTATGCGCAGGGGCTGATTACCCCCATCCTCATTGGCCCTCCGGCGCGGATAAATGCAGCTGCGGCCGAAGCGGGCTTGGATCTGGCCGGGATCGAGATCGTTGCTGTTTCCCACAGCCATGCAGCGGCAGACCGCGCGGTTGAGATGGTCCATCAAGGGCAAGCAGAGGCCTTGATGAAAGGCGCGTTGCACACAGATGAGGTGATGGGGGCAGTGGTTGATGCGGCGACAGGTTTGCGGACCGAACGCCGGATGAGCCACGTCTTTGCCCTGGATGTGCCGAGTTACCCCAAAACGCTGTTCATTACCGATGCAGCGATCAACATTGCACCGGATTTAGAAATCAAGGCGGATATGATCCGCAACGCAGTGGATCTGTGCCATGCGCTTGGTGTTGAGCGACCCAAAGTTGCCATCCTCTCGGCGGTGGAAACGGTGACGCGCTCGATCCCTTCGACGGTCGAGGCGGCTGCGCTGTGCAAAATGGCGGATCGAGGACAGATCACCGGTGCTGATTTGGATGGACCGTTGGCTTTTGACAACGCGATATCTGTGGCAGCGGCTAAGACCAAAGGGATCACGTCACCTGTCGCGGGGCAGGCGGATGTTCTGGTGGCACCGGACCTTGAGTCCGGCAACATGGTCGCCAAGCAGTTGATGTATTTGGCAGGCGCAGAATCCGCCGGGATCGTATTGGGGGCACGGGTGCCTATCATGCTGACCAGCCGCGCGGATGGGATCATGTCGCGTGTGGCATCTGCGGCTTTGGCACAGCTGTACGTGCGCCATCGAGATGGGGCTGCGCCCGGTACGCTAGGACTATAGACACTCAGGCCAACAGCACATTTTGTAAGCAATAAGGGCCACCGCAGAATATGCGGTGGCCCTTATTCAATTCAGGAAATCCAATCGGTTAGCCCTGCAGGCTTTTCACTTCGACGTCGCCTTCGGCCTGTGCTTTGATCGCCAATGCGGCGGCATGGGCACCGGCTGCTGTGGTGAAGTACGGGATCTTGTCATAGAGCGCGACAGACCGGATGCCTTTGGAATCCTCGACCGCTTGCGCGCCCTCGGTCGTGTTCATCAGCAGTTGCACCTGACCGTCTTTCAGCAGATCGACCACGTCAGGGCGACCCTCGTAGACTTTGTTGACCAGCTCACACGGCACGCCGTGGCCATCCAGCCAGCTTTGTGTGCCGCGGGTTGCGATCAGGGTAAAGCCCTGTGCGACCAAGACCTGTGCCGCTTCGATCATCAGGGCCGTTTTGTCTGCGTCCTTGATCGAAATAAAGGCCCGGCCTGTTGATGGCAGGACCATCCCCGCACCCATCTGTGCCTTGAGGAAGGCGCGTGGGAAATCGCGATCCCAGCCCATGACTTCGCCGGTTGAGCGCATTTCTGGGCCCAAGATCGTGTCAACGCCGGGGAAACGGGCAAAGGGCAACACCGCCTCTTTGACCGAGAACCAAGGCATGTTTGGATCCGCCAGCGTCATCGGGTCGGCCATCTTGAAATCATCGCCGTCTTTGTAAGGCGCCCGCATGGGGAAGTTCGACAGCGGTTCACCTGCCATAACCCGTGCCGCGATCGACGCAATGGCACTGTCGGTGGATTTCGCAACAAAGGGAACAGTCCGCGAGGCGCGGGGGTTCACTTCGATCAGGAAGATCTCACCGTCTTTGATTGCGAACTGAATGTTCATCAATCCGACAACGTTCAGCCCTTTGGCCAGAGCAAACGTTTGCTCTTTGATCTGCTCCAGAATCTCGTCTGACAGAGAGTAGGGCGGCAGAGAACAGGCGCTGTCACCTGAGTGTACACCCGCCTCTTCGATGTGCTGCATGATGCCAGCAACATGCACGTCTTTGCCGTCACAGATGGCATCAACATCCAGCTCAACCGCACCTGCCAGATAGCTGTCGAGCAAGACGGGGCTGTCACCCGACACTACAACCGCTTCGGCGATGTAACGTTCCAGCTGGGCCATATCGCGGACGATTTCCATCGCCCGACCACCCAGAACATAAGACGGGCGGATCACCAGCGGAAAGCCGATCTCGCCTGCGATTTCTAGCGCTTGCGCATCTGTCGAGGCAATGCCGTTGTGTGGTTGCTTGAGGCCCAGATCGTTGACCAATGCCTGGAATCGCTCGCGGTCTTCGGCCAAGTCAATTGCGTCGGGTGTCGTGCCGAGGATCGGAATGCCTTCAGCTTCCAGCGCGTTCGCCAGTTTCAGTGGGGTCTGCCCACCAAACTGAACGATCACACCGTGAAGTGTGCCGTTTTCCAGTTCGGTCGATAGGATTTCCATCACGTGTTCGAATGTCAGCGGCTCAAAATACAAGCGATCCGAGGTGTCATAATCGGTCGACACGGTCTCGGGGTTGCAGTTGATCATGATGGTTTCATAACCGGCATCCGTCAGCGCGAAACAGGCGTGGCAGCAGCAATAATCGAACTCGATCCCTTGCCCGATCCGGTTTGGACCGCCACCGAGAATAACAACCTTCTTGCGATCACTCGGGCGGGCTTCGCATTCCACTTCGCCCATCATTGGGGCTTCGTAGGTGGAATACATGTAAGGCGTTTGCGCCTCGAACTCGGCGGCGCAGGTGTCAATGCGTTTGAACACAGCCGTCACACCCAGATCACGCCGCGCTTTGCGCACGGCAGTCTCTTTACCATCAATCAGGTTGGCGAGGCGTGCATCGGTAAAGCCCAGCATTTTGAGGGCGCGCACGCCGTATTCGGTTTCAGGCAGGCCATTGTCCCGCACATCGCGTTCGGCCTCGATGATTTCACGGATACGCGCCAGAAACCATGGATCAAACATGGTGACACTGTGGATTTCATCATCTGACAAGCCATGACGCATCGCCTGCGCAATCGTGCGCATCCGGTCGGGGGTCTGCTGGCTGATCGCTTTGATCACCGCAGCTTTGTCATCGACGACGTCCCAGACACCGACCGACACACCGGGAATTTCGATTTCGTCAAAACCGGTCAGACCGGATTCCATCGACGCCAGTGCTTTTTGCAGCGATTCGTGAATCGTGCGGCCAATTGCCATTGCCTCGCCCACCGACTTCATCGCTGTGGTCAGATAAGGTTCTGAGCCCGGGAATTTTTCAAAGGCAAATTTCGGAATTTTTGTGACAACGTAGTCGATGGTCGGCTCAAAGCTGGCGGGCGTCACCTTGGTGATGTCGTTGTCCAGCTCGTCCAGCGTGTACCCTACGGCGAGTTTCGCGGCCACTTTTGCAATCGGGAAACCGGTCGCTTTGGAGGCCAGAGCCGAAGAGCGCGACACGCGCGGGTTCATCTCGATCACGACCATACGACCGTCGGCCGGGTTCACCGCCCACTGTACGTTCGAACCACCGGTTTCCACACCAATCTCACGCAGAACATTGATCGAATGCGTCCGCATGATCTGGAATTCTTTGTCGGTCAGCGTCAGGGCCGGGGCCACGGTGATTGAATCGCCCGTGTGCACGCCCATCGGGTCGATGTTTTCGATCGAACAGACGATGATGGCGTTGTCGGCGGTGTCGCGCACCACCTCCATCTCGAACTCTTTCCAGCCCAGCAGCGATTCATCAACAAGGATCTGATTGACGGGCGACGCATCCATACCCGTGCGGCAGAAGTGCATGTAATCATCGCGGTTATAGGCAACACCACCACCGGTACCACCCATGGTGAATGCGGGGCGGATAATCGCAGGTAGGCCGATTTCTTCGAGCGATTCCAGCGCGATACGTACACCTTCGTTCAAATCGGCCTTGCCGTCGGGCAATTTGGGGGCGGTCACAATGGTGGCTTTGGGGTTTTCGATACCCAGCCGGTCCATCGCTTCGCGGAACAGTTTGCGGTCTTCGGCCATTTCGATGGCGTCCCGCTTGGCACCGATCATTTCGACGCCGAATTTGTCGAGCACACCCATTTCTTCGAGCGCGAGCGAGGTGTTCAGTCCGGTCTGTCCGCCCATGGTCGGCAGCAACGCGTCGGGGCGTTCCTTTTCGATGATCTTGGCGACGACTTCGGGCGTGATCGGCTCGATGTAAGTTGCGTCTGCAAGACCGGGGTCCGTCATGATTGTTGCGGGGTTCGAATTGACCAGAATGACCCGGTATCCTTCTTCGCGCAGCGCCTTACAGGCCTGTGCGCCAGAGTAGTCAAACTCACAAGCCTGGCCAATAACAATGGGACCCGCCCCGATAATCATAATCGACTGAATGTCGGTTCTTTTGGGCATGGCCATATTCCTTTGATGTGCGAGTCGTCGAGCGCCCCCATGCGCCCAAATTGTCGTGCGTTATAGGCACCGCGCGAAAAGGTGCAAGGGGGATCGGAAACAGACTGCAATCTGCCGCTTTCCCTCTTTCGGTTTACGCAGGGTGGACTATATGCCAATGCCTGACGAAATGGGGTAAAAATTGCAGATACGTTTTGATCAAGGACCGGCAGGGCCAGGAACGTCTTTTTCGGCACCCATTCGGGTGATCCGGGCGGATGAACCGTCGCAGGTGCCTGACGCATTGAGAGAAATTGATGCGGCCCGTGCAGGTGGGACGTGGCTGGCCGGATATGCCAGTTACGAGCTGGGCTATGCGTTTGAGCCGAGGCTTGCAAACCGGATGCCATCGAATCGGCAGTTGCCGCTGATCCATTTCGGGGTTTTTGATGCGCCGACCCAGCGACCTTTGGCCGCTGCAAGGGGTGGGGTTACCCGATTTGCACCGCGCTGGCTCGAGGGGCGTTACTCTGCGGCGTTCAAACGCGTGAAAGAGGCAATCGGGGCAGGGGACATCTATCAGGCCAACCTGACCTTTCCCATCGACCTGGATGTCGAAGGAAGCAGCGCCGCGTTGTATGCCGCACTTTGCAAGGGTCAATCTGTCCATCATGGCGCCTTGATCCAGCAGGACGGGCTGCCTGACATTCTATCCCGGTCGCCGGAATTGTTTTTTCGCACTGATGCGGATGGGGCGATAGAAACGCGCCCCATGAAAGGGACGCAGCCGCGCAGCTCGGATCCGGTCGAGGATGCCCGGCGCAAAGCGTTCCTGGCCTCGGATGAAAAGAACCGGGCGGAAAACCTGATGATTGTGGATCTCTTGCGCAACGATATCAGTCGTGTGGCAAAACCGGGATCTGTCAAAGTGCCAGACCTGTTTCAAGTCGAAACCTATGCAACCGTGCACCAGATGGTGTCAACGGTGCGCGCTCAGCTGCGCCCACAGATTGGTTTAGGTGACATTTTGCGCGCGCTCTTTCCCTGTGGGTCAATTACCGGTGCCCCAAAAATTCGCGCGATGGAAATCCTTG
This sequence comes from Paracoccaceae bacterium, assembly GCA_965183835.1. GTDB lineage: Bacteria > Pseudomonadota > Alphaproteobacteria > Rhodobacterales > Rhodobacteraceae > OMPR01. Next base: position 55,756 of record CBCYME010000013.1, on the reverse strand, counting down.
CGGATCTGGAACCCTGGGCGCGTGATATTTATTGTGGAACCATCGGATGGGCCGCTCCGGATGGACGCTCAGAATTCAACGTTGCGATCCGGACTTTGACGGTCGACCAAGGCCAAGCCACCTTGAACGTGGGTGGCGGCGTGATCTGGGACAGCACCGCCCCGTCAGAATATGAGGAAGCCCTATGGAAGGCGCGCTTTGCACACCAACTGAGCCTGAATTTCGCCTGATCGAAACCTTTGGCTGTCAGCCCGGGCAAGGGGGCGTTCGCTTAGAGCGCCATCTTGATCGGATGGAGCGCTCGGCCGGTGCATTTGGGATAAGCTTTGATCGAGCACGGGCGATTTCTGAATTGGCCGGACTGCCGAACGACACTCCCACACGCTGTCGCCTGACATTGGATCGTCGTGGGGAATTTGCGCTGACCAGATCACCGCTGGATCCGAACCCACCGTTTTGGCGTGTTGCGGTTTCGCCGGATCCTTTGAAATCCGCAGATCCTTGGCTGTTGCACAAAACAACGCGTCGGGCGTTGTATGACACCGCGCGCGCGAATTTGCCGGGCGGGGTCGATGAATGGATTTTTCTTAACGAGCGTGGTGAAGTCTGCGAAGGCACCATTACCAATCTCTTTGTTGAAACCCCAAATGGGTGGCTGACTCCGCCTCTGGGGTCGGGTTTGTTGCCGGGAATATTACGCGAGATGTTGTTAGAAGGGCCGGATCTGCGGGAGCAGGTGCTGAGGCTAACGGATTTGGAAACAGCGTCAGCAGTTCATATGGGGAATTCGTTGCGCGGTCTCATCCCGGTAAAACTGGTCACCCTCTGAGCTGCTGCAGCGTTGAATACAGGGCTCAAGAGGCGATTCCGTACCTAATTCCGCCCAAGAGGCGCTGAACCTTGGGTTTGGTATGTGACTTCCCTTGACTTCTGCGCCTAGGCGCGGTGTATCGGCGCGACGATTTTCCGCCCTTGAGGGACTTATCCTATGCACGCCTTTCGCTCGCAGACCTGCGCTGAACTAAACAAATCCCATGTGGGCCAGAATGTCCGCTTGTCGGGCTGGGTGCATCGCGTCCGCGATCACGGTGGGCTGTTGTTCATCGACCTGCGTGACCATTATGGCATGACACAGGTTATGGCCGATCCCGACAGCCCCGTCTTTGCCGAGATTGAAAAAGTCCGCAGCGAATGGTGCATTCGGATCGACGGCGAAGTCAAAGCCCGCGACGAGAGCTTGATCAACTCCAAGATCCCAACCGGCGAGATCGAAGTCTTTATTCGTGACATCGAAGTGTTGGGCGCCGCCAAAGAACTGCCGTTGATGGTGTTTGGCGATCAGGAATACCCCGAAGAAACACGCCTGCGCTATCGCTATCTCGACCTGCGTCGTGAAGCGATGCAACGCAATATGACCCTGCGGTCAGATGTTGTCGCGTCGATGCGTCGTCGTATGTGGGACAAACAGTTCCGCGAATACCAGACCCCGATTATTACCGCCTCTAGCCCCGAAGGCGCGCGCGACTTCTTGGTTCCATCGCGTCAGCACCCGGGTAAATTTTATGCGTTGCCGCAGGCCCCACAGCAGTTCAAGCAGCTGATCATGGTGTCTGGGTTCGACAAGTACTTCCAGATCGCTCCGTGTTTCCGCGACGAAGATCCACGTGCAGACCGGTCCCCAACCGACTTCTATCAGCTTGACCTCGAAATGTCGTTTGTCGAGCAGCAGGATATTTTTGACACCATTCAACCCGTTCTGACCGGCGTGTTTGAAGAGTTCGGTGGCGGCCGTAAGGTTGATCAGGACTGGCCGCAGATTTCGTATCGTGATGCGGCCCTCTGGTATGGGTCGGACAAGCCTGACCTGCGTAACCCGATCAAGATGCAGGTTGTGTCCGAGCATTTTGCCGGATCCGGGTTCGCGATCTTTGCCAAGCTGCTTGAGCAGGAAGGCACCGAAGTACGTGCTATTCCAGCGCCCAAAGGTGGCTCACGTAAGTTCTGTGATCGGATGAATGTATTCGCGCAAAAAGAAGGTCTGCCCGGCATGGGCTATATCTTCTGGCGTGAAAAAACGGCGGATGCCGTGGCGCAAGAACTGGGTATTCCAGTGAAAGAAGCGCAGGCCAAGCTGAAATCCGGCGAAGTCGAAGGCGGCATGGAAGCGGCAGGACCGTTGGCCAAAAACATCGGCCCCGAACGGACCGAAGCCATTCGCCAACAGCTGGGTCTGAACGTGGGCGATGCGGCGTTCTTTTTGGGCGGCAAGCCGAAAGCCTTTGAAACCGTTGCGGGCAAAGCCCGGAATGTGATCGGCGAAGAGCTGGGCCTGACAGACAAAACGCGCTTTGCCTTTGCTTGGATTGTGGACTTCCCGATCTACGAGCAGGACGAAGAGACCGGCAAGATCGACTTTGAACACAACCCGTTCTCAATGCCGCAAGGTGGCATGGAGGCGTTGCAGGGCAATCCGCTGGACGTTCTGGGTTATCAGTATGACCTCGCGTGTAACGGGTTTGAGCTGGTTTCCGGTGCGATCCGGAACCACCGCCCTGAAATCATGTTCAAAGCCTTTGAAATTGCGGGCTACGGCAAAGAAGAAGTCGAAAAGCGCTTTGGCGGTATGGTCAACGCGTTCCAGTATGGTGCCCCTCCACACGGTGGTTGTGCCGCTGGCATTGACCGGATCGTGATGCTGTTGGCGGACGAAGCAAACATTCGCGAAGTTATCATGTTCCCGATGAATCAGCGTGCTGAGGATCTAATGATGGATGCACCGTCTGATCCGACTTCGGACCAGCTGATGGACCTGGGGCTGCGTGTAATCCCGCAAGACCAGTAAGGTCGAAATTAGAATTGAAAAAGGCGATGCAAAGGACTTTGCGTCGCCTTTTTTGTTGCCCGATTTTGGGCCTTGCCAAACTAGATGTGAGCGGACGGGGCGTTCGGGAACCTCGGTGCTGTTACCCTTGGAAACGGGCCGAATTTGGATCAAGCCGTGCCCCCTTGGCCCGATTACGCCGGATTTCTCGGGCGGCAAGTCTGACCTGGATGTAGAGCACGATGCCGAGCGAGCTCAGGGCGATCAAGAAAATTTCTGCCATCTCAGATCGCCAGTCGACGCTCGAGACGTTCTTGAACAAGCCCAGCCAAGCGGGCGGCATCCGTTGTAACCGGGGCACCCTTGGCGCGGGCACGCGCCAATCCTTCGGCCGCTGTGGCCAAGACGTGATCATCCGCACTGCGGGCGACGCCTCCAAGAAATTGGGCCGCATAATCAAGGCTACGGGTGTCATTCAGGTCGCATAAAACATCTGCCGCGTGCGCCATATCATCCTGATAGGCAATCGGGTCTGGGTGAATCTGTTCATCGCTCAGTAGTCGTGGCCCCAATGGCTGCCTGTCGCCTGGCAGCAGGGCAAGGATAGCGCGCTGAAATGCGCCCAGTGAGGTGACAGGTTTGGCCAGAAAGCCATCCGCGCCGGCGGAAAGGGCCGTTTCTTCAGCAAAATCATCCCCTGACGTACCAAGAATGACCCCGATGCGGGGGGTGGTATGCGCAAGCTCTTCGATAAGATCCGCGCCGGATCCGTCAGGTAACCCCATGTCCACGATAATGACGGAGGGGCGATAAATCTGCAGGTGGCGACGTGCAGAGGTGAGACAATCGGCGCGCCGAATTCGGGCCCCGCTGCGCAAGCAGAGCAAACGCATGGCCTCGCAAGCAAATCGGCTGTCTTCGACAACGAGAATAGTTAAGCCCAACAAAGGGCGGGTGGAACTGGGAATACGGTGTGGCGCGGTAAACGGGTCCGAATCGTCCATGCTATTGCTCCTCTGATTAACTCCTCAGCAGGCTAGGCAGTGCTGGCTAACAGGGGGTTAATGGCACCGGGCGGATTGGCGCACTTGCCCTTTGGCAGGGGAGTGCGCATAACGCCGCGAACCCAATTTCGCGAGGAGACCCGCCATGATCGGTCGTTTGAACCATGTAGCCATCGCTGTGCCTGATCTTGAGGCCGCATCTGATCAATACCGTAATGCGCTGGGTGCCAAAGTGGGCGCCCCCCAGGATGAGCCCGATCACGGCGTGACTGTGGTATTCATTGAGCTACCCAACACAAAAATCGAATTGCTCTACCCGTTGGGTGACAGCAGCCCGATCACCAGCTTTTTGGAAAAGAACCCATCTGGCGGCATGCACCATGTCTGTTACGAGGTCGATGATATCATCGCAGCACGCGATCACCTGAAAGAAACAGGCGCGCGGGTCCTGGGATCTGGGGAACCGAAAATCGGTGCGCACGGAAAGCCAGTTCTGTTCCTGCATCCAAAAGACTTCAACGGCTGCCTGGTCGAACTCGAGCAGGTCTAAATCTAACGTGTGCCCCTGATTGAATTGTCAGGGGCGACAGGAGCATCCCATGTCTATCACTTCGGCCTTTGTTCTGTTTGCGGTTATTTGGTTTCTGACGTTTCTGATCGCCTTGCCCATTCGCGTGAAAACGCAAGGGGATCTGGGGGAAATTGAACCCGGAACCCACGCAGGGGCACCCCAAGAACATCATCTCAAGAAAAAGGCATGGATCACGACCGGGGTGGCTCTGGTCCTTTCTGTCGCGATATCCGGGATCATTTTGTCAGGTAAGTTACCGATATCGGAACTTGATCTGTTGCCAGTTATCGCGCCGTTAGAGTAACGCCGACCGCTCAGCGGCGGTCGGTCAAGCCGTGGTAGATGTGGGTGAATGTTGCGGCCCCCAAGATAGGGATCAGCAGGTTCACCAGCGGCACCGACAAGGGGATTGCCATCAAAACACCAGCCATCCATATGGTCCAGATATGTTTTGAGCGCAATTCGCGGGCGCGTTCGCGCCCAACGCGGCGCATGGCTGCGAGGGTAAAATATTCCCGCCCCAGCAGAAACCCGTTCATGCCCCAGAAAATGAACAAGGCCAGCGGCGCCAAGAACACATATAGCACGATGGCGATAATGTTGGCGGCGATCAGCAGTCCCAGAAAATTCACCGTATCGCGCAGCGTTTCCGCAAAGGGGATTTGTGGAACCGTTGGCAGATGCGAATAATGCTTGTCTTCAACGGCCTGCGCGACCTCGTCCAGAAACATTGACGTTATCGCCGAGGCAACCGGCACCATCAGAAACACAGACAAGACCATCATAAAGATGAACGACGAAACGCTCAGCAAGTCGTTCAGCCATGTTACCTGTCCCAGCACGGGCAGGGTCGCTTCGGGGCCCACAAAGATTTCGATCACCCACAAAAAAGCGGCATAGGAAGCGATCAGCAAGGCAAAGGTCAACCCGATGCCCAAGAACAAGACCTTGCGAAAGCGCGGGTCAGGGATTTGTCCCAGTGCCTTGAGAAACGAAGAGATGATAATCATTCAGATACCCACTCGGTCATGGTGCTTAGATCGGGGCGCGGGCGCTCAGGCGGGGTCGCGCCTTGGGTGGCTATGTGGATGAGACCAGCGATCTTTTCATGGGGGGCAAGGCCCAGCCCCTCTTTGCAGAATGTGCGGTCATGTGAAATCCAACCGGACAACCAATTCGCACCCCATCCAGCAGCTAATGCGGCGTTGAGCAGGGACAGGCATACGGCGCCCGCTGAATAGGTCTGTTCAATCGCGGGCACTTTGTCCGATGGTTTTTGAACTTCGACCACCACAACGGCCAAATGTCCAAGGTCAAACTGGCTTTGACCTTTGGCAATGTCTTCTGGTGACTTGCCCAAAGCTGTGCCGCGGGCGTTCGTAAGCTGAGACAAACGTGCCATCGCGCCTTTCTCAAGCACAATAAAGCGCCAGGGCTCCAATTTCCCATGATCAGGGCATCGGGCTGCTGCCGTTAGCAGCGGGGTCAGCTCTTCTCGGGTTGGGGCGGGGGCAACAAGGGTCTTTGCAGGACGAGAGCGACGGGAAAGCAGGAATTCCAAAGCAGCGGGGCTGTGAAGGGACATATGTGAAGCCTATTTACATTTAGTTTCTTTTATCTCGGATGGCTGCGCAAAGTTTTCAAGAGGTCACTTGTGATGTTTGTTGGGGTTGTGCGTTGCTGAATTCGGTCTAACTGCATACGTAACAAGATCAAACAGTAAGAATGTATCATGCTCAAAATCTTCTCGCTTGTTGCCTGCGCCGCACTGGTGCTGACTGCGTGCCAGCCGACGGTGTCAGGGAACACGTCTTTTGGTATATCTACATCTGCTGGCAGTTTGCCGCCGCCTCCGGGCCGAACCGCTGCAGAACGGCAGGCGAGCCGGGACTATTATCGCGGGCCGCGCGGGGATGAATTCTGATCCCAGAAAGGGCTGTGTCGTGGCAAGGTTCCTGTCATAATGGTAGCATGGCCAAACCAAAGCTCAAAAACTTGCCTGACCTCAAGTGCTTGGCCATTCCCGGGCAAGAAGTCAGTGTTCGGGTGACACCCAAGGCGGCACGTACAAGTCTGACCAAGACGCCAGAAGGTTTGCGTATGACGGTGACTACTGTTCCCGAGAACGGCAAGGCGAATGCCGTTGTTCGTCAGGTGTTGGCTGCGGCAATGGGGGTGGCTCAAACACGTCTTGTCCTCGTCCGTGGGCAGACCGCACGGGACAAAACGTTTGTTTATCAAGAAGGCTGATCGCCCGGACCGGTCAAGCGCAGTTGATACACACCCTCAGGCAGATCCAGCGCGGCCGCGAGGTCACGCACTTGTTCCGGCGACAGGGTGACTGTTTGGATCTGATCTGTACGAGGGTCTAATTGTTCAATCGTGATACACTCTGCAAACGAGTTGATCGTCACATCCTCTTGCAGAGGGGTTTCGCCTTGGTCCACCAATGTGATGACAGTGGCGTCAAATTCATGCTCGATTGTAAACATGATCTCAGAGTGCCGGGGGGCGGCATTGTTTGCAACCCCAATATGAAACAGACAAGGGTAGAAGCCCCCGAAAGAGCAGGGTAATCTATCTTCAATTGCTCTTGCTGAAAGGTCACCTCATGCGCCGTCTGATCTTGCTCATAGCGGGGCTGCTTTCGGCATGTACTCCTATTCCGATTACCCGGGAACCGAACGACATTGTACCCGGATCACGTGTGGACGTCGCGATCCGCAGCTTTACCGAGGTCAGCCAGACGATTGGCCCACGCGCCGTGCAAGCATGTCGCGCCCGGACACAAAGGGTGAATTGCGATTTCCGCATTGGGGTTGATCCGGACCCACGGGCGCAGGCCAACGCCTATCAAAGTGTGGATGATCAGGGGCGGCCTGTGATTACCTTTACGGCTGCCATGATTCTCGAGGCCGGGAACAAAGACGAGCTGGCTTTCGTCATGAGCCACGAGGCTGCGCATCACATTTTAGGGCATCTGGATCGGCAAGCCGAAAATGCGGAACGCGGGGCTGAAGAGTTTGTAAAGCTGGCCCAACGTACTGGAAAGACCAGCAAACGCGACCTGGAATATGCAAAGAAGCTGGGGGCAGCCGTCGGGGCGTTTGAATATTCAAAGGAATTTGAGTTAGAGGCGGACGAGCTGGGCACAGTTATCGCTTATGGGGCGGGGTATGATCCTTTGGCGGGCGCAAAGTTTTTTGCCAGATTGCCAGATCCCAGGGCCAAGTTTTTTGGTTCGCATCCCCCGAACCAATCACGTGTTGAGCTGGTTCAGGCAACTGTGACCAAGCTAAAGAGGGGCCAATGACAAACATCATTCGCCTGGGCGTTGTTTTGACAGATCGCGGGTCAAAATACGCGGTGACAGGGGCGCGAGTCCAATCCCGTGCGGACGTTGATGCAGTTCTGGCTGAGTTGAAGCGTGACAAGGCCTATGCCAAAGCGACGCATAACACCTGGGCTGCTGTCTTACCGCAAGGGGCGCTCAAGGCAGATGATGGGGAATCCGGGGCTGGTATCGTGATCCTCAGGATGATGGAACGGGCAGAGTTGACGGATCACGTGATCATCGTAACCCGATGGTACGGAGGGAAAAAACTGGGCGGTGATCGGTTCCGGCGGGTGCAGGATGCGGTACGAGCCTATTTCGAAGATCAAGGGATTGCGGCCTCTTGATCTGAGTCATGGGCCGCTCAAAACTGCGGCGCTAGGGTTCGGGCAAATGGAGAGGATACGCTGATGCCTGACCGAGCCCAAATTAGACGCCATGCCAGTCTGGTAGATCGCATGGCCACGACCCGCGGGATTGATTTGCAAGACAAAGCCTTGGCCGGGGAGGTGTCTTTTGATGATATCTCGGAGGCGGTGCTGAAATGCACCCAGTGTTCAAATCCAGCCAATTGCAGCCGTTGGTTAGATCAGCGCAGCCGGTCTGCAACCGGCCCGGATTATTGTCAGAACAGCGAATTGTTTGACGCTCTTGCTCCACAGGACATTTGAACATCATGACACGCGCAACTCTTGGTCCGATCAATCGCCACTTTTGGCTGACCCGTTCCGTCGCCCGCTGTATGGGGGTGTCGCTGTCCCAAGCCATGGCCGAGGGGCACCTGAGCGAATCTGACTATGCTAAGTTGGTCACACGCTGCCGCAGCGCAGATTGCGCGGATACGTGCCAGCTGTGGCTTGCCAGCCAAACAACGAAAGCCGAAGAGGCCCCCCTGCATTGCGTCAACGCAGAGGTGTTGAATGGATTGCGGGGTTAGACCCAAATCCAGACCGTATCTTACAGTTTGGAGTGACTGCCATCGCAAAGCGGGGATTTAGCGCTTGCTTTGCATCCACAAAAGAACACCTTTTTGTCCGCAGGGGCAGTGAACTTTACCGGCGCAAAGTCGGACCCTTTGTGTGAGCCATCGCAGAACGGTTGCTTGCTTGACTTGCCACACGAACACCAGAAATAGGTTTTGCCCTCGGTCACTTCGACCGGAAAGGGTGATTTCTGCGCGACGACGGGGGTATCTGACATCTGGCTTTCCTCTTGGGATGGCGAATCTTCTGGGAAAGATAGCGGGCCGCGCCAAAAAGCATAGAGTTGGATGGCCTTCCAACTGTCATTCCCTGTGTTCGTTGCCTATAGAACGCCTAGAAAGCTCATTCTGACGATCGGATTACACCATGTCTTGCGCCCTTTGTTCCGCTGACGCCCCCGTTGCATTGTTCGCCGTTACCGGTGGCCCAAGCGATGCAGGTGCCGAGATTTGTGCCGTCTGCACCGATCAGATCAATGGGGAACTTGACCCGAACCATTGGCGCTGCCTGTCCGCATCCATGTGGTCAGACCAGCCGGCGGTTCAGGTGTTGTCGGCCCGTTTGTTGGCCCGCTTGTCGGATCAAGATTGGGCGCGGGATCTGTCTGAGCAGCTTTGGTTGGATGATGAAATGCAGGCCTGGGTTGATGCGGGCATCGTCGCCGATACCGGACACCGCGACAGCAACGGCAGTGTTTTGGTGCAGGGCGACACGGTTGTGTTGATCAAGGATCTGCCCGTCAAAGGGGCCGGGTTCACAGCCAAGCGGGGCACGGCGGTGCGCTCAATCTCGTTGGTGCTGGATAATCCGGAACATATCGAAGGGCGCGTTGACGGGCAGCGTATCGTGATCCTGACCAAGTTCGTGAAAAAGCGCTGATCACCGCGATCTAGCGGGAATTATTCCGCGACCCGGAACCCTTCGATAAGCTGACGCAATCCAAATGCAGCGCCTGCAAAAATGGCCAGAACCGTCACCGGCGCGCTGATCGCGAGCAGGCTAAAGGCGGTCATGCCTTGCCCAACTGTACAGCCCATGGCGATCACGGCACCGGAGCCCATGATGGCGGCCCCAACAATCTGGCGGCGCAACTCGCGCGGGTCGTCGCAAGCTTCCCAGCGGAAATGCCCACGGATCATTGACCCAATGAAAGCACCCAGCCAAACCCCCGCAACCGACCCAACCGCAAAGGAGATAGGGCGCAGGCTGCCGGTCATGGCAAACAGGATGGTTTCCCCCACGGGGGCGGAAAAGCTGTGCGAGACAACGGGCAGCGCCTCAAAACCGACTTCCGATATCCATTGTGTGCCGGCCCAACCTGATGTGATGGCAATCCCCACCATAACAGACCAGAAAATCGCTTTGGGTTCTTGGCGCAGAGATTTGGACATGAGGGCGGTGGCGCAAATGGCCAAACCAATACCAATGCCAACCGGAGCCAATGCAAACCCGCTCCAATCTGCGATGTAATGGGCAAGTCCCGGTGGCGTGTCATTGGTCAGCTCATGCTGGAAAAACAAAGCGTTGCGAATGAGGGCGAGGGGGCCGTACAGCGTCACATAGGTCGAAATGCCCATCACCAGAACAATAACAAAAGACCTCAGATCTCCACCGCCAAGACGGGCAATCGCCCCATAACCGCAATTCCCGGACAGGGCCATGCCATATCCAAACATCAATCCACCCACGATGGACGCCATGGGCATCCACCGGATCGACAGGTAATAGCTTTCTTCTGCGTGCAATAGGTCCGAGCCGATGAGGGCGAAGCTGCCGATAACGGCAGTGCCAACGGCCACCCCCCACATACGCAACCGCGTGTCAGAACCGCCATACAAAAGGTCTTCGATCGCACCCAATGTGCAAAACCGGCCCAAGCGTGCAGCCAGACCCAGCAGAATGCCACCGAACATGCCAATCAGGGCAAAAAGCTGACTGTCTGTCATCCAAGCGAACATGGTTTCCAATCTCCCATGTATGGCTGCGTCTTAAACGTCCGATATTCACATGTGGCGCGGATCAAGCTTTTTCGCAGAATAGTTCGTAAACAACTTCAAGAATCCGCCGGGGGCGTTCGTCCGCCAGACGGTAATAGATCGCTTTGCCTTCACGTCTGGGAATAACCAGCCCCTCAAGACGCAGGCGAGACAACTGTTGGGACACGGCAGCCTGACGCGCGGCTAACAGTTCTTCCAGCTCGGTGACCGATTTTTCGCCAGAGACCAGATGACAGAGGATCATCAACCGCCCCTCGTGGCTGATCGCTTTGAGGAAGTTGGATGCAGTGGTCGCATTGTCGACCATTTGATCGAGTTCTTCTTCTGCCATGTCGGCATTAAACTGAGGCAGGGCCATTTTGTTTTCCTCTCTCCACGGTTGGTGGAGGTTCTCCCGTGTCATCGTCTGTTTCAAACGTCGTGATAGCTACACTATGTATTGGGTCTTTTCCATGTGAGCGTACACGTTCGCGTTATCTTGGGTCGCAGCGTCATCCGTTGATCTTCGGGGGGGCGATATAGTCCGTGTGTTTTATCAGCAGTTGTTCAAGCACAGGCCAAAAGAAATCTTCACCGGGGTACCCTTCGAGCCGTCCGATTTCCTGTCCGTCTTCTACCAACAAGAACGTTGGTGTAAACGTAACGCGTCGTGCAACCTTCAGGGCTGAGGGCATATTGCGCAAATCAACCCGGCTGAGCGGGGCAAACTTGCCTTCGCTGGTTTTGGGATAGATCGGACCGATTTCCTTGTTCCATTTCTCGCACCAGCTGCACCCTGTCTGCTCAACCATGACAAGGTCGGCAGCCGCGACAGGCAGCGCCAAGCAGATTGACAGCGCCGACGCAAAAAGATTGTTGAGTTTGAACATAGGGAACCCGTTGACCTGCATTTGTCACACAACGTAATCTGAATGTGTGAATGATTCAAGTTGCGCCCCTGTGCATCAGGGTAAAGAGGTCGTGATATGCTCGAAGTTTCCATCTATGGCGCAGCGTTTGCAGGGCTTCTTAGCTTTTTTACGCCTTGTATCCTGCCAATGGTGCCATTTTATCTGTCGTATATGGGCGGCCTCAGCATGTCTGAATTGCGTGGGGACGGTGAAATTGCACCGGGTGCACAGCGTCGACTGTTGATTTCGGCCGTGATGTTTGCCGCCGGGGTGACCACGATTTTCATGTTGCTTGGCATGGGGGCAACCGCATTAGGGCAGGTGTTGGGTCAGTATTTAGACACCTTGTCATATGTGGCGGCGGTCATCCTGTTGGTTTTTGGTCTGCACTTTCTGGGCGTCATCAAAGTGCCCTTGCTGTATCGTGAGGCCCGAATGGAAAGCAGCGCCGAAGCCACGACCGTGCTGGGTGCATATCTGATGGGGCTGGCATTTGGGTTTGGGTGGACCCCATGCGTCGGACCCGCGCTTGCGTCGATCTTGATGATCGCCAGCGGCATGGGTGACATTTGGCGCGGGGCGGTTTTGTTGTTCTTTTACGGGGCAGGGATGACGGCCCCCTTTATTGTGGCGGCTCTGTTCGCAAAGCCGTTTTTGGCTTGGGTTCAACGTCATCGTGCCGCCTTTGCCTGGGTGGAAAAAGGCATGGGTGTTATGTTGATCGTATTTGCTATTCTAATTGCAACCGGGGGTGTGACGCTGATTGCAGATGCGATGATCCGTTGGATACCGGGCTTTGTGAATGTTGGCTAAAACAGGAGACTAAGTGATGAAACTACTATTTGCGGGTGTGATTGCTCTGTGTCTTGCGGCGCCTTTGGCTGCGTCCGAAATTGGTGATGATGGTTTGCACAAAGCAGATTGGATGCGCGATACCTTTAAGGATCTGCAAGAAGATTTCGAGGAAGCACATTCAGAAGGCAAGCGACTGCTGTTGATCGTCGAACAGCGTGGATGCTTGTACTGTCAGGATATGCACGAAAACACGTTTTCGGACCCGCGCGTCAAATCCATGCTGGAAGAGGCGTATTTCCCTGTGCAGATCAATTTGCATGGCGACACCGAAGTGATTGATGCGGATGGTGAAAGCCTGACGGAAAAGCAGGCAACACGCCGTTGGGGGGTACTTTTCACGCCGACTATGGTGTTTCTGCCGACCGATTTGGACCCCTCCCTGCCTGTGTCCCAGCAGGCCGTCGCCATAATGCCGGGTGCTTTTTCAGCGGGAACGACGCTTGACCTGTTGAATTGGGTGGCAGAAGAACGTTACCTAGATCAATCTGAAGAGGATTTTCAACGCTATCACGCACGTATGATTCGTGAGCGTGACGACGGCGACACTCGGTAACTCTGGGAAAGATGCCCCAAGGGCACCTGAAAACATTCGGAAATATTTTAGATCTGCGACAAAAGATTATAACAATTCATATTCGTGAATTTGTTGTTGCGTTCTGACCGCCCGGTAGCCTACGGTATGCAAAGCTAAGTTAGCCGCGCATCGCGTGGCAGCCAATGGGAGGAAACATGAAGCTTACATCTCTGACACTGGCCGCTGCGCTGTTCGGTGGCGCCGCACTCGCAGGCGAAGTTGAACCTAAAGAGGTCGCATTCACCGAAGATGGCGCAATCGAAGCCTCGCTCACCGGCACTGCCGGAGACGCAGCCAACGGCGCGATCATTATGGGCACCAAGTCCAAAGGCAACTGTGTTGCTTGCCATGAAATCACTGCGCTGGCTGATGTGCCATTCCACGGTGAAGTTGGCCCGCTGATGGATGGCGCTGGTGATCGCTGGACCGAAGCAGAGCTGCGCGGTTTGGTTGCAAATGCCAAAATGACCTTTGAGGGCACAATGATGCCTGCGTTCTACAAAATGGATGGCTTCATCCGTCCCGGTGATGCCTATACCGGCAAAGCCCCGACCGAGGCACTGACCCCGATCCTGACAGCTCAGGAAATCGAAGATGTGGTCGCTTTCCTCGTGACACTGAAAGACGAATAAGGCGCGTCTCTGCCGCGTACTTGTGATTTGTAAAGGAGTAGAGAATATGGATTTCTCACGTCGTGACACCTTGGGCCTGGCCCTGGGCGCAGCGGCTCTGACAGTGCTGCCCTTTCGGGTGTCGGCTTCGTCAGACGCTGCTATCGAAGAATTCACTGGCGGTGCCGCTGTGGGCGAGGGTGGTATCACCCTGACCGCGCCGGAAATCGCTGAAAACGGCAACACTGTTCCGATCGAAGTATCGGCCCCCGGTGCTGTGTCGATCATGGTTCTGGCTGCAGGGAACCCGACACCGGGTGTTGCGACCTTTAACTTTGGTCCTCTGGCCGCGTCTCAGGCTGCCGCAACCCGGATTCGTCTGGCGGGCACGCAGGACGTTATCGCGCTTGCCAAGATGGCTGACGGTTCATTCGTCAAAGCCAGCTCGACTGTGAAAGTGACCATCGGCGGGTGTGGCGGCTAAACGCTGCCCCTGTTGATATTTAGGAGAATTTAAAATGGCATCTGGTGTAAAACCCCGCGTCAAGGTCCCGAAAAAAGCCGCTGCTGGCGAGGCGATCACGATCAAGACCCTGATCAGCCACAAAATGGAAAGCGGCCAGCGAAAGGACAAAGAGGGTAACCTCATCCCGCGCTCGATCATCAATCGCTTTACCTGTGAGTTCAACGGCCAGTTGGTTGTCGACGTCAAAATGGAATCGGCGATTTCGACCAACCCATACTTCCAGTTCGAGGCCACCGTGCCCGAAGCCGGTGACTTTGTGTTCACTTGGTATGACGATGACGGTTCGGTCTACGACACCAAGAAATCAGTCGCAATCGGCTGAATCGTACATACAGGGAGGACACGCATAATGACAAAGCCAATGGGGACCAAAACCCTCACAGCCATCGCCGTGGCAGCCTGCGCGTTTGCAGCGCCTGCTATGGCCGACGAAAGCGCAAGCCTGGTGGTGAACGGGGAGATCGACATGGTCACCCGGACCGCAGCTCCGGCGCATATTTCCGATGTTATGGACGAGATCAATTCGGGTTGGCTGTATCGCTCTGACGAAACTCAGGCGTTGCAGACAGACGATTTCGACAATCCGGGCATGATCTTTGTCGATCAGGCATTGGAAACGTGGGACCAGGTTGACGGTTCCGAAGGCAAGTCGTGCGCGTCCTGTCACGATGATGTCGAGGAAAGCATGGCCGGCGTTCGCGCCGTCTATCCCAAATGGAACGAGACAGCCGGCGAAGTGCGCACCCTCGCGCATCAGATCAACGACTGTCGTGAAAATCAGATGGGCGCCGAAAAGTGGAAATACACCGGTGGCAAAATGACCGCGATGGAGGCCCTAATTTCGGTCCAGTCGCGCGGCATGCCGGTCAATGTTGCCATTGATGGTCCAGCCCAGGCGACGTGGGAAAAAGGCAAGGAAATGTACTATACGCGTACCGGCCAGCTCGAGCTGTCCTGCGCGAACTGCCATGAAGACAACTATGGCAACATGATCCGTGCTGACCACCTGAGCCAAGGCCAGATCAACGGCTTTCCGGTGTATCGTCTGAAAAACACCAAGCTTAACAACGCACATGCCCGCTTCAAAGGTTGTGTACGCGACACCCGTGCCGAAACGTACAAGCCCGGCGGTTCGGACTTTGTCGCACTTGAGCTTTATGTTGCATCCCGCGGCAACGGCCTGTCGGTCGAAGCCCCCTCGGTGCGCAACTAATATCCCCCTTGCCCCGCGCCAGTTTTCTGGTGCGGGGTCATTTTTATTCAAATGAATTCACAAATGTGAATGCGTGAAGTATGGAAAGCAGCTCCTCATGATCTCTCGTCGTGATTTTCTTCAGGTCTCTATGGCGGCATCTGCCATGGTTGGGGCCTCTGGTTTCGGCAATTGGGCCCGTTTGGCGGCACAGCAGTCGCTGACGCAGGACCAGCTGCTCGAGTTTGATACCTTTGGTAACATCTCTCTGATCCATATCACCGACATTCACGCGCAGCTGAAACCGATCTTTTTCCGCGAACCCGAGGTGAATCTGGGCATCGGTGCTGCAAATGGCCAGATGCCTCACGTGACTGGCGCGGATTTCCGCAAGGCCTATGGCATCGCGGACGGATCGCCGTCTGCCTACGCCCTGACCTATAATGATTTCGCATCGCTGGCTAAAACCTATGGCCGCGTGGGCGGGTTGGATCGCGTGTCCACTGTGATCAACGCCATTCGTGCGGATCGCCCTGACGCGCTGTTACTGGATGGCGGCGATACATGGCACGGGTCTTACACCTGTCACCACACCGAAGGGCAGGACATGGTCAACGTGATGAACGCGTTGAAACCGGATGCAATGACTTTCCACTGGGAATTCACGCTGGGCTCCGACCGGGTGAATGAGATTGTCGAGGGTCTGCCGTTCGCTGCCCTTGGCCAGAATATCTTTGACTCTGAATGGGATGAACCAGCAGAGCTGTTTAAGCCCTACAAGTTCTTTGATCGGGGCGGCTCTAAGGTTGCGGTGATTGGTCAGGCGTTCCCCTATATGCCCATCGCCAACCCACGCTGGATGTTCCCTGAATATTCGTTTGGTATTCGTGACGAGAACATGCAGGAGATGGTGAATGAGGTCCGTGAGGCCGGGGTCGATGTGGTTGTTGTTCTGTCTCACAACGGCTTTGACGTAGACAAGAAAATGGCGGGTCGGGTTCAGGGTATCGACGTGATCCTGTCGGGCCACACCCATGATGCGCTGCCCGAGCCGGTTCTGGTTGAAAAAACCCATATCATCGCCTCTGGCTCCAACGGCAAATTCGTCAGCCGCGTTGATCTGGATGTGCGTGATGGTCAGTTGATGGGACTCAAGCATAAGTTGATCCCGATATTCTCGGATGTGATTGCGCCTGACGCGACGATCACCAAATTGATCGACGAACAGCGCGCGCCTTATGCGGATCAGCTGTCCGAGGTTATCGGCCGCACCGATGATGCATCGACGCTCTTTCGTCGTGGCAACTTTAACGGCACGTGGGATGATCTGATCTGTGATGCGTTGCTGAGCGAACGTGAGGCCGACATTGCCATGTCGCCTGGCGTCCGTTGGGGCCCGTCGATCCTGCCGGGGCAGGACATCACCCGTGAAGACATTTGGAACGTTACTTCGATGAGCTATGGCGAGGCTTATCGCAGTGAGATGACCGGCGAGTTCATCAAAGTTATTCTTGAGGACGTTGGCGACAACCTGTTCAACCCTGATCCTTACTATCAGCAGGGCGGAGACATGGTGCGCGTGGGAGGTCTTGGCTATCGTATCGACGTCACCAAGCCACAGGGCGAACGCATCAGCGATCTGACTTTGTTGAAAACAGGCGAAGCGCTTCAAGCCGACAAAAACTATGTCGTCGCTGGCTGGGCTAGCGTCAATGAGGGCACCGAAGGGCCGCAGATCTGGGATGTGGTGGAAAGCCATATCAAGAAGCTGGGCACAGTGTCTGTCACCCCCAACACATCGGTCAAGGTCGTGGGCGCTTAACAGCGCCTCGACCTCGGGTCGAAATTTTTTTCAAGCAACGAATTCACTTATGTGAATTTCTCGATGCAAAAAGGAGGCAATTTCAAATGAGTGAAAGCTCCAATAAAACGTCCCCCTCGCGCCGCCAGTTCCTGACCGGGGCTGCTGCTGCCGGGGTTGGCGCTGTTGCTGCAGGTGCAGCGCAGGCCAGTGGCGATCCGCTGATCACGCAGGTCCAAGAATGGGCATCTGCCACAGGGGAAGGCGTTGATGCCACCCCTTATGGTTTGCCAATTGAATTCGAACAAGACGTGGTGCGCCGCAATGTTGAATGGCTGACGGCCGATACCATCAGCTCGATCAATTTTACGCCCATTCATGCGCTGGATGGCACGATCACACCGCAGGGCTGTGCGTTTGAGCGCCACCACTCGGGCGCGATTGAGCTGCGTAAAGAAGATTACCGCCTGATGATTAACGGGTTGGTGGATACGCCACTGGTATTTTCCTACGAAGATCTGGAGCGTTTCCCTCGTGAAAACCGGGTGTATTTCTGTGAATGTGCGGCGAACACCGGCATGGAATGGGCGGGGGCGCAGCTGAACGGTGCGCAGTTCACCCATGGCATGATCCACAACATGGAATATTCGGGCATCAGCCTGCGCACTTTGTTGGAAGAGGCGGGTCTGAATGCGGCGGGTGATCTGGCCGACAAGTGGGTCTATGTCGAAGGTGCGGACGCGTCTTCGAACGGGCGCTCGATTCCGATGGCCAAAGCGTTGGACGATGTGTTGGTGGCGTTCAAAGCCAACGGCGAGGCGTTGCGCAAAGAGCACGGGTACCCTGTCCGTCTTGTTGTTCCCGGTTGGGAAGGCAACATGTGGATCAAGTGGCTGCGTCGCATCGAAGTGACCGACCAAGCCGTGGAAAGCCGCGAAGAGACCAGCAAATACACCGACAATTTGGCCAATGGTATCGCGCGCAAATGGACATGGGAGATGGACGCTAAATCTGTTGTGACCTCGCCCAGCCCGCAGGCCCCGATCAAGCACGGCAAAGGCCCGTTGGTTATTACCGGCTTGGCCTGGTCTGGACGCGGCGCGATCAGCGGTGTTGATGTTTCGATCGACGGCGGCAAAACCTGGAAAGAGGCACGCTTGGCGGCGCCCGGTCAGGACAAAGCACTGACGCGATTCTATTTGGATCATGTCTGGGATGGGTCCGAGATGCTGTTGCAAAGCCGCGCGCGCGACACCACCGGCTATGTCCAGCCAACCAAGGATCAGCTGCGCGAAGTGCGCGGGTTGAATTCGATCTATCATAACAATTGCATCCAGACATGGTGGGTGAAAGCAACCGGAGAGGCGGAAAATGTCGAAGTATCGTAAGCTGATCGTATCCACCGCTCTGGCGGCCACACTGGCGCTGCCGGCCTATGCTGAAAAGCTGGGTTTGGGTCGCACCGCCACACCGGATGAAGTCGCCGCATGGGACAAAGACGTCAGCCCCGATGGCACCGGCCTGCCCGAAGGGTCAGGAGATGTGTTCACCGGCGAAGAAGTCTTTGCCGAGCAATGCGCCATCTGCCACGGGGATTTTGCCGAAGGCGTTGATAATTGGCCCAAACTTGCTGGCGGCATGGACACACTGGATCACGAGGATCCGCTAAAAACCGTTGGCTCTTATTGGCCCTACCTGTCCACCACTTGGGATTACGTCAACCGGTCTATGCCTTTTGGCAATGCGCAAACCCTGACTCCGGACGAGGTTTATGCTATAGTGGCTTATATCTTATATTCCAACGATCTGGTGGATGATGAGTTTGTTTTGTCCAAGGACAACTTCCTTGAGGTGGAGATGCCCAACAAAGACGGGTTTATTCTGGATGATCGCCTTACATCCGAGGCACATTTTGTCGGTGAACCCTGCATGGAAAACTGCAAGGAAACTGTCGAGATTACCAAGCGTGCTTTGGTTCTGGATGTTACCCCGGACGAGGGCACATCAGCTGAAGCCGCTCCGGTCGCCCAAGAAGCGAAAGCCGAACCTGTCGAAGAAGCCCCCGTTGAAGAGCCAGCCGTTCAAGAGGCCGCCTTGGATCCGGAACTGGTGAAAAAGGGCGAAAAGACCTTTAAGAAATGTAAGGCCTGCCATCAGGTTGGGGACAAAGCGAAAAATA
The DNA here is from genome assembly GCA_965183835.1 of Paracoccaceae bacterium. Classification (GTDB taxonomy): domain Bacteria; phylum Pseudomonadota; class Alphaproteobacteria; order Rhodobacterales; family Rhodobacteraceae; genus OMPR01. Next base: position 36,418 of record CBCYME010000013.1, on the reverse strand, counting down.
AAACCGGCCCGATCCTGAACGGTATCGTTGGTGCGGCAGCTGCCAAGGCGGACGGGTTCAAATACTCGAAGGTTATGAAAGCCGCAGCCGAAGGTGGTCTGGTTTGGACAGACGAAGAACTGGGCGCATTCCTGACCAAGCCTAAGAAATACATGAAAGGCACCAAAATGTCTTTTGCCGGTTTGAAAAAGGACAAGGATATTGCGGCGGTGATCGCCTACCTCAAATCCTTCCCGCAATAAGATGCGGGGTTTAGGAGGAGCAATACTAACGTGTACCGTGCTAAGCAGCATGGCCCACGCAGAAGAAGAAGCCATCAGCATTGGGGATGCGGCGCAGGGTGCTGAGGTGTTCCAGAAATGCGCATCCTGCCACGAAGTTGGGCAGGCGGCCCGCCACAAAGTCGGCCCGCATCTGAACGGTATTTTTGACCGCAAAGTGGCGCAGTTCGAAGACTTCAAATATTCGCGCGGCATCGAGCGCGCGCGTCGGGATGGCATGGTCTGGGATCTGGAGCATCTGGATGCCTACCTTGAAAACCCTAAAGCGTTGGTTAGCGGCACCCGCATGGCGTTTCGCGGTCTTAAAAATCAAAAAGATCGCAATGATGTTCTGGCCTATTTGCGCCAATTTTCGGCGAACCCACAGGACATACCCGAAGCCGCCCCAACAGCCCGCAAACGCGAGGTGGAGTTGAATGCAGACGTCCTGGCGATTGTCGGTGACCCGGAATATGGCGAATACCTCGCCACGGAATGCACCACCTGCCATCAAGTGGATGGCGAATACGATGGCATTCCGGTGATCACTGGTTGGGTGATCGAGGATTTTGTTATCGCCATGCATGCCTACAAGCGGGAAATTCGCCCACACCCGGTGATGCAAATGATGGCGGGGCGGCTCTCGGATGAAGAGATCGCTGCGTTGGCAGCCTATTTCAGCGCGCTCGAGTGACCACTCTGGCGCGTTTCGGTTTTTTAAGGAGGAGGAATACTATGACTATGAAACGCAGAACATTTTTGGGGGCGGCAGCCGGAACCGTTGCAACCTTGTCAGCGCCGATGGTTTTGGGGGCTGGAAAGCCACGCGTTGTCGTGATTGGCGGGGGCGCAGGGGGCGCAACGGCCGCGCGATACATAGCCAAAGGATCTAAGGGCGCGATTAATGTGACCCTCGTTGAACCGTCGCGGACCTATTACACCTGTTTCTTTTCAAACCTTTATATCGGCGGGTTCCGCGAGCTGTCATCAATAGCCCATTCCTATGGCACATTGGCCAGCCAGTATGGGGTGAACGTGGTTCATGATTGGGCAGTCGGTATCGATCGTGACGCCAAGACGGTTACATTGGCTGGCGGGGCCGCACTCCCTTATGACCGGTTGGTCCTGAGCCCAGGCATTGATTTTGTGGATGACGCAGTTGAGGGCTGGGATGTCACCGCACAGAACAAAATGCCCCACGCGTACAAGGCCGGGTCGCAATCAGAATTGTTGAAGGCGCAGATCGAGGCCATGCCCGAAGGCGGCACATTTGCAATGGTCGCTCCACCTAACCCTTACCGGTGTCCTCCTGGCCCGTACGAGCGCGTTTCGATGGTCGCGCATGTGTTGAAAGAGCGGAATCCAACGGCAAAAATTATTGTCGCAGACCCCAAGCCCAAGTTTTCAAAAATGGCGCTGTTCCAAGAAGGGTGGGGCAATCACTACGATGGAATGATCGATTGGATCGGCCCGGATTTTGGCGGCAACAGCGTCTCAGTAGATCCCGAAGCCATGGTGCTGACCATCGATGGGGAAGACACCCATGTGGACGTCTGCAACGTGATCCCAGCGATGAAAGCTGGCCGAATTTGCGAAATGGCGGGCATAACGGATGGAAATTGGGCGCCTGTTGATGGGCGCACAATGCAAAGCCGCATGGATGAGAATATTCATGTGCTTGGCGATGCCTGTGCTCAGGGTGACATGCCGAAATCTGGTTTCTCTGCGAATTCTCAAGCAAAAGTGGCCGCGATGGCGATCCGTTCGGCTTTGACCGATTCCAAAATGTTCCCGGCCAAGTTCTCAAACACGTGTTGGTCGCTGATTGGCACCAACGATGGTGTCAAAGTTGGCGCGACATATGAGGCAACCGAAGAGAAGATTGCCAAGGTTGACGGGTTCATTTCAAAGACTGGCGAAGACGCCGAACTGCGTCAGGCGACTTTTGAAGAAAGCGTCGGTTGGTACGCTGGCATTACCTCAGACATGTTCGGCTAAATCGTTTGGGGGGCGGCTTAGCGGCCCCCTATGACCACGCCTTGCGATAGGAATGCGGGGAATCACCGTATTTGGCGCGGAACTGCCTGGAAAGGTGGCTGGTGTTGGCAAAGCCGGTTGCGATTGAAATTTCCGCGACGGTCATATTTGTTTCGTTCAAAAACGTGAACGCGCGCGAAATTCTGAGGTCTAGATAATAGGCCATTGGTCCCTGTCCGAGGTACCGCTTGAACAGTCTTTCCAGCTGACGCCGTGAAATGCCCAACCGGTCACAAAGATCAGTGTTTGTGAGTGGTGTTTCCAGCTCGCTCTGCATCAATTCAATTGCGGCAAGCAAAATGGGATTGCGACTACCTATCACGACAGAATGCGACGACCTTTGGGGTGATTGCGTGCCGGATCGCATGTGTATGCACATGTCGGCGACCATGATGGCAAGCTGCGGCCCATGGCTTTTTTCGATGAGCGCCAACATCATGTCGATAGCGGCATTTCCACCGCCACAGGTGGTGATACGGCCGTCCGATTCAAAAATGCTAGGGGATGGGATAAGGGACGGGAATGCTTCAATAAATCCGGGCTGATTTTCCCAGTGTAGGGTGAATCTCTGCCCTCCCAATAGGCCAGCCTTGGCCAAAGCAAAGGCCCCGGTGCAGATGCCACCGACAGATCGGCCAAACCTGTATTCGCGGCGGATCCAGTTCAGTATGGGGGTTGAGCAGGTTTTTTCGGGCTCAACTCCTGCGCAAACAAAGGCGTGTGCGTTTGATGGCAGTGGCTTTAACGCCTCATCCGGTGTGATGCGTAAACCGTTGGAGCAATAGATCGGCGCCCCGTCTTCGGTCATCGTGTGCCATGTATAAAGTTGCTTTTTCGTCAATTGATTGGCGATCCGCAGCGGCTCAATCGCGGCCGCTAGGGCCAGCATCGTCGCCTTGGGGAGCAAGACAAAATAAAAGATCTCTGGTGGACCCTCAAACGGCACATTGAAATTTGCCGATGCACCTTTCTGGACATAAGGAGTACGAGACATAAGAGGGCCTTTCGTCCCGATAGGGATCGGGATGGGGTCGTGACGCAGGGGTCAGAGCGCATTTCAATCACAGTTTGATATCAAATGCAGGCCATTGATATTAAAATTGCGCCACGAAAGAGTATTATTGCGACCAGCCCTTGCAGTCCCCTTTGGTTTGAATATCGTGCAACTGCCCTTGCAGCCCCCCAGAGGCAGCACTAAGACTCGGGTAACCCTTTATCGGGTATGGTCCCGATCCATTCCAAGAGCAGGCAGTCCACATGTTTGATCCCACCGAAACCTACATGAATACCCTCGTTCCCATGGTCGTCGAACAGACGAGCCGGGGTGAACGGGCTTACGACATCTTTTCCCGACTGCTGAAGGAACGGATCATTTTCATTAATGGCCCGATCCATGATGGCATGAGCCATCTCGTGGTTGCACAGCTGCTGCACCTCGAAGCGGAAAACCCGACCAAAGAAATCAGCATCTACATCAATTCGCCAGGCGGTGTGGTGACATCGGGTCTGTCGATCTATGACACCATGCAGTACATTAAACCCAAGGTGTCGACCCTGTGCATTGGTCAGGCCGCCTCGATGGGGTCCGTTCTGCTTGCTGGTGGCGAAAAGGGCATGCGGTTCTCGCTGCCGAATAGCCGCATCATGGTGCACCAGCCCAGTGGTGGATACCAAGGTCAGGCAAGTGACATCATGATTCACGCCGCTGAGACCCAAAAGCTTAAGGATCGGTTGTATGACATTTACGTCAAACACACGGGCCAAACCAAAAAATCCGTTGAAAAAGCTTTGGATCGTGACAACTTCATGAGCCCCGAAGAAGCCAAAGATTGGGGCCATATCGACGAAATCGTCGAAAACCGCGCCAAAGGCGGAGACGAAGAGGCTTAAGTGCCTGAATGAACTGGCGCACCCCAATGACTGAGTTTGGGGTGCGTTTTGCGATTGTAGACCCTGCTGTGCTGTCTTAGATTGTTACGACAAGTGGGTGAAACGCCCCCCGCGGGGCACAAGCGGACACGGAGCCCGAAAGGTAGACCATGGCAACGAATTCTGGCGGTGACAGCAAAAATACGCTCTATTGCAGCTTCTGCGGTAAGAGCCAGCACGAGGTGCGCAAGCTGATCGCTGGCCCGACTGTGTTCATCTGTGATGAATGCGTCGAGCTGTGCATGGATATCATTCGGGAAGAGACAAAGGCCAGCGGCCTCAAGTCCACCGATGGTGTCCCAACTCCCAAAGACATCTGCGAAGTTCTGGATGATTACGTGATAGGGCAAGCCACCGCTAAGCGGGTTTTGTCAGTCGCGGTTCACAATCATTATAAACGTCTGAATCATGCCCAGAAAGCTGGCTCTGACATTGAACTCGCGAAATCCAACATCCTGCTGATTGGCCCAACTGGTTGTGGTAAAACACTGTTGGCTCAGACACTTGCACGTATTTTGGATGTGCCCTTTACGATGGCGGATGCCACGACATTGACCGAAGCCGGTTATGTGGGCGAGGATGTTGAAAACATCATCCTCAAGCTGCTGCAATCGTCGGAATACAACGTTGAGCGTGCGCAGCGCGGCATCGTTTATATCGACGAAGTCGACAAGATAACGCGTAAATCTGAAAATCCGTCGATTACACGCGATGTATCGGGTGAGGGCGTACAGCAGGCTTTGCTGAAGCTGATGGAAGGGACTGTTGCATCGGTTCCACCACAGGGTGGCCGGAAACACCCACAGCAGGAATTCCTGCAAGTTGATACCACGAATATCCTGTTCATTTGTGGTGGGGCGTTTGCCGGTCTGGATAAGATCATCGCGCAGCGCGGCAAGGGCTCAGCCATGGGCTTTGGCGCGGATGTACGCGACAATGATGAACGCGGTGTCGGTGAGATCTTCCAGGATCTCGAGCCCGAAGATCTGCTGAAATTCGGCCTAATCCCTGAATTCGTTGGACGTCTGCCTGTTTTGGCGACCCTTGAAGACCTAGACGAAGACGCGTTGATTACTATTCTGACCAAGCCCAAGAATGCTTTGGTGAAGCAGTATCAGCGCTTGTTTGAGATCGAAGATACGGAACTCGACTTTACCGAAGATGCTCTTAGCGCGATTGCTAAGAAAGCAATTCAACGTAAGACGGGTGCACGTGGATTGCGGTCGATCCTCGAGGACATTCTGCTGGATACCATGTTCGAGCTACCAGGAATGGAAAGCGTGACCAAGGTGGTCGTCAACGAAGAAGCTGTGAATTCGGTTGCTCAACCGCTGATGATACATGCAGATGCGGAAAAAGAGCCCGCTTCGGCAGGCTGATTTTTCAACCCAAAGTATCAAACGGCGCAGTCAATTCTGCGCCGTTTTCTGTTAAGGGACTAACAAATGATTAAACGCATTTCTTCGGGTGGAGAATTCGAAGCAAAAGTGGGCTATTGCCGCGCCGTTGTTGCTGGCGGGTTTGTTCATGTGGCAGGCACCGTAGGGCAGGGCGAAGGGGCCGCAGAGCAATGTGAATCTGCTCTGGCCACGATTCGCGGCGCCTTGGAGCAAGCGGGATGTTCGCTCGCAGATGTGGTGCGGGTGACATATATGTTGCCGGATCGTCATGACTTCGAACCGTGCTGGCCGATTCTCGCAGAGGCATTTGGTGCAAACCCACCAGCTGCAACGATGATTGAATGTGGTTTGATTGATCCGAAATACAGAATCGAAATCGAAGTGACCGCTTTATTGCCGGAATAAAGCCTGCGCGCTGGTGTCGCCGTCTCGGCACTGGACCTTGGCGCGTGGTTGGGTCATATCTTTGAGCAATGAATTGTCGGAGGCACCTATGGGTATCCTGAAATCTCTTTTGCGCGCCGTTACCTGGTGGAACGGACAAACGCTCAACACTCAGATCTATACCTCTCGTAAGGGGATCAAAGTGGGAGAGGATGATCAAGGCAATGTGTTCTATCACAACGCCGATGACAGCAAACGCTGGGTGATCTTCAATGGAGAGATCGAAGCCAGCCGGATCGACCCTAATTGGCATGGATGGTTGCACCGCACTTGGGACGAACCGCCCACCAAAAAGCCATTGACACATAAATCGTGGGAAAAACCCCATCAGGAAAACTTGACAGGTACGACGTTGGCCTATGCGCCTGCCGGATCGCTTCACAAAGCGGAGCCTGTCAAACGTAGTGATTACGAGGCCTGGAGCCCCGAATAAGCGAGGGGACACATGTCCACCCAAAATCTTACCGAAGTTCTTGTCGGTGGTGCGGTTCTTGCCGGTGCCATCGCGTTTGCCGTTTATGCAACGCAGGCCACGGGTCTGTCGCAAAGCAGCGCAGGCTATGATCTAGGAGCGTCTTTTCGCTCCCTTGAAGGGGTCAGCGTCGGTACAGACGTGCGCCTTGCAGGCGTAAAGATCGGCACCGTCACTGATGTCGCCTTAAACCCTGAAAGCTATCGCGCCGATACGCGGTTCTCGGTCGCAAACGAAATCCTGATCCCAGATGACAGCGCTGTTGTCATCTCTTCCGAGGGGTTGTTGGGCGGCAACTTTGTGGAAATCATGCCGGGCGGATCCCCCTTTAACCTTGAAGCGGGTGATCAAATCGAAGACACGCAAGGCGCGGTCAGCTTGATTTCGCTGCTTGTGAAATTTGTCGCCGGCAGCGGAGATTCGGAGTGATCCGTTTACTTGCTCTCTTATCCGTTTTGGCGGCTGGTTCAGCCGCTGCGCAAGACAAGGCCTCGTCCGGGCAGGGGGCGTTTTTGCGCGGCCTAGATAAGGTGAACGGACGCACCCAGGATGTTCAGATCCGAAATGGCGAAACCGCCGAAATTTTTGGACTGGACGTTGCTTTGGGCGATTGCCGCTTTCCAGTGAACAACCCGACCGGGGACGCTTTTGCTTATCTGACGATCTGGGAAACAGGCCAACGGCAAGCTTTGTTTGACGGTTGGATGATCGCAACAACACCCGCCTTGAGCGCATTGGACCACAGCCGCTACGACGTCTGGGTGATCCGCTGTATGACCCCCTGAGCGGGCTGGTCTAGCGTCGCGCAAAAATCAGCATTTCTGTCGATGGCCAACTCTAGTTGGTGATGGTAGGCCGCGCGTGTAATTTCTTGGGCCCCCAGTGACGCAAGGTGGGGGGTCAAGAATTGAGTGTCAAATAATCTAAAGCCAACCAGTCTCAGCCGATCGACAAGATAGGCAAGCGCCATTTTCGACGCATCTGTGCGGCGTGAGAACATGCTTTCCCCAAAAAATGCAGCGCCCAGAACCACCCCATAGACACCGCCAACCAGTGCATCGCCATCCCAGATTTCCTGTGAATGGGCATGTCCGCGTTTGTGCAGCGTTATATAATGCGCACGGATTTCGTCGTTGATCCAAGTATCGGCGCGATCTGCGCACCCATCCAGAACCCCAACAAAGTCCTGATTGATTGTAGCGGTATAGGAACTGCACCGCATCCGACGTGCGAGCGAACGTGACATATGGAATTCCGCCAACGGGAAAACGCCGCGCCGCTTGGGGTCCACCCAGAACACTTCTGGGTCGTCACGATGTTCGGCCATCGGAAAAATTCCGATGGAGTAGGCATGTAACAAAAGCTCGGGGGATAGGCTCATAAATGGACCTCGGAGGCCGAGCCACTGGCTCGGCCTGCTGAGAAGTTAGGCCAGATTGGTTTCAAGCCATTTTTCCAACCAGTGGATGTTGTAGTCGCCACTGTGGATGTCGGGTTCTTGCAACAGCGCGTGAAACAGAGGGACCGTTGTGTCGACACCATCGACGATCAATTCCCCCAGTGCACGTTGCAGACGCGCAAGAGCTTCTTCGCGATTGCGCCCTTGTACGATCAACTTCCCGATGAGGGAATCGTAGTAGGGTGGGATCGAATACCCATTGTAGAGCGCAGAATCCATCCGCACGCCCAACCCACCGGGGGCATGATAAGCGGTGATCTTACCGGGGCAGGGGGCAAAGTTTGGCAGGCGTTCGGCGTTGATGCGCACTTCGATGGCATGTCCGTTGATCTGCAAATCATCCTGCGAAAAGGACATCGGCAGACCAGCTGCCACACGAATTTGTTCCCGAACCAGATCGACGCCAAAGATACCTTCGGTGACGGGGTGTTCAACCTGCAGACGTGTGTTCATCTCAATGAAATAGAATTCGCCGTTTTCATAGAGAAATTCGATCGTCCCAGCGCCAGCATAGTCAATCCGGGCCACGGCGTCGGCGCAGACTTTGCCGATACGTTCGCGCTCTTCAGGTGTAATTGACGGGCCGGGGGCCTCTTCGAAAACCTTTTGGTGGCGCCGCTGCAGTGAACAATCACGCTCGCCCAAATGGACTGCTGTCCCCTTGCCATCCCCAAACACCTGAATTTCGATGTGCCGTGGTGTGGTGAGGTATTTTTCGATGTACACTTCGTCGTTGCCAAAGGCGGCTTTGCCCTCGGCCCGCGCAGTCAGAAACGCGCTTTCCATGTCATCGGCAGATTTCGCGACCTTCATGCCGCGTCCGCCACCACCAGCCGTGGCTTTGATGATCACGGGATAGCCGATTTCTTCGCCTATGCGTCTGGCCGACTCAAGATCAGGAACGCCGCCTTCGGACCCGGGAACACAGGGAACGCCAAGTTCCTTCATCGTGTCCTTGGCGGTGATTTTGTCGCCCATGATGCGAATGTGCTGAGCGGTGGGGCCGATAAATTTGATGTCGTGGTCTTCTACGATTTGCACGAAACCGGCGTTTTCGGACAGAAAGCCATACCCGGGGTGGATCGCTTGGGCGCCCGTGATCTCACAAGCCGAGATAATTGCCGGGATCGACAGATAGCTGTCCATGCCAGGCGGGGGGCCAATACAAACCGATTCATCGGCCATTCGCACGTGCATTGCGTCCGCATCGGCGGTGGAATGCACCGCCACAGTGGCGACACCCATCTCACGTGCTGCGCGAATGACGCGCAGGGCGATCTCTCCGCGGTTGGCAATCAGGATTTTGTCAAACATGCGCCGCGCCTTATTCGATGATGACCAGCGGTGTACCGAATTCTACGGCATCACCATCGGCCACCAGGATACGTTTGACCGTCCCTGTTTTGGTCGCATGAATGTGGTTCATGGTTTTCATGGCTTCAACGATCAACAGCGTATCGCCTTCGTTGATCTGCGCACCAACGGTCACGAATGCAGGCGAGCCGGGTTCGGCTTGCATATAGACGGTACCAACCATCGGCGAGGTTACCGCGCCGGGGTGGCTTGCGGGATCTTCGGCAGGCGCTTCTGCAGCGGCGGAAGGGGCAGCGGCCGCAACCGGAGCAGCAGCAGGCAGCGCCAGGTGAGCAGGCGCAGCCGCCATGATCGGAGCAGGAGCGGCACGGCTGACGCGGACGTTCAGACTGTCTTCTTCGCCATATTCGCGCTTTACCTGAAGTTCAGTCAGATCGTTTTCGCGCAGCAGTTCGGCCAATGCTTTGATAAATGCCACATCCGCTTCGTGTTTGGTGTCAGTCATGAGTGTCCTCGACGGTTCCGCTATGCCCGTCTGTTGCGCGGGCTGTAAATTACCCGGCGTTATAGGCCAACGTGTGTCCCATGAAAAGCGCCGTTACACAGGCAAAGATGGTGTATGTCGTGCCAAATTGCGAGGGGGGGCTTATCATAAGGGCATACCAGAGAGTTTCGCCACCAGTTCCGGCAGTTTCCGGGCGCCAAATTTTTCTAACAATCGGGCACGGTGCGCTTCGATGGTGCGGTAGGACAGGCCCAGTTCGCCGCCGACCTCTTTGGCCGACAGACCCCGGCAGGTCAAAATGGCCACGTCCCGCTCGCGCGGGGTCAATTCCACCAGCGGGCGATCTTCTGAGATGTCAGAAAAGCTCCAGATACCGTGCAGAAACGGGTCGTCAGGCGTCAGTGATTTGCCCCGTGCCCGGCACCAGAACAGATCGCCGTTGCGGCGGCGCATAATGCGTTCGTCGCTGTAATAGCCTGTGTCTTGCATTGCTGCCAAACCGCGTGCGCCGATGCGCTCAAACTCGGCGTGGCTGGGATAGAGATGCAGCAAAGGCATGTCGCGATAATCGCTCTCATGCCCGCCGAATGTTTGCGCGAATTGCAAATTACACCGCCGGATAATCCGGTTTTCCAGCTCTACCAAGCCGACGGGGGCGTATTCAAATGCAAGATCACTCATGGCGCACAGAGTGCCGGGTATTTCTACGGAATTGAAGGGGCTACATGGGTATGGGTAGGTTTCTCCTGACAAAAGGGGAGAGTTTTCATGGTTTATATCGCGGGTTGGGGCCATACCAAGTTTGGCAAGTTGACCGATATGTCGCTCGAAGACATGATTGCAGCCGCAGGGCGCGAAGCTTTGGCAGATGCCGGGATCGGGGCTACTGACGTAGATGGCATTTGGATGGGCCATTTCAATGGCGGGTTGGTGCCGGATGGATTTCCCTCATCATTGGCGATGTCGATTGATCCGGCCTTGCGGTTCAAACCCGCCACGCGGCTGGAAAACGCCTGTGCGTCTGGGTCCGCGGCTGTGTTTGCCGCGCGTCAGGCGATCCTGTCAGGGGAAACTAAAGTCGCCTTGGTCATTGGGGTGGAAAAGATGACCCACCTGCCAACTGTCGATGTGGCGACTGCGCTGGGTCATGCGGCATACCAAAAGGAAGAGGCAGGTCTGTCGTTTCCCGGTGTTTTTGCCCAATTCGCCCAAGCCTATTTCCAGAAATACGGCGATCACACGCAAGCTTTGGCCAAGATTGCCGCCAAAAACCACGGGAATTCGGTCAACAATCCGCTGGCTCAGTTGCAGAAACCTATGGACGAGGCTTTTTGTGCAGCCGTTTCTGACCGCAACCCGATTATCGCGGCCCCGCTCAAGAAAACAGATTGTTCTTTGGTGTCTGACGGGGCGGCAGCCTTGGTCATGGTGTCCGGGGATCTTTTGGGCGATGTGTCCAAAGCGGTGCGAATGAGGGGGGTCGCGCAGGTCAATGATGTCATGGCGATGTCGCAGCGGGATGTGCTGGCATTTGAAGGGCCGCGCAAAGCCATTCACGCTGCATATGATCGCGCGGGGATTACGGTCGGGAATCTAGACGTTGCCGAAGTCCACGACTGCTTCACAATCGCCGAGCTGTTGATTTACGAGACTATGGGGCTGGCAGCGCACGGTCATGCCTCAGATGTTCTCGAAGGCGGTGTAGTGCATGCAGGCGGTACCTTGCCGGTGAACCTGTCCGGCGGGCTCAAGGCCAAGGGGCATCCGGTTGGGGCAACAGGGGTGTCGATGCATACGCTCATCGCGCGACAGGTGTTGGGACAGGCGGATGCCATGCAACATCCGGGGGCTGAACTGGGCTTGGTGTTCAATATGGGTGGCTCAGGCGTTGCCAACTACGCCTCGATCTTAGAAGCGGTGAAAGCGTGAACCTTGGTCTTTGGCTGAGCCGACAGGCACAGGTGAACCCCGCCCGCCCTGCGTTATTTCTGGGGCGGGATCAGGTCGCGGACTATGGCACATTTCACGATCGGGCCGCGCGATTGGCGGGCTGGTTGCTGGCACAGGGTGTACAGCCGGGGGATCGGGTGGGGCTGTGTCTCAAGAACTGCCCGGATTATCTGATTGCGCAATATGCGGTTTGGTATGCGGGCGCTGCGGTCGTTGCGATCAATTCAAAACTGCACGGACGCGAGGTGGCCTATATCCTTGAAAACGCAGGGGCGAATTTGTGTTTTACCTCGCCCGGTTTGACCGAAGCGATCCAAGAGACCGAGATCGCGGTGCGATGTGTGGATGTGACCAGCGCGGACTACGCGGCGGCTTTGACACACAATCCCGTTGATGCCCCCGCGATGCGCGCGCCTGATGATTTGGCGTGGTTGTTCTATACTTCTGGAACGACGGGCAAACCAAAGGGTGTGATGATCACCCATCGCATGCTGATTGCGATGTCGCTGACCTATTCTGCGGATGTGGATGCGGTGAGCGATCAGGATGCGGTGCTCTATGCCGCGCCGATGAGCCACGGCGCAGGCATTTATAACATGTTGCACGTGCTGGCCGGGGCTCGTCATGTTTGCCCTGTGTCTGGTGGCTTTGACGAGGCCGAGATCTTTGATCTGGCGCGGCACTTTGATCGGGTGCAGATGTTTGCTGCCCCGACGATGGTCAAGCGTATGACCGATGTGGCTAAGGCGACCGGAGAGGTCGGGACGGGGTTGCGCACAATCGTTTACGCCGGTGGCCCGATGTATTTGGCCGACATTGTCGACGCGACCACCCATTTTGGACCGATTTTCGTACAGATTTATGGGCAGGGGGAATGCCCCATGGGGATCACGGCCCTGTCGCGTCATGATGTCAGTGATCGAACACACCCCCGATGGCAGCAACGGTTGGCCAGCGTCGGGCGCGCGCAATCCACGGTCGAGGTGCAGATCGGGGATGAAAACGGGAAACCGGTGCCAAATGGTGAACACGGCGAAATCATGGTGCGTGGGGATGTGGTGATGCCGGGATATTGGCAAAATCCCAAAGCCACCGACAAGACATTGGTCGATGGCTGGCTGATGACAGGCGACATGGGGTTTCTTGACGGTGATGGGTATTTGACAATGCAAGATAGATCCAAAGATCTGATTATCTCTGGTGGATCAAATGTATATCCGCGTGAGGTCGAAGAGGTTCTGCTGACCCATCCGTTGGTGACCGAAGTGTCTGTCGTAGGGCGCCCGCATGCCGATTGGGGCGAAGAGGTGGTGGCCTTTGTCGTCGGTGACGTCACAACAGATATCTTAGACCAGCTTTGTGTTGAAAACATTGCACGTTTCAAGCGACCCAAAGAGTATGTTTTTGTGCAAGAGTTGCCCAAAAACAATTACGGCAAAGTGCTAAAGACAGAGCTGCGGGCGCAGTTGGCGGAGGAAACATGACGGATCTGACAGGAAAAACAGCATTGGTCACCGGGTCGGTGCAGGGGATCGGACTGGCGATTGCCGAAGCACTGGCAAGTGCGGGCGCGCGGATTGCGGTGCACGGGATCGCGGGCGACGCCCAGATCGAAGAGGTTTGCCATCATCTGCGCAAGAGAGGGGCTGCAGACGCCGCGTTCTTTCGGGGTGATCTGCGACACCCGACGCAGATACAGGATTTGATGGCCGCCGTTGCCGCGTGGGGTGGGGCCGATATTCTGGTGAACAACGCCGGCATTCAACACACCGATTGGCTGTCCAAACTACCGGGCGATATCTGGGAGGACATCCTGTCCGTGAACCTGAGCGCTGCGTTTTATACCATGCAGGCCGCGATGCCCGAAATGGCCAATCGGGGTTATGGGCGGGTTATCAATATAGCGTCGGTTCACGGATTGGTCGCCAGCAAACAAAAGGCCCCATATGTAGCAGCTAAGCACGGTTTGATCGGTCTCTCCAAAACAGCTGCGTTGGAATATGCCTCGCGCGGGGACAAGGTCAAAGGCGGGGTGACGGTAAATTGCATCTGTCCCGGTTGGACCAATACTGCGATTATTGAACCGCAGATCAAAGAGCGCATGGCCGCACTTGGGGCGGATCGTGAGGCGGCGGTGGCTGACATGCTAAAGGACAAACAGCCGTCGTTACGCGGGTCTGAACCAGCTGAAATTGGCGCTTTGGCACTTTGGCTGTGCTCCCCCATTGCACACAATGTTGTCGGGGCCTCCATTCCGGTGGATGGGGGCTGGACCGTGCAATAGCGCGTGTCAGGCCGATTGGAACCATTCGGGTAGGGTGGCCTGTATTCGAATGGGCCGGTCACATACGCGCACGATCCCCTTTTTCAAGTCCCGGATCGGCTCTTGCGAAATGATCTCATAGGCGCGCTCTTCGGCGTGGGCCCATGGGAGCAATTTTGAGTTATCCAACTGTTTGCTGATCCTCTGTATCGACACATCAGGATCGCGCCAGCTTTGCCCTGGCAATCCTTTGCCTTCGGAATTGGCGACGGCGTGGCGGTATTTGTTCGCCAGCGCCAAGGCCAGCCCATTGGCGAATTTCAAATGAATGAGATAGACGCCACGTGGAATGTGAAAGGGATAGTCTTCACAAAATCGCGGACGCAACTGAACCCCATGTCGATGCAACCCAATACGCCCGCGCACAGCCCAGGCTTTGCTGTAATGGCTTGAGAACAGCGCATGCCGCCGCAATTTCAGGACTGAAGTATCATGGGGTAGGGGCGCATCGCCTTCGATTTCGGCAAGGTTTATACCCAGTGAGAACGCGGATTTGCCCTCTTGTTGGGCAAAGAAGTCCTCGAAACTTGCATAGAGCGAGGGATCAAGGCAAATCAGTTCGTCTGCATCCGTGCGGATCACCCAGTCGTAGATTTCATCCAACCCGTTCTGAAATGCGTTCAGCATTTTGCTGCGCGAATTGTCGAAGTTGTCGAATTTCTCGCGTGGAATGGTGATGATGCTGGCCAGTGGGCAGCGCCGCTGAATTTCGGGGTCTGGACCATGGGCCACAATGAACAGGTTTTCATGCCCCAAGTGTCGTCCAAAATGGGCATACCATTGGGACAGCGCCCAATAGTCCCGATACACCATTGTCATCGCACAAATTTTCATGACGCTATTTAGGCGGGAATATCAGGATCCGACAAGCCTTTCTGTGGACACAAAAAAAGGCCAGCTCGTGGAGAGCTGGCCAAGAGTTAGTCGACGCAAGAACCTTAGCTCTTTCTCGACGGGGAGTGTTCAGTTAGATCGCCAGATATTCGGCGCGTAGTTCTTCGTTTTCCAAAACTTCGGAAGCGGATCCGTCAAAGACGATGCCGCCGGTGTCCAGAATGACGGCACGATCCGCCAATTCCAGCGCCCGCACGGCGTTCTGTTCTACGATGACCGTTGTCATACCTTGTTCTTTGATGTGGATGAGGGTCTTTTCGATCTCATCAACGATCACCGGGGCCAAACCTTCGTAGGGTTCATCCAGCAATAGCACTTTGATGTCACGGGCCAATGCGCGGGCAATTGCCAACATCTGTTGTTCACCACCAGAAAGGGTCACGCCCTCTTGCTTGCGGCGTTCACCAAGGCGCGGGAACAATTCATAGAGACGCTCGATTGACCACCCAATGGGCGGTGCAATCTGGGCCAGTTGCAGGTTTTCTTCGACTGTCAGACCCGCGATGATGCGGCGATCTTCGGGGACCAGCCCCAAACCGACGGTGGCGGCCTCGTAGCTGGACATGTTGTGCAGCGGTTTGTGATCCAGCCAGATTTCACCGTGCGAGACTTGCGGGTCATCCAGTCGAGCAATAGCGCGCAGGGTTGAGGTCTTGCCCGCCCCGTTGCGTCCTAACAAGGCGAGGATTTCCCCCTCATGCACGTTGAACGAGATGCCCTGCACGATGTAGCTTTCACCGTAATAGGCGTGCATGTCCCAGACCGAGAGAAAGGCCGGGGCCGTGGTGGCCATATTGGCGTTTTTGGAAAAGTCCGGTTTAACGTTCATGGTTCTTCTCCTTTAAGCGCTCTCGCCCAGATACGCTTCGCGTACCTTGGGGTGGCCTTTGATGTTTTCGGGCGTGTCTTCGACAAGGGGGGTGCCCTGGGCCAAAACGGTGATGCGCTCGGACAGTGAGAACACTACATGCATGTCGTGTTCGATGATCGCGATGGTGATGTCGCGTTCGTCCTTGATCTGTTTCAGCAGATCGATGGTGTTGTTGGTATCCGCCCGCGCCATACCGGCGGTGGGTTCATCCAACAGCAACAGACGTGGTTCCTGCGATAGGCACATGCCGATCTCTAGCCGGCGCTTATCGCCCCGAGACATCGACGCCGCATTCATGTGCCGTTTGTCGGCCATGTTCATGTCGACCAGCATTGCTTCGGCCTTTTCCAGCACATCCTTTTGGCTGGCGACCGAGGGGATGGCGTTCAATTCGAACGCGCCATCCCGTTTGGCAAAGCAGGGGATCATCATGTTCTCCAGAACGCTCAGATCGCCAAAGATCTCTGGCGTTTGGAACACTCGGGAAATGCCCATCTGGTTGATTTCGAACGGCTTGCGCCCCAGCACCGATTGCCCGTCGAACATGACCGACCCTGTGTCGGGGATCAGCTTGCCGACCAAACAGTTCAGCAGAGTAGATTTGCCAGCTCCGTTGGGGCCGATGATGGCGTGCACGGTGTTTTCGGCCACGCTGAGGTTTACATCCCCCAGCGCTTGGAGACCACCGAACCGTTTGTTGACGCCTTTGACTTCAAGAATTCCCATCTCGCGTCTCCTTATTCTGCAGGTTCGGTTTTGGTGGTGGTGTCATCGTTGCCTTTGTTGCGCTTTTTGCGCACCCAAGCTGCGATTCTTTGACCACCTTCGACCAAACCACCGGGCAGAAAGATCACAACCAACATGAACAGGATGCCCAGCGTCAGGTGCCAGCCCTTGCCGATGAAAGGGTGCACGATGAAGACCATCGCGTCCTCAAGTCCGTCAGGCATAAAGGCAAACCACTGGTGCAGGACGTTGTCGTTGATCTTGGAAAAGATGTTCTCAAAGTACTTGATGAACCCTGCACCCACGACCGGACCGATCAGCGTGCCAGCACCACCAAGGATGGTCATCAGAACAACTTCGCCCGATGCGGTCCACTGCATGCGTTCGGCGCCTGCCAGCGGATCCATCGAGGCCATCAAGCCACCGGCCAGGCCAGCATACATGCCCGAAATTACAAAGGCAGCCAGTGTGTAGGGACGGGTGTTCAGGCCGGTGTAGTTCATGCGCTGTTGGTTTGATTTCACCGCCCGCAACATCATCCCAAAAGGCGAGCGGAAGATGCGGATCGCCAGATAGAACGACGCCAGCATGATCAGGGCCGACAGATAGTAGCCCGCGTTGAACTGGAACAACCAAGGACCAAGGTGCATCTCATAGGTTGAGCGCATCTCGAGACCAAATAGGCTAGTGACCGGGATCGAGCCATCCGCCGTTTGGCTGACACCCAGAACACGGGGGTCATTCAGCGTCAGTTGCAGACCGGTTTCACCATTGGTGATTGGCGTCAAAACCGAATAAGCGAGGTTGAACGACATCTGCGCAAAGGCCAGCGTCAGGATTGAAAAGTAGATCCCCGAGCGGCGCAGGCTGACAAACCCGATCAGCAAGGCGAACAGGCCCGCCATGACGACCGACAGCAGGATAGCCGGGATCACGTTCATGCTGAGGAGTTTGAACATCCAGACTGCCGAGTAGGATCCGACACCCAGAAAGGCCGCGTGACCAAAGGACAGGTATCCAGTCAAACCAAACAGAATGTTGAACCCAATGGCAAAGATGCCAAAGATCACAAACCGCTGCATCAAGTCAGGATAGCCTGCATTGAACTGCGCCATCGCGCTGCCTGCGGGAAAGGGGTTCAGGATGAAGGGCGCACATAGCGCCATGATAGCGACGACCAGCAACATGGTGGTGTCTTTTTTGTCGAGACCGAACATGTCTTATTCCTCCATCACGCCTTTGCGACCCATCAAGCCACGTGGCCGGGTGAGCAGAATGAGAATTGCAACCAGGTAGATGATGATCTGGTCAATACCGGGGATGAGGGATTTAACCTCGTTCATAGACGCGAAACTTTCGAGAATACCAAGTAGGAAACCGGCAAGCACAGCACCGGGAAGGGAGCCCATACCCCCGACAACCACAACCACGAAGCTCAGGACCAGAAAATCCATGCCCATGTGATAGTTGGGTGAGTTGATCGGGGCGTACATCACACCTGCCAAACCGGCCACTGCTGCGGCGATGCCGAACATGATGGTGAACCGACGGTCGATGTTGATACCCAACAGACCCACGGTTTCGCGGTCTGCCATACCGGCACGGACAACCATGCCAAAGGTGGTGAACTGTAAGAAAGAAAAGACGCCGCCGATGATTAGAGCCGCAAAGCCGAAGTACACAAGACGCCAGTAGGGGTAGATGATTGCGTTGGCCTCGAAACCCAGCATGACGCCGAAATCAAAGCTGCCTTTGAACACATCAGGTGCACCCGTGGGGATTGGGTTTGCGCCATAAAAGTATTTGACCACTTCTTGCAGAACGATCGCAAGACCGAAGGTTACAAGAATCTGATCGGCGTGGGGCCGTTTATAAAAATGCTTTATCAGGCCACGTTCCATGATGTAGCCGACGGCCAACATGACAGGGATGGCGAATAGGATCGCGATAGGCACTGACCAATCGATTATGGCCGCACCAGTTTCGGGGCCGAACCACGATTCCAAGTACGGTGTTTTGACCTTTAGCGGATTACCCAGGAAATCTTTTTGTGTCTCGTCTACAGTCACAAAACTAATGTTCAGGATGCGTTGCACAGTGACCGCGCAGAATGCTCCGATCATGAACAAGGCCCCATGGGCAAAATTGACAACGCCAAGCGTACCGAAAATGAGTGTCAGGCCGAGCGCGATCAGCGCATAGGCAGAGCCCTTGTCGAGCCCGTTCAAAATTTGCAATAGGATTGCGTCCATGGGTCCTTACCTTAAGGTTGGCCTGATTTGGCAGTCAGACAGATCTCGAGACTGCAGATATCTCTATCCACAGGCTGAGTAAGATCGATCCATGTAATAAACACGGATCGACCAATTGGTAATTTTCGAAATTTATGAGCCTGGGTTGCAAGTTCCAAGATCACCACCCGCAAACATCGGGTGATCCGGCTCGTACCAGACCTGCGCCACAGGAGTGATCTCTACGACTTCCAGAAGGTCGAATTCACTCGTCGGGTTCTCTTTACCCTTCACAACCAGAACGTCCTTGAAGCACTGGTGATCGGCCCCGCGATAGAGGTCTGGCCATTTCCAAGACCGTCAAACAAAAAGCCTTTGTTTGCAGGGGAATCGATGCCCGGAAGCGAGCTATCCCCGCCTACCAAAGCTTCTTCGACTGCGCAGGGGTTAAACGAGCCCGCGCGTTCCACAGCGTCAGCATAAAGCAACGTCTGTGCATAGCAGGTTTGTGCCGCCTGGCTGGGTGGGAAGCCGTATTTGGTACCAAAGGATTTCACAAACGCCTTTGAACCTTCGTCCTGCAGCGTCCAGTGCCAATTGGTTGAACCCAGGATGTTCTTGATGTTCTCACCAGCACCGCGTGCCATCAGACGGGAAAACAGTGGAACGACAATTTCAAAATCTTTGCCGTTTGCTTGCTTTTCACGCAGGCCGAATTGTACTGCGTTGGTTAGCGAGTTCACCATGTTGCCGCCGTAATGGTTCAGAACCAGAACATCTGCGCCCGAGTTCAGAACCGGAGCGATGTAGGACGAAAAGTCAGTTGAGGCCAAAGGCGTCAGTACGTTGTTGACGGTTTCCCAGCCAAGCGCCTCAGTGGCCGCAGCGATAGATTCCTGCTGGGTCCATCCCCAAGTGTAATCTGCGGTCAGATGATAAGCTTTGCGGTCATCGCCATAAAGTGCTTTTAGAACGGGGGCAAGCGCGGCCCCTGACATGTAACCGTCAAAGAAATGGCGGAAACCATTGGCTTTTCTATCTTTGCCGGTGGTGTCGTTTGAGTGGGTCAGACCGGCCATGAAGATCACGCCAGCCTCTTGGCACAGACCTTGAACAGCGATCGCGACGCCCGACGACGAACCGCCAGTAATCATGACCGCACCATCTTTTTCGATCATTGATTTAGCCGAGGCACGGGCCGCATCCGATTTTGTTTGGGTGTCGCCTGTGACGAACTCAACCTTTTTACCCAAGATGCCGTTGCCCTTCAGCGCTTTGGAGCTAAAGGTGTTCATCATGCCGCCGTCGCCACCACCATTCAGGTGCTCAACAGCCAGCTCATAGGCGCGCAGTTCGTCGGCGCCTTCGTCCGCGTAGGGACCGGTCTGAGGCACGTTAAAGCCCAGCGTAACCGAGCTGCCGGTGGGTTCGTTGGTGTAAGCGGCTGCAGACGATGCAGTGAAAATTGTTGGTAGCGCAACACCGGCACCGACCATGGTACCCGTTTTCAATACGCCACGGCGTGTAAACTTTGAATTTGACATTCATTCCTCCCATTTCGTGATTGGCGCGTCACGGCTCCTCTTCCGCTCGGCGCAAGCACATCTGTGCAAATCAAGTATGGGTGCGGGTTGTAAAATTAGGCAATAAGCCCATTGAAATGAACAATAATTTTGTAAATAAATACACAATCAGATACTGCTATGTGTAAAGGGGTTTATGTTGCGGTGCAGAAAGCCCTTGAAAAGGCGCAATTATCAACAAGGGGGCCAGTATGTCGCGTGACACGCTGACAGGGAGCCGGATTCGAGAGCGGCGGTTGATTGCAGGGCTGCGGCAGTCGGATCTTGCAAGGGGATGTGGGAATTTCTGCATCCTACCTCAACCTGATCGAGCACAACAGGCGCAGAATCGGCGGAAAGCCTACTGGTTGATATCGCCGGCGTTCTGGGGGTTGAGCCGTCAATGCTGACCGAAGGGGCAGAGGCTGCGTTGATCGCAACACTGCGCGAAGCTGCTGTGGATGCCGGGGCCGTTGCTGCGGAAATCAGCCGCGTAGACGAGTTTGCCGGTCGGTTTCCCGGTTGGGCCGAGGTTTTGGGCCAAGGGGCATCGCCGGATCGCTTCGCTTGAGCGTACGGTGGAAACCCTGTCAGACCGCCTGACCCATGATCCGCATCTGGCCGCGTCGCTGCACGAGGTTCTGTCCACCGCTGCTTCGATCCGGTCGACCTCTTCAATTCTTGCTGAACCCGGAGAGTTAGAGGCGGAATGGCGGGACCGGTTTCATCGCAATCTTGATCAAGACGCAGAACGGTTGGCCGAAAGCTCCAAGGCGCTGGTGAATTATCTGGATGAAAGTGAAACCAGCGAAGAACGCCGGGGCGTCCCATTGGAAGAGGTGGAGGCCTTTGTTGCTGCCAATGGCTATCATTTTGAGCAATTGGAAATTGGCAACCCCGTACCAGAGGCAATGACGCAGGGCCTCACGCAAGGGGCGGCCCGGAAAATTGGTCGTGATCTGTTGTCGCAATATGCTACCGATGCCTAAATCATGCCCATAGCGGACGTTAAGAAAGCGTTGGATAAGCACGGGATGGACCCAATCGCCCTTTCCCGGATTTTCCGCACGGATCTGCCGTCGGTGTTTCGCCGTTTGGCCAGCCTGCCGAACGAGATTTTGTCGCATGAGGTTGGTTTGGTGGTGTGTGATGCCTCGGGCAGTATTCTGTTTCGAAAACCTGTGGCCGGGTTTGCTTTGCCGCGGCACGGGGAATCCTGTCCGTTGTGGCCACTGTTCACGGCCTTGAACCGCCCGTTGGTGCCGATTCGACGCCGTGTCGCACAACTGGGCAGAACGGCGGCCGAGTTTGATTGCCTTGCGGTGGCTTGGCCGCAGGAGATGCCGGAATTTGATCGGGATCCGGTGTATCGGTCCATCATGCTTATCTTGCCCGTTGCCAGCGCTGAAACAGGCCAATCAGACGCGCAGCTTGTCGGCAGCAGTTGCCGAATTTGCCCCCGAGCCGTGTGCGGTGCGCGCAGAGAACCTTCAATCCTGAGCGAAGGGTTTTGACAGTTCCATGACACCACGTTTAATCTTAACAAATAAGGGCAGCGGCTTTGCGCCGATTGTCTCTCTTGGGGGAGGAAAGGACAGGAATGAACCGTCGTGTTCTACTGATCGAAGATGAGCCAAACATAACAGAGGCGATCCGATTCCTGTTAACCCGAGATGGGTGGCAGGTCGTGACGCATGCGGATGGGACCGATGCGGTCGAGGTGATTTCCAACGAAAATCCAGATTTGGTTATTCTGGATCTGATGCTACCCGGCAAGAGCGGCATGGACATACTGCGAGAGCTGCGCGACCTTGAGGGGATGGAAAATCTGCCGGTCTTGATGTTAACCGCGCGTGGTCAATCCCGAGATCGTGAGATGGCTGAAAAAGCCGGAGTGAGCCGGTTTATGACCAAACCGTTTTCCAATGCCGAAGTTCTGACTGCTGTGCGTGATCTGCATGCACAGGCCACGCAACTGTGAGCCAGAGCCTCGATCCCGATCCAGCGCCGGTGGCCCCACCGCCCGTTTTTTTGGAACGTCAAAGTTATCGGCGTCGACGGTTGATGGATGCGGCAAGGTTGCTCCCGGTGTTTGGGGCGGCGTTGTTTGCTGTGCCCCTGCTATGGCCTTCGGGGGGCGGGCTTGAGGGCGTGCCGACCTCGGTCGCAATTCGATATGTGTTTGGGGTTTGGGCGGGCTTGATTGTATTCAGTGTCTTGTTTGGAATAGCAGCGCGGCGTTGGTCTGGCGGTGACCCGCAGGGATCAGAGCGCAACTGATGGCGTCTCTGAATGTCTTGATCCTTGTTTGTTTAGGGTATGTTGTTTTGCTGTTCGGGGTGGCGTTTGCAGCCGACCGGCTTGCTGCTGCGGGGCGCAGTACTTGGTTGCGATCCCCACTGGTTTATACGCTGTCCCTGTCGATCTATTGTACAGCTTGGACTTTTTACGGCGCTGTCGGATATGCCGCCCGGTCCGGGCTGGAGTTTGTAACAATTTACCTGGGCCCCACCTTGGTCATGATCGGCTGGTGGTGGGGGTTGCGCAAACTTGTTCGGGTCGGACGCAGCCAGCGCGTGACCTCAATCGCGGATTTGATTTCATCGCGATATGGCAAGTCGAATACTCTGGCGATCTGCGTGACGATCCTAGCTGTAATTGGGGTCACACCCTATATCGCGTTGCAATTGCAATCCATCACGCTGTCCTTTTCGATCTTTGCCGAAGCGGATCCAGGCAGCCATTACTACGAAGGGGCCAGCGTGTTCTGGGTTGCGGCGGGGCTTGCGGTCTTTGCCATTTTGTTCGGCACGCGCAACTTGGATGCGAACGAACGGCATCATGGGGTGGTGACAGCCGTTGCGCTGGAGGCCGTCGTGAAGTTGATCGCCTTGCTGGCCGTCGGCATCTTTGTGGTTTGGGGCGTTGCCGGGGGAATTGGCCCGACAATGGACCGGATCGATGCATCCGAAATTGGTCAGTGGCAGGTGGACAGAGGGCGCTGGGCGACCATCACGTTCCTTTCGGCGGCGGCTTTTGTCTGTCTTCCGAGGATGTTTCAGGTGATGGTTGTTGAAAATGATGACGAGCGGCATCTGCGCACGGCGGCTTGGGCCTTTCCGCTGTATCTAATGTTGATGAGCCTGTTCGTTGTCCCTATCGCTGTGGTGGGCTTGGACCTGTTACCACAAGGCGCGAACCCGGATCTGTTTGTGTTGACTGTCCCGCTAAGCCAAGGCCAAGACGGATTGGCGATGCTCTCATTTCTAGGTGGGTTTTCTTCGGCGACGTCTATGGTGATTGTGGCGGCGATGGCGTTGTCGACTATGGTGTCCAACCACATCGTCATGCCAATCTGGCTGAGCTCCAAGGGCGGTGGCGCGGTGGTGTCCGGGGATGTGCGATCCGTTGTCCTGTATGCACGCCGAGTTTCGATCGCTGTCATCATGGCGCTGGGGTATTTCTATTACCGCTTGTCAGGTGGTGGTGCGGCTCTGGCGTCGATTGGATTGATTGCATTCGCCGGGATCGCGCAAATTTTGCCTGCGCTTGTGGGCGGTCTGTTTTGGCGGGGGGCAACACGGACAGGCGCGTTGGCGGGGCTTACGGTCGGCTTTGCACTATGGGTCTATACCCTGCTTTTGCCCGGGATCGGTGGCGAAGCCATGCCGCAATCTGTGCTGGATCATGGACCATTCGGCTGGGGCTGGTTGCGCCCGCAAGCGCTGTTTGACATCGCAGGTTTGGACCCAATGGTACATGCTGTGATGTGGTCTTTGTCGTTGAACGTTGCGGCTTTTTGCATTGCCTCTGTGCTCAGCTTTCCGCGTCCTCTGGAACGTTTGCAAGGGGCTCAGTTCGTCAATGTTTTTGAGCATTCGGCAGGCCCCCGCGGGTGGAGCGGATCAGCGGCGCAGAGCGAAGACCTGATGATTATGTCCCAGCGTATTTTAGGCGCCCGTGAAGCGCAGGAATTTTTCCGTGTGCAAACGTTGGAACAAGGCGGGCGCGGAGGGTTGCCAGAACCGACCCCTGTCTTTCTGGAGCGGTTAGAGCGTGAGTTGGGCGGTTCCGTTGGAGCCGCTGCGGCCCATGCCATGATTGGTCAAATTGTTGGGGGCTCCTCTGTTTCTGTAGAGGATCTGTTGGCGGTGGCCGATGAATCTGCACAGCTTTTGGAATATTCAAGTCGGCTTGAAGCCAAATCATCTGAGCTGAGCCAGACGGCCCTCAAGCTGCGAGAGGCCAATACCAAACTCACTCAAATCTCTTTGCAAAAGGATGCCTTTCTCAGTCAGGTGAGCCATGAGCTGCGCACGCCGATGACTTCGATCCGGGCGTTTTCAGAAATTCTGCGCGATACCGAAGGTTTGGGCCCAGAAGAACAAGTTCGATATTCTACGATCATTCACGATGAGGCCCTGCGACTGACCCGGCTATTGGATGATCTTCTGGACCTAAGTGTTTTGGAAAGCGGTCAGGTTCATTTGAACAGGGCGCGTGGCGATTTGAGCGATGTTCTGGAGCGGTCCGTTTCAACGGCACTGGCGGGATGGAGCAACCCTCTGACTGTAAAGCGTCGTTTTTCGAATGAGCGTATCGTCTTGTATTCGGATTTGGATCGGCTGGGGCAAGTGTTCATCAACTTGATTGCGAATGCTCAGAAATATTGTGATGCAACTGAGCCAGAGCTGACGATTACCGTGCATGATGTGTGGGGGCAGGTCATGGTGGATTTTGTCGATAATGGCAGTGGCATCCCAAGCGATGCACAATCCATGATTTTTGAAAAGTTTGCGCGTGTATCTGCGGAAAAGGCGGGCGGTGCCGGGCTGGGGTTGGCGATCTGTAAAGAGATCATGCAGCGCCTCGGGGGGGACGTGAGTTATTTGTCCAGCAAAGAAGGCGGAGCCTTTCGGGTCCGGCTCCCAAAAGAAGAACGCGCCTCGATGTAAATCGGGGAACGTAAAGGGTTCCGTAACCTCCTGTGCGCTAAACCAGAGTCCAAAACGAGACCAGAAATAAGGTCGTTCAAAAATGGATGCGGACACTCTTTCAATTCTAGCGCGCAAAGTTGCGTTGGCCCAAGACGATGGACAGGACAGCAAACGATCAATTCTTCGGGCGTTGCGCTTGTCATTGGCTCGTGCTGCGGCCGATTCATTTGATTTGGCGATGTCCGTTATTGGTGCAACGCAGGCGCGCCGGTCGGCTGAAACTCTTGCGGCAGGGGTGGCTGAGGATCGGTTGTATCTGCTGTTGATCGGTCCAGAGGATCGTATGGGCGCGGCCTGTGTCGATCGGGCTTGTCTGACGGCGATTATTCAACAGCAAACGATGGGACAGGTTTTTGACGGGGCGCCAAGTGAGCGCGCGTTTACCGGTACCGATGCCGCTATGGTTGCCCCGCTCATTGATACCATCCTTCCACGCGCCGCGGATCAGTGCGAAACGCTGTCAGACCGGCGGTGCCTCTCTGGGTACGAGTTTTGCTCGCGGGTCGAAGATTCGCGGACATTATTGCTGGCGATGGAAGCAGATGATTATCGCACCTTTGATCTGACCATAGAAATTGCAAGTGGTAAGGCACAGGGGCAGATCACCTTGATATTTCCCGATATCCCAGACCTTGTGGAGGATATGGAAGAGGGCGATGGTGCAGAGGCTGGCCTGCGACTGGATCAGTCCTTTGGTGTGATGCGTGCAGATCTGCAGGCGGTCATCTCACGGGTTCGTTTGCCCTTGTCTGCCTTTGCCGACATGAAGCCTGGGGATGTGTTGCCGTTGATCGGGAACAAGCTGGATCGGACCGAAATTTTAACGATTGACGGCAAACAAATTGCGTTGGCTCGATTGGGGCAATGTCGAGGCGTGCGGGCTGTGCGGCTGAATGAGTCCAAAGAAGCGGATGTGGTTGTTGAACCCTATGATGCAGGGTTTCAGGCACATGGCGCTGCAGGTGAGCGAGATGCGCTCTCTCCCGAGGGGGCTGAGAACCTGACGCATCCTGATGTCATTGATCATACGGATTTTGTAACCGCGCCCGACAGTGAGGCGGCGGTACCCCGGTCTAACCCTATTGACGAAGAGCAACCGCTGTTTGATATGAACTCTGACCTTGCGGCAGTTGAAATTTCGCAATTGGCAGGATTGGGAGAGGATGAAGACGCATTTCCCTTGATGTCACCATCTTCTTAAGCTTTGGGAAATGAACGGCATGAGGCGGCGCGAGCTTGGCAAGAAAACCGCGCCATCTTTCCTTATTTCGCTGAATCGCAGAGTTGAGCCAACGTTGGGCGCAGCCCTTCGAGTTGATAGCCAGCGGCGTTGGTTTGGGACAAGATAGAGTCAGGATCAGAGGCCTGGCATTGTCCCAAGGCCCAAATGACAGAACTGCGTGTCCCAGAGGCGCAATAGGCAAGAACCGGGCCGGTGTCACATTCTGACAGCGCTCGCTGCCGAGACACATTGTCCGGTGTCATTGTCTGGTGGGTAAGCTCCAGAATTTCGAATTCCAGCCCTGCAGCGCGGACAGCCTCGGCAATGACTTCTGCCTGATGGCTGGGGGGCACTTCTGAATTGGGACGGTTGCAAATGACTTTGCAAAAGCCTGCATCGACGATGGCGGGCACGTCTTCAACCGAGATTTGCGGCGAGACAGCGTAGCGGGAGGTGATGGGTCGAATATCCATGGGCTTTCCTTACGCTGTGCCTGCCAGCCTGTCCAGTTTTACACCCAGCGGAGGTGCTGCAATCATGCCGAGAATCATCGCAGTCAGAAAAACGATACCCGCAGTCCCACCATAGCTTAAGGAGGCCATAGCAGGTCCCGGACACAGGCCAGCTAACCCCCATCCCATACCAAACAGAACGGACCCGACAATCAGGCGGTGATCCAGTTCCGGGCGTGGCAACGCGGGGAATTCTCCGCCGGCCAGAGGTTTGCGATTTGGGGTAAGTCGCCATGCGATGAACATCGGGATGATGGCACCGCCCATGACAAAGGCCAGTGTGGGATCCCAATTGCCAAACACATCCAACCAGCCTTGGACTTTGGTGGTATCGGTCATGCCAGAAACGAACAGACCGGCCCCGAAAAACGCACCAGCAAGAACGGCAATGATAATACGCATCAAATGACCCCCAAAATATGGCGGAACAAAACCAACGTAATGCCACCAGCAAGAATGTAGAAAACGGTTGCAACGATGCCGCGCAACGAAAAGCGCGAGATGCCGCAAACGCCATGACCCGAGGTGCAGCCATTTGCGATGCGCGTCCCGGTACCAACCAACAATCCCGCAGTAATGACAATGGCCAGATTGGAGGTGATGTGCGTGCTGATTTCAGCGGCATAGACGGGCATGAGCAAGAGGGGCGTCAGAATAACCGCGAGGACAAAGGCGATGCGTTCCACCATCGTCGATCGCCCGGTACCGTCAACCAGCCCACCCAGGATGCCACTGGCCCCCATGATGCGCCCGTTGCCCAACAGGTAGATGGCCCCGCCTGTTCCGATCAGCGCGCCGCCGACCAGGCCCCAGATCCAATCTGTTTCCATGTGTGTGTTCCTTTGTGTTCGCGCGATATGTCGTCTGAGTTAGATTTTGTTGATCGGGATTTTCAAAAAGACGTCCCCATCGGCGTCCGGTTCCGGCATCTGCCCGGCGCGCATGTTGACTTGCAACGACGGCAGGATCAGCCGTGGCATAGCCAAGGTGGCGTCGCGCGCATCACGCATTTCTACGAAATCTTCGATGGGACGCCCCTTACCGATGTGGACGTTTAGGGCTTTTTGTTCGCCAACCGTGGTTTCCCAGGCAAATTCGTCGCGTCCGGGGGCCTTGTAGTCATGGCCTACAAAGATGCGTGTCTCGTCGGGCAGAGCCAGAATGCTTTGGATTGATTGGAATAGCATTTCAGAAGAGCCGCCGGGGAAATCACACCGTGCGGTTCCGAAATCAGGCATGAACAAGGTATCGCCCACAAAGGCGGCATCACCGATCACATAGGTCATACAGGCAGGCGTGTGCCCTGGCGTGTGCATGACATCACCGCGCAACTGTCCGATGTGAAAGCTGTCACCCTGTTCAAACAGGGCATCAAATTGGCTGCCGTCCCGTTGGAATTCAGTGCCTTCGTTAAAGACCTTGCCAAAGGTGTCTTGGATCAGCGTGATGTTGGACCCAATGCCAATTTTACCGCCAAGCGCCTCTTGCAAATAGGGAGCCGCAGAAAGATGGTCCGCGTGCACATGGCTTTCGAGGATCCACTCAACAGTAAGGGCGTTGTCTTTGACAAACTGGATGATCTTGTCGGCCGACGTGGTGTCTGTGCGTCCCGACGCGTGGTCAAAATCCAGAACGCTGTCGATGATGGCACAGGCGCTGCCTTCGGGGTCCCGCACCAGATAGGACACCGTAAAGGTGGCTTCGTCGAAGAAGGCTTTTACAAAGGGTGTCATGTGTTTCTCCGATTGGTCATGAAGTTATCATATAGTAAATACAGAATGTGATGCAATGGTTTTGATCTGCATCTGAAGTACGCAGTGTACACATTGATACGGGTCAAGGTCTTGCGTGTAAAAATATGACACTATTTTTACCAAAGAGATCGTCACGTGCCAATAAAAGCGGCGATTTTCTGAGAATCGCTGCTCTAACTTCTACGTTGTGGGGATTCTTCTTACGGTTGTTACCTGTTTTTGGCAGGCTCAAAGGATAGGGGAGGAATGAGGACTATGATGAAACTACAGGACTTGCTGAAAGAAGCTGAACAACTCGAACAGAAACTTGATGGTGCTGATCTGAATTTGCGGTTGCAATTGCAACCAAGGCTGAGCTTGGTTGTCGACCGGCTGAGAGCGGAGGGGGCAGAAATTCCCCGGCATTTACGGCATTTGGATTCGGTGCTCGCCGAAGAAGCTGTCGAAGCTCAGTTTGACAATATGCCGATCTAAAGCGGAGGTTATCCCAGCGAAATGCCGAGGATGACCATCATGAGGCCCAGGATCGACAGAAAGAGCGACCCAAGGTTCCAAGGCAATACTGCCTGAACTGCTGCGCGCAATTCGTCGTCCGTAAGACCTGCTTTGCGGGCGGCATTGACGCGAAAGATACACCAGATCAATCCGACAAGACCGGCAAGAGACAGGGCGGCACCGCCCCAGATGATGAGATCAAACATAACGGTCCACCGGTTCTGGTTACATGGGTGCCGCGTTACCGGATCAAGTGATGCAGCGCAAGCCGAGCCTTGCAGGTTTCACGATCCGTGCAATGGATGCTTGCGGCAGAGGCTGGGCCGATGTATCCCGCAGGTCGCCTCATTTAGCACATTGACGGAGTACAGAGATGGAAGAGTCCCAGGCCGATGCCAATTACCGCGTAACAGCTGGTGAACTGCGCCAGTTTATCGAGCGGATCGAGCGGCTGGATGCTGAAAAGAAGGACCTTGCCGAGCAGCAAAAAGAAGTCATGGCCGAAGCCAAGGCGCGCGGGTACGACACAAAGGTCATCCGCAAGGTTATTGCTCTGCGTAAGCGTGACAAAGATGATATCGCCGAAGAAGAAGCGGTTCTGGAAATGTACAAAGAAGCGCTCGGAATGTAATTCCGTGCGGGCGGGTCACACGGTCCGTTTGTTTGCACACTGAGATGGGCAGCTCTTTTTGGGCTGCCTTTTGCGTTATCGTGTGCCGATATCGGTTCGGGCCACCGAGACGGCTTTGATCACAGCAAACACGTGCGCACCGGGTTTCAAGCGCATCTTTTCAGCAGATCGGCGAGTGATGCGAGCCAGCAGATGGTCAGATCCGGACCGCATTTGAATGACGACACCCGGTCCCGAACCTGGCTGCACTGTGGTCACTTCGGCAGGGAGAATGTTCAGAGCAGACAGATCGCGGGGTAGGGACCCTGCGACGATGATATCTTGTGCCAGAATACGAACACGGGTTTTAGCACCAACGGGACGATCCATCTTGGGCAGGAACAATGTGCCGCCCGAAACGGTGAGCTCGGTCAGGCCATCGGCATGATGCGCGGTAATGGACGCAGAGAGCACGGAACCGGCTTGCCGCAGTCCAAGTTGGCGAACGGTGGTCGGATCGGATAGAACTTGTTCCGCAGGCCCGGATCGAAGGACGGATCCCTTGTCGAGAAGCACAACAGAGGTCGCAAGCCGGGCGACTTCGGCGACGGAATGGCTGACATACAGGATCGGGATGTCCGTCTGGTCGCGCAGACGTTCCAGATAGGGCAGGATCTCTTCTTTGCGCGGCTCATCAAGAGCCGCCAACGGTTCATCCATCAGCAGCATTCTAGGGCGCGACAGCAATGCCCGCCCAATCGCGACACGTTGCTTTTCACCACCTGACAAGGTGCCCGGGGCACGCTGTAGCAACGGGGTGATGCCGAGCAAGTCAGACACAGACCCGAGGTCGGGCCCGGGTTCACCCTTGGGGGCAAAGCGTTGACCATAAAGTAGGTTCTTCTCGACGCTGAGGTGCGGGAAGAGCCGGCCGTCTTGAAACACATACCCAAGGCGCCGTTTGTGCGGCGGCAGGTTGATGCGCAGGGATGTGTCGAAAATCGGCTCGCCTGCCAAAATTATGCGACCCGCATCGGGCTTTAGCAGGCCTGAAACCGCATTGATCACCGTTGTCTTGCCCGTGCCAGATGGGCCAAACAACGCGGTTATACCCGGTGGTACCTCAAAGCAGACCGACAGAGAAAAATCGGGCAACTGATGGGTGATATCCAGAGAAAGGCTCATCTGCCAGATATCCGTCGTGCGGCACGTCTTGCCAGAATTTCGGATGCTACTAGCGCGCTCATCGCGACGGCAACGGACAGGATGACCAGCCTAAGGGCGGCTGTTTCACCACCGGGAACCTGCAAAAAGGTATAGATGGCCGAGGGCAACGTTTGGGTCTGGCCTGAAATATTGGACACAAAGGTGATGGTGGCTCCGAACTCTCCCATCGCTTTCGCAAATCCGAGCACAACACCGGCGATCAAACCGGGCAGTATCAAGGGCAAGGTGATCGTGGCAAAGACCCACAGGCGCGATGCCCCAAGGGTTGCTGCGGCTTCTTCCAGTTTTGGATCCACTGCCTCGATGGCCAAGCGGATTGCCCGGACTGTGAGCGGAAACGCCATGATTGCAGCGGCCAAAACTGCGCCGGTCCAGCGAAACGCCAACACAAGGCCCAGAGTCTCTTCTAGCCAGCTGCCAATTGCACCGCGTCGCCCAAAGGTGAGCAGCAGTAAATACCCAGTGACAACCGGGGGCAGGATCAGGGGGAGATGCACCAGACCGTTTAGGAGTTGATGGCCGCGGAATTGCCACCGGGCTAGTGCATACGCAGTGAAAACAGCCAAGGGCAGGTTGAGGGCAACGGCCCAGATCGAAACCTTGAGCGAGAGCAGAACGGCTTGCCATTCTTCTGGACCGAACCCGGCGATCACGGGGCATCCTTCGCAGTGATAAACCCATGCGCCTGGAAAACGGCTGTGCTGTCTGAGTCTTGCAGGTAGTCAAGGAAGGCCCGGGCTGCCTCGGTGGCTTGATCAGATATCAAGGCGGCGGGGTAGAGTATGGGCGGGTGGCTGTTTTCCGGGAATAGATACAGCGCTTTAACGTGATCTTCTGCGCGGTGATCTGTGTCGTAAACGATGCCCAGTGGGGTCTCACCTATCGCGACAAGTCGCAAAGCGGCACGCACGTTGTCGGTTTGCGCGATCTGGGTTTGCAGCGGGTCCCACATCCCCAGTGATTGCAGAGCTGCCTTTGCATAGATGCCAGCCGGAACCGCATCAACCAAGGCCAGGGCCAACCGTTCAGTCCCGAGCGCTGTTTTCAGGTCGGTCGAAATATCAAACGGCTCTGGAGTGGTTTTGGCACCGACAAGAGCTAAGCGATTGCGTAGCAGATCAACACGACTGGCATCCTCGATCAGCCCGTCTTGTGCCAGAGTGTCCATCCACGCAGAATTGGCCGAAATAAACAGCTCGGCGGGGGCGCCATATTGGATCTGCCGCGCCAATGCTGAACTACCAGCATAAGAGATGCGAAGGCTGTGTGTGCTCTGTGTTTGGTATTGGGTCGCGATTTCATCAAGTGCAGTTTTGAGGCTGGCGGCGGCAAAAACTACGACAGGTTGCTGGGCGCGCGCACTTTGCGCCCCTAACAGGACAGCAAAGGGGAGGATCAGCAGAAGTTTACGAAATGTCAAAGCAAAGCCCCTCTATATCAAAGGCACAATCAAGGCCAGACCGGTGGGGTTGAGCTTTGTTCGTGCGCTGCCGTTCCAAGTCAGGGCTCGATAAATTGGACGCCTGGAATACGCTGAATGGCAAAGACATCTTCGTCATAGAGTTCTGTCAGTTGCTCGACCAGCTCTTCGGTCCAGCCCGGCAGATCCAGTTCTTCTTCAACGGCGTCTTCGATGGCATATTTATCGAGAAAGGCTGCGATGACGCGACGCTTTTGCATCTCGGTCATCTCGGGATACTGATGCAGGTAGGAGCGAAATCTTTTCATGCCTTCTTTGGACATGATCTCGGACAGTAGTGAGAATCCACCGGTGAACTTGGTGCCATGATCCAAACCCGCCATGTCGCGAATGATCTGCGCCCAAATCAGGGGCGTATCTTCGTTGCACCAGATCGTAAGTGGCACATCCGGCGCGTTATCGCGAATGCGTTGCACCATATCTGACCAACGTAGAGAGAGGAAATCGGTCTCATTCCAAGAACCTGTTGCTGTCGCTTCGGTGCTGTTTTGGCGAGAACCGCTGGCACAAACGTCGCAGGGATTCCGGATCGACATAAAGACTTCGAGCTGGATCGTATTCAAACACTTGTTTGAGCTGGGCGACACGAGGGCCCTGCAAGCGGGTAAAGGACTCCGTCGCGGATTGCAGACCATTGTGACCCAAAGAAATGCTGATGGGTCATCAGGATCCGGTCGGCGACTTCGTCATCCAGAATTGCGTCCAGCAAAACATCGCGCGCATTCTGACTGAGGCGGGGCGAGCTTTCAAGTGCGGTAAAGGTGTCTTTGAACAGTGGGCGATACTTACCGGGCCCTGGTACAGAGATGCCGCGTTGTGCAAATTCTTGTTTGTTCGTCAGCAGAACCTTGAGCAGCCTGTCTTCGTCAGTCGCGTGTGCGCCAGTGTGGAAAATCAGCTGCATGGCGGTTCGATTTGCCCTTTGTAATCAAGTTTCTGTTTTTTACGGAGTACAGATTTGGCAACCGCCCGTCAAACGGCTTCGGGGTCGCATGTCGAGTTTCGATCAGGTCTGGAGCGGGCGGCCATGGGGCTATGCCGCTAGAAAAGCCGCGTCTTGCTTAGTGCGGCTGGGGCCGAACGATCAATGTGCCCATCGGTATCAAAGATCGTTCGGCATTCTATTGCTTTATCCTTTAGGTCGACCTGCCAGACGAACAGCGTGTCAGGGGCGTTCGGCATAACATAGGCCGAGACCCAGCCGACAACCTCTTGCGACAGATCTGCAAGGACGCAGGTGTCGGCAAAGTGATCGCATTGCAGCAGGTTACAATACATGGAGTTCTCGTCGAGCGGACTGCACGCCCGGACAAGTTTCCAGATTTCAGCGCCATCTTTGGCGGCGGGTTTACGCAGGGCGGGTAGCGGCACCTGCATTGTCTGAGCGGGGTGTTGCATTTGGGTAGCTCCTTTCGCTTCGGTGAGCGAAGTAACATGCAGCCCCTCATAATTCAACTATCAAAGCAAAATCTGACGGAAGGGAACCAAATATGGTGCTTCTCTGCAAAATTTATCTATTTGAGTCCATTTTTTGCTTTGCTTCGCAAAGCATTATTTGGTTTGAAAGTCATTGGGTGAATGCGTATTCTTTGATGATCAAACCAATGGAGGTTGAGTGGAACGCATCGACAGCAGCTTGATCGCCCTTCGGCGGATCGTGCGCGCAACCGAACTCTTCGGTCGTGAAATTCGCCAAACCACAGGCGTTACCCCATCGCAGTTTCGGGTGCTTCAGATCATCGCAGAGCGGGGGTTCGTGACGGCAAAATCCATTTCGACGCGCATGCAGGTGTCGCAGGGCACCGTGACCTCCCTGGTGGACAAGTTGGTGCGCGACGGTCTGGTTGTGCGCCAAAAGTCGACGGCAGATCGGCGGCAAATCGACATCCTGCTAACCGAACCTGGCCGAACCGTTCTTGCTGATGCACCCGACCCCTTGCAGCAACGGTTCGTTCGTAAGTTCGCCGCTATGGAAGATTGGGAACAAGCCATGTTGGTCGCGGGTCTGGAACGGGTAGCGGCCATGCTGGACGCCGAAGATATGGATGCGTCACCTGTTCTGGATACAGGTGAAATCCGTCCCGTGTAGGTGCCATTCCAACCGAACCAACAAAAGGGCGTGCGATCGTTCTGGAACGACCGAGGTCAGGTCTAAAGCCAATAGAAGGTCATTGAATCCTGTTTTATGCGGGTTTCTGGGCCAGTGCCGGACCAGATAACGTTGGCAAAGCCATCTAAGTCCCACCCCGATAATTTTGTGTCGGTGTTTTCAGAAGGAGGGGGCGCAGAAACCTCAAACCCGGTCATCAGCGATGCCAGCTTTTCAGCATCACTGCTGAGTAGATGGCTTGCTGCGTTGGTTTCTTCCACCATAGCCGGTTTTTCTAGGTAACCTGATCAAGCTGGGCAATGGATGCGTTGGCTTCTGCGAGGCCGGTCGCCTGTTCGCTTGTTTCTTTTGCGATATTGCTCACAAGGCTGGAGATATGGGAAATCCGATCCAAAATACTATGGAGCGCAAGTCCAGCCTGATCCACCAGATCGACGCACCGCCCAACTTGATCAGCGCTCTTGTCGATAAGTGATTGGATTTCACGGGGGGCATCAGTGGTGCTTTGCGACATGCACTGACTTCGGACACGACCACTGCAGATCCCCGCCCAGCCTCACCTGCGCAGGCTGCTTCTACACCCGCGTTCAGCGCCAGAAGATTGGTTTGAAAAGGCGATATCGCCGATCACACCGATGATCTGCGCAATCTGGTCCGAACTTTCTTCAATACCCTCCATCGCCTTGAGTGTGTTCTGGACCACTTCACCGCTCTTCGAGGCTTCTTTACGGGTACCTTGCGTGGTGTCATCCGCATCACACGCCCCGCCAGCAGCGGGCCGCACAGTTGTTGTGAGCTCTTGAAGCGTGGCGGCCGTTTCTTCCAATACTGCCGCCTGACTTGCGGTGCGATGTGCCAAATCGTCTGCTGCCTGGCTGATTTCTGCAGACCCATTGCGGATGGATTCAGCCACCGAAGCCACATCGGTGACAGTAAGGTTCAGTGTCCTTACAGTGCTGTTGAAATCGTCTTTCAGTTGTACGTAATCTTCTGTCAGATTGTCGTCGATACGATAGGTTAAGTCATCCTTTGAAAGATGTGCCAACCCGGTGCCTATTGCATTGACGGCAGCGGTTTTCTGCGCTTGGCTTTCCGCACGTTCATCGTCTGCTGGCCGCGTCAATTCTTGTTTCTCGACCAAGCCATCGCGGAACACCATGAGGGCTTTTGCGATGCGGGCAATTTCGTCACTAGCACGATCAAAGCCGACCACGGGGTTTATATCGCCTTGTGACAACCGTTCTGTGATAAGGCTGATTTTGTTGAGCGGGCGGACAATCAGGACGTGGTTCAGCACGAGGGCGACCAAGATGAAAACACAGGCCAAACCTCCTAATGTCTTTAGGTTGCTTTTCACTTCTTTGGCGTCCTGAGCGATTGTGTTTGCCCGATCCGTGATCGCTGTTTGGCTGGCTATGCCTCGTAGAGAGGCAAGGCCGGCAATCTTTAAGACAGCCTCGGCCGTAGCATCCGCCGCTTGTCTGGCCGTTTCATTGCTCTGCAGCGACTGAATGCGGGAATGCGCGAGGCCGGTGTTTAGGTCAGCTATTGCGGAAATCCCGACCAGGTCGTCTGCCAGAAAGCGGCTGGCGAAATCTCGGTATCCAGCAAGCGCATCAGCCGCGGCAGAGATT
>CBCYME010000012.1:0-217152 GCA_965183835.1 Paracoccaceae bacterium | reverse complement strand
CAAAGTCTGAAATCTGATTGGCAAGGCGCAGAGTGCAGCCTTTACCGGTGCCGACCATCATGGAAAGATGCCACTATGCAGGGTTTCAACCCAACCAAAATCCCAATTCTGACCACATTTGGAACAGGTCTCAACAGAAGAAAGACATTGCATGCTTTTTGACCCGCAGAACCACACCCGCAGCGCTCGGCACAA
The DNA here is from genome assembly GCA_965183835.1 of Paracoccaceae bacterium. Taxonomy (GTDB): domain Bacteria; phylum Pseudomonadota; class Alphaproteobacteria; order Rhodobacterales; family Rhodobacteraceae; genus OMPR01. Next base: position 216,957 of record CBCYME010000012.1, on the reverse strand, counting down.
GAAGGTCTACGCGTATTGCGAGCTATTATATACTGTTGTTGACTTTTCGGCGGCGGTTCTGTTTGTAATTGGGAGCGTATTGTTTTTTAATGAGGCAACTGCTGTTGCCGGAACTTGGTTATTTTTGGTTGGGTCCATCTTTTTTGGGTTGAGGCCATCAATAAAGCTTGGTCGCGAACTGGCTTATATACGTCTTGGCTATTTCGAAGATGTGACAGCTACCTCGAAGTGAAATTTTCTGGAAGCCGACTGACAGGCAAAATAATTGCAAGAACCTTAAGAAAGCGGAGACACCACAATGATCAAGCTAAAACAGACTGCCAGCACACAACAACTCGAAGTCACGTTGAGTGGCGATGTCACTGCGAATGACTATCAATCGGTTCTGGCCCCGGGAATTGCTGCGGCTTTAGAAGAGAATGACTGCGTTCGCTTACTTGTCACGGTCGAAGACGATGTTAGCTATGACTTTGGCGCAGCGTGGTCAGATTTGAAGCTTGGATTGAGCCATTGGAGAGGTTTCGACAGGGTCGCGGTCGTTTCGAATCTTGATTGGGTTTCCAACTCAATAGCCGTGGTCGCGCCGTTTGCGCCGTGTCCTGTTCAGAAATTCAAATTAGCTGAGGTTGAGGATGCGCGACGCTGGCTGCGTGAATCACTTGGAGCTTTGCACTTGCAGGATCTTGGGGAGCATTTGATCCACATCCAATTAATGGGAAAACTTGACCCTGAAAATTACGAATCCAGGTTGGAGGACATCAACGAGCTGTTAAAGGGGGCAGACGGTTGCAAACTGCTTCTAGATTTGCGTGAATTTGAAGGATGGGAAGGACTGTCTGCGCTCTCGGCACACTTACACTTTGCACTTGGGCACGCCCCAAACTTTGAAAAAATCGCGATCGTTGGCAACCATGCTTGGCAAAGAATGGCGGAACGTGTTGGGAAACGCATTTTGAGAAAAGAAGTAAAATTCTTCGAACAAGATCATTTCGATGATGCTAGAAACTGGTTGCTGGCAGCTTAGCCTGTTATATATGCCACGAGCTTTTCTCCTCATTCAAACTGCTTGTCTTTCTAGTCAAACCTACCAAAGCCCAAGCTACTTTGGATAAATACCAGAGTTTTATCGACCAGATTGACAAAGCTGCGTTGAAGCGGCTCCGCGCTCGGGGAATCTTCGGGGGTGAACTGGCCAACGACGGGCTATGAACGCTTGCGGCTTCATGTTCCCCAGCCGCTTTCATGACCGCCCACACATCTCAACGGGACAATATGGTCGGCTCGCTCGTGACTGGGTGAGATCGATAGGCTTTGGAACCCAGCGGATATGGCTCATATTCGCTTTGCGGAACCAAACCTGCGGAGATTTACCGCAAGGCAGGCAATTTGCGCGCCGTGGGACTTCTGCTTGGCCAAACGTAGTGACCTGCCCCCCGAAACTTCCCTCAATCTAATGTAGAGTTTGCTCAACCTTCGAAGGAGCAAACGAATGCGACAGAGCCGTTTTACCGAGGCCCAGATTATTGGGATGATCAAAGAGCAAGAAGCTGGGATGCCTACAGCTGAGGTGTGCCGCAGGCATGGCTTGAGCCCGGCATCGTTCTACAAGTTCAAAGCCAAATACGGAGGCATGAACGTGTCCGACACCCATCGCCTCAAATCGCTGGAAGATGAGAATTCAAAGCTGAAACGTCTGCTGGCCGATACCATGCTCGACAATGTTGTTCTGAAGGATTTGTTGGGAAAGAACTGACGACACCGAATGTGCGACGGGCTGCGGCACGCAAGGCGATGGGAGATCATAATATCTCGCAACGTCGGGCGTGCAGGCTTGTTGGTGTCGATCCCAAGACCGTCCGGCGCGACAAACCGCTGGATAATCCTGAAGTTCGCGAGGAGATGAGGGCGATTGCCAGCAAACGACGGCGGTTTGGTTATCGCCGGATCGGCGTGCTGTTGGAGCGCCAAGGCATGATCATGAACCACAAGAAGTTGTATCGTATCTACACCGAGGAAAAGCTGGGCGTCAGGCGGCGCAGAGGCCGTAAACGAGCGCGGGGATCAAGAGCGCCGATGCCCGTGGCTTTGCGCCCAGGCGAGCGTTGGTCGCTGGACTTTGTGTCCGACACGTTTGGTGCATCACGCAAGTTCCGCATGTTGGCTGTGAACGACGATTGCTGTCGCGAGAACCTATGCCTGATGGCAGATACAAGCATCTCAGGTGCGCGTGTTGCCCGGGAGTTGGATGCGCTTGTCCGTGTCTACGGCAAGCCATCCTGCATCGTCAGTGATAACGGCACAGAGTTCACAAGTCGTGCGATTTTGAAATGGGCCGGGGATAACAAAGTTGATTGGCATTACATCGATCCGGGCAAACCACAGCAAAACGCCTTCATCGAAAGCTTCAATGGCAGTCTGCGAGACGAGCTGTTGAATGAGGAGATCTTCGATACGTTAGATGACGCCCGAAGAAAATTGGCGCTCTGGCGATACGATTACAATAACGTCAGACCGCACTCATCTCTGGGCAATCAAACACCTGCTGAAGCGCGTCGTGCGCTTGAGCAATTTGAGGGCTCCGCGCACGACGCGCTTGCCCAAAACGAAACCGACGAATATGAAATCCAAACCCGCAAACTCTCATTATGAATGAGGGAGCCTCGGGGGGCAGGTCAGCTGGCTTGACCATCTCAGCTATGATCGCAGGCATCGCCTCGATACTGGCTAGACGGATCTTCATCGCAATAATTTCAGCGCTCAGCTCATTTTCAGAGTTCGCAATAGCGGTCTGGCCTTCAGCCGTAGCCAACAGGTCCGCCTTCTTGGCTTCGGCGCGGATTGTGATGGCGTTGGCGTCAGCCTGTGCCTCTTCCAAAAGAGCCGCAGCACGGTCACTGGCTGCGTCTTTTTCAGCCTCCGCAGCAAGGCGCACGCCGGTTGCCTGACGCTCGGCCTCTTTCTGCGCCTCGATCAATGCGATCTGCTTTTGGCGTTCAGCTTCGGCAACGGCTCGCGCGGTTTCAATCGCCTCAGACGCCTTTTTTGCCTCTGCACGGGCATTATCAGCAGACGCGCGGGCCTGACTTTCTTCCTCTGACTTTCGCGCAACGATAATTTGTCGTTCTTGATCCGCGACTTCAAGTTCACGCTCTTTGGCGATCTCAGCTTCACGAATGGTACGCTCGCGCTCAATTTCTGATGCACGCACAGCGCGCTCACGCTCAATGCGGGCCTGCTCTTTCGCTTGATCTGATGCTTCTTGGTTCTGTGCAATTTCAGCCTCTTGGCTGGCGCACGCGGTTTGAATTTCGCGAACCTGCGAAATTGACGCTTCTTGTTGCTCACGCTCAATCTGATACTTCAGCTTTTCAGCTTCCATCTCAGAGCGCGCAACCGATACATCGGCCTCGGCGGTGATCTCGGCACGCTGCTTGCGTGAAGTGGCAATGACAGCGGCGAGCTTTTGCATGCCCACGGCGTTAAAGGCGTTGTTTTCATCCAACTGTTCAAACGGTGTCTGGTCCAGTGCGGTTAGAGATACCGCTTCGAGCTCAAGGCCGTTTTTTAGCAGATCCTCAGAAATCGCATTTTGCACCTCTTGCACAAAGCTGGCGCGATTTTCGTGCAAGTCATCCATGGTCATTTGCGCCGCAACAGCCCGCAAGCCATCAATCAGCTTACCTTCGATCATTTCGCGCAACTGCTCAACGTGGAATGTTCGGTCGCCAAGCGTTTGGGCTGCGCGCGAAATACCGTCTTCGGTTGCATTCACCGAAACATAAAACTCAACCCCAACATCGACCCGCATCCGGTCCTTGGTGATCAGCGATTGGTCATTGACCCGCGCCACTTCTAGGCGGAGGGTCTTCATGTTGACCTTTGAGATTTCATGCAGGAAGGGGACGACAATTGTCCCGCCGTCCATAATGACCCTTTTTCCGCCAGATCCGGTTTTTACCAGACTGGTTTCACGGGTGGCACGTTTGTAGAGACGGGCCATGATCATGCCAATAAAAACCAGCAAGCCAACAATAAAGCCAGCGATTACCATAATTTCAGTTAGCTCCATAAGGTGCTCCTAATTGTGTTAAATCGTTAATAAAGGCGCGGCGTGGCTTAGATGACAAAGAAACTGTCACCACGCTTGCGGATAAGGATTACGTCGCTGCCCTGCGGGAAAATGCCATCATCCTCGAGGGGCTCAACGCGAATGTAGTGAAAGTTGCCATGCCGATCCTTGATCTTGGCTTCAGCAGGCTTGCCGCGCCTTGCGGTCCCTTGGGTGATTGTGCCGCGATGCCCGCCCAAGGACCGTGTGCGCATGGCACTGGTTTCGGTTTTCGGCATGATCAATGCAACATGGTTGGCAATGATACGCGTGATCGAAATTGCAGGCACCATCACAATGATGACCGCGACCCAGGTTGGAAGAGGCGCACCAAGAACGCTGGTTGATATAGATTGAAGCACAAGACCAAACAGGCCGAACATGTTCAGAAAAGAAACCAACCAAATCAAAAACGGCACGTCCCGTGCACTGAGCCAGCCTAACACATCAGATGGCGAACTGGGGGCATCCACAGCCTCGATACCTGGTTCTAAGTCCACTGAATCCACACTGATGTCTGCGGTCAGATCAAAATCCCCGTCCACGTCGAGGTTAACTCCCTCACCGCCGAGGCCCAGAACAGTTGCGCCCAAAAGTGCACTGATCAGTTCCAGAATGAACAAGCCAACTGTTACAGCTAGCGCAATAGAAAACGGCAATGCCTCGGGGGATAAAAATACGTTAAACATGATACTCCTTCCAGCATTTATATAGGTAGTATCACGAAGTTTTTTAGGTATAAATGTGCAAAATATGAATTTTGTTGTGTTGTTAATTGAATGGTTCGGAGAATTTCTCCATATTGATCTAACAAACGCTAAGAAAAAGCACAGAGAGCACCATGGTTGACTTCATGCAACGCAGACGCTTGGCACGCATTTTAGACCGGGCTGCAACGCAATTCTCCAATCCACCTTCACCTGAGAAAGGGTGGATTGCGACCATGCGGCTCGCCTTAGGCATGTCCGCCGAAGACGTCGCGATGCGCAAGGGCGTTAGCCGTAATGCGATCTACCAAGCGGAGCGCAGTGAAAAGGATGGTGCGGTATCGCTGAAGCAAATGGAACGAATTGCAGCGGCGATGGGGGGGGAATTCGTTTATGCAATTGTGCCTCAGGAACCCATTGAGCAGCTTAAATACCACCAGGCCGTTCGACGCGCCAAGGCGTTAGCGCTTGAAGAGCCTCGTTTTTCCTCCTGGTCTAGAGATGAGCAACAAGACTGGCTAGACGACACAACGGTGCAGCAACTCCAGGACCTGCCGCCGCACTTCTGGGATATTGAGTAGACCCCGTCAGCAGGGCAGCGAGCACAATTGAGGTTAGACCCGTTGACTATTGAACGGCTGCTTTCGCCGATTTAGCAAGTCAGCTGTGCAAGCGCAGCAAATGTCTTGTACCTGCCCGATGTGCAGACCGACAACGGCAGCTTCGGGCTGCCTGCAGCCTCCACACCTGGTGCGGCGAACGGCAGCAGTGATGAAGATTTTCTGATGCGGGCCAGAGTGTGCGGTTGCGGCTTGGCGAGAGGGTGGCCCGCGTTGGAAAATCTCTCAGGGAGGAAGCCGCGGGGGCTGGGCGGTATCTATGGGGAAAGAGCGCTGTGGGCTGGTTTTGAAGCTGCTGCGGATGCGTTGTTTTGCGGATTGAAGGTGGCTGTTTTGCCGTTCGGCAAGCGCGGTTGCCGTGGAATTGGCCTAGTGCGCTGTCGATTTGCACCTTTTATGTGACTTCTGGGATCGCTGCGCACAACGGATTTTGGCCGTTGTCGCTGAAGCAACCGGTTTGCATAGGATGAGATGAACGGGCAATTGATCATGCGGCCTGTTTCCTTGGTGGGGCGCGGGATCGGGGAATCTGCCCGCGTTTGAATGTTTCGATGATCAGCATCGTGCCACCACAACAGGGGCATGGTTCCCGCAATGCAAGTGGTGCGGGATCATCGGCGTAGCGTGGTTCTTGTTCTGGAGCGCTTGCCCCAATCAGGGCACGGACCTTTGCGATGTTGGCCTTGCGTTGAGCGGAAGCCAGCAAACCGTAATGTCGGATGCGGTGGAACCCGTCGGGCAGAACATGCATCAGGAACCGTCGGATGAACTCTTCTGTGGGCAAACGCATCACCTTTTGTCGGTCACCACTCTTGATGCGATAGTCCTTCCATCGGAACGCTACGGCGTTTGCATCGGCGCAGACGAGGCGCTGGTTCGAGATTGCGACACGGTGCGTGTAACGACTGAGGTAGGCCAGAACTGCCTCCGGTCCGCCGAAGGGTGGTTTGGCATAGACCACCCATTCAATTTTGCGGAACGGGGCCAACCAGTTTGCAAATGCACCGGTTTTAGCCAGCCCTTTTAGGTCACTATAAAACGCCAGATCACCCGAGCGATGCAGCGCCATCAACCCTTCGATGAACAGGCGTCGGAACAGGCGCGACAACACTCGCACATGCAGGAAGAAGCCCGGTTTGCTGGCGATCCACCGAGTGCCACCCGGTGACAGGCCGCCGCCCGGGACGATCATGTGAATGTGGGGATGATGCGTCAGCGCAGATCCCCAAGTATGCAGCACGCTGGTCATGCCAACGCGAGCACCCATGCGCTTGGGATCAGCGGCGATGGTCATCACGGTCTCGGCGGACGCCCGGAACAGCAGGCCGTAGACGGCCCGCTTGTTCCAAAGGGCGATGCGGGCAATCTCGGCTGGCAGGGTGAAGACCACATGGAAGTACTCAACGGGCAGCAAGTCTTCGGCCCGTGCCGCCATCCAGTCACGCGCAGCAGGTCCCTGACACTTCGGGCAATGCCGGTTCTTGCAGCTATTGTAGGCGATATGCTGGTGATCGCACTTGGTGCAGGCTGCCACATGCCCACCGAGTGCCTCGGTCCGGCAGGCCTCTATCGCCGACATCACCTTCAGCTGGCTCAGGCTGACATGCCCTGCATTGGCCCGCCGCCACGCGGGACCGTGCTTGCGGAATATGTCAGCAACCTCCAGCCTTGGGCGGGGCAATCCCCGTCCGTCATCCGGGTCGCTTCTTGCGTGTCTGCAGGTTCAATTGTTTGAGGGCTTCAAACGGGCTGGTCGTATCCCGGATCATCTTGGTGGCGACTTTGGTGTACTGGGCTGTGGTCGTCAGCTTGGCATGGCCAAGCAGCACTTGGATCACCCGAACATCTGTCCCGGCTTCCAGCAAATGGGTGGCAAAGCTGTGCCGTAGTGTGTGCAGCGTTGCGGGTCTGTTGATCCCGGCCATGCGCTTGGCGGACGTAAATGCCCTGTTCAACTGGCGGGGTGAGATCGGGTTGATCTTTGGCTTGCCGGGGAACATCCAGCCCTCGGGACGTGCTTCGCACCAATAATCACGCAACAGGTCGAGCAATCCAGGTGACAGCATCACCTTGCGGTCTTTACGCCCCTTGCCCTGCACGACATGGATCAACATTCGATCACTGTCGATATCACTGGTCGTGAGATTGCAGACCTCAGAGGCGCGCAGGCCAGCACCATAAGAGATACTGAGTGCCGCTCGATATTTGAGCCCCGGACCCGGTGCCACCGCCAAAAGTTCTGAAACCTCTTCGACGCTGAGCACAGCAGGCAGTTTGCGCGGCTCGGTGCGGAATTGCATGTACTTCTTCATCCCATCACGCCCGCAGGTCATCGAGAAAAAGAAACGCAAGGCAGTGATGCGGGCATTGTAGACCGAGGGCGTGACCTCGGTATCTGTCATGTGAAGCTGATACGCGCGCAGCTCCTCGGGTGTCGCCGTATCTGGTGAATGCTTCAGAAATCCGGCAAAATCCTTGATCGCCCGAATATGCGCCCGTTGAGATTGCGGCCCTAAACCCCGAATGCGCATATCTTCGATCATCCGCTCACGAAGCGGCGTTGTTCTCTCGCTGACCATGAAATCCTCCTGTCTGTCGATTGAGAAACCTCAATCGTCAAACAGATCAGCCAGATCGCAAAATCCGCCAACATGTGGGATGCTTGAATACACTTGCCACAAGCGCCAGTGCCGCGCGAGCGGCTTCGTCCAAGAGCCCTGATTGACCGATACTGCAGAGTGGACAAATGACCGCTTTTGGGGAGCTGACGAGCCCTATGTTGGAGAGGGGCTGTTTGTCGCCTGGAGAAACCATGATAAAATGCGGCCTAGCTGATCTGGGTTGGTCCCGTCCTTTTTGTACTCCAGAAAGTAGCCTGCGTCCGGCCTTCGATAGGCTGGCCCAACCTGCACCAATTCACCAGATGCAATCTGATCGGCGGCCAAGTGTTGCCAAGCAAGAGCCACGCCTTCGCCGTCCATCGCAGCCTTCAGCATGAACTGATAGTCCGAAAACCGATAGCCCGCCTCTTGCCGAGAGAACCCGCAGCCGAAGTTGTTGAACCAATCCGCCCAGCTGACAAACTCTGTCGGGCGTTCTTCGTAGTGCAGAAGGTCGAAATTCGGCAGCTGGGCTGGATCACTCAGACAATTATGCAGTGACGGATTGCACGCAAGGTAATCAGGCGCACAAACCGGAAATGTCACCTCGTCGAACAGCCGTTGTATCGGCCATCGCGCCCATCCCGTTCGGCGCCAGTGGATGATCATGTCGACACTGTCCAAGTCGATATAATCAAGCCAATGGGACGCCAGAAGATGGATTTGACTGTCTCCGGCTGCCCGCCGCAGATCGGAGAACCGGGGCAGCAGCCAGCAATTTGCAAAGCTTTGCGTGCAGGCAATTCGCAACCCTTCTGCCGTGGCCTCCATCATGGTTTTTCGGACAGCGGAATCTATGTGCGACAGCCCAAGGTCCGTTGCGCGGGCCAGCTCACGAGCGTTTCTGGTCGCCGTTAGTTTCTTGTGCTGCCGGATGAACAGGGGAACCCCAAGATGGTCTTCGAGATTTGAGATATGGCGACTGACCGTAGGCTGGCTGAGCCCGAGTTGTTCGCCAGCCTTGGTGAAGCTGCCAAGCCGAACCGAAGCCTCAAGAACGGGCAGGGCATTGAGAAGGTGCTGAATACGGCGAAATCGTCCTTGCATAGCTTATCACTATGCAAGCCATGCAAAAATAGCAAGTTTACAGGCAAGTTGGTCGCCGTAGTATGTCGATACACATGATTGAACAGGACACACCCATGTCACCTCGCTTCGACACAACCCCACTTACCGACAGCTTTGGCGTTACTGTGCACGGCATCGACTTGTCGGAGGTTTCACCAGACACCGATTTCCCCGCCCTGCGGGCGATGTTTGAGGAACACTCGGCCTTGTTGTTTCATGGTCAGGATCTTTCTGGGCCGGATCACATGCGACTTGCTGAAATGTTCGGCCCCATAGAAGACCGCAAGAAAGATGAACGCGCTCCGGGGGAGGGCCCGGAGGTTGCTCTGGTCTCTAACGAAACCAAAGGTGGTGTCACCGGCGCGATGGACTTGCATACACTGCATCTGAAGGCGAACCAGCAGTGGCATATCGACTCGACCTTCATGCCAACGCCATCCCTGTGCAACATCCTGACGGCCAAAGTTGTCACCACTGAAGGCGGGCAAACCGAATTGGCCTCGACACGTGCGGCGTGGGCCGCGATGCCAAGCGAATTGAGATCACAGATCGAAGGGCGCATCCTTGGGCACAACTACCGTCGTTCGCGCGAGCGGATTTCAATGGAGCTGGCAAACTTGCCACTGTTCAACAAATGGCCCGCACAACGCTGGCCTGCCGTCTGGAAGAACCCGGTGAACGGGCGCGAGGCATTGTTCATCGCGTCCCATGTCTATGATGTAGAGGGCATGGCGGCATCAGAAGGGGAGGCGCTTGTCGATGAGGTGATGGCGTTTTGTACCCAACCGCGGTTTGTCTATTCCCATACCTGGCAGGTTGGCGATGTACTGATCTGGGATCAGCGCGCCACAATGCACCGAGGAACGCCCTGGCCTTATGAGCAACCCCGCACTTTGGCCAGCGTTTGTTGTTCAATGACTGACAGTGATGGTCTTGCCGAGGCGAGAGGTCTGACGATGTAGGGCGCTGTTACGTTGTTCGATTTCGAACGAATCTCAATCTCAGGACATGAGAGTTTGCGGCCATTCTCTGGTGCGACGCCAATGGTCGTTTTGTCCCGCTTAGCAGAACTCAGGCTACCAGAGGTTCTGGGCTGTGTGTCGAATGTCGGGTTTGGTGACATTTACGCGTTAAGAACCGCCGCATGTGTCAAAAACCGGTTCCCAGTTTAGATCTAAAGTAAATGAATGATGCTACAGCTTTACTACTGTAATCATTGCGCTTTTCCGCTTCTGGGAACTGGGAACTGGGAACTGGGAACTGGGAACTGGGAACTGGGAACTGGGAACTGGGAACTGGGAACTGAACTGGGAACAGGATTTCCCAGTTCAGAATGTCAAAATTCTTAGTTTTTGGAGGTTAGGGCAGGGGTGGATCTACCCTAAAGCCCTATTTAAAAGGGTTCACAGGGCCTTTGACGAGTTTGCAAGTATCTCTGTTGCAAAATGCGTTGAACCTCCTGTGAACCCTGTTTGAAGCCTTTTTGAAAAACACTAGGGGTCCGGTCAGTTTTGGGCTGCACAAGGTCTCAACCCCCTTTTTTTATTGATCCTGTCCGGGTTCTTCCGGCATCATCCTGCCTCTTCCGGTTACTGCAATAATAGGTGTCTCATAACAACAGGTGTAGCGCGACAGGGATTTTTGCAAACTGTAACAGAGATATTTGCAGCAACTCATTTTGAGTGCGTACGGACATTATGTCCGCCGTATCGGGTTTGGCAAGAGGTCTAGAACGTCATGCTAGCGGCGGTGTTGGAACGATCTTTAAAGCCAGTTTGAAAGCACTTCCAAGGGTGTCGTCGCTCCGATCCCGACGACGGTCCCTAGTCCGAAGCGGTCATCAAATCTGGTGCAAAGCTACCTTTGGGCATCGGTCGTATCTGGTAGCGATCCGTCGCCAGTCTTTCAAGCGGCCAAACATTATCTCGATGCGGTTGCGTCGTTTATAGCGACGCTTGTCATATTTGACGGGCTTGGCGCGCGACTTTCGTCCCGGGATGCAGGGCGTTATTCCCTTATCTACAAGGACCTCCCGGAACCAATCCGCGTCATATCCTCGGTCTCCCAATAACCAGTCGGCGGCAGGTAGGCTTGCCATTAGGGCTCTGGCTCCAGTGTAAGTCGCTGACTTGGCCTGCGGTCATGAAGAACCGGATCGGCCGTCCAATCGTGTCGGTGACGGCGTGCAACTTCGTGTTCATACCACCTTTTGTCCGTCCGATCAGCCTGCCACGCCCCCTTTTTTTAACCGCAGGCTTGAGGCCGTGCGGTGGGCTTTGAGGTAAGTCGCGTCGATAGAGATTGTTTGATTATCGGGTGCCTCAGCAGCCAGTCCCGTCATGATCCTCGCGAACACACCCATATCGCTCCACCGTTTCCAGCGGTTATAAAGCGTCTTAGGAGGCCCATACTCCTTGGGAGCATCACACCACCGCAACCCATTGCGATTGATGAAGATAATACCAATGAGCACGCGTCGATCATCAACGCGTGGCACACCATGGCTCTTCGGAAAATACGACCGGAGCCGCGCCATCTGATCTTCGTTCAGCCAGTAAAGATTGCTCATTATGCCCCCAAAGCTTTGGGATCTTGAATCACGCAGGCCTGATGGCCTCAAGCGGATTAATGGGTCCAGAGCCTAGGTCAGGATTTGACACATCGATCAGCTCAGCTGTTTGATAATACTCCTGAAATGCGGCTAACACCTCCTCAGGCTCGTTAACGAAATCAAGGACATAAGTTCCTGTGATCTCTTTGCCGGGATAGGTGCGATTCAACCGGGATAAGGTCTGAACGCACTTCACACCGGCCAGTTTTTTGTCAACATACATTGCACAGAGTTTGGGTTGATCAAATCCGGTTTGGAATTTATTGGCAACGATCATGACCTGATAGTCGTCAGTATCAAAGGCTTTGCGCATATCACGCCCTTTGAGATCGGGATTCATGTTGATCTCGGTGAACTTTTCCCCAAGCAGGCCCTCGGCATTTGGGTCAGGTGTTCCGAACTCAACCTCGCCCGAAAAAGCCACCATCGCCTGAACTTTATCATAGCCTTTATCGGTAACATATTTGTCGAGAGCCAGCTTGTAGCGCACGGCTTCTTTTCGGGAACTGGTCACAACCATTGCTTTGGCTTGTCCACCCAAAAGGCCGCTGATGTTGTTCTTAAAATGTTCGACGATCACCCGCACCTTTTGCGAGATATTGTGGTCGTGCAACCGCACCCATTGGTTCAGCCTGACATTCGCGCGCAAGCGCGAACTCTGAGGTTGGGCGAACTCACAGAACGCCGGACGTTTCTGGCGTTCGCTGCGGTTATGGCAACGTCCGCTTTCGGGGGGGGGCATAAATTTAGGCAGTCCAAGCAGAAATTGCCATGCTGGCCTTGAAAACCCCCGTTGCCATCGGACAACGGGGGATCGGTTTATTCAACATCAAGAGCTGAATTAGATCATCCTTCGCGTTCCAGCTTCTTGCGTGCCAGCTTGCGGGCACGACGGATCGCTTCTGCTTTCTGACGCGCGTTTTTCTCGGAAGGCTTCTCGAAATGTTGCTTGAGCTTCATTTCACGGAATACGCCCTCCTTTTGGAGCTTTTTCTTTAGAACTCGGAGGGCCTGATCGACATTGTTGTCGCGAACACTAACCTGCATGTAGTTTACACTAACTTTCTTATTTGGGTTGCGGTGATCTGAATTTACTGGCTACGTAGCAAGCCTAGACTATCTTGTACAGCAAAGCTGGCTAAGAGAATGAAACTACCATTCTCTGGAATTGCGCCGAGGCCCGCCTAACTTATCATAAAAACATCATATCGCGTTGTTTTACCGATAATTTGGTGAGAGCATTTCTTAACGCCCTCGATAGGAGCAGCCTTGGCGGGCCACTTTAGAACCGCGCGTTTACGCGCATGTTTGATCGCCAGTCGTACGAGATCAGCAGCGTCATCGTCGGAGCCGACGATCTCGCGGATTTGACGGAGCTCCTGCTTCACCAGTGCCGACTTTTTCCGTTCAGGATGCATTGGATCAATCAGGATGGCTTCGCCAGCCAATTCTGGGATCAAATCCAGCGCGTCTCCCTTCAGAAGGGTCATGCGGCCAATAATTTCGCGAATCTGACCACCCTCTCTTGCTGCTCGCTTCATGCCTTGGGCTAACAAGGCGTGCATTTTCTCTGAGCGTTCGATTAAAGTGACTTGCGCGCCTAAAGACGCCAAAAGAAATGAGTCCCGGCCCAATCCGGCAGTCGCATCAACAATCATGGGAGTTTTACCCGCCCGCAGCCCCATGGCCTTGGCTAAATCTTGGCCACGCCCACCGCCGAACCGAAGACGGTGGGCGATTGAACCTTCGACAAAATCAATGCGAAGCTCTCCTGCAACCTGCTTCAAATTCTATTCATTCTCTATCCCCGAACAGCATCAATGCTCGTACTCTTCGATCTGTAGCGCATTTCTGTATTTCCCACAGCCCCAAAAAGTGACCATTGGTGCAGTGCGAGCATCCAGCACTTTGGGCTCGGAGCTGCCTTGCGGCGACGCAGCATTCGATTTGGGACCATCAACGCCGCTGAGTGGTTGCTTCGATGGCCGCAGTCAGCCCAAAGAGGATCTAGAGGTCAGTCCAGTGCAACGGCGGCTTTGCGGACGGAGCCGCCATTCGATTTTCTACCTTCGCTCGCGCAGCATTGCCTTGCATGTGCAGCATGGCCATCGCTGCGATGCGGCTCAAGTCGCAGCAGCGGTCATTCCTACCCAATGTTAACAGCTACACCCGGCCTGCTTATTCATCGCTGCGCGAACCAACGCACAACTTGGAGGCACGACTTTTGCCAACGCCGAAATTCCTCAGTTTGTCAAATTGTCGACGTTTCAAAAAGGTTCACAAGCAGACAAGTGGCTTTTTTTATTATTTTGACTGTATTATGGAACGAGAGGCCAGTGAAATGCTTGGTTCCAAACCGGAAATGATCTCTGCTAATGTCGAAATCGCAATGAGGGGCGCATCGCGTAAGGACGGGACAAGACCGATTGGGCCTTTTAGTCTCGCCAATTGTTCTACGCTGACTGCCATTGCCTGTAAGCGTTCGATACGCATTGCGTGGGTCCGGCGGCTGCCGAGACACCCAATAAATTGGGCCCTCGTTTTCAAAGCCGCGTACAGTAATCCAGGTTCCCAATCATGATCATGAAAAAGCGTCAAAAAAGCTGAATGGCGATCAATAACGTCCAGATTTATGTCTTGTCGGGAAGTGACTAAATGTACTGGGGGCGCTTTACATATCGGACTTACGGCGCTCAGATCATCTTCATCCGGGGACAAACACAAAACTTCAAAACCAACGGATTGCCCGACTTGTGCCATCGCCCTGAATATCGCCCCGCGTCCAGCAATAACCAGTCGATATTGAGGAGTGTAAGTGAATTCTATTGTTGGCTCAGCTTCAGGACCGGGGAGTGTGAATTGTAAGCTGCCAGACTCTCGCTTGCAAAAGTCCTCATGTAACTTTGACAATGCTGCGTTGTTCGGCATGGGGTCGATCAAAACGGAGAGCGATCCACCGCACGGCAACTTTAGATCGACAAATTGCGATCCATCGCCATAACGGATCAGCTTTTTAACGCCTGTGCGCAATGCTTGGACTGCGTGCAACTGAATATCTTTTTCGATGCATCCGTTCGACAAGTAGCCCGTCATCACACCATCTTGGTCTACAACGGCAAGAGACCCGACTTCTCGGGCGGCGCCTCCTGAAATTGCAACCGATGTGATCAATGCAAACCGCACGCCAGACGTTATCATCGCGGCCGCGTGGGCCACGATGTCGCTGGGATGTTCGGCAAGCGATATAGAATTAGGCAACGGTTTCTTCATCCATGACGTCGGCAAAGGATTTAAAAAACTTGGCTGCCAGTTTTTTAGCTGTGCTTTGGATTAAACGGCTGCCAAGCTGCGCAAGCTTGCCTCCAATGTCCGCCTTTGCTTCGTACTTTAGGATCGTTTGGTTTCCATCAGCGGTCAGCGTGACGTCAGCGCCGCCTTTTGCATGGCCCGCAGCACCGCCATTGCCTTGCCCGGTCAAGGAAAATGCATCGGGTGCGCCTGCCGTATCAAGCTGTACATTCCCGCTAAAGCGCGCCTTGACAGGGCCAACCTTCAAAACAACTTTTGCTTCCAGTTCGGTGTCAGAATGCTTGATCAATTCTTCACAACCGGGGATGCATTGCTGCAAAATTTCAGGGTCATTCAGGGCTGCGTAAATCTTGTCTTTTGGTGCGTTGATGATGATTTCGTCGGAGAGTTCCATTGTGGGGTCCTTCTTTTTAACAACAGGGGAATCTGATTTGATCGGCCTGCTCGGGGGTCAGCGCGAGCTTTTTTCGGATGCGGCGGATCTTTTCAATGAGGGTCTTCATATGGCGTAGTCCCTTTCTTTGCTAAGAAGTGCATAGGCGCCTGGCGTATCGATATCCGTATAAAATCCCGCAGCTTGCAGGGAATGACGCTGCACAAGATCGGGGTTATCGCGGGTAAAACGCATACATCCCGGTTTGTTTGGATCGGCGGTAAGCAGTGGGCGCAAATCGCGTGGCACTACGATTGGATTTCCGCGTGCATCGTCCTGCGCAGGGATGGAAATTTTTTCAGGGACCGCGGATCGGTGCGCATCTAAAAGTGCAACAATATCCGCAGGTCTCAGCAGCGGTTGGTCGCCAAGCCCGATCAGGATCACATCGGCCAGTGGCGTGTTTTGCAATCCAACCGCAACAGAGGTTTGCTGCCCAGCCTCATAGTCAGGATTGAAGACGCAGCTTGTGTTGGCGATATCCTTTACCGTTGCCGCGACCACCGCTTCATCATGTCCTGTGACCACAGTGATTGGCCCACCAATGGCTGCTCGGTATTGCATCACCACATGCCGGATCATCGGCGTGCCCCCGATGGGGAGCAGCAGTTTGTTCTGCGCACCCATCCTGCGCGACAGACCTGCTGCAAGTATGATCGCAACAACTTCAGTCATGGGAGGTTTGAACCTGCGCGCGCCGCACCTGCACAAGATCAGCAAGGATCGACAGCGCGATTTCTTCGGGCGTGATGGCCCCTATATCTAGTCCTGCGGGTGCTTTGACCGCGTCGATACGAGCTTGCTCAATCCCTTTGGCCGCCAGTTTACCCGCAAGGTTGGCAAACTTGCGCCCACTGCCGACAAACGCGGTATGGATTGATGGCAATGCCAGTGCTGCCTCCAGCGCGTCCATGTCGCCTTGGCCTTGGGTCGCAATCAGGATGACACGCTTCGGCGCGTTATCCTGAACCTGGTTTGGTGGTGTTTCAGTCACCGACCAATCAAATTGCGGGGCAAGTGACACTAATGCTTGGGCGACGGGTGAACCCCCTAAAACAACCAACTGTGGCCGCGGCAGACAGGGTTCGATGAAGATGTCGACACTGCCTTTGGACGGGCAACCGTTGCGGGCAAATTTTGTGCCGTCTATTTCGTCACCCGCGCTGACGCCTTTTTCGGCCAACAGTTCCTCGGGCGCGACAGAGACCAGTTGGGGTTGCCCACTTGCCAAAGCCGAAATGGCGGCTTTCTTGACTGCCCCGCGGGTGCAACCGCCGCCTAACCAACCACGCAAAATCGTACCATCCGCACTCAGCAATGCTTTTGCACCGGGCTTGGCGGCGGTTGCACCCGCTGTGCGCACGATTGTTGCAAAGGCGAAGGGTTCGTCGCGCTGGCGCAGAGTTTGCGCAGCATCTGCAAGGTCTTGAGATAAGATTTCTGCCGGGCTCATAACGATGTGACCTCGCGTTCAAGGCTGGCGAGATCCGCCATTGTATTTGCGGCTTTGAACAGATCGAGGTGCGGCAGTGCTGCGGCCATCCCTGACGTCACTGGTGCATAGTCTTTCCACCCTTTCAAAGGGTTCAGCCAAATGATTTTGCAGCCCCGCTTTTTCAGATCGGACAACGCTTGATCCATGACCTCGGGCCCGGCCGTGTCATAGCCATCCGATAAAATCAGCACGACACTGCGCCCATCAACAAACCGCTTGGCATATGTCTTGGCAAAACGCCCGATAGAGGGTCCAATTTCTGATCCCCCGCCAAAACCATCCGCCATCAGTGACATCCGACCAATGGCGCGCATGGTGTCCTTGTCGCGCAACGCCTCGGTGATGCGCACGAGGCGCGTGTGAAACAGGTAGGCATCCGCAGTCGGGTCGTTGCGCATAAGCCCCGATAAAAACGCGAGGAACACCTGCGCATACACGGTCATCGACCCCGAAACATCGCACAGCGCCACAATCTTGCGCGGACGGTCGGGGCGGTTTTTTCGCAAAAGCCGCACAGGTTCGCCACCAGTGGCAAGGCTGGCGCGGATGGTTTTGCGGAAATGAAGCCTGTCCCCTTTGCGCGCGGCAATTCGGCGGCGGGACCTTCTGTCGCGCAGTGCCGCACCAAGGCGTCGCGCGACGATTTCAGCCTCTGCGATGTCTTCGGGGCGCACCAGATCGCGTAGATCTTTGCGCATAAGGTTGCTGATTTGGGTTGCGATAAGGCGTCCCTCGCCATCGCTTTGCGCTTCGCCCTGTCCGCCATCTGGCGCATTCGCTGATCCAGCCCCACCTGCGTCTTCGCCTTTTGCTTCGCGCGACGAATGAACGTCGTCTTGGTTTGGGTTCGGCGGCGTTTGCACAACCTTTTGTTTTACCCGCCCCATGTCCATCCAATAGCTGTCGAACAGGCTATCGAACTGCGCCACCTCTTCTTTGCATCCGGTACAGACGGCGCGCAGCGCTTGACGGGATTGTTCAGGCCACGCCGCATCGACCTCAGCCAATGCAGCCAAAGCGAGATCGGTTTCTGAAACACCAAGCCGCATGCCGTTCTCACGCAAATGCGCCATGAAACCAGCCACGCGCGCAGCAGGTCCAGGATCACGGGCGGCAAATTTGGTGACACGGCTCATGCGGCCCGCCCTGCGATACGGCCTGCAACTTCGGGCGTGATGTTGGCGCGGTCGCTTTGCGTTTTGAGCAGCGTGCTAAGCGTATGTTGCAAAGCGGCAGGATCATGGGTGAGATCGGCAATCCCAAGCCCCATGAGTGCCGCCGCAAAGTCGAGCGTTTCTGCCATGCCAGGTACTTTCTCAAGGTCTTCTTCGCGCATTTTTTGAACAAAACCTACGATCTGAGCACCAAGACGCGCCTCAATCCCGGGGCAGCGGGCATTCAGGATTGCAAGTTCCGTGTGGCGGTCAGGATAGTCCACGTAAGAATACAAACAACGGCGACGCAACGCATCGGACAGGTCGCGTGTACAGTTGGAGGTGAGGATAACGATGGGGCGGGTCGTCGCCTCAACCGTGCCAAGCTCCGGGATTGTGATCTGAAATTCAGAGAGGATTTCGAGTAGATATGCTTCAAATTCTTCGTCGGCGCGGTCAATCTCATCGATCAGCAGTACAGGGGCCACGTCCTGGGTGATCGCGGCAAGCAAGGGCCGCTCCAGCAGAAAATCACGCGAAAATATGCGCGCCTCAACGGCAGCGCCCGTTTCACCATCTTCGGCAGCTGCACGAATGGTCAAAAGCTGGCGCTGGTAGTTCCATTCATAAATCGCTTGGGCGGCGTCCAAACCTTCGTAACATTGCAGGCGGATCAGTTTTGTGTCGCGCAATGCGGCAAGGCTGCTGGCGATTTGGGTTTTGCCGACGCCTGCGGCACCTTCCAGCAACAAGGGGCGCCCCAAGGTCAGCGACAGATGCAAAGCCACCGACAAATCGTCGGATGCAACATATCCGTCCGCGGCAAGCGCGGTTTGTAAAGTAGTCCAAGTCATTGGTGTCTTCCCAGCTGTCAGGCACCCTTGGTGAAGGGTGCCCGCAGTTTCGTTTTATTCGTGCAGACCGAGTTTCTGTGCGGTCTGCCAAATGCGCCAATGGTCATGCGGCATGTTGGTATGCGTGTTGCCAAAGGGGCGGAACGCATCCTGTACAGCATTTGAGAAACACGGCACACCGCCCACATGCGGGCTTTCGCCGACGCCCTTTGCACCGATGGGATGGTGTGGGGATGGGGTGACGGTAAAGTCGGTCTCGTAGTTTGGGACTTCCCATGCGGTCGGCAGGAAGAAATCCATCAACGTACCCGTTTTACAGTTGCCCATGTCGTCGTAGGCAATCTCTTGGCCCAAGGCGACGGCAAGCGCTTCGGTCAAACCACCATGCACCTGACCTTCGATGATCATCGGGTTGATCCGTGTGCCGCAATCATCCAGCGCATAGAAGCGGTGGATTTTTGGAACACCTGTATCGACGTCGATATCCATCACGCAAATATAAGCGCCAAACGGATAGGTCATGTTGGGCGGATCGTAGTAGCTGACCGCTTCCAGACCCGGCTCAAGCCCCGGAATCGCCTGATTGTAAGACGCAAAGGCGATTTCCTTCATCGTTTTGAACTTCTCAGGTGCGCCTTTCACTACAAAGCGGTCCACATCGAATTCCACGTCGTTGTCGTGAACCTCAAGCAGATACGCCGCGATCATCTGCGCCTTCCGGGAATTCGGCGTCATAGCAAATCAGCGTTGCGATCCGTACACCGCGATAAGAGAAAAGCGTGCACCCTCTACCGGGCGTGAAATGATCCCTTTCGAAACCCGGTGGAATAGCCTGTTTGCGGTGACCGCCCAAACGTGCTCCGTCCGGCCCTATGCAGTGCGCCGCGTTGAAGATCAACTCTCCTTCAACTTCGGGGAACCCATAATGGATTGCGACGTCGTGAGTCTTGGCAAGCGCCGCGACAGTTTGGGCAATAGGGCCGTCAGTAGGTTCGGCGCGCGCAACGACTTGCTCACCAATGTTGTAGCCACTGGCAAAAAGCTCGGGCAGGACCAAAAGGTCGGCCTCTTCTGCGCCGACTGAGGGCATCACGCCCGACAACCAATCCAGGCGATCACCAACCGTGGCCAATTCTGCTGGCGATTGCCCGACGGCAAGTCGAAACGTGCGACCCATCTTTAGTTTTCCGTGACCAGCAATGCGCGGGGATATTCGGTGATGTAGTCAAACCCGGTCTCGGTCACCACAACAGAATCGCCGATGCGCCCGGCGGTCACCCCGTCAATTGAAATACCCCCATCAACCGCAAAGGTCATACCGGGCTGCAGGATGGTGGCGTCGCCAGTCTTCAACTCTGGTGCCTCAAGATAGGCCACACCAATCGACCGCCCGGTGCGATAGCCGGCTTCATACCCACGTTCGGCATAAACTTCGTTTGCAGCCGCGGCCACGTCCTGGGCTTCGATGCCGGGGCGTATGGCGGCGATTGCTGCCTGTTGAGCATCAATCGCGGCTTGTTGCACGCGGGCGGCATCGTCGCGCACTTCGCCAATGTGGAACATCCGGTCAAAGCCCAGTTTGTATTGCTTGAATTGCGCCATGTTGCAAAAGCAGAAATAGACCGGATCAGCACGTTGATACTGGCGGACCGAGGCACGGCGGTGCACCATCGATGTATCTTTGCCGCTTTGCAGGATTTGCAGATTGTGGATCATCGGCGAGACGAACCTGTCCCACCCCTTGTCCGTTAGAAATGTCGCCGCCTTGCGCGACCCGGCCTCGATCACGGCCAGTGCGCTTTCATATTCCTGAGCGCCTTCTTGCAGACTGCCATGCGCAGCTTTCATCATCGCGCCGGCAATTTGACCTGCCTCTTTCATCACCTGAATTTCAAATGGGGTTTTGATCATCCGCATGGCGCCCAGAACCGGCGAGATGTCTTTGACCGGCACACCAGGATACGTCTCGTCCAGATGGTTGCGCACAATTGCGGGAATGCTGCTGCGTTCCACCCAGATCTCTTCCGGCTTGTCCCCCAAAGCACCGGCAAGGGCCCGCCCCCAAGTGCGCTGCCCCATGTCTTCCCAAGTGCGCACATCTTCGACCCAAGTCATCGCGGCAACCATTTCGCTTTCCATCAACGGCGTGATCACGATAGGCGCCTCATCAGCATATACGACCAACATCGTCGGGCGGCCAAACTCGATCCCCAAATACCCCCAAAAGCCCGAGAGATAAGCGATAGAGCTTTCATCCGTGAAAACCGCGCGCTGAATGCCCTGATCCTTCATCCGAGCCTGAAGATTAACGGTGCGAGTTCTGGCTTCGTCGAGCATGAAAGTATCCTCAATTTTTTGATCGAAAGAGTCACCGAGCGGATAAGATGTATACAGATCAAGAGTCAAACTTACAAACCACACAGTTTATTGCAAGGATTCTTCACCTGATGTATACACCATTATCCAAGAAAGGTTCTTATGTCCCCCTCTCAGAAAACCACTGCGGTGGAATCCAAGATCACAGTCGAAGACATTCAGTCCGAAATTCTGCACCGGATCTGTTTTCTGGATTATGTCCCCGGCGATCAGCTGAAAGAGGCGGAATTGGCCGCTGAATTTGGCGTTAGCAGAACTCCGATACGCGATGCGATCAGCCGGATCAGTCATCTAGGCCTGGTGGAAACCCGAAATGGTGTGGGCACGGTCGTGGTCGCGTTGTCAGACGCGCAAATTCGTTATGTCTATGACATGCGGCTGGAGCTTGCACCGCTGATCGGCACCATGTCCCCCCGCAGTATCACTGTGACTGATAGCGAAATCGGACAGGCATTGCTGCAGGAGGCGAAAGCGTTGTGCAATGCATTCGATTCTCGAAAATACATCGAGATCAATCATCGCCTGCATGTGCTGATCACCGGCCTGATCGGCAATGGTACCTTAAGGTCATTTTGGTGGCAGACCTATTGTCAGGCAGCTAGCACCTGGTACCAGGTCAGCAACCAAAGAGACTCGGAAATGGCAATGGCGCTGGTGGCGGAACTTAGCGAAACCAACACGGCGTTGGACCTAGGTGATGTCGCTGCCATTGGGTTTATCCAGAGAACCCATATTGGGTATGGCTACCAACGGATCAAAACCCATTTGTTGTCAACGGAACGGGAATGACGAGCCTTTGCCGTATGGCCAACGTCATGATCTAGAAATCAAAAGATGGCTTAGTCGCGTTCAGGGTAAAGCGGTCACATGCTCGAGGTGCAGCATCCGGTACATTGGGCTCAAAGTCGATGTGCGCTGCGTTTAGCGCGGATGACCGGAGCCAGCCCAAAGCGGACACGGCTCTTTGACACCGAGCCAAAGGCTAGGCTCAGGACTCATAACCAGAATATGACGGTTGCTGCGAGTGCGATTGCAGACAGGAATACCTTTGGACACCTGTCGTAACGGGTTGCTACGCGCCGCCAGTCTTTCAACCGGCCAAACATGATCTCAATCCGGTTACGCCTTTTGTAGCGGCGCTTGTCATACTTGATTACTTTATCTCGTGATTTCCGGCCTGGGATGCAAGGCGTGATACCCATACCCACAAGGGCCTCACGGAACCAATCCGCATCATAGCCACGATCCCCGAGCAGCCAGTCAGCTGCTGTCAGGCTCCTCACAAGCGCTCTGGCTCCGGTATAATCGCCCACCTGACCAGCTGTCATAAAGAAGCGGATTGGTCGCCCCATCGTGTCAGTCACAGCATGCAACTTTGTATTCATGCCGCCTTTGGTGCGCCCTATCAGACGTCCACGCCCCCCTTTTTAACCGACAAGCTGGAAGCTGTCCCCTCTCGGCAGATTTGTTGCACAAATCGCCTGTCGGGCAATGGGTGGGCTTTGAGGTAAGTTGCGTCGATTGAAATCGTTTTGTTGTCCGGTGCTTCAGCAGCAAGCCCTTCGATGATCCGGGCAAACGCCCCCATATCACTCCACCGTTTCCAACGATTGTAGAGCGTCTTGGCAGGACCGTATTCTTTGGGTGCATCACACCAGCGCAAGCCATTGCGATTGATGAAGATAATGCCACTTAAGACACGTCGATCATCAACGCGCGGTACGCCATGGCTCTTTGGAAAATAGGGCCGAAGCCGCGCCATTTGATCTTCGTTCAGCCAGTAAAGATTGCTCATTAGGCCCCCCAGATTGAGGGCTATGAATCACGCAGCCATCTCAGCCTCAAGTGGATTAATGGGGTCTGAGCCTAGACAGAAGTCGTCAATTACTTTCCGTCAATTCAGAATACGACCCTTGTCCGCAGTCCGAGCACAGTGACGCTGGACGCGGTAGACCCTGCCAATGGGTTGTCGATATATTGGATGGACGGCGTAATCTGGAAACCTGGCGAGATTGAGAAGCGATAGAATGCTTCAACTGTTCGCTGCTGTCCCCCTCCGCCGGGGGCCTCTCCCCATTCGAAACCGATACCGGCCAGATCTGTGTTGCGTCCGTAATAACCCAGACCAAAAGCGACAGATTTCTCCATCAGCGTTGTTGTCCCTTCAGACTTACCTGCGCGCAGGAATGGCATCCAAGTATTGTCGATAAACCACGCCGCAGACAGGTTTACACCTGAATCCTCAGCCCGAGAGCCATCGTCAGCGGAATCGCGGTGCCAGTAGGTAAGATGGATATTGTCAAAGTATATGCGATCCAGACTGCTGGTATAGCCGATCTCAAGGCTTTTGAAGAGATTGCCGTGCGAGAACACATCGAAATCCGGGCTGTGCGGATCAGAGTTCGCGTCGGATACCGAGGCCACGGCATAGAAATTTGACCCAAGGCGCACGCCGCCGGCAATCCCAAGGCCCGGATCAGGCGGGTTGACGGTGGAGCCGGTATTAAATGCAAGATTTTGAAACGCAGTATAAGGACTGACCAACCCGTAAACGTTCAGGAAGTCGGTTACGTCGATCTGGCCGATCTGAAAAGTCCAGGCTCCGTCCGACGCACGTTCCGTCCAATAGAGGTTGGTCAACAACGCGCCTTTATCGTTGAACGCAGTACCCGTGAAAGACAGAGCACCGACCGCAAGTCCAAGGTCCTGCGGTGCCAAACTGCCATAGGCGTGACGATGTTCGATTTTGAAAGTCAGCGACCCTGTATCGGTTGCCTGCCACGTGCCATAAAACCGCGCAATACCACCGCTGGCGCTATCTGTTGCGGTATTTGCATCTGTGCTTTGCCCCAAGGCCAGATAGTCGAAGTTAAACTTGAACCCTTTTTCCGCCAGGCCGTTTTTCCAAGCCGTCCAACCCGTCAGCGCTCCAGCCGGGAAATCGGACCGAAACTTTGGGTCGGTCAGCCCGTCACCGGGCGTTAGATCGGCCCCAGCTGAAGAAGGGCCAGACAACCCCTGACCCTGTGCGCTGATTGGCAAAACAAGGATGCAGGTGGCCAAGATAGTAGACAAAAGGTGTTTCATGGGATCTCAACCTATCTGATGGGAGTAAGTAAAGCGGAGCGGGTCACCTCGTCCAATGGCGGTGAAGGCGGGTTGGGTTGGAGCGGGTTCTTGACCACTGGACCGAAGGTAGATGTGAACGTCCGATCCTCCGAGAAGCTGTCGGGTTTGACGACATTTTTCTCGACCGGAAAGTTCAATTTAACGATCCGATTTCCAATCGCCTCTGTTTTTGCAACCGCAATCTGTAAAGGAATTGTAACAGCCTGATCAGAGGGCGCTTTCCAGTCATAGGACATGGCTGGCCCGGTGCCGATCTGCCAACCATCACCCAACCCGTAAAACAGGAAATATTGCAGAGACGTGATTGACGTATCCGCTCGGTTACCACCGACCTTTTTGTTGTGAAATGGAAACAGCCTTGCGACGCCCCATTCAAAAGTACGGACTGCAAGAAGGCTTGGCCCCAGTAACCAGTTGTCGGAAGACGTGCCAGAACCAACTGGAATATTACCAGCAGCACCGGCCCCAAGCGTCCAAGCGCCGGGCTGCCAAGAATACAGGAGGTCAAACGGAATGTCGTTCCAGTCGTTGATTTCGGTTATCGCGCCTGCCGAAGGGCGTCGCGCGCCCCAGATATAACTGAAAGCCGGCCGAAAGGTCAGGTTGTTCCCGTTCTGCAATTTGAAGGGGAAATCTGGTTGAAAAGTGAACGTCAAACTGTTGGCATCCGACGCGCCCGGCACACTGCCGTCGAATGTACGATAGTCTGTTTTGAAATTGAGAGTTGCTTTCGCCGCACCGGGGGTTGCCACTTCACGTGCAAGTTCATCGACGCCGGGGCCAGCCTGCGCGTGGGTTAAGACAGGCACCAAACAGAGCATAACAATGCCAAGAGCAGATCTTAGAAAGCGGTGTTTCATTCCGATTTGTCTTTAAGAAAAGAGTTCGGGGCGGATCGAAGAGACCCGCCCCGCAGGATCATCAGTTCAGCGTGTTCTTGTAGATCACACCGTCCTTCATGATCAGGCGAATGGTTTCGGGACTATCGGGACGCAAATCGGCGCCAAACCATTTATCCCCGGTTCCAACAACGCTGAAATCTTCCAGTGGATTACCGTCAAGCAGTAGGATGTCGGCATAGGCGCCCTCTTCGATCACACCCAGCTTGCCCTCTGTGTAGGGGTTCATGAAGTCGCCGGACAAAGCAACCAGTTCACCGCCCGTAGACGTTAAAGTGACCAAAGAAGCATGGGGACCAAAGAAGTCATCGTTCAGCTTCTTTTCGTATGCAATTTGAATGTTGCATGCGTCGACAGTACCTACGCAGTCTGTCTGGAACGCACGTTTTACAGGGCATTCATTCATGTTGTCGATATAACCTGCAAAAGTCGCAGAGGCAGATTTGGCCTTAGCAAGGCTGGCGGGCACACTCGCAACGGCGGGAATATCCAACAGTCCCGGATCAAAGGCCGTGAGATTGGTTGTTATATATGCCTCCTTTTCCTTCATTAGCTCCGCAACTTCACAGTCAAAAGCGAAGCCGTGTTCAATGCTGCGTACTCCGGCTTCTAATGCGCTGATGATGGCCTCCTTGCGGTAGGAATGTGCCATGACATAGCTGCCGTATTCATTGGCGACCTGAACGGCGGCTTTAATCTCTTCCTGTGATCCAGCCAGTAACTGCCATGGGTCAAAGGCGGAAACCACGCCGCCGGACTGCATGTATTTCAACTGAGTTGCACCCATGCGGAAATTGTTGCGCCCATATTTTTGAACATCACCGACATTGTCGGCTTCGCGGGCCATATTGAGCCGGCTCATATTGGTTTCGGACCCCGGAGGTGCAGTAAAGTTCGCGAAGTCAGCGTGACCGCCACGCGTTCCGATAAATGCAGCCGATGGATAATACCGAGGGCCGAGGATCTGGCCTGAGTCGATCGCCCGTCTCAGCCCCCCGTTGCCGCCCCCTGCATCCCGAACGGTTGTGAAACCTTGCATCAGGTACATTTCAGCCATTTTTGTCCCGTGGATAGCAAAATCTTCCCACGTGGTGTTCGCTTCCATGGATGGCAGGCTGGGGCCCATTAGCATGAGGTGAGCGTGCGCTTCGACAAAACCGGGCGTCAATGTACGGCCACCGCCGTCAATAATCTCGGCTCCGGGTGCATCGATTGCATCAGTCGAGATCGTCCTGATTAGGTTGCCCTCGACCAGAACGTTTGCATTTTCGATCCGGGTTTCGTTCAGACCGTCAAATACATGGACGTTTGTAAACAGCGTTTGCGGCAATGCCGCATCCTCTTGTGCAGCTGCCGGTATTCCGACAAGTGAGATTGAAACAACAGTTGCAAATTTTGCGACCATTCGAAACATTTTATTCTCCTTCAATCAGTGGCTTGCTATGAACGGTACACATATTAGTTTGTGAATGTCGGCCAGTTTCACAGCATATTTCCCAAAATACGCCTAAAACTGGCCGACATCAGGTGTGCAATCGTGAGAAACTACAGCAACGGGTTAACCGGGAAGGACAAACCGATGACTTCAGGCGCTGATGGCTTCATTCGTGCGGTTCTCGTGATGCCGTTTGTGCAGCACGTAGAAACGCTTGGCCTCAATCCTAATCCTGCATTGAAGGCGATGGGTCTGGATCCAAAGGTGTTGCGGGACCCTGAGGCGACGGTCCATGCGGAAATAATTTATGGGCTTTGCAACGAATTGGCCAATCTTTCCGACAATCCATATTTGGGGTGTCACATCGGCGAGCAATTCGATCTGACCCGGTGGCCACTGGTCGCGGTAGCTGCTCAAAATTCGCGAACAATTGCTGATTTCCTGTGCAATTACATTATGCGGGTACCGCAGGAATCAAGTTCAGTTCGACACGCGATGAAAATCGAAGCGGACCGCACCCTTTATTCGATCAAACGGTTGGCCCACACACGTAATCCCCCTAAGCAAGTGGATGGTTTTGGAGCAGGCATTCATTTGCGGTTGATGGAAATGTCCGTTGGAACCCGCTGGGAGCCTGATAAAGTACTGATCACTACCACCTTTCCCGAAGTCTTTCCACGCGGGTACAAGGGGGTAGGGATCGCAAAAACAAACGACAGAGAGTTAGGTCTAAGTTTTCCAACCAAATGGCTAGGAGCGCCGTTTGAATTAAATATCGCCAAAGAAAATGGGACGCCGACCACTGAGCCCAACTTGTCGATTATTGCCGCTTTGCGCAGCGCAGCCCGACCATTGTTATTGAACCCCACTGTGAGCTCGAAAGAGCTTTCTGAAGCGCTTTGCTTGGAAGTGAAGAGTTTGGAGGCAGCGCTGAGACTTCACAAAACAACCGTTGCGCGGGAAGTCAAAGGCTTGCGGATAGAGCTGGCAAAGGACGCTCTTTTGAACTCATCTCTTACCGTCGCCAAGATCGGCCAATCTCTGGGGTACGAAGATCAGTCCCATTTTGCACGTTTCTTCCGATCGCAGACCAATCTTTCGCCCCAACAGTTCCGTGAAAGGTCTGGCAAAGACACGGGGAAGTAGATCGCTACGTTTCAAACAGTAACGTAAAAACTGGTCATTTTGCCTGTAGTACATCGCCTAATGTACTGCCGAAATAGGACCGCTCTGTGCCGGGCTGAAAGCTTTCTAAAGTCCACTTCCTACGTATTGCTGCCGTTGGAGCTGACCACAGCGAAGGTCCGCTCTCCGCCGAACGTGTCAAAATCCGTTGTCACCTTTGGGCTGACAGCAGTCATTACAGTAAGGTTTACCGCGTGGAGGCGCGTTTCAGCAGGGCTATGGCGTCGGGGCGGTCCAGGAGGGCTTTGGCGACGTCTAACCCGTGGCCTTCGCGGTCGGAGTGTTTCAGCAGGGGGCTGAGTTTTTCCAGCAGATCCTCGGGGAGCGCCGGTTTGGTGCGGGGGTCGACCAGCATGGATTCGGCGGCGATGCCCTCGGCGTAGATGATGTGGTGGCGGTCGAACAGGATCTGGAAATAGTCGACAAAACCGCCGTCCATCACTGTGACGGTGTCATCATTGACCAGATGGCGGGCCTTGACCAGCAGCTCGGCTGAGCCAGCGCCGATTTGATCGGTGCGTTGATACACAAACAATCGGTGGTCGGGGCTGACGGTTAGGTCGTGTTCGTTGTTCAGGGT
This sequence comes from Paracoccaceae bacterium, assembly GCA_965183835.1. GTDB lineage: Bacteria > Pseudomonadota > Alphaproteobacteria > Rhodobacterales > Rhodobacteraceae > OMPR01. The sequence goes on along the minus strand of CBCYME010000012.1, from coordinate 188,334 downwards.
TCCGGCCTGTATCACGATGGGGGCGAAATCGCCGGTGGCGCGCACGGTGCTTTGGCCGATCCAGCGGATTTGCTGGATGCCATCGTCACGGGTCAGGACCTTGTCGCCGATTTTCAGGTCTTCGATGCGGACCTGTGCGCCTGAGGCCAGTGTGATGTGGGTGCCGCGTGTAAACGACACGCACGCGACTTGGGCGAATTTCTGGCGGGCGCTATCGCGGTCCATACCGACGAGGGAATAGTCGGTTTTGGGGAGCAGCGGGGCGAGGGGCAGCAGGTAGACGTCGGCAATATGGCTGGTTTCGTCGACCTCGACCAGCACCAGTGCCTCGGTCGTGAGGCCGTCGGGGGACATCAGAGCCAGGGCGCAATCCAGATGGATCTGGTCGCCGGAGCGGCCCAGTTCGGTGTCGCCCGCGATGTGAAAGCTGCCGTCGGGGTGGGTTTCCAGCGACAGGCGGCGCAGAGTGGCACCCAGATCAAGGCCATAGATATCGTCCAGCATCAGATCATCCATCGGCGAGATTTCGTCCCCGAAGTTGGCGCCATTGATCACCGTAAAGGTATCGGCGCGGTAGACGGGGATGGATTGGATGGGGCTAATGGCGATCACGGGTAAAGTGTCTCTTGCTGTTGAGGGTACTGGAAAACTGGGTATTCGGGTGGTTTGAAACAAGTCAGGTATAGCGCCAGATTGTGGCGGATATCGGTCAGAGGTTCGGCGAAGTGCTGGCAATTGCTTTTGCGCTGGTGCTAACTCTGACGCAACAGAACATGCAAATGGAGAAATCGTGATGGATTTGGGAATTGCCGGAAAGCGCGCGTTGGTGTCGGCCAGCAGCAAGGGGTTGGGTCTGGGCTGTGCCGAGGCTTTGGCAGAGGCGGGGGTTGATCTGATCATGACTGCGCGCGGGTCCGAGGCGCTGGAGGCGTCGGCGGAGGCGATCTGGGCGGCGCATGGGGTAAACGTCGTGACGCTGGCTTGTGATGTGACGACGCCGGAGGGCCAAGCGCAGGTGATCGAGGCGGCGCAGGGTGTTGATATTCTGGTCACCAACGCGGGTGGTCCGCCCCCCGGCATGTGGTCGGATTGGGATCGCGACGATTTCATCAAGGCGCTGGATGCCAACATGCTGGCGCCGATTGCGTTCATGAAGGCGCTGTTGCCGGGCATGATGGACAAAGGATGGGGCCGGGTGGTCAACATCACCTCGCAATCCGTGCGTGCGCCGATTGGTGTGTTGGGTCTGTCGAATGCGGCGCGGACCGGGTTGACCGGCTATGTGGCGGGCACGGCGCGTCAGGTGGCGGGCAAGGGCGTGACCATCAACAACCTGTTGCCGGGCATTCATGCAACGGACCGAGCGGTGTCGCTGGATACAGGCGTGTCGGCCCAGCAAGGGATCACGATGGCCGAAGCCAAAGCCGCACGCGAGGCGACGATTCCGGCGGGCCGATATGGCACGCGGCAGGAATTTGGTGCGGCCTGTGCGTTTATGTGTTCACAGCATGCGGGGTTCATGGTGGGCCAGAACATCCTGTTGGATGGCGGCGCAACCAACATCACGATGTAAAGGATGATCCTTTGAAAGATCAGTTGTTCAATGTGCAAAAGGTCCGCTATTTGGCGGGCCTTTTTGATCAGGGTTGCTTTGATGCGGCGGCGTTTGAGGCGCGGGTGATGTCGCGGTTGCTGGATCTGGAGCTCAAGGCGCGCATGGCGTGGATTGCGGAATGTCTGGCTGAGGCGGTGCCCGGCGATCTGCCGGATGTGGCCCCGGTGATCTTGCGCGCGCTGCCGCCGCCGTTGGATCCGGGCAAGTCGGATGATGATTTCGGTGATTTCATCTTTGCCCCATTGGGCGATTGGGTGGCCGAGGTTGGGATCGAGCATCCGGAATTGGCATTGGATGTGATCGAAGAGATCACACAGCGGTTTTCGATGGAGTGGGCGATCCGTCCGTTTCTGAACCGCTGGCCCGATGTGGTGCTGGCGCGGATGCAGGATTGGGCCGGGCACGACAGCTATCACTTGCGCCGATTGGTGAGTGAGGGCACGCGCCCTCGTTTGCCTTGGGGCATGGCCGTGGGGTTGGGGTTAAGCGACCCGCTGCCCTTGTTGGATCAATTGCATGGGGATGACACGCGGTATGTGACGCGATCCATTGCCAATCACCTGAATGACATTGCCAAGAAAGACCCGGGTCTGGTGCTGGACCGTTTGGCGGGGTGGCGCGATGCTGGGGATCAGCAAGCAGCCGAGTTGGACTGGATGACCGGTCATGCTTTGCGCGGGCTGGTCAAAGCAGGGCACCCCGGAGCGATGGCGATGTTGGGGTTTGATCCTGAGGCGGATCTGGCGGTTTCGGTTACAGTCAGCGGCCCGGCGCAGATCAACGGGGCCTTGACGTTTGACGTTACACTTGAGGGGGTGGGTGAGGTGCCGGTGTTGGTGGATTACATCATCCATTTCCAGCGACCGGGGGGCAAAGTGTCGGCCAAGGTGCATAAGTTGAAACAGAGGGTTGTCAAAGGCGGTGCGATCACCCTGAGCAAGGTGCACAAGCTGAAAGGCAATGCGACCACGTTCCGGTTGGTGCCGGGCGTTCATCGATTGCAAATTCAGGTCAATGGCGTGGTGCGGGCTGAGACAGAGTTTGATCTGTTGCAGGCATAAGGGGCGGGTTGCCCCTTTGGTTCTGTTTTAGGGCGGGAATTGGTCACGCTTGTGTTAGGTTTCACGGCTAAGGATTGCGGGATGGGCTGCGAGACGTTAGCTCAGCCACAACGATCAGGATGAGGACCCTCAGATGAAACATGAATCCGTGCAGAACTATTATGGTGAAGTCTTGCAAGGCAGCGATGATTTGCAGACCAATGCGTGTTGTTCACCGGCAGACATGCCGGATCATCTGAAAAAGATCCTGAGCAAGGTCCATGACGAGGTTCTGACCCGCTATTATGGTTGTGGTCTGATTGCGCCGCTGGATCTGACGGGGATGCGGATTTTGGATCTGGGCTGTGGGGCGGGGCGTGATGTGTATGCCTTGGCTGCGATGGTTGGCGAAACCGGTCGTGTGGTCGGCGTTGATATGACCCCGGCGCAGTTGGATGTGGCCCGTGCGCATGAGGCCTATCACGCCGAGGCGTTTGGCTTTGCTGAAAGCAATGTTGAATTCCACCATGGCTATATCGAAAAGCTGGACGAGCTGGATCTGGAGCCGGGATCGTTTGATATCATCGTGTCGAACTGTGTGGTGAATTTGGCCACCGACAAGGGTGCGGTGCTGCGCGGGGTGCATAACCTGTTGAAACCGGGCGGGGAGATGTATTTCTCGGATGTGTATGCGGATCGTCGTGTGCCCAAGGCAATGGCTGAAGACGAGGTTCTGTATGGCGAATGCCTGTCGGGTGCGCTGTATTGGAATGATTTTCTGAACATTGCCAAGGCGTCTGGGTTCAATGATCCGCGCCGGGTGACGCATCGTCCGCTGACCATCGAGAACCCCGAGTTGGAGGCGCGGATTGCGCCGTTGTCGTTCCTGTCGGCGACCTATCGGTTGTTCAAGCTGGATGATCTTGAACCGGCTTGCGAGGAATACGGGCAGGCGGTGATTTACAAGGGCATGGTGGAACATGCGCCGCATGCCTTTGCGTTGGACGATCATCACGTGATCGAAACGGGCAAGGTGTTCCCGGTTTGCGGCAACACGTGGATGATGTTGAAAAACACGCGCTTTGCCGAACATTTCGAATTCATCGGAAATTTCGACACGCATTACGGAATTTTTGAAGGGTGCGGCGGCGAAAGCCCGTTTTTGCAAGAGTCTGGCGGCGAAGTCAGCTGTTGCTGATGTCTTGCGCCTGAAGGGGCGGGTTGCTATCCCGTCCCAAGTCCGATGAAATTGATCGGAAAAGGCAGTGAGGCTTGCTTTGAGCGCTGAAATACAGGCACCCCGGTTGGAAATCCGCAATATCGTGCGTCAGTTTGACGGGCGCGCGGTGGTGGATGACGTGTCCTTGACCATTCAAGCGGGGCAGGTGACCTGCTTGCTGGGGCCATCGGGCTGCGGCAAATCGACGACATTGCGCATGATTGCGGGTGTCGAGATGCAGGACAGCGGCGAGATCTATGTGGATGGCAAGCTGATCTGTGACACCGTGTTTCGTGTGCCGCCTGAGCGACGTGAAATCGGGCTGATGTTTCAGGACTTTGCCCTGTTCCCGCATCTGAGCGTGGCGGATAACGTCGCCTTTGGTCTGAAGGGATCCAAGGCCGAGAAACGCGCCCGGGTCGAAGAATTGCTGAAGCGAGTGGATTTGTTCCGTTTTATCGACGGGTTTCCGCATCAGTTGTCGGGCGGTGAGCAGCAGCGGGTGGCCTTGGCGCGCGCCTTAGCCCCGCGGCCGCGGATCATGCTGATGGACGAGCCGTTTTCAGGGCTGGACAATCGGCTGCGCGACGGCATCCGCGATGAAACGTTGAGCTTGTTGAAAGAAGAAGACGCCGCTGTTTTGCTGGTGACGCATGAGCCTGAAGAGGCAATGCGCATGGCCGATGAGATCGCCTTGATGCGCAGTGGCAAGATTGTGCAGCAGGGTGCGCCGTACAACGTTTATACCCGCCCGGTTGATCGGTCCGCTGTGGCGTTCTTTAGCGATACCAATGTGTTGCGTGCCACGGTGAACGGCGCGCTGGCCGAAACACCCTTTGGTCAGTTTCTGGCACCGGGCGTGGCCGATGGCACGGAGGTGGACATTGTGTTCCGCCCCCAACATGTGCGCATCGACTTTGACCGCAACGGGCGCGGACCGCTGCCAACCCCCAGCGATGGGGTGGCGGCGCGGGGCATCGTGCAGCGGGCGCGCTTTTTGGGCAACGAGAGTCTGGTGGAATTCCGCATGGACTTTGATGGTGCGTTGTTGCGTGCAACCGTTCCGAACGTGTTTGTGCCAGAGGCCGGTCGTGTGATGTGGTTGACGGTGCGGCGGGATCGCTGTTTCGTGTTCCCCGCCTCAGACGCCTGAGCCATTGGGGCGATAGGTCAGCCCCAGATATCGCCGATTGTATAGCCCTGTTGGAACGGGTCACTTGGGTCTAGTGACCAATTGGCTGTGCCATAAATCCAGCCTTGCCCCGACAGCGTTGGGATGATCGCGTCATAGGGGCCGACCTTGGTGGTGTCTTTGATCCGTCCCGTAAAGGTAGTGCCCATGGGGCCAGCGTTCACATAATCCTGCCCGACCTCTAACAGGCCCTTGGCGTGCAGCACCGCCATTTTGGCGCAGGTGCCTGTCCCACAGGGGGAGCGATCCAGAATACCGGTTAGGTTTTCGGGGCGGTTGGGGTCAAAGTCGCCGGTGGATAGTGTTATCGCGCCCAGACCATCGGTGCCGGGGGCCTTGGGTGGGGCGAACAGTTGCGAGATGGTCGGGCCGGTGATGGCCGGATTTTCGGGGTGCACCACAGGTAACTGTTCGGCGGTGGCGACGCGCAGGGCCTCGGATATCTTGACGATGGCAGCGCCGTTTTCAGGGATCAGGTCCAGACCAAATTGTGCGGCTTCGGCGAGAACAAAGAACATGCCGCCCCATGCGACGTTGACCACTGCCTTGCCAAAGCCGGGCAGGTCGATTTCAGCGTCCAGATGCATGGCAAATGCTGGCACGTTGCGAAAGGTGACGCGCGTGACCTTACCGTCCTTGCAATCGGCACGCACCTTGATCAGCCCGGCGGGGGCCTCGAGCGTCAGTTCGGTGACCGGTTCGACCATCGGCAGGATGCCAGTTTCCAGCAGGGTGGTCACGACACAGATGGTGTTGGAGCCGGACATGGGCGGGTATTCGGTCTGTTCCATGATGATGAACCCAGCATCGGCCGCAGGGTCGCAGGGGGGCACCAGTACATTGCAACAGAGCGCTGGGTTGCCGCGTGGTTCACGCAACATCAGCAGGCGCACATCGTCTGCGTTTTTCTGCATCCACTGCATTTTTTCAAACACGCTGTTGCCCGGCATATGGGGCAGGCCGGCGGTGATGACGCGGCCGGGTTCGCCTTCGGCGTGGGCTTCGACTGTGGTGATGATGCGGGATGTGCGCATTCGGGGTTTCTCCTCTCCCTCATATTGTTTGCACGCTAACGCCTGACGGAGCGTTACGTCCAGCGTTTGTCTTACCTGTCGGGACTGGCAATTATCGTCTGGCTGGGATATCCCGGCCCCAAGATCCATTGTCGACAGAAGGCTGCTGCCATGAGCTTTGAAACACCCGGACCCGTTGAAACCACGTGGAGCGAAGCGATTTCGCCCATCGAAGAAATCATCAACGAGGCGCGCAACGGTCGGATGTTCATTCTGATCGACCACGAAGATCGTGAAAACGAAGGGGATCTGGTGATTCCGGCGCAGATGGCGACGCCAGAAGCGGTGAATTTCATGGCGACCCACGGGCGCGGACTGATCTGTCTGACCCTGACCGAAGAGCGGATTGATGCGCTGGGTTTACAGTTGATGTCGACCAACAATTCATCCCGGCACGAGACCGCGTTCACCATTTCGATCGAGGCGCGTGAGGGGGTCAGCACCGGGATTTCGGCGCATGACCGGGCGCGGACAGTCGCCGTGGCGATCGATGCGGGCAAATCCGGCGATGATATTGCGACTCCGGGTCATGTGTTCCCGTTGCGGGCACGTGATGGTGGAGTGTTGGTCCGTGCGGGCCATACCGAGGCTGCGGTCGATGTGAGCCGTCTGGCCGGCTTGAACCCATCGGGCGTGATTTGTGAGATCATGAACGACGACGGCACCATGTCGCGTCTGCCCGAGTTGGTCGCCTTTGCCCAGAAGCACGGGTTGAAGATCGGCACGATCAGCGATCTGATCTCGTACCGTCGTCGTCACGACAACCTTGTACGTGTAACCAGCGAAGAGGTGGTCAACAGCGAGCATGGGGGCGATTGGACCATGCGGATTTATCGCGACGAGACCCATGGTGACGAGCACATCGTGATGATCAAAGGCGATATCTCGGGCGAAGAGCCGGTGATGGTGCGGATGCACGTGTTGAACGCCATGCGCGATGTCTTGGCGATTGGCGGCGCGACGCGGTCTGAAAAGCTGAGCAATGCGATGAACCGGATTGCCGAAGAGGGACGCGGCGTTGTGGTGTTGTTGCGTGATGTCGATCACGCGGTGAAAACCGAAGGGGGCGTTGGTCAGGAAGTGTCGACCAAAGTGTTGCGTCAGTACGGGTTGGGCGCGCAGATCCTGTCGTCGCTGGGCCTGAGCCAGTTGACCCTGTTGACCAATTCACCCGCACCCAATGTTGTGGGGTTGGACGCCTATGGGTTGGAAATCACCGGCACCAGCCGGTTGGACGAGGAGTAAGTCACATGGCCGGACATGAGCAGCATTACATCATGCCGCGTGCGGAGTTTGACCGCCCCGTCAAGATTTTGATCGTTGTGTCGCCGTATTACAAAGATATCGCGGACAATATGGTTGCTGGGGCTGTGGCTGAGATCGAAGCAGCGGGTGGCAGCTATGAGATCGCCCAGGTGCCCGGTGCGCTGGAAATCCCAACGGCGATTTCGATGGCGGATCGTCAGGCGAATTTCGACGGGTATGTGGCGCTGGGCTGTGTCATTCGTGGCGAAACCACCCACTACGACACGGTGTGCAACGATTCGAGTCGCGCCATTCAATTGATGGGTTTGCAGGGGCTGTGCATCGGCAATGGCATCCTGACCGTTGAGACGCGACCGCAGGCGGAAGTGCGTGCAGACCCCGAAGATCAGAATAAAGGTGGCGGAGCGGCCGCTGCGGCCTTGCATCTGATCGCACTCAGCCGTAAGTGGGGCGCTTTGAAGAAGGGTGTCGGTTTCAAGGCCCCTTCGGAGTCCATCCTGATGGCTGGCGATACCAACGGATCCACGACCGCATGACAAACGCAGACGCGCCCCTGTCGGGCAACCAGAAACGCAAGATGAAATCCGCCGCACGGCTGTATGCTGTGCAGGCGCTTTATCAGATGGAACAGACATCCCAGACCACCGAGCAGGTGATCGTGGAGTTTTTGGACCACCGGTTTGGGGCCGTCTATGAAGGCGACGAGATGCAAGAGGGCGACAGCGCCCTGTTTCGCGCGCTGGTCAGCAATGCGGTGAACCATCAGGCGTTGATCGACCAGATGACCGATCGGGCCTTGGTCGCGAAATGGCCGATTGCCCGGATCGACCCCACGCTGCGTGGATTGTTCCGTGCGGCTGGTGCCGAGATGACGCAGACCGAGACGCCGCCCAAGGTGGTGATTGTCGAGTTTGTGGACATTGCGCGGGCGTTTTTCCCGGACGGCAAAGAGGCGAGTTTCGTCAATGCAGTTCTGGATCATATGGCGCGCGAGGCCCGTCCCGAAGCGTTTTGACGTTTGACCCGTAAAATCCGGCTTGAATGGCACCGCTGTTTGCATTGGCAACAGCGGTGTTTTTGCATGTCAGCGCAGGTTGTAAGCTGGGAAGTGAGCCGATGACACAGGCCCAGAATAAAATTAACGCAGGAGTCTTTAAGAGACACCTGCGTCAGATAAGCACTTAATAAACACTCCAAAACTTCCTGAAGACCACCACTCACAACAGAGGTTTCAAGACAGGATCAAAGATACCCGAGCGAGTCTCAAATGGCTACTTATCGAAAACGATAGGAGGTGTTGTCGCACATGTAGGCTCAAAAACATGCGAATACCGCCAAAACGGTTAAAAATTGGGCATTTTGTAGAGGGTTTGGGGGGGGCTGATCAGGGGTGATGAGGCATCGTGGGGCGCAAGAGTCCCATCTGCACAGCACGCACCAAGGCGGCCTCGCGGGTGGGGGCGTTTAGCTTTTCCCGGGCGGTTTTGAGATGTGCACGCACGGTGACCTCTTTGATCTCGAGGTTGGCGGCAATCTGATCGTTGCGCAGCCCATCCCCGAGCAAAAGCAGAACCTGCTTTTCTCGCTGTGACAGGGGGGGTGCATTGGCGACAAGCGGGGCGAGATCATGGATCCCGCTGGGCACACCTTCGGTTTCGGAGCCGAGGTTTGTTGCAATGACGGTGGCGAGGATGCGCATTTCGCGCGCCTGTTCCGTCATGATCTGTTCTGCATCTGGTCGGTTGGAGCTGAGGATAACGATTTTGACCTCGTCATCAGGGCAGGGCACCACGAGGCTGAACAGATGGTTATATCCTGCCGTCTCTAAGCCAGAGTAGAGTTTGGACGCGATTTCAACGTTGCTGGATTTGGCGCGGCTTTCAGCGTTGACATAGATGCTTTCGACGCCGTTGGTTACCTGTGCCAGAATTGGGTCGCCTTCGGCATAACCGCCATCTGAATAGATCTGCAGCCATTCCTCGGACATCGAGGTGCGGGCCCAGTGAATGATGCCGGATTCGGGAGAGAAGCTGGCCAGGTTGAGCGCATTGAACCCAAATTCCGACAGGCTGGTGACCACAAATTCCCATCTATCCCGGTCAGTAAAGCGTTGTGACAATTCATCCAGAAGATCTAGGGCGAACGAGCTAACGGATTGCATTCGGTATTTGGCTTTCTTGGGTATGGGGCCTTGGGCGAAAAAGACGCAGGTGCTTTTTCAAGGATATGCCCTAAATTTGGAATGTGTAAAGGAGAATGGTATGCCCAAATTGATCCGCCTCTACGTCACCCATGTCTTGATCGGGTTCGCTTTGTCCGCGTTGTTCACTGGATTGCTGCTGTGGTTGAACGTTGCCAACCTGTGGTCGCTGGTCAGCGGATCGGATATGGGAGTGGTTGCAGTTGGAATGCTGTGGTTCACCAACGGGGTCGTTTTTGCCGGGGTTCAGTTTGGCTGGGCCGTGATGAATATGGCAGAAACGCCCAAAGGTCCACGCCGTGGGACGCCGATCACACCAACGTTGCAGGCGGTGCCTGTCGTTGCATCGAAATCAAAGACTAAGCGCTAATTGTGAGTATGTGCCCGGCCAGAGGCGGGGCTGAAAGTGTGACGGGACCACCAAGCAACCGTGCGGTTTTGATTCCCGGGGACCTGTATGTACAGGTGGGCGCCAGTTAAACGGACCAGGATCCGAACAGAGCCAGCTCCCTTGGAAATGCTTAAGGCCACTGGAATGCTACCTGACACGAGTAGGGCAGAACCCGCCACGCCCCTACCTAGGGCGCGCGGCGGGGCGATACAAGGGGCCGCAGGGACTTAAGCGGCCACGGTGTCATGCAGGGCTGTGCGCATTTGGTCCATGTGACCTTCCCACCCTCTATCGAGCGCGAGGATCAGACCGAAAGCTTCGGCATGTTGGGGCAGGCCTTCGTGGGTTAGGGACAGCTGTGTGCCGCCCTCGACCGGGGTCAGGGTCCATTTGACGGTGCTGACCGCATCGCCCATGGGTTTGATCGTAAACGTATATTCCAGAAATTCGGGTTCGCGGGCTGTGCGTACCTCGCCCCAGATCAACAGATCACCGCTGTCGGTGCCGTGCATCTTGAGCGCTGCGCCTTGGGTGAGGGGGGCATCTGGTTTGTGAAACCATTGGGCCAACATGTCGGGGTCCGTCAGATAGGCCCAGACCTGTGCCGGGGTGGCGTTCAGGTAAATGGATTTGTGCAAGATCTTATCAGTCATGAGATGTCCTTTGCTGTTTGGGTTTCAATGGCGGTTTTCAGGCTGGCAAGGCGATCATCCCAGAACCGGTCAAAGTATTGGAACCAGTCCAGCACCGGGGCCATGCCTATAGGGTTCAGACGGTTCACCCGTTCGCGCCCCCGAGGTTCAACGGTGATCAAACCGCCGTCTGACAGGACGGTCAGGTGCTTTTTGACGGCGGCGCGGGTCATGTCGAACTGGTCGGTCAGCTGCGCAATTGTCATGTCATCGTGGGACAGCAGGCGCACAATATCGCGCCGGGTCGGGTCTGAGAGGGCCCGAAAGGCCTGTTGGGTCATGTCGTTCATTTGAGCCCTCCTATTTTTAGGATACCATTTGGTATTATGACTATGTGATACTAAACGGTATCACGTCAAGGGCGATTTTCGGTCTTGCTTTTTGTTTATGGTTTGTTCACGTTTGGAGGATGATGCCAGATCTTCAACCGGGACAAAAACTTGCGCGCGGCGTTGCGCGTCATTTGACCAGTCATGGTTTTGTTTCTGTTGAGGAATTCGTACCAGCACGCGGGTTGCGCGTGGATGTGATCGGACTGGGCCCCAAGGGCGAAATCTGGGTGATCGAATGCAAGTCCAGTCGCGCCGATTTTCAATCGGACAGCAAGTGGCAGGGCTATCTGGAGTGGTGCGATCGCTATTTCTGGGCCGTGGATCTGGAGTTTCCAACCGAGCTGCTGCCAGACGAAACCGGGCTGATCATTGCCGATTCCTATGGCGCGGAGATCATTCGTATGGGGCCTGAGGCAAAGCTGGCCCCGGCGCGGCGCAAAAAGATGATCCAAAAATTCGCCACAGATGCCGCGCGGCGCCTGTTGGCGCTGCGCGATCCAAGAATTTAACCGGTCACGCTGCGCGCGGCCTGTGCCGCGGCGCGGATCTCTTCGGCAATTTCTTCGGCTTCTTCGGGATCGAAATCCATTGGGACCTCGATGCCTTGCGATTCGATAAAGATTCGAACCATGCCTTCGTCGGTCGGACCGATCTGCAGGTTGGCCTCGATTTCGCTTTCGGTGTTGATACCCATGTCTGTCTCCGCTGGATGCGGGTTTCTGCTATCGCCAAGTGGGTTGTAAATCAAGCAGGGTTCGGGGTTTGATGGGGTATGAGTACGGTAAACATTCGCAGATTCGAACCATCAGATGCCGCTTGGGTGATTGCGCAGCACGGACTGCACTATGCGCAGGAAGAGGGATTCGACGACAGTTTCGGGGAATTGGTAACGCAAATCCTGCGGGATTTCGTGGATGGCCATAATCCGGAACGGGAGCGGGGGTGGATCGCCACCGTTGATGGGCATCGGGTCGGGTGCATTTTCTGTGTCAGTATTGGCGCTTATACGGCCAAGTTGCGGCTATTTCTGCTGACACCACAAGCGCGTGGGCAGGGGTTAGGGCATCGGTTGTTGCGCACCTGCATGGATTTTGCGCGCGAGGTCGGTTATAGTGAAATGGTACTTTGGACGCACGAAAGTCACCGGGCCGCATGTGCCTTATATGCGGCGAATGGGTGGGAGATGGTCGACAGCGCACCGGTTCATTCTTTTGGGGTGGATTTGATTGAACAAACTTGGCGAATTGATCTTTAACCCCCTTGCAAACCCTCGGAGACTTCTCTAAATCGCCCCCAGTGCCGCCATAGCTCAGTAGGTTAGAGCGCCTGATTGTGGATCAGGAGGTCCCCCGTTCGAGCCGGGGTGGTGGTACCACTTCCTTCCTTTTTTGATTTCGAAAACTCGGTTCGCTTTTGCGTGTTGCCGTCGCGCGCGCACCGGTTTTGAACAAACAGCGGGCCTAAGGCGGAATTGTTGATCAGAAGCCCCGGTTTTATCGAGAACATCCGGTATTTGTTCGAATTTTTATGCAAGTTGGATGGAATCCCCTACACTGGTCTCTGGTGAAGAGGGGAGTTTTGGTGATGCAGAACAAGGATCGTGTTGAGCATTGTGTATCCTTGCCTGATGATGCCCCGGAACAAGTCCGTCGCATGTGCGGGCTAGAGGCCGACAGTGAGCTGCGGATTCTGTTCTTTGGCGGGCCGGGGGATGTGGTTGGGACCTTTAACCGCTGGGCCGAGGGGCGTCAGGATCCCAGAACGCCGGTGATTGCTTATTCCAGTATGTTCTACGCCCTGTCGCGCAAGTTGCGCGCCAAGGGGCTGGTCCTGACCGAAAGCGATATCGCCCCTGACACCCCAGCAGATGATTTTGAGTTCATCTATACGCCGCACAAACATGGCGGAGGGCGTATTGGCTATCGGCTTGATGAATATAATTTTTACCGAGCGGCACGGGACCGGGTCCGACAGATGAACCCGCATGTGATCATCATCGGGGGGGATGTGCCGGATGCTTTGATCCGTACACTTCCGGACAGCGCGCGGGTGATCCTGACAGTGCACAATGCCTTTTGGCCGATGGGGCAGCAGCCAACGGATTTCCGGGGACGGAGGCGGCTGGCGCACAAACGTCAGGCGTTTCGTCGGGTGGATGCGGCTGTGTGCACCTCATACGAGTGCGCGCAGCAGCTAGAGGCTTTGGGCGTGCGCCGAGAGACGTGTTTTGTTGAGATGCCACAGGTTTTGAACCAGTTTGCGCCCGAGGCCCCCAGAGCACAGGACCGAGAGGCGCGCAGGTTGGTGTATTTGGGCCGAGTTGAGCCCGAAAAGGGGGTGTTTGATCTGGTGTCGGCGTTTGACAGTCTGGCGGCAGACGCCCCTGATGTGACGCTTGGCATTGCGGGTGTTGGATCTGCCTCGGAAGAGTTGGCGGGGATGGTTGCCGCGTCCCCGTTCAAGGACCGCATCACGCTGCATGGATTGCTGGCGGCAGGGGAGGTGCATGGGTTGCTGGCACATTCGGATCTGTTGATTTGCCCAACGCAGGATTATGAGGGTTTGGCGTTGGTGGTGATCGAGGCCGCGATCCACAATGTGCCCTCGGTCACCAGTTCAATCGTGCCTGCGCGGGATTTGTTTCCAGAGGGCAGCGTTGAATTCCCTGCCGGCGATGTGGCGGCTTTGGCTGATGGTATGCGGTCTGTGGTATTGGACAGGGACCGATATCGGGCGATGACGGGGGCGTTGCCCACGTTGACCGAGCGGTTTTTTGACCGCTCGTTGTCTTGGGGGTCGATGATGTACAAGGCCTTGACTGTGTGAGTGTCCGCCGGGGGCAGGGTCTGATTTGATCGTTGGAGAGGGTTTTATTTGAACGTATGTTCAGATAGCGTAGCTTTATGGCACGTACCCAAGGTTCACATTCTGACATCACCGGCCCGCGTATTCGTGCGGCTGCTTTGCAATTGTTTGCGCGTCATGGCTATGCGGCCGTGTCGATGCGCCAGATTGCCAAAGAGGTGGGGGTGCAGGCGGGCGCGTTGTATAATTATACCCCGGATAAGCAAAGCCTGCTGTTTCGCCTGATGCGGACGCATATGGATGAATTGCTGAGCGCGCGCGCCGCGCGGGGCGATTTTGCGACGGCTGTGGAGGCGTTGGAAGATTTCACGCGGTTTCACATCCGGTTCCACTCGGAACGGCCAGAAGAGGTGTTTATCGCCTATATGGAGTTGCGCAATCTGAGCCCCGACAACTTTGCCACGATTGAGGCGTTGCGCCGGCAGTACGAGGATGAGTTGGAAGCGATTGTGCAGCGCGGCATTTCTGAGGGGGCGTTTGCGGTGTCTGACACCAAGATCCCGGCGATGGCGGTGATTGCCATGTTGACCGGGGTGAACACCTGGTTCAGCAGCGGCGGGCGTTTGTCTTTGGACGAAGTTGAAACGATCTATTGGAACATGGTGCGCAAGGCTGTGGCAGCCTGACAGGCTAGGGTGCTGAAGCCTCTGCCTGGTATCGCTGCGCCCAAGCTTGGTTTGTTTGATCAGAGAGTTTAGCGGTTGGGACAGTGACATCTGTGGCTAGGGCTGGATCCAGACCCAGTGCATCCAGAATGCAGGCCAGTTGTTGCGTCGGGGCGTGGGACAAGTCGTCGTAAGAAACGCGCACTGGGGACAGGCGCTGTTGATCAAACCATGCCTGCCATTGGGCTTCATAGGCGGTCAGTGTGGCGATGTGTTCAGAAATGCGCGCTTCGTCATAGGTTGGGGTTTGCGGGGCGGACAGCCGTTCCAGTTCAGAGCCATCCGCCGCTTTGTGCCAGAGGCCAGATTGTTCGGCGATGACACGCGAAATGGCCTGATCCAGTTTATTGTCTCGGGTCAGGTGGATGAAGAGTGTGCGCCCAAAGGCAGCGTGAATGCGGTCAGCGTCGTTGGGGTGGTTCGGGTGCAGGATGGCCAAGTTTTGCATAAAGAAATCAAAGCTGTGGCGTTGCAGGCGTAGCCCGAACATTCCGGCGGTGCCGGTGCCAGTTTGGCGCGCGGCCTCAAAAATCGCGGCCAAGCGCGCGACGGGGTCAGCAAAGTGGTGATCCGACAGGCCGTAGGTGGCGAGCCAAGCCGCGATCGACGGTTGGTGGAAATGAGAACCCGGGTGACCGGAGTGTCCTGTGGCCTCTAACAGTTTGCACAACAAGGTGCTGCCGCTGCGGGGGCTGGTGCAGATGATATAGGATTGGTAGAGGGCGATGCCGGGGCCTTTCACGAGATCCAGTGGCGCGGCCCGGCATGATCGCCGAGCCGCTTGTTCTGTGAGTGTATCTGGATCTTGCGTTGGTTTGAAACGCCTGAATTCAGAGGTGTCAGGCGAAACGCGTTTAGTGAGCGGCTTTGATGAAGGTGTCGTTGCGAAGATCGCGCATGGCTTGGCGGATCTCTTCTTTGGTGTTCATCACGATGGGGCCATGCCACGCGACGGGTTCATTGATGGGCGCGCCGGAAATCAGCAGAAACCGGACGCCTTGAGGGCCTGCCTGCACGGTGATTTCATCCCCGGTGCCAAACCGGACCAAGGTGCGATCCCCGGACATGTCGCGGATGTTCACATCCTGACCGGCGACCTCTTTTTCCAGCAGGACGCCCGACGGAGCTGAGGCGTCGGCAAAAGCGGCCTGACCTTCGAACACATAGGCAAAGGCGCGGCGATAGGTGTCGACGGGAAAGGTGCGTTTCACCCCGGCCGGGATTTGAATGTCCAGATATTGAGGATCTGCCGCGATGCCTTTGATCGGGCCGGTTTTACCCCAAAAGGATCCGGTGATGACTTTGACCTGAGTGCCATCATCGTCGGTGATCACCGGAATTTCGGTGCTGGGCATGTCTTGGTAGCGCGGTGCGGTCATTTTCTGATCTGCGGGCAGATTGCCCCAGAGCTGAAACCCGTGCATTTGCCCGTTTGCGTTTCCTTGCGGCATTTCCTGGTGCAGGATGCCGGACCCGGCTGTCATCCATTGCACATCCCCGGCGCCCAAAGAGCCGTTGTTGCCCAGCGAGTCGGTATGATCGACCGTGCCGGACAGAACATAGGTGATGGTTTCGATGCCACGATGGGGATGCCATGGGAATCCTTTGGCGAAATCGACGGGGTGATCGTTGCGAAAATCATCGAACAGCAGAAACGGGTCCAGCTCGCTTGGGTCATGAAACCCAAAGGCGCGGTGCAGTTTGACGCCAGCCCCTTCGAGAGTTGGGGTGGCGGGGCGTGTTTCAAGAATGGGTCGAAGGGACATGGTCTGCCTCCTGTTGCCTGAAGATGCGATCAATCTAGTCTGTGCAGCCATATTCACAATTGCAGTATTGGCACGTGGATTGTGCGAATTTGCGCAGTATCGAAGCGGTTGAAGAGAAAAGCGGTGTCCCCTCAGGTGATTTCAGGATAAGCGCAGTCTGCCACAAAACTGGAGAGTGCACCCGTGTCACAAGATAATCCCGCAGAAGAAGAGATTTTGGCCGTGGTCGAGGCCTCGCCCGCGCGTCGCTGGATGGGGATCGGTGTGTTGGGAACCCTAGGGGCGCTGGTGTTGTATGTGGCGTTTGCCACGCCGCCGGAATTGCACTGGCAGGCGTTCTTGGTGGTTGTGGGTGGTGTGGCGCTGTGGGCCGCGCATCGGATGCATCAGGCCACGACCCATCGTTTGGAACTGACCATGACCGAGCTACGCTCGAGCGCGGGCGTGCGGTTGGCCTTGGTCGAGGATATCGAAGCGATGGATCGGGGGGTGTTTGCCTTTAAGCCATCCAATGGCTTTTTGTTGCGCACGAAAACAGCAGAAGGCCGCACGTGGCAGCCGGGATTGTGGTGGCGCATGGGGCGCCGGATTGGAATTGGTGGTGTCGCGCCAGGGTCTCAGACGAAATTCATGTCCGAGACCCTGTCAGCGTTAATGGCGATGCGTGGTTAACTGTTGGTCCAAGCCACCTGATCGGTAAAGCGGGGACGGGTAAACACGAAGTTATCGAGAGATTTCGGTGTGATACCCACCTTGAAGGGCGGTATATAGAAGTCGCTCGTTTCAACCAGAATAACATGATCTTGGTCAGGCATTTCAGGCAGTTTGTCTTCGATGTCTGCCACGGTTGAATTGTTCAACGGGCTGCCAAAATCACCACGTACTTCGGACCATCTGACAACATGGCGATTTCTTCGCCCATTCCATTTGATCACAGAAATGCGCACCTTGGCCCCGTTGGGGTTACGGGTCATGACGCTGAGCAGGGTTTGCATCGAGTCAATGTAGGTGTCGTTGATCCCCTGTGTTTCGCGTGAAATCAGGTCACTGATGGTATAGGCGGCTTTGAGATTTACCGAACTTTGGCGATACCCATCGAAGAACGTGTAGGCCGCCATCACGGACCAGGCCAATATTGGGAACAGGACTACAAATTCGACTGAAACAGCACCGTCTGTATCCCGAGAAAAGGATTTGATGAAGCGGGAGAGTTTTGACTGTTTCATGGTTTAACGCGGCTCCTGCACGAATGCGCTCATAGCGACGAGGGCGTATTGTTTGTCGGCGTTGTCACTGATCTTGTGACCTAATGTCGACGTTGGGAAGATGGGGGAAATCTTAACGCAAGCCCGCAAAATCATCAGGTCGTTGTTTTGACCATTCTCGAAATTGCGGACGGGCTTCACCTCTTCGGATTTGTCGGTGCAATCGGCTGTGCTCGGGATCAAGATCCCCACACGCGGGTTCTGCTGGATCATTTCGAGACGCATGTTGTCTTCACAGTTTTTGATGAACTGGGCGCGCTCACAGATCACCCTTTTGATGCCATCGTGCTGCAATTGCGCGCCGGTTCCGAGTCGGATGTCACGGACTGTCATATCCACCGCACGTTCCAACATACCCTGATGCAGAGACACGAACCCCAATTCAAAACCTGACAAGAGCAGACCAATCATCAAGGGGAACACAATGACGAATTCAATAGTGGCGTTGCCCGCTTCGGAGTAGCGCAGCCTTTTTAGGTAGTGCTTAAAGGCGCTCTTCATTGTGTCAACCTCAGTTTGCGGATGGAGGATGCGATCGAGCGGAAGGCATCGGTGATTTCCAAGCCAGTTGCGTCGTAATAGTGGCTGTCTGAACTCGCACAGCGTTGGAGCACGCGTTGGCCAGATCTAGGAGCTTCAAAACCAACAGTGTACACAACGATGCCTTCGTCTTTGGCTGCATCGCAGATGTGATCGGTACGCTGATCTTTTGCAGTGTCTTCAACTTTGATGAACGCTGAACTATACCACTGGGACCAAGCACTGCTGGAAAATTCGTAGTTGTATCTGGCATTCCACGCTAGCGAGACCTGAGCCATCAATTCGGGGTAAGTCAGGCGTACTGCCGTGCCGGCCTCTTCTTGATCGGAGCAATTGTAGTATCCGTAGGAATTGTAGCCACAAACCCGAGACGTTCCATTGCCGTAGGGATGATCCATCCACTGATTGTCGGTTCGATCGTTCCGGTCAGGCCAGTAATAATTGTGACCTCCGTTATCGTGGAAAATACTATAATTCTGTGTCTCTTGATTATACCAAACGTCGCTCAGACCAGTGCGCAAAGACGGGTTCAGTTTGTACTGATTGGTGTTCTCTCCGTCCGACATGACGATCATGACCTTGAGGACATCGCCAGAGACATAGTTGGTGGGGCGGCCTTCAAAGGCGGAGTCAATTTTGTCTTCATCAATCAGTTCGCTGACAACGCTCTGAAGGCTGGGGTCTAGCATTGCTGTTCCCCACTTGGCACCGATGTCGATCGATGTGTTGCCTCGTGCGGTCAGGTTGTTGATGTAGTCGTGCAGGACAGTTGCATCCGCTGTAAGGGGCAGGATGGCCGTATAAGGGCGCGTCGGACAAACCGGCATATTGATCATGTTTTCAGAGTAGGTGAAGGGATCGAAATGCGCTGTCCGGATCATTGGTTCTGACCGATCAAGCGTCGAACGGCTGAATTGATCTGCAATGAAATCTACGCAGTGAGAATAAGCATGTTCATCGGATACATTGAACCGTGACAGCAACGGCTCGCCGGCATTCACCTGTGTCGCGTAGGGAATGAGCGAAATGGACAGGGTGCCGGGGCGGGTGCTTGCCAGCATGTGATCCACAAATGTTTTTGCTGCATCCTTGAGGTTCGTCAGGCGATTGTTTGAGTTCATTGACCCCGACACGTCGAGAACCAGCGAAATTTCGACCTTACCAATGCTTTCTTCAGCGACGCTTACCGCCGGGGCGGTGAGTGTATCGACACCTGACATGTGCATGAACTGGGTTGGGAATACGGTGGCTGCTGTTGCAGATACTCTACCGTACCCAAGCGATTCCTCAACGGTCACACTCTTCAGGTTTTCGATCAGGCCAGCTTTGTCAAAATAGTCACGCACGACGGTTTCACCATCGAGCGTTTGATCGAGATCTGCGGCGGCCAAAACGGCCCGATCCAGTGTACTTTGAAGCTGCGTGCGATCGCGTTCAAAGCGCATCAGATCGATGCCGATCCCCGCGACCATAAGAATGAGAAGGAATGAGAACAGGGCAAAAATGGTCAAAACACCATCTTCGGTGTCGCGAAAACGCAACAGACGTGTGGTGACCCAAGAACGTGCGGGCTGGGAGCCCCCACGGGTGAATTTGGAACATTGGCTCATTTATTACCTCTTTCCTCGAAACTGGAATCCAGTTCGCAGGACACAGTTCTGTTCCGTAAAACTGCAGGGCGAAGGTGGCGAGAATGGGGCAGAAATCGCGCGAAATAAGGGAGATTGCTGGGAGATTGGCTACATTGGCCGGGGTTCAGCTGCCGCTGTTTCCGGGCTGAGGACAATAGCCATTTTTGTCGGTGTTGGGGCGTCGAATCGGATCAATGGAAAAAATAGATTTTTGTAAAGTGCTTAATTTTGTCGCACTTGTTAACGGAAAGGCCATAGTAGGGCTGCGACAAAACGCCATGAGATGAGTCGTATTGGTCATGGAGGAAATTAATGACCCGCAGTAATGAGCCAAGCTTTCGTGAGAGTGTTGATCTGATGTTCAACAGGGCGGTTGCCCTGATGGATTTGCCCCCAGGGTTAGAAGAAAAGATCAGAGTTTGTAATGCAACTTACACCGTTCGGTTCGGGGTGCGATTGCGTGGCCAGATGCAAACCTTTGTCGGATATCGTTCAGTGCATTCCGAACATATGGAGCCGGTCAAGGGCGGTATCCGCTTTGCGCCGTCCGTCAATCAGGATGAGGTCGAGGCCCTTGCGGCATTGATGACGTACAAATGTGCCTTGGTCGAGGCGCCGTTTGGCGGCTCTAAGGGCGGCCTGTGCATTGATCCGCGCCAGTACGACGAACATGAGCTGGAACAGATCACCCGGCGCTTTGCCTATGAGCTGGCCAAGCGCGACCTGATCCATCCCAGCCAAAACGTACCTGCGCCTGATATGGGCACGGGGGAACGGGAAATGGCCTGGATTGCGGACCAATACGCCCGGATGAACACCACGGATATCAACGCGCGGGCCTGTGTGACCGGCAAGCCGTTGAACGCTGGTGGTATCTCGGGCCGGGTCGAGGCAACTGGGCGCGGCGTGCAATATGCGTTGCAGGAATTCTTCCGCGATCCACGTGACATGGAAAAGGCCGGGATGACCGGGACGCTCGATGGCAAGCGGGTTATCGTGCAGGGGCTGGGCAACGTGGGCTATCACGCCGCCAAGTTCCTGAGCGAAGAAGATGGTGCGATTATCATCGGCATCATTGAACGGGACGGAGCGCTGTTTAACCCCGACGGTCTGGATGTCGAAGGGGTGCACAACTGGATCGTCAAACATGGCGGCGTGGCCGGGTTCCCGGATGCGACCCATGCGGCGGATGGTGCTGCGGTGATGGAGGAAGAATGCGACATTCTGATTCCAGCTGCGATGGAAGGGGTGATTAACCTGTCCAACGCTGCGCGCATCAAAGCGCCGTTGATCATCGAGGCGGCGAATGGTCCGGTGACGGCCGGCGGCGATGAGATCCTGCGCAAAAAGGGCACGGTCATCATCCCAGATATGTATGCCAACGCCGGTGGTGTGACGGTGTCATACTTTGAGTGGGTCAAAAACCTGAGCCACATCCGCTTTGGTCGGATGCAGCGCCGTCAGGAAGAAGCGCGCCACCAGCTGGTCATCGACGAATTGCAGCGGTTGGATAACTATCTGGGCGATGCTTGGTCGATGTCGCCTGATTTCAAGCAGAAGTATCTGCGTGGGGCGGGCGAACTGGAACTGGTGCGCTCGGGTCTCGATGACACGATGCGGATTGCCTATCAGTCGATGCGCGAAGTCTGGCACAGCCGCGACGATGTCGAGGATCTGCGCACAGCGGCCTATCTGGTTTCGATCGAAAAGGTCGCAGCGAGCTATCGCGCCAAAGGTCTGTGATCTGAAGCAAAAGAAACGAAACGGCGCGCAGGTCTGCGCGCCGTTTTTGTTTGGGATGGATTAGGTGGGATCTGGATAGGATATGAGACTGCGCAGTGCCGGGTCCGCGTGGCTGGCCCAATAGGCCTCCTTAAGGTGCTGCGTGATCGGGCCAATGTCTCCAGAACCGATGGGATCCCCATTGATGCGGGTCAGGGGCATTATCCCGCCAGCGGTTGAGGTGATAAAGGCCTCGTCAGCGGTGTGCAGCGCTTCGGCTGAGACAGCGGCGGCGGTGCAGGGGATTTGGTGCAGCGCACAAAGGTCAAAGACCGTTTGCCGGGTAATGCCAAGTAATACGCTGTGATCTGGTGTCGTGAGGCCTCCATTTTTGACCACGAAGAGGTTGAAGCCCGGCCCCTCGGCAAGATTGCCGTGCGCATCTTTCAGGATCACCGTTTCTGCGCCTTTGTCGTAGGCGTCATAGAGGCCGGTGATCAAATCGAGCCAGTGATAGTTCTTGATCGTTGGATCGACCGAGGGCGGGGGGATGCGCACCACGTCTGAAATCGCGCCGTGCAGGCCGCGCTCTAGCTGGTCGGGGTTGGCGACAGAGCCAAAGGGAATGGCAAAAGCGATAAAGCGATTGACCGCGTCGCGGGGGTCACGGCTGAAGGTGGGTGATGTCCCGCGCGTGCAGATGAACTCTACATAGGCGTTTTGTAGGCCCGATAGCGCCACGCAGTTGTGCAGGATCTCAGCGATCTGATCAGTGTCATAGGGAATCGACATGTGCAATTTGCCGAGCCCGTTCAGGAACCGATCGATATGGACATTCAGCCGGAAAAACGCGCCTTTCCAGACGTGGACCACGTCATAGGTCGCGTCGGAATGCAGAAACCCATAATCCAAGACCGATATCCGCGCCTCGCGCATGGGGACATATTGCCCATCCATATAGGCGACACCGTGTGGGTAGTGATGCGGATCGACATAGCGGTCCGAGAGGCGGGGTGGCGCATGCATTTGGGGCCCTTTCCGAGAGTGTCGTCTCAACAAGTACGCGAACAACCAACCATTCCCCAAGTTGAAATCAGGGGAAAAATCACGCAATTCGCAGGCAAGTTAGGGGCACAGCGGCCCATTGTCTGTCGTCCTTGCGTCCCCTCTGGTCGCAGATGGGCAGCATTTTGTCGAAAAGGGGGATGGCGTGGTAAGGGGGCGTTGTTACGTTTCTGGCAACGGGTTCACTGTGACCCACGCAAAAGGAAAGACATCATGCGATTTTCAGGCCTTCGTGTTCTGAAGGAAGGGTTGACTGGCAACAAGGGGTGGAAACCTCATTGGCGCGATCCTGAACCCAAAGCGGAATATGACATTCTGATCATTGGCGGCGGGGGTCACGGGCTGGCCACGGCTTATTATTTGGCCAAAGAGCATGGTCTGACCAATATCGCGGTGTTGGAAAAGGGATACATCGGGGGCGGTAATATTGGCCGGAACACCACGATCGTCCGAGCCAACTATTTCTTGCAGGGGAATTCGGAATTCTATTCCCATTCGCTGAAGCTGTGGGAGGGTCTGGAAGAAGACCTGAACTATAACGTGATGCATTCCCAGCGGGGTATCATCAACTTGTTCCACTCAGACGGTCAGCGCGATGCGCGGGCGCGTCAGGGCAACATGATGATCAGCCAAGGCGATGATGCGGTTATGTTGGGTCGGGATGAGCTGCGCGGAATGCTGCCTTACTTGGATTTCGACAATGCGCGGTTCCCGATCTATGGCGGTCTATATCACCCACGCGGCGGCACGGCGCGCCACGATGCGGTGGCGTGGGGATTTGCCCGTGGGGCGGATCAACGCGGTGTGGATCTGTTGCAGAACTGCGAAGTGACCGGCATCGATATCGAAGATGGTCAGGTGCGCGGTGTTCAAACCTCGCGCGGGGCGATCAAGGCCAAGAAGGTCGCGATGGTTGTGGCTGGGCGATCAAGTCAGGTTGCGGCGATGGCGGGCATGAATTTGCCGATTGAAAGCCACGTCTTGCAGGCCTTTGTGACCGAGGGTTTGAAACCTGTGATCGACAATGTCGTGACCTTTGGCATGGGGCACTTTTACATCAGTCAGTCGGACAAGGGCGGGCTCGTCTTTGGTGGCGATCTGGATTTCTATTCCTCTTATGCCGCACGGGGAAACCTGCCGACGGCGGAACATGTGATGGAAGCTGGCATGGCGATGATGCCGATGATTGGTAAGGCCAAGATGCTGCGCAGTTGGGGTGGGATCATGGATATGTCGCCGGATGGATCGCCTATCATCGACCGGACCCATATTGACGGGCTCTATGTGAACTGTGGCTGGAACTATGGTGGCTTTAAGGCCGTACCGGGGTCGGGCAACGTGTTCGCGCATCTGCTGGCGACGGATCGATATCACGAGAATGCGACACGGTTCCAATTGGACCGGTTCCGCACCGGACGTGGCATTATCGATGAAGAGGGCAAAGGCTCTCAGCACAATCTGCATTAGGGAGCGGAACTGATGTTGGATTTGAGAATTGTTGAAAAGATGAAGATGGGAGAGGGATCATGAGGATCATCTGTCCACATTGCGGGGAACGGGATCGCCGCGAGTTTTACTACAAAGGGCATGCTGTCGCTTTGGATCGCCCGGCACCGGATGCCGGGGTCGAGGCGTGGGACAACTATGTCTATCTGCGCGAGAACCCGGCAGGCAACACGCGGGATCTGTGGCAGCACGAAGCGGGCTGTGGCGCGTGGATCGTCGTTGATCGCAATACCATTACACATGAGATTACGGACACGGCCTGGGTAACAGACGCCGTATCGGGGGACCCGTCATGAGGATCGCAGGAAAAGGTCTGTTAGACCGATCCAAATCGGTGTCGTTCAGTTTTGATGGCACGCGCTATGCCGGGCTTGAGGGCGACACGCTGGCCTCGGCTTTGTTGGCCAATGATGTGCGCCTGATGGCGCGGTCGTTCAAATACCACCGTCCGCGCGGTGTACTGACCGCTGGCAGCGAAGAGCCAAATGCGCTGATGACCGTTGGTGCGGGGGGCTCGCAAGAGCCTAACGTGCGGGCCACGGTGCAAGAAGTGTTCAACGGCTTGGATGCGCGCAGTCAGAACCGCGGGCTATCGTTGCAGTTCGATCCCATGGCGATCACCGATCTGGCCGCGCCGTTTCTGGGCGCTGGGTTTTATTACAAGACTTTCATGTGGCCGCGCGCGTTCTGGGAAAAACTATACGAGCCGATTATCCGTCGGGCAGCGGGGCTGGGCGCATTGTCGGGCGAGCCAAACGCCGATATCTATGACAAGGCTTATGCGTTCTGTGATCTGCTGGTGATTGGGGCCGGTCCTACGGGCCTGATGGCAGCGCTGGTTGCAGGTCGTGCAGGGGCGGATGTCATTCTGGCGGACGAAGACAGTCGCATGGGCGGACGTTTGTTGGCGGAAACCTATGAGATCGACGGCAAACCCGGACATGTTTGGGCGGATGAGGTTCTGGCCGAACTGAAATCAATGGACAATGTGCGTCTGATGTCGCGCACCGCAATTGTCGGCGCTTATGACAACGGCACCTATGGCGCCTTGGAGCGCGTGTTGCATCATACAGGCGACCGCCCCAAAGGCGGCGCGCTTGAGACATTCTGGCGGATCGTGGCCAAACGGTCGGTGCTGGCCACCGGCGCCTTGGAACGTCCCGTTGCCTTCCGCAACAATGACCGTCCGGGGATCATGACTGCGGGCGCTGTGCGCGCCTATCTGAACCGTTGGGGCGTGAGCGCTGGGCAGCGGGTTGCAATCTTTGGCAACACCGATGATGTGCACCGCACGGCGCGGGATCTGTTGGCCGCCGGGGTGCATGTATCTGCGGTTGTCGACAGCCGCCATGATGCGCCAATGACGGATGATTATCGGGTCTATCGTGGGGCACAGGTGTGCAACAGTTCCGGGCGCAAAGGCTTGGAAAGCATCACCATCCGCAGTGCCAGCGGCGAAACCAAAGTGCAGGCCGATGTGTTGGCGATGACCGGCGGGTGGAACCCTTCGGTGCATCTGACCTGTCATATGAATGGGCGCCCAACGTGGCAACGTGGTATTGCGGCCTTTGTTCCGACACCGGGGTCGGTTCCGGGCATGCATGTGGCTGGGGCCTGTAACGGCACATTCTCAACTGCGGGCTGTCTGCGCGATGGCGCGGCGGCAGCGACCGCAGCGCTGGGTGAGCTGGGTCAAAGCGCGCCGGACGTGGCGCAACCGCATGCCGAGGATATGCCCTATGACATCGCACCGATGTGGGCGGTTCCGGGCAAGGGGCGCGCGTGGTTGGATTTCCAGAACGACGTCACAGTCAAAGATGTGAAACAGGCGGCGGTCGAAAACTTCCGCTCGGTTGAGCATATGAAGCGCTACACCACCCAAGGCATGGCAACGGATCAGGGCAAGAACTCCAACGTCGCGGCGTTGGCGGTATTGGCAGATGCAACGGGGCGGGGGATCTCGGAAACCGGGACCACTACGTTCCGTCCGCCGTTCAACCCGGTGGCCATTGCGGCCTTTGGGGCTGGGGGCACTGGCAAAGGGTTCGCGCCCGAGCGGTTCACCACCTCGCACAAAGCCACGGTTGAACGCAAAGCGCCGATGATCGAGGCGGGCCTGTGGTATCGCCCCAGCTATTTCAGCAAGGCAGGTGAAACCACCTGGCAGGAAAGCTGCAACCGTGAGGTTGGATATGTGCGCAACGCCGTGGGCGTCGCGGATGTGTCGACTTTGGGCAAGATCGACATTCAGGGGCCAGATGCGGCGGCGTTTCTTGATTTCGTCTATTGCAACATGTTCAGCACGCTCAAAGTGAACCGGGTGCGCTATGGCTTGATGCTGCGCGAAGATGGCTATGTCATGGATGATGGCACCACGGCACGGTTGGGGGGAAATCACTATGTGATGACCACCACCACGGCGGGCGCTGGCGAAGTGATGAAGCATCTGGAATTTGTCGCGCAAGCCTTGCGCCCAGATCTGGATGTCACGTTTACCTCGGCCACGGAACAGTGGGCGCAATTTGCGGTCGCAGGTCCAAAGGCACGCGGGTTGTTGAACGAAATCCTGTCTGAGCCCCTGACCGACGAAGACTGGCCGTTCATGGCTTGTGGTGATGTTAAAGTTCTGGGTGTGAATGGGCGGCTGTTCCGGATCTCATTCTCGGGCGAACATGCCTATGAGATTGCTGTTCCGGCGCGGTATGGCGACAGCCTGTTCCGCAAGTTGGTGCAACGCGCCGAAGAGCTGGGCGGGGGTCCTTATGGGATGGAGGCGCTGAACGTGTTGCGGATCGAGAAAGGGTTCATCACCCACTCGGAGATCCACGGACGGATCACGGCCTATGACATTGGCATGGGGCGGATGGTTTCGGCCAAGAAGGACTGTATGGGGAAAACCATGACCCAGCGGCCCGGATTGGAAGAGCCCGGACGCGAAGTGTTGGTGGGGCTCAAACCTGTTGAGGCTGAGGGCCAGATCCTCGCTGGGGCGCATCTGTATAAAAAGGGTGACGAGCCTGTGCGGACCAATGATCAGGGCTATGTCACCTCGGTGTGTCATTCGCCGACGATGGGCCATGCCTTGGGGCTTGGGTTCTTGGCTGATGGTCGGGATCGCCATGGTGAGACTGTGAAACTGGTGGATGGGCTGCGCGGGGTAGAAACCCTGTGCGAGGTGGTCGATCCGGTATTCTTTGACCGCGACGGAGGGCGAGTGCGTGGATAATTTGCAAGCCAAGAGCGCCTGTGCGGGTCTGTTGCCCCTGACAATCGGCAAGATGTCGCTGAACGAAGAGGCGCCCGGCGCGTTGACGTCGTTGGCCCCTTACAAAGGCCAGCAAGGCGCGTTGTCCAAAGCCATGGAAGGTGCGCATGGCGTTGCCTATCCGGATGCCAACACCACCACTCAGGCTGATCGGGCGCGGGCGGTCTGGTTCGGATATGGACAGGCCTTGCTGATTGGTCCGGTCGCGGATGCGGGGCTGTCGGCCCATGCAGCACTGGTGGATCAATCCGATGCTTGGAGCGTTGTGCGGCTGAACGGGCCAGAGGTTGAGGCGGTGTTGTCCCGGCTGGTGCCTGTGGATGTGCGTCTGTCCGTGTTTCCTGTTGGACAGACGGCGCGCACCCTTGTGATGCATATGTCTGGATCAATCACTCGGATCGACGCTGACACCTTTGAGATCCTGGTGTTCCGGTCGATGGCTGAGACGCTGGTGCATGATGTGAAAACGGCGATGGAAGCTATTGCTGCACGCGGGTAGTCTGCGTGCAACAAAACTGATTCCGGAGCCGATGCCCATGATCCGCCTTACTTGTCTTGCCACTGCTGCTGTCCTGATGGCTGCGCCTACTTTTGCTGCAGACAGCAAAAAACAAAGCTGTGAATACCAATCACAGGTGGTGGCCGCGATTCAAAAGGCGCGTCTGGATCGGGTCAAAGAACGAGAGGTGCCGGCAGCAATTGCCGCCACCAACCCAAGCTGGCCTGACAATTACAACGCCGCGATCCCGTTGATGGCCCCGTGGGTCTTTGACCAAAAAATGAAAGTGGTGCGCAACGAGGATATGGCGGCTGCGTGGTTGGAGCTGTGCCTGCAACAGTGAGTGTCGCCAATTTATTGTGGACGACCTGTGGACAACACGCGTGCCTCTCTTGGCGCGCGTCTTTGTTTCTGACAGATTAGCGCCATGTCATTGCCCCCTGGATTTTTGGATGAACTGCGGAGCCGCTCTAGCCTGTCACAGGTTGTAGGGCGCAAAGTCATGTGGGATCCGCGCAAGTCCAATCAGGGCAAGGGCGACATGTGGGCGCCATGCCCATTTCACCACGAAAAATCGGCCTCGTTCCATGTCGATGATCGCAAAGGGTTTTATTACTGCTTTGGCTGTCATGCCAAAGGCGATGCGATCAAGTTTGTGCAGGAAACTGAAAACGTCGGCTTTATGGAAGCGGTTGAGATCTTGGCGCGCGAGGCCGGAATGCCAATGCCTGCACGTGATCCCAAAGCACAGGAAAAGCAGGACCGCCGCACACTGCTGGCCGAAGTCATGGAGCAGGCGGTTCAGTATTTCCGGTTGCAGCTGAAAACAGGGGCCGCAGCGGATGCACGGGCCTATGTGGCCAAACGGGGTTTGAACAGCCCTGCCTTGGAGCGATGGGAGATCGGGTTTGCCCCGAATGGCTGGCAGAACCTGTGGGACCATTTGCGCGGTAAGGGCGTTGCCGAGGATCTGATCATTGGGGCAGGGTTGGCCAAACACTCGACCAAGGGCGGTAAGCCTTATGACACCTTCCGCAATCGCATCATGTTCCCGATCCGGGACGCGCGCGGGCGCGCGGTTGCCTTTGGGGGGCGCGCGATGGACCCCAATGACAACGCCAAATAACTGAACTCGCCCGAGACCGAATTGTTCGACAAGGGGCGTAGCCTGTACAACCAAGGCCCGGCGCGGACGGCTGCGGGGCAGGGGCAAACCCTGTTGGTGGCCGAAGGGTACATGGATGTGATCGCTTTGGCCGACGGCGGATTTGGCGCCTCGGTCGCGCCATTGGGCACGGCGATCACCGAAAAGCCAATTGCAGATGCTGTGGCGCATTGCGGATGAGCCTATCATTGCGTTTGGATGGGGACACTGCGGGATTGCGTGCGGCGATGCGGCTGATCGAGCTGGCGTTGCCGCTGCTTGAGGCTGGGAAATCGCTGCGGTTTGCGCTGATGCCCGAGGGAAAAGACCCAGATGACCTGATCCGAGGGGTTGGACCGGAACGCGGTGCAAAGCGTGTTGGATCAGGCTATGCCGATGGTTAAGCTGCTCTGGCAGCGCGAGACCGAGGGCAAAGTGTTCGACAGCCCAGAGCGGAAGGCTGGATTGGACAAGATTTTGCGTGAAAAGGTCAAACTGATCCGTGATCCGTCCATTCGCGCGCATTACGGGCAAGAGATCAAAGATCTGCGGTGGGAGCTGTTCCGCCCACAACGCAAACCACGTGCTGCGTTTCAGGCTGGCGGTGGCGGTCAGTGGCAAGGCGGGGGCGGCAAAGGCAAAGGGCGCTGGAAAGCGGCGCCGCAACCGGCGATGCCCGGCACCCGGGCGTCATTGCTAGCCTCGGCCACCGAAGAGGCGCAGATCCAGATGCGCGAGGCGGTGATTTTGGCAACAGCCGTCAAAACACCGGCGATTGTGGTGCAGTTTGAACAACAGCTTGAAGCGATGGAATGCCGGGATCCCGATCATGCCCATGTTGCGGGATATGGTGCTGCGGTATGCAATCGATTTTCCCAACGATCTAAGTGACAGAATTTATGAGGCTTTGGGGCCCGAACCCCTTGAAAACCTGTTTGCCCTTCGCCATGTCGCAATTAGCCCCTGTGTGCGCCGCCCTGGCGATTTGGACCTAGCCGAGATGATATTGGCAGAGGAACTCGCAAAACTCACCGCGGCTGCGCGGGCTGACCGCTGAAATTGCCGAGGCCAAAGAAGAGATCGCTGAGCTGGATGATGAGGCTGTGACCTGGCGCGTGGCGCAGGCCCGCCGAAGAGCGCAATCGCGCCACCCGCAGCGAGAATGAGGACAAAGCGATATTCGATGTGGCTGACAATGGAGCGCGAATCAATCGGGATGAGCGCGACTCGTTTGCAGCGATCCTCGACAGCATCAATTTCGAACGAAAGCGCTAAATATCGCGTTTCTGGTAAAGAATAGGCAAAGAAAAACGGGTAAACGGGTGGCCGAATCATTTCTACGCGCTAATGATTCGGATGAAACGAATCGCCCCCAGCCCCTTTAGGAGCACTGAATGGCCGCTAAGGGACACGAACGACGACCGCAAGCCTGACGACCAGGACCAGGAAATCTCGCTTGATATGAGCCAAGCCGCCGTCAAAAAGATGATCGGCGAGGCCCGTGAAAAGGGATATATTACCTACGACCAGCTTAATCAGGTTCTGCCGCCTGATCAGGTCAGCTCGGAGCAAATCGAAGACGTGATGTCGATGTTGTCTGAGATGGGCATCAACATCATCGAAGACGAGGAAGCCGAAGAGGAAGAGCAAAAGGGCTCGACCGGAAGTTGCGACCCACCGAAGGCACCCGCGATGTAACGCTGGCCAGCGCCGCAAGCGAAAAGCTGGACCGGACCGACGATCCGGTGCGCATGTACCCTGCGCGAGATGGGCAGCGTTGAACTGCTGAGCCGCGAGGGCGAAATTGCCATCGCCAAGGCGGATCGAAGCAGGTCGCAACACGATGATTGCCGGGCTGTGTGAAAGCCCCCTGACGTTCCAGGCGATCACCATCTGGCACGACGAACTTTTGTCCGAAGACATTCTGCTGCGCGACGTTATCGATCTGGGAGACCACGTTTGGCGACCAGATGGAGGAAGAGGGCGCAGTTGAGGCACCTGTCGTAGACGCCTCGGCCGTTGCAACTGCAAAACCTGCCGAAGACACTGGTCCCGAGCTGGATGCCGATGGCAATCCGATTGCCAAAGAAGACGACGACGATGAAGAGGAACCAGGCCAACATGTCGCTTGCTGCTATGGAAGCGGCCCTGAAGGATCAGGTTCTGACCACGTTTGGAGCGGATCTCGTTGGATTACGCGCAGTTGTCGGAAATGCAGGACAGCCGGATTTCTGCGACCTTGAACGAGGATGGATCATTCTCGGCCTCTGATGAGGCAAAGTATCAGGCGTTGCGGTCGGAAATCGTTTTGCTGGTGAATGAACTGCACCTGCACAACAACCGTATCGAAGCCCTGATTGACCAGCTGTACGGGATCAACCGTCGTGTGATGTCTCTGGACAGCTCGATGGTGAAATTGGCGGACCAAGCGCGGATCAACCGTCGTGAATTCGTCGAAGCGTACCGCGGTCGTGAGCTGGATCCGAACTGGTTGTCCGAAATGGGCGAAAAACCGGGCCGGGGCTGGCAGATGTTCATCGAGCGGTCGACCGAAAAGGTTGAAGAGCTGCGCGCAGACATGGCGCAAGTTGGTCAGTACGTTGGTCTGGACATCCCTGAATTCCGCCGCATCGTGCAGCAGGTTCAAAAGGGTGAAAAAGAAGCCCGTCAGGCGAAGAAAGAAATGGTCGAAGCGAACCTGCGTCTCGTGATTTCGATCGCCAAAAAGTACACTAACCGTGGTTTGCAGTTCCTGGATTTGATCCAGGAGGGGAACATCGGTTTGATGAAAGCGGTTGATAAGTTCGAATATCGCCGTGGCTATAAGTTCTCGACCTATGCGACGTGGTGGATCCGTCAGGCAATCACGCGCTCAATTGCGGATCAGGCGCGGACCATCCGTATTCCAGTTCATATGATCGAAACGATCAACAAACTGGTTCGGACCGGCCGTCAGATGCTGCATGAAATCGGTCGCGAGCCGACGCCAGAAGAATTGGCGGAAAAGCTGCAGATGCCGCTGGAAAAGGTTCGCAAGGTGATGAAGATCGCCAAAGAGCCGATCAGCCTCGAAACGCCGATTGGCGACGAGGAAGACAGCCAGCTGGGCGATTTCATCGAGGACAAGAATGCCGTGCTGCCGTTGGACAGTGCCATTCAGGAAAACCTCAAGGAAACCACCACACGGGTTCTGGCGTCGCTTACACCGCGTGAAGAACGTGTTTTGCGGATGCGCTTTGGCATCGGCATGAACACTGACCATACGCTGGAAGAAGTCGGCCAGCAGTTCAGCGTGACCCGCGAACGGATCCGTCAGATTGAAGCCAAGGCGCTGCGTAAGCTCAAGCACCCAAGCCGGTCGCGTAAGCTGCGGTCCTTCTTGGATCAGTAAGGCTAACTGACAAACAGATTTGAGGGGCTCCCGTTTCGGGGGCCCTTTTTTCATGGAGCTTGGAAGCCGGCGGTCTGCCGCGCAGCTGCTCCGCTTGGTTGAATTCCTTGTGAATTCCCCTGTGCGGCAGGGGGACTGCGTACTAAGTATATACTCAGAGAGATATGAAAGTGACGCCTTTATGAAACAATTTCTGATGTTTGGTGTGCTTGCCGTCGCGGGTTTCGCGACACAGGCTGATGCCTTTACTGCCTTCAATGGCGCGCGCGTGAACCAAGTGGACAACGTATTGTTTGAAGTTATTCCCAGCGGGCGCGTGCGAAATGGGGACTATTGGTGCGCAGCGGGCGAGTTCGCACGCCGGGCTTTGGGGGCGGGTTGGACAGACCGTGTGTATATCGCCCGAGAGCGCGGCCAAAGTGTCACCACCCAGCGCCGGACGGCGTTGCAGTTCACGTTAAATCCAGATGCGGCAGGGATTACACCCTTGCCCACAGGGGGCTTCAAAAGCGGTTTGCCCGTTGGCGACAGCATGAGCATTCAGCAAGCTGAGGGATATTGCGACCCTGTTCCAATTACGTTCTGAGCATTCGCGTAAAAGGGAGACCACCGATGACGATCAAGAGATGTGCCCAGGCTTTGGCCCTATTGGGGGCGCTGCCCACTACTGCCTCTGCCTGGCGGGCGATCAATCAGCATGATGTCTATCAGATCTCGCCCGGGGTTTATGAAGTTGTCAGCGAACCCGGTTCTGGGGCGGTGGATTTCTGGTGTGGTATCGGGGATTTCGGGCGCATGCAGTTAAATTTGGGGGCGACGCAAAAGATCTATGTCTGGCGCGGACTTGGCCCCAGCGTCACCCGGCCCGAGCGCGCAGCGGTGCAGTTTGCGCTCAACCCGCCGTCGGGGAGCGCTGTTGCGCAGGGATATGGTCTGTCGGTGAAGCAAGCAGGCGATAGTCTGAGCGCGTCTTTTGCCCGTCAGTATTGTTCCGGGAGCCGGTTTGATCCCTTTGAACAATGGATTGATTGACGGCTCATTTTGATTTTTCCCGACCTTGCACCGTGGTCTTGGGCGGTGCATCAAAGGGCATGCAACATCAGTTTCAAATCCAAAGCCATGGCGCCGGTCTGTATGAATTCACACAGGAGGTGTGCCAGTGGGTCAACACGGTTGGTGGGGACGGCCTGCTGACGCTGTTTGTGCGCCATACGTCGTGTTCCTTGGTGATACAGGAAAACGCCGACCCGGAGGTTCAAACCGATCTGGCGGCGTTCTTTGACCGATTGGTGCCCCCCTCAAACCACCCGTCTATGGCCTATCTGCGCCATACCTATGAAGGGTCAGATGATATGCCAGCCCATATAAAGGCGGTTTTGATGCCTGTCAGCCTGTCGATTCCGGTGCAAAACGGTCGCCCGGTCTTGGGGACATGGCAGGGGATTTACCTGTTTGAGCATCGCAATGCCCCCCATCTGCGTACAATCGCGGCACATTTCGCCTGAGGTCACGCAGGATGTAGGGGGTAAATTTCCCCTCTACCCAAACTCTAGAGGGTGGCCTATAGTTGTGGATAAGTGGGCCGCAGTGTTCACAATTTCAAGGCGGAAATGATTGAGGGGGATTGCGCATGCGCTGCCCATTTTGCGGAAATATCGATACTCAGGTCAAAGATTCACGTCCGGCTGAGGACCACGTATCTATTCGGCGGCGGCGGTTTTGCCCGGCCTGTGGCGGGCGGTTCACCACCTATGAACGGGTCCAGTTGCGCGATTTGGTTGTGATCAAGTCCAACGGCAAGCGCGAAGATTTCGATCGTGACAAGCTGGAACGCTCGATCCGGATTTCCATGCAGAAACGCCCGATTGATCCAGAACGGATTGATCAGATGATTTCAGGCATTGTGCGACGGCTGGAAAGCATGGGTGAGACCGATATAGATTCAAAGCAGATCGGTGAGATCGTGATGGAGGCTTTGGCCCGGATCGATACGGTTGCCTATGTGCGGTTTGCTAGCGTTTACAAGAACTTTCAGGCGGCGGATGACTTCGAGGATTTTGTCCACGAACTGCGCCCCCCGGTGTCTCCAGGCGAAGAGTAATCTCAGGTGGATGAACGATATATGGCGCTGGCCCTGTCTTTGGGGCGGCGCGGTCAGGGATCTTGTTGGCCAAATCCGGCTGTTGGGTGTGTTATCGTGCGCGACGGACGGATCGTTGGGCGGGGCTGGACACAGCCCGGTGGACGTCCGCATGCGGAACCTGTTGCATTGGCCCAAGCGGGCGAGGCGGCGCGTGGTGCTACGGCTTATGTGACGTTGGAACCCTGCTCCCATCACGGCAAAACGCCGCCCTGTGCGGATGCTTTGGTTGCGGCGGGGATCGCGCGGGTAGTGTGCGCCATCGAAGACAGTGATCCGCGGGTCGCTGGGCAGGGGTTCCAAAAGTTAAAAATGCACGGGATTGAGGTCACGACCGGTGTCCTGAGTGCTCAGGCCGCGCGGGATCATGCTGGATTTTTCTTGAAGACCGAACAGGGGCGCCCTCTGGTTACGCTGAAGCTGGCGAACAGTTTTGATGGACGCATTGCAACGGCGACAGGCGAAAGCCAGTGGATCACTGGCCCAGAAGCCCGACGGGCGGTGCATGCGATGCGTGCGCGTCACGATGCGGTGATGGTCGGGGCCGGGACAGCCCGATCAGATGATCCATCGTTGACGGTGCGGGATATGGGCGTGTCACAACAGCCAGTGCGGGTCGTCGTGTCGCGCCATCTGGATCTGCCGTTCATGGGGCAGCTGGCCCGCACCGCTAAGGATGTGCCTGTTTGGTTGTGTCATGGCACCGGTGTTGACGCCGAACGCGCGCGTGCATGGGATGGATTAGGGGCCAAGCTGGTTTCCTGTGCGATGCAGGGCATTCAAGTTGATACCGTGGATATGGTGCAGCAATTGGGAGCCGCTGGGTTGACACGCGTCTTTTGTGAGGGGGGGGGATCACTCGCCGCATCCTTGTTGGCCAATGATCTGGTGGATGAGCTGATCGGGTTCACCGCCGGGATGGCAATTGGCGCCGAAGGGTTGGCGGGGATTGGCGCGCTTGGCTTAAGCCGGTTATCCGAGGCACCCCGGTTTGATCTGGTTGAAACCCGTCAGATGGGCAAGGATGTCATGCACCGCTGGACGCGCGCCCTGCGTTAAGACCCTATTTGCCATCACCGCCACAGGTGGGCGTAGGTGGCAAATATCCCCTGCAGTTTTGACAATACCCGATTGGCGTAGCCCGGGTGCGGGATCGTCCCGGTGCTCAGCCGTTCAACGGCAACTTCGACCGGGCAGGGTTGGTTGGTGACCGGATCCCAATAGCGGGTATAGTCAATAAGGGTGGCATGCACCAACCCCATCAGATCCGGGCGGGCCCCGCGGCGGGCAGGGGTTTTGCCCAAGTCGGTGGTCAGCCCCCACCCGGCGTAAAACGGCGCGCCCAGTGTGGTGACTTTGACCCCACGCAACAGCGCCTCGAACCCGAGGAGCGAGGTCATGGTCCAGACCTCATCTACCTGAGACAGCAGGGCGCTGGGGTCGCAGTTGGTTAAGACCTGATCTGCCAAATCCTCGACTGTAACCGCGCCAATGCGTAATCCCGCCTCAACATCTGGGTGTGGTTTATAGAGGATGACAGCATCGGGGTTGTCGGCGCGCACCCGCCGCAGCAGCTCAAGGTTTGTGTTGATCACCCCCGCGCCGGTTCTGATGGATGCGTCGTCTTCGACTTGTCCCGGGACAAGAATGCGATGGCCGTCTGGCAGGGGCGGGTGATCGCCGCCAAGGTTGTATTTGCTCAAGTTATTCTGAAGAAGTGTGTGCACCAGACGGTCGGCCCGCAGGTTTTGATCCGGGCGCAGCTCTTCGCGTTTGGCGATCCATGCCTCCAGCTGACTGGGGCGGGTTGGATCGTAATAAATGCCGCGATCATCTGTCACCAGAGACAGCGGTGGCACCAGCTCTGCGCCAAGGCCGCGCGAGCGGAGAAAACCATCTTCGAGCCGGTGCGCATCATTGGGCGCGGGGCGGTTGGCCCAAACCATATGGGGACGTGGATCATCCACAGCGGGGGTATCGGTGAAGTGCACACGCTTGGAGCGCCCGAACATCTTTTGCAGCGGGCGGCGTTTCCACAGGCGCATGCCACCTGCGGTCCACCCGTGGCGATCCTGTCGCCAAGCGCGGGTTTGTGCCTCGAGCGTGTCCAGCGTGGTTTCCAAGGTCCCGAGTTGATCGCGATAGGGATCGTACCAGACCGGATAGAGGATCATCGCCGCTGCGAACAGCTGTGCGCGGGTCAAGCGGCGTTCACGCCGGGGAACCGGGTTTTCGTCTGCAGTCAGGCCCCAGCCCGCATAAAACGGTTGGCCAAAGACCCGCGGTTTGTGACCGGCCAGAATGGCCTCAAACCCGAGTTGGGAGGACACGGTATAGACGCCCACCGCCCCTTCGAGCAGGGACCACGGGCTGATCGAGGTGTCGAGCAAGGTGATGCGATGGTTGGCATTCTCGGCCGAGTAATACCCCGACCGGTAGCCCGCGTTGGTTTCGGGGTGGGACTTGATGATGACTTGCGCGCCGGGGTGTTCTTCTTGTGCAAAGACCAGCATTTCGCGAAACAGGGCATCGTTGCCCTTGCTGGCGGTGACCGATGCATCCCCGCGCGTTTGGTCCACGACCAATACATAGCCGGGATCTGGTGCTGGGGTTGTGGGATCAAAGCCCGAGTATTTGCTCAGATGCAGGTCTTGCATACGCGCCATTCCTGCGCGGGCGCGATTCAACAGAGCGGTGTCATCCAGTGGATGGGTTGTCAGCAGCTGTTCCAGGTCTGAGACAGTCGACGGGTCAAAATGCACCCCAGAGCGATCCAAATGCAGACCCAGTGGCGGCTCGCCAGCGCGGCCGGGATGCAGGGATCGCAGAAACGCATCCTCGACCCGCACTAGGGGCGTGCCACGTTTTGCGGCGACGGCTTTGCCGCGATGCGCTGTTGGGCTGTCGCCCCAAATCCCGATCAGGTCATCGGGTCCCGGCAAGCCCAATCGCAGGTCATAGCCGGCAAGGCTTAGGATGCGACGCAGGCGGGATTGGGTCACAAACCCCCCGTTATACACAAACAGCCGAGAGCGGGGGCTCTCGGCTGTTGTAGAGTGTTCGGTGATCATGCCGATTAGAAACTGTCAGAAATGGTCGCCACGTTGGCAATGGGTGTCAGGCCACCAGCAACAAGTGAGATTGCCTTGGTCCACTGGGCATAAGGCGCCTCGGTGACATAGAGCGTATCTTCGTCGCGGATGACAAAGTCACGGGCCACGAACAAGCCGTTAGGTTCGGTCAGGTTCAGAACATAAACCATGCGCTGTGCCCCTTCGAGATCGGTGCGTCCCAGAACTTGGCCAGCAATTTCAGCCGGTTCGTTGCGGAAGATGAAAACGCCGGTTGGATCAGAGGAGGTCGACAAGAGGCCCCCAATTTGCGCAATCGCTTCGAGCGCCGACAGATCCTGTGTTTCGAAAGCAACCCGCGCCTGTGCGTTTGTGGCACCTAGCGCTGTGTAGGACCGGGTGTCTTCTTCGACCAGAATGCGGTCACCGCCGCGTAAGGCGATGTCCAGCTTGGGGTTGTCATAGAGGTCTTGAAACCAAACTTGTCCTTGCTGGCTGCCACGGATCACGGTGACCTGTGCAATTTCTGGCGTGATGGTGACACCACCAGCTTGTGCAAGCATTGAAGACAGGGTGCGGGTTGGGCGTTCAATCGGATACACACCTTGGCCACCAACGGCACCGGTCAAGGACACAGTTGCGCCATCACCAGCAAGGCGACGCACTTGAACCTGTGGATCGGGTGTTTGATCTTCGAGTTTGGTTGTGATGGTTTCACGCAATTGGTTGGGTGTGTTCCCAGAGGCGCGTACACGACCGGCGTAGGGCACAAATATGAACCCAGCACTGTCGACTTGCACCTCTTCCAGAATGGTGGAGTTGGCGGCTTCGCCCGCCAGCAGACCATCGTCCACGTTTTCCCAGATTGTCAGGCCCAACACATCGCCGGGGCGAATGGTGTCAGATGTCAGCTGGGATGCGTTCTTGAAGCTGTCAGAAAATCCAAGAGCTGGGACAACGGCGGTTGCACGGGTGACGCGATCATTGACGGCGACAATAAATGCATCGCCTTCTTTTTGCACGGAACCTGCAAAGATTTCACGTTTATTGGGGCCGGTACGTGGCAACGTACAAGAGGCCACGACTGCGATCGCAGTCAGCACGGCAATGGGCTTAGCCCACCGGACGGACATGGGTTTCACTGCTCGGTCTCCTCGACCTATTATTTTATGCCTCGGTCTTTTTTTATCAAGCTATCGGAATCAGGAATAATAATCCAGTCCTAGCTCTTGTGTTGGTCAGTTCACCAGACGCAACTGTTGCCGTGGGGCCGCTGTGCCGGATTTCAGCGCATCATAGGGGTCTTCTGGGGACAGCATCATATCAACCACCTGACGCAACAGTTGGCGACGTCCGCGACGGGAATAATACCCACCGGGAAGTTGGCTCGTTTCAAGCAGGTAGCGGCGGTATTCCTTGTAGGCGCGGTTGTCAGGACGGGTGGCCCCAGCAAAGAAATCGCGCAAGGATTGTTTCGCCACAAACTCAGGTTTGGCATAGACGGCCTTGCCAAATACCTTGAGGGGGATACCGCGCCAGAGCACCTGCTGACCGGCAGTGGAGTTCACGGTGACGGCAGTTCTGGCATCGTTCAAGAGCTGCGCAAGCTTACCGCCGCGTACATAGTGCACCCGCCCGTGCAGACCATGCTGATCCGCAAGGCGCTTGACTTCAGTCCGGATGGGGACCCGGCCATCTTCCAGAGGATGCGCTTTGACCACCAGATGGTGGTGTTGTGGGGCACCTGCGGCGAAGCCCTCGAAAATCTCGGACAGGAATTCGGTCATAGTTGAGAACGGCGAATGCATTTGGAACGAGCTGTCATGTTCCAGCTGCAGCAAGGCCAGATGATAGGGGAACCCCCCATTGCGAATGCGCAGCGTTGAGATCCAGCGATCCAGCGCCTGTGCTGGCATCAGCAAGAGCCGTTGCAGATAGAGCTGGAATTCCTTGGTGACGGGCAGATCCCGATGCGGGCGAAAATTGCGGTAATCGCCGTTCCTGAACATGACAAACCAATGATAGAGCGCCCCATAGAAAACATGCTGGCGCGTGTCCCCCCAATGGGACGGCGGCAGGGGCGTTTCCATAACGGATTGATCCAGTGCCTTTTTCATCTCGGGGATGGACATATCCATCAGGCGCGAGTTGCCATTTGATCCGCCCCGTTCATAGGTCACCCAATAGGGGCGCAAGTACCCCTCTTCAAACACATGGATTGTCAGGCCACGGGCGCGGGCGATTTCGATGGCTTTGGCATGAACCGGACGCGTGTCGCCGTACAGCACGATATCCGTGACCTGATGCGTGTCGAGCAGGTCTGAAAACGTATCTGACCAGTCATCGGGCGTACCACGATAGGGGATATAACTTGATTGATGGAACCAGAACGCACGGTCACCAGCATTGAACCCAACGCGCCAAACCTGACCACCCGCCGCGCGCAACATCTTGCCCAAAGCATTAAAAAAGGGCCCGTGGGGACCTTGTAAGAACAGGAAATTCCGCTGTTTCTGGGCCGAAATAGGCATATCATTACTCTTTGCGCCGTGGGACAATACATTAACCTTTAGCTTGCGGATCAGGCAAAACTATGACCGGACCGTGTCAGAAGGGCAAGCAACTGGGGCTTGCCCGTGTGCCCGCGGCCCGCTACGTCAGCCTGTAG
Organism: Paracoccaceae bacterium; assembly: GCA_965183835.1. GTDB lineage: Bacteria > Pseudomonadota > Alphaproteobacteria > Rhodobacterales > Rhodobacteraceae > OMPR01. The sequence goes on along the minus strand of CBCYME010000012.1, from coordinate 148,111 downwards.
GTATAGCTTTCAGAGGCAAATAGAATGTTTACAGGGATCATCACCGACGTTGGCACAATTGCTGAACTGGATCAGCAAGGCGATTTGCGGGCGCGCATTCAGACGGGATACGACACCGCCTCCATCGACATTGGGGCATCTATTGCCAGTGATGGTGTGTGCCTGACAGTGGTTGCTCTGGGCGCGGATTGGTACGATGTGCAGATTAGTGCGGAAAGCGTTGGCAAAACCAACCTAGGCACATGGGCCGTGGGCAAGCGGGTCAATCTTGAGCGCGCTTTGAAAGTGGGCGATGAACTGGGCGGTCACATCGTTTCAGGCCATGTGGATGGCGTTGCCGAGATCATCAAGATGGTCGACGAAGGCGACAGCACCCGTGTGACCCTGCGCGCGCCACAGGCGTTGGCCAAATTCATTGCGCCAAAGGGGTCGGTCGCATTGAACGGGACATCCTTGACCGTGAATGACGTGGATGGGGCCGATTTCGGGATCAATTTTATCCCTCACACCAAAGACGTAACCACGTGGGGTGACATGGCCGAGGGCGATATGATCAACCTCGAGATCGACACGCTGGCCCGTTATGTCGCGCGACTGAACGAAGTCGGCTAAGACCGCGATGGGGCCGGTGCTAAGGCCCGTGTGCCGCAGAAAAGGTTCGGATCTGTCTTGGATTGAGCAAAGGAGCGGCAACGCTCCTTTCTTTTTGTGGCTCTTGGGGGCTGTGCTTGCTTGCCGGGGCGCGGGTGCGCGGCTATCAAGAACCAAACGGGGCGGGGTATTATGCGTATTCTTTTGACAAATGACGACGGCATCAACGCGCCGGGACTGGCGACGTTAGAAGCCATTGCAGCTGAACTGGCTGGGCCAGATGGCGAAGTGTGGGTGGTTGCGCCTGCGTTTGAACAATCAGGTGTGGGCCATTGCATCAGCTATTCCCACCCAACCATGATCGCCAAGCTGAGCGAACGTCGCTATGCCGCCGAAGGATCGCCTGCGGATTGCGTACTGGCAGGCTTGCACGATGTGATGAAAGATAACCCGCCTGATCTGGTGTTGTCAGGCGTGAACAAGGGCAACAATTCGGCAGAAAACGCGCTCTATTCCGGCACGCTGGGCGGCGCGATGGAGGCGGCCCTGCAAGGTCTGCCCGCGATTGCCTTGTCGCAGTATTTCGGCCCGCGCAATTTTGACCGGCCCGATCTTTTTGAAGTGGCCTTGGCGCATGGGGCGGACGTTATCCGCAAGATCCTGGATCAGGATCCCGGCGTAGGAGCGGATTACCGCCTGTTCTACAATGTCAATTTCCCTCCGGTTCCGGTTGATGAGGTGCTTGGTGTGCGTGCCGTACCACAGGGCTACAGACGCGAAACCAAGTTTACTGTTGAGCCGCATAAATCCCCAACCGGGCGTCGGTTCTTGTGGATCAAAGGTGGCAATCAGCAGGTGATGACCGAACCGGGCAGCGATGCGGCAGTGAACCTTGAAGGCTACATTTCAGTCACGCCCATGCGCGCGGATCTGACCGCCCATGATCATCTAGAGGCACTCAAGACAATCGAATGAGCGGTCCAGATCCTGAAACCAAAATGCAGTTTGTCTTTCATCTGCGCTCCAAGGGGGTGACAGACGCCAAGGTTCTGGCGGCAATGGAAGAAATCGACCGGGGGCCGTTTGTGCGGGGCATTTTTGCCGCCCGCGCTTACGAGGATATGCCGCTGCCGATTGCCTGTGGGCAAACAATCAGCCAGCCATCGGTTGTTGGGATCATGACGCAGGCGCTCGAGGTCAATCCGCGCGATAAGGTTTTAGAGGTCGGGACCGGCTCTGGCTATCAGGCGGCGATCCTAAGCAAGCTTGCGCGCCGGGTTTACACGGTTGAACGCCACGCACGTCTGGTGCGCGAGGCACAGGTGGTTTTTCAGTCCATGCACCTGGCCAATATCACGGCCATGACAGTGGATGGATCGTTCGGCTTACCGGAACAGGCACCGTTTGATCGGATCATTGTGACCGCCGCTGCCGAAGATCCGCCCGGGCCGCTCTTGGCGCAGCTGAAAATCGGCGGTATCATGGTGGTGCCGGTTGGCCAGTCGGATACAGTGCAGACGTTGATACGGGTGCGTCGACACGAAACTGGTTTTGAATACGACGAAATCCGGCCTGTCCGATTTGTTCCTTTGCTTGAAGGCTTGGGTAGGGACGGCTAATGGCCTATTTGTGCCGCATGAAATGCCAAGCCTCCGGATAACAGGGGGCGCTTTGAGGATTGTGAGATGAGTGCTTTTTCCTGTGTTGTCCCCGTTCGGGTCTGGGTGGCTGGTGCCGCGCTGGCGCTGACTGCAGCCTGTGATGGTCCGTTGGACTATGACCTGCGCGGCAAAGTCGGGGGCTTCAGTACCGCAGAGGCGGCGCAAAAGGTCAGTACCGCGGATCGTCCGAAACCGGATGACCGGGGCGTGATATCTTACCCGACATACCAAGTGGCCGTTGCCAGACGTGGCGACAGTGTTACAGACTTGGCCAATCGTGTTGGTCTGCCCGCCGGAGAAGTGGCGCGTTTCAACGGGTTGGAACCCGATGTGAAAATGCGCGAAGGCGAGGTGTTGGCCCTGCCGCGTCGGGTTGCCGAACCGACGACAAGTGGATCAGCCGTCGATATTGCCGCCTTGGCGGGCACCGCGATTGATGAAGCTCCAGATACCACCCCAATCGAAACAAAGCCGCTAGAACCCGCGAAACCCGCAAAAGCAACCCCCAAACCCGCGGGACCAGAGCCAATCCGGCACAAGGTTGCTCGTGGGGAAACGGCTTATACTGTCTCGCGGCTGTATCAGGTTCCTGTGAAAGCTTTGGCCGAATGGAATGGCCTGGGATCTGATTTTGCAGTGCGCGAAGGTCAGTATTTGTTGATCCCGGTCAAGGATCAGTCTGCGCCGAAATCATCGACCAAGAAAACAGCGGCCGCAGGGGCCACAGCCGCGGCCGGTGCGGCGGCAGTCACACAGCCGGGGTCAGGGTCGCCAACGCCGCTACCGCCCAGCTCGACCACACCCTTGCCGAAAGAAAAGACCACAGCCAAGCCCCCAGAAGCGCCTAATGTGAAAGTGGCCGAGCCCACCAAAACAAGCAAAGCGGCAATGGGTTTCCCGGTTTCGGGTAAGATTATCCGCCCCTATTCCAAAGGGAAAAATGACGGCATCGATATTGCAGCGGCTGCGGGATCACCTGTTGTGGCGGCGGCCTCGGGTACTGTTGCCGCGATCACGGCTGATGCGGATCAGGTGCCGATCATCGTTGTACGTCATAAGAATAACTTGCTGACGGTCTATGCAAACGTGGACAAGATCGAAATCAACAAAGGCGACCGAGTCAAACGGGGCCAAAAGCTGGCGCAGCTGCGCAGTGGCGACAATGCCTATGTTCATTTTGAGGTGCGCAAAGGGTTCGACAGCGTCGATCCCAGCCCGTACCTGCAATAATTGCTAAGCGGGTGACCCTCGGGTTAGCCGCTAGCTCCAGTGTGGTGAAACGTTCCTGTTTCGCTGATCTCGTAACTGCCCAGCTCAGCCGCGCGGGCGGCAATGGCATCGGATATGAGAAAACGCATTAGGTTTTGCATTGCGGGTTCAAAGGCCGCGCGCCGCCAGATCAAAGTGTTCCTGTTGCGTTAGGGCAACCCCAAGACGATACAATCCTGATAAGGCCCCAAGGCCAAAACCCGCATCTTTTTTGCCATCATGCAGGGCGATGGCCAGCTCTTCTTTGGTGCGCGCGCAGGAGGACAGGGGTGCAGGGGGGCGGTGTGGTTGCCCACAGCCGCCCCAATCACAGTAAACACGGCGCGATCTTATGGCCCCGGTCTTGCACACTGTTCAAATGGGCAGTTGCCGCTTCGTCAGTGTAAGGTCCTTGGATGTGCGACATCGTGCGTTCCATGGGTTCCTGATCGGAAAGCTCTCCCCTTCCTTCCGACGGGCGGACTATGAAACAGAAGAAATGTTCTGCCAAGCCCTGTCTTTGAAAAGGATTGTTTCGTGTGTTCTGGGGGCAAATGGCCCTGCGCGATCACGCCACTTCGCCTTTGTACGTAGTCCAGCGACGCGTTGGGATTAAGTCAGGGCTGGTGGTCCGGGCTTTGCTCAGGCAGAAACGGGCCAAGCGCATGGCTCTTGGCCCCGTAGTGGGGGGAAGCCTCAGCGTCAAACGAAGCACGAGAAATAGGGAGATACATGCGATGAGCGGTGACTATAACATGTCCATGCGCAAGTTCCTCAAACAGGTTGGGGTGACCAGCCAGCAAGCCATCGAAGACGGGCTGCGCACTGCAGGCACCCCGAAGGGCAAGAGTTTTGAGGCCAAAGTGGTGTTGACGATTGATGGGCTCGAGGTTGAGCATGTGGTGACAGGTCAAATCAAGGACGACAATTCATGAGCATTCGCGAAGCGGTTCTGGCGAACCTGAAAAAGATCGTAGACCCGGCCAGCGGGCAGGACATTGTTAGCTCGGGTCTGGTGCGTGCGCTGAATGTCGAGGGCGATCAGGTGCGGTTCGTGATCGAGATCGATCCGAAAAAGGCCGAACAGATGGAACCGATCCGGGCCGCGGCTGAACAGGCTGCAAGTATGGTAGAGGGCGTTGAAAAAGTGTCGGCCATGCTGACAGCGCATTCCGAAAAAGCCCCGCCGGAATTGAAACCCAAGCCTAAACCCTCTGACACTGCGCCTGCGGCGTTACCGGGGGTTGCACGGATTATCGCAATCGCTTCGGGCAAAGGCGGGGTCGGCAAATCCACCGTGTCGGCCAATCTGGCCTGTGCACTCGCGGCGCAAGGGCGGCGCGTTGGATTGTTGGACGCCGATGTGTACGGTCCATCGCAGCCGCGTATGTTGGGCGTGTCGGGACGTCCCGCCAGCCCGGATGGCAAAATCATCATTCCTTTGAGGAACCACGGCGTTACCATGATGTCGATGGGCTTGATGACGAACGAAGGTCAGGCTGTTGTATGGCGTGGCCCGATGTTGATGGGTGCATTGCAACAGATGATGAATCAGGTGCAGTGGGGCGAATTGGATGTCCTGATCGTCGATCTGCCACCGGGAACGGGTGATGTTCAGCTGACCCTGACGCAGAAGTTTGCACTGGACGGGGCGATCGTGGTGTCAACACCGCAGGATGTTGCCCTGCTGGATGCGCGCAAGGGCATCGATATGTTCCGTCAGACCCAGACGCCGATCCTTGGGATGATCGAAAACATGTCGACGCACATCTGTTCCAACTGTGGCCACGAAGAGCATGTGTTTGGGCATGGCGGCGTTGCGTCAGAGGCGGAAAAATTGGGTGTGCCCTTGTTGGGGGAAATTCCGCTGCATCTGGATATCCGGGTGGCGGCGGATGAGGGGGCACCAATCGTGGTGTCCAAACCTGAGAGCGCACAGGCAGAAGCGTTCCGCTCCATCGCCAAAGATCTGATAACTCAGGGCATTGCCTAAGATCCGAAGGATCTACAGAAATGGAAAGGGCGCGTTTTTCGCGCCCTTTTTCAGTGCATCAGGTGCGCGGGGCGAAATCGCCAAATTGGCCCCGCTTGAACATCAAACCCTGACCTTGCCGATGCAGAACGGTTTCAACTTCGCCTAGAATAATCGTGTGATCCCCGGCGTCGTGTTGGGCAACCAACCGGCAATCAAAACGGGCCAAGGATTTGGTCAAAATTGGTATTCCGTTGGCGTCCTCGGTCCAATCCGCATGTGAAAAATCCGCTCCGTCCCGCGCAAAAGCCTGTGCAGTGGCGAGTTGCCCTTCGGCCATGATGTGGATGGCATAGTGCTGCGCGGCCATAAAGGCCTCATAGCGTGTGGATGTTTTGGCCGGGCACCACAGCACCATTGGCGGGTTCAGCGACACAGAGGCAAAAGAATTGGCCGTGATTGCGACCGGCCCATCAGGCGATGATGCGGTCACAACGGTCACGCCGGTTCCATAACACCCTAACGCATCCCGCAGGGCGCGGGTGGTTTCGGGGCCGGGGGTAAAGATAGTTTTGCTCATGACGTACCTTTGGATCCTGTCCCGAAGTCCCGTGCCACGGCGCGCACCATTTGTCTACTGATTCAAGTCCTGTAACAGGCGACCATGTTTGCGTGTTTCGGTAATCACGTCGCCAAAGGTCTCAAAATTTCGCGCCTTTAGCATCGGCAACATCTTGGTCAGAACCTCAGCCGTGGCTTGCGCGTCGCCAAGGGCGGTGTGGCGTAATGCGGCTGGAATGGTGACATCCAACCGATCGCAGAGCGCGTCGAGCGTGTGCGTTTCACTTGCGCCAAACAACACTGCCGAGAGCAAAACAGTATCAAGGATCGGGTGATCCCAGGCAACGTCCATGCGTTTGGCGTGTCGACGCAAAAAGGCCATATCAAACGGGGCGTTGTGGGCCACAATCACGGCGTCGCGGGCAAAGTGATGGAACGACCGCCCTGCGTCTCGGATATCGGGCGCATCTTGAACCATGGCATCACTTACACCGTGGACTTTGGTGGATGCAGGCGGAATGGGCATGCCGGGATCAACGAGCGTGTTGAGCACCTCGCCCTCGATGATACGGCCCCGCAGCATACGCACGGCGCCGATTTGGACGATTTCATCTTTGTGAGGGAGCAAGCCCGTTGTCTCGGTGTCGAACACGACAAAACAAAGATCGTCGATTGGGCGGGCATCATACGATGTTGCAGCGCGCTGCTCTAACAGGTCGAAGTCAAACACCAGCGGGCGCTGCGCCTCTGGCGCGACATCGAGCGTGACTGAATCCAAGATCAACATGTAGCCAGACGCGTTTCCGAGCGGCTTCATTCGTGCATCTATGTGTTGGGTGCCATCATGACCCAATAAGGGGCAAGTGACCTCCATTCCGGTTTTCACCAATTTGGCGTAAGCCGTTTCGAGGGTGGATTTTTCGAGATAATCAAACAAAGACGCATTCAAACGGGGCGGCGCAATCTGGGCCAGAAACTCTGCTGCCTGACCATCGTAGAGCACGATCTGATGCGAGGTGCTGACCAAAATCATAGCCAGCGGAATGTCGGTGAGCAGGGCGCTCAACCGCTCTTTGTCCGCAGCGAGGCGGGCGGTTTCATTGGCCACAGTCTGGGCCGTTTCCAGCGTGGTATCGCTGAGCTGGCCCGCCAGCCCCGCCGCCGCCGGGGCCAAATCCCCCAGATAGCGCGCGGCCTGTAAATCCATATCGTTTTGAATACCCGCATGGGCACGGGCACGCATTTCTGCGGCGAGCCGTTCAATGGGTTTTGCCACGTTTTCATCAAACAGAAGCCAAACGCCGACAACCAAAGCCAACAGTCCAAAAATGGTTAACGTGCCGCTAAAGACAAACGCATCCAAAAGTGCGGGCGTGCCCGCGCGCTGATACCCAACATAAAGGGAAAGGCCCGCAACAGCAGTGCCGCCAAAGGCCATCAAAACAAAGAACAAAAAGACACGCAGACGCAGGCTTAGGTGGGTCAGCATTACACCGCCTCACACAACGCCGTTAGCACAGGATCATCATGCGCAACCTGCACCCAGCTGGCATCAATCACAGCCCCTTCAGCATCAAAGTTTGCGCCATCAATCAGGTTGGCGCGACGCGCACCGGCGCAATCGGCCAGCACGGGCAACTTGTTGACAGGCGCCCAACGGCCAAAGAGGTAGAGATCCCCCAATCGCTGATCTGCCAGCTTTGGATTGCGTTGAATTGATGACGTATCAATCGCAGCAAAACGATCCACAAACGGTACCGCATAGGTCCACGGGCGGATCATGCTTTTGTTTTCAACTTCCTGCACAACCTGCAGGCCGTCCGGCATGCCATCCAGCGTGCGCCCATACCAGCTGTATTCGCTTGAAATGGTCACACCGATCATGGCCGCCCCGGCGGCGACGGGGGCAAACCAGCGCGGCAACCGCCCGCCCGTGGCCCGGTTGATCACCATTACAACGCCAGCCATGGCGATCCCGGCAAATACAGTCGCAATTAATTCCAGAAACATCGCGTTGCTCTCCTGCTTCTGATGTTTTTCGTTTCATTCTTATTCGGCGGGCCTGCTGCTGTTAGCTCAGCATGCCTTTGCCGTGGCCCACGGCCGATTGCATCGTCTTTACCACAACAAAGGCATCGCGCAGATGACTTCGCTCAAAGTCGGACAGATCGGCGGGGGGCAGATAGTTATCGGGGGCCTGTCCGGCTTTGACCAGCGCAACCTGATGGTCCAACCGGGTTTCCGCGATCAGATCATAAGCGTCCAACAGATCGCGCGCACCGGATGGGCTGAGTACCCCGGCGGCTTCGGCGGCTTTCAGGCGGGCGCGGGTGTTGGCCTCGGGCAGTTTCCCTTGCAGGGAATACACCCGTCCCAAATCCACGACAGGCACGACGCCGTTGTGTTTCAGATCCAGCTGGTTCTTATGTTCGCCCGACCTAATGGTTGCAAACCCGCGCAACAGGCCCAGTGGCGGCGTGTGTTTCAAAGAATTCGAAATCATATGCGCCACAAAGATCGAGTTCTTTGCAGCAGCCCCGAGCGTGTCGGTTTGCAGATCTTCGAACAGTGCAAAATTACCCCCGATAGGGCGCAGATCAAACATGACGCTGGCCAGCATTTGTGCCTCGGGGTTGGGCTTGGCGATCCAGCCAGCGAAATAGTCACGCCAGACCCGGACGGGCTGACACCAGCGAGGATTGGTCGCCATCATGTCGCCGGGGCAGTAAAAATAACCGCAAACATCTAGGCCGTCGCTAACGAATTTCGCCAACGCGGCGAAATAGGGCATGTCTGCCCCGGTCACCGCATCATCCAGCATCAGACAGTTGTCTTGGTCGCTGACACCGGTCTGTTCTTGGCGTCCTTGCGATCCGCACGCCAACCAGAGATAGGGCACGGGAGCCGCGCCAAGCTTTGCTTCGGCCAAGGTCAGCAACCGGCGGGTCACTGTATCGGCGATGTCGGTGACCAAACGTGTGACCACCTCGTGCCGGTTTCCACCAGCGACCAGCTGCACCAGCAGACGTGGGATTTCGGCGGTGACCTTAGCCATCTCTTCGGCGCTGCCCGCGCGTGCAATTGCGCTGACCAATTCGGCTGAACTGACGGCTTGAAACCGGGTCAGGTCGGTCTGGGTAACGATGCCAACCAGCCGGTTGCCCTCAGTAATCGGGATGTGACCGATATGGTGTTCCATCATCGCATGCAGCACATCCGAGCCTATGGCGCTGGGGGACAGGGTCAGGGGCGCGGGGGTCATGATCTGTGCCACGGGGGTCGATGGGGGCAGGGCCTCGCCCACCACTTTGCCGGATAGATCACGGGTGGTTAAAATGCCCAGCAGCACGTCGCCTTGCGTGATGCACAGCGATGAAATCTTGCGCGTGCGCATAAGCTTCGCGGCGTCTTGCGCTGAGGTTTCGGGCGGGCAGGTCGCCGGATCACGTGCCATCAGCGTATCAACCGGGCTGGTGGCCAGAGACTCTTGCTGGGGACGGGGGCCGCGCGCCCGATTAAAGAATTTGGCGACAACCTCGTGTGCGTCCAGCAATTCAGCAAACAGCGCAGAAGGCACAACAAGGAGGATAGAATGCGCATCAGCACGGGCACTCGTGACAGCCTTGCCATCGCGCAGCAGGCCGCGTTCCCCAAAGGAGTTGCGCAGACCCAGATGGGATACAACGACATCATTTTCGTCGGTGATTTCCACCTGTCCTTCGTAGATCAAAAACAGGCCGGGCAGGGCGTCGCCCAGATCATAGATCGAGAAGTCCTGTTCCACTTCCCACGCGTCCAATTGGGGCGCGATGGTTTCCAGAACATCCAATGGAAGCGCATCATAAGGGTGCACGGATTTCAGGAAACGGGTGACTTGCGCTGGGGTCAAAGGCATCGGTTGCGACCTTGATAAAAATGAAAAAGGCCCCGCCCGGAACGATACCGGGCGGGACCAGAGCTCAGGAAGGGCCGGTCTTAGATGGGAGGGGGGTAGACCGACCCGGCACCGATGGGTCCAAAACCGGAACTTTTTTGCCTTGCCACGGGCCCTCGTGCTCGATACCGGGCTCAGTGATCCTGAGCTGCGCCTGCGCCCCGGGGGATACGCACGCTTTCGACCAGATCTTTGATCTCCTGCGGGGTTTCTTTGGTCATGCCAGCTACGATGTAGGCGACAGTAAAGTTAACCGCAGCACCAATCGCGCCGAACGAAGTCGACTTGATTGTGCCCAGCAGGGGGTCCGCATCGGTGAACGAGTTGGTACCCGGTACAAAGAACCAGCCTTTGTGCAAGAAGATGTACAGCAGTGTGACACCCAGACCCGCCAACATACCTGCCACAGCACCGGTGTTGTTGATCTTCTTCGAGAAGATCCCCATCATCAGAGCCGGGAAGATCGACGCCGCCGCCAGACCAAAGGCCAAAGCCACAGTCTGCGCCGCAAAGCCGGGAGGGTTCAGACCAAGATAGGTCGCCAGTGCAATCGCAACACCCATGGCAATACGGGCTGACAGCAGTTCGCTCTTTTCTGAGATGTTCGGATTGATCGACCCTTTGATCAAGTCATGCGATACCGCAGACGAGATCGCCAGCAACAGACCCGCCGCAGTGGACAGAGCCGCCGCAAGACCACCCGCAGCCACCAGACCGATAACCCAGCTGGGCAGGTTGGCGATTTCAGGGTTGGCCAGAACCAGAATGTCACGGTTGAAATTATGCAATTCGTTTGCAACCCAACCATGCTCGGCTGCTGTCTTACCGTTAACGACGGTAGCAGTTCCGCGTTCTTTGAGATTATCAACTTTTGCTTGAGCTGTTGCGATTTCGGTTTCATCGCCTGAGGCTTGCGCCGCTTCCAGTTTAGCCATGGCAGCACCAAGGCCGCTATCGTTGTAATACTGGATTTTGCCGTCACCGTTGAAGTCTTTAAATCCGAGCAGACCGGTTTTCTGCCATGTGGCCATCCAGTCATAACGAGGCTCGTTTTCGATCATTTCAACCGAAACAGCTTCGCCATCTGTGCCATTGGGCCACATCATGTCGGTGATGTTCAGACGCGCCATGGCACCAACCGCAGGAGCAGTAAGATACAGCAGAGCGATGAACACCAGTGCCCAACCCGCAGACCAACGTGCATCAGCAACGCGAGGTACGGTAAAAAAGCGCATGATGACGTGGGGCAGACCCGCGGTACCGATCATCAGCGACAGGGTGAACAGAACCATGTTTAACGTGTCGGCGTGATGGGTCGTGTACTCGTTGAACCCAAGTTCGGCGACGATGGCGTCCAGTTTCTGCAGCAGTGGCTCGCCAGATGCGACGTGATCGCCAAACAGACCCAGTGCAGGGATCGGGTTGCCGGTCAGCTGCAGCGAAATAAAGATCGCAGGGATGGTGTAGGCCATGATCAGAACAACGTACTGAGCAACCTGTGTGTATGTTACACCCTTCATGCCGCCAAACACCGCGTAAGCAAAAACAACACAAGCACCGATCAGCAGACCGGTTGTGTTGGACACCTCAAGAAAGCGACCAAAGGCAACACCAACACCGGTCATCTGACCGATAACATAGGTGGTCGAAGCAACGATCAGACAGATCACGGCCACGATGCGTGCGGTGGGCGAGTAGAACCGGTCACCGATAAACTCGGAAACGGTGAACTTGCCGAACTTACGCAGGTAAGGCGCCAGCAGCAGAGCCAGCAGAACGTAACCGCCGGTCCAGCCCATCAGGAAGGATGAGTTGTCATAACCGGTAAAGGCAATCAGACCCGCCATCGAGATGAACGAGGCCGCCGACATCCAGTCAGCCGCAGTGGCCATACCGTTGGTGACGGGGTGAACGCCGCGACCCGCAGCGTAGAATTCCGACGTGGAACCCGCGCGGGCCCAAATCGCGATGCCGATGTAGAGCGCAAACGACGCGCCAACAAACAGCAGGTTGATGGTAAACTGGTCCATCTTTATTCCTCCTCAACGCCGAATTCGGCGTCCAGCTTGTTCATGCGCCAAGCGTAGTTAAAGATCAGCGCCAAAAAGACGAGGATCGAACCCTGCTGGGCAAACCAAAAGCCCAGATCGGTACCGCCGACGGCAATGCCCGACAGCAGCGGGCGCAGCAAAATGCCGAACCCAAATGACACAACAGCCCAGATCACCAGGCTGATGAGAATAATCCGCACATTTGCCGCCCAATAGCCTTTGTCGGCCTCGGCCACCTGTGCAGGTGTTGTTGATTGATCCGCCATACTGCGGGCCCTCCTTTGGTTCCTCCTGGTTTGGCCGCTTGCGGAGCGGACAAACCTCCTCTGTTTGCCTGCGTTCGATTTTGCGAAACGCAGGCATGACTCCTCCGACCCGCCAAGGCGGTCCGTTGGGTATTGCTGTATTGGAACCGAGGCCCCGCAGCCGGGGGGGCGTTGAGGCCTCGGGCCTTAGTTACTTCATTGCTGAGGTAACGATATCGTTCAGGCCTTGGGCGATCTCGTCGATCTGGCCCATGGCATTGATGGTTTTAAGGGCGCCCTTGCCGTCGTAATAGGCGATTAGGGGCGCGGTTTGTGCGTGATACGCCTCGAGCCGGCTAGCAACGGTTTCCGCGTTGTCATCGGCGCGACGTTTCATGTTGGTGCTGCCGCACTTGTCACATGTGTCTGCGATAGCAGGTTGCTTGAAGCTGTGGTGATAGCCTTCGCCACAGCCGCCACAGGTGTACCGACCTGAGATGCGGGTGACCATTTCGGCGTCCTGCACCTCAAGACTGATGGCGGCGTTGATCTTTTGTCCTGTCGAGGCCAACAGATCGTCCAGCGCCTGCGCCTGTACGGTTGTACGGGGAAAGCCATCAAGAATGACGCCCTTGGCACAGTCAGCTTCAGTCAGACGATCCCGCAGAATGGCGATGACGATCTCGTCAGAGACCAGATCACCGGCCTCCATCACCGCCTTGGCGGCTTTGCCAGCCTCGGTGCCAGCCGCAACAGCGGCCCGCAGCAGATCACCAGTGGACAGTTGTACAAGGCCGAATTTATCTTCGAGCATACGGGCTTGCGTGCCCTTCCCGGCGCCCGGAGGGCCGAGAAGGATCAGAACAGCGGGGGTGGTCAATACGGCAGCATCCATCCCCATTACCCTTTGTTCGCGCGGTTTTCGATCAGATCATCCACCACCGACGGATCGGCAAGGGTTGATGTATCGCCAAGCGCGCCAAAGTCGTTTTCGGCGATCTTGCGCAGAATACGGCGCATGATCTTACCTGAACGGGTTTTGGGCAGACCGGGGGACCATTGGATCACATCCGGGCTGGCAATCGGGCCGATTTCCGTCCGCACCCATGTGCGCAGTTCTTTCAGCAACTCATCGCTTGGCTCGCGGTCGTTCATCAAAGTGACATAGCAATAGATGCCCTGACCTTTGATTTCGTGCGGGTAACCCACAACTGCAGCCTCGGCCACTGCCGCATGCGCCACCAGCGCGCTTTCAACTTCGGCGGTGCCCATCCGGTGACCAGACACGTTGATCACGTCATCGACGCGGCCTGTGATCCAGTAATCGCCATCGGCATCCCGCTTACAGCCGTCACCGGTGAAGTAATAACCCTTGTAATCCGCGAAATAGGTCTTTTGAAACCGCTCGTGATCGCCCCAGACGGTGCGCATCTGACCGGGCCAGCTGTCTTTGATGCACAAAACACCTTCGACGTCATTGCCGCTGATTTCTTCGCCGGACTGGGGGTCCAAAACAACGGGGAGAATGCCAAAGAAAGGCTTCATTGCTGAACCTGGCTTCATCGCGTGGGCACCCGGCAGAGGAGTCATCAAGTGACCGCCGGTTTCAGTTTGCCACCATGTGTCAACGATCGGGCAGCGACCGCCACCAATCACTTCGTTGTACCAGTTCCAAGCTTCGGGGTTGATCGGTTCACCCACGGTGCCCAGTGTACGCAAGGACGATAGATCGCATTTCTCAACCCACTCGTTGCCTTGACCCATCAGGGCGCGTAGCGCGGTGGGGGCAGTGTAGAACTGGTTGACCTTGTGCTTTTCACAAACCTGCCAGAACCGGCTCGCGTCGGGATATGTCGGCACACCTTCGAACATCAGCGTGGTGGCGCCATTGGCCAATGGGCCGTAGACGATATAGCTGTGGCCTGTGACCCAACCCACGTCAGCGGTACACCAGTAGACGTCGCCTTCGTGGTAATCAAAGGTGATTTCCTGTGTCATCGCTGCATAGACCAAATAGCCGCCGGTGGTGTGCACCACGCCTTTGGGCTGACCGGTTGAACCAGAGGTGTAGAGGATGAACAGCGGATCTTCGGCGCTCATCTCGGCAGGCTTGCAATAGTCGCTCGCTTCAAGTGCCATTTCGTTATAGTCGAAATCACGCCCGTCAATCCATGTGGTCTGACCGCCGGTGCGCTTGACCACCAAACATTTCACATCGTCTTTACAATGCAGCAGGGCCGCGTCGACGTTGGATTTCAGGGGGGTCTTACGACCGCCACGGGGGGCCTCGTCCGCAGTGATCACAACCTTGGCATCACATCCGTTGACCCGAGCAGCGAGCGCGTCTGAGGAGAAGCCCGCAAAAACGATGGAATGGATGGCGCCGATGCGGGCACAGGCCAACATGGCATAGGCAGCTTCGGGGATCATTGGGAGGTAAATGATCACCCGGTCGCCTTTGCGCACGCCCATGGATTCCAGAATGTTGGCCATCCGGGACACGCTGCCGTGCAATTGCTTATAAGTGATGTGCTGGGCAGCTTCGTTCGGATCATCAGGCTCAAAGATGATCGCGGTCTGATCGCCACGTGTGTCCAGATGGCGGTCGATACAGTTGGCGGCAACGTTCAGGGTGCCGTCTGCATACCAGTTGATCGAGACATCGCCAAAGCTGTAGTTGACGTCTTTGACTTGGGTAAAGGGTTTGATCCAGTCGATGCGCTTGCCGTGCTCACCCCAGAACGCGTCTGGGTCGCTGATCGACGCAGCATACATCTCTTCGTATTTTGCGGCGTCTACATGGGCACGGGCAACTGTCTGTGCCGATGGTGGAAAGACCGTATTTTCGGTCTGAGCAGGCGTTGTCATGTGAGGCTCCTCCCTCTGACTGTTATTTGTGTGACCCATCTTACGGTTTTAAGGCGCAAGGTGTGATCGGTTCCATCCCAGCCCAAATAATAGGCGGGTTTGAAAATAAGTGAATAACTTACCGGAATATAACGATTTGCTTGTAAAGTTTTTTCGTCAACTCCGTGTATTTTGTAAATTCTACTTTCTGAACGGGCCTAAGCCCTAACGTGGGCAGGGATTTAGGTGTCAATGATGTCTTAACTGCTCGCGGGGGCAATGCAACCTGACCGCCTGCCGCAGGGTCAAATTCAATAATACGCAGGTGTGACATATTGTTTCGGAATGGCAGGCAGGGGCGCAAGGAAGCTGCGTGGCGACTGATTTCGAGTCGGATGTAAGGCCGCCAAAGCGGGTTGGACCTTGCGACACCAATGGGTTCTGGGCTTGGCAGGGTCTCAGCTTGACGTTAGCCTGTTTCCCAAGCGGCCAGACAACAGCGGCCGCATGAATGGGAGAGACTTTAATGAACAAGATTTTGACCGGCGCCGTTGCCGCCGCCGTCAGCTTTGCATTTGTATCAGAGGCTGCCGCAGTTGAATGGAACGTGTCCCTTTGGGGTAAGCGCCGTGCCTTTACCGAGCATGTTGAAAAACTGGCCGAACTGGTCAGCGAAAAGACGGGTGGCGAATTCACCCTCAACATCAGCTACGGTGGCTTGTCCAAAAACAAAGAGAACCTTGACGGGATTTCGATTGGGGCCTTTGAGATGGCGCAGTTCTGTGCCGGGTATCACCGCGATAAGAACCGCGCGATCACCGTTCTTGAGCTGCCGTTCTTGGGCGTCAGCAACCTAGACGAAGAAGTCGCGGTTAGCCAAGCTGTTTACAGCCACCCCGCCGTGCAAGAGGAAATGGCACAGTGGAGCGCACGTCTGTTGATGCCGTCCCCGATGCCGCAATATAATATCGTGGGCACCGGTGAGCCACGCGATCAGCTGGCTGAGTTCGACGGCATGCGCGTCCGCGCGACAGGCGGTATTGGTCAGGCATTCTCGGCTGTTGGTGGGGTTCCAACCTCGGTCACAGCGACCGAAGCCTATAACGCAATGGAATCTGGCGTTGTGGATACCGTGGCCTTTGCCCAGCACGCGCACTTGGCCTATGGCACCATCAACCGGGCCGATTGGTGGACCGCAAACCTGAACCCCGGTACCGTGAACTGTCCGGTTGTTGTCAACATCGACGCCTATGAGGCGCTGAGCCCTGAGCACCGTGAGGCGCTGGATAGCTCGGTAGATGGCGCTGTCGGGCACTATCTTGAGAACTACGGTAAGCTCTTGGACAAATGGGACAGCGTTCTGACAGAAAAGAACGTGACCAAGGTTGAGCTGGCCGAAGGTGAGCTGGACGCATTCCGCAAAGTTGCCGCTGATCCGATCCGTGAAAAGTGGATCGCTGACATGAGCGCACAGGGCCTGCCAGCACAGGATCTGTATGAGCTGGTCATGGCGACGCTGAAGCAACAGCGCGGCAACTAATGCTGCAAAGCCGGGCGTGTTGAGCGCCCGGCTTTTTTTATCCTTCTGACATATCAAAAAGGAGTTCTGCGATGGCAGGACAAGCCTCGGTGCTGGAGGATCAGAGCTTACTCAGCCGGTTCGACCGGTGGTTATTGTCGCTGGAACAGGCTTTGGCTCTGTTAAGCGGTTTGGCGGTTTTCAGTCTGATGGTTCTGGCCGTGGTCTCGGTCGGGGGGCGCAATGCGGCGAACATGCCGTTGCCGGGCTACGTCGATTGGATCGAACAGGTCATGCCCTTGGTTGCGTTCATGGGGATTTCCTATGTGCAGCGGGACGGCAGCCATATTCGCATGGATATCGTCGTTGGCCGCTTGCAGGGGCGTGCGCTCTGGTTTGTGGAGATGGTGACCGTGCTTTTGGTGCTGGTGCTGATGATGGCGCTGGTATGGGGCAGCTGGGCACATTTCCAGCGCTCGTTTGATTTTGGCGCCCCGCTGTGGAGCCGGGACAGCTCAATCGATATTGGCATCCCGATCTGGCCTGCAAAATTGCTGGCACCAGTTGCGTTTTCAGTGCTGTGCCTGCGGTTGGTTTTGCAAGTTTGGGGATATGGGCGCGCCTGTGTTCTTGGCCTTACAAGCCCGGTGGCCGTGCCGTTGATCCAAGATACGGTGGCCCAAGCCGCCGCCGAAGCTGAACAGCTTGAAGGGCAGGAATAGACCATGGATTCAATTGATATTGGCCTATGGGTCACAGGTGGTCTGCTGCTGATGGTGGTTCTGGGGATGCGGGTGGCGTTTGCCGCTGGCCTTGCTGGGCTTATAGGGTTGGTTTGGATTTTTTGGGCCAAGTTTGGCTATGCGCCGGACAAGTTTGGCAAGGCTGTTACCGTTTCGGTCAAAATCGCCGGGCAGGTGCCCCATTCCAAAGTGTCGAGTCAGGCGCTCAGCCTGATCCCCACGTTCATCCTGATCGGGTATCTTGCCTACTACGCTGGCCTGACCAAAGCCCTGTTCGAGGCGGCAAAACGCTGGATCGCGTGGGTGCCCGGTGGGCTGGCGGTGTCTACCGTCTTTGCGACCGCTGGGTTTGCGGCCGTATCTGGCGCCTCGGTGGCCACATCAGCCGTGTTTGCGCGTATCGCGATCCCTGAAATGCTGGCGATTGGATACAACAAACGGTTCGCAGCCGGGGTGGTTGCCGCCGCCGGTACGCTAGCGTCGCTTATCCCACCCTCAGCCATCTTGGTGATCTATGCTATCATCGTGGAACAAGACGTGGGCAAGCTGTTGTTGGCTGGGTTCATTCCGGGCGCATTCAGTGCGGTTGTCTATGTTCTGTTGATCGTCGGCATCGCCGTCATCTTTAAGAACGTCGGTCCCCCTGTCACCGGGTTCACATGGCGTCAGCGGTTCGAATCCCTGCCGGGAGCGTTGCCGATTGTCTTTGTGATCGTGATCATCATTTGCTTTGTCTACAACCCGTTTGGGGGCGACGCCTGGGGCACACCGACCGAGGGCGGTGCCCTTGGGGCCTTTGTGGTGTTCTTGATGGCGCTCTATCACGGCATGCGCTGGTCCGAGCTCAAGAGTGCATTGCTGGAAACAGCCAAGCTGACGGTGATGATTTTCACCATCATCTGGGGTGTGCTGATCTACGTCCGTTTCCTTGGGTTTGCGGATCTTCCCGGCGCATTTGCAGATTGGATTACCTCTCTAACCATGTCGCCCATGTTGATCCTTGTGTGCATTCTGTTGGCTTATGCCGTCTTGGGGATGTTCATGGATGCGATCGGGATGCTCTTACTGACACTTCCAGTGGTGTACCCGGCGGTAATGGCTCTGAATGGCGGAGAATCTGTCGCCGCCGCAGACAGCGCCTTTGGGATGTCAGGTACCATGTGTGCGATCTGGTTTGGGATTTTGGTGGTGAAAATGGCCGAGTTCTGCCTGATCACGCCGCCCATTGGTCTGAACTGTTTTGTGGTTGCGGGCGTGCGCCCGGATCTGAGCGTTCAGGATGTATTCCGGGGGGTCATGCCGTTCTTTATCGCGGACGGTATTACCATCGCCCTGCTGGTGGCATTTCCAAGTATCGTGCTCTATCTGCCCAGATTGGCACAATAAGGCGAAAGGGATGCAGGCCAGCGTATTGGCCTGCATCCAAATTTCTATAGGCCGGGCAGCCGGTCGATAATCGCACGACGATCAAACGTTGTGCCGGGCTTGTCCCCCAGATTGAATTTCAGACCAAAGCCGACAAACGCATCGTTTGAACTGGAATTCGACACGCGCGCATTGCCGCCACCAAATTCACCATACAGGCTGACACCGCTGCC
This sequence comes from Paracoccaceae bacterium, assembly GCA_965183835.1. Taxonomy (GTDB): domain Bacteria; phylum Pseudomonadota; class Alphaproteobacteria; order Rhodobacterales; family Rhodobacteraceae; genus OMPR01. Next base: position 129,141 of record CBCYME010000012.1, on the reverse strand, counting down.
GAAATCATAATCCGCGCCAACCGCCAAACGGGTCATGTTGGCCCCATTGTTGTTATCGAGCCAATCGACCGAGGCGCGCAGGTTGAGGCGGTCGCCAACGTCACTGTCGATCACACCGCCAAGCATAGTGGCGTTCTGGCCGTTCACTTTGCCGCGCGAGAAATATCCCTCGACCCCGACGTTCGCGAAGTCATAGGTTGCTTCTAACCCATAGAACTTGCGGTCTAGAGACGGCTCGTTTTCGGTGCCCCAAAAGGCCCCAATCGCCCCATCATAGTTAAAGTTGTAGATCCCGTGCACCGTCGCTGCATTCGCACTCGTGTTGCTTTGACCGAATTTGTAATATCCCAAATCCACCTGAGTCGCGACCTGATCGCTGAACCCAACTTCGAATGACCCGCGCAACGCCTGTCGGGTTCCCTTGGAGTTGTTGGTGAATTGATAGTGGGATACGTCCACATTGGCCCCGGTGAGTTCCACTGCACCAAGCCCCTGAGGCATGAGCCCCGCGACGAGCATAGCCGCCACCGCCCGCATTTTCATTTGACTGCTCCTTTAGTCCTTGCGCATCTGCGCAGGCGCTTTTCGCGCTCTGTGATCTTGTGTATGCGGGAAAGCGAATCAGGTAAAGAGTCTTGTTTTAAGCGCGGAAAACCCCCAGCGAAGGGTCGCTGAGGGGGAATGTCCGCAAAACTTGTCTAGTTTAGAGACCTGGGATTTTGTCGAGCAATCCACGACGACCAAAGGTGGTGCCTCGGTCCGTCCCGAGATTAAACCGAAGCCCGATGCCAACAAAGGGTTCTGTCCCGCTTGCATTTCCGATTTGCGCACGCCCAGATCCCAATTCGCCGTAGACAGTTACTTTGTCTTGAAAGGTGTAATCCGCACCGACACTAAATCTCGAGCCATTGATGCCGACCGGGGCATCCAAATAGTCAAACTTGGCTGTGAGAAAGACCTCATTAGTGACTGCACCTCGGAGTTCAGCACCGGCAAGGGTTGAACTGGACCCGCTGAGGTTTTGAATTGATCCGCTGGAAATATACCCTTCTAAATCAACGCGCCCGAAATCATACCCGGCTTCGATACCGAAATATTCCGTTTTGACTGCGCTCAATTTGTCTTGCCCATAAAACCCACCAATTGAGGCATCTGGGCTAATGTGGAAAACACCATGCAGAGTTAGGTTCTGCCCTGAGATGTTGGTTTCTTGAAAGTTGTAGGTTGCGATATCCGCTTGAATTCCAAAGGATTTCGTGATGCTAAGCTCTGCTGATCCAGCAAGTGAAAACCGCTTTCCCAATGTGCCATCGGTAAATTGAGAGTATCCCGCATCAATGCTGCCGCCTGTAAATTCAACGGCTGCAACGGGTGTGGATATTAAAGCGGCCAAAACGGCTACGGCGTATGTACGCATAATCAATACTGCTCCTGGAACTTGTTATTAGCGCGTGTTTTAATGCGCTCTTTTTGAGTATCGGAGGTTGTATTGAGTCGGTAGGGATCAATCTGATAGTATTGTTTGTGTTGCAATTAAACCGGTGGTGTACTTACGATCTGGCACCCCGCATGGGTGCCAGGTCTTGTGTTTTATCCGAAATCAAAGGCAGGCTTCGAACAGGGCCCGCGTGTTTTCGGTATTCATTTCCACAGGGTTACCACCTGTAGACGGATCGTTTAGCGCATCGCGGACGAGGGTATCCAGGTTTGGATCTTTGACCCCCAATTCGGTCAGCGTTTTGGGAATGCAAAGACTGTCGTTCAAGTTGTCGACATACGCGGCAAAGCCATCGAACCCACCGTCGATCCCCAGATAGGCGGACGCTTGCGTCAGGACACCCTCGGCTGCGGGGCGGTTAAACTGCAACACGGCAGGCATGCAAACGGCGTTGGTCGTGCCGTGGTGTGTGTGGTGATGCGCGCCAATGGGGTGGGACAACGCGTGGATCGCACCCAATCCCTTTTGGAACGCCGTCGCCCCCATTGCGGCGGCGGACATCATATGCGCGCGCGCCTCTAGATCGCTGCCATCGGCATAGGCGCGGGGCAGGTACTCTTTGACCAGACGCATGCCTTCCAATGCCATGCCTTGCGACATAGGGTGGTAATGGGGCGAACAGAACGCCTCGACACAGTGGGCGAACGCATCAAGGCCGGTGCCGGCGGTGATGAACTTGGGCATTCCCACGGTCAGCTCGGGGTCGCAAATCACGACAGCGGGCAGCATTTTCGGGTGAAAGATGATCTTTTTCTCGTGGGTCACCGAATTGGTGATGACGCCAGCGCGCCCCACTTCGGAGCCTGTGCCCGCGGTGGTGGGAACGGCCACGATAGGATGAATGCCCGCCGGATCGGCGCGTGTCCACCAATCCCCGATATCCTCAAAGTCCCACAAGGGGCGGGTTTGACCGGCCATAAAGGCCAGCGTTTTACCCAGATCCAGACCCGAGCCACCGCCAAAGGCGATCACACCGTCAAAGCCCCCTTCGCGGTAAGCGGCCAGTCCGGCGGCAACGTTTTTCTCGTTTGGATTCGGGTCCACGTCAGAAAACATTGCACGACCCAGACCAGCCGCCTCCAAAAGATCCAGCGTGTTCTGCGTTATGGGCAGATCAGCCAGACCTTTGTCTGTCACAAGCAGCGGCTTGGTGATGCCGGCCGCAGCGCAAGCATCAGCGATTTCGGAAATGCGACCAGCGCCAAAGCGCATCGCGGTGGGGTAGGACCAATTGCCAACCAGGTTCATGAGATCAGCCTTTTTTCAGGTGGTAGGATTTGGGACGGGTCAGAGCATGAAAGCCAAGAACGGACAAGCCCGCGCCGCGCCCGGTGTCTTTGCAGCCGGTCCAGCACAGGCCGGGATCCAGATAGTCGCAGCGGTTCATGAACACGGTGCCGGTTTCCAGCTGCGCGCCAAGGTCGTCTGCCTTTTCAGCATCGGCTGTCCAGATAGACGCGGTCAGCCCAAACTGGCTGTCGTTCATCAAGGCAATCGCCTGCTCGTCGTTGCTCACTTTCATGATGCCCACGACGGGACCAAAGCTTTCGTCCTGCATCACGCGCATGTCGTGGGTAACGTTGGTCAGGATCTGCGGGGTCAGATAGGCGCCGCCATCATCGGCCTCCATCGTGTCGATATGGGCGATGGCACCGGCCTCGACCGCCTCGGCAATCTGCGCACGGACCTCGGTGGCGAACCGCACATGCGCCATCGGGCCCATGGTGGTGTCGGCCTCAAGCGGGTTGCCCAGCTTATAGGTCTTCACCAGCGCAACAGCCTTTTCGACAAAGGCGTCATACAGGCTCTCGTGCACATAGATCCGCTCGATGCCACAGCAGCACTGACCGGAATTGAACATCGCCCCGTCGATCAGCGTATCTACGGCAGCATCCAGATTGGCGTCAGCGCGCACATATCCGGGGTCTTTGCCGCCCAGTTCAGTTGAAACCGGGATAAACGTCCCCGCAGCCGCACGTTCCATCGCTTGGCCACCACGGACAGAGCCAGTGAAGTTCACAAAGTTCACCTTGCGGCGTGAGATCAGCTCGGACGTGGTGTCATGATCCAGAAACAGGTTCTGGAACACATCGTCGGGAATGCCAGCAGCGTGAAACGCCTCGGCCAGCCGCTCGCCAACTTGCAGTGTTTGCGCCGCGTGCTTTAGCAGCACGGTATTGCCCGCGATCAGGGCCGGGGCCACGGTGTTGATCGCCGTCATGTAAGGATAGTTCCATGGCGCTACGACCAAAACCACGCCATGGGCCTCGTGTTCGATCTTACGCAGGAACGCATCGCTGTCTTCGACCACGATAGGGGCAAGGGCGGTTTCGGCGATGTCGGCCATATGAGAGGCGCGCTCGTTAAATCCCCCAAATTCCCCGCCATATCGTACGGGACGGCCCATTTGATGCGCCAGCTCCAATGCCATACGGTCCTGATCTTTGCCGATCTCGGCCACGGCAGCGCGCACCAATGCGATACGTTCAGCCAATGGACGTGCCGCCCAAGCGGGTTGCGCTGCCTTTGCACGGCTTGCCGCTGTCAGCGCTTCGTCACGAGTGGCAAGTGGGCGTTCGATATAGACCGATCCATCGATCGGTGAGGTACATTTGACTGTATTCGTCATGTCTTAGGCCTTTTCAAAACCACGGGCGATTTCCCAATCGGTGACCACCCGGTCAAATTCTTCCTGCTCCCATTCGGCGCAGCGCGTGTAGTGATCCACCACCCAATCGCCCATTGCTGCGCGCAGCATGTCCGACCCTCGTAGGGTTTCGACCGCATCGCGCAGGGTGCGTGGGATTTCGCGTGCATCGCTGTCCTCGTAGAGGTCACCGGCGGTGGGCGCGGCGAGCTCCAGCTTGTCTTCGATGCCTTTCAGACCTGCTGCCAGCAATGCGGCTTGTGCAAGGTATGGGTTCAGATCAGATCCGCCGATCCGACACTCCATCCGCACGCCTTTGGTGTTTTCGCCACACATGCGGAACCCGGCGGTGCGGTTGTCCACAGACCAGACGGTTTTGGTGGGCGCAAATGTGCCCTTCATGAAGCGTTTGTAGCTGTTCACATAGGGCGCCAGAAAGAACGTGTAGTCAGGTGCGTATTTGATCATGCCCGCACAGAACTGGCGGCCAAGCTCGGACAGCCCGTGGGGTGCATCCTTGTCGTAGAATTCAGGGTTGCCATCTCGCCACAGCGAGACATGCACATGGCTGGCTGATCCGACCCGATCATGGTGCCATTTGGGCAAGAAAGACGCCGCGTGACCGTGCATATGCGCGATCTCTTTAGTGGCGTGTTTCGAAATCGTGTGGTTGTCGGCACAGGCCAGCGCGTCGGCATAGCGGATGTTCAGCTCTTCCTGTCCGGCCTCGGCTTCACCTTTGGTGTTTTCGACCGGGATACCTGCCGCAAAGAGGTGATTACGGATTGGCCGCATCACGTGCTCTTCTTTGGTGGTTTGCAGAATGTGGTAATCTTCGTTGTAACCGGAAATCGGCTTCAGATCGCGAAATCCGGTCTTACGGATCTCGTCAAATGTCTGTTCGAACAGGAAAAACTCCAGTTCGGTCGCCATCATTGGTGTCAGGCCCATCGCCTCGGCGCGCGCGATCTGCGCTTGCAGGATCTGACGCGGGGAATGCAGCACTGGTTCATGTGTGTGGTGATCCAGCATGTCACACAGGACCATGACTGTGCCTTCTAACCATGGCACCGGGCGCAGGGTTTCCAGATCCGGCTTCATCACGTAATCGCCGTACCCGGCTTCCCAGCTGGTGGCCTTGTAGCCATCAGGGGTGGCCATCTCCAGATCGGTGGCCAACAGGTAATTACAGCAATGGGTTTCTTCCCATGCCGTGTCGATAAAGTTCTGGACGTGGTAGCGTTTGCCCATAAGGCGGCCCTGCATGTCCACAAGGCAAACCAGAACTGTGTCAACGTCGCCGTTGGCTGCTTGCGCCTTGAGCGCCTCAAAAGACAGGGGAGCCGTCATGGTGTCTCTTTCCGTATCATACATAAAGTGGGGAAGGGCGCCGACATCCGGCACCCCGCAAGAGTTTTAAGGTGAGCGATTAACCGTAGCGGTACGGGCGGCCAGCTTTGATCATGTCAGCGTTGTACTGCTTGATGATCTTGACGACCTTGGCTTTGGTCTCAGATTCAGCTGCGATCTCATCCCAGAACTTGACCGCGGCGTCTTCGACGGTTGCCCATTCTGCGTCAGGGATCGTGGTCAGTTCCATCTTGGGTCCGTTGACGCGCAGCGATGCTTCGCCGCCCCAATACCACCACTGACGATAGTAATGAGATTGGTCACAGCAGACGCGGAACAGTGCCTGCAGGTCTTCGGGCAGTTCGTTCCAACGATCTTGGTTGGCAAAGAACGATCCGGCCCATGCGCCCGAGATGTTGTTGGTCAGGAAGTAGTTGGTCACATCGGCCCAACCCACGGTGTAGTCTTCGGTGATGCCGGACCATGCAATGCCGTCCAGCTCGCCAGTCTGCATCGCAACTTCGATGTCTTCCCATGGCAGGGAAACCGGCACGACGCCGAACTGTGACAGGAAGCGGCCCGCAGTTGGGAAGGTAAAGACGCGTTTGCCTTTTAGATCTTCCAAGGACCGGATCGGGTCTTTGGTTGCGAAATGGCAAGGATCCCAAGAACCCGCACTGATGTGCTTGACGCCAACCTTGGAATACTCTTCGTCCCAGATTTCGTTCAGGCCGTACTGGTTAAACAGGACCGGCACGTCGAGTGAATAACGCGATGCAAAGGGGAAGTAGCCCCCAAAAACAGTGACTTCGGTGGGCGAGGCCATCGAGTCATCATCAGACTGGACCGCATCAATCGTGCCACGCTGCATGGCGCGGAACAGCTCACCCGTGGGGACCAGCTGATCGGCATAGAACAGTTCGATCTGCATCCGGTCGCCAGCGATCTTGTTGAACATCTCGATCGCAGGATCAATTACGTGTTCGGCCAATGCGGCGCCCGCATAGGTTTGCATCCGCCACTTGATGGTCGATTGCGCGATGGCAGGTGTGGCCAGCGGCGCGGCTGCGGCACCTACGGCGGCTGTGGTTAGAAACTTACGTCTTGTCGTCATCTTTCTTCTCCCGTTGAAATTGATCGGATTTGGTGCCCCGGTGAATCCAGGATCATTTGTTGTAAACATATTCAGGCAGCCACAGTGCGATCTGCGGAAAGATCATGATGGTGGCCAGCGCCAGCGTCATCACCAGCACAAAGGGCAGGATCGAGCCGTAGATATCGCGCAGAGTCACCTCGGGCGGGGCCATGGCGCGCATCAGGAACAGGTTATAGCCGAACGGCGGTGTCATGTACGCGATCTGGGTGGTGATTGTGTAAAGCACACCATACCAGATTAGGTCGAACCCCAACTCACCCACCAGCGGCACATAAAGTGGTGCCACGATGACCAGCATGGCGGTGTCATCCAGAAAGGTGCCCATCAGGATAAAGCTCAGCTGCATCAGGATCAGGATCATCCATGGGCTGAGGCCCAGCTTCTCGGTAAACACACTCTCGATCGCTTTGACCGCGCCAAGACCGTCAAACACCGCGCCAAAGGCGAGTGCCGCCAGAATGATCCACATGAACATGCAGGAAATACCCAGCGTGTTGCGGACCGAGTTTTCAAACACCTCACGCGTCATGCGCCCCTTGAGGATCGCAGCGGCAAAGGCGGTCAGCGCCCCAATCGCCGAGCTTTCGACCAGCGAGGTCCAGCCATTCACAAACGGCACCATCATCGCCGCAAAGATACCCAGCGGCAGCAGGCCAGCGCGCAACAGCCGCATCTTTTCTTCGCGCGGTACATTTCGTTCTTCGGGGCTGAGCGCAGGGCCAAGGGCCGGATTCATTTTGCACCGTACAACGATGTAAAGAATGAACATTGCGGCCATCATCAGGCCCGGCACCACGCCCGCCAGCCACAGCTGCCCAACGGGTTGACGCGCGATCATCGCGTACAGAACCAGAACCACCGAGGGCGGCACAAGGATGCCCAGACTGGACCCAGCTTGAATGACCCCGGTGACCATTTTCTTGTCATAGCCACGTTTCAGCAGCTCAGGCAGCGCGATGGTGGACCCAATCGCCATGCCGGCGACCGACAGCCCGTTCATCGCTGAAATCAGCACCATCAGACCAATTGTACCGATGGCCAGACCACCGTTCAAACCGCCCATCCAGACGTGAAACATCTTGTACAGGTCGTCAGCGATTTTGGATTCTGACAGCACGTAACCCATGAAAATAAACATCGGCAGGGTCAGCAGCGGATACCACTTCATCAGCTTCATCGCGGCGGAAAATCCAAGGTCATAACCCCCCCGGTCGCCCCACAACAGCAGCGATGCCATGACGGCAACAAAGCCAATCGCGCCAAACACCCGCTGCCCGGTTAGCAGCATCAGCATCATGGTCGAAAACATGAGGATGGCGATCAATTCGTAGGACATCAGATGGTCTCCTTCGCGATGTCTTCACCGCGTAGTCGCAGGATGTCTTTGAGAAATTCGGATATCGCCTGGAGCAGCATCAGGAAGATGCCCAGACACATGATAGATTTGATGGGCCACAAATAGGGGCGCCAAGCGGTTGGGCTGCGCTCGCCGTATTGCAGCGAATAGCTGAGACTGTCGTAGCCACCATAAAGCAGCACACAGAGATAGGTGATCAGGAAGAATACAGTGATCGCATCCGTCCATGCCTGCCGTTTGAGGGACCACTCACCATACAGCAGGTCCATGCGCACATTGCTGCCCATCTGGATCGAATAAGGTCCACCCAGAATGTAATAAGCGACCATGGCAAACTGTGCCATTTCCAGCGTCCAGAGCGACGGCAAGAAGAAGGTTTTTGAGATCGACGACCACAGCAAGATGCCCATCATCACAAAGATGCCGTACATAACGGTGCGCCCGATCAAACGGTTCATCCCATCGATGAAGGTGATGTACTTACGCGCGAATGTCATGGTTGTGCCTCTCTTGGGGCCAGCTGTTCAATCACCTGCGCCAACATCGGGGCCAAAAGCCCCGCCATGCGGTTTACACCCGCGGGGGTGGCGATCAGATCGTTGCGAACCTCGATCATAACGTTCGGCAATCCACGATTGAGACCATGTTCACGTAACGTATGTGTGACACCGTCTGTGACGGAGTAGGGCTCGTTCAGTGCTGTGTTCAGCCCGCTGTCCTGCGCGGCGGCCAACAGGGCCTTCGCGGCTCGATCATCGCTGTCATGTAAGATGCCCAGCTCAACCGCGCGGGTTTGACCTTTGTAAACCGGGGTAAAGCTGTGCATCGTGATCAACACCGGGGGCACAGGGCGCGTGTCCAGCGTCAGCTTCAGGGTATCATGGAACGGGAGATATACGTCGTTCACCCGTGCGGCGCGCTGATCGGCGGACAGGTTGGCGTTTCCCGGAATGGTAAAGCGCTCGCTTTGTGACGGGATTGCGTCGGGTGCCTCGGGCGGGCGATTGCAGTCATAGACCAGTCGGCTGACGCGGGATTGAACCAAAGGCGCATCCAGCGCGCCCATCAGCTCAACCGACAGATCCAACGCCCCAATATCCCACGCGGCATGTGAATTGGCGGCCTCGGCCGTTAGTCCAAGCCCGTCCAACGCAGCGGGAATGAATCGGCTGGCATGTTCGCAAACCAAAAGGGCAGGCGCTTGGCCACGGATGTTTAATGCACGCGCTGCGGGCAGTTCTAAAGAATGTAGCAATGGTGACTCGGTAGTAGCAGACATATGTAGCATTGGTTACAGAATGCACGGCGCTGTCAAGAAAATTTCTGTAGACATAGCTACAAACCTGACTACGCTGTAACAAATGCTAAAGAAAAGGGCGTGCCGTGACCCCGACAACCAAGCTCGTGAAGCAATTGATTCAAGACAACACCGAGGGCCTGACCCCGTCAGAGCGTCAGCTGGCTTCGGTTTTGTTGCAAGACTACCCAATGGGCGGTTTGCAATCCATCACCAAGCTGGCTGCGGCTGCGACGGTCTCAACCCCCACGGTCATCCGAATGGCGCGCAAGCTGGGGTTTGATGGGTTTCCTGATCTACAGGACGCCCTGCGCGAAGAAGTGGCGGCGCAGATCAAAAAGCCGATCTCTAAACGCGATGCATGGATGGTGGATGACAGTGCAGAGCATCCGCTGATGCGGTTTGCGCAAGTGGTGTGGACAAACATGCGGCACACGCTTGAACGGGTCGATACCGGGATGTTTGATGCCGTGGCGCAGTTGTTGGCTGATAAGGCACGGCCTTTGTACGTGGTCGGGGGGCGGATCACCCGGTCAAACGCGGATTATCTGTTTAATCACATGCAGATCATTCGGCCCAACGTGACAATGCTGGGCAATTCCGCAAACGTCTGGCCGCAATATTTGCTGGATATGGATGAATCCTCGGTTCTGGTGATCTTTGACATCCGCCGATACGAGGCACATCTGGAAAGACTGGCTCAGATCGCCAGCGAGCGTGGGGTGACGGTGGTTTTGCTGACGGATCAGTGGGGATCACCAATTGCGCGCTGTGCGGATTATACCTTTAACGGGTTGGTCGAGGCCCCGTCGTCATGGGACAGCACCATGGCATTGCAGCTGATCGTTGAAGCGTTGATTGCCGAAGTGCAAGGCGCGCGTTGGGAGGAAAGCAAGGAACGGATCGAAGAGTTGGAGGCGATGTTCTCTTCTACCCGATTGTTCCGCAATCAGAGCTAGGGCAAGGGGCATAGTCTTGTTCCGTCCCACACCTAAACTTGGCGCTATAAGGTCCCAGTGTTTAGTATTTCGACGAGTGAAGACAGGACCGCATCGGCCGCCACCGAGGCAAGTATCATCCCCATCACTCGGCTGACAATTGCGGCCCCTGAATCGCCAATGATCCGGATGATCGGATCGGCAAGTAACATGAACACATAAGCAACGCCCAACACGCTGAACATAACAGCGGCCGTAACCGCCTGATCAGCGATTGAAAAACGATTGTTGTCCGTCAAAAGCACAATAGCCAGCATGGCACCCGGAGAGGCAAGAGACGGAACCGCCAAAGGAAAAATAGCTGGTGACGGCTTTTCCGGAGCAGGACTGCTCTCATCCTCATTCAGCATTTTCTTGTCTGTTTCCTGTTTCGGTTCGCCGAAAATCATAGTCAGAGCGAACAGAAATAGAATGATCCCGCCGGCGACTTGAAACGAAAGCAGGCTGATGCCCAATGCATCAATAAGCAGTTGCCCAAGCACAAGAAAGAAAAGCAGAACGCTCATACTGACGAGCGTTGCCATAAGTGCGGCAGACCGTCTGGCACTCGCCGTCATGCCCGCGGTGACCGCAATGAAAACGGGGATTGTACCAATCGGGTCGATGACAACCCAAAGCGTGACGAAGTTTTCAACCAAATTCATAATATCTGTCTACAGGTCTTTTTGCGCCTGTCACACCTTTTTTCAATCCAGACGTGTCTGGCTTAGGAACGCAAATGGTTTCACCTGCTCCATTCGGCTTTTGCGCAATCTCACTTGGCTCACTTGGCGGATCACATAGATCAACAGAGGGGGCGTGGTTATTCGAACTTTCGTACAACCCGAGTGAGTTCGCCAAAGCGCCCACCCAATTCTAGGTGAGCGCGTGTGCTATTAGGGTCACTGTAAATCAAAGCGAAGAGAACGCCTGATCCAACCCCTCTGCAACCCGATCTACGTCTTCCAGTGTCAGACACATGGGGGGCACCATACGCAGCGAGCTTTGGAACGGGCCGGATTTGGACAGGATGAGCCGCTGGGCACGGCAATGTTCAAATACAGCGGATGTCGTTTCCCGATCCGGTTCTTTGGTTTTGCGATCCTTGACCATCTCAATCGCCAGCATCAGACCGCGCCCGCGCACATCCCCGATGGCGGCATGGCGTGATTGCAGGTCTTTGAGCCGCTCCAGCAGGGCGGCCCCGACAACTTTGGCGTTGTTTTGTACGTTATCCTCGCGGATGATCTGCAACACCGCACGTCCCGCCGCACAAGAGGTCGGATTGGCCCCATAGGTGTGGAACATGAACTTTTCCGCCATAGGGGCGGCGATCTCTTTCTTTGCGACGACGGCCCCGATGGGGAACCCGTTGCCGAGCCCTTTGGCCATGACGATGACGTCGGGCACCACGCCGTCGGCTTCGAACCCCCACATGTGATCGCCGGTGCGACCAAAGCCGGATTGCACCTCGTCCGCGATATACAGACCACCTGCTGCGCGCACCCGCTCAGCTGCGCCTGATATGTAGCCGTCGGGCATTTCGATGATCCCGCCGTAACCCTGGACGCTTTCCACAAACATCCCGGCCAATTGTCCGTTGGTTGCTGTTGCAATGGTGCGGTCGATCTCATCCAGATAGGGCGCGGCCCCGGCGTTTTCGCCAAAGATACCGCGATACTGGTTTGGCTCGGCGACAAAGGCGACGTTGCCCGGCATGCCCGGATGGCGCCACCCGGATATACCAGTGATCGATTGCGCCGCAGCAGTTGGCCCGTGGTAGGCAGTGCGCAAGGCGAGCAGGTCAAGATTGCCCGTATAGGTGCGCGCCATGGTCATCGCCAGATCAACCGCCTCGGACCCAGAGTTGGTGAAATGCACAACCCATTCATGGCCTTTGGGCATAGTGGCCGCCAGATCCTCGGCAAGATGCGCGGGGGTAGGGTGGTAGAACATGGTGGTGCAATGGGTCAGCTCTTGGGCCTGTGCCATGGCTGCGGCAACTACAGTTGGGTGGGAATGACCGACAGAGATGCAGACGTTCATTCCCAACAGGTCGGTGTATTTGTTACCTTCTGCGTCCCAGAGGTATTGCATCGATCCCTTTTGAAACACCAAAGGATCTTTGAAAGGTACAAACTTGCGCTGGCTGGCGGCATAGAAATTGTCGCGCCGGGCGGCCGTGGCCTCGGTGGACCAGTCGGTGGGGAGTGGTGCGTGGGTCATGAGAGCCTCCTCTTTAGGATTTCAGGCGCGTGTTGTCGGGATCAAATGGGGCATTGGTCAGGATCGTGGCGGGGCATTTCCGCCCCAATATCGAAACAGTCAGCCCCTCGGTGGCGTGGCGATCCCTTAGGTAGGCAAGCGCCAGTGTTTTGTCGGTGCGATGGCCATAGGCGCCAGATGTCACAATCCCGATGACTTGGTCCCCCTGCAGAACAGAGTGGGCGTAGAACGGGTCAAACTCGCTGTCGTGTATTTGCAGCAGAACCATGTCCCACCGATCCTCACTGTCTTTGCGTTCCAGCATGGCGTCACGGCCCACAAAGCTACGGTCCTTGGCGCGGACAAACAGGCCCAAACCGGCTTCGTGCAGGCTGCGTTCGGTGGTCAGATCACTGCCCCAACCGCGATACCCTTTTTCCAACCGCATTGCGTTGGCGGCGTAGGCTCCGTAGTACCCCATGCCCAACGGCTTGCCTGTGGCCTCTAGAGTAAGGAACACATGTTCCGCATAGGCGCGATCCATATGCAGTTCCCACCCCAATTCACCCAGATACGAAACACGCAGCGCTCGGACGGGGTGGCCTGCAACGTCCAATGTTTGCGCGGTGAGCCAAGGAAACCCACTGTCCAGGTCCGCATCTGTGTGGGGACGCAGAATGTCTCGGGACAAGGGTCCCATCAGGCCAATGACGGCCATCTCTTCGCATCGGTTGATGACGGAAACATCCAAACCGTCCGCATGGGCCAGCAATTGATCCAGATCGATCTGCTCTGCTGCGGCTGCGGATGTCAGGTAAGCGTGTGTATCGCTCAGCATGGTGACAGTGAACTCAGACAGAACACCCCCGGCTGGGGTTAAAACATGGGTCAGCCCGATCCGCCCATTTGCAGGGGCGCGATTGGCCCCAAGTGTATCGACAAAGGCACGCGCGTCTGGACCAATCACGTCAAATTTTGAAAACACCGAAAGATCGGCAATCGCAGCCTTGGTTGTAACTGTCTCGACTTCATGCGCGACATGGGGGAACCAGTTCGGACGGCGAAAACTCTCGTGGGCGATATCGCCGGGGGTGTCAGAAAACCAATTGGGGCGCTCCCACCCATAGGCAGCCCCCATGACAGCCCTGCGATCCAGCATCAGTTGGTGTAGGGGGGACAGGCGCTTATTACGTCCTGCGGGGCGCTCTTCGCCCGGGTAATGCACACCGAACTGTAGGCCAAAGCACTCAATCGACTTGTCTACGCGATAATCCCGATCCGCCCATGTGCCAAACCGTCGGCTATCAACGGCAAGGGCATCCATAGGAGGGGCACCATGTGTCATCCAATGGGCCAAGAACCAGCCAGAGCCACCGCCCTCCATCACACCCATAGAGGAACCCGTGATAAGCCATGCGTTGTCTAAACCATGCGCTGGGCCGATCAGGGGATTGGCATCAGGGGTAAAGGTGATCGGGCCATTGACCACGGTTTTAACACCGCCATTCATCAGGGCGGGCACCCGGTTCATTGCAGCTTCGATAATGTGCTCAACACGATCCAGATCAGGCGGCATCAGATCAGCGCCGAATTCAGGGGGAACACCGTCAATCGACCAGACCTGTGCGTCTTTCTCGTAGGGGCCCAGGATCAAGCCGTCCCGCTCTTGGCGCACATACCAACTTTCTTCTGGATCGCGGATCATTGGCAGTTCGGGCAGGCCCGCATTGATACGATCATTAACCTCAGGAATGGTGTCGGTCACCAGGTATTGGTGCAGCACGGGGACGGATGGAATATTCAACCCCATCATATGCCCAATCTCCCAACCCCAAGTGCCCGCCGCGTTGACAATGTGAGTGGCCCGAAAGGTGTCCTTGTCCGTCTCTACGATCCATTTTCCATCTTCGCGATGGATTGAGCGGACAGGATTGTACCGGCTTATCTTTGCCCCATTGCGCGTCGCCACCTGTGCCATCGCATTGGTCGCAAGTGTTGGATCCACATGGCCGTCATCGGGTTCATAGATCCCGCCGATCAACCCATCCAATTCAGTAAGGGGGTGCAACTCTGCGATACGCTCGGGGGTCAGCACCTCTAACGGGTAACCGGTAAAGTCCGATAGCCCGGCAACATGGCGAAATTCATCCATGCGATCCGGGTTGGATGTCACACGCATTGCGCCCGAGGAATGAAAGCCACAACTTTGTCCGGTCTCCTCTGGCAGGATATCCCGGTACAAACGAACAGACCGGGCGCGCAGTTCCTGAATCGTAGGATTATGGGCGAAATGTGTACAAAGTCCGGCAGCGTGCCAGGTTGACCCATGAGTCAGATCGTTCTTTTCGACCAGCACCACATCACGCCATCCGGCTTTGGTCAGATGATACATGAGCGACACGCCCATTGCACCGCCACCAATGATTAGAACCTGAGCGTCGGTCATCCGCGCATCCTTTCGCCTTTGGGGTCATAGGGGGGACGGGGTAAGACCCGCGCCGGATAAGTTTGTCCTGCAATGTCTAGCTCGAACGTTCGGTCGCAGGTCTGTGAGAGCTTTTCACCGGGAGAGATGTTGATCATTCCAAGCGAAAGCGTCAGCCCCGTGCGCGCGCCTTTCGCACCCGAGGTGGTTAGGCCAACGACAGTTCCGTTCTCGAGAATGGGTTCGTCATGCAAGATGAGCGGATCGCCCTCCACTTGGAATAGGCATAGTCGCCGAGACAGCCCTGCGATGCGCTGGGCCTCTAGTGCGGATTTGCCAACAAATTCCTTGCTCCAGTCAATCGTGAAGCCAAGACCCGCTTCCAAGGGGGTGATTTCTGACCCCAGATCATGGCCCCAATGGCGAAACGCCTTTTCGATCCGGCAGGCCTCTAGTGCATACATGCCCATGGGTTTTGCACCCAGCTGGATCAAGGCATCAAAGATTACATCGGATTGATTGACAGGTATGTTCAATTCCCACCCAAGTTCACCAACAAAACTCATCCGCGTGGCACGGCAGGACACACTGGCGATCCTCACATCGCGCGCGGTTGAGAACGGGAAGTCGATCCAGTCGGCGTCACTGATCTTGGTCAGGATATCCCGTGCGGCTGCACCCATAACCCCAATAACGCACTCGTCGTCGGTGACGTCACTCAACGTGATGTCCCAGACCGCGCAGCGGCGGCGCAGCAGCGCCAGATCCCGCCAGCGCGTCGCAGCACCCGAGGTGATGCGAAAATGCTGGTCATCCAATCGGGTCACGGTCAGATCGCCTTCGATACCGCCTCGTTCATTCAACATCGGGGTATAGACTGCGTGCCCAACGGGGACATCCATCTGGGCGCACACTAAGGCGTTCATTGCATTCAAGGCGTCTGGGCCTGAAACATCAAACTTTCCAAAAGGGGATAGGTCCAACAGAACCGCACCGTCGTTCATCTTCGCGGCTTCGCGCTGGGCGAAGGGGAACCAGCTTTGTGCCCCAATCGAATAGGGCAGAGCACGTTCTGCGTCTGTTTGTGCATACCACAGCCCACGCTCCCACCCGGCGGTCAGGCCAAAAACCGCGCCTTGGTTTTCCCATGCCGTGTGAAGGGCGGAACACCTGATGCCGCGCCCCGCTTTGGGTTGCTTAAAGGGCCAGTGCATCCCCATCAGATCAGCGACGCTTTCCTGCATGCGATCCGCCATATGGGCTTGCGTCGCGGCACGGGGGTCGGCGCGGGCGACATCCACTTCCCACAGATCCATGGGCGCTTCGCCATCGACCATCCAATCGGCCAACACGCGCCCAATGCCTGCAGATGACATAATCCCGACCGAATTCATGCCTGCTGCCACGTATAGCCCATTCACAAATGGGGCCGCCCCAACCAAGGGGCGGGTGTCGTTGGTGAAGCTCTCTGGTCCGTTCATGAAATGCTGAATGCCCGTTTCTGCCAACGCTGGGATCAATTCAAGCGCCGCTTCCATGAAGGGCATGAACTGATCCCAATCTTCGGGCATTTCCAGAAACGGACGATCCCCTTCGGGGCCAAACGCATCCCAGATCTTGGCATCCGGCTCAAAGCCGCCGATCACCAGTTTCCCAGCGTCGCCTTTGATGTAAATACCAGTGTCCATATCGCGGATCACTGGAAAGGGATCCAGCAGCCCCGGCATAGGCTCTGTCACCACATACATGTGTTCCACAGCCTGTAGCGGCAGATCTAATCCAGCCGCCTCAGCCAAAGGTTTTGACCACGCTCCGGCACAGAGTGCGACGCTCTCGGCTTCAAGGATTGTCCCATCGGCCAGCGCGACGCCCCGCACGGTCCCGCCCTCTGTAACAATACGTTCCACTTGAATATTCTCGCGGATGTCCACGCCTTTAGAACGGGCCGCGCGGGCATAGGCCATGCACAGATCAACCGGGTTCACGTTGGCGTCTTGTGCAACCCACATAGCCCCGGCGTGGTTAGAAACATCCAGCCCGGGCACGTTCACGTCGCAAGCGCCAATCACCTGCGCATCAAGTCCGAAATGCCGACCCAACGCGGAGATCCGGTGTAGCTCGTCCAGACGCTCGGGGCGTCGGGCCAGCCAATAGCCTCCGGTCTGGCGATAACCAGTGGCCATACCGGTTTCCGCCTCAAGTTTTGGGAACAGTTCCAGCGCATAGCTGGCGAGTTTGGTCATGTTAGGCGTCGCGCGCAGGGGGCCAACTATGCCCGCCGCGTGCCAAGATGTGCCGGATGTCAGTTGGTTTCGCTCCAACACCACTACATCTTTGGCCCCGCGATGGGCCAGGTGATACGCCAGAGACAGACCAATCGCGCCACCGCCAATGATAATTACCCGCCCCATCAGAAGTAATCCATGTCTGGCGTTTCCGCTTTGCGTTTGGCGACATAGGCTTGCAATTCTTCATCAATGGCCGGGTCCAGACCGGGATCCTCGTAAGAGTCTAGATGGGACTTCCACAGCGCATTGGCGCGTTGGGCTGTATCCAGCGATCCCGCCGCTTCCCAATGTTCATAGGCGTTGTTGTCCGGCGTTTCTGGGCGGAACAGGGCGGACATAAAGTTGGCTTGGGTATGTTCGGACCCTAGGAAATGTGCGCCCGGTCCGGTGGCGGCAATGGCGGACATGGCTTGTGCATTTTCACTCAGGTCGATGCCGTCAAAGAAACGCGCCATCTTTCCGCATAAATCCGCATCGATCATTGTTTTCTCGTAACTGGTCACCAGTCCCCCTTCTAACCAGCCCGTGGCGTGGTTGATCAGGTTGGCCCCGGCAAACATCGACATCATCAGGCCCCATGTGGCCTCTTGCTGGCTTTGGGCATCGGGGATTTTCGACGCACTTAATGTGCCGACAGTGTGCAGCGGCACGCCCAACCGTCGCGCCAACTGACCGGCGGCAAGCACCATTTGCCCTGCTTCGGGCGTTCCAAAGGTTGGGGCACCGGATTGCATTGACATGGTCGAGGCAAAAGAGCCCATCAACACCGGTGCGCCGGGTTTGACCAGTTGTGCCAGTGTCAGGCAGGCCAAAGCCTCAGCCAGAACCTGTGCCATGGTGCCCGCAACGGTGCAGGGGCTCATGGCACCGGCCAGCACCCAAGGGGCGGTGGCCACGGGCTGGCCTGCGCGGGCGTATGTTTTCAAAGCGCCCGACATATGCGAATCCATCACCAAGGGTGCATTGGTGTTTGACACGCAATAGAGTACCGGGTTTTCGGCGACATACTCGGCCCCAAAGACGATCCGGGCCATGTCCAGCGCGTGCCCTGCGCGCTCCGCTCCGATAAAGGCACCCATAAAGGGGCGGTCTGAGTATCGGATGTGGGAATACAGCATATCCAGATGGCGCTTGTTCGCCGGCAGGTCCACGGGTTCGCACACCACGCCGCCCGAATGGTGCAGCCAGGGGATTGTGTGGTGCAGTTTCACCAGTGTTTCAAAGTCCTCAAAGGTGGCATAGCGGCGGCCGCGATCCAGATCATGCACAAAGGGCGGCCCCCAGGATGGGCAGAGCACGGTCGCATCACCGCCCAGTTGCACCGAATTGGCCGGGTTGCGGGCATGTTGGGTGAATTGTCTGGGGGCAGTGGCCTGAATGGTCTTGCGGCAAAACCCGGGGGTAAAGCGCACGCGGCTGCCCTGAACATCGCAGCCTGCGTTGGCAAAGATCTCTAGTATCTCGGGATCATCGACGAAATCCATGCCTGTTTCAGCAAGGATCTTATCGGCGTTTTCTTCGATCAGGCTTAGGCCCTCTTCGCCCAGAATATTGAAGGTGCCCAGTTTGCGCAGGATGAAAGGCGCGCGAGGCTGATCGGCGCCGGGGCGCGGGGCACCGCGTCCGCCTGATTTCTTGCGCCGCCGTTTGGGTTGGGGTTCGGTCATAACCAGCCTCCTTGTGGTGAAATGCAATGTGCAGAGGGAAGGCTGATCGATCAATTGACAGTTGCGAGTATTAGGATTTCTAATGCTGGCAAGTCTGATGGGGTGATGATGGAACAGCGCGGCGTGATGAACTCGAACTTGATAAAGGCCATGGAAGTCTTTGTTGCTGTTGTAGAAACCGGTCAGGTGACGGCCGCTGCACGGCTGGTTGGTATGACGCAATCCGCTGCATCGCAGCATATTGCAGGGTTGGAAAAAACCTATGATGTAAAGCTGCTGGATCGGGGTGTGCGCCCTGTGCGCCCAACACAGGCGGGGGTGTTGATGCACCGTCATGCCACCCAAATCCTGACCGCTGTAGGCACGTTGAGCAGCGATATGCGCCACCAAGGACCCCACCCAATCACGCGTCTGCGCCTTGGGTTGCAAGCGTCGATTGCCACCACGGTTTCACCGGGTTTGGTTCGCTTGGCGAAGAATGATTTTGGCGTGCAGGATATGATTCTGCATGCGGGGCAAAGTGGGGACCACGAGGCGCTTATTCGTACCAAGCAGGCGGATATCGTTGTCACCAGCAATCCACTCTATGACCTAGACGGGTTAGAGCGGCATCCGGTGTTTACTGAGTCGTTTCTTTTGGTGCTGCCTGCTGGGTTTCGAGGGTCGGTTCGCAGTCTGGAAGAGGTGGTTCAACAACTGCCATTGGTTCGGTTTGGCGATACAACGGATGTGGGGCGTCGGATCTCCCAACATTTGCGGCGTCTGCGCGTACAGCCCCCCCGCGTGATTCAGGCAGATCGAAGTAGCATGGTGACAGCCTGCGTCGCGGATGGGATGGGATTCACCATTTTGACGCCAACCTTATTGATAGACGGTCTGGTGGAACGAATGCCATTGAATGTGCGCCCGTTGCCGGGCGCGGCAATGTCACGAACGATTACAGTTGTCGCACGAGATCAGGAATTTGCGTCCTTGCCAGCGGCTATCGCTAAATACGTCCGGTCTTCCTTGAGAGGGCAAATTGAGGGGCAAATGGGGCAAGCTGGGAAAGAGGCGGTGCACATTTTTGAGGCAATTGGTGAATGATATCGGCTGATTATCGCTCAAATTATGTGCGGACAATAACTTTAGGCGGAAATCGAGAGAAAAGGAAACATATTCGAATGAGTGCGAACTCGACCTCGCATGGAATCAAGTAATAGGATAATGTAGAATTGTTTGTTCTACTTAGAGGGAGTTATCTGATGACTAAATTTAAAACTGCGCTGTCTGTTTCTGCGATTGCTGTTGGATTGGCAACGGGTGCAATGGCAGAAGATGTGATTGCCCCAGGAAGCGATGGGTTCACGAAATACGGTGAAGTTGAAGGCTGGACTGTTTATGTAGATATCGAACGTAAATCTTGTTTGATTGAGAACGTGGATGCAGCAGCGAACGTTGTCCAAATGGGTTTGACCGCAGATCATTCGGTAGGATACCTGGGCGTGTTTTCCAAAAACGAAGCTGGCGTTAGAAAAGGCCAGAAGGAAGAAGTTATTATCAGCATTGATGGTAACGTCTATTCTTCGAAAGCGACTGGTATGAAAGGCAATATCACTAAAGGGTATTCCGGGGGTTACATCTTGGCGAATAACCCAGCCTTTATTAGTGATCTGGCCAAAAAATATACTATGATTGTTTTCCCCGAAACCGAGGCTGCATTTGTTGTAGACTTGACCGGGACCTATAAGGCGATGGAAATGGGCCGGAAGTGCAACGCTGAGCAGATGTAACAGCAAAAGCCACTGACTTTTTCAATGAAAGGGCGTGTAAGGGGAACCTTGCGCGCCTTTTTTGTTCAAAGGCAGCAGGTGCCGGGCGCGTTCTTATGGATATGAAGGTGCGTGTATCGTCCGAGCGTGTGCAAGGTCTGCCGCGACCCGGCGGGCGCTTGGGGCTGACGGTCCGAAAACAGCTGGACCTGGAGGGGGAACAGGAAGTTTGATTTGCCTAAGAAATAAGTTGGATCTGCGGGTTCTGTCTGATTTTGCGGTGCCAGTATTCTTGTAAGCTATTGTTTTTAGTTTATTTTGTGGTTTTTTGGGGAGTCAGGGGCGGACGGCTTGAGGAAAGCTATCCACAAGTTTTTGCGATTGTTTGGAAAAAAGTGTGAATGGCCGCTTGACGATGCCGCGGAGTGGAAATAGTACACCCCAACGGTCAGCAAGACACGCTGAACGAAACAGCGGGCGGTTGTAGCTCAGATGGTTAGAGTACCGGCCTGTCACGCCGGGGGTCGCGGGTTCGAGCCCCGTCAACCGCGCCACGTTGTTTCCCTGTCCCGGGGTTAGGGATCTGACCCGGATAGGGTGCCGACACTTAGGTGTCACTGGAAAATGCGCGGTTGTAGCTCAGCTGGTTAGAGTGCCGGCCTGTCACGCCGGAGGTCGCGGGTTCGAGCCCCGTCAACCGCGCCATTTTTCTGTTCCCCAAAAAACGCTGAGTGACAAGTTTCGGGCCTAAGTTTCAGGCTTGGTCTTGCTGTTGTCTGCTGAACCCCGCTATCTGAAAGAAAACGAGAGCAGGAGCATCTGGGCATGGATGAAGCGAATACGGCGATTCTGACGATTGTTCGGGATGATGCATTTCTGTTGCGCCGATTTGTACAATATTATGGCGGATTGTTCGGGCGCAAAAACCTGTACATCATCAGTCATGGGGATGAACCGCAGGTGCGGGAAATCGCGGAAGGGTGCAATATCTTTCCTGTTCCTGCGATTGAGACCAGCAAGTTCACGATGCTGCACTGGCGGACCAAGAACCACCTCAAGAATGCGTTGCGACAGTGGTATCGTCATGTTCTGGTCTGTGATGTTGATGAATTTGTCGTGGTGGACCCGGACTCGGGCATGAACTTGCGCACCTGGTTGGATGAGGCACCGGGGCGGACGGTTTACACGGCCATGGGGCTAGAGATCGTGCATTTGCGCGACAAAGAGCCAGACAGCATCGAAGACGGCATCCTGGGGCCACGCAGGCACGTTCAGGTGGCGCTGCATTACGCAAAGCCCTGTATCGTGTCGCGCCCTGCGAAATTGGGGCGGGGTGGGCATTACGCAGAATACGACAAGCTGAATATGCCCGACTTTCTGTATCTCTTTCATATGAAGTACTGTGATTACGATCTGTTCGTAGACACCGCGAACAGGCGCAATGCGTTTGTAGAAGAGCAGAAAAGCGTAGGCGACGGTCAGGTGCGCACCAACCCCAAGTGGTTTGCCGAAGGGCGCGACGACAACAGCACGTTTGCGGCTTTCGATCAGCGTCCAATCGCGCCCAAATTTGACTTGGACCATGTGCGCAGTCGCATGCATAAAACTTGGAAACCGCGCAAAGACGGGTTGTGGCATTTCCAGCGCCCGGATTACGACGAGCTGTATGTTCTGCCGGAACGGTTTGCCGGGGCAGATCGCGCTTAAGCGCGGTCCACCCCGACATTGTTTTAGGACGCAGGGCTTAGCGCATCGAGAATTCGCGCCCACGACCGTGTGCCTTTGTGGAAGCTCTCCAGATCGTATTTTTCGTTGGGCGAGTGGATCTGGTCATCATCCTTGCCAAAGCCCACAAGCATGGCGTCGGTGCCTATGATCTCTTTGAAGTAACCTGCGATTGGAATCGACCCGCCGCAACCGACATAAGCGGCTGGGATGCCCCATTCGTCGCTGAGGGCGACGCGGGCCTTTTCAAAGGCGGGGTCTTCGACAGACATCCGGGACGCACCCGAGGCTTTGTCGGTGCGATAATCGACAGTGAACCCTTCGGGCAGGTTGGCTTCGAGATAGGTGCGGAAGTTGGCACGGATTGCTTCGGGATCTTGATCCCCGACAAGGCGGAACGACACCTTGGCGCTGGCTTGGCTGGGCAGGACCGTTTTGAACCCATCGCCAGTATAGCCGCCCCAGATTCCATTGACGTCACAGGTCGGACGCGACCAGATTTGTTCTAGTGGTGTGCGATCCTGCTCTCCGGCGGGGGCTTTGAGGCCGACATCTTCTAGAAAGGCGGAGTGGTCAAAGTTCAGGCCCTGCCATTGCGCACGCATTTCATCAGAGAGTTCTGTCACGCCATCGTAGAAGCCAGGCAATGTGATGTGGCCCGTTTCGTCATGCAGGCCCGCAAGAATTTTGCTTAGAATCCGGATGGGGTTCATACCAATACCACCGTACATGCCGGAATGCAGGTCGCGGGTCGGGCCGGTGATGGTGAAATCTTCGCCCAGAAGGCCGCGCAGCATGGTGGTGATAGCGGGCACTTTGCTTTCGAACATGCCGGTGTCGCAGATCAACGCGATATCGCTTTTCAGCTCTTCCCGGTTTTCTTCCATGAAAGGGACCAGGGATGGGGAGCCTGATTCTTCTTCTCCTTCCAGAAAGAAGGTCAATTTGCAGGGCAGGGCGCCATGAACCGATTTCCACGCCCGGCACGCCTCGATAAAGGTCATCAATTGGCCTTTGTCGTCCGAGGACCCGCGACCACGAATGACTTTGCCTTTGGCGGTGTCTTCGATTGCGGGATCAAACGGGTCACGATCCCACAGATCCAGCGGATCAACGGGTTGAACGTCGTAGTGTCCATAGAACAGCAGATGGGGGCCGGGGCCATCAATGTGGCCAACGACCATCGGGTGGCCCGGTGTCACGCGCTTTTCGGTCATGATGCCAAGGCTTTGCAGGTCTTCGACCAGCCAATCGGCGGCTTTGTCGCAATCGTCTTTGAACGCGGGGTCGGTGGAAATGGAGCGGATGCGCAGCAGGTCGAGCAGCCGATCTGTGGCAGCAGGCATGTCCGCGTCAATGCGGGCAAGAACGTCATCGAGTGACATGGTTTGATCCTTTGGTCTTGGGAACTTTGGGCGACCCTACCAGCGCGCGCCGCACTGTCCAGAGGCGCTGATTGTCTCCGATATGAAACGAATGTACGTCAGGTGAGGAAAAAAACGCCGTTTTCACGACGTGATGTGGCGCAGATTCTCTTGTGAAGGCTGATGTCGGTGTATATTTGATGCAGATCAAAGCTGCGACATCAGGCCCGACTGTAGGCAGTTGATTGAAAGATGCGCGAGATATATTCATTCACAACTATGAATGTGGCGCGCGCCACGCAAGACCGGCACTGTTCCGGATGATCAATGGAGAGCCCGGTGGACTATACCTCGCAACTCGATGCAGCCATTCAAAAGCTTCATGACGAAGGCCGTTACCGGACCTTTATCAACATTGAACGCCGTAAGGGTCATTTCCCGCACGCGGTCTGGACCAAGCCGGACGGCTCTGAGCAGGACATAACTGTTTGGTGTGGCAACGATTATCTGGGCATGGGGCAACACCCCGTTGTGTTGGAAGCGATGCACGAGGCGGTGGATTCTGCTGGTGCAGGGTCAGGTGGAACACGCAACATTTCGGGCACCACGGTTTATCACAAGCGGCTTGAGGCGGAACTGGCGGACCTGCATGGCAAGGAATCAGCGCTGCTGTTTACCTCGGCCTATATCGCTAATGACGCGACTCTGAGCACTTTGCCTAAACTTTTTCCCGGATTGATCATCTATTCGGATGCGTTGAACCACGCGTCGATGATCGAAGGGGTGCGCCGCAATGGCGGACAGAAGCGTGTGTTTCGACACAATGACGTGGCCCACCTGCGTGAGCTGCTAGAGGCTGACGATCCGGCCACACCAAAATTGATTGCCTTTGAATCGATCTATTCGATGGATGGCGATTTTGGCCCGATCGAAGAGATCTGCGACTTGGCCGACGAATTTGGCGCGCTGACCTATATTGATGAGGTCCACGCCGTTGGCATGTATGGCCCACGCGGTGCAGGTGTCGCGGAACGGGATCGTTTGATGCACCGTTTGGACATCATCAACGGAACGCTGGCCAAGGCCTTTGGCGTGATGGGTGGCTACATAGCCGCGTCGGATAAAATGTGCGACGCCATAAGATCTTATGCGCCGGGATTCATCTTTACGACGTCGCTTCCGCCCTCGGTTGCTGCCGGGGCTGCTGCCTCTGTTGCTTATCTAAAGCGGCACCCTGAATTGCGCGAACAGCATCAGGCGCAAGCCAAAGTGCTGAAGATGCGTTTGAAGGGGATGGGCCTGCCATTGATCGACCACGGCAGCCATATTGTGCCGGTGATGGTGGGCAATCCGGTGCACACCAAAAAGCTGAGCGATATGCTGCTTGAGGAATACGGAATCTACGCGCAGCCGATCAATTTCCCAACGGTTCCGCGTGGGACTGAGCGCTTGCGCTTTACCCCGTCGCCTGTTCATGGCCCCGGCGAGATGAACAAGCTGATCAATGCAATGGACGCTTTGTGGTCTCATTGTGCGCTGAATCGCGCCGAACTGGCGGGTTGACCACTAGGGATAGTGTGCAAGGCACTTGAATCGTGTTACTATCGCACTAACAAAAAGCGTCGGACGAATCGTGATGGGACTCGATTCTGGGGCGTGGCTGAAAGTTTACAGCGGTTAGTAATGGGGCAGTAGGCATGATTGGGCGCAGATTTCAGCGCAAATCAAAGGACGTAGAGGTCGAACAACCTAAGGGGTTTGACGACTTTGAAATGCGTCTCGGCGATATGATGCGCGGCGAGCGAGCGACTTTAGGAAAGTCGCTGCTTGATGTTCAACGTGAGCTTCGCATCAAAGCCAATTACATTGCCGCGATCGAAAATTCAGATCCTACTGCCTTTGATACACCCGGTTTCATTGCTGGATACGTCCGCTCTTATGCGCGGTACCTAGGGATGGACCCTGACGAAGCGTTTGGGATTTTCTGTCAAGAAAGCGGGTTCGAAGTCGCGCATGGCATGTCGGCGCAGGCGTCGGTTGTAAAAAAGACCAGCGGTGGCGTCGCAGCCAAAGGCCCTATGGGGCGCGATCCGTTTGTGTCGCCAAATACGCCGTTTGTCCCCGGTGGGGACACTGTCTTTTCGCACATTGAACCACGCGCAATTGGGTCCAGCCTGATCTTGGTCGCGTTGATTGGCGGCATCGGTTATGGCGGATGGACCGTTCTTAAGCAGGTTCAACAGGTGCAGTTTGCGCCAGTTGAGCAAGCGCCTGTTGTTTTGTCAGATCTGGATCCGCTGGATGGCGCCACACGCAGTGTTGTGAGCGAAAGCAACGCAGGGCTCATCACGCCAACGGCCGAAGCTTTGGATCGGATGTATCGCCCGCAAGCTTTGGATGTGCCGGTTTTGGTCGCACGTGATGCTCCGATTTCGACACTTGACCCGCGCACGAGCGGAAGTTTCCGCACCCCGGCGCTGCCTGATATTCAGATTGCCTCACATCAGCGGGTAGAAGACCTTGTTCCACAGGTCGTCGAAGAGATTTCCGAAAACCTTGTTATGGTCGCTGTGCGCCCATCGTGGGTTCGGGTCAGTGCCGCAGATGGGTCTGTGATTTACGAAGGGATCATGGAACCGGGGCAAAATTACGAAGTTCCACTGACGGAAGAGCCACCCACCCTGCGCGCCGGGGAATCAGGCGCAATTTATTTTGCGATGAATGGGGAACATTACGGGCCTGTTGGAAACCGTGGTGTTGTGACCAAAAATCTGCCGCTGTCGATTGACGAGGTGGGGCAGCGCTATGAAGTTGCGGATCTGGAACAGGATCGTGATTTGGCGCGTATGGTTGCCGAAGCGCAAGTGACTGTGGAAACCCCGACTGAATAATCCGACCATTGCGGTGCAGGGGTCAGGGGGCTTATGTATCCGTCAAACGGATCAGATGCGGATATAGTCATGTCTCTTAACCACGTGCGCCCTTGGCGGAATATCTATCGTCGCAAATCCCGGCAAATCATGGTGGGGAATGTCCCTGTTGGTGGGGACGCACCGATTTCGGTGCAGACCATGACGAACACATTGACCTCGGACGCATCCGCAACGATTGCGCAGGTACAGGCCGCCGCCGAAGCCGGGGCAGATATTGTGCGGGTGTCGGTTCCGGATGTTGCATCCTCTCAAGCGCTTAAAGAGATTGTCGCGGAAAGCCCGGTTCCGATCGTGGCAGATATCCATTTTCACTATAAACGGGGCATCGAAGCGGCCGAAGCCGGTGCCGCCTGTCTGCGCATTAATCCTGGGAATATCGGGGACGAAAAGCGGGTTAAAGAGGTCATCAAGGCCGCGAAAGACCACAACTGTTCGATCCGTATCGGTGTAAACGCGGGCAGCTTGGAAAAGCACCTGTTGGATAAATACGGTGAACCGTGCCCTGATGCGATGGTCGAAAGCGGGCTAGAGCATATCCGGATCCTGCAAGACAACGATTTCCACAACTTCAAGATCTCGGTCAAAGCATCCGATGTATTTATGTCGGCGGCTGCCTATCAGGGGTTGGCCGAAGCGACCGACGCGCCCATTCATTTGGGTATCACCGAGGCAGGCGGGTTGGTCAGTGGCACCATCAAATCCGCGATCGGTTTGGGAAATCTGCTGTGGATGGGGATCGGGGATACCATTCGGGTGTCTCTGTCCGCCGATCCGGTCGAAGAAGTCAAAGTCGGCTATGAAATTCTGAAATCACTCGGTTTGCGGCATCGGGGTGTGAATATCATTTCCTGCCCATCCTGTGCCCGTCAGGGGTTTGATGTGATCAAAACCGTAGAGGCGTTGGAAAAGCGTCTGGAGCATATCAAAACGCCGATGAGCCTGAGTATTATCGGATGCGTGGTGAATGGTCCGGGAGAGGCGCTGATGACGGATGTTGGCTTTACCGGCGGTGGTGCTGGATCAGGGATGGTCTATTTGGCTGGCGCCCAAAGCCACAAGTTGAACAATGATCAGATGGTGGATCATATCGTCGAACAAGTGGAACGCAAGGCGGCTGAACTCGACGCTCAGCAAGACGCCGCGGAATAACAAAAGGCCGCCATAGCAAATGCTTGGCGGCCTTTCTTCATTGTTTTGGGGGCTGCTTTAGCTTTGGTCGCGAACCTGTGCCGCGATCTGTAGCATCTGGTCGGCAGGCAAGTACCCCCGCAGCAATTCAGTGCCCAATACGAAGGTGGGCGTGCCCGAGATGTTGAGTTTCTGCGCCAAGGCCCGCGTGCGGGTGATTTCTTCGCTAACCGCGTCACTGTTCATGGCTGCAAAGATCGCATCGGAATCCAGCCCAAGCCCGTCAGATAGGCGGCGTAATGTGACTTCGTTGGCTTCGCCACCAAATTCCAGCAGCGCGTCGTGCACTTGTTTGTAAGCCTCGTTGCCGCCAACCTGTTTGGCCGCGACCGCAAAGCGGGATGAGATAACGGAGGCTTCGCCCAAGATTGGCAGTTCTTTGATCACCAGACGGATGTTGCCATCCTCTTGCAACAGTTTGGCGACTTCGGGGACGGCACGGCGGCAGTAGCCACAACGGTAGTCCATGAATTCGACCAGCGTGATGTCACCCTCTGGATTGCCGCCAACCCAGCTGTAGCCGTCGTTGAACAGCTCGTCCGCATTGTTTTGAACCAGTTGCAGATCAGCTTGCGATTCCGCTGCAGCCTGGCGTTGTTCCAACAGGTTGATCGCTTCGAGGATGACCTGTGGGTTTTCCAAAAGGTATTCGCGGACCTGAACGCCAAAAGCGTCGCGATCATCAGCACTCATCGCGCTGAGATCCAACGCCTGAACCGGGCCAGATATGAGGGTCAGGGCCGTAAGGGCCGGGGCGGCAAAACGGAGCATTATCGTTTCCTTTTTTCAGCACGTTCAGAAGCAATGAGCACATCCTGTGCCCGTTGCCAACCGGTTGATCCGGTGGGGAGGGCGCCGATGGCACGTTTGGCGTGAATGCCAGCGTCTACCATGCGGCCTTGTAAAGCGTAGCGTTCGGCCGTCACCACCGAGGCCATGCCGTTGTTTCCAGTTTTGGAATAAGCCATCGCAAGATCGCGCAGCATCCGAATATCGCGGTAATCGCGTGCGCGGGCTTTTTGCAATTGTTCCAAGGCTTGTTTTGGTTGGCCTGCATGAAGCAGGGCGCGGCCAAGACCTGCGAGTATCAAAGGTTCGCGCGGGGCGAGTTCGACAGCGGTTTCATACGCGCGCACCGAAGCCCCCCATTTCCGGTTTTCTACCAGAATTTGGCCTTTGAGCTCGTGATAGTACGGATCATCAGGGCGTATTTCCAACGCAGCGTTGATCGCGCTGATCGCCTTGGAATAATTGCTGAGCCGATGATACGCGATGGCTTGGCGCATCAGCGCGATATCTCGGTGTGTTTCGTGTTTGACCGAGCTTTGCGTCCACTTAGCAGAGCGGGTGAAGGCGGTGATTTTACCTTTGACCCTGTTGAACCAATATTCTGCGTTGGGGTTTGGTTTGACTTGGCTCTTATAAGAGGCAACGAAATTCTCGGCGGCGCGAATTCGGTCTCGGGTCAGCGGGTGGGATTGCATATAGGGGTCTTGCCGACCAACGCTCAGCAATTCTTGCCCGGCAAAGGTGCGGTGCAAATCAACCAACCCTTGGGGCGAAATGTCCGACAAGCGCATGTAGCTGGCAGCGGACCGGTCCGCCGCGGCCTCTTCGGCGCGGGTGTGGCTAAGGAACCCACGGATTGCCGAGCTTTGGGTGCCCGCGGCGATTCCTGCGGCAGCATCACCCCCACCTGCTGCTGCGGCCAACAGCGCAAGCGCAATGCCCAAGCTCGACAGGTTTCTGGCGTTTTCCAGATTACCGATCCGGCGGGCGAGGTGACCATTTGCGATATGGGCTGCTTCGTGCGCGATAACCGCTTGAATCACATCGGCGCGTTTGACTTTCACGATCAATCCATAATTCAGGAAAATCGTATTGTGATCAACAACAAAGGCATTGAGGCTGCTGTCGTTGACAACTAAAACTTTGACCCGATTGGGGCTCAGGCCAGCAGCGCGCAGGACCGGAAAGGCCAGCTCTTTTAGGCCATATTCAATGTCTGGATCGCGCAACAATTGAATGGCAACAGACGGTGTTGCGGAAACAAGAAACAGAACTGCGGCCAAACAAAAGGCTGGGATTGACGCCAGCCGGGATACGCGATCAAAAGTCATGGCCGCAACATGGGAGAAGCACATGCGAAACTCAACCCGCTCAAAAGTTGATCCCTTTATTGTGATGGATGTGATGGAGGCCGCGCGCCGCGCCGAAGAGGGCGGTCGCCGGATTATTCACATGGAAGTTGGGCAACCCGGGACCGGGGCCCCCAAGGGGGCGGTTGATGCGTTGACGCGGTCTTTGCAGCAAGATGCACTGGGCTATACCGTTGCGTTGGGTTTGCCGGAATTGCGACAACGGATCGCGCGGTTATATGGCGAATGGTACAACGTTGATCTTAACCCGGATCGGGTGGTTGTAACGCCCGGATCAAGCGGCGGATTTTTGCTGGCGTTCACCTCGTTGTTCGATACCGGGGATCGTGTGGGTATCGGCGCGCCGGGGTATCCCTCTTATCGACAGATTCTGAGTGCGCTGGATCTGGTTCCTGTGGACATACAGACGGCCCCCGAGAATCGGTTACAGCCAGTGCCCGCGGATTTTGCAGATCTGGATTTGGCTGGGTTGATGGTGGCGTCGCCTGCGAACCCGACCGGAACTATGTTGGATCACGCAGCGATGGGCGCGTTGATTGACGCGACACAGGCCCAGAATGCGGCCTTTATCAGTGATGAAATTTATCACGGCATCGAATACGAGGCCAAAGCCGTGACAGCGTTGGAGCTGACGGATGACTGCTATGTCATCAATTCGTTTTCCAAATATTTCTCGATGACGGGGTGGCGTGTCGGCTGGATGGTGGTTCCCGAAGACCATGTTCGGGTGATCGAACGCATCGCGCAGAATATGTTTATCTGCGCCCCCCATGCGAGTCAGGTCGCGGCTTTGGCAGCGATGGAGTGCGAAGAGGAGCTGCAGGGCAATCTGGATGTTTATAAGGCGAACCGGGCCTTGATGTTGGAAGGGTTGCCAAAGGCGGGGTTCACAAAGATTGCACCGCCCGATGGCGCGTTTTACATTTATGCAGATGTAAGTGACCTGACCAATGACAGCCGGGCCTTTGCTTCTGAGATTTTGGAAAAAGCAGGTGTTGCGGTGACACCGGGTTTGGATTTTGACGCTGTGCGCGGGGCAGGGACTTTGCGGTTTTCTTATGCGCGCGCGACCGAGGATATCCAAGAAGGTCTGGCGCGACTTGCGACGTTTATGGCTGCACGCGGCTAGGGCGTTCCCAAAGGCGGGCGCAGGCGTTAGAACGTTTGAAAACGACAAGGGCCAAAGGTTTATGAACAGATTTCTTTCGGCATTGTTGGTGGGCTGTGTCTTGTCAGCCCCTGCTTGGGCACAGGAATTCAGCGGCTTGGCCCGTATTGACCCGGCGCAGAGCCAGATCACGGATGCACGCGCTGACAAGGTGCAGATCGATCTGTCACTGAGCCAGGGCGTGCCTTTTAGATTGTTCACTCTGGCCGGGCCACCGCGCCTTGTGCTCGACTTTCAGGAGGTGGACTGGACGGGTTTGCAGTCCGGCGAGTTGGTGCAAACGCAGGCCATAAAACAGGCGCAGTTTGGCACCTATGTTCCGGGGTGGTCCCGCATGGTGCTGGATCTGGTGGGCCCAATGGCGGTCCAACAGGCGG
Source organism: Paracoccaceae bacterium (assembly GCA_965183835.1). Lineage (GTDB taxonomy): Bacteria > Pseudomonadota > Alphaproteobacteria > Rhodobacterales > Rhodobacteraceae > OMPR01. The sequence goes on along the minus strand of CBCYME010000012.1, from coordinate 97,609 downwards.
AGCTGTCGGTTGACGATGTGACCGGCGGCGCGCGTCTTGTGGTGCAGCTCAAGCCAGTGAGCCAAAAGGTTTTCGAGGCGCAGGCAGGTCCCCCGAACGATCCGCGTTGGGATTTACCGGTTCCTGAAGAGATCACCGCGCTAGACCCCAAGGAACCAGATGCGCCGCTAAGGGTGGTCTTGGACCCGGGGCACGGTGGCATTGATCCCGGTGCCGAAGCAGGCAACATTGATGAAAAACATCTGATGCTCACCTTTGCGCGTGAGTTGCGCGAGCTGTTGCTGAGATCAGATGGGTTCGAGGTTATTCTGACCCGCGATACCGATTACTTTGTCTCGCTTGAGCGGCGCATTTCATTGGCGCATCAAGCGGGCGCAGATGTCTTTATCTCGCTCCATGCGGATTCGCTGGCCGAAGGGTTGGCGCATGGCGCGACGGTTCACGTGCTGTCAAACGAAGCATCTGATGTTGCGAGCGCCAAATTGGCAGAACGCCATGACCGGGGGGATTTGTTGTCGGGGGTGGATCTGAGCAAGGCGGATGATCAGGTCACTGATATTTTGTTGGATCTGGCGAGACAGGAAACGCAGCCACGTACCTATAGCTTGGCACAGGCCTTGGTGGATGGCATGACACAGCAGGGGGGGCCGATGAATCGTCGCCCGCTCAGGTCGGCGGCGTTTTCCGTGTTGAAAGCCGCTGATATCCCGTCGGTTTTGATTGAAATCGGGTTCATGTCCAGCCCGCGCGATTTGAAAAACCTGCAAAATCCCAACTGGCGGGCAGGCATGGCGCAGGGCATTCGAAATGGTCTGCAAAACTGGCGTCGTACGGATCTGGAGAAAAAGGCCCTGGTGCGGCAGTAACGTAATCCGGCAAGAATGGCTGGAACGATGCTCATATTCACGACATCAGAGCAAAAAATACGTTATGTTGCGAAAAATATTGCGGTTTGAGCGCGCATTCGCCACCTGACATTTTGACCCTTGCGGGTCGGATGCCTATATAGACGGCACCGCGGAAAAAAGGCAGCAACGTGATCCGGTTCATCCTCTCTTTCTTTGGGGCGATTTTCAGCCTCGTGACCTTGGGTATTTTCATGGTCGCGCTGACACTTGGTGGCGTCTTTTGGATGTATGGGCGCGATTTGCCCAGCCACGAATCCTTGGCCCAATACAAGCCGCCGACGATCAGCCGGATCTATTCGGGCGAGGGGCATCTGATCGATGAATTCGCCAAAGAACGCCGTCTCTTTACGCCGGCGGATGAAATCCCGGATTTGGTGAAACAGGCTTTTATCTCTGCCGAAGACAAGAATTTCTACACCCACAAAGGCTATGACATGCGCGGCATCGCCGCCGCCGGGTTTGAGGCCGTGCGCTCGCGGGGGCAAAACGTGCGCGGGGCCTCGACGATCACGCAGCAGGTGATGAAGAACTTTTTGCTGTCGGGGGATCGCAAGGCAGAACGTAAGATCAAAGAGATCATACTCGCCGCCCGCCTGGAAGAGACGCTGAACAAAGAGCAGATCCTCGAACTCTATATGAACGAGATCTTTTTGGGCCAGAACTCCTATGGGGTGACTGCTGCCGCTCAGACGTATTTCAACAAAACTCTGAGTGAACTGGAGCCACACGAGGCCGCATTCCTCGCGTCGTTGCCCAAAGCGCCGTCAGATTATCACCCGGTCAGACGCAAAGAGCGGCTTTTGTCGCGTCGTGACTTTGTGCTGAAAGAGATGATGGAAAATGGCTATATCTCAACGGCTGAGTACGAAGATGAAGTGAGCCAACCGCTGCGATCCGTTCAGAACGGCGATTTTGAGAGTTTTCGAACGGCTTTGCCGCCACGTGATTATTTCACCGACGAAATTCGCCGTCAGCTGAGCGAAGATTTCGGCGAAGGTGAGTTCTTTACCGGCGGCTTTACCGTGCGTGCCAGTATCGACGAAGAGATGCAGGTAGAAGCGGCCAAGTCCCTGCGTGTTGCGTTGCAGAAATATGACCGGTCTCGCGGCAAGTGGCGTGGAACGGGTGAAACACTGCCCGCCGAAGTTTTAGGAGACGAGGCTGAATGGCGAGAGGCCCTGCGCAACGCAGATGTGTCGCGTGACGTCACGCTGGGTGGAAAGTGGTTGCCAGCGGTTGTGTTGTCTGTCGCGGATAAAAGCTTGCGGGTCGGTGTGGAAAATGCCGAAGCCGACGGTGTTGTGCCGCGCTCTGACATCAAATGGATGAAGGGCAATTTTAAAGAGAATTTCACAGTTGGGGATGTTGTTCTGGTCCGGGCCGTCGAAGATACCGGGCAGTGGTCCTTGCGGCAGGTTCCCGAAGTGCAGGGCGGGTTCATGGCGATGGATGTGAATTCGGGCCGTGTTCTGGCTATGCAGGGCGGGTTCTCTTATCAGGACACCGTGTTCAACCGTGCGACACAGGCGCAGCGTCAGCCGGGGTCTTCGTTCAAACCGTTTGTCTATGCTGCGGCATTGGACAGTGGATACAGCCCCGCAACGATCATTGTGGACGCGCCAATCGAAGTAAACACACCGCAAGGTTTGTGGCGCCCGAAAAACGCCTCGCGCAAGTTCTATGGTCCGACCCCTTTGCGGACCGGGATCGAACGGTCCAGAAACTTGATGACCATTCGTTTGGCGCAAGAGGTGTCGATGCCTGTGGTTGCGGGATACGCCGAACGGTTCGGAGTTTATGACCACATGGGTCCGTATCTGGCCAACGCGCTGGGGTCCGAAGAGACAACATTGTTCAAGATGGTTGCCGCTTACGCGATGTTCGCCAACGGCGGCGAACGCGTGGAACCCACATTGGTGGACCGTATTCAGGATCGGTATGGGAAAACGATTTATCGTCACGACGACCGCGATTGCGTGGATTGTACATCCTCAGCCATTGCGCCCGATGCCGCCCCGCGTATCCTGACCAATCGTGAGCAGGTGATGGATGCGGTGACCGCCTATCAGTTGACCTCGATGATGCGGGGAGTGGTAGAACGCGGCACCGCGAGCCGAACCGTGAAGTTGCCCGTTCCAACAGCCGGTAAAACAGGAACCACTAATGAGGCCCGTGATGTCTGGTTCGTCGGGTTCACCTCGAATATCGTGGCTGGCTGTTATATCGGGTATGACCGCCCGCGTCCTCTTGGACGTGGTGCGTCAGGTGGTGGCATGTGTGGCCCCGTTTTCCAGAGCTTTATGACCAAAGCCACTGAAAAATATGGCGGTGGACCGTTTGATGTTCCCCCCGGTGGGCATTTCATCAAAATTGACCGCTTTACCGGTGGTCGTTTGCCTGACAACGCGAGTGGTGCGCATGTGGTCGCGGAATATTTCCGCGATGGCGAAGAGCCCATTTTCGGTCGAACCTATGATGGTGGTTTTGCCATGGGATCTAACTTGCCATTGTTTGAAGAGGCACAGCAAACCGGGCATCAGGTCACAACATCAACAGGTGAGAAAACAACGGTGGGACCCAAAGCCAACTTTGGAACGGTCAGTTCGGGCGGGCTATACTGATCTATTTTGCCCCAGTGCCCTCTAACTGGTTGTGTTGGGTGCGATAAGCACGTCGGTTGCCTTGTAGAGGGCAGCTGGTCTTGGTATCAGGCAAGCCAGATTGAGATAGTTGGGATCGCAGCATGCGCGCCGAGACACAGAACTTTGTGGCCGAGATTGAAAAGTCGTTAGGGCTGTTGGCTCAGCGGATGGACCGGGAAACTGCGCCGCATCGGTTGGAAGAATTTAATGCCCGTGTTGAGGATCCCAATTTGTGGGACGATCCTACGGCAGCCCAGAAACTGATGCGTGAACGCCAGATGCTTGTCGACGCGCTAGAGACCTATGAGTCGATCAAGACCGACCTCAGCGACAATCTGGAACTCATCGAACTGGGTGAGATGGAAGACGACGCCGAAGTTGTCACCGACGCCGAAGAGGCGCTGAAAGCGCTGGGTGAGAAGGCGGCTGAAAAAGAGCTTGAGGCCTTGCTCGATGGCGAAGCGGATAGCAACGACACCTTCCTTGAAATCAACTCGGGCGCGGGGGGCACAGAAAGCTGTGACTGGGCGTCGATGCTGGCGCGCATGTATGTGCGTTGGGCCGAGAAAAAAGGGTACAAGGTCGAGCTGCAATCCGAGAGCGCAGGCGAAGAAGCCGGGATCAAATCCGCAGCGTACAAGATCACGGGTCACAACGCCTATGGGTGGCTTAAATCCGAATCTGGTGTGCACCGTCTTGTGCGGATTTCACCGTTTGATTCAGCGGCCAAGCGGCACACGTCGTTTAGTTCGGTCTGGGTCTATCCCGTTGTGGATGACAACATTGAAATTGACGTGAACCCGGCGGATATTCGCATCGACACCTACCGCTCGTCTGGTGCGGGTGGTCAGCACGTGAACACGACTGACTCTGCAGTGCGGATTACGCACCATCCCACCGGGATTGTGGTGACAAGCTCTGAGAAATCCCAACACCAGAACCGCGACATCGCGATGAAAGCGTTGAAATCGCGCTTGTATCAGATGGAACTTGACCGTCGAAATGCGGCGATCAACGAAGCCCATGAAAGCAAAGGCGACGCGGGGTGGGGCAACCAGATCCGGTCGTATGTCTTGCAGCCTTATCAGATGGTCAAAGATCTGCGCACCAGCCACGAGACATCCGACACCAAGGGTGTTTTGGACGGTGATCTGGACGGGTTTATGGCGGCAACGCTGGCGTTGGACGTGGCCGGCAAGAGCCGCGCCGAAGCGCAGGGCGAAGGCTAAACCCCTCGCATTACAATATTCAGACGGTGGGCCGTGCATAGGAAACTGTGTGCGGCCTAAACATGTATTGAAACAGTGGGTTTAAAAGGAACAATGGCCCCGCTAGGCTGAGGAAAATCACCCACAGGCGGATCTTTACATGGACCTTACCCAAGCCACTGCCGTTCAAATTCTAGGCGACCTTTCTGCTGGGCGCACAAGCGCGGTCGAGGTTATGAGCGCCACGCTGGAGCGTATTGCCAAGGTAAACGGGGATGTGAATGCAATTGTTGCGTTGCGTGACGGTGATGATTTGATGGCCGAGGCGCGGGCGGCAGACGCCAATCCGCATCGGGGACCCCTGCATGGGTTGCCTATCGCCGTCAAAGATCTGGTCAATGTCAAAGGGATTGCATCAACGCAAGGGTCGCCGTTGTTCAAGGATTTTGTTCCTGCACAAGACGACATGATTGCAGCGAGGATGCGCGCGGCCGGTGCGATCCTGATTGGTAAGACGAACACGCCGGAATTCGGCCTGGGGTCCCATACCTTCAACCCTGTCTACGGCGCCACGCGAAATGCCTATGACGCGCGGTTCAGTTGTGGTGGATCCTCGGGCGGGGCGGCGGTTGCCTTGGCAACGGGTATGGTCGCCTTAGCCGATGGGTCTGACATGATGGGGTCGCTGCGCAATCCGGCGGCATGGAACAATGTGTACGGGTTTCGACCAACATGGGGGCGTGTCCCGTCGGAACCAAACGGCGACACCTTTCTGCATCAGCTGTCCACACTGGGGCCGATGGCACGCACGCCACAGGATTTGGGGCTGCTGCTTGATGTGATTTCAGCGCAAGATCCGCGCCAGCCACATTCCGCTGTGTCAGCGCCTGTCTCTCCGGTCACGCCCCGTGCAACAAAGGGTCTGAAGATTGGATGGCTTGGGGATTGGGGCGGCGCGTTCCCGATGGACGACGGGATACTTGAGCTGTGCGAGAGCGGTTTGCAGGTGTTTAAAGCGCTTGGGTGTCATGTGGAATCTGTCGCGCCTCCCTTTTCAGCAGAGCGGATTTGGGACAGCTGGATCACGCTGCGATCTTGGGCCGTAGCCGCCGGGTTGGGGCCGCTCGCTGACAAGCGAGAGCATCTGAAAGACACCGCGATTTGGGAGCTCGATAGGGGGCTGGCGATGTCAGCCATGGATGTCCATGGTGCAAGTGTTGCCCGGTCCGAATGGTACAAAACAGCGGCGATTTTGTACGAAACTTATGATGCGTTGATCTTACCTGCTGCGCAGGTTTGGCCGTTTGATGTGAATTTGGCGTACCCTAAGTCAATCGCGGGTCAGGAAATGGACACCTATCACCGCTGGATGCAAGCAGTTGTGCCTGCGGGTCTGCTTGGGCTGCCATGCCTTGCCGCACCCGTTGGGTTTGGTGCGCAAGGATTGCCAATGGGCATCCAGATTATCGGACGGCGAGGCAGTGACGCCGACTTGCTGAACCTTGGGGCGGCGTATCATGCCGAGACAGAATGGCCGCAGAACAGAACGCCCGACTAACGGGTGCTGAATTAGGGAGATAGGAAAAGCATGGAAAAGCCGTTTGGCGTTCCTTCGATGGGGCCAGTCACGTCAGCGATGTTACGAACCGCGCTTGGCAAAGGGTGGAGCGATTTTAAGCGGGCGCCGTTGATTGGGTTTCTGTTCGCTGGGATTTATGTAATCGGCGGTTGGTTGATGGCATGGATCACATTGGAAACCGAAACCACATTCTGGTTGGTTCTTGCGGCAATTGGCTTTCCTCTGATCGGTCCTTTTGCGGCTGTTGGTCTATATGAAACGTCACATCGGTTAGAGCTGGGGGAGCCTTTGGATCTGGGGGCCATTTTCGGTGTGGTGATCCATCAGAGCCGCAGGCAATTGCCATCGATTTGTGCGATTATCGTGGTCGTTTTCCTGTTCTGGTTTTTTCTAGGCCACATGATTTTTGCCCTGTTTCTGGGCCTCTCTACGATGACGAATGTCTCGTCCTCGCTCGATGTGTTTTTGACGATGAATGGCATGATGATGCTGGCCGTTGGCACAGTGGTCGGCGCATTATTTGCGTTTTTGCTGTATGCGATAACGGTTCTATCCATCCCGATGTTGCTTGATCGGGAGCTGGATTTTGTCACGGCGATGATTTCAAGCTACGCCTATGTCACCGTGAACCCAGTTATCATGCTGTTCTGGGCGGGGTGCATCGCGGTGATCACGTTTGTCGCCATGATCCCGATGTTTTTAGGGCTGTTTGTTGTTTTACCTTGGTTTGGTCATGCCAGTTGGCATCTTTACCGGGAAGTCACCAAGGCGGAACCGCGGGATGAGTGAATAAGCCGACTGTGGCGTCGGCTCATTCATCCTATACTTCGTCACAGCCCAAGGCGACCAATTGTAGATGGATGTCATGCGCGGCGCGCAGGCCTGATTCCAACGCAAAAACATAGGCATGTGTGAGAAAGAACGCACGTGCGGTTGGGTCTGAAGTTTCGTCTGCAGCTTGACGATAGAGGGCAACCAGAGAGATCTGGTCGCCCGTTTCATGTGCCTTAAGCAGCGCAGTTTCTAACCTGTTCATTCCGCAGCGAGTTTGGTGCGATGCGTATCTAGGCGACCTGCAACCCAGTCATGGAACAGATGGGTGGGGCCATCCATGGCAGGGGAAAAGCGTCCGCCATCAAAACCGGGCGCGGCGCGTCCACTTTGCATACCTTCGACGACAAAAATATCCTCTTCAAACACACCTTTCCATTGTTCGGTGTTTGTTGCGCGCAGGGCATCGTCTGTTTCTGGTGTCGCATAGAACAGGTGAACTTTTTCCGTTGTGCGATCGACCGCTTCGGGCACAAGGATGATTGCAAAGGCATGATCACGCTGTGCGCCGAGCAACACGTTTGGAAAGGCTGCTATGTATTCGGCGGCTGTATCCCATTTGGGATCTAGCCCCTCGAAATCAGGGAAGACTGCGCCATCTTCGCCTGTCAATTGGCGATACACATAGGTGCCCTGACCTGAGTACGCGCTTGGTTCTTCGATGTGATAGTGATCTTCGAGACGGGAATAGCTGTTTAGGCCGGGATGGACCCAGGGCAGGTGGTAGCTTTCACAGTAGTTTTCGACGGCCAGTTTCCAGTTGCAGTTCACCGTCAGCTCAAATGCGCTGTCTGCGCCGCCATGATACAGTGGCTTTTCGAATTCCGCCCATCTTTCCAACAACGGAGCTTGGGCTTCTTCAAAACTGGGCGCTGTGCCTGAAATATTGATCCACACAACTTCGCGCCAGATATGGCTGCGAACTTCAATCAACCCAAGCTCGTTTCTTTCGATGCTGTCGTGTTTGTTCTGGCCCGGGCCACCGACATGTGGCGTGGTGACCAGCCGCCCTTCGGTCGAGTAACACCAGCTGTGATAAGGGCAGCGAATGACACCTTCGATTTTGCGTGGGGCATCCACCAGGATCATTCCACGGTGGCGGCAAATGTTCTGGTAAACGCGAACTTGGTTCGATTTGTCCCGGATCAACAGCAGCGGGATGCCGAGAAAGGTCAGCGGTACGGCATCTCCGATCTCGGGAACGTCAGCTGTGACAGCCAAGCCAGCCCAACCGTCAATCAGCAAAGCCTGATTTTCCTCGGCAAAGGTATTTGGATCCGTATAGTGCGCATTCGGCAGACCGTTGGCGCGATCAATTGGTTGGCGAACGTCGTTCAACGTCGTATGGGCTGTGGTCATGGCGTCCTCCTGAAGCTTGGAAAGCGATGCCATGATCCTGATATGATCGCCTCTCTAAGAGCGACCTACGTGAACAACTTACGACATGTTGTTGCAGATTTTCACGCGGCTAAACCAGAGGGTCTTGAGGGCGCAACAAAGTCCGGTGAAACGGTGGAAGGTCCTGTTCAGGGAGCAGACCACAACCTCGGGCGGCAGGGAAAACAAGGGCTGGCGAGGTACCAAGGTGTTCATAAACCAGACGTGTCATACGTGGAGTTGCCGGATTTTCGGAAGCTGTTCGTGTGACGTATCCAAGCCAAAAGTTGTTTTCGAGCGAGGCCACGCGGCTGAGAAAGTTAAAGCTGCCTGTCATTGCGTTATGCCGAGAGATAACCAGTGAAATGCCGGCCTCTTGCCAAGTGACGTAGCCGCGGAATTCACGTGAGTTGGCATCGGTGCGTTGTCCTTGGGCTCGCATAGCGTCTTTGGCTTCGTATCCGCGCACAAACGTATATTGCCCCTGGCGGTAGATATAAACCAATCCAACAACATAGCGATCAGGGTCTACAAAGCTAGAGCGTGAAAACCGGTAGAACCCGCTGGGAAAGTTGCTCTCGTTGAGCTCTGTTACACCGGATCGGAAAAAATCCGAGAGAACAGGGCCGGTCAAAAGATCCTTGTTTGTTTCGATTTTGCCGACTTTTTCGAGCAATATGCGCGCATCGACTTCGAAAAAATTGCAGATGCGGTCCAGGACATCTGGCCGGGGAAAGCTTTCGCCAGAAAGGTAGCGATTGAATTGGGTGCGGTTGATGCCGAGCTGGCGTGACAACTCGGAGATCGAGGTATGGGATCGAGCCAGTATGCGCAGGTTTTCCCCAAACATACTGCGCAACTCCGCAGGGGAGCGTGTTGGTTTTTTCATGGGTGCCCCGGCACTGTGAGATTTGGTAGGGAAAAAACAACATCGCACAGAGGAGTGATGTCCTCTCGATGTGACCAAAGACCAAACGCGTGTATCACCCGGACCCGACAGGGATCGATGATACGAGGCGCACCCTAGAGCTGTGTGGCGTTGAGTTCAAGCGACATGCAGCAGTTCTTTTTGAACTGGTACTCACTTTGTTCCAGCGTAGGGGCTGGGATCGCTCAGGTGAGAGCGAGGTTGGGCAGAGGCAATATCATCGCCTCTGCCATTTTAGCTATTCGCCGCGCAGGAGGGCCGCGACGCCGGTCCGGGCAACTTCGCTTAGGCCCAGTGGGCGCATCAGGTCGGCAAATGCGTCGATCTTGTCTGGCGCGCCGGTGATCTCAAACACAAATGAGTGCAGCGTGCTGTCCACAACGTTGGCCCGGAAAATGTCGGCCAACCGCAAAGCTTCGACGCGTTTGTCGCCCGAGGCAACAACTTTGAGCATGGCGAGTTCGCGTTCGACCGAGGGGCCTTCGACGGTAAGATCGTGGACCTCGTGGACCGGCACGATCCGACCAAGCTGAGCTTTGATTTGCTCGATAACCTGCGGGGTGCCTGTTGTGACGATGGTGATGCGGCTGAGGTGGCCGGTGTGGTCCACTTCGGCCACCGTCAGGCTTTCGATGTTGTAGCCACGACCCGAAAACAAGCCAATAACGCGGGCCAAGACACCGGGTTCGTTTTCAACCAGCAACGCGATGGTATGACGTTCGGATACATCCGAGAACGTCGGCCGTAGATTATAGGCAGAGTGGCGGGTGGAGCCTTTTTTGATATGTAGGGCAGACATTTACGTCCCTTTCCTCAAGTCGTTGGTTCGACCGCGTGGGGCCGAACCGAATTCTGTTTGAAACGTCGGAGCTGGATCAGACCAGCACCGAACCCTTTGCATCGATAACGCCCTGCGTGTCGGCTTCGCCGAGCAGCATGTCATTGTGGGCTTTGCCCGATGGGATCATGGGAAAGCAGTTTTCGTGCTTTTCAACGAGGCAATCAAAGATCACCGGACCATCGTGGTTGATCATCTCCATGATGGCATCGTCCAGATCCGCGGGGTCTGAACAGATGATGCCCTTGGCGCCAAAGGCTTCGGCGAGTTTCACGAAATCGGGCAGGGCTTCGGACCAGCTTTGGGAATAGCGCTCGCCGTGCAGCAGTTCCTGCCACTGGCGGACCATGCCAAGGCGTTCGTTGTTCAGAATGAACTGTTTCACCGGCAGGCGGTACTGAACGGCAGTGCCCATTTCCTGCATGTTCATCAACCAGCTGGCTTCGCCCGCAACGTTGATCACCAAGGCATCGGGATGCGCCATCTGCGCCCCGATCGAAGCAGGGAAGCCATAGCCCATGGTGCCTAAACCACCCGAGGTCATCCAACGATTGGGATCTTCGAATTTGAGATATTGTGCCGCCCACATTTGGTGCTGGCCAACTTCGGTCGTAATGTAGCGGTCGTGATCTTTTGTCAGCGCCTCAAGCCGCGTAAGTGCGTGCTGAGGTTTGATTGTCTTGCCTTCCTGCGTGTAGGCGAGGCAATTGATCTTGCGCCATTCGCTGACCTGACCCTGCCATTCGGCAACGGCTGGAACATCGGTTTTGCGACCGCGTGATTTCCATACCTTAAGGACATCTTCGAGGACGTGGCCAACATCGCCGACAATCGGAATGTCCACGCGCACGATTTTGTTGATCGAGCTGGGGTCGATGTCGATGTGAACTTTGGTCGAGTTGGGGCTGAATTTTTCCAAAACACCGGTGATCCGGTCGTCGAAGCGCGCGCCGACGTTGATCAAAAGATCGCAATCATGCATCGCCATGTTGGCCTCGTAGAGACCATGCATGCCGAGCATTCCCATCCAGTTTTTACCGGACGCAGGATAAGCCCCCAGACCCATCAGGGTTGAGGTGATTGGGAAGTTGGTCGCATCAACCAGTTCGCGCAGCAACTGCGCGGCAGCTGGGCCGGAATTGATTACGCCACCACCGGTATAAAATACGGGCTTTTTGGCGGTTTCAATGGCCGCAACCAGTTCGGTGATCTCTTCCATATCGCCTTTGAGGGTCGGCTGATAATGAGATGTCGATGGTTTCGGTGGCGTATAGGTGCCATTGGCGAATTGAACATCCTTGGGGATGTCGATCAGAACCGGACCGGGGCGGCCAGCGGTGGCCACGTGAAACGCTTCGTGAATTGTGCCCGCCAAATCGTCTGTGTCTTTCACCAGCCAGTTATGCTTGGTGCAGGGGCGGGTGATGCCCACGGTGTCGGCCTCTTGAAAGGCATCCGAACCGATCATGAAGGTGGGTACCTGACCCGTTAAGACCACAATTGGGATCGAGTCGAGCAGGGCATCTGTCAAACCGGTGACGGCATTGGTTGCGCCCGGACCCGAGGTCACCAGCGCGACACCGGGCTTGCCGGTTGAACGTGCATACGCCTCGGCGGCGTGCACCGCACCCTGTTCGTGACGGACCAGAATGTGGCGAATGTCGTTCTGCAGGAAAATCTCATCATAAATCGGCAGGACGGCGCCGCCCGGATATCCGAATACTGTGTCCACACCCTGATCTTTGAGGGCCTGTACTACCATCTTTGCGCCGGTCATTTCACGTGTCATCTGATTAGCTCCATACGCGACATCGTCTTTAAGCAAAAAAAAAGCCCCCGATTTTTCGGAGGCGCATGGGTTCGATTGTGGTCTACCGTTACCGGCCCATGCGCTTGGTTCCTACGACTACGACTAGTGCGGTCATTGCTACCGGCTCCCTTTGCTTGGTGCGGACATTATTGGTGGGGCTACGGGGCGTCAACAGGCAATTGGGTGAAAAATGTAACCACAGTCGTGGAAAATGCGACATTTTCTTGCGCGAACCCCGGGGTGCGGCGAAATATCCGCGAATGTAGGGGGTGTTTCCGGATCTTAGGGAGGGTTATGGCATGAGAGTCGCGCGAAAATAATCTGAATCCGTCATGCCGGTGTCTGAAAAAGAGCAGATCACCAGCCGACGCGCTGGCACGCTGAACAGAGTTCGCTTTGATCGGAGGTGCCTGATGGAACTGTATGACCTTTTGGATTTAGGCCGCTATCCAATCGATCGTCCGGACGCGCCAATTTACAAACGTTTGATCCAAGATCTCAGGCGAGAGTTGGCAGAAGAAGGGTGTGCAATCTTACCGGGGTTTGCCCATGCGGCAGGTGTTCAAAAGTTGGTCGCCGAGGCCAAAGCAACGGCCCCAATGGCGCATCGTTCGTTTGGGCGCACAAATGCCTATTTCACCAAGGACGATCCGCGCTTGCCGCTGGATCACCCGATCCGGCAATTCTATGACCGATCCAATGCGTTTGTTCCGGCTGACAATTTTCCGGCCACCGGGGCGTTGCGCCGGATCTATGCGGATCCCGGGTTCATGCTGTTTGTGCGCGATGCGCTGGATACATCTGAGCAGGCCTTTTTCCGGTATGATGACCCTTTGGCGGACGTGATCGTCAATGTGGTGGAGCAGGGGCAGGGGTTCCCCTGGCATTTCGATACGAATAATTTCACGGTGACGCTGGCCATTCAGAACGGCGAGGCGGGGGGGGATTTCGAATACGTCCCCAATTTGCGCAGCGCCACGAATGAGAATTTCGAAGGGGTGGCGCGCGTGCTTAAGGGCGATCATCCCAGTGTGCGAGGCTTAGCGTTACAGCCCGGCGATCTGCAGATTTTCAAAGGACGATATGCGTTGCATCGTGTGGCCCCGGTTCAAGGGGATCGGCAGCGATATGTTGGGATATTCTCGTTTGTTGAGGTCGAAGGCATGTGTGGCGGTGTGGAACGCACCAAACAGCTTTATGGGCGGGTTCTGCCGCATCATTACGAACGGGCCGGTCTGCGGAATGATCAGCTGACGGATTGATCACTCTGTTTCGTGGTTTCAGAAACCAGCGCCGGTCCCCTGCAACATCCCGTGTTCCATCGCGTAGCGGGTTAGCCCAGCAGTGGATGAAATGCCCAGTTTGCGTTTGATGTTTTTGCGGTGCGTCTCGACGGTCCGCACGGAAATATCCAACGTCAGGGCCACCTCTTTGTTGGATTTTCCCTTGGCCAATTGCAGCAGGATCGTTTGTTCCCGCCCTGTCAGGGATTCACGCGCATTGTCCCCTTTAGGCTCCAATGAGCCGCGCGCGCCTGTGCACAGATACCGCTCGTTGCGCATAACGGAATCGATGGCCAGCTTGATCTCTTCGGTGGGGACATCCTTGAGCAGATACCCCATTGCGCCGTGGTTTAGGGCCGAGGAGATGTATTCAGGGCTGTCATGCATGGTGAGGATCAGAATGCGTGTGCCGGGGGTCTGTTCCAGCAGAATTTCAGTGGCGCTGAGTCCGCCTAGATTGGGCATGTTCAGGTCCATCAGAATGACATCTGGTTTCAGATCCGGTGCTTGGTCAACTGCATCTTGGCCTGTGTTGAGTGTACCCACCACGACAATGTCTTCGTAGCTTTCCAAGATGGATTGGATGCCTTCGGCAACCATCGGGTGATCGTCGACTATCAGAACCCGGATCAGAGCGTCGCTCATGAATTGACCTTTCGTTTGATCTGTAACTCTTCCTCGGGCGGCAACAGATGGCTCAGAGGCAGCCGGGCTTCGATTACAGTTCCACTTTGCGGTCCGCGTGATGACAGAATTTGTAACCTGCCGTCAAGCTGTTCGATGCGTTCTTGCATATTGCGCAAACCCAGCCCCGAACCGGGCTGGCCCGGGTTTGTCCGAATGCCACGCCCGTTGTCTTCGATGCGCATGGTGGCGCCATTCTTGTGTCCGCGCAGATCCATGCGGACATGTGTCGCGTCAGAATGGCGTTCGATGTTGGTCAGCGCCTCTTGGGCGATCCGGTAGAGGGCAATTTTGCTATTCTGGTCCAATCGGTTGCGAAACACCACGGTCGTGAATTCGGTTTCGATCCCGGTCCGTTCGCTGAAATCATCCGTCAGCGCCTTGAGGGCAGGGCCTAGGCCCAGATCATCCAGCACACCGGGGCGCAGGTCGCGGCTGATGCGGCGCACCTCGGAGATTGCGGTGCCCAAATTGTCGATGCCTTTATCTAATGGATCCTGAGCGCCCGTATCATCGCCACGGGCCAACCGACGGCGGGCATTGTCCAATGCATAGCGCACCCCCACCAGAATTTGGCTAATGCCATCGTGCAATTCACGCGCAACGCGGCCGCGCTCTTCTTCTTGGGCATCAAACACCCGTTGGGTCAGTTCTTTGAGTTTTGCGTCTGCAAGGCGCCGTTCACGGATGTTCAGCATCATGCCGGACAGGAAGACGACGAGAAGCGCGCCAAGGGCAATCGCACCGATATAGATGAAGGTGCGTTGAACGCGGGCTTCGACCTCGGCGCGGGCGGCGGCGACCGAGGCTAAGACGTCATCGATGAACACGCCGGTTCCGACCGCCCACCGCCAGCTTTGAAAGCCGGTGACATAGGCGACCATCTGGGCCTCTTCCCCGGTTGAGGGTTTGGGCCACATAAAGGTGTGCCATCCAGCCCCCTGACGGGCGAGGCGGATAAATTCGTCAACAACCGGCGTTCCGGCGCTGTCGGACAGCCCGGCCCAGTTGCGGTTGATCATGTCGGTTTGCCGGGGGCTGACCAGATTGGTGCCGTCATAATCGTAGACGAAAAAGAAGCCATCGGTCCCATATATCATCGCAGACAGGATTTGCGTGACTTGGTTCTTGGCCTGTTGGTCATCGGGTTGGGCCGAACCATAGATAAAGTAAAACCCATTTCGGGCCTGGGTCACATAGTTGCGCAGCTCTGCTTTCTTGGCTTCGAGCAATTGGGTTTCAAGAGCGTCAATTTCACGCTCTGCCAGTTCACGCGACTGATAGGCGACGAGAACAGCAATCGCGGCGACTGCAATAACAAGCGGTAGCGTCGCCAGAATGGAAATCTTCTGGGCGTAATTGGGCCGGAAAAGAGTGCTCAGCAACCGCATGTGCGAATCGATACGCAAGAACGCGCAGGAAACAAAGGTGATTCTTTTCACATATGACCGGTGCGATATGTTTTTGAAGCCGAAAAAACTGAATGGAACGCAAGGTTTTGCCGAAAAAATCGAAGTGTCTACGCAGTACTAGGTATTCACAATCAACTTCCCGTCGCTAGGCTGTCGCCACTGCAAGTAATCCGTCCGTGCACAAGCATGGGCACAGAAATAATTGGGAGGAGTGACGCATGGATCGTCGTTCATTTTTGAAAACATCGGCACTGGGTGGGAGCGCTGCCGCTGCAACGACATTGGCCGCGCCAGCCTATGCGACGGGCAAAAAGACCCTGACCATGGTGCAGTCTTGGCCACGTGGCTTTGCTGTTCTGGATGATGCATCCAGCTACATGGTTGAAATGGTTGGTGCGATGTCCGACGGTCAGCTGACCATCGACAAGAAAGCACCGGGCGAGCTGGTTGGCGCGCTGGAAGTGTTTGACGCGGTATCCTCGGGTCAGGCGGACATGTATCACTCGGCTGACTATTACTATATCGGTCAGCACCCGGGTTATGCTTATTTCACCGCTGTGCCTTTTGGTGGCACCGCACAGGAACTGACCAACTGGTACTACCACGGTGGTGGCGAGCAGCTGCACGACGAACTAGGTCAGATTTTTAACCTAAAAGGCTTGTTGGCTGGTAACTCAGGCTCACAGTCTGGTGGTTGGTTCCGCAATGAAATCAACAGCGCAGCAGACTTTAACGGTCTGAAATTCCGTATGCCAGGTCTAGGCGGCAAAGTTCTGGGTAAACTGGGTGCATCAGTTCAGAACATCCCAGGTGGTGAGCTTTACCAAGCCCTATCGTCAGGTGCTCTTGACGGTCTCGAGTGGGTTGGCCCATTTGCAGACGAACGCGCTGGCTTCCAAGAGGTTGCGAAAGTTTACTACACAGCTGGTTTCCACGAGCCAGGCTCGGGTCTGTCTTCGTCTGTAAACCTGGACGTTTGGAATGACCTGTCGCCTGCACACCAGGCCATCATGCGCAATGCTTCTATGGCTGTTACACATTTCCAATTGTCAGAAACACTTGCGAACAACGGTGCTGCACTGGCCCGTCTTCAGTCTCAAGGTGTTAAAACACTTCAGTTCTCTGACGATGTTTGGGATGCGTTCGGTAAAGCTTCTGCAGAAGTTATGGACGAGAACATGGACGATCCATTGTTCGCTTCGATCCGCGAAAGCTTTGAAGCAAGCATGGCGACTTCGTCTTCTTGGATCGAAAAGTCAGACGGTTACTACGTTCAACAGCGTAACCGCGTTCTGGGTAACTAAGCCTGAATTGACTAAGAAAGGGGCCCCCATTGCGGGGCCTCTTTTGCAGTGCCAAGGCACTGTATGAGAACGACCCGGAAACGGGCGATTGGGGGACTTAATGCAGGAAGTGAATTCTGCCAGCCTGGGCTCAGCCTTGAATGCTGTTTGGAGCGGGTTGCTCTGGACACTTCAAAATCTGGCCGAGGCATTCTTGAATATCGGATATGCCGTTGCAAATCCGTCGATGTGGTTGGACTGGTCTGACAAGCAAGCCGTTATGCGGTTTGTTTATTACGGCGGCTCGGTCGAGCTTTTCTTTGCCTTTGCAGCGATCGTTTTGTTGATATCGATCATTGGCTTTATCCACCGTCCCTTTATGTGGGGATGTGTGCGCGGGCTTGAAACATTTGCAAACACGACCGGTCGGTTCTTTGCCTGGGCAGGTTTGCTGATGGTTCTGCAACAGATCATCATTGTCTTTATGCAGCGCATTTTCACCCGTCCCGATATTGTATTCGGTTTTGGTGTTCCGCTGCAGTTTGACATCAGCTGGTATGCTGAAGAATTGAAACTTTACAACGCCTTGGTCGTCGCTCTTTGTGTGACGTATACCTTTGTCCAGGGTGGGCATGTACGGGTTGACCTGATCTATTCCGCCGTCAGTTTCCGCACCAAAAAAGTAATCGATATGTGTGGGTCCGTCCTGTTCATGATTCCGGTTGCAACTTTGGTCTGGATGTATGGGTGGTACTTTATGTGGCGTCACCTGATCGTACCAAAACCATCCGCCAGTGACACGCTGGAACGCTTGTTGCTCAAATCGCGCGCCATGCGCTGGAATGTTGAAACCATAGGTTTCTCGCCAAACGGTTTCACCGCTTATTTCCTGTTCAAGATCCTGCTCGTGGCGTTTGCCGGCATGGTGTTCTTGCAGGCGATTGCTTTCTTCTACCGCTCGTACCTCGAGTTTGTCGAAGGCGAAGGCAGTGAAAACAAATACCTCGACAAGGATACCCTTGGTGAGGGCGAAGAAGCCTATGAAGGCGTTCATTAAGTATAGGGACTACGGATATGCTATTCGGTCTTGATGGCGTCGAAATCGGCCTCATTATTGTTTTCTTCTGTCTCTTCGGGGGCATCTTGTCGGGCTTTCCGGTGGCGTTTGCCATCGGTGGCGCAGGCATCATCTCATTCGGTATTATCGCCGCGATGGACAGCGCAGGGCTGTTGATTCATCAGGCGATTGATACCTCATCTCAACTCTATCGCGATTTGGTTCATTCAGGTGTGAATCCTGATACCATTTCGCTGTTTCGATATCCGGATCTTCCGAGTTTAGGGGAACCTGTGTTCCCTAAGGGTTGGGAAGTTGCGATGGATCGCAATCTGTCGTTCATCGTAAATCGTATGAACGAGCGGGTTCTGGCAGGGCAGTCGATTGAAACCCTGTTGGCGGTTTTGATGTTCGTTCTGATGGGCATCACGTTGGAGCGGTCCAAAATTGCAGACGACTTGTTGACCACAATGGCGCGGGTCTTTGGCCCATTGCCTGGCGGTCTAGCTGTTTCGATTGTTGTTGTTGGCGCCTTCCTTGCGGCCTCAACCGGGATCGTTGGGGCGACGGTTGTCACCATGGGTCTGTTGGCGTTGCCAACGATGTTGCGCAATGGGTATTCGCCAGAATTGGCGACGGGTGTCATTGCGGCGTCCGGCACCTTGGGACAGATCATTCCACCTTCGATCGTTATCGTTTTGCTCGGGACCCTTGCGGGTGACTTGTATTCCGCAGCGCAAGAAAGTCGTGCGGTCGTTGCTGGGTGTACAGATGCGCTAACCTATCTGGGTGAGCCTGCAGTTGTGTCTGTTGGGACATTGTTCCAGGCGGCGCTGTTGCCGGGGATCATGCTGGCCTTGTTGTACGCGCTTTATGCCTTTGGCTATGCGATGCTAAACCCAGACAAAGCGCCTGCTGTTGAAATGGGCTCGTCGAACAATGAACCCATTACCCGCAACGAAGCTTTGTTGTGGTTCCTGGGTGCGCCAATCGGTTTGATTGCCGGTGCATTCCTTCTGGGCAGCGCAGGTTTGATCGGATCGCAGGATACAACGGTTTCATCATTCTCGGACATTGGCGCCAGTGCGAGCCTGCGTACCAATGTAGGTGAACAGTGTCAGGCGTCGATGATCGAACTCCACGGTCAAGAGGCATGGGATACGGCTGTTGCTGAGCAACAAGCGATCACAGACTCTGGTGTTGCAACCGAAAGCAAGCGTTTGAGCGACGAAGAAATCGCAGCGGCCAAAGCGGCCAAGATCGAGGCTGCGGCTCCGATCGGGACTGGTCTGTCTGTGCTGTTGGTTCTGATGGGTCTGACCTTGATCCTGGGCCGTGGTATTTCACCCTCAGGCGATGCAAAGCCACTGATTGTCGGGGCGATTGGTCTGCTGTTGATGACTGCGGTTGATATCCTCTTTATCATGCCAACCACGTCTTCGGGTGTTGCCTTCCTTATGTTGGCCTTGCCTTTGGCATTGACGCTATACGGCTGCAAAGAGGCCGCGATACGCGCAACCAAAAATGAACTGATCCGGGTGGTTTTCCCACCTCTGGTTCTGATCATTGCGGTGCTTGGCTCGATCCTGGGTGGCATCACCAACCCGACGCCTGCTGCGGCGCTTGGGGCAGGGGGCGCGATCATGTTGGCGGCTTATCGTCGTCTACAGGACGAAGGTCGGTCAGGGCATGTGATCATCTGGTCCACCTTTGCGATCCTGATCTGTATCATCGTTGGTGTGAACTTTGACCTGCGGATCAATCAGGGTGACGTGAGTGTCGAAACCTGGTTGGCCTTTATCGTCGCCTATGGTGCGTATCTGTATGCGCTGTTTGGTCTGCTGTTCGGCTGCTGGGTTTTGTTCAAGGGCGGGGTGCTTAGCCCAATCGTTCGCGAAACAGCCAAAGTTACGTCGATGGTCTTTACCATCCTGATCGGGTCTCAGCTGCTTAATCTGGTGGTCATCTCTTTTGGTGGTGAGCATTACATTCAGCAGTTCCTCAAGAGCTTTGATAACGAACTGACGGTTTTCTTGATCGTGATGCTCGTGCTCTTTGTGCTTGGGTTTGTGCTTGATTTCCTTGAGATCATTTACATCGTGATCCCGATTGTGGGGCCTGTGATTTATGGCGGATCATTCGATCCAAAATGGGTCACCATCATGGTCGCGGTGAACTTGCAGACCTCGTTCCTGACACCACCCTTTGGATTTGCGTTGTTCTACTTGCGTGGGGTGGCACCAAAAGAAGTCACGACGGGCCACATCTATCGGGGCATCCTGCCGTTTGTTCTGATCCAGGTTGCCGGTCTCGCAATCCTTTGGTTCTTCCCGAGCATTGTGACCATCGTTCCGGATCTGATTCCAAACTGATTGAAATTGGTTTGGTGGAAACTGAAAAGAGGGCCAATTGGCCCTCTTTTTTATTGGCAGAGTGATGTTTAGGTAGCTGTTTTCGAAAACTGTAGGAGATCCCAACGATTACCAAAAGGGTCTTGCCAGACGGCAACTGTACCATAGGGTTCTATGCGAGGTGTTTCTTCAAAATAGACCTGTTTAGTCAACATTCTTGCGTGATCGCGCGCAAAGTTATCAGTTGTTAGAAAGAATCCGACGCGCCCCCCTGATTGATTACCAATGGCTGCTGTCTGATCCGCATTTATTGCACGGGCAAGGAGCAAAGAGCCACTGACTGCGCCGGGTGGGCTAATACGAACCCATCGTTTACCGTTTCCAAGATCCTCATCTTGGTCCAGTGTAAAGCCTAAGGTGTCGACATAGAAAGCTATAGCTCTGTCATAGTCAGGCACCACGAGGGTGACCGCAAAAATCTGTTGTTCCATCTAATAAGCTCTTTAAACCCGGGGTGACCGACGATCAGGTAACTGGATTTTGGCCACTTGGTCTGCGATTGGATCATTTAACAGGGGATCGTTCGAAGCTTTAAACGTGGCGGGATCTTTCATCGTTTTCCATGCGCCGCTTTGATAGACTTCGAGGCCTGAAAATTTCGCTTTGTATCCCATTTTGGGACTGCCTGGGACCCAATAGCCCAAATAGATATATGGGAGGCCGGCCTCGCGCGCGATTTCGATGTGATCAGAAATCATATAGGTGCCCAAGCTGTTTTTCTGCAAGACTGGGTCGTAAAACGAATATACCATGCTTAGTCCGTCTTCGAGCACATCGGTCAAGCTAACAGCGGCAAGATCCCCAGTTTCACGATCTGTATATTCAATGACGCGGCTGCGGATTGGGGTTTCTTCGATCATTGCGGCAAATTCGAAAATATCCATGTCCGCCATGCCACCGTCGGCGTGGCGGGAATCCAAATATTTGCGGAACAATTCGTATTGTTCGTCCGTCGCCCAAGGCGAGGTAGCCCGTCGCGTTAGATGTGCATTGCGACGGGTCGTGCGTTTCTGGCTTTTGCTACTGACAAAGTCCGACACATTTATGCGCGCAGACAGGCAAGAGGCGCAATCTGCACAGCTGGGGCGATAAAGAACGTTCTGGGATCTACGAAACCCTTGCTGTGAAAGAGCGTCATTCAACTGCTCAGCGCCTTCACCCTGCAGGGCAGTAAACAGCTTCCGCTCCATCCTGTTTTCAAGATAGGGGCAGGGCTGTGGAGCCGTCACATAAAACTGTGGCGCAATAGGCAGCGTGTGGCGCATCAGGAACTCGTGTAGAAAACGCAGGGTGTTCCTAAGATGATAGCAACCGATCCGGGATGCGCCAAGAGGGGATTAAGACGGTTATGCAACGGCGCGTTTGTTCAGTGCGACTGTGCCAAGCATGGCGTCTGTCAGGCCCTGAGCGCGTGCGCTGGTCAGCATCATGATCGCCGAGATGGCTTGAATGACAGGCAAGGTCATAGAGAATGTGTACCCAGCCGTGTGCGCCAATGCGAGACCCGTGTCCAAGCGTGCGCCATGGGCGTCTCGGATTTCTACTCCGACAAACCGCATCCCCCAAGTTGCCGACCCGCTCGCGAGGGTGGCGACGCGATAGATAAATCCGATCACGAGGTACAGCAGGGGCCATATGAACACGCCAACAAAGGCGGTTAACATCACGACAATCACACTGAGCAACACAATCACAATCGTATCGAGAACCCAGGCAAAGAGCCGTTTCATCGCGACGGAGTCATAGAACTCTGGCTGATGATCAGGATGGGGAAGGTGGGTCATGTCTAGGGGTCCAGTGCAATTGATTTGGGGTGGCCCCTGTATTCAAGAAACAGGGGCCAGAGGCTGGTATGTTGGACTTAGGCCGCATCATCTTTTGAAGCATGCTGGTCGCCGGCTGTTGCACGGTCATCCATGAACTGATCAAACTCGGATTTGTCCTTGGCTTCACGCAGACGCTCCAAGAAGGCTTCAAAATCGATCTGTTCTTGCTCCAGACGGGCCAAAGTATCCGCTTTATAGGTGTCGAACGCAGAGTTTCCGGTTGTGGACATGGCGCGCATGCCGTGACGGCTCCAAGATTTTTGGCGGCTACAGGATTTACTGAACATACGTTTGCTCCAGATCATATAAAACAGAAGGGCGAGGCCGACGGGCCAGAAAAAAATAAAACCGAGGACCATAGCGGCGATCCAAGCGCCTTTACCTTTGTTGTCTAGCCAGCTTTCAGCGCGGGTTAGCCACCCAGGATTGGACGGGGCTGCAACAGGGTCGGACATCATCGTCATTGTCTCACTCTCCAGGTTTGTGTCTCTATGTGAATGCTTTTCACATTGAAGAGGTGGGGACGTTTAGGATGATTGCAAGGTTGCAATGTAAAAAAGATTTACATCTATTGACCTGCTCCCCGAAACTTCCCTCACTATAATGTAGAGTTTGCTCAACCTTCGAAGGAGCAAACAAATGCGACAGAGTCGTTTTACCGAGGCCCAGATTATTGGGATGATCAAAGAGCAAGAAGCTGGAATGCCAACGGCTGAGGTGTGCCGGAGACATGGCCTGAGCCCTGCGTCGTTCTACAAGTTCAAAGCCAAATATGGTGGCATGAACGTTTCTGACACCCACCGCCTCAAATCGCTGGAGGATGAGAACGCTAAGCTGAAGCGTCTGCTGGCGGACACGATGCTCGACAACGTTGTGCTGAAGGATTTGCTGGGAAAGAACTGACGACATCGAATGTGCGACGGGCTGTTGCGCGCCAGGCAATGCGGGATCACGACATCTCGCAACGTCGGGCGTGCAGGCTTGTTGGTGTCGATCCCAAGACCGTCCGGCGCGACAAACCGCCAGATAATCCTGAAGTTCGCGAAGAGATGAAGGCGATTGCCAGTAAGCGGCGGCGGTTTGGCTATCGCCGGATCGGCGTGCTGTTGGAGCGCAAAGGAATGTTCATGAATCATAAGAAGCTATACCGGCTTTATACTGAGGAGAAGCTGGGTGTTAGGCGGCGTAGGGGCCGTAAACGTGCGCGTGGATCACGAACACCTATGCCCGTGGCTTTGCGCCCAGGAGAGCGTTGGTCGTTGGATTTTATATCTGACACGTTTGGCGCGTCTCGCAAGTTCCGCATGCTAGCTGTGAATGACGACTGCTGCCGTGAGAACCTGTGCTTGATGGCTGACACCAGCATCTCGGGTGCCAGGGTTGCGCGGGAACTAGATGCGCTTGTGCGCGTCTATGGTAAGCCAGCTTGTATTGTCAGCGATAATGGAACGGAGTTCACCAGTCGCGCGATCCTGAAATGGGCTGGCGATAACGACGTGGATTGGCATTATATCGATCCGGGCAAGCCCCAGCAGAATGGCTTCATCGAAAGCTTCAATGGCAGCCTGAGAGACGAGCTGTTGAATGAGGAGATCTTCGACACGCTAGATGATGCCCGCCGCAAACTGGCCCTTTGGCGATACGACTACAACAATGTCAGACCACACTCATCGCTTGGAAACCAAACACCCGTAGAAGCACGTCGGGCACTTGAGCAATTTGAGGGCTCTGCAAGCAACGCGCTTGTCCAAAACGATACCACCGACTATGAAATCCAAACCCGCAGACTCTCGTTATGAATGAGGGAGCCTTGGGGGGCAGGTCAGAACCGTACAGCACCCCTGGTCACGATCCATGTCCTGGGTACGCAGAAAAGGTATTTCCTCGGCGCTAAGGCCTTCCCGAACAAGGTCTGCAAATGGACCAGATCCGATGGAGCCTCCATAACAGACACGCAGCCCCGCCCGCTTTGCGGCAACCATTGCGTTAAACCCACCCCCAGGTGAAATTTTGAAACCGCTAACAATAGCCTCTTTACCCGCAACTGGTACCTGTTCGACTTCGTAGAGCAAATCTGCAACTATCCCTGACATTTGCAAAAAGCGCGCAGTCATGAGGTGGCCTCACCTTTAGATTGACCCTGAGAAGCGCTGCGCTCGCGGAGCGTCAGAAGATCCGTGGCGTATTGTTCAATGTTCAGCGTGTTTGCCTGGCGCACCTGGTCGATTTTGTTGGTGGGAAACCCCGAAACACCAATGCAAGCACCCGCCATGGCGCCAGACATTGCTCCAATCGTATCGGTATCATCTCCGATATTTGCCGCAATCAGCGTGGCTTTCCACGGATCGCCTCCTGCCAGAATGACAACACCAAACGCCGCTGGAACGGCTTCGTGAGAGGCAACGGACGTGCCGATTTTGTCCGCAAATTCTTCCGCTGACGCACCGCTGCGCGCGAAAGCTATGGCGTCAGAAATTTTCCGGGCGATCTGCTGGTCTCCTTCAGCATAGCCCCGCTTCTGTCCAAGCTCAGCAGCTTTGACTGCTTTCGGGAGTGTGGCATCGAAATTCGACCCATCGATACCGGAATTGATGACAGATGCGACTGCTGCTGCAGCTGCAATCGCTTCGCCTGTATTGTGCGTTAGAGCGCAATGAGTGCGATGTGATTGCCCGAACATCAAGATATTCGGCCGGCGTCGCTTTAGCGACCGGCACTCTCGTGTTGTGGCTCTCTGCGGGATTGCTGTATTGGCTTCGTGTCGCCTTGGTCACCAATTTTCGGAGCTTCCCTTCAGCACCTTTTCTTCGTAACGGACGTTCGTAAATAGCGCAGCATCGGTCAGATTGGGCTCTGGGACGAAGCCGCTCGCGCGGCACTGGCGCTTGTGGCAAGTGTATTCAAGCATCCCACATGTTGGCGGATTTTGCGATCTGGCTGATCTGTTTGACGATTGAGGTTTCTCAATCGACAGACAGGAGGATTTCATGGTCAGCGAGAGAACAACGCCGCTTCGTGAGCGGATGATCGAAGATATGCGCATTCGGGGTTTAGGGCCGCAATCTCAACGGGCGCATATTCGGGCGATCAAGGATTTTGCCGGATTTCTGAAGCATTCACCAGATACGGCGACACCCGAGGAGCTGCGCGCGTATCAGCTTCACATGACAGATACCGAGGTCACGCCCTCGGTCTACAATGCCCGCATCACTGCCTTGCGTTTCTTTTTCTCGATGACCTGCGGGCGTGATGGGATGAAGAAGTACATGCAATTCCGCACCGAGCCGCGCAAACTGCCTGCTGTGCTCAGCGTCGAAGAGGTTTCAGAACTTTTGGCGGTGGCACCGGGTCCGGGGCTCAAATATCGAGCGGCACTCAGTATCTCTTATGGTGCTGGCCTGCGCGCCTCTGAGGTCTGCAATCTCACGACCAGTGATATCGACAGTGATCGAATGTTGATCCATGTCGTGCAGGGCAAGGGGCGTAAAGACCGCAAGGTGATGCTGTCACCTGGATTGCTCGACCTGTTGCGTGATTATTGGTGCGAAGCACGTCCCGAGGGCTGGATGTTCCCCGGCAAGCCAAAGATCAACCCGATCTCACCCCGCCAGTTGAACAGGGCATTTACGTCCGCCAAGCGCATGGCCGGGATCAACAGACCCGCAACGCTGCACACACTACGGCACAGCTTTGCCACCCATTTGCTGGAAGCCGGGACAGATGTTCGGGTGATCCAAGTGCTGCTTGGCCATGCCAAGCTGACGACCACAGCCCAGTACACCAAAGTCGCCACCAAGATGATCCGGGATACGACCAGCCCGTTTGAAGCCCTCAAACAATTGAACCTGCAGACACGCAAGAAGCGACCCGGATGACGGACGGGGATTGCCCCGCCCAAGGCTGGAGGTTGCTGACATATTCCGCAAGCACGGTCCCGCGTGGCGGCGGGCCAATGCAGGGCATGTCAGCCTGAGCCAGCTGAAGGTGATGTCGGCGATAGAGGCCTGCCGGACCGAGGCACTCGGTGGGCATGTGGCAGCCTGCACCAAGTGCGATCACCAGCATATCGCCTACAATAGCTGCAAGAACCGGCATTGCCCGAAGTGTCAGGGACCTGCTGCGCGTGACTGGATGGCGGCACGGGCCGAAGACTTGCTGCCCGTTGAGTACTTCCATGTGGTCTTCACCCTGCCAGCCGAGATTGCCCGCATCGCCCTTTGGAACAAGCGGGCCGTCTACGGCCTGCTGTTCCGGGCGTCCGCCGAGACCGTGATGACCATCGCCGCTGATCCCAAGCGCATGGGTGCTCGCGTTGGCATGACCAGCGTGCTGCATACTTGGGGATCTGCGCTGACGCATCATCCCCACATTCACATGATCGTCCCGGGCGGCGGCCTGTCACCGGGTGGCACTCGGTGGATCGCCAGCAAACCGGGCTTCTTCCTGCATGTGCGAGTGTTGTCGCGCCTGTTCCGACGCCTGTTCATCGAAGGGTTGATGGCGCTGCATCGCTCGGGTGATCTGGCGTTTTATAGTGACCTAAAAGGGCTGGCTAAAACCGGTGCATTTGCAAACTGGTTGGCCCCGTTCCGCAAAATTGAATGGGTGGTCTATGCCAAACCACCCTTCGGCGGACCGGAGGCAGTTCTGGCCTACCTCAGTCGTTACACGCACCGTGTCGCAATCTCGAACCAGCGCCTCGTCTGCGCCGATGCAAACGCCGTAGCGTTCCGATGGAAGGACTATCGCATCAAGAGTGGTGACCGACAAAAGGTGATGCGTTTGCCCACAGAAGAGTTCATCCGACGGTTCCTGATGCATGTTCTGCCCGACGGGTTCCACCGCATCCGACATTACGGTTTGCTGGCTTCCGCTCAACGCAAGGCCAACATCGCAAAGGTCCGTGCCCTGATTGGGGCAAGCGCTCCAGAACAAGAACCACGCTACGCCGATGATCCCGCACCACTTGCATTGCGGGAACCATGCCCCTGTTGTGGTGGCACGATGCTGATCATCGAAACATTCAAACGCGGGCAGATTCCCCGATCCCGCGCCCCACCAAGGAAACAGGCCGCATGATCAATTGCCCGTTCATCTCATCCTATGCAAACCGGTTGCTTCAGCGACAACGGCCAAAATCCGTTGTGCGCAGCGATCCCAGAAGTCACATAAAAGGTGCAAATCGACAGCGCACTAGGCCAATTCCACGGCAACCGCGCTTGCCGAACGGCAAAACAGCCACCTTCAATCCGCAAAACAACGCATCCGCAGCAGCTTCAAAACCAGCCCACAGCGCTCTTTCCCCATAGATACCGCCCAGCCCCCGCGGCTTCCTCCCTGAGAGATTTTCCAACGCGGGCCACCCTCTCGCCAAGCCGCAACCGCACACTCTGGCCCGCATCAGAAAATCTTCATCGGCACTGCCGTTAGCTGCGTCCCTCATGTGGGTCCGCTTTGGGCTGACTTCGGGTATCCGGTGGGGCAGATCAGACCATTGGCGGTGGCCTTTTTGTGCAAGATCAGGTGCTGCACCGCCGCAAGTCGGCTCTGAGCCGAATCCGTTGAAAAACTAGGTGTTGCGAGCGCAGAAAGTGGTGCTTGGATGAACGGTCGAACGCCTATCTAGTCAGGCTGTTCGGGGTTTCTGCGGTGCAGGAAAGATCTTTGCTAACTTGCGGAGATTTTGGGCGGTTGCGGCAAGGAGGAGTTCGTCATTTGCACCACAAGGGCCGCGTAATCGGAGCCGTCCAAGCCCGAGAATGCGTTTGAGGTGTGCGAAGAGCATCTCGACTTTCTTTCGCAATTTCATCGAGATTTCATATTGCTTGGTTTTGGCGATGTCTCGGGCTGCCTGGCGGGCGTCTTCGTGTTCTTCACGGTTTATGGTTCTGGCATCGGCATTTGGGCAACATTTTGGTTTGGACGGGCAGCTCTGGCAGATCAATTTTAAGGCGCGATACTTGGCCCTACCTTTGCCGGTCGGGCCACGGGCTGGATCTGAATAGTTGCGGCGGAACTGCTTCAATGCCTGTCCTTCGGGGCAGATGTACTGGTCGTTGCCCGCATCCCATTCAAAGTCGGCCCGCGTCCAAGTCCCGTCTGAGCGGCCCGCCTTATCTATGACCGGAATATGCGGGGCGATGTCACGATCAACGATCCAACCGAGCATCGGGCCGGACCCGTAGGCTGTATCTGCTATGATGCGTTCAGGGTTGAGGCCGAACTCCTTTTTGACCCGATCCAGCATTGTTCGAACTGAACCCACCTCGGCTTGCCGGATTGACCGCGAGGCTTCGACATCCACGATGATGCTGTGATCGGTGCCGATAGGGTAATTGGTAGAATAGGCAAAGAATGCAGGGCCTTTGCGCGCCGCAGTCCATTGGCTGGATGGGTCAGAATGGGAGGTGAACTTCGGCTCAACGGTCGTTGCCGCACCGAATTCGGCATCATCCAGTACGTCCAGGTACTCGCGAACGGCACGTGGTGCGTCTACTGGATCAATGGCATTGCGGTCCCAGTCTTCTTTGGGCGTTGAGTTCTGCTTGTTGGCATCCGCCTCAATAAGGCTGGCATCCGCTGCAAAACGCTGACCGCTGACGAGCCCCTCTGAGATGCAGCGTGGCACAGTCACCTCAAACAAGTGGCGCAGCAAATCACTATCGCGGAAACGACCATGCCTGTTCTTCGAGAATGTTGAATGGTCAGGCACCCGGTCCGCTAGGTCGAGGCGGCAAAACCATCGATACGCCAGGTTCAAATGCACTTCTTCACACAACCGGCGCTCAGACCGAATACCCAGACAATATCCCACCAACAGCATCCGGATCAGCAGATCAGGATCAATCGAAGGTCGGCCCGTATTGCTATGAAACGGGGCCAGGTATTCGCGTGTACCGGACAGGTCCACGAACCGGTCGATAGAGCGCAGTAAATGATTCTGTGGGACATGGCCCTCTACTGAGAACTCGTAGAAAAACGCGCCTTGCGCTTCCTGCTTCGGGCCTAACATCGTCGCCAATCCCCCACATCATTAACGGAATTGAATCAGTGCCCTGGCCTCAAAGCAACAAGAGTTTTTCAACGAAATAAGCCCATAGTGACTTGATCGTTAACGGTCGGACACGATCCGGGCAGCATGGAGACCACCCGGATGGTTCAGGTGTTATGCGACCAGATCGAAACGGTCGTTGGTCATCACCTTGGTCCATGCGGCGACGAAATCACGCACGAATTTCTCGGAGTTGTCGTCTTGCGCATAGACCTCTGCATAGGCGCGCAGGATCGAGTTTGACCCGAACACCAGATCGGCACTAGTCGCGGTAAACTTGGCCGCACCTGTGGCACGGTCGCGCAACTCGTAAGTACCGTCATCGACCGGAGCCCATGCAAGATCCATGTCAGTCAGGTTGACGAAGAAGTCCGCCGTCAACTGGCCCTCACGGTCGGTGAACACGCCGTGTGCGTTTCCGCCGTGGTTGGCACCCAGAACCCGCAGGCCGCCGACTAGAACGGTCATCTCGGCGGCTGTCAGGCCCAACAATTGTGCGCGGTCCAGCATCATCGCCTCTGGCGAAACGGCATAATTTTTCAGCTTCCAGTTGCGGAACCCATCAGCAAGTGGTTCAAGAACCGAGAAGCTGTCCTCGTCGGTCTGCGCATCTGTCGCATCACCACGACCGGCAGCGAAGGGCACGGCCACGTCAAAGCCTGCGGCCTTGATCGACTGCTCCAGACCCACATTGCCCGCCAGCACGATGACATCGGCGATAGAGGCACCTGTGTCGGTGGCGATAGGTTCTAGGATGCTCAGTACTTTGGCCAAACGCTCTGGCTCGTTACCAGCCCAATCTTTTTGTGGTGCCAGACGGATGCGGGCACCATTGGCACCGCCGCGCTTGTCTGACCAACGGAACGTGCGGGCGCTGTCCCAAGCTGTCGTGATCATCTCAGCTGCGGACAGGCCGCTGCCTGCGATTTTGCCTTTGACGGCATCGATGTCGTAACCCGTTGATCCTGCGGGTATAGGGTCCTGCCAGATCAGTTCTTCCTTCGGGACGAAGGGGCCGTAGTAGTTGTCGGTCGGACCCATGTCGCGGTGGGTCAACTTGAACCACGCGCGGGCGAAGGTGTCGGCGAAATACGCAGGGTCCGCGATGAATTTCTGGCAGATTTCATTGTAGGTCGGATCCACTTTCATGGCCATGTCTGCATCCGTCATCATCGGCAAGCGCGGCTTGTTTGTGTCTGTTGGGTCCACTGGCCTCTCGGCATCAGGCATGCCGACAGGTGCGTATTGGTTCGCACCTGCGGGGGATTTGGTCAGCTCCCACTCGTAGCCGAACAGGTAGTCGAAATAGCCCATGTCGAACTTCAGCGGCTCTTTCGTCCATGCGCCCTCGATCCCAGAGGTGAAGGTATTTTTGGCCTTGCCGTCGTGATCAGGATTCGCCCAACCAAGACCTTGGCTGTGCACAAGGCAACCCTCAGGCTCGGCCCCAATCTTGTTGCCAGCCATGGCACCATGCGCCTTACCGACTGTATGACCGCCACAGGTCAGTGCTGCTGTTTCCTCGTCGTTCATCGCCATGCGGCCGAACGTCTCGCGGATGTGCAGTGCTGTGCGGGCCGGGTCGGGGTTGCCATTCACGCCTTCGGGGTTGACGTAGATCAGGCCCATATGAACAGCCGCGAGTGGGTTTTCCATGGTGTCCGGAACGTCCAGATCGCCGTAGCGGTTCTCGGACGGCGCAAGCCATTCGCTCTCGGACCCCCAGTAGACGTCCTTTTCAGGCCCCCAAATGTCTTCGCGGCCAAAGCCAAATCCGAAGGTCTTCAGCCCCATGGATTCATAGGCGACTGTGCCGGACAGCAGAATCAGGTCAGCCCACGACAGCGCATTGCCGTATTTCTTTTTGACCGGCCACAGCAGGCGGCGTGCTTTATCTAGGCTCGCGTTGTCAGGCCAAGAGTTCAACGGCGCAAAGCGGATGTTGCCAGCGCCGCCACCACCACGACCATCACCCAAACGGTAAGAGCCAGCAGAGTGCCAGGCTAGACGGATCATTAAGCCGCCATAGTGACCCCAGTCAGCAGGCCACCAGTCTTGGCTGTCGGTCAAAAGCGTTGCGATGTCGGCGCGCACGGCCTCGAAATCCAAACCTTTGACAGCGTCACGGTGGTTGTAGTCTGCGTCCATTGGGTTGGTGCGCGTGTCGTGTTGGTGCAAGATGTCGAGGTTCAGCGACTCAGGCCACCATTTGGTCACTGCGTTGTCAGTGCCAGTGTTGCCGCCGTGCATAACGGGGCAGCCGCCACCGGATTTGCTGTTGTTCTGGTTGCCGTTCATCTTGTCTCTCCTGATATGATTTGCGATCTTTCTTACATTGTTGATAGAATCTCGAAACGATAAGTACCAATTCATTAATCAAATGGTATTGATGAGTTTTTCTTATGAAATCACTAACCCTAAAACACCTGCGCTATTTCGAGGCCTTGGCCACCCACCGCCACTTTGGCCATGCCGCTGCGGCCTGTTCAATCTCTCAACCCGCTTTATCACTGCAAATTAAGGAACTTGAAGGCATCATGAGCGGACCACTGGTAGAGCGGGCCTCGCGCGAAATCCGACTTACGGCAATGGGCGAGGATCTTTTGGCCCGGGGGTCTGAAATCTTGCAGCAGGTCAATGACCTGAGTGGGCTTGTGCGTAGGCAGGCAGGGCCGTTTTCGGGGCGGCTGCAGCTTGGTGTGATTCCGACGGTGGCACCCTATCTGTTGCCTCGCGTTATCCACGCCTTGGCGCATCGTTATCCGGATCTAAAGTTGGAACCCAAGGAAACGATCACGCAGTCGCTGGTGCATGAAATTCTCGCCTCCCGCCTCGATGCCGCAATCGTGGCGCTGCCTGTCGCGGAGCCCGCCTTGCAAGAGTTAACTCTGTTTGACGAAGAGTTCCTATT
Source organism: Paracoccaceae bacterium (assembly GCA_965183835.1). Taxonomy (GTDB): domain Bacteria; phylum Pseudomonadota; class Alphaproteobacteria; order Rhodobacterales; family Rhodobacteraceae; genus OMPR01. The sequence goes on along the minus strand of CBCYME010000012.1, from coordinate 65,570 downwards.
AGTTCGGCCCGCCAGCGATGCCGCCTTGCCCGTACCTTCTGCCGCCGTTCTGCCGACGATGGAATTGCTGTTGCTAGAAGAAGGGCACTGCTTTCGCGATCAGGCCTTGTCGTTTTGCGACGCCGCAGTTGTCCGATCACGACAGATCATGGAAGGCAGTTCGCTGTCGACCTTGGTGCAGATGGTCAGCGCAGGTACCAGAGGTTCTGGGCTGTGTGTCGAATGTCGGGTTTGGTGACATTTACGCGTTAAGAACCGCCGCATGTGTCAAAAACCGGTTCCCAGTTTAGATCTAAAGTAAATGAATGATGCAACAACTTTACTACTGTAATCATTGCGCTTTTCCGCTTCTGAGAACTGAACTGGGAACAGGATTTCCCAGTTCAGAATGTCAAAATTCTTAGTTTTTGGAGGTTAGGGCAGGAGTGGATCTACCCTAAAGCCCTATTTAAAAGGGTTCACAGGGCCTTTGACGAGTTTGCAAATATTTCTGTTGCAAAATGCGTTGAACCTCCTGTGAACCCTGTTTGAAGCCTTTTTGAAAAACATCAGGGGTCTCAGCCAATTTTGGGCTGCACAAGGTCTCAACCCCCTTTTTTTTATTGATCCTGTCCGGGTTCTTCCGGCATCATCCTGCCTCTTCCGGTTACTGCAATAATAGTGACCTGCTCCCCGAAACTTCCCTCACTATAATGTAGAGTTTGCTCAACCTTCGAAGGAGCAAACAAATGCGACAGAGTCGTTTTACCGAGGCCCAGATTATTGGGATGATCAAAGAGCAAGAAGCTGGAATGCCAACGGCTGAGGTGTGCCGGAGACATGGCCTGAGCCCTGCGTTGTTCTACAAGTTCAAAGCCAAATATGGTGGCATGAACGTTTCTGACACCCACCGCCTCAAATCGCTGGAGGATGAGAACGCTAAGCTGAAGCGTCTGCTGGCGGACACCATGCTCGACAACGTTGTGCTGAAGGATTTGCTGGGAAAGAACTGACGACATCGAATGTGCGACGGGCTGTTGCGCGCCAGGCAATGCGGGATCACGACATCTCGCAACGTCGGGCGTGCAGGCTTGTTGGTGTCGATCCCAAGACCGTCCGGCGCGACAAACCGCCAGATAATCCTGAAGTTCGCGAAGAGATGAAGGCGATTGCCAGTAAGCGGCGGCGGTTTGGCTATCGCCGGATCGGCGTGCTGTTGGAGCGCAAAGGAATGTTCATGAATCATAAGAAGCTATACCGGCTTTATACTGAGGAGAAGCTGGGTGTTAGGCGGCGTATCGTTCCAGATGCCGCTGCGGCTTTGCACGACATAGCTACACGCATAGGCAGATTCAGCGAATGGGCAACGGTGTTCGGTGATGCCAAGATGACGACTGCTTTGCTCGACAGGCTTACCCACCGCTGCCACATTCTCGAGACTGGCAATGACAGCTATCGCTTCAAAGCCAGCTCCGAGATTGCGAAACAGAAACGGAAGGAAACACCAGCATTGACCACATCATGACGAACAAAGCATAACGACTGAGCGGGTCAAATCTCGGTGACAATACCGGGTCAGTTCTCAGTGACATTCAACAGACCACTACATGAACCAGAAACACCTCCTGATCGGCGCGTGCGCAGTCGCAGTCGTTGTTGCCTACATCTTGCTACGTCCCCCAGCCGAGGATGTGACGCAGTTGGCAACGCCGAAAGTCAGCACCTTAGTCGAAATCCAGATGCCGCCAATTGCAGGAAATGCTGTTATCGGACAGCGTATATTTGAAAGCGCTTGTGTCGCATGTCACGGCACCAATGCGGCTGGTGTTGAGGGTGCGGGACCGCCGTTGATACATGTTATCTATGAACCTAACCATCATGCCGACGAATCCTTTCAGCGCGCAGTTGCGATGGGCGTTAGAAGCCATCATTGGCGGTTCGGAGACATGCCGCCGGTTGCGGGCCTGACCCGTGGGGATGTTGCCATGGTTATCGCCTACATCCGCGAAATTCAGCGCGCCAATGGAATCAACTGAGGAACACGTAATGAAACGAATTGCTACACTTGCACTGCTCTCGACGCTTGCCACCAGTGCCTTTGGGCATTCCCGCGTGGACACCACGACGCCAGAAAATGGCGCGCTGATTGGCGAAGTCCCAGTCGACATAAGTTTCAACTTTGCTGGCGATATCCGTTTGACACGGGTCGATATGACCCATGAGGACCATCCTCCCGTCACGCTGGACCTCGGCAAGCAGATCAGCTTTGAGCGGGTGTTCACACTTCCGATGCAAGGCATGGGGGAGGGCACCTATCGCATTGAATGGCGGGGCTTGGGGAAGGACGGGCACGCGATGCAGGGCGACTTCATGTTCACGGTGAACTGAGCATGCCGGATATTTGGGGAATAGCCGCAATCGTTGCGAAGCTGACACTTTACATCGGCGTTACGGGATCCGTTGGGCTTGTGATCATTAGGGCCGCCTATGCGGATCTGATATCGCCTCTCAGCAATAGGATCCGGCTACAGGCTGTCCTATTGGCAGGGGGCGCACTTGCCGCTGCGGTCCTTGCTTTCATGCTCCGTGGGGCCGCTCTAACGGGCGGGGCCGATGGTATGATCGATCCAGAAATGCTGGGCCTGTTGTGGCAAACTCCGGTTGGCGGTGCTTTGGTCTATCGGATCGCCGGGACGGTTCTGATCATCTCTGGGCTATTCATACCCCGCGTTGGACAATGGTTCGCGATTGCCGGAGGGCTGATTGCCCTGTGGTCCTTTGCTCAAATCGGGCATGTCCCGGCATTAGAGGCAACCGGTGTCCGCTTGCTCTTGCTCCTTCACCTTTTGGGCATTGCCTTTTGGATTGGTATCTTGGGACCGCTGCACGCCCTGTCGCGACGGCCAGAGCTCTTGGCCAGCGCAGCCAATTTGGGACACCGCTTTGGGCAAGCCGCTTCGGCGATTGTTCCTGCCCTGATCCTGGCGGGATTGCTGATGGCTTGGATGCTGCTGGGTGACCTATGGGCGCTAGCAACAACCGGCTACGGACAAACCATCCTAGTAAAACTGCTGCTTGTCGGCACGCTGCTGATACTGGCAGCCGCAAACAAAACCCGCTTCGTTCCCGCTATGCAGGCCGGGGACGAAAAAGCTGCGCGCCATCTGACGCGTTCTATCGAAATCGAAACTGGGGTCATTCTGGTAGTGCTTGCGGCAACCGCAACGCTCACCACGGTTTTGCCCCTTCCGAATTGAGGTATCCCATGAACAGGCGAGACTTCCTGCTCACAACAAGCGCTGCGGCATTAGTGCCGCGCATTGCTCTTGCATCGCCCTCCGTAGAACTGGTTGGACAGCCAGTCTATGCCCAAATCCTACCCGAGGGCGAACCTGCGACCCGGATGCTTGGCTTCAACGGCAGCACCCCCGGTCCGGTGCTTCGCGCTCGTCAAGGAGAGGTCTTTGATATTCGTTTCCTGAACCAGATCAGTGAAGGCTCGGCGGTGCATTGGCACGGTTTGCGCATCGACAACGCGATGGATGGCGTGCCGGGTATGACACAAGATGTTGTCGAGGGGGGCGGTGAGTTCGAATACCGCTTTCGCGCTCCCGATGCAGGAACATTCTGGTATCACTCACACAATCGATCATGGGAACAGGTTGCCAAAGGTCTATATGGCCCGTTGGTCGTCGAAGAACCAACACCGCCCGATGTGGATCACGACCTGGTCGTCATGATTGATGACTGGCGCCTAGCCGAAGACGGCGCACTCGCCGACGGCTTCGAGAACATGCACGATCAGGCGCACCAAGGACGGCTGGGAAATTTCGCCCGCGCACTTGTTGAACCGAACACGCCCGTACGTCTCGGTGATCGCTTGCGCTTGCGGCTGATTAACGTCGCAACGGATCGGATTTTCCCGGTCGAGTTTGAAGGCATTGAAGGCAAAGTGGTTGCCTTAGACGGCATGCCACTTGTCAGTCAACAAGAGCTATCCGGCCTCGTCCTAGCACCGGCCCAACGCGCTGACATCATTGTTGATGTAAGTTCAACCAACTCAGTGAGTTTTTTCTTCCCAACGCAAGACGCACTATACCTGTTGGGCGAAATCCAGGTTGAGGGAAAGAACACAATGCGGCAACCAAAGGACATTCCCGCGTTGCCCCCAACGAGACCGCGCGTCCAGATATGGTCAACGCCGTTTCCCTGACCCTCACCATGGAAGGCGGGGCCATCCAAGGTATTTGGTCAGGCTCATTTTAGACGCAACAATGGCAGTGCCGCCAATTGCCATAGCCGACAGGAATGACCACTGGCCATCCATGTAGAAAAACGGTGCCCAGTAGAACAGGCGGGTGCTGCCGTAATGGGTGTGCACCTGTGCGATCGAGTGAGACAGAACAATCCAGTAATCCTGTGTCAGCATACATCCTTTGGGAAATCCCGTTGTGCCGGACGTGTATTGCAGGTTGGCAAGGTCATTGGCCTGAACAGGATACCCGGGGTCGAATTCGGCCAGATCGCCGCCATCCTCAAGAGGGCCCAGATCCCCGTCTTGGATGACTATAGGTTCCCCCAAGAGGTCAGGGCAGTTTTTCATCTCGCCAAATGCGTTGTGAAACTGATCGCCCATAATCAACTCCTGCGCATCCGATTGGTTAAGGATATAATCCAACTCTTTGCCGTGATAGGCCGTGTTTACCGGCACGATGACGGCGCCGATTTTCATGATCGCAAACCATATCAAAACCGAGGCGGGGCCATTGGGCAGCATCACCGCGATATGCGCCCCCTTGCGGTAACCGCGTATCAGCAGATTGGCGGCCACGCGGTTCGATCTTTGGTGCAGCGCACGATAGCTCAATTGCACACCATCCTGAAAATAGTCGATGGCGATGGCCTCACCATATGTCTTTGCCTGCTTTGCGCAGAACTCAGGCAAGCTGGTTGGAAAACTTGCCAAGTTCAACTTGCTCGCAAGCGCATCGATCTCTAATTGACCGGGATGTCTGGTCATTCTGCAGCATCCTTTTCAGACAGGGGGGGCTGTGTTGACTGTACCGATCGCGCAAGGCGGTACATGTGTCCGGCCAAGGCCATGCTGTCGTCGCGGCTCATATCAAACCCGCGCTGATAGCTTTCCATCTCGACACGAATGCCCAGCGGAGGATGCGAAGCGATCCGTTCAGCCGCCCTTTGTGCGGTCTCCATCAGCGCTTCGGGAGCAACCACATCATTCACCAGAAACAGACGTTGCGCCTTTTCCGCGTCGATCTTTTCACCCAACAACAATAGCTCCATCGCTGCGACATGCGGGATCATCTTGCCCAGCGACAGGGCAGCCCCGGCGCCCCCCATGCCAAAAGCGATCTCGGGCATCCCAAAGAGCGCATTGGTCGCCGCATAGCGGATGTCAGTGAGCAGGTTGAAATAAATGAACCCTTGACCAAAGCAATATCCGTTCGCTGCGCCCACGATGGGTTTATAGCGCGGCATGGTCATCACCTCGTGTTCCCAGCCAGGGTATAAGTGCGGCCAGAACATTCTGAGTGCTGGTGTCGATCTTGGTCATGGTATTCATCCCATCTTAATTTCGATGATGGGGAATTCGGCTTAAGCCAGGAAAAAAATAACCGAGGTTTGATAGCCGATTTCCGAGTATCTTTTGGAGGATGGGAAAGGGGGAGAACGGCACCGCAAACAGTGGTTTTCAGACCGCTGTCTACGCCGCTCAGATGTGCTACACCGTAGCACACTCGAATCGAGAACCCCCGAAAATCCCCGGAAATAGGGTGAAATCCGGGGAAATCGTGCTACACCGTGTTTTGAGGTATGTGGAGCTAATGCTTTGAAAAATAACGCACAAAAGGCCGCGCGTTTGAGCGTTGCACCGATGATGGATTGGACCGACCGACATTGTCGGTTTTTCCATCGTTTGCTGAGCTCAGAAAGCTTACTTTATACAGAAATGGTCACTGCGCCTGCATTGGTACAGGGGGGCGCGCTTCATTTGTTGGAGTACAATTTCCAAGAACACCCTCTTGCCCTGCAATTGGGGGGATCTGACCCCGTTGAGTTGGCAAAAGCTGCCAAGATCGGGGCAGATGCAGGTTATGATGAGATAAACCTGAATTGTGGGTGTCCGTCAGACCGCGTGCAATCTGGGACTTTCGGCGCAGTGTTGATGAAACACCCGACCCGCGTTGCGGATTGCGTGTCTGCAATGCGTGAGGCAGTCGAAGTGGACATTACTGTTAAGTGTCGGATCGGGGTGGATGACCAAGAGCCGCAAGATGTTTTACCTGATTTCCTGAACCACATCGTGAACGCTGGATGTGAAAGTGTGACCATTCACGCTCGCAAAGCGTGGCTCAAGGGGCTTAGCCCAAAGGAAAACAGGGATATTCCGCCGCTCGATTACGCGTTGGTTTTAAGGATGAAGGAGCAGTTCCCGCAGCTGCATATCTCGATAAACGGCGGGATTGATAGTTTGGCTCAAGCGCGTGAGTTTTTGGATGCCGGGCTCGACGGTGTTATGATCGGGCGTGCTGCCTATCATCAACCAACGGATATTCTGAGGGCCGCTGATACCGAGATTTTTGGGGTGGGATCACCGCGTGACCCAGTTGCGGTTGTTCACGAGATGTTGCCCTATATAGAAGACCATCTTGCAAAGGACGGGCGTTTGCATCAGGTCACCCGCCACATGCTGGGCGCGTTCGCTGGTCGTCCGGGCGCGCGGGCGTGGCGCAGAACCTTATCTGAAGGCGCAACAAAATCTGGGGCAGGGACCGAGCTGGTCCTGCAAGCTCTGGCACAGGTGGAGCCTCTGGCGATGGATCCTGTTTTGGTATAGCCGAGAGTTCAAACAAAGAAGGATCCGCTTATGCCTGACACAATGTTGCTACTGCAAATGCTCGGAGTATTGATGGTGCTTGGCGCTTTTGCAGGCGTTTTGGCCGGGCTTTTGGGCGTTGGCGGTGGGATCGTCCTTGTGCCAGCATTCTTTTACACGTTCCAGACTTTAGGGTACGGCGGGGACCAGTTGATGCAGCTGTGCCTGGCAACATCCCTTGCCACGATCATCGTCACCTCGGTGCGATCAGTGCTAAGCCACAATAAAAAAGGCGCCGTGGATTGGCCAATCCTACGAGGCTGGGGCCCAGGTATTGCATTTGGTGCGATTATTGGCGTCTTCGTGGCCTCGTCCTTGCGGTCGGAAGCACTGCAGGCCCTGTTTGGCGTCCTAGGCATTGTGATCGGACTATATTTAGGCTTTGGAAAGCCCGAGTGGCGATTGGGTCAAGCGATGCCATCCGGTATTCAGCGCATGGCGGTTTCACCCTTTGTGGGGTTTTTGTCGGTTCTTATGGGGATCGGTGGCGGCAGCTTTGGCGTGCCGTTGATGACGCTCTATAACACGTCAATTCACCGGGCGGTGGCCACCGCTGCGGGGTTCGGAGTGATTATTGCAGTGCCATCTGTGCTTGGCTTTCTCTTTGTTCCTATGGATCCTGCAACCCGCCCGCCTCTGACAATAGGAACGGTTAATCTGGTCGCATTTGGTGTTGTGATCTGTATGACCTTAATAACGGCCCCTCTGGGGGTGCGGTTGGCCCATGCGATGGACCCTAAACCGTTGCGTCGGGTTTTTGCTGTTTTCCTGACGCTTGTGGCGCTCAACATGTTACGCAAAGCGATCGGATGGTAAAAGAGTTCTGGCAGCGCGGCTGGGTCCAGTTCGGGTTTGATCGGCTGCTGGCTGATTGGGCAGCACATGCATTACGTGATGCGCGCAAATCGCTTGGTGATCCGGCGCATGCCCAATGGCTGGATTGCGAAGGCACTTGGTTTATCGGTGTCGATGCACTCGATAACGACGCCGTTGGCGCGGTGGGGGACTCGGGGCCGCTGCGCGGAGATGCCATTGACTTCATTCAAGACCAACTGACGCTCCATGCCCTGCACAAAGCTCAGGTTTCAGTCATATATCCGGGTTATCCACGCCCCAGACAGGGTGAGGGAGAGGCGGCGTTTGGGTATCGTTTGCGGCGCGATGCGGCACATGTGGATGGGTTGAAGCCAATCGGTCCAAATCGCGAACGGTGCGTGGATGAGCCTCACGCATGGGTCTTGGGGATACCGTTGAGTGAAGCCAGTCCAAAGGCGGCCCCGTTGGTGGTTTGGGATGGCAGTCACAAAATTATGCAAGCTGCGCTAACGCCTGTGCTGTCTCAGTATTCCCCTGCAGAAATGTCTCGGATCGATGTGACGGCAAGCTACCAAGCGGCCAGACGTGAGGTGTTTGACACCTGTCCCCGTATCGAGTTGCCTGTTCGCCCGGGCGAGGCTTATGTGTTGCACCGTCACACCTTGCATGGTGTCGCGCCTTGGGCGGAAACGGCGACGGCAGGGCCGGATGGTCGGATGATCGCCTATTTTCGACCGGACCTCCCGGGGGGAGTAGCTGAGTGGATCAAAACACCGTAAGCTCCTGTTCAGGTTGTTTCTGAAAAGGTGGTTTTATGATTGTTGTTGAAACACAAATGGATGGCGCTCTGCTCGAAGTCGAGATGTCGGGTCACATAAATCAAGACGATTACACCAACACGCTGATTCCTGCGATTGAAGCGGCGTTGTCCAAGGTTGACGCTTTGCGCATGGTTGTTGTCCTTGGCGAAGAGTTTCGCGGGTTCGATATGGGCGCGGTTTGGGCTGATACGCAGCTTGGCTTGACCCATTGGAGTGGATTTGATCGGCTAGCCATCGTTTCGGATGTGGGTTGGATTGCAACATCGATCCGGCTCACTGCTGCATTTCTACCTTGTCCCGTCCAAGTGTTTGAAGTGGCCGAAGTGGAATCAGCACGGCGTTGGATTCGTGAATCCTTGGGCGCTGTGCATTTTCAGGATTTGGGCGGTGCAGGCCTGCATGTCCGGCTGATGGGAAAGCTAGATCCCACAGTGATCAAAGGGGCCGAAGAAGATTTGAATGCTGAAATCCGCGCGCGCGATGGGTTGCAGCTGCTGTTGGATCTGTCCGAATTTGATGGTTGGCAGGGGCTCTCTGCCTTGGGCGCACATTTCAGCCTTATAAAGGATCATGCCGCGATCCCTGATCGGGTCGCGGTTCTTGGTGACAAGACCTGGCAACATATGGGGCAGCGAGTCATGCGTCACTTTCTGAACGCCGATACCAAATTCTTTGAAACCGCTGACATTGAACAAGCCAAAGCTTGGTTGGCCGAATCTTAATAAGTGAGAGGGTCATACCTGTGGATTAGAATTCTTGCGCAAAACCACGGAATCCGATCGTGGTTATGTGCAACCTGAGGCAGGGCTTATCTTTTCATACGCGCGGCACGGCCACCGCGCCGTTTGGCAAGACGTGGGGCTCGATTAGGCAAATCGTCCATGATCTCGGCCCGCTCTGAGCTTTCCATCTTTGACCACTTGGTGATCTCGTCAATTGAGCGGTAACAGCCAGTGCAGATGCGTTCAGTTGGGTGCACCACGCAAATCTGAATGCAGGGGGATTCGATCTCGTCCCGTTTCCAAACCATGTTTGTCATTCTGTGATCTGGCTCCTAGAGAAAGCGCATCCGGTCGAGTGCCCCTTGCAAGATATACCCGGCGGCCACGTGATCAATGACCTCGCTGCGACGTTTTCGTGTCGTATCCGCCTCTAATAATGCTTTTTCGGCCGCAACGGTGCTAAGGCGTTCATCCCAAAAGCCAATGGGTAAATCTGTCAAACGTGTCAGATTGCGGGCGAACGCGCGTGTCTTCTGACAACGCGGGCCTTCGGTCCCATCCATGTTGCGCGGCAACCCCAAGAGGATCCCGTTGATATCGCGCGCTTTGATGATGTCCATTAGACGCTCTGCATCCAGCGTGAATTTCTTACGTCTGATGGTCTCGAGAGGGGTCGCAACAGTTCCCATTCGATCCGAGACGGAAATTCCTATCGTTTTATCCCCTAAATCCAACCCAACCAAAGCCGACATCGGAGGGAGCGCCCCAGCAAAATCCTCAAACACATTGTGGATCATTGGGCTACTCCTGCCTGTTTGGCGGCTTGTTGAATAATGTTCAGGGCTTCGGGGCTGTTCGCGAATACCGATTGTGCCTCGCCATAAATTGCCGCGGCCTGTTCAGTGTTTCCCAGAACAGCAAGCGCACCAATCAAGCGGGCCCACTCGGGGGGCGTGCCCCCTTCGGTTGCCAGCCTGTCGGACAGACGGGTCACCATGCCTTGAATCATCTCTTGGCGTTCGCTGGCGGTCATTTCACCAGCTGCTTGGATATCGTCCCGATCTGGCCCGACGTCTGGTGTGGTGCCCCGTGCCGCTTCTGGCGGGAGTTCATATTCGACCCCAGCACGATAGGCGACTTCTTCGATTTGCGAACGAATGGCACCAATCCAGGGCGCAGAAGCTGGCCCTTGTTTTAGGGTTTGGCTCCAGATGCGAAAGGCAAGATCTGGTCGGTCAATCTGGATAAGCAAGCGCCCCCAGTAAAACCGAGCCGGGCCGTTTTTCGGATCAATTTCTAGTGCGCGCGCCAAGGCCTGTTCCGCTTCGGCAGACACATATCCGCCAGCGGCGACAATCATCATCTCACCAAATTCAGAAAAATCCTGGCTCGTTGCTTTGGGTCCCAATAGGGTGAGTACACGGGCCTTAGCCTCATAGGCCCCTTTGGGATTGCCAACGTTTGCTTCGTGCTGAGCCAACAGAACATGGCCCTGCAAATCATCTGGCCGTTCGGCAACTGTTTGGCGTAACTGCTTGACCAAGTTTGCATAATCTTCGGGCAGCTCAGGCACGGGGGTTGCAGGCATGCGGGCTTCGGCAGTCAATTGGTCCAAGCGGTTTGCGCGCAAATCTTTTGACCGTTCCAGCCGCAATGACAGTGGAAGATCGCCATATCCGGGCGCACCCAGTGATTGATACAAGCTCAACGCGCCACCAATCACACCCGCCACCAAGACAAGGGAAACCCCAATATTGACCACGCGCGCCTGTGTCTTACCTTTGCTCTCAGCCTGAATTTGTGCGTCAGCGGCCAAAATCCGGCGCGAAATCTCAGTTCGGATGCGCGATGCGTCCGCTTCGGCAATGACACCGCGCGCGAGATCGCGATCAACGCCCTCTAACTGTTCTCGATAAACGCGCAGATCAGAGGCCGCAGCGGGCTCTAACTGTGGCCGACCACGCAGCAAGGCCAAAAGCAAAAACGCCGCCACAAGCAGCGCCATGAGGGAGATCAGGATCCAGAAGGTCATCCAAAGTCTTTCTTTGTGTCGTCCCCATGTATCGGTGCGAGCGGTCTTAAAAAAGAGGCAAATGGCCGCGAGGGGAGACCATGTCGCAATTATGAGATATTGTGACGGAACGCGGCGCGGCTATTGTAGGGGCGCACGGCATACCTGCTCCCAACCACGGACGGATCGGATTCGCTCATGAAACATTACTCAGCCTTTGCTGTGGCGCGCGAAGCACTGCGCTATCACACCGGATGGGAGCGCGCATGGCGCTCACCTCAACCTAAGAAACGCTACGATGTCATCATCGTGGGCGCCGGGGGGCATGGTCTTGCGACCGCCTATTACCTGGGCAAAAACTACGGCATCCAAAACGTTGCCGTGATCGAAAAGGGATGGCTTGGCGGTGGCAACACCGGCCGGAACACAACCATCATCCGTTCGAATTACCTGCAGGACCCATCGGCGGCGATCTACGAAAAAGCCCGCAGCCTGTACGAAGGCCTGAGCCAAGACCTGAACTATAACGTGATGTTCAGCCCCCGTGGCGTGATGATGCTGGCACAAACCCAAAGCGAAATTCGCGGGTATCAGCGCACAGCACATGCCAACAATCTGCAGGGTGTCACAACCGAGTGGATTTCGCCCCAACGGGTCAAAGAGCTGGTGCCGATCATCAACCTTGACGGACCGCGTTATCCGGTTCTGGGCGCGCTCTGGCAGGCCCGCGGTGGCACCGCCCGTCACGACGCCGTGGCCTGGGGTTATGCGCGGGCCTGTTCGGCCATGGGCATGGACATCATCCAGCAATGCGAAGTCACCGGCGTGCGCACCGAAGGCGGCAATGTTGTCGGCGTTGATACCACCAAAGGTGCGATCGATTGTGACAAACTCGGCGTCGTCGTTGCGGGGCACACGGGTCAGTTGGCTGAAATGGCAGGCTTCCGTCTGCCACTGGAATCCATCGCGCTGCAGGCGCTGGTGTCTGAGCCGATCAAACCCTGCATGGACGTGGTCGTGATGGCCAACACCGTGCACGGCTACATGTCGCAGTCCGATAAGGGCGAGATGGTGATTGGTGGCGGCACCGATGCCTTCAACAACTACACCCAGCGCGGTTCGTTCCACCATATCGAAGAAACCGTAAGGGCGCTGGTCGAAACCTTCCCTATGGTGTCGCGTCTGAAAATGCTGCGCCAGTGGGGCGGTATCGTGGATATGACCGGGGACCGCTCGCCGATCCTGTCGAAAACCCCGGTAGGCGGCTGTTTCGTCAACTGTGGTTGGGGCACCGGTGGATTTAAATCTATCCCGGGCTCGGGTTGGGGTATGGCACAGCTGATGGCCACAGGTCATTCACCGCTGACCGAAGCCTTCTCGCTGGACCGCTTCAAAGAAGGCCGGTTCATCGACGAAAGCGTTGCCGCCGGGGTTGCGCACTAATGTGGCTCCAGCCCGAATATATCAGAGTCATCGCTGACCGGTTCGGTTGTTCGGATGACTTTGATCTCTCGGGGTGGGGCTTGGAGCAGCACTGATGGCCTATTCCGAGGACATGGCTGAAATCATGCGCTCGGATCTTGGAATGGAGCCAGGGCTAACCGAAAAGAAGATGTTCGGAGGCCTTTGTTTTTGTTCCACGGCAACATGGTCTGCGGCGTAACCAAAAACGGGGCGATGTATCGGCCCGGTAAGGACCGCGAAGCGGAGGCCCTCGCTGCTGGGGCACAGCCGCTGTCCTTTACAGGCCGTCCCATGGGGGGGCTGGTCGAACTAGATGCAGGCAGTTTCGAAGACGCGAATTTGCGCGCCACACTAACCGAATTCTCGCTGGCCAATGCGGCCAGCTTGCCACCGAAATGAAGTCGTAAGGATGATCACATGCTGACCCTTCAATGTCCCTACTGCGGCGTCGATGCCGATGAAACTGAACTGGCCAACGGTGGCGAGGCGCATCTTAAGCGTTTTGGCCCTGGCTCGGATGATGACCAGTTCCACGATTACCTGTTCATGCGCGAAAACCCCAAGGGCGTGCATCTGGAACGCTGGCGTCATGCCGCCGGATGCGGCAAGTGGTTCCATGCGGCTCGCTGCACCATGACCTTGGAAGTGTTCGGAACATATTCCGCTCAGGTCTATGCGCCGCCCCAAGAGATCAAGGATGCCATCACCGCCAAACGCCCGGGCTGGTCGTGGAGAGAGTTCCAGTGATCTTTCGTCGTTTTCTAAATACTTCTGCCGGAGGCTTCGATGCTTCCTCTTGTGAAAGGGTCTGACCCATGAGCACCCGTCTCGAAAAACAAGGCCGCCTGATTGATCGCTCCAAGCAGGTTAGCTTTACCTTTAACGGCACCACCATGCGTGGGTACGAGGGCGACACGCTTGCCTCGGCTCTGCTGGCCAATGACCAGATGATGATGGGCCGTTCGTTTAAGTATCACCGTCCACGTGGGGTTGTCGCCAGCGGCGCCGAGGAACCCAACGCATTGGTCGGACTGGGTGAAGGCAGCCGGTATGAACCCAACCAGCGCGCCACCACGACCGAGCTGTTTGACGGTCTGACTTCGAGCTCACAGAACCATTGGCCAAGTCTGGAATTTGACGTGGGCGCGATCAACTCGTCGCTGTCACGGTTTCTGCCGGCCGGGTTCTACTACAAGATGTTCATTCATCCCCAGCCGTTCTGGAAACACGTCTATGAACCGATCATCCGGAAATCGGCGGGTCTGGGCAAAGCCCCGGACAAAGAACTAAAAGACGCCGATACCTACGAGCATTTCTATGCCTTTGCAGATGTGCTGGTTGTTGGTGGTGGTATCGCTGGTTTGCAGGCGGCCAAAGCGGCGGCCAAATCCGGCGCCAAGGTTCTGCTGCTGGAACAGAACTCCTATTGGGGCGGCCGTGCGCCGGTCGATGGCGGCACCGTTGGCGGACAGTCAACAGATGCCTACATTGAACAGCTGGTTGCAGAGTTGGAGGCGATGGACAACGTCACTCTGCGCACCCGCTGCATGGGCGCAGGTGTGTATGATCATGGCTATGTGTTGGGATACGAGCGTGTCAGCGATCACGTGCCCGGCGCGCAGGGACCGCGCCACCGTCTGTGGCGGATCCGCGCGAAACAGATTGTGACCGCAACAGGCGCAATTGAACGCCCGCTTTCGTTCGCTGGCAACGATGTGCCCGGTGTCATGCTGGCCTCGGCGATGCGCGACTATCTGGTGAACTGGGGGATTTCCTCGGGTCAGCGGGTGATTGTTGCAACCAACAACGACGACGCCTATCGCACAGCGATCACGCTGAAAAAGGCTGGTGTGGACGTTTTGCGGGTCGTGGATGCGCGCCCAGAAGCGGGCGGCGCTTTGGCTGACGAAGCGCGTGCTTTGGGCATTCGAGTCGATCCCGGCAAAGCGATTGCAAAGGTTAAGGGCGGCAAGCGGGTCAAAAAGGTTGCCATCTGTAATCAAGAGGGCGTCGGCGGCGCGCGTGAAGAAGTTTCATGTGATGCGGTTGCCATGTCTGGCGGTTGGTCTCCGGTTGTGCACCTTTGGTCGCATTGCGGCGGCAAGTTGATCTGGGACGAGACGCAGGCGCACTTCCGTCCTGATGCCACGCGCCCACCGTTGGGTTCAAATGGCAATGGATTTGTTGTTGCCGCTGGGTCTGCGAACGGTCCGTTGGAGTTGGGTTCGGTGCTGCAGGATGCACAGACTGCTGGTGAAGCAGCGGCGAGTGCGGCTGGGTTCACGCCCGCGACAGAAAACGCGCTAGAGTGCGAAACCACCGCAGAAAACGCGATGAAGGCTGTTTGGTTGATGCCAGAGAACGCTGAAATCGATTTGCGGATGAAATCCTGGCTGGACTACCAGAACGACGTTAAAGTTTCTGACGTGCAGCTGGCCGCGCGCGAAGGTTATGAAAGCGTAGAACATACCAAGCGATATACCACGTTGGGCATGGCAACGGATCAAGGTAAGTTGAGCAATATTAATGGCTTGGCGACGCTTGCGAATGCTTTGGGTGAAGAGATTCCGCAAGTCGGAACCACAACATTCCGCCCGCCGTACCATCCGATTTCTATGGGTGCCATCGGTGGTGAGGCACGTGGTGCGGTGTTCCAACCCGTGCGTCAAACTCCGATCCACGGTTGGAGCGATGACAACGGGGCCGATTGGGAGCCCGTTGGCCAATGGCGCCGTCCGTTCGCATATGTTCGTTCGGGTGAAACCGTGCACGACGCGGTGAACCGCGAAGTCAAGAACACGCGCGAACATCTGGGTCTGCTTGATGCCTCGACCCTTGGCAAACTGATCGTTAAGGGCCCGGATGCGGGCAAGTTCCTTGACATGATGTACACCACCATGATGTCGACTCTGAAGATTGGCAAATGTCGTTATGGCCTGATGTGTTCCGAAAACGGCTTCCTCATGGACGATGGCGTGGTTGCGCGCATCGACGAGGATACCTTCCTGTGTCACACGACCACCGGCGGTGCTGAGCGGATCCATGGTCACATGGAAGAGTGGCTGCAGACCGAATGGTGGGACTGGAAAGTCTACGTTGCCAATGTGACTGAGCAATACGCACAGGTTGCTGTGGTTGGCCCCAACGCCCGCAAGGTGCTGGAAAAATTGGGCGGCATGGATCTGTCCAAAGAGGCGTTGCCGTTTATGGAATGGCGTGATGGCAAGATTGGTGCCTTCGACGCGCGCGCTTATCGTATTTCCTTCTCGGGTGAGCTGTCTTACGAAATCGCGGTTCCTGCAAGCCAGGGTCTGGCGTTCTGGAACGCGCTGCTGGTGGCAGGGCAGGAATTTGGCGTGATGCCTTACGGCACTGAAACGCTGCACATCCTGCGGGCTGAAAAAGGCTTTATCATGATCGGGGATGAAACCGACGGCACCGTGATCCCACAGGATTTGGGGCTGAACTGGGCGATCTCGAAAAAGAAAGAGGATTTCTTGGGCAAGCGCGCCATGGAACGCACGCATATGACCGAACGCAATCGGTGGAAACTGGTGGGTCTGGAAACCGTGGACGGATCTGTGCTGCCGGATGGGGCTTATGCTGTAGGCGAGGGCGTCAACGCCAACGGCCAGCGTAACATGATCGGACGGGTCACATCGACCTACTTCTCGGCAAACCTGAACCGTGGCATCGCCATGGGCCTGGTATTGCATGGGCCGGACCGCATGGGTGAAGTCATTGAATTCCCCGGCACTGATGGAAAAATCTACAAAGCAAAAATCGTTGATCCGGTGATCTACGATCAGGAAGGGAAAAAGCAAAATGTCTAATCCCGTAAGCGCATTGAACCACGCATCATACGACGGCATCGCCCGTATCGACGAAATTGGCTTGCAGGGCATGATTACCCTGCGGGGGAATCTGTCTTCGGACACTCTGTCGAAAGCTGTCTCAGGCGTAACTGGGCAAGACATTCCAGCAGTGAACCGCGCCAATGTCGTCGGGGACGCAGGGCTGTGCTGGATGTCTCCTGATGAACTGCTTGTGCTTGTGCCCTATGCACAGGTTGAAGCAAAGCTGGCGGAGTTGAATGCGGACCTTGGCGGCGAACACGCATTGGCGGTCAATGTTTCAGACGCGCGGGCGGTGTTTCGTGTGTCTGGCGAGAGCGCACGTGACGTAATGGCGAAACTGGCCCCCGTGGACCTTTCTCCGGGCGCATTTGAGCCGGGCCATTTCCGTCGCACACGTCTGGCTCAGGTCGCCGGAGCGTTCTGGCTTGAAACCGATGGCAGTTTTCGCATCATCTGTTTCCGCTCTGCCGCTGACTACGTGTTTAACCTGCTCAAGGTTGCTGCGCAGCCGGGTAGTAAGGTTGATGCATTTTGATCGGCCAACTCTTGTTTGAGTTGTATACCTAAAACGTGCAGGTTAGGGTCCTTCAAGCCAATGAGGGACCCTATTTTGTTACGTAAAGCACTGATATCTAGCCTTTTGATCGCATTTGCAACGCCGCTGTATGCGGATGTTGTGTATGAATGCACATTTACAAAGTATGGAAAAAACAATCTTCAGAGTTTTATGTCGGATAAAGTAGAACTCGTCGAGAAAGACGATGGATCTGCTGCGGTTTTAGATGAAATTTCAAAGGCTATGTTTAAAAAGCCAAAAGCTGCAACTTTGGTGACGCGTAAAAACAAGAAGAAGTTTTCGTGGGCTATAAGAAATGTGCCCACAACAGGAACGAGCACTGTTAATCTCAGTTCGACTATCCGCTTTGACACAAACTCAGGTAAAGCCACATATCGCTTGTGGTTTGGTGGATATGACTCTGATGTCAACGCAAGCGGAGTATGTTTAAAGAAAACGTAAGGGGATCTGATATGCCTTAGTTTTCAAAACAGAAAGCTGGGGAAACGGGCTAGATATTCTGTGTTGCCAAAGTCGTCTGGGGTCACTTTGTTGCCTGTTTCGTCGCAAACTTCCCCATAAAAAGAGAGTGAGTTTGCGAGTGCCTTCATACGCAGGGCTCGCTCCTCTGGCGCTAAAAACGGCGCGTGAGTTGATAAATACAGCGCGGGGCGGTGTTCCCTGAGCCAAGGTAGGAGGGTCGGCAACACCGAATACTCCGCGCCTTCGATATCCATTTTTACGAGCGATACACGGGATAGATCCACAGAGCTGGAAAACTGATCCCATGAAATGGTCAAGGCATCAGTCCCGTGACCGTCACGGTCGCCGGCTTCGCTATTCAATAGGGACGACATGGAATCCCCAGCTTCTCCGCCAAAGCTGGCCATGCGAGCGGTGCCAAAGCTGTCTGACAGGGCCACACCAAACGCGGAAACGTTGCGCAAGGTGTTCAACTCAAGGTTCCACAGCAAATGGCGCAGTGCAACCGGGTCAGGTTCAAAGCACATAACGGTGCGTGCTTTGCGAGCGCCATACAAGACAGTGGGCCCAATCCACGCCCCGATATCCAGATAATCACTGTTTTTATTCAGGTACTTGTCCAACACAGCGAATGTTTCAGGTTCCCACGATCCAGACCCGGCTTTGTGCCAGAATTTGGAATGATAGGGATCTAGGCGAAACGCCTCTCCGTTCAGGGATCCGGCATAGTAGCCACGCGCGCGGTAGAACATTTTACGAACTTGTGTCAGCATCGCCTTGTCTCCTGAGGATTGTTTTGCGTCTCGGCCCTTGACCTGCGCGCGCGGTCAAAGCATGTAACCATGGGAACCGCAACATTTATTCAACAGGGGGCCGCCATGGCTTTTGAACTTCCTGATCTTCCTTATGCACATGACGCTCTGGCATCCAAGGGCATGTCAGCAGAAACGCTGGAATTCCACCACGATCTGCACCACAACGCTTATGTGACCAACGGTAACGCGGCAATCGCCGGAACCGAGTGGGAAAACAAGTCGTTGGAAGAGATCATCACTGGCACCTACGATGCCGGTTCGGTCGCTCAGAACGGCATCTTTAACAACATCAGCCAGCTCTGGAACCACAACCAGTTCTGGGAAATGATGGGCCCCGACGGCAATGCAATGCCGGGCGAACTTGAAAAAGCGCTGGTTGAGAACTTTGGCTCGGTTGATGAATTCAAATCGCAGTTTTCTGCTGCGGGTGCCGGTCAGTTTGGTTCTGGCTGGTGCTGGTTGGTGAAAAACGCCGACGGTTCGCTGGCTGTGACCAAAACAGAAAACGGCGTCAACCCGCTGTGCTTTGGTCAGACCGCGCTGTTGGGTTGTGATGTTTGGGAGCACTCCTACTACATCGATTTCCGCAACAAGCGCCCTGTTTACCTGACCAACTTCTTGGACAACTTGGTAAACTGGGAAAACGTCGCGTCGCGCATGTAAGCGTACAGACGACAGTTTAGTCTTTAGGGGTCTGCCAGTTTTCATACTGGCGGGCCCTTTTTTTAGCCAAAGAACCAAAGTCATCGACTTCGACTGACTAGCTGACCCGTGCTTAGAAAAGTGCGTGCCGTTTCAGATGGGTCTTGCGCCGACCACCAGACAAGCGCACTGCTTTCGTCGGAGGAACGCAATGTCTGAAACCACTAAAGGTGTGTTGGCCATGATCGGGGCCTGTGTGGTCTGGGGGCTATCACCACTGTTCTACAAAATGCTGTCAAATATACCCCCACCAGAGGTGTTGGCGCATAGAACGTTTTGGTCCATTGCGTTTTTCGGAATGGTTTTAGCAGCCCAAGGGCGGTTACGAGAAATCCAAATTGCTCTGCAAAACCGTAGACAGCTTTTGACACTGGTCGTTGCCTCGGCCTTGATTTCCCTAAACTGGTTCACGTTCATCTTGTCGGTCCAAATTGGAAAGGCCACGGAATCCTCGCTTGGGTACTATATATTTCCACTCATTGCAGTGGTTATTGGTGCTGTCTGGTTCGGTGAAAAATTGTCACGTATTCAGTGGTTTGCCGTAGCTGCGGCGGCTTTTGCAGTTGCGATCCTGACCTGGGGATTGGGCGTGGCACCTTGGATTTCCCTGATCGTGTCTATCAGCTTTGCGCTGTATGGAGTGATTAAAAAGGGCATGTCCTTGGGGCCGGTCGTGTCGGTAACCTGCGAAATTTTGGTTTTGCTGCCAATTTGGGTGGCGGTTCTGATCTGGTACCACGCACAGGGGCAGGGGCATTTTGCGGCAGATTGGTCCACTAGCATTTTGCTTATTCTTTCCGGACCGCTGACCGCCATTCCTCTTATCATGTTCAGCTATGCAGCCCGACGTGTGGCTTTGGGAACCGTGGGGTTGCTTCAATACGTCAACCCCACGCTGCAATTTGTATGCGCAGTTGCGGTGTTTGGTGAACCGTTTGGCTGGTGGCACAAGATGGCATTTACCGTGATTTGGATCGCGCTCGCCTTGTTCTCCCTCTCATCCCTGTATCAGGACAGAGAAGCGCGCAGGGCATCCAAAGCCTCTTCCGGGGTGTCGACCCAAGCCAGGAAGGACGCCAGCGAGGGCTCTGCGAACCCTTGAGACACCGTATGGTCAATCAAGGTGCGCAGGGGATTCCAATAGCCGCTCACGTTTAAAACGATGATGGGTTTACGGTGCAATCCCAATTGGCGCCAGGTCAAAGCCTCGAACATTTCGTCCAGCGAACCCGGACCACCGGGAAGTATGACGACGGCATCAGAGTTGACGAGCATAACCTTTTTGCGCTCGTGCATTGTTTCGGTCACCACATAGGTGGACAGATCTGATTTGCCGACTTCGCGATCGACCAGATGCTGGGGAATAACGCCAAATGTTTCTCCGCCTGCGGCTTGAGTGGCGCGTGCGACCTCTCCCATCAGGCCTACGTCGCCCGCTCCGTAAACCAATCTCCAGCGCTCATTTGCAAGCAATGTGCCAAAGGCTTTAGCAGCTTGTGCATACGCGGGCATTGCTCCGGCGCGGGATCCGCAATACACACAGACGGATTTTACGGTCATGAGGAGGCCTTTCCAAGATACGATAAGGGGAAAACAACTGTGTTTTGACCCCTGATAGCGAGATTGGTAGGCTGGCTCAACTGCGCGGAATTCGCGTCGAACACTGGGGGTTCGATGATTGAACTGCGGATGGGGAAGGAAGAACATGGCGGCAGAAGCCGGAAGCGGGGCGCTTGGCGCCTATGGTTGGGTGGTTGTGGCTGTTGGGGTTGCCGCAGCAGGAGCTGGTGGCCTTTATTATACTGGCCTTATCGGGTCTGCGTCAGAGACCGTTACTGAGGCCAGTGACCAACAGGTTGTAGCTGAACCTGCTGCAATCAAAGCAGAGGCAAAAAACGTTGAGCCGGATGTTGATGAGGGTGTTGTAAGCGCTGAACCTGCGACAGAGGTTACAAAAGTCGAAGAAGAGAGCGCGGCTCTTTTGGCGCCTTCTTTGGATCAAATCCGAATCGAACCTGATGGGCAGGCTCTTTTAGCTGGCCGTGCAGTCGCTGGCAGCGCGTTATCAGTTCTGTTGGATGGAAGCGAAGTGGCGTCGGCAACCATTGATGCAAGCGGCCAGTTCGCTCAGTTTTTGACCATCCCCTTCAGCGATGGGCAACGCGCCCTCACGTTGCGATCCGAGAAAGACGGTGTTGTTGTTCTTTCGGATGACTATTTCATCGCAGCACTGCCGCGGCAGGTGGCTGAGCAAGAGATTGAACAATCTGAGGACACGCCAGTCGAGCAACCGATTGCGGACGCACAGACCATTCAAGATGATACGGTTGTCGTGGCCAAAGCCGAACCTGTGGCTAAAAACGAAGAGAACCCGGTCACTGAACAGGCCCCCTCGATATCTGTAGACGAAAAAGATGAGGCCGTTGTAGAAGCCCAAACTATGCAGCCTGCGACCGAAACCGTTGTCGCTGAGGGATCTACCGATCAAACCGTGGCGGCGGACCTGACTGTTACTGAAACAAGCGAAACGCCCGATCAGGGTGCGGAAACCGCTGCGATTACAGCTGTGGAACCTAGCGCAGTTCCACAAACAGAAGGCGGCGCCGCTGCTGTGGTTGCATCGAAACCGATGTCGGCGACTTTGGGTCCAGTTGAATTGGTCGATGAAAACCCTGTACCCGAAGTAGCAGAACCTTCTAAAGATCTTGTTGCTGAGAATGATGCTGGAACGCCTTCAGAACCTGAAATCGCGCCGGCTGATGTTGCTGTTGCACTAAATTCTGAGGTGGTTGAGCCTGAATTGGCCCAAACCTCCCCCGCAATTTTGCAATCCAATGCCGAAGGGGTAAGGTTGGTTCAAGCTCCAAACCCTGAACCCGAAGCAACTTTGGCACAATTGGTTCTGGATACGATTGGCTACTCAGACTTAGGAGACGTTCAACTGACGGGCCGGGCCAAGATCGGGTCGGTTATTCGGATCTATTTAGATAACAATTCGGTTTCAGATCTGCTTGCCGATGGAGAAGGTCACTGGCGGGGTGAATTGCTGGGCGTAGACCCGGGAATTTATACATTGCGCTTGGATGAGCTCGATACCGAGGGTGTTGTGCTCAGCCGTCTGGAAACTCCCTTCAAACGCGAAGCCCCTGAGGTTTTGAAACCCGTTGTTGTGGAATCTGGACCTGATCCGGTCCCAGCACCGGCTATTCGGGCCGTTACCGTCCAAAAGGGGGATACTCTGTGGGCGATTTCGCGTGAACGCTACGGGGATGGGGTGTTGTACGTGAAGGTGTTCGAAGCAAATCGCAGAAGCATTCGAGATCCGCATTTAATTTACCCGGGTCAGATTTTTAGAATACCTGAATAAGTTCCACACCACGCGCTGTCAGAGCGCGCGGTCTTTTTATGTTTGCAGGCAAGGCAGGCGATGAGACATTTGGCCAACCCAACCCAATCCAACGAAAATCAAGAACAAAACGATGATCGCCAATCAGGCTGGCGGACCCTGCGCAAAGTGGCGCCTTATCTATGGCCAGATGATCAGCTGTGGGTCAAACGCAGGGTTGTTTTCGCCATGGCCATGCTGGTTCTGGCAAAGCTGATCGCGGTTTACACGCCTGTTTTGTACAAAGGCGCGGTTGATGGTCTCGCGGACGAAGGTATTCCACCGCTGGCTCTTGGCGCCGTAGGACTAACCGTTGCCTATGGCGTGGCTCGGATGATGACGGTCGGCTTCCAACAGCTGCGCGATGTTCTGTTTGCGCCGGTTGGGCAGCGGGCGTTGCGGTCTCTTGCGTTGGAGACCTTTCGCCATATTCACCGCCTTTCGATGCGGTATCACATCACCCGCAAAACCGGCGGGTTGAGCCGCATTATCGAACGTGGGGTTAAAGGCGTAGATTTCCTTTTGCGCTTTATGCTGTTTTCGATTGGGCCGCTCATACTGGAGCTGATCCTTGTTTCGGTCATCCTGATGTGGCTGTTTGATGTCTGGTATCTGGTCGTCGTGGTTGTCACCATCGGGATCTACATCTGGTTCACCTTTGCAGTCACTGAATGGCGGGTAAAGCTGCGTCGCGAGATGAATGACCAGGACACGGACGCAAATCAAAAGGCAATCGATAGCCTGCTGAATTTTGAAACGGTCAAGTACTTTGGTGCCGAAGAGCGAGAGGCGGAACGCTATGACGTGTCGATGCGCGCTTATGCACAGGCCGCTCTAAAGACATCATATTCCCTTGCGTTTTTGAATTTCGGGCAGTCATTCTTTATCACCATCGGGCTTGTCGGCGTTATGGTTCTGGCTGCATTAGGCGTTCAATCTGGTGATTTGACGGTTGGCGATTTTGTCATGGTCAACGCCTATATGATCCAAATTACCGTGCCGCTAAATTTTCTGGGCACTGTATATCGCGAAATTCGCCAATCACTTGTGGACATGGGCGAGATGTTTGATCTGCTCGAACAGCCCTCAGAAGTGAGCGATAAAGAAGGGGCCTTGCCTCTTGCGGTCACCAAAGGCGAGATCACGCTTGAAAATCTTCGGTTTGGCTATGATGCCGACCGTGAAATTCTGCGCGGGGTGTCGTTGACTGCGGCTGGGGGGCAGACCGTGGCCATCGTTGGGGCGACAGGGTCTGGGAAATCCACGATCGGCCGTTTGTTGTTCCGGTTCTATGATGCGACCGGTGGGGCGTTGAAGATCGACGGCCAAGACGTGCGGGATGTCACGTTAACCAGCCTGCATGATGCGATTGGTGTGGTGCCACAGGATACTGTCCTGTTTAACGATACTATCCGGTATAACATCGCCTACGGGCGGGCAGGGGCCACGCAAGACGATGTCGAAAGCGCGGCGCGCGCGGCTCAAATCCACGATTTCATCATGGGGTTGCCGGATGGGTATGACACCACTGTCGGTGAACGTGGGCTCAAGCTGTCTGGAGGAGAGAAGCAGCGCGTTGGAATTGCGCGTACGCTTCTCAAGAACCCGCCAATTCTGTTGCTGGACGAGGCAACCTCGGCGCTGGATACTGACACGGAGCAAGAGATCAAGGATGCGCTTGCCCGTGCAGGCGAAGGGCGCACAGTGATGACGATTGCGCACCGGCTCAGCACGATTGCCGAAGCCGATCAAATTGTCGTTCTGGACAAAGGTGAGATCGCCGAGCTTGGCACCCATGATGAGCTGCTTAGCAAAAGCGGGCGATATGCTCATCTGTGGAACCGCCAGCAATCAGACATGGATGCCGCCTGATCATGCTGCGAATGATCGGTTCATAGCGCGTTTAATGCGACCTACAAAAAAAAGGCCTGCGGTTCCAACCAGAACCGCGGGCCTTTTTCTTTACGTTGACGGGCTAAGTGTTATTCAGCTGCTTTCAACGTGCCATCCGAAGGTAGAGCTGACACATCAGTTGGGCCAGACCCTTGCGGTTCGTCCCAGATAATCTCGGTTGCCTTTAGCTGTTTGGCTGACTTGTTCAGACGCATGTCACGCGCAATCCGGCTCGACCGTCCAGAGGATACTCGTGCCAGCAAGCGACCAATCCAGATGACATAGGTCGATATCCAAACCCGTAAGGCGAGGAACGATGGCGTGACAATCAATGTCAGGATCGTCGCAATGCCCAAGCCAAACACAACAGCTGTGGCGAGCTGTTTCCACCACAGGGCCGTGGGGCTGTCGATGGAATATCCACCACCTAAGAAATCCAGAGACAATCCAAACATCATCGGCGTCAAACCTGCCATTGTTGTGATCGTTGTCAACAAAACCGGACGGATACGTTGTTCTGCAGTGCGAATGATGGCCTCGATCCGAGGCATGTATTGACTGAATTCCTGATAGGTATCGATCAGAACAATATTGTTGTTCACCACAATTCCCGCCAAGGCAACAATCCCCGTACCGGTCATGATGATCGAGAACGGTTGTTGCATCACCATCATGCCGATCAGAACACCTGTCGTCGATAGAACCACCGCCAACAACACGAGGACCGAGTTGTAGAAGCTGTTGAATTGGGTCAGCAGGATAATGAACATCAATCCCAAGGCGCCGGCAAAGGCGCGGACCAAGAAGGCACCAGATTCTTCCTGCTCTTCCTGATCACCGGTCCATTCCCAGCTGAGCGAATTGGCAAACGGCTTTGTTTCGAGCCATTCCGTCAATTTTTCAATCCGCTCACTTGCTGTCATGCTCGCAAGCCTGACAGTAGCATTCCCACTTTCTAGCTGATCAGAGACTTCTTTGATCGAAACGATCGATGCGACTTCGGGCACATTGAAGTATCGAACGTCTTCCCCGAAGAGCCAAGTTGCAAGCCGACTACGTTCAGAACGAAAGGTGACATTGCTTGCAGCGCCTTGATCAAATTCTTCGGGGCTCACTTCGTAGCCAAATCCGATATCAAGTTTCCCGCTTTCAACGGGTTCTCCGTCTTCATCGAGCGGGATAAGTTGCAGGATTTCAAGACCTGAAACAACATCAGCTTTGATATCGAAATAGCGTTCTTGATCCACGCGGTTGATTTTAGCCAGCTTCTCAACCGGCTTGCGCGTGATGAAGTTGGAAAGCGGGATCAGCCCGTCAGGGGTCCGTACCTTGAGCGTATCCAAGGTGCTGAGAACCCGATCTTCGTCAGGCAGGCGGACACGAATTTCAATCTCGTCGTCAGAGGTATCAACCCGCATTGTGTCCAATAGAATGCCGCGCGTCACCAGCTGCACCATGGCGCCAACGGTGGCCACATCCGCACCAAAGCGACCGGCTTTGGCGACGTCGACATCAATCTGCCAGTCAATGCCGGGCAGGGGCAGGCTGTCTTCGATCGTGAACAGGCCGGGCGTGTCTTCGAATGTTGCCCGCGCCAAATTAGTCGATGCTTTGAGGTCCTCCCAATTCTGCCCCTTTATGCGCAGGTGGACGGGTTTGCCTGAACCGGGGCCTTGCTCAAGCGCCACGATTTCAGCCTCGAAACCGGGGAGTTTTTCCAATTCGGTGTTCAACTGATCGATCACAAAGTTCCCATCAAACGCAGGGGCGGTGACGTCGCGCTCAAGCTTTCCAAAAAACCAGCTTTCGCGGGCCGTTGGGCGATCTTCCCAAGGGATGATTTCGAACTGAACCTGCCCAACGGTATCACCAGGGGCCCGCTGACCGGGGCCGCCCGTATCCAATCCCCCTTCGCCAGCAAAGGCAAAGACGTTGATGACCGCAGGGTGTGCGCTGATGACTTCTTCAACTTGCTGAACCATTTGGTCAGTTTCAGTCAGCGAGACGTTCCCGCGTGAGCGAACATAGACCGTTGCCTGTTCCGGTTCGCTCTCAACAAAGAATTCAACCCCGCGAGAATTCGCGGGAAACAGGACGGCGACCACATAGAACACACCAGCGAAAACAGTAGCAATCGACACGATGGGCATGATCGGGTTGCCCACGATGAACTTAATGACATGCCCAAACGAGGAATGCCCCTGTGCCTTTTCGACCTGCTTTTCTTTTCGCTGATACTGGGCAGCGCCCAATGTAACCGATGCAGCGAACGCCCCGATCAAGAAAATGAACACACCAACGATTGTACCCCCGCTTGCCTCGGCGGGCATGATGTAAGTGGGGTTGAGCAATTGCATGGCGCCAACAAACATGGTGAACAACGCGACGGGCACCAGAGCGGCACGCACGAGCCACGGTGTGGTCGCCCGCAGCCATTCGGACATGTTGTTGAAAACCCGGCTCATGCGGCCAGACACACCGCCCATGACGGGAAGGTAAATCAGGGCCACAACAAGGGAAGCCGACAGAACAAAGATCAAGGTGACGGGCAGCATCCCCATGAATTCACCGGGAACGCCGGGCCAGAACAACATGGGCAGGAACGCACATAGCGTTGTCGCTGTTGAACTAACGATGGGCCAGAACATGCGCTGTGCCGCCTCGACATAGGCGTGCATGGGACCGACGCCCTGCTTGATGCGTTTGTCAGCGTATTCGACGACCACAATCGCGCCGTCCACCAACATGCCAACCGCAAGGATCAGACCAAACATCACGATGTTTGAGATCGAAATGCCCATCAAAGCGAGCAGGGCAAAACACAGCAGGAACGAGGTTGGGATTGCAAAACCAACCAACAAGGCAGCGCGGCTGCCGAGTGAGGCAAGTACAACAATCATAACCAGCGCGATGGCGGTCAAGACGGACCCTTCAAGCTGGCTCACCATGGACCCGACAACCCGGCTCTGATCGTTAGAGGTGCCCACGTCTACAGCCGCCTGCAGCTCAGGTGGCCATTCACTTTGGGCTTTGGCCAGTTCGACTTTTACCGCATCAACGGTGTCAATCAGGTTGAACCCTTTGCGCTTGACCACTTGCAAGGCAACCGTCGCCTCACCATTGAAACGCGCAGTGCCTTTGCGATCCTCAAAAGTGTAATTGATTTCAGCTAATTCGCCCAATGTCACGACACGATCGCCGTTGGTTTTGATCGGCAACCCGTATACATCCTGCGCTGTTTTGAACGAGGCCGGAATTTTGACTGAAAATGTACCTTGGTCTGACTCAATCTCACCCGCTGCGATCAGCTGGTTGTTGTTTTTGACGACATTGATCAACTCAACTGCGGTGACGTTGTACGCTTCGAGCCGCAGCGGGTCGATCACCACTTCGAGCATTTCATCCCGATTGCCCGCTATGCCCGCCTCAAGCACTGAATCCAACGCCTCAAGATCATCCTGCAGGTTTTTGGCAATGCGCGCCATGGTGCGTTCGGGAACTGCCCCGGTTAGATTGACGATGACGATTGGAAACTCGGAAAAGTTAAGCTCTGCCAGGCTGTATTGTTCAGCGCCTTCGGGAAACTCAGCCTGGGCAGAGTTCATCGCATCGCGCACATCGGCCGTGATGGCGGTCTTATTCCACCCGAATTCGAATTCCAAAGCGACCCCGGCATAGCCTTCGGCCGCGGTCGAGGACATTTTTTTCAATCCATCGAGATCGGCCAGCTCGGTTTCCATTGGTTTGACCAACAAACTTTCGCTGTCTTCCGCCGAAATGCCCGGAAACTGAACCGATACAAACAGCGCTGGAATCTCAATGTCCGGCTCACCTTCTTTGGGAAGATTCACATAGGCAAAACCACCGATCAGCAGAGACAGTAAGATAAAGGCAAGGACCATCCGCGCACGCGCGGCGGCCCAATCGACCATTCCAATCATTGGTTGGCCTCCCGATAGGTTGGCGCGACAGACACGCCCTTGGTGACGAAGTCTTGCCCCATCACAATGACGTCTACGGTTTCAGGCAACCCATCCAACCAGACCCCCTTGGTGTCGTCACGCAGCAGTTTAACGGGCATGAAATCCACAATGTTGTTAGCGCCGACTGTACGAACCCCTAGTTGACCATCGTTGTTCAGTGTCAGCGCGGATTGTGGCACTTGATGCGCCTTGGCCCCGGCGGCGGAAATCGCGATTGTAGCTGTCTGGCCGTCCCGGATAATCAACTCGTCGTTCGGCACTGTTACTTCAACTTCAAACGTGCGGGTTGTTTCATCGGCCGAGCGGCTGAGGAAAGTCACGCGCCCTTGGACTTGCAAGCCTGTTACCAGCTCGGCACCCGCCAGCGATCCGACAACAACCCGGTTCACCGAGGTCTCCGGAACAAAGCCAACGACCTTGATCGGGTTCAATTGAATAATCGTGCCACAAAGTGACCCGGGCTGCATCAGACTGCCCAACTCAGCGGTGTCACTTTCCAAAAGCCCCCGGAATGGCGCAGTGATCGTCATGCGGTCGATTTCGCGTTGCGCCGCAGCGACTTCGGCAGTGGCGGCTTCGATTCCCGCTTTGGTGGCTTCCAATCCAGATTCTGCGGTGGCGATACCTGCTTCGGCAGAGCGAACCGCAGCTTCGCTTGCGATGCGGCGTGTTTCAGACCCATATCCGCCTTCTGACAGTTTCTTTGCGGCGTTGTTGTTAATCAGGGCTTCGTCCAACCGCGCCTTGGCTTCGCCCAGACGGGCTTGGGATTCAGGGACGCGGCTCATGGCTTCAATCTTGCGGGCTTTTGCCTCGGCTAAGCTTGCAAACCGTGTTCCGGGATCAAGTTCACACAACAGATCACCCGCTTCGACAAACGCACCTTTGCGTTTGGGTTCAGAAGTCACGGTCGAGGATGTTTCCGCGCGAACTTCTACTTGGCGCACAGCTTTGGTTTGGCCACGCAAGACAACGGCATTGTCGACCTCTCGGGCCGTGGACCGCAGAACCACCACGCGAATGGCATCTTTCTGTGCGATCTCAGGTGCGGCACTTTCATCTTCACCAGAAGAGGCACCAGTGGGGGTCTCAGCCGCGTCACTTCTGGCAAACGCAAGCAATGTTTCCCGATCAAACACGAGAAAATACAAACCTACAGAGACTAAAATGGCCGTAAGGAGTGGGATCAATCGCATGACGCGCCTTTCCAAAGTGTATTATTTAGACGGCATTTGTAGAAAATTTCAGTGCCATATGGGTCTGTGACATGGGGTTTGACCTGTCAGATGTCTATACTAAACCAACCAGTTCAGAAATATTTTTTTAAGCTGTTACGCCTCAGCCGTTCAATTGAACGCCTAGCAGCCCTTGGCTTGCGGCATGGGGCGCGGTATGAGGGGCCAAGAAACTGTATCGAACCGAGGGCAGCCATGAGCGACACCGACAGCTTCATTGATGAGGTGACCGAAGAAGTACGGCGCGACCGTATGTTCCTGATGCTGCGTCGATATGGGTGGATTGGCGCCTTTGCGGTTGTCGCAATTGTGGGGGGTGCCGCCTACAATGAGTACAGCAAATCGCAGGCAGCCGCGCAATCTCAGAAGTTGGGCGATGATATCATCACGGCTTTGGCTGAGAATGACGCAGCAGGTCGTGCCTCCACTCTGTCACAGGTTCAGGCGGGAACCCCGGGTGGAGCCGCAGTTGTTGAGATGCTTGTTGCAACAGCGCAATCCAACTCTGAGCAGGTAGAGACCGCGATCGCTGGTCTGAACAAGGTTGCCTCGGACGGGGATCTTCCGGTGATCTACCGTCAAATTGCCAGCTTTAAGGCACTGACGTTGCAAGGGGACAGCCTGTCAGTCAATGACCGACGCCAACAGTTCGAAGCTTTGGCCCAGCCGGGCGCACCTTTGCGCTTGCTTGCAGAAGAACAGCTTGCTCTGATTGATATCTCCGAAGGGGATGCCGATGCCGCTGAGGAACGTTTGCAAAATATCTTGCAGGACTCCGAAGTGACCGCAGACTTGCAACAACGCGCCAGCCAGTTGATTGTGGCATTGGGTGGAACGCCCGAAGCGCTTCCGGGGCAACAGGGGTGATCCAGTAGGCATCGCTGCTTGGAGCTAGCAGAACGGTTAGAATAAAAAGACAGGCGACTTGAATATGGCATATTTTTCTCTCACGCGTGGCGGCCTCGCCTTGATGGGGACGACTTTGTTGATGCTTGGCGCCTGTGGCGAACCTGAAATCATTCTGCCCGGCGAACGAGAGAATATCCGGGGCTCGGATGAGGCTGCGACTCTGGGGTTGCCTGCCGAGACCAAGCCAATTCGACTGGCGACACCCACATCCAACAAAAGCTGGTCGCAGAGTTTCGGGACCGAGTCCTTTCGCGTTGCGCATCCTGCCTTGCGACCCGCCCCTCAACTGGTTTGGTCCGCAGATATCGGTGAGGGGAACTCACGTCGGCAACGCATCACGGCAAGCCCTGTCGTCGCGGCCGGCTTGATTTACACGCTGGACTCCGCAGCCCGCGTCAGCGCGATTTCATCTGGCGGTGGTGCCGTGTGGTCAACCGACCTTGTACCAGCTGGTGAAAAAGAAGGGCAGGCGACTGGCGGTGGTATGGCCTACGCTGATGGTGTTCTTTACGTATCCTCCGGGTACGGTTTGCTAACTGCACTGGATGCCAAATCAGGCCAGCAACGCTGGCAACAAAAGCTGAATGCCACAGGCAGTGGTACGCCAACGGTCCGTGATGGGTTAATCTATTTGGTGGCGGGCGACGACACCGGTTGGGCGATCCGTACCAAAGATGGCCGTATTGCCTGGCAAATTCAGGGAACCCCGAGTGTCGGGAATGTTCTGGGGGCTCCGGCGCCTGCTTTGACCTCTGATCTAGCAATCTTTGCTTTTGGATCCGGCGATATCTCGGCCAGCTTCAAAAAGGGTGGACTTGGGCGTTGGACATCATCGGTCTCTGGTCAGCGTAAAGGACGTGCATCGGCTTTGATCGGTGATGTGACCGGCAGCCCGGTTGTCTCTGGCAAACGGGTCTATGTGGGCAACCATTCTGGACGAACCGTTGCGTTGAATGCAGTGTCCGGCGAACGGTTTTGGACCGCTGATGAGGGGGCTTTGGGGCCAATTTGGCCAGCTGGAGACAGTATTTTCCTAGTGAGCGACCGCAATCAGCTGGTTCGGATGAATGCCTCAGACGGGACTGTGATTTGGGCCAAGGAATTGCCCGGCTTTGTCAAGGACAAGCCCGGTAAACGGGGCGCAAGCTATGCGAATTATGGTCCTATCCTGGCAGGTGGTCGGGTGATTGTTGCCTCTGGTGATGGCAATATTCGTTTCTTCAATCCTGAAAATGGTACCATGACAGCGCAGGTGCCTGTACCCAATGGGGCGACGAGCGGACCGGTCGTTGCAGGCAACACTTTGTACGTTGTCGGTGCAAAAGGCCAACTGTACGCTTTCCGTTGACGCCAAGATGCGCTACACGGCGCGTCTGAGTCTTACAAAGATAGTGCCATGTCCCTGACCCTCGCCATTGTGGGGCGCCCTAATGTGGGCAAATCCACGCTGTTTAACCGCCTTGTAGGTAAGCGCCTTGCTCTGGTCGACGACCAACCCGGTGTGACGCGCGATTTGCGCGAGGGAGAGGCGCGTCTAGGCGATCTCCGGTTTACCGTGATTGATACCGCTGGTTTGGAGGACGCAAACGACGACAGCCTTCAGGGCCGTATGCGGCGTTTGACCGAACGTGCTGTGGATATGGCAGACATCTGCCTGTTCATGATTGATGCGCGGACGGGGGTAACTCCCACAGATCAAATTTTCGCTGAGATTCTGCGCAAACGGTCGGCGCACGTCATCCTTGCTGCAAACAAGGGGGAAGGCTCTGCCGCAGACGCAGGAGTGATCGAAGCCTATTCCCTTGGATTGGGTGAACCGATTCGACTGTCAGCTGAACATGGCGAGGGGATGAATGATCTCTATAGCCATTTGATGCCCATCATCGACACGTTGAGCGAAACCAAAGTTGATGACGCCCCTGAGACGGACGTGGATCTGGACGAGGACGAGCTGGATGAAAACGGGTTCTTTCAGGCCCCGCCAATCACCAACGCTAAGCCGTTGCAAGTTGCCGTTGTCGGCCGTCCCAACGCGGGCAAATCGACCCTGATCAACAAGATCGTTGGCGAGGACCGTCTGCTCACTGGCCCCGAGGCCGGAATTACCCGAGACGCGATCAGTCTGCGCACCACGTGGGGGGAAACCCCTATGCGGATCTTTGACACTGCGGGTATGCGCAAAAAAGCCAAGGTTCAGGAAAAGCTTGAAAAGCTTTCCGTTTCGGATGGTTTGCGCGCCGTAAAATTCGCCGAAGTTGTGGTGGTCTTGCTGGATGCCGCAATCCCGTTTGAGCAACAAGATTTGCGGATTGCAGATCTAGCAGAGCGCGAAGGGCGATCTGTCGTGATCGCCGTCAACAAGTGGGACATCGAAGACGAAAAGCAGGAAAAGCTGAAGGATTTGAAAGAGTCCTTTGAGCGTTTGTTGCCCCAATTGCGTGGTGCGCCCCTGATTACTGTTTCGGCCAAGACGGGCCGGGGCCTTGATCGTCTGCACGATGCTATCTTGCGTTCTTATGACGTGTGGAACCGGCGCGTTCCGACCGCTGCGTTGAACCGTTGGTTGATCGGGATGCTAGAACAGCACCCACCACCAGCCCCACAAGGCAAGCGCATCAAACTGCGCTACATAACACAGGCCAAAACGCGCCCACCGGGATTTGTGGTGATGTGTTCGCATCCGGACAAAATGCCGGAAAGCTATAACCGCTATCTTGTGAATGGCTTGCGTCAGGATTTTGATATGCCGGGATCACCGATCCGTTTGACGCTGCGGTCCCAGAACGACAAAAATCCGTACAAGGGGCGAAAGAAAAACGCACCCAGCAAATTGCGAAAACACACAGACGGGCGCAGACGCTAAGATTTTCGTTATGATTTGGAAAAACAGCTCTCAAAACGAGGGCTGTTTTTTTATTTTCAATAATGGCAGGAAGTAGAGGTTTCTTTGAAGGCCTTGCATAACCTTCGAACCTTGCTAGATTTTTAGGGGCAGACCTTTGGGAGCAGGCCAATCGGGGAGGGAAGGCGTGGACCTAAGAGAATATACACGGCAATATTGTATTAAAGATAACAGGCTGGCAGCGCTCAGCTTTTTTGGAACGTTCGCGGTCTATTTTGCAGCCCTCGCAGTGGCAATCCGGTTTTCAGATCTTTGGTTTGTTTTGCTTCCAGCCGGGGCAATCTTTGCGATTGCGGCAGTACGACTTTATGTTCTTCAGCATGATTGTGGCCACCATTCCCTCTTTGAAACACGATACCAAAACGAAATTTCAGGGCATATTCTATCGCCTTTCACCTTCGCCCCATTTGAGGTGATGAAACAGAACCACAACCTGCATCATGCAGGGATTGGGAATCTGGATCATCGTGAAACGGGTGAGGTTCACACGATGACGGTCAAGGAATGGCGCATTGCCAAACCGTGGACACGACTATGGTATCGGCTGTATCGCAATCCTTTCATACTTGTGCCGGTTGGGGCGTTGTTCACTTACTTTATCCGCTATCGCTGGCCTAAGAATACACTGCGCTTTGGTGTGGTTGGGGTTCTTTTGCATAACGTCGTGATTGTCAGCGGGTTATTCGTTCTCTATGCGCTTGCTGGCTGGATGGGGCTGGTGATTTGGCTCACGTTTTCGCTGATCGGTGGGATGCTTGGCGTCTTTCTTGTCTATCTACAGCACAATTTCGAAGATACCTATTGGGATCGTCGCCCTGATCTGGATCCGCAAATCGCAGCTTTGCAGGGGTCTTCGGCGCTCGATTTTGGTTGGGCTTTTGATTTGGCCGTCGCCTGCATCACACTGCACGATATGCACCACTTCAACGCCCGTATCCCATCTTACCGACTACGGGCCTGTCACTATGGTCTCCCGCTTGAATACGCCCCACGTAGGATCAAGTTCCCCGAGGCGGTAGCAGCGCTCAGGCTCAAGCTGTGGGACGAGGAGAAGAAGCGGCTGGTGCCGTTTCCATCACTCTGAAGTAAGTAAATCAGCGCAAAGTTGAGCTGGCGCTTGCGATTAGTATATCTTATGTATATACAAACGCTCTAACGGATCAGTATGCTTTGAAAGGACGAGAGATGAGCTCAGTTAAAGACGTACGTGGAGTTGGACCAACACTCGCCGCTTCGCTGATTGCGCATGGGATCAAAACAGCTGAGGCATTGGCCAAAACACCCCTTGAGGCGCTGATTAAGGTACCTGGCATTGGTTCTGCACGTGCGCCTGCACTGATTGCAGCGGCTTTTGAAATTACATCCGGATCGTCGACTGCTGCTAAGCGCCGCGCGCCCGCTGTTCGTAAAACCCCTCGTGCACGTCCTAATCCTGCGACGACTTCAAAATCTACTGTTGCGCCGCAGACCGTAGCCAAGGCTAAGTCCGCCCCGGAAAAAACGAAACTTCTGAAGGCTGAAGAAAAACCAGCCGCGAAAGAAACTTCGTTAACACAGAGTGAAGCTGAAAAAGCCAAAGCTAAGAAAAAGGCCAAGGCGAAATCCAAAGCCGCAAAAGCCGCCAAACAAGCGGCCGAGCTGGAGCAGAAGTTCTCAAAGGCTAAAGAAAAAGTGAAGGCCAAAGCCAAGGCCAAAAAAGAAAAGGCCAAAAAAGAAAAGGCTGGCAAGGTCAAAAAGTTAGACAAAAAAGCTAAGTCGGATAAAGCCACCAAATCAAATGGCAAGGCCAAGCAAGAAAAATCCGACAAGTCGAAGGCAAAGAAAAAATCGTCTAAAAGCAAAAAGTAAGGCCATCTTACATAGCCCTAAGCCGTGGAACGCCAAGCTCTGGATAAGAGCT
This sequence comes from Paracoccaceae bacterium, assembly GCA_965183835.1. GTDB lineage: Bacteria > Pseudomonadota > Alphaproteobacteria > Rhodobacterales > Rhodobacteraceae > OMPR01. The sequence goes on along the minus strand of CBCYME010000012.1, from coordinate 30,239 downwards.
TGGCGTTTTTAGGTTAAGCAAGGCAGCCCTCAACGGTCAGCGTCAGCTTTCCACCCAGATAGGGTTCCAGAACGTCTGGCAGGGTCACTGATCCATCTGCGTTCTGACCATTTTCCAGAACCGCGATCAAGCACCGGCCAACGGCAAGGCCAGATCCATTCAGACTGTGCACGAATTCAGGTTTTGCCCCTTCTTCGGGACGGAACCGCGCATTCATGCGGCGGGCCTGAAAATCGCCTGTGGTCGAGACGGAAGAAATTTCGCGATATGCGTTCTGGCCGGGCAACCAAGCCTCGATATCAAATGTGCGACGCGCACCAAACCCCATGTCGCCCGTGCACAGGATCACAGTGCGATAGGGGACGCCTAATTGCTCCAACAGATCTTCGGCGCAACGCAACATGCGTTTTTGTTCTGCGTCAGACTCATCTGGGTGAGTGATCGAAACCATTTCGACTTTTTCGAATTGGTGCTGGCGCAACATGCCGGATGTATCACGTCCTGCGGAGCCCGCTTCGGACCGAAAGCAGAGCGTGTGCGCCGTCATGCGGATCGGCAGTTGGCTGGCTTCCAGCACATCACCAGCTACCGAGTAGGTCAAGGGAACCTCTGATGTTGGAACCAACCACCAGCCGTTTGTGGTCTGATAGCTGTCTTCACCGAATTTGGGCAGCTTGTCGGTTCCGTACATCGCTTCATCGCGCACCAAAACTGGTGTTTGCACTTCGGTCAGGCCGTTCTGATCCACGTGCGTGTCGATCATAAACTGAGCCAGTGCCCGATGAACCCGTGCCACCGCGCCCTTGAGCAGCACAAAACGGCTGCCTGAAATCTTGGCCGCAGTTTCGAAATCCATGGATGCGGACACCGCTGGAATATCGAAATGCTCCTTGGCGTCGAAATCAAGCTCTGCGGGAGTGCCCCAACGGTTCACCTCGACGTTGTCGTCTTCGTCAGCCCCTTTGGGTACGTCTTGAGCCGGGGCATTGGCGATACGCGCCAGTTTGTCGGTCAGCTGTGCGTCCAATTCCTTGGCGTCTGACTGCATGGCTGCAATCTCGGCCTTTTTCTCAGCAACAAGCGCACGTAGGCGCTGGAATTCATCCTCGTCGCCTCGCCCTTTGGCAGCACCGACTTCTTTCGATGCTTTGTTTTGTTCTGCCTGAGCCGTTTCTGCGGCTTGAATCTTGGCGCGACGCTCTGAGTCTAGCGCCAACAGTTCTTCTGACATTGCCGCATCCCCACGCCGCGCCAGGGCGGCGTCAAAGGCGGCAGGGTTTTCGCGAATAGCGCGGATGTCATGCATGTTTTGGGTCCTTGAATGTGTGATTCACTGCGCCCGGTTATGCCTGATCTCTTAGCCGGGGGGTAGCGCCTGATTGCCTCATCAGTCAGCTTTATCAGCCAGATCTACCTGTTCTTCGTGCGCAAGTTGCCCGTTCCATTTGTGATCCGGTATTTTGGGCTCTGCGGGGTCGGCGATGTACGAAGGTGTCATGATTTGGACTTTGTTTTCATTGAAAACCGCAACAATGTTGCGATGCAAATCCGATTTGATGCGCGGAATAGATGCGCCACGCGTGGTGTAGGCGTTGATCTGGTAATTCGTCGCATAGTCCGCCAAAGCCGACCACAACACAAATGGCTCTGGTCGGGATTTGAGGCCCTTGGTCCGGTGGGCGGCTTCAATGAGCATTGCATCCACTTTTTCGGGGGGCTCTTCGTACCCAATGCCGACCGTCGTGTGAACCAGCAAGCCACTTCCGTCGACTTTTTTAGTATAGTTGATGACTTCAGAGTTCAACAACTGGGCGTTGGGGATTGAGATGAGTTCGTTCTTGATCGACTTTAGATGTGTTTCCATCAACTTGATTTGGACCACATCCCCGACATGCTCTCCAATTTGAATGCGATCCCCGATGCTGGTTGAACGGCGATAGATCACGAATAATCCTGACAGAATGTTCCCGACAACCGAATTGGACCCAAGGGAAAGCATGGCCCCAATGAGCAGGGTCAGCCCTTGAAAGGCAGCGCTGTCCGATCCGGGGATATATGGAAAGGAGAAAACGAGCGCGATCAGAATGACCACGGCGCGTATGATGTTAAACGTCGGATTGATCCAATGGCGCTCGAAATCGCCCAAGTCGAAACTGCCCGCTTCAACCGCGTCGAAAAAGACCCGAAACCCTTTCACAATATACTGGGTCATCAATGCGATAACTGCCAAAGTTATCATGTTGGGGATATATCTGATGAAGCCCAGAATGATATTCAGAACAGGCACGGTGACATAGGTCAGCAAGATTTGCGCGATGTAACGTGTTTCAGCAAACGCCAGCAAAACAAAGGATAAGAAATAGTAAGTCCCTAGAAAGAACACCGCCAAGAGAACAAAATTCACACCGAACCGTATTAGGGCGGCAATGGCTTCGGCCTGTACCTGTGCGTTGGTCGCGGTTTCCACATCCGCGAAATGGCGATGCACAACCTTTGTGATCCGGTGCTTTAGTTTTCGTCGCAGCCAAAACAAAACAAAGGAAAAGAGGGAAAAACCAGCTATCCAAAGGATCGCGTCAATGGCTCCAGAAACTCTGGCTTCGTCGGATCTATCGCTTCGGTAACTTAAAATGGCGTCTCGGATTGCCTCGCCTTGCAGCTGCGCCAACACTGCGATGTCCATTTGTTCCAGCCCGGCATCCGACGAGGTGACAACTGTGATTTCCTGACCATTGGCAAACAGGACGATCCCGACGTCTGTTACGTCTTCTGTTATTACAACCGTGTCTGTGTTGGATGTCTCGGCCAAAGCGATGATGCGATCCTGAACATTTGCGACGCGTTCAGAGGCGGGAAGAGCGCTTGATCCGCGCAGAAAAAACAGCTGATTGCCATCGACGATGACTGGAGATTTAAAGACACCCCCGGTGTCTCCGGTTTGTGTCTCCGGAGCAGAGGGAGAGGTGTCTTGAGCCAGCGAAGGCTCACCAGAAAAGACCGCAACCGCCGCCAGCACGGTCAGCAAATAACGAAGCAGTTGGATCATAGGGGGCCTCCTGTAATGATTGAACTATACCCCGCCAATTAGGCCCGCCAATGGCTAACTTTCAGAACTTTCAGCGATTGTGGGACTTCTGTCGTGCAATGAGTTTCGCCGCGCGCACGGGTTCCCTTGCAAACCCTCGGATCAGCGCATAGGTTCCCGGCAAATTTGCGGGGGGAATGCCCCTTGCCTCTGAACAAAGGAATATCCCATGGACGTTGGCGCACTCGGTCAGTTTCTTCCGCTCATTCTTATCTTTGCGATCATGTATTTCTTGCTGATCCGCCCCCAGCAGAAAAAAGTAAAAGAGCATCAGGCGATGGTCGATGCCGTGCGTCGTGGGGATCAGGTTGTCACGCAGGGTGGTTTGATCGGTAAAGTTGCCAAGGTCAAAGAAGACGGCGAAATCGAAGTGGAAATTGCCGAAGGCGTTAAAGTGCGTGTGGTCAAAGCCACGCTTGCTCAGGTTGTCAGCAAGACCGAACCAGCCAAGTAACTCTGTCCTATAACACATTCAAAAGGCAGGGTAATGCTGCATATTGACACCTGGAAGCGGGTTCTCATCTGGCTGGTCTGTGTGGCCGGTTTGGCGATGGCTCTGCCGAATGCGTTCTATACGCGTGTAGAACAGAGCAACGATGCCGTTTCAGCGATTGAGCTGGGCGGCGCAACGTCTGAGCTGACGGAACAAGCCGGACAATGGCCTAGCTGGATGCCTTCGTCTTTGGTGAACTTGGGGCTAGATCTGCGCGGAGGCGCGCATTTGCTTGCCGAGGTTCAGGTCGACGATGTTTACGCCAGCCGGATGGAGGCCATGTGGCCCGAAGTGCGTGACGCACTGCGCCCCGAGCGCGGAACCGTTGGCTCGATCCGTAAGCAACCTTCCGAAGCGGATGAGATTCGGATCAAGATCACCAAACCCGAAGGTATGTCCAAGGCGTTGGAGATCGTGCGTGGCTTGGCCCGTCCGATCCAGTCCCTGTCGGGGGTTGGGTCCTATGACATCGAAGTGCGCAGCGAAGGGGCCATTATTGTGGTCCAGTTGTCCGAGGCTGAAAGGCTGGCCTCAGATGACCGGACTGTACGACAAGCACTGGAAATCGTACGACGCCGGATCGATGAGGTCGGTACACGTGAACCTACGATCCAACGTCAAGGTGCTGATCGCATCCTGATCCAGGTTCCTGGTATCGGTAGTGCCTCGGAGTTGAAAGAGATTATCGGGACAACGGCACAGCTGTCGTTCAATCCCGTTGTATCGCGCGGAACCGACGAAGATGCCGCATCCGGCGTCGGCAACAAGGTGATCCCATCGTTGGATGATGAGGGGATCTTTTACACAGTCGAAGCAGCCCCCGTTGTGACCGGCGAAGAATTGGTTGATGCGCAGCCTGCGTTTGACCAAAATGGTCGGCCTGCGGTGAATTTCCGCTTTAACACCTCTGGTGCGCGCAAATTTGGCGACTACACGCTTGAAAATATCGGCAGCCCGTTTGCGATTGTTCTGGATGATGAGGTGGTTTCCGCCCCGGTTATCCAATCGCATATTCCGGGCGGCTCTGGTATCATCACCGGAAACTTTACCGTCGAAGAAAGCACTAATTTGGCCGTATTGTTGCGGGCAGGGGCTTTGCCAGCGGGTTTGAATTTCCTCGAAGAGCGGACCATCGGCCCAGAATTGGGGCAAGACAGCATTGATGCTGGTAAAATCGCGACGATCATCGCGTTTGCGGCAGTGCTTGTGTTTATGGCGCTCAGCTACGGTTTGTTTGGGCTGTTTGCCAATGTGGCGTTGATCCTGAACGTGGCGCTGATCTTTGGTTTGTTGTCTGCAATTGGGGCGACGCTGACGTTGCCGGGGATTGCGGGTATTGTTTTGACGGTTGGTATGGCAGTTGATGCAAACGTGCTGATCTTTGAGCGTATTCGCGAAGAGTTGAAAACGGCCAAAGGCCCTAGCCGCGCCATTGAGTTGGGGTATGAAAAGGCTCTGTCTGCCATTTTGGACGCCAATATCACGACCTTTATTACAGCGGTGATCTTGTTTGCCATGGGCTCCGGCCCGGTGCGCGGCTTTGCGATCACTTTGGGTCTGGGTATCCTGACCTCGGTCTTTACAGCGATCTTCGTCACGCGGCTGATGATTGTGATCTGGTTCGAACGCCGCCGTCCAAAAACGATCGAGGTGTGATATGCGTCTGAGACTTGTTCCCAAGGAAACGAATTTCGACTTCTTTAGTGGCTGGAAAATCTGGCTTGGGCTTTCAGCGCTGCTGATGGTGTTGGGGTTCGCCTCGTTCATGTATCAGGGTCTGAATTTTGGTATCGACTTTCGTGGCGGGACCACGATCCGAACGGAAAGCCCGCAGGTGGTGGATGTGTCCGCCTATCGTGGCGCAATCGAACCGTTGGGTTTAGGCGATGTGACGATCACCGAAGTGTTTGATCCAACATTCGGCGAAGACGAAAACGTTGCGATGATCCGGATCCAGGCACAGGCAGACACCGAGTCCGCGAGTGCGGATATGGTGCGCGACGTTCAGGGTGCGCTGAAAGCCGTCGCGCCTGACATCAAGTTCATCTCGGTCGAGTCAGTTGGTCCAAAGGTATCGGGGGAATTGATCCAGACTGCGGTTTTGGCTGTCGCACTCGCAATTGGGGCAGTTCTGATCTATATCTGGTTGCGTTTTGAGTGGCAGTTTGCATTAGGCGCAGTAGCGGCGCTGGTACATGATGTTGTCCTGACGATTGGCGTGTTCTCGGAACTTCAGATCCGTTTTGATCTGGCCATTATCGCGGCGCTTCTGACGATTGTCGGCTACTCGCTCAACGATACTGTGGTGGTGTTTGACCGCGTCCGGGAAAACTTGCGCAAATACAAAAAGAAAGAGCTGAAAGAGGTTTTGAATATCTCGATCAACGAAACCCTAAGCCGGACGGTGATGACCTCGGTCACAACATTGTTGGCGCTGATTTCTCTTTATATTTTGGGCGGCGACGTGATCCGTGGCTTTGTCTTTGCCATGATCTGGGGCGTGATTGTCGGGACGTATTCTTCGGTTTTTGTCGCTTCGACAATCTTGTTGAGGCTGGGTGTGAAACGCGATTGGTCCAAGCCATCAAATACATCTGGCAACCAGTTTGCCAACATTGATGCCTGAGGCGTTAACCGCTGCGCTCTCAACGCCGGGGCTTGCATGGATGGCTGCGACCTTTTTGGTCGCAGGCATGGTGCGTGGGTTCACTGGCTTTGGGTCAGCCTTGATTTTCGTTCCCGTGGCGACACAATTCCTCCCGATGGTGGATGTCATCACCATCATCGTGTTCACTGGCATTGCCTCTGCTGCGGCTTTGTTGCCGCGTGCCTGGAGCAAAGCTGACCACAGCGAAGTTTCGATTTTGGTCCTGGCGACGCTTTTAACCGTCCCGATCGGGTATTGGATCATTGGGCAGCTTGACCCGGAAACCTTGCGCTGGGTTGTTGCTGGTATCGTCACGGTCACGCTGACAGCCGTGATCACCGGTTGGCGATACGAAGGTCGGCTTGGTTTACCTGGTCGTTTGGCGATTGGTGGCGGTGCGGGGGTTGTTGGTGGCCTGAGTGGCATGACGGGCCCGGTGGTCATCATCTTTTACCTTGCCAATGCACGACGCAGTGTTGAGTCCGTTCGTGCCAATACGATCCTGTTTTTGGCTGCAACCGATGTCATTATTCTGGGCAATCTGCTGTGGAATGGTGAAGTCCGATTTGAAATGATCTGGGTCTCGGCCATCCTATGCGTTCCCTATTTGACGACTGCGATGGTGGGACAGGCGTTGTTCCGACCCGGGTTTGAGGGGATCTATCGTATGGCGGCCTATTCTGTGATAGGGATTGCGGTGATTTCTGGATTGCCGGTTCTGGATTAAGGCCCGTGTTGGAGTAAGGACTGAAAAATGCGCCTGAATGAGGTCACGTATACAGATGCCCAGCCCATCGACGGTTACGGGCCAGGTTTCTTTCGTATCGGGGGGCAGGTTCAGCAGGGTGCGGTTCTGACGGGACCAGCCGGAACGCAACCCTGGAACGGATACGAAGACACCGAGGTGTTGCTGGCGTTGGTCGGTCAAGTTGATGTTCTTTTTGTCGGGACCGGAGCCGAAGTTGCGCATCTGCCTGCAAAGATGCGACAGATTTTGGAGGAGGCAGGGCTAGGTGTCGAACCCATGAACACACCTGCGGCCTGTCGTACCTACAATGTTTTACTATCAGAGGGGCGGCGGATCGCTTTGGCGATGTTGCCAGTTTAAGAGGCATGCCAGATTGGTGGTTTTAGGGGCGGCGATCACCAACCTGCGGCAAATCCCGCCTTTTGCCATTAGCCCCAATGGGATAAGCGCGTATCATGACATTGACTGTTTCTGATCTTGCTATCGCCCGCGGCGGTATTCCCGTGCTCGAAGGGGTGGAGTTTGCATTGCAACCGGGCAGGGCGTTGATTGTGCGAGGACCCAATGGGGTTGGTAAGACAACCTTGCTGCGTACCTTGGCTGGGTTGCAGCCCCCGCTTTCGGGAACGATCACAGGTGGTGAAGAAACGATTGCTTATGCAGGGCATTCCGATGGGATTAAACCGACCCTCAGCGTGTCGGAAAATCTAAGGTTTTGGGCGAGTGTGTTCGGGGCCAAAGGTATCGACGCTGCAATGCAGGCTTTTGCACTCACGGATTTGGTGGATCGCCATGCTGGCAATTTGTCTGCTGGGCAAAAGCGGCGCTTGGGATTGTCACGATTGCTTGTCACGCAGCGCCCGATTTGGGTTTTGGATGAACCCACCGTGTCACTGGATGTGTCTGCGGTTCAGATGTTTGCGGATACGGTACGCGCACACCTCTCCAATGGTGGGTCTGCTTTGATTGCGACGCACATTGATCTGGGGCTTGATGGGGACATTCTGGATGTCGGGCGCTATAAGGCGAAACCCAAATCGTTAGATGATTTCGACGAGGGGTTTCTATGATCGCCTTGTTAATGAGAGACCTGAAACTGGCGCTGCGGGCCGGTGGCGGATTTGGTCTTGGCTTGGCCTTTTTCCTGATCGTGACGGTCATGGTGCCGTTTTCTGTTGGTCCGGAATCCAGTTTGCTGTCAACAATTGCGCCGGGGGTGTTGTGGCTCGGGGCGTTGCTGGCGTGCCTTTTGTCGCTGGATCGCTTGCTCGCTTTGGACTGGGAGGATGGATCGCTTGATTTGCTGGCGACCGCGCCATTGCCGCTGGAGGCGGTTGTGACAATCAAAGCCTTGGCGCATTGGATCACGACTGGATTTCCGTTGGTGTTGGCTGCGCCGATCTTGGGGGTGCTTCTTAACCTGTCACCGTCGGGATACGGGGCTTTGGTGATGTCGTTGTTGCTGGGCACGCCGGCCCTGTCGGTGATTGGCACATTTGGGGCTGCGTTGACCGTCGGGTTAAAGCGGGGCGGGCTATTGCTGTCGTTGTTGGTGCTGCCCCTTTATGTGCCGACCTTAATCTTTGGCTCAGAAGCCGCGCGTCGTGGTGCTTTGGGGATGGATTTTTCCACACCCCTGATAATGTTAGCAGGAATTACCGCAGCTTGCGTGGCATTGTTGCCATTTGCCAGCGCTGCTGTGTTGCGCGTCAATCTGCGCTAATGATGTGAATTGTAGACCCCAATCAGACGGGCTAGAAACCAACTATGTCAATCTCATCCAAGCTCAATTCCTTTTGGGAATACGCCAACCCGAAAAAGTTCCTGGCAACGACCGAACGTGTCTTGCCAGTGTTCTGGATTCTATCTGCAGCCTGTCTGGCCGTTGGGCTGATCTGGGGGTTTTTCTTTACGCCTGATGATTACCGTCAGGGGTCTACGGTCAAGATCATCTATCTTCATGTGCCAGCCGCTTTGATGGCCATTAATGCGTGGTTGATGATGTTGCTGACCTCGTTGATTTGGCTGGTGCGGCGTCACCACGTCAGCGCGCTTGCCGCGCGGGCTGCGGCACCAGTTGGGGCCGTCATGACGATTATCGCCTTGGTGACCGGCGCAATCTGGGGACAACCCATGTGGGGAACGTGGTGGGAATGGGATCCGCGGCTTACGTCCTTTCTGATCCTGTTTCTGTTCTACTTGGGCTACATGGCGCTTTGGGAAGCGATCGAAAACTCTGATACCGCCGCCGACCTGACGGCTGTGTTGTGTTTGGTGGGCAGCGTTTTTGCTCTGCTGAGCCGCTACGCTGTGAACTTCTGGAACCAAGGTTTGCACCAGGGCGCTTCGGTCATGCGGGCCGGGGCCATCACGGGATCTGACACAACAGAAAAGGTCAGTAATGTCTTTTTCTTTCCGTTGCTGATCTGCATGATCGGCTTTGTTTTGTTGTTCATTGCATTGGTGCTGTACCGGACCGGGACCGAAATTCGGGCCCGTCGGATTAAGGCACTATTGGCACGTGAAAGGGTTGGATCATGATGCCGGATTTGGGAAAATATGGGGATACGGTCCTGTCAGCTTATGCGGCTTCGATTGTATTGCTGATCCTTTTGGTTGCCTTCAGCCTGTGGCGCGGGCGCCGGGTGCGGGCTGAGCTGAGCAAGGTTGAACATAGGATGTCGCGGAATGGCTAAAGTATCGCCTTTGATGATTGCCCCTCCGTTGATCTTTGCGGCATTTGTTGCGCTGGCCGCTGTTGGTATGTTCCGCGAAGACCCCGAGTCTTTGCCGTCTGCCCGTGCGGGACAATCGGCCCCACCGGTGGTGTTGACGGATTTTCCGGGCAAAGTGGGATTCACGAATGAAACCTTGCGTGACGGTAAGGTCAAACTTGTGAATTACTGGGCCAGTTGGTGCGCGCCTTGTCGGGTGGAACATCCAAATCTGGAGCTACTGTCGCAAGAGGGCATTCCGGTTTACGGAGTGAACTACAAGGACACCGTGGCGCAGGCTGACGGGTTCTTGCAGGAACTCGGGGATCCCTATACCGGTATCGGCCGGGACGAAAAGGGCCGTATGGCGTTGGATTGGGGAGTGTATGGCGTTCCAGAGACGTATGTGATCGATGGCGAGGGTACGATAATTCTGCGCTTTGCTGGACCAATCACCCAGCGAGTCATTGAAAAGACACTCCGTCCTGCGTTGGAAAAAGCGGCTGGCGAATAAGATCGCCAGCCTTTAACGCAGCAAGATCCAAACCATTGCACCAATAAAGGCAAAGGTTGTCAGGTTCATAAGCGTATCTGTGAGATCACCGATCAGCATGTGGCATTCCTTCTTCTCGTAGGCCACGGATCAGGCACACCAGCAGCAGAACCGAAATAAAGACAAACGGGAGCGCACCGAGCGAGATCAGGATTTTTACAGAGTCCACTGACCCCGACAGGATCATTGCCACGCTCAACAGCCCTAGCAAAACACCCCAGATAAGCCGAATTTTTGGTGGTGGGTTCGGATCACCGCCGGTTGAAAAAGTACCAAGTACAAAAGCGGCGCTGACAACGCTGGTCACTATAAACAAAAAGGCGGCGATTACTGTGGCGAGGGTTGTGAGGTTTGAAAATGGCAAACGGTCAAGCAAACCAAAGGTGACGCGTTCGACGTTGGTTTGTGTCATTTGAAGCAGCTCGCCTGCTCCGTTGATGGTTTCAAACAGGCCGATGCCGCCAAAGGCTCCAAACCAGACAATCGAGAACAGTGTCGGAGCAAACAGAACACCGATGACGAATTCCCTTATGGTGCGCCCTTTTGATATGCGGGCAACAAAGACACCCACAAATGGCCCCCACGCAATCCACCACACCATATAGGTGAGTGTCCAATCGCTGAACCATTGATGAATTTTGGTGCCGTAGAAAGGGAATGTTTGAAAGCCGCGGGGCAGGACGTTGGCGACGTAATCCCCAAAGCTTTGCACCACGGTGTTGAGCAAAAACTCTGTTGGCCCAAGGATGATGGTATAGGCGACCAAAGCGATTGCAATGGCCATAGCTGCGTTCGAGAGGCGCGCCATACCTTGCCCGAGGTCGATCAATAGCGCAGGGATGTAGCAGGCGACCATGACCAAGAGAATTCCCCAAATCAGCATGGTCGTGACCTGAATGTTTGCCAGTGCGGATACCCCATCGGCCACCTGAAAAATTCCCATCGCCATGGACCCGCCAACGCCGATGGCAATTGCTATGATCGCCATGAAATCAGACAGCCAACTGACCACGCGGGCCCACTTTTCTCCTGGAAACAAGGAAACTAGCGGCGCACCAACCATCATGCCGGTGCCACGGCGAAAGCTGAAAAAGGCAATAGTCAGTGCGGTTGATCCATATATCGCCCAAGCATGTAACCCCCAATGAAAGTTGGTTGCGAGCATGGCTTGTTGCGCCGCTTGCGGGGCGGGCATTTGACCATCCAAGAAATTATAGTGGGTAAGTGGTTCGGCCACTGCCCAGAACAACAGACCAACCCCCATTCCTGCGGAGAACAACATTGCGATCCAAGACGCGGTTGAAAATTCGGGTCGGTCGTCGTCTTTGCCCAAGCGGATTCGGCCGTAGGGAGAAAATGCAAGCGCCAGACAGGTGATGAGCATGGTTGATGCAGCCAACATCACAAACCATCCTCGGCTATGGAAGGTTTGTTGAACAATTGCACTTGCCCAGGTCACTAGCCCATCAATGTCGGCGATGCCCCAAACCCCAATGACGGTTATGACGCTGAGCGAGCAAAGTAAAAGAGCATTGGCTTTAGGCATTTAACACTCCAGCGTCGTGGTTTGTGTTGAGCTTGCCCAAATCTAAGCCAAAGGTCCAGAACAGACAAAGCCCCAGAGGTGATCTGAGGCTTTGTTGTTCGTCATAAAGTTTAGTGCTTATGATTTCGCAAGGTTGCGCAGGACATAGTGCAGAACCCCGCCGTGTTCGACGTATTCGATTTCGGGGGCCGTATCGATCCGACATTTCAGCGTGATCTCTTTTACAGAACCATCCGGGAAGGTGATAGAACAAGGTACGTCTTGCAGGGGTTGGATGGTGTCCAAACCGCTTATTGAGACCGTTTCCGCCCCAGTCAAACCCAATGTTTTGCGCGAGTCCCCATTGGTGAATTCAAATGGAATAACGCCCATGCCCACCAGATTCGAGCGGTGAATACGCTCAAAGCTCTCGGCGATCACTGCGTTGACTCCGAGCAGGGCGGTTCCCTTGGCGGCCCAGTCCCGTGAAGATCCAGCACCGTATTGCACCCCTCCAAAGATCACCAAGGGGGTGCCCGCCGCCTGATAGGCCATCGAGGCATCGTAGATTGAGGTCTGATCGCCATCTGGACCTTTGGTATATCCACCTTCGACACCATCCAGCATTTCGTTCTTGATACGGATGTTGGCAAAGGTGCCGCGCATCATGACCTCGTGGTTGCCGCGACGGGACCCATACGAGTTAAACTCGCGCGGCTGCACCTGACGATCCAACAGATATTGGCCCGCCGGGGTCGTGCTGGCAAAGCTGCCAGCGGGTGAGATGTGATCGGTGGTGACCATATCGCCCAGCACGGCAAGTACTTTGGCGTCCTTTATGTTGCTGATGGTACCAGGCTGGTCGCTCATGCCCTGAAAGTAGGGCGGGTTTTGGATATAGGTCGATGCAGCGGGCCAGTCATAGGTTTCGGCGTTGGTGGTTTCGACGCTTTGCCACTTTTCATCGCCTTTGAAGACGTCGGCATATTTCGATAAAAAGGCGTCGCGGGTCACGGTTCGTTCGACCAGCTCAGCGATTTCGTGGGTCGAGGGCCAGATATCCTTTAGGTAGACATCATTGCCATCTTTGTCCTGAGCGATCGGATCGTTGGCCAGATCGATGTCCATTGTACCCGCCAAGGCATAGGCCACAACCAAGGGAGGCGACGCCAAATAGTTGGCCCGAACATCTGGTGAAATACGTCCTTCAAAATTGCGATTGCCGGACAGAACAGCGGTCGCTACCAAATCCCCCTCAGAGATGGCTTCGGACAGTTCGGGTTGTATCGGGCCGGAATTCCCGATGCAGGTGGTGCATCCATAACCGACGAGATTAAAGCCGATAGCATCCAGATCGTCCTGCAAAGCGGCCGCCTCCAGATAGGCTGAAACAACTTGCGAGCCCGGTGCGAGCGAGGTTTTTACCCAAGGTTTCCGATTCAAACCCAATGCTGCCGCCTTGCGCGCCACCAAACCTGCCCCAATCATCACATAGGGGTTGGAGGTGTTGGTGCAGGACGTAATCGACGCAATCACAACCTTGCCGCTTTCCAGCGTGTAATCTTCGCCTTTGACGGCGATTTCTTTGCCCATGGGGCGTTTGAAGGTCTGCTCCATCTCAGTTCGGAATGCTGATTTGGCATCCGTTAAGGCGACGTAATCTTGCGGTCGTTTAGGCCCGGAAATCGCGGGCACGATAGTGCCCATATTCAGTTCCATCGTGTCTGTGTAGACGGGGGCGTAATCCGCCCCGCGCCAGAACCCGTTTTCTTTGGCGTAGGCTTCAATCAGGGCCAGGCGATCTTCCTCCCGGCCGGTGTTGCGCATATAACGGATGGTTTCATTGTCGATCGGGAAAAAGCCACAGGTGGCTCCATATTCCGGGGCCATGTTGGCAATCGTGGCGCGGTCCGCGAGCGGCAGGCGGTCCAGCCCGTCGCCATAGAATTCGACGAACTTTCCAACAACGCCTTTTTCTCGCAGCATTTCCACGACTTTTAGAACAAGATCAGTTCCGGTGGTACCTTCGACCATCGTGCCGGTCAGCTTGAACCCAACAACTTCGGGGATCAGCATTGAAATCGGTTGGCCCAGCATGGCGGCCTCGGCCTCGATGCCGCCGACACCCCAACCTAGAACAGCCATGCCGTTCACCATTGTGGTATGACTGTCAGTGCCGACCAAGGTATCAGGATAGGCGACTTCAACGCCGTTTTGATCCGTGTCGGTCCAAACGGTGTGGGCTAGATATTCAACGTTTACCTGATGGCAAATGCCGGTCCCTGGGGGCACGACGCGGAAATTGTTAAAGGCACTCTGGCCCCACTTTAGGAACTGATAGCGTTCCATATTACGTTCATATTCGCGATCCACATTCATCTGGAATGCACGTGCGTTGCCGAATTCATCGATCATGACCGAGTGGTCGATGACCAGATCAACAGGAACCAGCGGATTGATTTTCGCAGCACTGCCTTTCAGGCTGACGATGCCGTCCCGCATCGCGGCAAGATCGACAACCGCAGGGACGCCGGTAAAATCTTGCATCAGCACACGGGCCGGGCGATAGGCGATTTCGCGAGGGTTTTTACCCCTATTTGCGCCCCATTCGGCAAAGGCTTTGATGTCTTCAACTGAGACAGAAAAGCCGCCATCTTCGAAACGGAGCATGTTTTCCAGAACAACCTTGAGCGCGGCGGGAAGGGCTGAGAAGTCCCCCAAGCCCGCATCGGTCGCGGCGGGGATTGAGAAATAGGAAATGGTCTTGCCGTTGACGTTCAATTCCTTGCGCGTCTTGGCCGTATCCAGTCCGACGGTGATGGGCATTTAATGGCCTCCCTCTGGAAAATTGTGAAAATGGGGATTTGCTCACAAAATGTTGCCTGACGCGGTGCCATGTTTCAAGGGTCAAACAGGGGGCCGGTGTGCCATCTGTGGGATTGTCGAGAACAAGATCACCAGTGGCTCAAGAAACGTTGATTGGCCAACTTAGGTGAGCAAGAGGTAAACCTTAAGAAACCCCAAACGAAAGCCTTGTCATGAAATTCTTCCTCGCCCCGCTCGCCCTTTTGTGGATTTCGACGTCTGTGGCGATTGGGGAAGAAAGCAATCCAGTGGTGGTAGAGCTTTATACCTCGCAGGGGTGTTCATCCTGCCCGCCCGCGGATGCGTTGATGCACAAATTGGCGAAACAGGATGATGTCATCGGGTTGGCACTTCATGTGAATTACTGGGACTATATCGGCTGGAAGGATGAATTTGCGGATCCGGCGCATACCCTCCGACAGCAAGGATTTGCGCAGGTTGGCGGGCGCAGCATGATCTATACCCCTCAGATGATCATCAACGGACAAGAGGATGTTGTTGGCGCGCGAGGGATGGAATTGATGGATCATATCGGCAAGCACCGGGCGGCAGCCCCTGTTGCCAAGGCGGTGGCCGCACGATCCGGAGGGCAGGTGGAGATTTCGGTCAATACGACGGGGAAGGCTCTGACCGGGGAATACGACGTGTTCTTAGTGAATTACACTCCAGCCCGCCGCGTTTCCATCAAACGAGGGGAATTGGCCGGAGAAACGTTGGACTATGCCAACGTTGTCGAAGCGTGGACCCAGGTTGGTACTTGGGACGGGCAGGGACCCTACACCCTGACAACGCCGGCAATTAGAGATGAGCCCGCTGTGGTCCTGATTCAAAAGATCAATCATGGCGCGATTGTAGCAGCCGCGCGTGTGCGCTGAGGCACGATTAATTTTGCCAAGGCTTCCAGCGGCGGTGGATCCAAAACCATTGCCCCATATGCTGACGTACAACGGTCTCGAGATCATCATTGATCTCTTGTGTCATGGTGTCCGCATCGCTGTGTGCCACGGGCTCGTGAAGAATGATTTCGAAATCCAACCCGTTTGGTTGGCGCACAGCATAAACCGGGATCATGACAGCGTTGTATTTTATAGCCAATTCCGCGTTCAATGTGGATGTGGCCGCAGGTTTTCCAAAGAAATTCATGCTCTTCCCGCCATGGGCATGAAGATCTGAAACAATTGCGATTATGCCGCCTTTTTTCAGCGAACGCACCATTTCCATCATGCCACGGCGGCCTTGTTCAAACATTGGTTCGCCAGTTTGACAAAACGCATCAACATAGCGGTCGTTGAAATAGGGGTTGGCCATTCTGCGAAACAGGCACCCGATCGGCTTGGCAGACCGGTTTTGCAGCGCGACACGTGCTGCGAGATAGTGACCAAAATGTGCGGTGATCATCATCACCGGGCGACCTTCTTTGATAACAGCATCAAAGACTTTGACACCGGGGCCGCTGATCTTGGCGCCTTTTTGACGCTCTACGAACTCTTCCGGTGAAAAGTGCTCCATAATGGCGCGTCCGGCGTTATCGGGAACTTCTTTGCACAGACGGGCAACGTCTGTTTCCGGCAAATCGGGACAGGTCAGTACCAGATTACTTCGGATTCTTTTGCTATACCCAACCACAGGCGCAAGAGTTTTGATAATGCGCCCCATTGTTGCGATGCGCCGGTTGTAAGGCAACAGGCGCATTCCCCCGATGAAACCCGATAGGAATGCATTGGCGATATAGTATTTGGCCCGTGCGGTTCGGGTCAGTTCGGATTTTTCAACGGGCATCAGTTGGTCTCAGCGGCTGTGTGTTTCACGATGCCAGACATATAGGCCCGCCCCTGCGATAACAAGCGCACCAACCACAGTCCAGAAATCAGGCAGTTCTCCGAAGAACAGCGCGCCCCAAATCGCAGCAAAGGCCAGGCCACAATAGGCATAGGGGGCCAGAACGGTGGCTTCGCCAGCGCTAAAGGCCCGAATGAGCAGCATTTGAGCCAATGTTCCAAAGCCGGAGACGAGAAAAATGAGTCCCCATGCGGTGGTATCCGGAGTTTGCCAATAGGCAGGAACAATGCAGCTCAGCAGCACTGTTCCTACGAGGCCTGTATAAAAGAGAGAGGTCCAAACGTTTTCACTGGCCCCCACTTTTCGGGTCAACAGGGCATAGCCAGAATAGCAGACGGCGGCAGCAATTGGATAGAAGGATGCCAGCGAAAACACACTTGATCCGGGGCGGATGATAATCGCCGCCCCCAACAGTGCAAAGGCAATGCCAACGATGCGCCGTGGTCCTAAGGATTCACCCAAAAACAGGGCGGCGCCCAAAGTGATCAGGACAGGATTGACGGACATCAGCGCGGCAGCGTCAGTCAGCGGGATGAGCGTGAGCCCGAGAAAGAAAAAGCCGGTAGCCCCCATGAGCAGCAAAGAGCGTAAAAATTGTAGAATTGGATGGCGTGTCCTCACAACCTGATGGAGCCGCGGCAAAACGAGGATGAGTACAAACACCATTTGACCGGCGTAGCGCGCCCAAAGCGACGTCATAACGCCAACGCGGGGCGACAGGGCTTTGACGGATGCATCCATCAGCGAAAAGCATAAAACGGCAAAGATCATCAAGATGATAGCGCGATTAGCATTCATCGGTGAAATGACCCGGTCCTTGGCGACGTCGCGGGGCATTCGAATACTGTATGGAAATGTTTCATATCAACTTGATATGAGGCATCTCTGTAACTGTCCATTGCAATGGAAACGAATTCCGCTGCGTCGCATTTGGTTAGTCTTCTTCTTCGACAATCAAGTCGAGGACACCATCCATTTCAAGCTGGCGGATCACCGTGATGCACCTGTTCATAGCCTCTTCGCCCTCGGATTGTTTAACCGTCCCCATTTCCGTAACTTCGTCTCTTAGATTGTCGGCCATCCTGCCTGACATATTGGTCAAAAGGAATTCCTTGCTTTCTGCATCAGCCTCTTCCACGGATGCGGCCATCGCTACAATAAGATCGCCTTGTTCGATCTGACGGATGACAGCAGGAACATCCCGCGCGCTGAGACGGCGTGGAATGTGGGCGAAGGTAAAGATTTCCTTGCGAACAGAGGTGGCAAAAGCCGCGTCTTCCTGATCCAGAGATTCAAGCACATCTTCGCGGGTGGCTGCCGTTGATTGGTTCAGAATGGCGCCGACGCGTTTGTCGGGCCCATCTTCAAAGGCTGAAATGGGTTTTTCGTCCAGTTGTTTGGCAAGGGACCAACCGATCCGTTCAACGGCTTCTGGGGTGACACTGCCTGTTTGTGACACGGCAAACGTAATTTTTCGCGCCAGAGGGCCGGGGAGTTTGCTGAGCAGTTCCGCCGCTTTTGCGGTTTCTATTTTGGACAAAAGAACCGCGGCGACTTCTGTGCTTTCGGCTTGGGCAATTTCAGCCAGCTCCATCGCATCAAGATCGCGTAAACGTTGCCATGGGTTGCCAATTTGACGAACACCAGCTTCTTTTCGAAGGCGGGCGGCCGTTGTTGGCGCAATCTTGCCATCCATTGCGGACAAAGCCCCAGCCAAGCCATGAGGAAATGCCAAACCGATCCCTTCGAGCGCGTCGGCAAATTCAGCGGCGACTGCATCCAGAGTGATCCGATCGACCAAACCCATTTGGCCCATCTGTTGGGTCAGCTTTTCCTGCAGATCCTCGGGCAGATCCTCTAATGGGATATCGGCGCCTTCACTGATCACAAGGCGCACAACAATTGCGGCCTTTTCTCGAGCGGTGAGCGACCGAGGTACGCGTACCTCGGTCGCTGTCATCATTTGACCACCAACCAGGTCGTTTACGGGGGCGCCCAGTTGCATCAATGCTCTGTCTTCCTGCATGTTCCTGCGTTTTCCAGTGTATTGGAGATACAGTCACACTAGCCCAGACGGAGTAAACAAAGGCTAAAGGTTAGTAGTTGTATGTGAGCCCAGTCTGGATCGCTTTGCGCAGTGAAACTTCGGCCCAGCTGCCTTCGCCGCCGCGTGCCTTGATTTCTTTCCACTGATGAATGGCCAAGTCGGTTTTCCCTTCTGCAACATAGCCTTGGCCCATATAGCTGCGTGCGAGAATATTGTCGGGGTTCACTGACAATGCCTGTTTGTAATAGGCGTTGGCCAAGGCGGTTTGCCCCAGTTTTCGGTGGGTGAATCCCCAATAGGTCAGCACGCGATCATCGTTTTGATCTGCCATGGCGCGCAGAACACCCTGCGCGTCTTGAAAGCGGCCGTCATATGCGAGTTCGCGCACAGCCTCATACAGGGTATCGGTATCGAGTGAGGACTGCTTGGGTTTAACACAACGCTTTTTCTTTTCGTCCCAAACCTTGATGCCTTTGCATGTTTTGGTTGTTTGGGTTGGTTTAGGTGGATTGGTCCAAGTTGTGCCTCCATCGCCATCGCCACCTGCGGCAAAGGCAAAAGTTGGAGCAGCAATAATAAAGGCGAGAGCAAGACGCATGAGAAACTCCGAAAGATGAAACCGTTAAAAGAACTCTAGAGTGTTTTGTGGAAATATCAGCCACTCACCTGCACAAGGGGATGTCAAACCTGCGTGAGGTGATCGGGTTACCCTTCGATCGGTGTGCGAAAGGCGATTGTCAGTCTGGTGTGTAGATTGCGGTATTTGGTGCGCTGAAATTCATCCGCCATATACATGTTCTGGGTGATGTGAAGACAGTCAATCAACATACGCGCGCGAATGCAGTAGTCGAGAATTGCCATGTTTAATACGATGTTTATACCGTTTAAAGAACATTTCTTTGTTGGTCCGCAAAACACCACTGCGATCCACATCCTGTGGATCACCGCTGCGATAGACATCCCCTTTGAGGAAGTCCACGATGTCTTATTCGCCCAGTTTTATGCGATGTTCGGTGAAATCCAACCCAAACGAAGTCCCACGCCCCATAATCAGGTTTTCGCCATGAAAATCGCCGTGACAATATCGTTTGAACGCTTTGAATTGCTTTATACATTCCACATCGCGCTTCATTTGTTCGACCATCGGGCGATAGTCTGAAGCGGGCATCATGGGGAGACCAGCAGAGAGCTTTTCTTCGATCGCTTCGAACATCCAATCAAACCAGAACCGTGTTTTGACGGGCGGATCAATGTCGTGAAGCTCATGGAGCCAATGGCCTGCACGTCGATACATTTGCCCGGCCTGGGTGTCCTTTTTCGAATTGAAGATATGATGAGGGGCCGTTTTGTGATCCACAAATTCGGTTACCAGAAATCGGGCACTTGGCGACAGGTAGAGTGGTTTGACCACATCCACGTCGGCGCGGTGTTCAAAATGTGGGACTAGTCGTGTGAGAACTTTGAATTCGTCTGACAGGCGCGGATTTGGCGCCGGCGCAACATCAATCTTGAGCGCGTATTCTGTGCCCGTTGGCGTGGACACGCGATACACGAGGCGTTCGTCCGAAAAGTCGGCTGATCGGTAAATACAGGTCATCGACATGTCACTGCCAATGTCGCGCGCATCCTGAAACTCGGTGAGGAATTGTTGGGCGATTTGCAGTTCTGCAGGGCTTGGTATGATCATTGATTCACTGATTTGGTCAACCGTGCGCTTAGGTTGAACCAAATCGAGTTGATCAGCAATAAGAAGAGGCCCCGGAAAACCGGGGCCTCGACAATTTAGTCTTTGAAAACGCGCGCGAAAATCGTGTCGACGTGTTTGGTGTGATAGTCGAGGTCGAATTTAGCCTCGATTTCTTCGACACCCAGCGCTGCAACAACTTCTTTGTCGGCCAGCAGTTCGCCTTTGAAATCACAACCGGTTTCCCAGACTTTCAGGGCGTTGCGTTGTACGAAACGGTACGCATCTTCACGGGACACGCCCGCTTGGGTCAGGGCAAGAAGAACGCGCTGGCTCATCACCAGACCCGGGAACTTGTTCATGTTGTCGAGCATGTTCTGCGGATAGACCAAAAGATTTTCGATAACCGAAGTCAGGCGCGACAGGGCGAAATCCAAGGTGATGGTGCTGTCGGGGCCGATGTTACGCTCGACGGAGGAGTGGGAGATGTCCCGCTCGTGCCACAGGGCAACGTTTTCCATCGCGGGAACAACGGCCATGCGCACCAGACGCGCCAGACCGGTCAGGTTTTCCGTCAGAACTGGGTTTTTCTTGTGCGGCATTGCCGATGAGCCTTTTTGACCCATCGAGAAAAACTCGGCCGCTTCCAGAACCTCGGTCCGTTGCATGTGGCGGATTTCAGTGGCGACGTTTTCGATTGAGCTGGCGACAACACCCAGTGCGGCAAAAAATGCGGCATGACGGTCGCGCGGGATCACCTGTGTGCTGATCGGCTCGGCTTCGAGCCCCAGTTTTTCACAGACGTGCTCTTCGACGCGGGGGTCGATGTTGGCGAATGTTCCTACGGCACCGCTGATGGCACCAGTGGCGATTTCCATCCGCGCCTTTTTTAGGCGGTTCATGTTGCGGTCCATTTCCGCATAGAACCGCGCAAAAGTCAGACCCATGGTTGTGGGTTCGGCGTGGATACCGTGGCTGCGGCCAATGCGAATGGTGTCTTTGTGCTCAATCGCACGCTTCTTGAGTGCTGCGAGCAACCCTTCCATGTCCTTGATCAGGATATCTGAGGCGCGAACCAGCTGCACGTTAAAGCAGGTGTCCAGCACGTCTGAGCTGGTCATGCCTTGGTGTACAAAGCGGGCCTCTTCGGACCCGACATGTTCGGCCAGGTGGGTCAGGAAAGCGATGACATCGTGCTTTGTGACGGCTTCGATTTCGTCAATGCGTGCGACTGTCGAATTCCACGTCTTTGGCTTTCCAGACAGCTTCGGCGTTTTCTCTTGGTATCACACCTAGATCGGCCATCGCGTCACAGGCGTGAGCTTCAATCTCGTACCAGATGCGGAATTTGGTCTCGGGCGACCAGATGGCAACCATTTCGGGGCGGGAGTAGCGAGGGATCATTGGCAGCGGCACCTTTTTGTGACTAGCGCAGGGGATGTCGCGCGTCTTAAACTCGCTCGGCAGTATCGACAAGGTAGGAGCGCTGATATGAGACGGTTTGCCCTGATTTTAGCCATTATAACCGGAACAACGGCAGCTCATGCTGGTGAAACTCTGGATGAAGCGGGTATTTTAGCGGCTTTGTTGGATCGCGAAGTTCTGTACGAGAGCGGTGCGCGGCAAGATTTTCGCCCGTCCATGAGAACACTTTACACCTCTGGTCGCCCAAGTTGGGGATATTGGGCCATACGCGACGATCAATATTGTTCCATGTGGCCACCATCGGATATTTGGGCCTGCTATGATATGGAGCGCTTGGAACGCGGCATTCGGTTTATCGGCGCCGGTGGTGATATCACAGATGGCACATACACGAATTGATCGGGCGTGTTGGATTGCCCGTTAAATGGGGCCGGAAAACCCGGCGTCCTGTGGATTTTGCCTTATCCTTTGTGCGCTTCGCGTTCCAAGGCTTGTTTGTTCATGCAGTAGTCAGGCGCATGGTCCAAGTGGGTTGTATTCGCTTGCAGCTCTGCGCACCCTTTTTGATCCGAGCAGGATGAACACAGGATAACGCGTTGGCGTAGCTTTTTGGCAGCGGCATCAGGGGAGTTTGCGATGTCAGCAGCGATATCAACGCCAAGACGCTGCGCCATTCCGTTTACTAAGTCCGTGCTGTCGGCAACTTTTGAAAAGATACTCATGAGAGCCAAGTCCTTTGCTTTTTCATCGGACCTAAAGCCGATCCTTCTCTCTATGGGTGTCACAGGGAAACATTTTTGCCCTTGATATATATCAAGCCGAGGGATCGTGCGCGGGATGCGGTAGAGTGCGAATGAACGGAGCGGAATTTCTGTATTAGCTTTACTTACAGTTGGGTGACCGGGATGATTACACCGTATTTGGTGAAAGTGAGAAACATGATTGAACGAATTTCAAGGCAGGTTCGTACCCTTTTGGGACTTACCATACTCGGATTGACGCCGAGTTTGGCCGTCGCCGAAATGCCGGTCATATACAAGAATGGAGGGCAGTCATTGTTCGAGGTCAGCGCGCCGGACTATTGGCAAGTGCGCGCAGGCGGGCCACGCGTTCTTTCCCCGCCGGATCTAGACGAAGAGCGGCTGATCAACCGCGTGATCGGGTTTTCCCCGGTGAGCGAGCAGGGGGCATGGGTCGGTTTCATGTCTCCCAATGGGGTTCGGACGTTTGATCAAGCCGTTGAGTACCTGCGCAATATTGGCAAATCCATTGTTGAAGACCCAGTGTTGGATAGCGAGACGAAAACGCGGATCGGAGGCCTTGCTGCCGCGAAGTATGCGGGTCATGGCCGACGTGGACGCAAGGCTGTTAATTTCACAGCTTTATTGATTGACCTGCCGGGTGATCGCGTGGCCATTTCGATTGCAATTCTTGAGGCTGGTGTCGATCCAGAGATGATTAACGACATCAACGCCATTTATAGCTCGTTCCGGTCGTTGCGCTAAACAGAGGGAAACGGATCATTATGATGAGAAAACTAACCCTTGCTTTTGGATTGAGCGCATCAGTCTTGACGCTGGCAGCTTGTGACCCTTCGGCGGTGAGCGTCGGCGGTGGCGTCTATTACGATTCCATGATGTGGAACGATTATTATTATGGGTATCCCAATCGCCCTAATCGACCAGATCGTCCGGACCGGCCAAAACCTGAGCACCCAATCGCGCGTCCACCTGTGGCGAAACCTCCGATTGCGCGTCCTCCGATCCATCGCCCGCCAGTGGCACGTCCAATGCCAGCACGTCGGCGCTAAAAGGATTTTCCTCTGCCGCAATTCTCGGGGCAGAGGAACGAGATTGTTAAGCTGTACGTGGGGTCTCTTCGAGCAGGGTTTCGACCTGAGAGCTTGCTTCGAGTGTCCGGTGGACCGGGCACTTGTCAGCGATTTCGAGCAGCTTTTGTTTTTGATCCTCGGTCAGGCGCCCTTCGAGACGAATTTTTCGGGTGAACTGATCAATCTTGCCGCGGGCTGCGGAATCCGCATCCTGGGCGTGAACTTTGTTGTGGCTGACATCAACGCTGACACCGACCAAGGGCCAGCCTTTTCTACGCGCATACATGCGAATGGTCATCGAGGTGCAAGCGCCCAAGCCAGAGGATACAAACCCATAAGGCGACATGCCGCGATTTGTGCCGCCATAGGAAACGGGTTCATCCGCAACTGCATGATGGTCCGGTCCAGACTGGATGTCTTGCAGAAAACCGCCCGGGTCTGCCTCGGTTACGCGCACGATGCCTTCGGGGGTGCCAATGGGCGGTGCTGGTGGTTTGAGTTGGATGTAGCGTGTTGCCCAAGCCGCGATAACGTCAGCGGCATATTCCGCATCTTTTTGACGGGTGATCAGGTGGTCGGCATTGTCCAAGGTGACAAAGCTTTTGGGATGTTTGGCGGCCAGAAAAATCTGACTGGCGTTGTCGATGTTTACGGTTTCATCCATCGGAGCATGCAAAACTAGCAGGGCCGCTTTGAGCTCGGCAATTGCGGGACCAAGGGCAACGTCAGAAATATCGTCAACAAAGGCTTTGCCAATGCGGAATGGGCGACCGCCCAGACAGACATCCGCTGCGCCTTTTGACTGGATTTCAGGCAGGGCCTCATCAAAGTGGTGCGATACGTGGCCCGGATCAAACGGCGCCCCGAGAGTCACCACGCCTTTGATCGTGGGGATACCGGCGCGTGCGCGCAAAACAGCGGCACCGCCCAGTGAATGACCAATCAGCAATTCCGGGGCCATGCCTCGGTTATTTAGATATTGGGCTGCCGCCACCAAATCCTGAACGTTTGAGGTAAAAGTGGTGTTGGCAAATTCCCCTTCTGAGTGACCAAGGCCCGTGAAATCGAACCGCATAACCGCAATCCCCATTGCCGCCAACCGTGCAGCGATACGGCGCGCGGCTGGAATGTCCTTGGAGCAGGTAAAACAGTGGGCAAAGAGGGCGGTTGCCAGGACCGGGCCATCCGGTAAATCCAGACGCGCCGCCAATTGGCTACCGGCATGGCCGGGGAAAGTGATGCGTTCGGTCGGCATGGGGGGCTCCTTTTCGTTCCCCCCGAGATTGGGGTGTCGGGAGCGCTGCCTCAACCCATGTGTCACGCAGGTCACGCCAAGGTGACCGAAACGGAGCCAGAGTGTTGTGAGGGTCGGGGAGGAGAGCATGGCCAGTGTTCAGAAATGAACTGGCCATGCATCGAAAACAGGGATTATTGTCCCATCAATTCCACATCAAACGGGTAGGTGGTCAGGTTTTCATACCCGTCTTCGGTGATCAGAACCTGATCCTCTAGCTTGATCGAGAAATCACCACCTTCGGGGCTGACCAGAGCCTCGACACATAAAACCATGCCGGGTTCCAGTGGATAGTCAAAGGCGCCGGGCACCGCATGGTCTGGGTAGGCCACCAACGGCCATTCATCACACAGGCCGACACCATGCATAAGACAGCCGTATTTCCCGTTTTGATATTTCGCATCAAGAACGTGAGTATTGGCGCTTAGTTCTGGGATGGTCACACCGGGTTTCAGCATGTCCATGTTGGTCATGATATGTTCGTGCGCGTGTTGCATCGCATAGACCATATCAGGGCGCGGTTTTTCATCACCGATCCACCATGTTCGCGAGATGTCGATACAAATGCCAAAAGATCCGATCAGATCGGTGTCAAAGGCGATGATTTCGTTGTTTTGGGTTATGCGGGGCCCACATTCCTGAAACCAAGGGTTGGTGCGCTGGCCAGAGGCCAAGAGACGGGTTTCGATCCACTCCCCACCACGGCGGATGTTCTCGGCGTGTAGTACGGCCCAAATGTCATCTTCAGATGTCTGGCCTGCTGGGACATTGGCTCTGGCGAACCGCTCCATATCGGCCACGGCTGTTTCGCAGGCATGATGGGCACATCGCATCGCGAGGATTTCATCCGGCCCCTTTATGGATCGGCTTTTCTCGGTGACTTCTTCGCCTTCTTTGATATCGAAACCTTGCGCCTCAAGCGCTCGGAGACCATGCAACATGATTTTGTCGACGGCGAGCCGTTTGTTGCCGGGGGCGTGCTCTTCCATCAGGCGACGTACTTCGTTTGAGAAGACATCAGCGGCGACGTCCACTTTGTCGCCACGGTCAAAGTAAAACAGATCCGCGCCTGATCTTTGTTCGCGCACCAATGGATTGAACTCGGACAAAAACGGTGAATTCTTGTAGTCCCAGATGACCATATAGCCGTCAGCACACAAGAGTACGGCCCGAAATGGGTTATGCGTGTTCCACAGCTGCATGTTGGTGCTGTCGGTGGCATAGCGGATATTCAGCGGGTCAAACATCAACAGACCGCCAAGATCACGATCTACGATGTGCTGGGTGAGCCGCTTCCACCGATATTTACGCATCTTTTCCAGGTTGGGTAGGGCTAAGCCAACACCAGCCCACTCATTGAAGGCCAGCTGTGTCGGACCAATTTCAATGCGATTGTTATCATTCGGGGTTCCGTCGCCAAGGGTGGCTCCGCGTGTCGGGTCAATTTTTCGAGTGTCTCGGTAATGATGGTTCACTGGCTCACCTCCCTGGATTTAAAGGCAGTTTGAAACCGAGGTCATGGACCTGTCGCATAGAAAACGACCAGAACGCAGGTCGTTTTTTACCGACTTTTCCTTAAGCCAATGATATGAGCAGACCCATGATTGAGATATTGCAAACCGAACTTCCGTACGATCCCCTCACACCGCGACCTCTGCCCGGAATTTCGGCAATGTCGATCGAGGACTGGCTCCATCATGACGAGGTATTTGCGGGCCAAATGGCGCGCCGTGATCAGTTGTTGTCCGACACATATGATGACGTCGTCGCGATGGATGGTCAGGCCAAAGAAGCAGCACAAGAGTTATTGGATCTGGTGTTGTCCTGTGCATACCCAGAGTGCGGTTCTTATGTGGTTAGGGCAGATGGGGTTCGTGTCGAGGTGGATTACGACAACCCATTGCTAACATTAGGGCGATTGGTGCAGGAAGATTTTTGTATTTTGCAAAAACAGGGTGACGAGCACGTTTTGACCGGCGCAGTTTTGTGTTTTCCGGCGAGCTGGACGCTGTCTGAAAAGTTCATGCGACCGTTGATCGGGATCCATGATGGCGTGGAGAGCTATGATAGCGGCATTGCGCGCCGGGTTCAGAGGCTATTTGACGGTGTTCAGGTGAGTAAACCGATGTGGCGGTTCAACGCGCTTTGGTATCGGGACGCAGAGCTGCATCAGCCGCGAAGCTTTTTGAAACGGCGCGTCGCACCGGAGCAGATGGCGGCGGACTATCTACGTAGTGAGCGGCAGTGTATCCTTCGATTGCCGCAAAGCAGTGCAGTTATTTTCTCTATTCACACTTATGTATTAGCAAGGCGGGATGTGCCGGGGGCGTGACCTGCTCGTGGACGGGCAGGTCCTTGTCCCGGCAACGGCTTACATCGGAAGAAAGGGTGCTACGCTGGCCATTGCGCCTGAGCCCTGCAAAATCACAAGGGCGCTGGTCAGTGTCAGAACCTGCGTTGACAGACGAAAGTCCTCGCCGCGGATCAAATTGACGGCTGCCAAAGATAGCGCAACTGGACCTGATACAAATGCCAAGACACCAGTCATTCCCCAGCTCGTGAGCCGTCGAATGTCGTTCTCTGCGCGGACCATAGCCTCGTTCGCGTCCAGCTCGTCTGGATGCGGATCGGTTCTGAACGCCAGAGCGAGAGCTTCCTCATCCGTGAGTTCAACCAACCCTAGCTTTCCGCAATGTGGCGTTTGACCTGAAATTTTATCATACTGCACTGCCAATCCCGGGGCTGTATCATCTACGGGTGCAAAACGTTTGCCGCGCGTATGGAAAACCTTTTGCCGGCTTTGAACGCGCTGAGGGGATACATTTGCGAAAGCACCCAGAAACTGTTCTACTGACAGAACAACAGTCGGGTCGAGCCATTCGATGTGTTCACTGCTGTACAGATCAACCATACGATAGAGCATGACGACCAAGATCAGTTCGGATACATCCCGGTCATCGGCCGTGTCGGAAACGGGGGTCAACGAGATGCTCAAACGCTTACGAACCTGATCTCGTCTCTTTTTACGCTTGGGGTTTAAGCCAGCTGCTGCATCCATCCGATGACTGCGAGAGGCGCAGGGCGGATTGGGATCAAGTCCAAGGTGAACCGCATATTGATGCGTGACAATTGTTGCCTCATCGCGATCCGAAATCGATTGCCGTTCGACTGAATGGCCATAGTCTTCGAGTGTTGCCGATACAATTCGGGCGAACCGATCCAAAGATCCTTGATCCTCTTCCAAGAATACTAGTCCACCGTGATACTTTCCTGCCTGTGTCACAGTTCTAATCCTCCTGTGCGTGTGCTCTTATTGAACAGACTACTTGGCGATGTGGGAGAAAGTTTGACCTAATCTGTCAAATCACAGGGCAGTGAGGAGGTAAATGAATCCTCTGTAAATCTCGAAAATAGCTGATTTTTAGGGAAATTTTAGAAAACATGACGCAACCAAGGCGCGCGCATGGCAACAGCTAGGCGTACACCGGACATTTACCCGTCGATGCGTTTGGCCATGATTGCGATGGCTTGCTGATAGACACTGGCAGCGTTCCATTGCTTTATCACCGAAAAATTTGGCTCGCCTGGCTGGTACCCTTTGCCAGGTTTCCATCCCTTTTGGCGCAGGAAATTCGCGGTTGAGGCCAGCGCGTCTGTCACGTTGTAAAAGTCGACCCGACCATCTCCGGTTGCATCAACCCCATATGTGAGAGCGTTACCCGGTAAAAACTGCGTATGCCCCAACTCGCCATGTTTGGCCCCTTTTGTCTGGGGGGTGATTGCACCTTGATCGACAAGTTTCAGGGCCCCAATCGCGTGGGGAATAAAAAAATCTGATCTTCTACAGTCATATGCGAGGGTGGTGATGGCTGAAACAACCGGGCTGTCGCCCATAAAGCCCCCAAAGGCCGTTTCCATTCCATGCAGGGAGATCAGTACCCCAGCTGGAACACCGTACTGACGCTCTAAGGTTGCATAAAAGCTTGGGTTGCGGGCTTTGCGCTTGCGTCCTTGGGCGACGATAGTGTTGGCTCCGCGCACCTGCATGAATTTCTTGAGGGAATATTTAAAGCTCTTTTGGTTGCGGTCTGCTGCGATCGTTCGCTTAGCATAAGAGGCTTGAGAAAGCGCCTTTAATCCTTGTTTGCGGACCCCCGCGCGTTTTGCGGTGGTGGTAAAATCGCGTTTCCATGCCTCAAAACCGGAACTTGTGTTTCCGCAAGGTGCGGCGCCAACAGGAGATGCCGCTAGGCTGACACCAAAACACAGGGAAAAGATCAAAGCGCGCATGGGAAACCTTTCACAAGAAACGGGTTGCTTGAATACACGCAGTAAAACAAGGTTTGGCTCGAAAAGAAAGCCGGGGCTCTGATAGCCCCGGCGGTATGCAGTTAGGGAAGCGTTGGGGCGATGATATACATTGCCTGCAGACCTGCGCCGGGGGTGGCCCTTGGCAAAACGGCTTGGAACAACTTTTGCATCGTGCCTGCCGCATAAAGTTCAGACAAAGCTGAATCGATCAAAAGCCGGAAGTCACTATCGCCTTTTGCTAACGCCAAGCCGTGCTTTTCGACAGTCAAAATTTCATCCATGAGCTTGAAGTCGTTTACCATGTCGCGTTCGAAATAGTTCACCAGCAGGATGGATTGGTCTGCAAAGTAAGCGTCGATTTCACCGCTCTGCAGGGCCTTGAACCCGTCAGGGTGAGTATTGAAGCGAACCATCTCCGCTTCGATGCTTGCGGCTCCGAATGAATTAAGCACGGCTTGTTCGGTTGTTGTCGCGCTACGCATGCCGATTTTCTTGCCTGCTAGATCTGCAAGATTACCTGTTGCTGTCTTGGGCAGCAAGACAGAGGTGCCATCAACATAAGTCGGGATTGAGAAATCAACCTTTTCGCGGCGTGAAAGCGTGATGGTGGCGGCGCCGCACAACAGGTCGATCTCGCCGCTGGCAATCTTGTCAAAACGATCTTTAGAATCCACAGCCACAAAATCAACGTCGAGGTTTTTCATCTCGAACGTATTGGCAATGTACTGCGCGATTTCATTGCAAATCGCAGGTGAATACCCGGCAGGGTTGCCGTCTTTGGTTTGGTAAGACAACGGTGCAGCGTCTGTACGGTAGCCAAACGTTAGGTGCTTGGTTTCTTTGAGGCGTTCAATTGTTTGCGCTGAAACTGAACTGCTGAATAGGGCAGCGGTGGCGAGAGCCAGTGTGAAAAGACGCATGAAAACTCCTTGAGTATTGAATGGTTGCCCAGACCCTATGCGCTTGCGTGGTTGTTGCCTATGGGGAATTGGCGGCAGGGACATTCAACTTGGAGTTTGGCCGAGACATGAAAAAGGCGCCCGTAAGGGGCGCCTTTTCGAATTTTATGACTGCTGAAATTAGCAGCTGTAGTACATGCCGTACTCAACCGGGTGAGGTGTGTGCTCGTACTGCTCGACTTCTTCCATCTTCAAGGCGATGTAGCCGTCGATCTGGTC
>CBCYME010000011.1:0-153398 GCA_965183835.1 Paracoccaceae bacterium | reverse complement strand
GCCTTTATAGCTCATGGCATGTTGGGATACCGGCAGTTCTTCGTTCAAGGTCAACCGCCCGTCGCGCAAAGCCTCGAACGCGACATACAGCGTCATAAGCTTGGACATCGATGCAGGGGCAGCGCCTCGTCAGCATTTTTCGCCAATAATACGGTGCCTGTGCCCTGATCCAGAACATAGGCTGCGGTGGCAGACGTGTCATAAGCAAAGACAGGAAAGCTGTGACTGCTACCGAAACAGCAAGGGTGATAGAGCGGAGTGAAGACAGCACGGGAAGGTCTCCTTATTTGCTGACTGCATATGCGTCAGAGAAGCCGGTCGCTTTGACCTTTTTCAACAACGTGGAACGTTCGGATTTACTTTGGGCGGGGCCGACGACCACGCGCCAGAATGGCTTACCGTTTGCGGCTTGTTCGAACACGGTGGGGGTCATACCCGCACTGCGCATTTGATCGGCGGTGCGATTGGCGTTGGCTTCGACACTGAAGATACCGATTTGAACATATGGTTTGCTGAGCGATGATGTTTTCGCCGGGGCGGGTTTGTCTGCCTGCTCGGTTGGCGCAGTCGGAGCCGCGGGCGTAGACGCGGCAATTGCAGCGGCTGCGCCACCCGCAATTGGATCAAGAGGCGCTTCGGTGATTTCGCCGCCCGGTTCGATTGCTTCAGCTGGGGCAAGCGTGTCTTCGATCTCGGGCTCTTCATCGACGGCTTCGCGCCGCAGGGCGGTGACGTTTAGCTCAACCGGCGCACCGGGGAGCATGCCAAGCGCGGAAGCTGCATCGGATGAGGCCTGAATGCGTGGCCCAGGAATGTCTCTCTCCCTGCGGAACAACGCGCCGATCACGAATTTACCGTTTGCGCTGTTGCGGATGATCACGCGTTCGGGATCGGTGGCATCAGGGTGCGCCACCCAAACGCCGCCCAGTGATGGTCGCCCATCCCAGAGCCCCGACTCGGTGACTTGAAACACTTCGGGCGCCTCAATGTCGCGTTCAATCAGCTTGGTGCTCTGAGACTGGGTTGGCTCAGCGGTTTCTTTTGGTTGCAAAAATGGCAATTTGGCACCGTCGTCACAAGCCGCCAAAAACGCGAGGGCAACGGTAAGCGTCGCCAGACGCGGACCGAACTGGGTTTTCGCTGCTTCTCGAATCATTTTTTGTCCCTTGCCTGTCTCGGGCGCTGCGTCTGAGCCCAAAATGCCGGTTTACCGGTCGTTACCTCACCAGAGCCAGATAGCCCATTTGCGGCAAAGCTCCTGAGCGTTGAGGCAATGAAAGTAGGCAGAAATGGGGCCGGCAAGAATTCCCTATTTTCGACTTGCCATAGGCGCGCGGACCCCCTAAATCACATTTCCAACGGGGAGGTGGCAGAGTGGTCGAATGCGGCGGTCTTGAAAACCGTTGAAGGTGCAGACCGTTCCCAGGGTTCGAATCCCTGTCTCCCCGCCACTAAATCAATGACTTACGGTTATTGGATGCCGCCTTTGGATTTAGCTAATTAATCTGGTTTCCCACTTTGTTTCCCAGTTTCACGTTTTGTTTTTGTTCTGTTCCCTCAAGCTTTGAGCTTGCTTAGCGAGACGCTTTTGACTCGCTCCTTTAGAATATTTTTGAACCATCGATAGGCTCTTGTGGCCGGTTATTGCTGCTATCTGGTGGTCAGTGCACCCAGCTTCGGCCAGTTCACTGGCCGCGCTGTATCGCAAGCCATGCAATGTATGCGCTTGTAGGCCCAGTCTCTTTCTCTCCGTCATCATGGCTTTTTGGATCTGATCATAGTTGAGTTTTCGACCGTGTTCGTCGCAAAGGATATAGCGAAGGCTGCGAGGCGCGTTGCGGAGTATTTCTGCAAGGCTTGTCGGGATAGGTATCCAAAGGCGTGTGGATGTTTTGTTCTGGGTGACCAAGATGCCGCCGTCCTCGATGTGTGACCATTCCATGCGTGTCAAATCGGAAGCGCGCTGGCCGGTCCCTAGAGCAAGCTCAAAAATCAGAAGTGGTCGCCCGGTCACATTCTTTCGAAACACTTCAATCGCTGATGGAGGCCATGGTTTGTGTCCATCACCAGTTTTCAATTTTTCGATACCTTTTGCTGGGTTGTCTCGTTGCCAATCCAAGTCAATCGCATGTTCAAACAGAATAGAAAGCATGTGGGGAATGTAGTTGGCGAAACGTGCCCGATGCTGGTTCGCCATTTGGGCCTCTATCACTGAGGACCGTCGCATTTTCGTCGGGTCAAGTGTGCCAATGGTGTCAGACAAGTATTCTAGGATTTTTGAATAATCAGATTTTGTTCGAGGAGCTAAGCGCGCCCATTTGGGGGTTTGTTTGTAACTCAGAATCAGCTTTTCAAAAGTGTTCTTGGCTACGAGGGAGCCATGCACCAGCTTGTGCGTGGCACGGGATCTGTGCACCGGGCGCTGCGCTCTGATATGAAAACCGCCGGTCTCGGCGCGACGAACAAGCAAATGATGCACCAGCTTACCCGTGGAAACGGGGCGGTTTATCGCGCCTTGCGCGCCTCTATGAGTTCGGCAAAGTCCGATACGCTTGGCCGTAATATGCTGGTGCAGCTTGGTCTTGGCAGTGGCGTTGTTAACCGCCTGATCGAAGGGCGCATGTTGGCGCATAATATGGGCGAGACTGATCGGTCCCTGCTGACCCAATTGCAATTTGGCAAGGGGTCCGTGCAGCGTTCGGTCATAGCTAAGCTGTTCGGCCACAGCGGGTCATGGACAGGCAACGCAATGCTTGGGCAGTTGGACGCAGGAAGCGGCTGGGTAGGCCGGGACCTGCACTCAAGGCTATTTGCGGATTCTAAAAATTGGACAGGTAACGCAATGCTCGGGGAGCTTCGATCCGGGCATGGATGGATCGGGCGCGACCTGCGGTCCCGCCTGTATGGTGACTCGCGGACGTGGACCGGCGGCGCGTTGCTCAACCAGCTTCAAAAAGGCTCTGGGACCATTGACCGCATCGTGCGTGGCGCGGTTGATTTGGGCAGTCTGACACCAAGCCAGCAGAGCCTTTTGGCTTCGATTAATGGGGCAACGGCGGGCAAGATCACTCTGGGTGGGTCGTTTGTTTTTGATCCGTCTTCGGGGTTTTCTAATTGGTTTGGATCAACGGTTCAAAGCAACATCGCCACACCAATGAGTGCCTTACGTGGGTCGTTGGATGCGTTGCGGTTGGAGATGAAAAATGGCGCAACAGTGCAGGGTTTGGATCGTTACGCCGGGGGGATGATGCAAAACGGTGCGGGCCAGCACATCGCCACAGAGGCGACGATGCGCGAGCTGGCAAAGATTGCCGGACTTAACTCGGGCGGCAATGTCTATGATCTGGCGAACAGCATTCAATCTCTTAGTGGCTCGGATGCTCTGAGTAACATTTACGTTGATCGCTCGGGCTATCAAACACGGGTGGCGCTGCGGGGTCGGGTTGGCGATGAGGGCTTGAAGGTTGACGCTGCCGATTACCTCAAGGCGTAGTGCCCTTAGCAAAGTCGCGCGAACGGCCTTGAGCGGACCTTGGTCTGCGCTCACGGGTGCATTGAGGCTGCCCCCAAAGCCGATGTTTGTTGTCGTTGCCAATTCGTCTCGCAATCTCAGCAACCCGGAACGGGGCTAATGGGCCCCTCCACTCAAGACTTGTTGAGGTCAAAAACTGGGCGATGGGAACCTTCTTATTTGGCCTCTCAACTCACACGGACACACCCTTTAGCACATCCTCTTTGGCCAGCGTTCCCTTGGTCCCTGACATCATGACCTCGCCCCGACGCAAAACTACAAATTGGTCGGCGAGGTCGTAGGCGAATTCAAAATACTGCTCAACAAGGACAATCGCCATATCGCCCTTGGCTCGCAACAACCGTATCACGTCACCGATTTGCTGGATGATGTTGGGCTGGATGCCCTCTGTCGGCTCATCCATAAGCAAAAGTCGTGGCTTGGTAATCAGCGCTCGCGCTATGGCCAGTTGCTGTTGTTGCCCCCCAGACAAATCCCCTCCACGCCGGTTTTGCATTTCTTTCAGCACCGGGAACAATTCGAAAATCTCATCCGGTATGTGGTGCTCGGCAGGTGGCAGACAGACAAACCCGGTTTCCAGATTTTCGCGCACGCTCAGCAAGGGAAAAATTTCCCGTCCCTGCGGCACATATGCGATTCCCTTATGGGCCAGTTTGTGCGCAGGTAGGATGTCCAGCACCTCGCCTGCCAGCTCAACACTGCCCCCAGACCGCGGGTGAGTGCCCGAAATGGCCTTGATCAGGCTGGTCTTGCCAACACCATTGGTTCCCATAACGCAGGTTACCTCGCCCAGCGCGGCCTCCATCGAGATACCGTTGAGAATTTGAGAATGCCCGTAATGCAGGGTCAGATCTTGTAGTTTCAGCATGGTTCAGCGCCCCAGATAGACATCGATGACGTGTTGGTTCGAGGTGACGTGGTCAAGGCTGCCTTCGGCCAGGACAGTCCCTTCGTGCAGCACGGTCACCCGGCAATTCAGTCGACGGACGAATTCCATGTCGTGCTCTACCACCACCACGGCGCGTGTCTTGGCTGCTTCTAATAGCAGGTCCGTGGTATGTTCGCGTTCTTGCGGGGTCATCCCCGCCGCGGGTTCATCCACCAGCAGAAGACGCGGTTCTTGGGCCAGCAACATGCCGATTTCCAGCCATTGCTTTTGCCCGTGGCTCAACTCGCCGGATTTACGTTTCAGCTCATCAAGAAGGCCGATTTCCTGTGCCAGATCGGCAACTTTCTCAAGATCCTCTGCGCTTGGTTTGTAAGCCAGAACCGAAAACCAGCCACGCGGTTTTTTCAAAGCCATCAGCAGGTTTTCCTGCACGGTCTGGTCTTCGAACACCGTTGGTTTCTGGAACTTGCGTCCAATCCCGGCCTGGGCGATCTTGGCCTCGTTCATCTTCAACAGAGAAATGGATTTTTCGCCCCAGATCACCCGACCTTCGTCCGGTTTGGTCTTGCCGGTTACGATATCCATAAACGTCGTCTTACCGGCGCCATTGGGGCCGATAACAGCCCGCAGCTCAGCATCACCGATCTGGAACGACAGGTTGTTGATGGCGCGGAAGCCATCGAAAGTGACTGACACGCCTGAAACTTCGAGAAGTGTGCTCATTGGCTTGCCTCATGTTCGCGCAGGGCGCCGTCATCCGGGCCTAGGTCTGCGCCGTGACGGTCGGGGCTTTTGCGTTGGCTCCATAGATCGACCAACCCACCCATACCCTTAGGGGCAAACAGCGTGATTGCGACAAAGGACAGGCCTAGCAACACCAGCCACCAGTCCACCCATTTGATCGTGTAGAAACCCAGCGGGATATCGGGAGCTTGCCCGCCGGTGAACCAGGTACTGAGAAGGCTGACAAAAGCCGCCCCGATCACCGCGCCATAAAGCCGTCCCCGTCCGCCGATGGCGACCCAGACCGCCAGATAAATCGACGCAATCGGCACAATTTCAGCAGGGTTGATGATACCGGCCTGCGGGTAATAAAGCGCGCCAGCAATGGCCGCGATGCAGGCCGTTAGGGTAAAGACCAACAGTTTGTAGGTCTCGACCGAGTAGCCCAGAAACCGCACGCGGGCCTCGTTGTCGCGAATGCCGCGAATGACCGAGCCGAGCTTGCCCGACACGATCCAAGCAGCCAGGAGGTACCCAAGTCCCAAGGCCAATGCCGAGCCCCAGAGAAACCACACGGATGCCACGTCCTGCGATGCGGTCACACCCGGCAGGTTCTGCAAGCCTGACAGCCCGTTATTGCCGCGCAGGCCGCTGTCGTTCTGGAATAGGTACAGCGCCAACGCCAGCGTCATCGCTTGCGTCAGGATTGACAGGTAAACGCCGGCGACCCGGCTGCGGAAGGCGAGCCAGCCAAAGACCAGTGCCAGTATCCCGGGCACGAGAACCACCAAGGCCAGTTGCAGGAACAGGCTGTCAGCGACTGCCCAGATCAGGGGGAACTCACTAGAACCGACCACGCCGAAAATCTGATTGCCGATGGCGTCGACAATCTCGGAACTTGTGGGCGGAATTTCGGACTGACTTAGCGACTCGACCACGATCAAGCGTGTGCGTTCATACATCAGCCACATGCCGACCATGTAGCCCCCCAGACCGAAAAAGGCGAAATGGCCCAGCGACAGAATGCCGGTAAAGCCCCATATCAGATCCATCGCCACAGCGATCAGGCACAGACACAGCGTCTTGCCCAGCGTCTTGACGAAACTTGTTGAAATCACGCCGACGCCGAAGCCTTCGGACAGCACCGTCACCATCAGCGTGAACAGGGCCAGACAGGCGAGAAAAATCAGGACAGACGGGTTTTTGGCAATAAAAGAACGTTGCATTGATCAATCTCCTGCCGCGCGGCCCTTGAGGGCGATGATGCCCCTTGGCCGGAACTGAATGAAAATGATAATAAAGACGATCATATAGGTCTGTGCCGCCAGCGTGTTCGATGGGTTCAGCCACTCAATCCCTTTTTGGAAGAAGCCGATCATGGCGGCCCCCGCAAGCGTGCCCCAGATATTGCCCACACCCCCGACAACCACGGTCATGAAACTTTGGACAATATAGTCGTTGCCCAGTTCAGAGGTGACCTTGGCAAAAAGTCCAATGGCAACACCGGCAATGCCCGCGATACCTGAGCCAAGGCCAAAGGTCAGCATATTGACCTTGCCGGGGTTGATCCCCATCGACGCGGCCATACGCGGGTTCTGAGTCACGGCGCGGGTTTCCAGCCCAAGTCTGGTGCGCTTCATGATGAACAGAAAGACGCCAAGGAAAACGAGTGCCAGAATAAAGATGGCGATGCGGATGTAGCTGATTGAAACGACGTCATTCAGGACGAAGGCCCCATCCAGCCAGCCCGGCGCGGTCAGAGGCCGCGCTTGGGTGCCAAAGATGTTCTTGGCCAGCTGTTGCAGGGCAATCGAGATGCCAAAGGTCGCCAGCAGGGTTTCCAGCGGACGGGCATAGAGCCAGCGGATCACCAGCCGCTCCATCGCCACACCAGCGGCAAAGGTCACAGCAAAGGCCAGCGGAATGGCGACAATGATCGACACCGTGTGATCCGGAATGATCTGCTGCACCACGTACCCTGTGTACGCCCCCATCATGATAAACTCGCCATGGGCCATGTTGATCACCCCCATAACACCAAACGTAATGGCAAGGCCGATGGCGGCGAGGAAGTAGATTGAGGCCAGCGAAACCGCATCCAGCGTCAGGTCTAGTGTCTGGTTCAAACCAACCTTGAGGCCTATGGTATCCAAGGCCTGGTTGGCCGATGTCGTCACGTCGACAGACGGCTCGAAATAGGTTTCAAAAAAGACATGTGCGTTGAGGGCCGCGTCAATATCTGCCTGCGTGACAAGCGGGGGCACTTTGCGGGCCTGTGCCAGCACGCCATAGGCACGAAGGCGGGCGTCTATTGTATCTAACTGCGCCACCGGAATGCCGCCCACCCGGCCACCATCGATATTGGCGGCCAGCGCGGTGCGTATGTCGTCCGGCGAAACCCGCGCGGGGGACAGACCTTTGGCGACCAACAGGTCATAGGCTTCTGTATTGGACAGACTTTCTGTGCCGGGCGTCAAGATCTCGGAGACGTTCACCCCCTTGGGCACGCCACCCGGCACCACATCGCGTGTCGTCGCCACCAAAGGATTCAGCGTTGCGCGAACATCCACGCCCAGATCGCCGGACATTTCCTCAATGGCGGCCACACGAGCCTGAGTGTCATCATCATAGCCAATTGTCAGCAGCCGTTCGAGCCGTTGCTTTCGGGCTTTCAGAGCCGCATCGGGCTCGGTCTCGATTGAGGCGCGCAGAGGCGCCAGCAAGGCGGCCTCGGGGTCGCGTTGGATTGATGTCAGCGCGCCATCCCGCTTGGCTTTGTCGGGGTCCGACAACTGGAACATCACCAGCGCGGTGGCAATCATGGCCCGGATACCGCTGTTGGGTTTCAGCTGTTTCAATTCTTTTTTGGGATAGTTTCCCACCACCGCACCGCTGTCGAAATCAATCAGCTGATAGTTTTTGCTGTCAATTTTTTCACCGATAAAGAACACGCCGTCAGATTTACGCATCCACATGGCCTTGGCCGTCCATGTCTCTAGCACCAATTGCGCCTTTGGCGAGCCACTGGTGGCAATCGCATTGATGACCGGAGCAATGGTCTTGCGCGAGCTTTTGGCGATCACCTCGTGATACTCTTGCAGTAGCGGCTGGATGGCACGTTCCTCAGCCGTTGCTGTCAGGCATGACAACAGGACTGCGAGGCCCGCAAGGAATAGTCGTATCATATTGGAGTGTTCCGCGAATTGGGTTGGAAGGGGGCCAGAAAGCAGCCCCCTTCTCAAATTCAGGCTTTAGTAGTTCGAAAGCGTCTGAACACAGGTTTTGGTCTCGGTGTTGTACATACCGCAGCCGAGATCTTTCCAATCCGACACCAGAACCGCCGATTCAGGCAGGAAATCGGTCCAGGCATCGCCGGGCACTTCGCTTGTCTGGCTGATGATATCAAACTGACCGTCATCCTGAATTTCACCAATCAGAACCGGCTTGGCCAAGTGGTGGTTCGGCAGCATGACCGCGGTTCCCCCGGTCAGGTTCGGGTACTCTTGTCCGTACATGGCAGACCGCACGGAATCCACATCGGTGGCCCCTGCTTCTGTGGCCGCGTTCACCCACATGTTGAAGCCGATAAAATGTGCTTCCATCGGGTCGTTGGTGACACGCTCTTTACCCATCGTGGCTTTCCAAGTTTTGACAAACTCGGCGTTCACTTCTGCGTCTGCGGACTGGAAATAGTTCCACGCCGCCAAGTGGCCGACGAGGTTAGAGGTATCCAGACCGGCGAGTTCTTCTTCACCTACCGAGAAAGCCACAACCGGGATGTCGTCGGCTGAAACGCCTGCCGCAGCCAGTTCTTTATAAAAGCCGATATTGGCATCGCCGTTGATGGTCGAGATCACGCCGACTTTCTTGCCATCCGCGCCGAGCGCCACGACATCAGCCACGATCTTTGACCAATCTGAGTGACCGAAAGGCGTGTAGTTTACGAAGATGTCATCATCCGCAATCCCTTTGTCTTTCAGGTAGCTTTCCAAAATGTTGTTGGTGGTCCTGGGGTAGACATAGTCTGTGCCGAGCAGAGCGAATTTCTCGACGCCCAGTTCCTCTAGGAAATAGTCAGTGGCAGGGATGGCCTGTTGGTTCGGCGCGGCACCGGTGTAGAACACGTTCTTGGACGATTCTTCACCTTCGTACTGCACCGGGTAGAACAGCAGGCCGTTCAGCTCCTCGATCACCGGCAGAACCGATTTGCGTGAAACAGAGGTCCAGTTGCCGAAGATCACGTCGACATCATGGACGGTCAGCAGTTCGCGGGCCTTTTCGGCAAACAGCGGCCAGTCTGATGCCGGGTCTACCACCACGGCTTCCAACTGTTTGCCCAGAAGCCCACCTTTTGCGTTCTGCTGGTCGATCAGCATCAGCATGGTGTCTTTCAGTGTGGTCTCAGAGATCGCCATCGTGCCCGACAACGAGTGCAGGACGCCAACTTTGATCGTGTCTTCGGCAGACATGGCAGCGCCAGCCAATGTGGCAAAGACGACTGATCCGGCGAGAGTGGATTTGAGAAAATTCATATTATCCTCCAGGCAGGGCGCTGGAGAGAGACCTTGCACATATGTGCCGATTTCTCTTACCTGTCCCCGCAACGTCATGTTGCAATTCGTGTGGCGGCCGCTTCGAGGTCCAATTCGTATGGTCGTCACACACCTCCGGTTTTTTGACAGCGTGTCTCCGGCAGGTGTCCAATCGATTCTGCATTGCAGCGTAATTAGCAAACCTGAGACACGATATTTCCCAAACGCTCGCGGCGAATGCATATTTTTTGACCAGCAATTGCCGCGGGCGCACAAAAAATAGACAGCGCCCCCCAGTCGAGACCTTTGAACGGCCAATTCGGATGGTGATTTGCACAGATGACGTCACAACCAAGGAGAATTCTATATGACCCGAGGATACTCTGATCACACGTCAGGCAGACATATCGCCCCCGAATGACGCACAGCCCCCCCGCGCCGAGGGCAACTTGCGCGTGAGCACGAAACGGGCCGGAGGCCGTACCGTTCTGGATGGTCTGCGCCAGTCTGGCTCATTCAAATGTCTGTTTCCAAGGGCCCGTGGTGGCGCCATGGACGCCGTCCTTTTGAACACCGCCGGAGGGATCACTGGAGGTGATCAGTTTGCTTTTTCCGGTCATGTGGCGGCAAACACCGCTTTGACCCTGACCACCCAAGCCTGCGAACGCGCTTATAGGGCGCAACCCAATCAGACTGGCCAGATCCGCAACCGCCTTCGGGTCGAACCCGGCGCCCGGCTCAATTGGTTGCCTCAGGAAACGATCCTGTTCAACGGCAGTGCGCTGGATCGCCGTCTGAACATCGACCTTGCACTGGACACCTCATTGCTGATGGTCGAGCCTCTGGTTTTTGGTCGCCCGGCAATGGGCGAAACGCTGACTGATATCCGTTTTCGGGACCGTATTGAGATACGACGCGAAGGCGCACCCCTCTTTCTCGACTCGTTGGTCTTGTCCGGAGACCTGCATGCCCATCTGTCCAAACCATTCATCGCCAACGGAGCCGGGGCGATAGCTTTGACAGTGCTGGTCTCGGACGATGCCGAACGCCATCTGGAGCCCCTTAGGGAGGTTCTCCCTGAAACCGGTGGTGTCAGTATGATCCAGCCCGATGTGCTGGTGTTGCGCTTGCTGGCCGACGACGGTTTTACGCTAAGACAAACCCTGCTGCCGGTTCTGCAAAGACTGAATGGCAGTGACCTTCCCCGATGCTGGATGATCTGACATGAACCTGACCCCGAGAGAAAAAGACAAGCTCCTGATCGCCCTGGCCGCCGAGGTGGCCCGCAAGCGTCTGGCGCGCGGTGTGAAACTCAATCACCCAGAGGCCATTGCCCTGATCACCGACAGCGTCGTCGAAGGTGCACGCGATGGACGCTCCGTCGCCGATATGATGGAGGCGGGCGCCCAGGTTGTCTCGGTCGAACACTGCATGGAGGGCATCGCCGAGATGATCCCCGAAGTGCAGGTCGAAGCCACGTTTCCTGACGGCACCAAACTTGTCACCGTTCACAACCCAATTCGCTAGAGGAACTTGATCCAATGAAACACGTTTTAACGATTCTGAGCACGCTGGCTGCATCCCCTGCCTTGGCCCATTCCGGCGCGCATATTCATCCTCATGAGGCTGTTACATGGATTGCTGTGATCCTCGCTGCAATGACCGTGGGCGGGACCATGACATTGGTTCACATACGGCGGCGCAAATGATACCGGGCGAGACATTTCCTGCCGAGGGGTCGCTGACGCTAAACGCCGGTCGCAGCGCCCACATGGTGTTGGTGGCCAATACCGGCGACCGCCCAGTGCAGGTGGGCAGCCACTACCACTTTGCCGAAGCAAACCCAGCGTTGGAATTTGATCGCTATGCAGCCTTGGGCAGGCGGCTGGACATTCCGGCGGGCACTGCCGTCCGCTTTGAGCCGGGACAGCGTCGAGAGGTGATGTTGGTACCCTACCTTGGACGACGACATATCTATGGCTTTAATCAACAAATCATGGGAGCGCTGAAAGATGCCGGGCAAGATAAGTCGGAGTGATTATGCTGCCATGTTCGGCCCAACTGTCGGCGACAGGGTGCGACTTGCGGATACCGATCTGATTATCGAGGTCGAAAAAGACCTGATTATGGAACGGGCCACAGCGGCACAGTTCAGCGCCACAGGGCTGCGGGACGATGTCTATGGAGAAGAGGTGAAGTTTGGCGGTGGCAAAGTCATCCGCGACGGAATGGGGCAATCCCAGATCACGCGCGCGCAAGGCGCGGTAGACACTGTTATTACCAACGCGCTGATCGTCGATCACGCTGGCATCTATAAGGCTGATGTTGGCCTGAAAGACGGGCGCATCCACAAGATTGGCAAAGCCGGGAATCCTGACACCCAACCGGGCGTCGACGTCATTGTGGGCCCCGGAACCGAGGTTATCGCGGGCGAAGGGCGCATTCTGACGGCGGGCGGCTTTGACAGTCATATCCATTTCATCTGCCCGCAGCAGATCGAGGACGCGCTGCATTCTGGCCTGACCACCATGCTGGGTGGCGGCACTGGTCCTGCCCATGGCACGCTGGCCACCACCTGCACCCCCGGCCCGTGGCATATCGGGCGCATGATGCAGGCGGCTGATGCCTTTCCGATGAACCTTGCCTTTGCTGGTAAAGGCAACGCATCGCTGCCAGCAGCCCTTGAAGAACAGGTGCTTGGCGGCGCCTGCGCTCTGAAGCTGCACGAGGACTGGGGCACCA
The DNA here is from genome assembly GCA_965183835.1 of Paracoccaceae bacterium. Classification (GTDB taxonomy): domain Bacteria; phylum Pseudomonadota; class Alphaproteobacteria; order Rhodobacterales; family Rhodobacteraceae; genus OMPR01. The sequence continues at coordinate 140,980 of CBCYME010000011.1, read as the reverse complement.
CGCCTGCCGCCATCGACTGTTGTCTGTCGGTCGCTGATGATTTGGACGTACAGGTGATGATCCACACCGACACGCTGAACGAATCCGGATTTGTCGAGAATACAGTGGCTGCAATTAAGGGTCGCACGATCCACGCCTTTCATACTGAGGGCGCGGGGGGTGGCCATGCCCCGGACATCATCAAGATTTGCGGCGAAGAGCATGTGTTGCCGTCCTCTACCAATCCCACCCGCCCTTTCACAGTGAACACGCTGGAGGAACATCTCGACATGCTGATGGTCTGCCACCATCTTGACAAGTCGATCCCTGAAGACGTGGCTTTTGCCGAAAGCCGTATTCGCCGTGAGACCATCGCCGCCGAGGACATCCTGCATGACATGGGTGCGTTTTCGATTATCGCGTCAGACAGTCAAGCCATGGGTCGCGTGGGCGAGGTGCTGATCCGCACTTGGCAAACCGCCGACAAGATGAAGAAACAACGGGGCAGCTTGCCCGAAGAAACCGGCAACAACGACAATTTCCGTGTCCGCCGCTATATCGCCAAATACACCATCAACCCTGCGATTGCGCACGGGATTGCCCACGAGATCGGCTCGATCGAAGAAGGTAAGCGCGCCGATCTGGTGTTATGGAACCCGGCCTTTTTTGGCGTGAAGCCTGAGATGGTTCTGCTAGGCGGCACCATCGTCATGGCGCAGATGGGTGATCCCAATGCCTCGATCCCGACGCCGCAACCTGTCTACAGCCGCCCGATGTTCGGGGCCTATGGTCGCTCGGTCGAAAACTCAGCCGTCACGTTCGTCAGCGCGGCTGCGCAGGACGTCGGGATCGGTTCGAAGTTGGGCCTCGCCAAGGACACGTTGGCTGTGAAGAACACACGCAACATCGGGAAGTCCGATCTGGTGTTGAACAACGCGACCCCCGAGATTGAAGTCCATCCCGAAACCTACGAAGTGCGCGCCGATGGCGAGCTTCTCACCTGTCAACCCGCCGAGGTTTTGCCAATGGCGCAACGTTATTTCCTGTTCTGAAGGTGCAGCCCATGACCACTCTCCCGCCTAGTCGCCAAATTCGTAAACCCGGACATTGGTCCGGTGCTTATGACGTTGTGACGCTCAGCTACGACGACCGTTTTCTGCGTCGCAAGATGCTGGCCACGACGCCTGCCGAGCAATTCCTCGTCGACTTGGGTCACACCACGTCGCTCGACCATGGTGATGCGTTCGCGTTGGAAGATGGCCGGCTGATCGAGATTGTTGCCGCCAAAGAAGACTTGCTAGAGGTGACCGGAGACGACTTGCCACGCCTCGCCTGGCATATCGGTAACCGCCATACCCCCTGTCAGATCGAGGAAGGTCGGTTACTGATTCAACGCGACCACGTGATCCGCGACATGCTGGACAAGGTCGGCGCCACCGTGCGCGAAGTGGTCGAGCCCTTTACGCCAGAAGGCGGGGCCTATGGCCATGGACGGACGCATGGCCACAGCCACTGAAATCCTCATGCTGACGCAATGGTTTTCGCCGGCCTTTCCGGTCGGCGCCTTTGCCTATTCGCACGGGTTGGAATGGGCGATTGATGCCGGGGACGTGACCAACAAAGAACAATCCGAGGCGTGGATTTCTGATGTGCTGCGACATGGCGCTGGATGGAACGACAGCCTGTTCCTTGGCGCGGCCTATCGAGCTGGCACCACCGACGTGGACGAGATCGACGCCATGAGCCGTGCCTTTTCAGCGTCGGCTGAACGGGTGAAGGAAACCCGCCTTCAGGGCGAGGCATTCTGTGATATCATCGCAAAGGTCTGGGCTGCGGATCTGAAGGGGCTGACCTATCCGGTCGCTGTTGGCCGCGCTGCCCGTCTGCAGGGCCTGCCGCTCGAACTCACCACTCAATTCTACTTGCAAGCCTTCATGGCCAACCTCGCGGCGGTGACGATGCGTCTTGTTCCGCTGGGCCAAACCGAGGGCCAACGGATGATCCGCGAAATGACACCGCTTTGTAGCCAAGTCGCTGCGCAAGCCAGCTGTGCTGCGCTTGATGATCTCGGCAGTTCCGCCTTTTTGTCGGACATCGCCTCTATGAAACATGAAACTCAGTATTCAAGGATTTTCCGCACATGAGCACGATGAACGGACCGCTTCGCGTTGGAATCGGTGGCCCGGTTGGTGCCGGGAAGACAACCCTCACGGCTGCGCTGAGTGAAGCCCTGCGCGACAGGTTCTCGATCGGCGTCATCACCAATGACATATACACGCAGGAAGACGCCGAGGCGCTGATGCGGATGCAGATTTTGCCGCAGGATCGCATCATCGGGGTCGAGACCGGCGGCTGCCCCCACACAGCGATCCGAGAAGACGCATCGATCAACCTTGCGGCTGTGGCCGAGATGATCGACCGGCATCCGGATGTGGAGATTGTGCTAATCGAAAGCGGCGGCGATAACCTGTCGGCCACATTCAGCCCTGAGCTGGCAGATGTGACCCTCTATGTGATCGACGTGGCGGCTGGCGAAGAAATTCCCCGCAAGGGTGGGCCAGCTATCACCAAATCTGACATCCTGATCATCAACAAGACCGATCTCGCCCCCCATGTGGGCGCATCGCTTGAGGTCATGGACCGCGATGCAACAATGATGCGCCGCGGGCGGCCTTTCGTGTTTGCTTCTCTGCGCCATCGCGAAGGCGTGGAAAAGATCATTCCGTTGCTTGAAAATGCCGGAGGGCTGGGCGTTTAGAGCTGTGACAGGTGCACCGTCGGAGGTGACATCCTCCAAGGTTCCGCGCTGGCGAAAGACACAGGGGCGCTAGTGTGAACAAAGGCTGATGACCTACCTGTCCTTGGTTTAGAATTTAACTGGGCCATCTGCCGGTTCAATCGGTATCTGAAAATGGCCTTGGTCGATTGCCCTCCAATTGTCTGGCAAGGCTTGCTAGGGGTGAAAAACCGAGCCTTCCATCGGCTTTGAACCTACCTTGGACTGGTGCGCAACGGACACAGACAGTTGTGCCGCGTGAATGTCCTTTTTCACCTTTTAGGCACGAGTTGTCCTATTGTGCAGCGAACGTCTGCTCTCTGTCCGAGGCGCAGGACAGCCATGACTGTTTCGGGCTGGAAGCGCTCAGTCACAGAACAAATACGCTCGTCGGTTTGCTTGCCTGCGACCTCTCCACATCTTTCCCCAGCATCCCCGTATCACCCGTCTCGGCTGGGATCAGAGGGGGTGCTGGAGAAGAGGGCGAGTTTGTTGCCTTGGGGGTCGCGTAGGTAGCTGACGTAGAAGGTTGGCCCGTAGGTGGGGCGGAATCCGGGTTGGCCTTCGTCTGTGCCGCCTGCGGCGAGGGCGGCGGCGTGGAGGGTGCGAACTTGGGCTTGGGATTGGGCCTCGAACGCGACCATGGTGCCGTTGCCGGGGGTGGCGGGGCGGCCGTCGAAGGTGGGTTTTACGTAGAAATCGGGCAGCACAGGCGATTGGCCTGCGGGGACGGGCAGGGTGTAGCTGAGCCCCTCGGGGCCTTGGGTCAGGGTGTAGTTCAGGGCGGGCAGAAAGGCGGAGTAGAAGCGTTTGGCGCGGGGGATGTCGTCGGCTCCGACGGTGACGTAGGCGATCATGCGGGGGCTCCGGGGGTTGGGGCGTTTGGCGGTTCTGTTGCGAGGGTAGGTCAGCCGGGGCAGCGGCGCAATTGTGGGGATTTATTGGGCCTCGCAGCGGGTGGGGATTGTGGCTAGGGTGCTGGCAATGCAATCGGATTTAGGGGAGGAGGCCGCATGGTCTGGATTAAAACGGTGCCGTTTGAAGAGGCGACGGGGAAGCTGAAGAAGTTGTATCAGCGGGTCACGGGGCCGGATAACAACGTTGATAACATTATGATGTCGCACAGTTTGCGCCCCCACACGATGGAAGGGCACATGGTTCTGTATAAGAACGTGTTGCATCACACGGGCAATACGCTGCCCAAGTGGTTTCTGGAAACGCTTGGCGTGTGGGTCAGTTCGCTGAACGGCTGTGCCTATTGTGTAGAGCATCATTTTCAAGGGATGCAGCGCGAGCTGGGCGACGAGGCGCGGGGGCTGGCTATCCGGGCGGCGTTAGAGGCGCGCGATCTGACGGATGTGCCGTTGGACGAGGCGCAGGTGGCGGCGTTGCTCTATGGGCGCAAGTTGACCGAGGCCCCGGCGGAGATGGTCAAGGCGGATGTGAATGCGTTGCGGGCCGTCGGCTATGACGATGGCGAGGTGTTGGAGATCAACCAGCTGTGCGCCTATTTTTCCTATGCAAACCGCACGGTTCTGGGGTTGGGGTGTTCGACCAAGGGGGACATTCTGGGATTGTCACCAAACAACTCGGGTGACCCGGATGACTGGGGCCATAAGTAAAGATTGGGCCTGAGCGAGGGACTGCGTGTGCGATCACCGGCTTGAGGAGGGGTGGTGATTACACAGGTCGGGCGCGGCGCATTTTTGCTGCGTTTGGGATTCTGCCAGTTGGGGAATTTAGGGATTGATCTCAAGTTAGGTTGAGGAATTACAGAGTAAAGCGCTGAACATTAAAAAAGGTGCGTGTGAGAGTATGAAGACCTCGTTTCGAGCTGATCCATTGCCGCGATTCATTGTGGCCAGTGGGATGACCAATCTGGCCGATGGCATTGCCGTGGTGGTGTGGGCGTGGATTGCGTCGCTGCTGAGCCGTGATCCGTTGATGATTGCCTTGATGCCGGTGGCGTTGCGTTTGCCGTGGTTTCTGTTTGCGCTGCCTGCGGGCGTGGTGACGGACCGGGTGGACCGGCGGCGGCTTATTCTGGCGATGGATTGTGTGCGCGCGCTGGCGTTTGGGGCGGCGGGGCTGGTGATCTGGCTGTCGCTGCCTTTGGTCGCCCCGGCGGCTGAGGGCACGTCGATGCCGGTGCTGTTTGGCGCGTTGCTGGGCTGTGCCTTGGTTGTGGGCATTGCCGAAGTGTTTCGGGACAATGCGGCGCAGACGATGTTGCCCGCGCTGGTGCCGACGACGCAGTTGGAGCGCGCCAATGGGCGGCTTTGGAGTGTGGAGCTGGTCGGGAATTCGCTGTTGGGCCCGGCGCTGGGCGCGTTTTTGATCGCCTCGGTGATTTGGTTGCCCTTTGCGTTGAATGCGGTGGTGTTTGTCGTGGCGGTCGGGCTGATGCTGACGGTGCGCGGGACATTTACGCCGGATCGCAGCAACGGCGGGCACTGGCGTGAGGAGTTAAAGCAAGGGGTGGACTATCTGCGCGGCGCGCCGTTGTTGCGGCTGCTGGCGGGGCTGACTGGGGTGTGGAACTTGCTGCATCAGATGGTGGTGATCGCGCTTGTTTTGTATGTGCAGGAAAACCTGGGGTTGGGGGCCACGGGGTACGGCTTGATTTTGGCTGCTGGGGCTGTGGGCGGCATTCTGGGGGGCTTTGTTGCGGACCGAATTGTTCAGAAGATGGGGCCGGGGGCGGCGGCGCAGTGGATGACGCTGGCGTCGGCTGTGGCGTTCATCGCGATCCCGCTGGCGCCGAATGGGATTGCGTTGGCCTGTGTGCTGGCGGCGTTTGAATTCACCGGATTGGTGTGGAACACGGTGTCGGTGTCTTATCGTCAGCGCACCATCCCGAATGCCTTGTTGGGCCGGGTCAACAGCATCTATCGGCTGTTGGCGTGGGGCATGATGCCGGTTGGGTTGATCCTGTCGGGGGTGATTGTCAGCGTGGCGGAACTCAGCATGTCTCGCGAGCTGGCGCTGGGGATGCCGTTTGTGGTGGCGGCGATTGGGGCGATGGCCTTGACGCTGTATGCTTGGGGCCGCTTGGGGCGCGGTTTTGAGGCGGTGACGGCTGAGAGTTAATCGCAAGACCGCCCAAGGGGTTGGCCCTTGGGCGGTTGCGTTTTAAAGACGGATCAGGCCGCGTTGCGGGTGATCAGGCGCATGACGGCAACCATGACGATGCCGTAGAGCACGTGACCAACCAGCGCGACCCAAGTGATGCCGGTAAAGCCAAGGAAAAACGGCAGGCCCGCGATTGTGGTGATGCCGCCGATGGCAAAGACCCACAGACCAAAGCCATAGATCGCCGAGGGCAGGAACCAGTGGGTGTGGCCCATCACGCGGGTCCAGATCGGGTTAAAGATGAACAACCAGCCCACCGGATAGCCGATCAGACCCACAAGATAGAAGTGGACAAAGTACCCGGCGAAATCGCCCGAGGGCAGGCCAAGCGTGGACAGCAGGCTGCGCGCAAGTCCATGGGGTGACAGGTTGGCCCATCCCAGCGCGGGGCTGATCATCTGCCCCCAGAGGTCAAAAGCATTGCTGGCGAAAAAGCCAGAGATGAACATCAGCCCGAGGGTCTGGACGTTCAGTGGCGGAAAGGAGCGAGTTGTCATTTTGGGACCTCGTTAGCGAAAGTATCTGTGGAACTGTAAGCCTGCAGATAGGGGCAGGATCAATGACGTGTCGGGTGTCTCGCGCGATGGTGAGGGATCTGGCTGATTTTGTAACATATCGTAACAAAGTGATTTTGGGGTGGGGAGGTGTGCCCCTTGGCCACGTGCCGGGAGGGCGATCTGCGGCAGGGTTGTAACTTGATCTGTGCGGGTTACATCGCAGGCTCGAACCACGAGAAAAGGGGCACGCCGGTGCATTTCTTATTATTGGCTGTTGCTGTGAGCGTTGGGATGGTGGGGTCGCCGCAGGCCCAGAATGGGGCGCGCACTGTTGTAACAAGGGGAGCTGAGCAGGTGGACTTTGTTCCCGGTGAGATCATCGTGATGTTTCACGATCCTGCTCTGGTTGCGCAGAGTATTGCGCGTTTGGACGCGGGGGCAGATATCGCGTTTGAACGGATGCTGTTTGACAGTGACACGTTGCGCATTGCGTTGTTTGCGGTGCCCGAGGGACGAGAGGCAGAGTTTGTGACGCGCATTGGGGCGCAGGACAATGTTTCAAGCGCTGAGTTGAACGCGATTGGGTCGTTTAATTGAGGGTGTGCGCGGCCCCGGATGCGGACCGCGTGGTTTGCGTGAGGGGGCAGGGCGGTTATTCGCCGCCTGCTTTGAGCGCGCGCTGATAGGCGGGGCGGCTTTGAATGGCTTGGGTAAAGGCGGCCAGTTTCGGGAATTCCGCCTCGCGGCCCAGACGTGTGACAACACCGGCGGGAAAGCTGAGCATGATGTCGGCGGCGGATAGGTCATCCAGCACAAAGTGGCCCGAGGGACGCAACAGGCTTTCCATATAGGCAAAGTGGCTGGTCAGTTCCTGTTGGATGCGAGGGTGCAGGGGCGCGCCTGCCTCGCCCAGTAGCCCGACATAGAGGTTGAGCAGGATCGGCGTCATCACCGACCCTTCGGCAAAGTGCATCAGTTCGAGGTGGCGGGTGTAGTCAGGGGTGCCGGTAGCGGGGATCATGTGCGGACCATGGGCGGCGCAGATCAGTTCGACGATGGCGGCGGATTCGGTGATCAGCTGGCCATCCATTTCGATCATCGGGGATTTGCCCAAGGGATGCATGGCGATCAGCTCGGGCGGGGCCAGCCGGGTTTTGGCGTCGCGCTGATAGGCGATCACCTCGTAAGGCACGCCGAGTTCTTCGAGCAGCCAGAGGATGCGCAGCGACCGGGATTGGTTGAGGTGGTGAACTTTGATCATGGGACGGCTCCGGTTACGGGTGCCAATTGCGGATGGCGTCGGCAAAGGCTTGGGGTTGTTGATGGCAGAGCCAGTGGTCTGCATCGGGAATGGTGACACGGGTCAGGTTGGGGGCGAAATCCTCGAGCCCGTGGGTGGATTCGGGCAGCAGCGCCTTGTCGTCGTCGCCCCAGATCAGCAGGTGGGGTTGGGGCACGTGCAGTTTGTCCAGCGGCAGGTCGGGCAGATCGGTAAGCGGTTCGCCGGGGGTGGCAATGCGCAAGGGCGAGGCGCGATACCAGTTCAGCATGCCGTTCAGGCGACCGGGGCGGGCCCATTCGGTTTTATAGGCCGCAAGGGTGTCGGCGTCGATCCAGTCGGTGCCCACGTGGCGGCGAAAGAAGGTTTCGAGGTTTTTATAGTTGTCGGCCGAAAAGATCTGATCGGCGTCGTCGCGCCGCAGGGTGTGGATGTATTGCGAGGCCGCCGATTGCGCGCCCCCTGCGGCCATTTCGCGTTGGAACGGCACCGGGTGCACGCCGTTGGCGATGATCAGGTGGCTGACAAGGTGGGGTTGGAACATCGCCAGCCCATAGGCCACAGCCGCGCCCCAGTCGTGGCCCAGCACCGTCACGGGGGCGCCGATCTGGTCGATCAGGGCGACCATGTCGGACACAAGGGCTGCGGTGGTGTAATTCTTGACGCCTTCGGGGGCCCAGCTTTGGCCATAGCCGCGTTGATCGGGGGCGATGCAGTGGAATCTGTCTTGCAGGTGTGGGGCCAGATCGGCCCACGCGCCGCCGTATTCGGGAAAGCCGTGCAGCATCAGCAGGGGTGGCAGATCAGGGTCGCCCCATGTTCTGACACAGAAATTCTGCCCGTTCAGGGCGATGGTTTTGGTGTGCATCTTTGGGCTCCCTTGGGACTGTTAAAAGGTACTCAAGCAGTCCCAAGGGGAAAAGGGAACTTTTAGGGCTCAGTTACCTTTCGTCAGGGTTTCGAATGTGAGGCCCTGACCGGTGCGGGGCGCAAAGCCTTTCCAGTGGGTGTGATCGGCGGTTTCTTTGCCAGCATCATCCAGGGCGATCACGCCATCTGCGGCGCGGGTTTCCAGGTCGAAATAGGCGGCTTTGTCGGTGTCCGCCTTGAGGTGCTGATCCATGAAGGCGGTGGCAAAGTGTTGGGTGATGTTGTTCATCCGGTTGGTGTCCCACACCGCATCGGCGTAGTGTTCGAACGGGATGAAATCGAGGGTTTCGACCGGCGCCCAGCTTTCGATGGGGGCGGGCATCGGGGCGGCGGCGTTGTGGTTTGCGCCCTCGAACGTCAACAGGTGGCGGTCGGTGCCTGTGGTGCCTGCAAAGATCTGGCGCATGGCCGGGTAGACCGACACATCATCCGCGCCACCGGCCATCAGCATCAGTGGTTTTTCGAACCCGGCCAGCCCGGTTGCATCCCAGAACCCGGTGTTCATGCCCCACGGGCCAATGGCGATGATCGCTTTGACCCGGTCATCAATCAGCGCGGCGTGGCTGTCGGACCCGGCGAGGTGTTGTGCGAGCAGCCCGTTGGGCGTTCCCCAGCTGTATTCGGTTGAGGCTTGCGTGACACCCGCGCCGCCAAAGATCAGCGCGCCGTAGCCGCCCATGGAATAGCCGATGACGCCGGTTTGGCTGGTGTCCGTAATGGCCCCAAGGGGACCGTCGAGCGCCTGCATCTGGTCAATGACAAACCGTTGGTCGATCGGGCGGTTCAAGAGGGTTGAGCCAAACGCGGCCTGATCGGAATAGATACTGTCAGTGTGGTCGATAGAGACGGTGACATATCCCTTGGAGGCGAGGTTTTCGCCCAGGTGGGACATCAGGAACCGATTGCCGGGGTAGCCGTGGCTGATCACGATCAGCGGATAGGTTGTGTCGCTGGCGGGCGTGGCATCGCGAGCGGCGCGGCCTTGCAGCGTGACCTCGGTCTGTCCGTCGCGCAGATTGGCCTGATAGGTGCCGCCCTGTTCGGTGCCATCCGCCGCAGGATACCAGACCTCGACTGTGAGGGGGCGATCATAGAGCGGGGCGGCGTCGGCGGTGGTGTTGAGGATGTCGATCTGCCCGGGGTTGGTGAATTGCAGGGTCTGCACGCCAATCGGCAGCGCGCCATAGGGGGCCAGCTCTGGGGCGTCAGGGCGGATGCGATCAATTCGGTTTTCGGCAGTAACGCCCGTCGCGGCGAGACCCGCGACAACAGCGGCGGCAGTGAACGTGGTTTTCATGATTGGCTCCTTAACGCTTGAAGGGATCGCCCGGCAGGGTGTGTCTGCGGTGTTGGGGCGGTGGCTTTGATGGGCGTTGATTGCGGGGTGAGTGAAACAGGGTCGGCGTAGCATTGAAATGAAACATTGGAATGACCCCCCGTCACCAAAAGGAATTTCATCTATGTCGCTTTAGGCGACACATGTGTTGATGATTGTAAAAGTCAGAATTTGTTGACCGGGATCAAAGTGAGCCTTGGTGGGGTGGGGTAGGATGCGCTCAAATCAAAAACGGACAGGAGACGACCCTATGGCAACAGCCCCCAACGCCGACAAAATTGCGCTGACTTCTACCTCAGAAGAAGAGGTTGCACAGGGTGCACCCGTAGAAACGCAGGCCGCGCCAGTCCCTGCAAATGATAAAGGCGATGCGCCTGCCAAGCCAAAGGGCAAGGCTGCCGCGCCGAACGCCGAGCGCGTGCGTCAGGCGTTTGAAACGGGGCGCTATCCGTATTCCCGCAAGATGCCCCGCCGCGCGTATGAGGCGGAAAAGGCGCTGTTGCAGGCCGAATTGCTGAAGGTGCAGCATTGGGCGCAGGAAACCGGCGAGCGGTTCATTTTGTTGTTTGAGGGGCGCGATGCGGCCGGTAAGGGCGGCACGATCAAGCGGTTCATGGAACACCTGAACCCCCGTGCGGCGCGGGTGGTGGCGTTGAACAAACCCACCGAAGAGGAAAAGGGACAGTGGTATTTCCAGCGCTATGTGCGCGAGCTGCCCACCGAGGGCGAAATGGTGTTTTATGACCGCTCTTGGTACAACCGGGCCGGTGTGGAACGGGTGATGAATTTCTGCGCCCCGAACGAATATCTGGAGTTTATGCGCCAGACGCCGGATCTGGAACGGATGTTGGTCCGGTCAGGCATCCGGTGCTACAAATATTGGTTCTCGGTCACTCGTGAGGAACAGCTGCGCCGGTTCAAATCGCGCGAAACCGATCCGTTGAAGCAGTGGAAGCTGAGCCCGATTGATAAGGCGTCACTGGGCAAGTGGGACGATTACACCGAAGCCAAAGAGGCGATGTTCTTTTACACCGACACCGCCGACGCCCCGTGGACGATCATTAAATCCAATGACAAGAAACGCGCCCGCCTGAACTGTATGCGTCATTTCTTGTCGACCATTGATTACCCAGATAAAAATCTGGATGTGGTGGGGGAACCCGATCCGCTGATCGTGGGCCAGGCCCATCATGTGATCCACCGCTCGGAACATATTCTGGGCACGGCGTTGCACCCGGATGGGCGGTCTAAATAAGGGTCTGATCTGAACCCGGTAAGAGATAGGAATACGTAGGCGAGCGGTGTTCGCCTGCGTCGCGCAGATGCCATATGCGCCCGAACGCGGCATCTGCGCATATCTAAATATTAAGCCGCGCAGTGGCCCGCACCCGCGTGACGTTTTCCTGGTGTTTTTTGTCGCTGTTCTGAATTTTCAGATGTGTCATTTTGAAACTTTTGTGTCGCCCCTTGTCTGTTAGGACACGCGGCCCTAAGCCTGTTGGGTGAATAAAGTTATGACATATGGCGGGCATGCCCGCGCGATCGCCGTGTTGGGGTTGCCGCTGGTTGGCGGGCACCTGGCACAGTTTGCCATTGGGTTGACCGATACGGTCATGCTGGGCTGGTATGGGGTTGAGGAACTGGCCGCGGTGACGTTGGCCGGGAGCTATTTCTTTATCTTGTTCATGTTGGGCGGCGGGCTTGCCATTGCGATCATGCCGATGGTCGCGGCGGCGGATGCGCAGGGGGATGAGACCTCGATCCGGCGGGTGACGCGCATGGGGCTGTGGCAGACGCAGCTGTTTGGGGTGTTGGCGATGGGGCTGCTGTGGTGGTCCGAGCCGATCCTGTTGGCGTTGGGTCAGAAACCTGATGTGGCGGCGTTGGCGGCTGAGTATCTGCGCGTTGCGGGCTGGGGTATTTTCCCGGCGCTGATGGTGATGGCGTTGAAATCCTATCTGGCGGGGCTTGAGCGCACGCAGATCGTGTTGTGGATCACCATTCTGGCGGCTGTGGTCAATGCCATGGGGAACTATGCGTTGATCTTTGGCAACTGGGGCGCGCCGCAGTTGGGCATTCAGGGGGCGGGCATTGCCTCGGTTGTGACGCAGGTTGTGTCGCTGGTTGCGGTGGTGATTTATGCGCTGCTGGTGTTGCCCGAACATGCGTTGTTTCAACGGTTCTGGCGCCCCGATTGGGAGATGTTTGGCCGGGTGTTCAAGATCGGTTTGCCGATTGGACTGACCAACCTGAGCGAAGTTTCGATGTTTGGGGCGTCGGCCTTTATGATGGGGTGGATCGGCACGGTGCCCTTGGCTGCGCATGGGATTGCGGTGCAGTTGGCGGCGGCGACCTTTATGGTGCATCTGGGGCTGAGCAACGCGGCGACGATCCGGGCGGGCAACGCCTTTGGCCGACAAGACCGGGCGCATATGGCGCGTGGGACGGTGGTTGTGACGGTGATCTCGTTGGCGGTGTCTGCGGTGTCGGTGGTGATTTTCCTGACCTGTTCGGACTTGTTGATTTCCTTGTTCCTGAAAGACGGAGAAGCCAATCGCGCAGAGATCCTTGCGATTGGGGTTGGTCTGTTGGGGATGGCGGCCTTGTTCCAGTTGGTGGATGGCATTCAGGCGATTGCGCTGGGCGTGTTGCGCGGGGTGCAGGACACCGCCGTGCCGATGGTGATGGCGGCGCTGAGCTATTGGGTCGTGGGCATTCCGGCCAGCTATGTGTTTGGGTTCGTCTTTGGCTGGCAGGGCATCGGCGTCTGGATGGGCTTGGTTCTGGGGTTGGGTTGTGCAGCGGTGTTGCTGATGGCGCGATTCTGGGGACGCTCGATCAAACAGATTGGCGCGGATGGCGAGCCTGCTGAGTGAGGGGACGCCCGTGAAGTATGTCGGTGGCCGGGATTAAGCCACCTGTTGGTGGACTTCGATCACATTGCCCTCGGGATCCATGAAAAACACCTGATGCCATTCCTTTGCAAAGGTGGTTCCATAATCCGAATAGGGAATGCCGTTTTCTTCGAGTTTACGCAGGAAGGCAGGCAGATCATCGGTGCGAAAGGCGATATGGCCGCGTTCGACCGGGTTGATGACCTGATCGTGTTTGAACCCCACATCAAAGGCACGTTCGGCCAGATGCATCTGCATTGCGCCTTCGGTGGCGAAGCGGATCTTACCGGTGTAGCCGTGATCCTTTGTGGCCTCGGTTCGGGGAAAGTTTTCTTGGGCGATGTCATCGAGGCCTAGCACATTGGTGTAGAAATCATGCAACCGGTCGACGTCTTCGGAGACAAAGTTGATGTGGTGAAATTCCAGCTTCATTGAATCATGACCTTTGTGTTTTGTCTTGTTTAGCCTGAGCTTAGCGGCGGGGCGGTTCAGGTGCTACCGTGTTTTGCCGGGGGTTGGTGCGGGCGGAGAGCACGAAAGGGCTGGCGTTTTACGCCAAAGAGCGGCTTGCTGCACATGCAAGAGATATTGACGGAGCATTGGGCATGGTGGCACCTCGGGTGGAGCAGATCAGAGATCTGTTGAAGAGCATTGAAACGGGTGATCCGGGGCCGGTCGCGGTGGTGAACGAGAGTGCTTACATTCAGCACAATCCGCAGACGCACGAAGGCAGCGAAGGTTTGGCGCAGTTGTTCGCGCGCTTGTCCAGGACCGAGCCACGGGTGAATATGGTTCGCGGGTTTCAGGACGGGGACTATGTGTTTGCGCATATGGAATACGACTTTGCCACCCGAAAGATCTGTTTCGAGGTGTTCCGGTTTGAGAACGGTCAAGCGGTTGAACATTGGGACAATATCCAAGAACGGCTGGGGCCGAACGGGTCAGGGCACAGTATGGTGGATGGCCGATCCGAGAGTACGGATCTGCACCTGACCGAGGACAACCGAGCGCTGGTTCTGGCGTTTGCAGAGGCGGTTCTGATTGCGGGGCAGGTGGAGCGTCTGGAGGATTTTGTGAATGTGGCGGTGTACACCGAGCACAATCCGCATATGGGCGATGATCTGAGGATGCTGCGCGCGGGACTTGATCCGTCAACAGCCGAGGGGCAGCGCATCGATTACCAGCGTGTGCACCGGGTGCTGGCTGAGGGGGATTTTGTACTGAGCGTTTGCGAGGGCGAGGTGGGCGGTGTGCATTCGGCCTTTTACGATCTGTTTCGCATTGAGGGCGGCAAGATCGTGGAGCACTGGGATACCACCGAGAAGGTCGCACCGCGCGCGGAATGGAAGAACCAGAACGGTAAGTTCTGATCTGGGCGGGCAAATAGCGCGCGCCAAGCAGCGCGCATTGCCCGTTACCGTTTCATCAGCCGGTCCGCTTTTTTGCGCACTAACACGGACCGCAGGTCGTGCATCGCCAGCAGCAGATCATCGGTGATCTCTTCCAGCTGTGCATCCTCGGCTTTGGATTGCACCCAATGGGTGGTCAGGTTCAGGTAATCAACCGCGCGGTGGATGTCGTCCATATCCCGTTCGGCCAGCAGGGCGATGCGGTCGGCCATCCAAGCTTTTATTTCCTGACGGTCCTGTTTGGTCAGATCGCGCCCGCCGTGGGGTTTGATCTCGCCGTTGCGAATGTTCACAACGGCGATCTGGTCCATTTCAATCCGACGCTGCCGGTTCTCGGTGTCCACGCGAAACACAAAGGCCCCGTTGTCGCGGACACGGAAATAGTACTCTGGCAGTTCGGTGCTCATGCGCGATCCCTCGTTACGTCAGCGATGCGCAGAACCGCTGGATCCGCGCGCAGGCCTCTTGCAGGGCCTCGTCAGATGTAGCGTAACTGACGCGGAAGTTCGGGGAAAGCCCGAAGGCTGCGCCAAAGACGACGGCCACGTCGGCCTCTTGGAGCAGGGCGATGGCAAAATCCTCGTCGTTGTCGATTTTGGTGCCTTTGGGAGTGGTTTTGCCGATCAGCCCAGCAATCGAGGGATAGACGTAAAACGCGCCTTCGGGTTTGGGGCAGGTCATGCCGTCGATTTCGTTGAGCATTTTGACGACCAGATCGCGACGGCGCACAAATTTTTCGTTGTTGGGGGCCAGGAAATCCTGGGTGCCGTTCAACGCCTCGACCGCGGCCCATTGGCTGATGGTGCAGGGGTTTGAGGTTGATTGTGACTGGACCTTGCGCATGGCGGCGATCAGCTCCACCGGGCCAGCGGTATAGCCGATGCGCCAGCCGGTCATGGCATAGGCTTTGGATACGCCATTGCAGGTCAGGGTGCGGTCGTACAGCTGTGGTTCGACCTGTGCAGGGGTGCAGAATTCAAAGCCGTCATAGGCGAGGTGTTCGTACATGTCGTCGGTCATCACCCAGACGTGGGGGTGGCGCAGCAGGACGTCGGTGAGCTCTTTCAGTTCTTCGCGGCTGTAGCCCGCGCCGGTTGGGTTGCTGGGCGAATTGAAGATGAACCATTTGGTTTTTGGGGTGATCGCTGCCTCGAGCTGATCCGCGGTCAGTTTGAAATTGGTCTGGATCGAGGTTTCGGCCACAACAGGCGTGCCCCCGGCCAGCAGCACCATGTCGGGGTAGCTGACCCAATAGGGGGCGGGGATGACGACTTCGTCGCCCTCGTTCAGGGTGGCCATCAGCGCATTATACAGCGTCTGTTTGCCGCCGGTGCCGACAGAAATCTGGGCGGGGGTGTATTCCAGCCCATGGTCACGCAGCATCTTGTCACAGACCGCTTGTTTCAGCTCGGGGATGCCATCGGGGGCGGTGTATTTGGTTTTGCCAGCGGCAATGGCGGCGACGGCAGCGTCTTTGATGTTCTGGGGGGTGTCGAAATCTGGTTCACCCGCGCTGAGGCCGATGACGTCGCGGCCAGCGGCCTTGAGCTCGGCTGCTTTGGCGGTCATCGCGATGGTGGGCGAAGGTTTGACGCGGGACAGTGTCGCAGACAGGAAACTCATGGTCGGCCTCGGTTTGTATGTTGGGTCAACCTGTCATAGGGTGCGCCTGATTGACGATCAAGTGATATGCAGATGAAGCGGCAGGAGAGCCCAGATGAGTAATGACAGCGATTGGTTTGGACCGGAATCGGCAACCTTTGGAGACCGTGTTGCAGGCGCGCGTGAAGCGGCCGGGATGACACAGGCCCAGCTGGCGCGCCGTTTGGGGGTCAAAAAGACCACCGTGACGGGGTGGGAGCAGGATTTATCCGAGCCGCGCGCCAATAAACTGTCGATGATGGCGGGGCTGTTGAACGTGTCGATCATGTGGCTGCTGACCGGCGAAGGCGACGGCATGGAAGCGCCCGCAGGCGAAGTGACTCCAATCGAGGGGCTGTCTGATGTGGTGGCTGAATTGCGTGCGATCCGGTCGGATATGCGGGCAAATGCGGAACGCGCCGCCCGGTTGGAAAAACGGCTGCGTCAGATGGTGGGTCAGCCCTAATGACGGAAACGCACGAAAACCGGCTGAAGCGGATGACCATGCGGTCGATGCGACGCGGGATTAAAGAGATGGACATCATCCTGTTGGCCTATGCCGAGGCCAACCTGAGCGGCATGGATGCGGCGCAGTTGGATCTGTATGATGCGATGCTGCACGAGAATGATCAGGACCTGTATCAGTGGGTCACCGGGCAGGTGCCAACCCCGGATCCTTATGGCGCTTTGGTCGCTGATATCTCGCAAACGTTTCAAAAATAGCACATTTTTCCGTTTAACTGATTATTTGGCTTTTGGCGTCATTTTGAGATGCACAAAAAGCGAGTCGGAGAAACGGATGAGTATGGAGATGCAGATTGCCCCGACCGGCAACAAGGGGTTCATGACCAGCTATCTAGAAGCACTGGCGTTGGTCGAACGACTGCACCGGCTGCTACTGGATGTGATCAAGGACGAATTCGAGCGGGTCGGAGAGTTGGAAATAAACGCGGTGCAGGCGTTGTTGCTGTTCAATATTGGCGACAACGAGGTCACCGCAGGCGAACTGAAAAGCCGCGGCTATTATCAGGGCAGCAACGTCAGCTATAACCTGAAGAAACTGGTCGAGATGGGGTATATGCACCATCAACGGTGCGAGATTGATCGCCGGTCTGTCCGGGTGCGGTTGACCCAGCGCGGACGCGAGATCCGCGATGTGGTGACGGAGCTGTTCCTGCGCCATGCCGAAGGGTTGCAGACCAAAGGTGTGATTGATCACGAAGGGATCGAAGAAATCACCAGCTCTTTGAAGCGTATGGAACGCTATTGGACGGATCAAATCCGATACATCTATTGAGGGAATGTTGAATCGGCCCGGTTTGGGGCGATTGCAGGCTTGCCTGAGGGTGTTCTTTAGCAGTTGAGCAAATGCGCAAGGCCGGGATTGCACCCGGCCTTGCGTTTGTTGTTTCTACCGGGCTGCATGTGCGCCCGTGTGTGTTTACCAGTGACCGGTGCTGTCCATGCTGGCCCAGGGTTCTGCCGGGGCGAGGGCCTCGCCATTTTGCAACAGCTCGATCGAGATGTTGTCGGGTGAGCGGACAAAGGCCATGCGCCCGTCGCGGGGCGGGCGGTTGATCACAACGCCGTTGTCCTGCAGGTGCTGGCACATTGCGTAGATATCATCGACCCCATAGGCGAGGTGACCAAAGTGACGGCTGTCGCTGGGCAGGCCATCGTCGCCATCCCAGTTATAGGTCAGTTCGAGGGCGGCATTCTCTTGTCCGGGAGGGGCCAGATAGACCAAGGAAAAGCGGCCTTCTTCGCTGTCGTATTGTTTGGTCTTTTCGAGGCCGAAAAGTTTGTAAAATGCCATCGATTTTTCGAGATCTTTTACACGCACCATCACGTGCAGATAGGTGAGGGCCATTGAGGGTCTCCTTGGATAAACGTGGTTGAGTGCGACAGTAGCGCGCCAATCTGACTTGTCGAGCAAGGGCCGTTCAAAAAGCCGATTGAATGCCGAAATTCACCCCAAAGCGTTTGGCGTCATAGAGCGAGATGTTACTGTCTGTTTTTGACGCGGTCACTCGCATGGTGGGGTTGAAGCCGTAATAATCGACCTTGTTAAAGACCATGGTCAAATCTGCTTGAATGCGATCTTCGCGGCGGCCATCGCGGTGGTGGGGCGAGAAATCATAGGTCCGTTTGCGCGCCCAAAGCCCCAGATGCATGGTGGCGCCTGCCACTTTTTTCGGCAGCGTCAACTGCGCGCGCAGGCCCAGTTCGTGAAATTCATCAAGGGCGAGGGGAGATGTAGCAAAGCCCCGGTGACATTGGTCCAGAGCAGGGCGCCGTTCTGCAGCTTGTGGGTATAAGAGAAATCCGTGCGCACGGTGTCGGAATCGCTGCGGGCGATGCCCTTTTGTTTTTCGCCCGCGATGCGCAGGTTGACGCGGTTTCCGCTTTGCAGCTTATAGCTTTGACCCAAGCTGAGACGGGCAAAACGGGCATATTCGGCGCCGCCATACCAACTTTGACCAATGTCGACGATAGTGCAGAATTCCCCCCGGCGGTCCAGATTGTTGCGTTTGTGCCCGTAGCCCAGAGTGTATGAGGCAAAGGCGAAATCGTTGCCTTCGGCGTTGGGGGCTTGGGCCTTGGCGCTGGAGGACAGGGTGTAATGGCGCACATCTGCGGTGAAGATGATGTCGTGGGCTTGCGTTGCGGTTTCGGCAAACCGATAGCGGGTGGTCAGGCCAAGACTGTATTCGATGCCGGACAGAGCGCGGGCGGTGCCGGGCAGCTGATAGTCAACGGGCTGTCCCGCGATGATTTCAGAGAGTTGGTAATTTAGAAATGAGGACCGTTCGGACGAGCCGTTGTTGATGTTGGAATCCGGGGTGATGGAAAACGAAATGCGCGCCAGCCACGGGTTGCGGGCTTTGACATAGCGAAAATCACCGATGGCCTGCCGGGTGGCCCGTTCATTGGGGGCGTGTTCTACAGCCCGGCGCAACCACCATTGGGCCCGGGTCCGGTGTCCTTGGGACGATAGGATCTGCGCCATGGTGCGGGAGCTTGAATAGAGTTCGGACTCCGTTTCGCTGAGCGACCATGCGGTTTTGGCGGCGGTGCGAGCGCTGCCAAATTGCTGGAGGTCGCGCAGCGCCCGGGCGCGGATCAGGTGGGACATCACATCCTGATCATCACGTTGCAGAATCGCGTCTGAATAGCTTAGGGCGCGTCGGGAGTGCCCTGTTTGCAGATCCTGAATTGCCGCCGCTTTGAGCTGATCCGGCGACAGTTGTACCGTCTTAGCTTGACCCTGAGTCATAGCTGAGAGCGAGAGGCCAAGCCCCACCGCAAGACAGAACCGTCGGATCAGACGCGCCATAATCAGTTATACACGATAAAGCCGCCGGTTTCGCGTGCTGTTACGCCATCAATAGCCACTTGGGAATCCAGCACCACCACGCCTACGATTTCTTCGGTGTTGGCGCCCGAGACGATGGCGTAATAGCTGCCGTTCTCAAACGAAGCGGATTCGCCAGAGCTGTTGACGTAATTGCTGGTAAGCTCGCCCAGAATTTCACCGTTGTCATCCATAACGCCGGGGGCGATTCTCAAGATAGCGGTTGGGATCGCTGTCAGGGTTGTGCTCTGCGAGGTGTTGAATTGGTCCAGCACGTTTTGGGTGATATCGGCGCCGGTATTGGGATCAATAATGCGCCGGTTGGTGATCGTGCCCCGGACGGCGTCGCCGCGTGTGCCTGTGCTGTCGTTAAAATCGTCAAAGTCGATCGCCAGATTCACATCACCGGTGGTGTATTGGAGGCCACCGCTGCCATTGAAGTCACGGATGCCAGCGAGGTTCCCGCTGTAGGTGGCTTGACCTGTGGCGGGGAGGGTGACGCCGCCATCGCGCTGATAGACGAAACCGCCAAAGCCGAAATCGCGATAACTGCCGGTACGCACAATCGCAAAACGGGTGTTGCCTGACGTGCTCTGACCGTAAATGGCACGATGACCTAGCTGCGAAATCGGTGTTCCGTCGAACCGGTCTGGGGTTGAGGCCGGGCTTTCGTAGACGGCAAACTGACCCAAATTGGGCACATTTGTGCTGCGGTTGTAGGTGTTGTCTCCGTCAAACGCGAGGTTGTCGACCGAAAAGACATCGGTGTCTGCGTTGTAGGAAACGGATTGGGCAAAGCCATCACCGCGGCGGTCGCCTGTATTCAGGGGCTCGCGTCTGAGAATGCCGGAATTGGGCGTGGGGTTTTCGGTGCCGGGCGGCATTTCGCGCGCCGGCGTTGTTGGCGTCGTTGGGTCGGGATCTGGATTGGTATTAAAGGGATCACCGTCCCCGCCGCCGCAAGCCTACAGAGAAACGGTCGTTGCGACTGCAACGAGGAATTTTTTCATAACGGCCTGCCTCAGCTCGAAGTTTTTAAACGTGTTTTTTTTGAAATTTCAGCGCTCTGAAGTGGAAAGTCAATAAAAGATGGCGCACACGTTACGATTGTTTTGGGACGTTGTTCTATTTGCAATACCCTATCTAGCGGTTCCAGTGCGGGGGCTGCGGATATATAGTGGAGGCCGACTCATCTTGTAAAAGGACGCCCCCCAATGCCGCTGTCGCCCGAGCAACAGGCCGAAATCGATACTTTGCGTGCTGCGCCGCAGCCAACACTGCGCGCTGTTTCTCCGGGGCTGGAGGCGCATTTGTACACAGCGCATCAGGTTCTGGATCATGGATTTGTCCGGGTGATCGACTATATGGGCGATGATGCGGCGATCTGTCAGGCGGCGCGGGTGTCCTATGGCAAGGGCACCAAATCGGTGCAGAACGACGAGGGTTTGATTCGCTATTTGATGCGGCACTGGCATTCGACTCCGTTTGAGATGTGCGAATTGAAGCTGCACGTGAAGCTGCCGGTGTTTGTGGCGCGCCAGTGGATTCGCCATCGCACGGCGAATGTGAATGAGTATTCCGCGCGTTATTCGATCATGGATCGCGAGTTTTACATCCCGGCGCCTGAGCAGATGGCGGCGCAATCTGTGGTGAACAACCAAGGGCGCGGCGAGGCGTTGCAGGGCGAAGAGGCGGCGCGGGTTCTGGAGATCCTTAAAACCGATTCAATGCGCGCGTATGATCATTACGAAGAGATGATCGGGCAGGACGGGCAGCAGGGGTTGGCGCGGGAATTGGCGCGGATGAACCTGCCGACAAACATCTACACCCAGTGGTATTGGAAAGTGGATCTGCACAACCTGTTCCACTTTCTGCGCCTGCGCGCGGATGCCCATGCGCAGTACGAGATCCGGGTTTATGCGGATGCGATCTGTAACATCGTCGCGGATTGGGTGCCGTTTGCCTATAAAGCGTTCGAAGATTACCGGTTGGGGTCGGTCACAATGTCGGCGCAAATGGTGGACTGTATGCGCCGCATGTTAAAGGGCGAGGCCGTGACGCAGGAAAGTTCGGGCATGTCTGCGCGGGAATGGCGAGAATTTCAGGATGTGATCGAAAAATCCTGATTATTCATTGGCTTAAGTGACGAAAGAGGGCGGCCCTGGAGGTCGCTCTTTTTGTGTTCTGTGTCGGGTGGTGGGATGCAACAGGGCGCAGAATACAAGCGACGTGCGCAGGTGCAGAGGTCGATATGCCTGTAAAAGTCACCAGGAATTAGAAATCGCAATTCCCGGTGACTTTGAGATTGAGGCAGCGCCCCGGCCGCAAAAACCGGGACGATACAAAGCTATTTTTACGTGGGTCGTATGTCGGCGGCCATTTGCCGTCCGTCACGCCCATCCTGAAGTTCGTAAGAAACTTTCTGATTATCAGCTAGGCCGGTCAGACCAGAGCGTTCGACCGCAGAAATGTGAACAAACACATCTTTGCCGCCTTCGTCTGGTGCAATAAAGCCAAAACCCTTTGTCGTATTAAACCATTTCACGGTGCCAGTCGGCATGTCCCGTGTCTCCTTCTACTTTGCACGTGGCCCCTTAATTATCGGGGTAGTGAATAGCATAACGCAAGATTTCCGCTGCGCTCTGTACACGTCAGAGCGTAGAAGCAATCAAGTGTTACACCGTGGACAAGATTGCATGGTCGCGCCAAAAATCAAGAGAAAGGGGATGCAATCGGCGGGAATGCCCGATATTTCCACAGAAAATTCCGGAGGGGACATGAGGCTTTTTGGTCTGAAGAATTGCGATACGTGCCGTAAGGCTTTGAAATCGCTTGGTGAAGTTGAATTTTTGGATGTGCGTGCCGATGGGGTGCCGGAAAATGTGATGTCGCGCGCATTTGAGACGTTTGGCGGGGCTTTGGTGAATACGCGGTCTACAACGTGGCGCGGATTGGACGAGTCAGAGCGCGCGCGCCCGGCTTTGGAGTTGTTGGCAGAACACCCGGCATTGATGAAACGGCCCCTGATCGAGCGCGACGGGGAATTGTTTTTGGGATGGACCCCTGACACGCGGTCTGCTCTTGGCGTGGCGTAACGCCGATCCTATCTGAGGGTCTGGAATTGGAGAATACACATGCGCAATGCGGCCCTTGTTTTGGGAATTATTGGCGGGCTGATTGGGATGCTCGTTGGGTTTTTCAGCTTTGGCTATGTCGAAGCGGTGCAACATTTCGGTGAGATTGATGGGCTGGCCGAGCAGGTCGAGAATGCCGATCTGATCCAGCTGATGTCGATCGTGTCACCGATGCTGGCCATCGCGGGCGGTGCCATGGCGCGGGCGCGGGCCTTGTGGGGCGGGCTGTTGCTGCTGGTGTCGTCGGTCGGGATGTATGTGGCCTTTGGGTTCAACGTGTTCACGATGTTCCCGATTGCATTTGCCGGTGTTGGCGGCGTGTTGGCAATTTCGGCGGGCAAGCCGGATGAAGAAAAGGCCCATTTCTAAATAGAAAAGCACCGGCTCCTGAGGGGAGCCGGTGCTATTTTTTGTTTGAGTGGTGGTATTATTTACGCAGGTGCTGTTGCTGTGCGACGGCGCAGCAGCGCATCAACGGACAGGAACCCGGCGCCTTTGACGACGATAAAGGTCAGGGTGAAGACCCAGAACAGGCGTTGATCCATAATCACGCCATCGGACAGGCGGTCAAACCAAGCGCCCAGCGTTTTGATGTCGGTGGCACCGTGGCCGTAGATGTCGGTCAGGGATTGCATGACAACAAAACCGATCATCCCAAGTGCTGCGAGACGGGTGGCGAGACCAATCACGATCAGGAGCGGCAGGATGAATTCGGCGTAGGTGCCTGCCATGACAACAAGCCAGTGAAAAATGCTAAGCTGTGAGGCGTCATAGCCAACTGCTTCGAGCTGTTTGGGGAAGATCTGGCTGTAGGCACCAATTGAGGGGCTGAAGAGGCCAAAGATACCATCGCCAAGTTTGGTCAGGCCAGAGTTCCAATAATAGATCCACAGGGTTGCCGCGAAGGTAAAGCGGGCAAACAGGGGCAACAGCCAATCCCCGGCGCGTTCGACCTGGTCGAAGATGAAATTGTGGATCGAGACAAGCGCGTTCATGGCCTTATCCTTTTGTAGTGAGTGATGTCAGGGCACCGCCCTGCAAAAGCAGAGCCAATGTGGTGCCAAGGTCGAAGTCTGGGTGAGTGGTGGTGGTCTGGGCATGGGCCGCGCCAATGGTGGCCCCGGCTTGCAGGGCCGTGATCCAGTCCGCGCCCCCCGCTGGTAGCGCGTTGGGGGTTGGATCAAAATCGGGGCGGGTGATCAACACGGTTTCACCACCGCCACCGGGCTGTGGGGAACCGTCGATCATGTTGAATTGCCAGATGCCGTAGATCGGCCAATCTGAGCGGATGATCTGCATCGCTGGGGCAAAAGTGACGGTCGCCTGCATCAAGAGATCGGGGTCGATGGCAAAGGCCTCGGGCGTGATGGGGATGCTGTCGGCGGCGTGATAGGACCGGCGCATTGCCAGTTCGAGCCGCGCCACATCGGGCAGATAGGCGAGGTGTGACAGGTGCGGCATTCCGGCCAGAAAGTCAGGAAAGGCATCGCCATAGTGCATCATAAGGGGCGAGGTTGGCGGGTGTTGGCGCAGGAACAACCCCGCCAGCCCATCCATATTCTGCGCGCCCAGCAGTTTGGTGATGACGGGAAAGGCCTGATGCATCGCCTCGGTCAGAGAGACGGCGACGTTGTTGCGATAGACGGAAAACCGGCGACCGGCTGGACGGTTTGCGGCGTCGCTGAGCCCGTCAGGAACGGGGTGCGTTGGGGCCAAAAGGGCGGACACAAAGAGATCTTGTGACACGCTCATGCGAGCACTCGGGCCAGAGCGGCGTGGGCGCGCGCGGCTTCGGCTTGCAGGACGGGCCAGTCAGGCACATCAGTATCCCATTCCACCAAAACCGGCTTTGGCCCGGACCGATCCAGTACATAATCGAGCAGGGACCAGACCGGATCGACCACTTCGCGGCCGTGGCTGTCGATCAACAGAGGGTGGCCGTGGTCATCAAAGTCTTCGTCGTGGCCACCAAGGTGGATCTCGCCCACCTGATCCAGCGGGTAGGCTTCGATATAGCTTTGTGGGGAAAAGTCGAGATTGACGGCAGAGACAAACACGTTGTTCACGTCCAGCAACAGGCCGCAGCCGGTGCGCCGGGCGATTTCGCGCAGGAAATCGGGCTCGGACCAGGTGCTTTCGTCAAAGGACAGGTAGGACGACGGGTTTTCCAACAGCATCTGGCGGCCCACGGTGGTCTGCACCTGGTCAATGTGATCGCAGACTTGGGTCAGGGTCGTGTCGGTATAGGGCAGGGGCAGCAGGTCATTCAGGAAATGGCTGTCGTGTGTGGACCATGCGAGGTGTTCGGAAAAGCTGGCGGGGTTGAGCCAGTCGATCAGGTGCTTGAGACGCGCGAGGTGGTCGCTGTCCAAGGGGCAGTCGCTGCCGATAGAGAGGCCAACGCCATGCACCGAAATTGGAAACTGTTGCGAGAGATGACGCAGCTGCGCCAGCGGGCGACCGCCATCGCCCATGTAATTCTCGGCGTGGATTTCGAGCCAGCCCACAGGTCCGGCGTTGCTGAGAATGTCATCGAAATGCTGGGGCTTATACCCGACCCCAGCCGCAGCGGGGAGGCGATTAGATCTGAGTGTGCTGTCCAGCATAGCAAAGCCCATCTGTTAAAATAGTGAGGGGCGAGCGCAATGCACGCATGGCTCGCCCCGATATCTTAGAGTGGTTTATGCAGGCAGGTCACGCTCCAGCGCTTCAAGGGAGCCAGCGCGGGCTGATCCGTCGGCTTGCTTGGGCAGTTCCATTGTGGTGCACGAACCCGCGTCAACCAATGTCCAGGCGTTGCCCTGATAATCTACAGTGGATGTACCGGCGCATGTGGTGCCGGGACCGGCGGCGCAGTCGTTTTTACCGGCCAGAGAGACGCCATAGCATTTCTCTTTGGCTTGCGCGCTGACTGTGGTGGTTGAGACAGCGGTCAGAGCGGCTGCAACGGCGCCGGCTACGGCGAAAGCTTTTACGGTGTTCGACATCTGAGTAATCCTCTTGAGTGATTGCGTCTGTCTGTAGTGACAAGATCAAACTAACGCCTTGGGGGCGGGACTTGAATTCACGAGCCCGTGTCTCACGCGCCCGTCAACCAATGTTATGGGCGGGGTGGTGTTAATATTATGTTTTTAAGGGGGTTTTGGGGGCGTGTTACAAACCGGCCCCGTGATGAGGGCCGGTTTGCCTGTGTTTTAGAACCGAATGTTACAAAAGATCCGGTGCGGTGGCTTCGATTGCCAGAGCGTTTGTTACATCCGCGAGGCTTTGGACCGAGCTTTGTTTTTGACCGAGGCGACGCACGGAAACGGTGCGTTCTTCGACTTCGCGGTGGCCGATGGCCAGAATGACCGGAACTTTGCCAACCGAATGCTCGCGGACCTTGTAGTTGATCTTTTCGTTGCGAATGTCGGCTTCGGCGCGGACACCAACGGCGCGCAGCGTTTCAACAACTTCGGCCACATAGTCATCGGCGTCCGAGGTGATCGAGGCCACAACGACCTGACGGGGGGCCAGCCAGAACGGCAGCTTGCCCGCGTGTTCTTCGATCAGGATGCCGATGAAGCGTTCGAACGAGCCCAAAGTCGCACGGTGCAACATGACCGGGCGATGACGGGCGCCATCGGCCCCCACAAAGGACGCGTCGAGACGTTCGGGCAGGTTCGGGTCAACCTGAAGTGTGCCACACTGCCAGTTCCGGCCGATGGCATCGGTCAGAGTGAACTCGAGCTTTGGTCCGTAAAACGCGCCTTCGCCTTCGAGCAGTTCGAAATCGTATCCGGCGGCGTTACAAGCATCGCCAAGCGCCTTTTCCACCCGGTCCCAGCTTTCGTCGCTGCCGATCCGCTGTTCAGGGCGGGTCGAGAGCTTGATGGTCCAGTCGTGGAAGCCGAGGTCGGCATAGACCTTGGACAGGAAAGCGATGAATTTGGCGGTTTCTGCGGTGATCTGATCCTCGGCGCAGAAGATGTGGCCATCATCCTGCGTAAATCCGCGCACACGCATGATGCCGTGCAAAGCGCCTGATGGTTCATACCGGGCACACGATCCGAATTCGGCCATGCGCAGGGGCAGGTCGCGATAGGATTTGAGGCCCTGATTGAACACCTGCACGTGGCACGGACAGTTCATTGGCTTCAGCGCGTTCACAGCCTTTTCGCGGGCATGATCTTCGTCGACTTCGACGATGAACATGTTTTCCTGATACTTGTCCCAGTGGCCCGAAGCCTCCCACAACTTACGGTCAACGACCTGTGGGGTGTTCACTTCGACATAGCCGTCGCGTTCTTGCATCCGGCGCATGTAGTCTTGCAGCTGGGTGTAGATTTTCCAACCGTTGGGGTGCCAGAAGATTTGGCCGGGGGCCTCTGCTTGCATGTGGAACAGGTTCATTTCGCGGCCCAGCTTGCGGTGGTCGCGTTTGGCGGCCTCTTCCAGCATGGTCAGGTGCGCTTTGAGCTTTTCCTTGCCGGTGAAGGCCACGCCATAGATCCGCTGCAGCATCTGACGGTCGCTGTCGCCACGCCAATAGGCGCCCGCGATGGACATCAGTTTGAAGCTGTCGCGGGGAACCTGACCGGTGTGCTGCAGGTGCGGACCCCGGCACAGATCCTGCCAGTGGCCGTGCCAGTACATGCGCAAAGGCTCGTCACCGGGGATGGCGTCGATCAGCTCAACTTTGTAAGGCTCGTTGTTGGCGGTGTAGAATTCAATCGCACGCTGGCGATCCCAGACCTCGGTGGTCACGGGTTCACGTTTGTTGATGATTTCCTTCATCTTTTTTTCGATGGTGCCGAGATCTTCGGGGGTGAAGGGTTCGGCGCGATCAAAGTCATAGTACCAGCCGTTTTCGATCACGGGGCCGATGGTGACTTTGGTCGCAGGCCAGATTTCCTGCACCGCGCGGGCCATGATGTGGGCCAGATCGTGACGGATCAGCTCATTCGCCTGGGCTTCGTCCTTTAGGGTGTGAAGGGCGATGTCTGCGTCCGCATCGATGGGCCACGCAAGATCCCAGTGCTGACCGTTGACGGTCGCGCTGATGGCTTTTTTGGCGAGGGAGGTAGAGATGTCAGCCGCCACCTGCGCAGGGGTTACGCCCGCGTCATAGGATCGTGCATTGCCATCAGGAAGGGTGAGAGAGATTTGGGCCATATCGGCTGCTCCTCGTCGGTTTGGCGCCCACTGAACGCCCGGTTGCGGGTTATGTGTTCGGCCTATTTGGAGCGGGGGGCGTGGCAAGTCAAGACGTGTCTGGGGACTGAATTGGGGGACTTTGCCGTGTTACAATTTGTTTTCTAACAAAAACAGCATTGCAGACGGGGGAAAGGCCTCGCATGATCAGGAAAATATCAAGGGGGGCCAACGTGCCAGCGACGGATTTTCTGGAAACAGCACAGGGCCACAAACTGGCCTATCACAAAACCGAAGGCGCGGGTCCGACCGTGGTTTTCCTTGGGGGGCTGAAGTCGGATATGGAGGGCACCAAAGCGGTGCATCTTGAAGCCTGGTGTCAGGCGCGCGGGCAGGGATTTTTGCGGTTTGACTATTCGGGGCATGGTGAAAGCTCGGGCACTTTTGATGAGGGGTGCATTGGCGATTGGCACGCCGATACATTGGCGGCGATTGATGCGTTGACCGAGGGGCCGTTGATTGTGGTCGGATCCTCCATGGGGGGCTGGCAGGCGCTGTTGTTGGCGCGCGAACGGGCTAATCGGATCGCGGGCATGGTCACGGTGGCCGCAGCGCCCGATTTCACCGAAGACGGATGGTGGGCGTCGTTTGATGATGCGCAAAAGATATGCCTGCAGAGCGATGGGTATATTGAGCTGCCATCGGATTACATGGAACCTTATTACGTCACCATGCGGATGATCAGGGATGGGCGCGAGCGGCTGGTGTTGCGCTCGCCTTTGAACCTGTCGTTTCCGGTGCGCTGTTTGCAGGGCACGGCGGATACCGCGGTGACAACAGAGACCGCCGTGCGGTTGCTGGAACATGCGACCTGCGAAGACATGCGCCTGTTGCTCGTCAAAGATGCGGATCATCGGTTTTCGGACGGGCCGTGTTTGGGGCTGATTGAACAAGCGGTGTTGGATGTGATGGGCGCCGTATGATACGCAGTGTGGGTAAATTTCTGGGACGCAGCGCGCTGGCGGTGATCGCTGTGGGCGGGGCGTTCTGGGTTTTTGGTCCGCATGAAGAGGTCAACCTGTCGCCTGAGTTCGAGCCGCGCAGATTTGGCGAGGGCGTTCAGGTCTATTTCGAGAGCATTGAATCCCAGTACAAGGATATCACGCCGGGGGTCGCCAAGCGGGTGATCTGGCAGGATGGCTATAAAGAGCAGCGCACGCCGTATTCGGTTGTGTATCTGCACGGGTTTTCCGCCACCTCTGAAGAAATTCGCCCGGTTCCCGATCGGGTGGCCGAGGCATTGGGTGCCAATCTGGTCTATACACGGATGCGGGGGCATGGCCGGGGCAGCGACCCGATGCTAGAGGCGACGGCATCAGATTGGATGCAGGATACGGCCGAGGCATTGGCGGCTGGACGCGCGGTTGGGGAACGGGTTGTCGTTATCGCGACGTCGACGGGGGCCACATTGGCGGCTGCGGCGGCGTTGAACCCTGAGCTGAGCAAAGATGTGGCGGCGGCGGTGTTCATCTCACCCAACTTTGGTTTGAATGACCCGTTTGCATGGGTGTTGAACCTGCCGGCTGCGCGATATTGGGCGCCGCTGGTGATGGGGGGCGAGCGCGTCACCTCGAGCGGGGATACCGTCAAGGACCAATATTGGACGACGCGCTATTCTTGGGGGGCGTTGGCGCCGCTGGCGGCTTTGGTGCGGGATGTCGAGGCGCTTGATTTTTCTGGGGCGACGGTGCCGGCGTTGTTCCGGCTGTCTGACGAAGACCGGGTTGTACGCCCGGATCTTGGCCATGAGGTTGCTGGCCGGTGGGGCGCAACTGCATTGGTGCAGGTGGTCAAGATGGGCCCCGAAGACGATCCATCGGCGCATGTCATAACGGGCGATATCATGTCACCGGGGCAAACAGATGAGACAGTCCGCGATATTGTGGCGTGGCTTGAGGCGCATGGGATAAAGTAATGGAACAACGCGTAAGTTTGATCACGCTTGGCGTGCGCGACATGGCGCAGGCGGCGGCGTTTTACGAAGCGCTGGGCTGGCGGCGTGTTGAAACCCCGGATGGGGTGATCGCGTTTGACCTGATTGGCCAGGTGTTGGGCCTGTATCCGCTGAACAAACTGGCCGAAGAAATCGGGCTGTCTGTTGCCGATTTGGGGCAGGGGGCGATGACGCTGAGCTATAATTGCCGGACCAAAGACGGTGTTGGCGATGTACTGGATCGAGCGGCGTTGGCGGGGGCAGAGATCCTGAAGCCCGCAGCGGACGTGTTCTGGGGCGGGCATCACGGCTATTTCCGCGCGCCTGACGGCACGATCTGGGAGATTGCCCATAACCCGTTTTCGCCCTTGGGACCCAACGGAGAGTTCTGTTGGAACGGGCATAGCTGATGCGCACGCCCGGCAGTATGTGGAGCCTTGAGACATTCGGGCGACAGCGGCTGTCACGGCATTTCTTTATGCGCGATTTCCTGTATTCCGAGATCGGTAATTTTCACGGAAAACAGAACCTTCCGGATAATCCGGATCTGGTTTTGGAGACCGGGCGGGCGTTTTGTGAAACGCTGATGGACCCGCTTGAGGAAACCTTTGGGCGGGTTGCGGTGCGGTCTGGGTATCGTTCGCCCTCGCTGAACCAGTTTGGCAATGACAACAAACTGAACTGCGCGCGCAATACGCACCCGTTGGAATGCCATATCTGGGACCGGGGTGTTGGGGACGCGCGGATCGCGGGGGCGTCGGTGGTGATCCCGTGGTTTGCCGATCAATACGCGCTGGGCCGGGATTGGCGGGATCTGGCGTGGTGGATGCATGACCATCTGGAGTATTCCGAGGTCTGGTTTTTTCCCAAACTGTGCGCGTTTAATGTGGTGTGGCGTCCGGTGCCGTTGCGCCGGATCGACAGCTATATCGCGCCGCGCGGGCGGTTGATTGTGGCGGGGCGGGAGCCAGAGATGCCGCTGGCTGAGCGCCAGGACCGTTATGCGGATTTCCCACCGTTTCGGGGCATCGCGTATCCCTAAGGTAAGACTTGCCCGTTGGGGTCAAAACACGCATTCTGCGCTGAGCATGGATTTGAGTGCTGTTTGAGTAAACGTGTTGATTCACAAAGGGTTTTGGAATGACTGAGCCATTGGTTCTGGTGCCGGGAATGATGTGCGACGCACGGCTGTATGAGCATCAGTTGCTGCATTTATCGCGCGAACGGGCGGTGACGATTGCCCCCGTCACGCAGGGCGATCGGATCGAAGACATCGCCGCGCACCTGTTGGAACAGTTGCCTGCGCGTTTTGCTTTGGCAGGCTTAAGCATGGGTGGTATCGTCGCGATGGAGCTGATCCGTCGCGCCCCGGACCGTGTGACACGATTGTGCCTGATGGACACCGAGGCCATGGCCGACACGCCCCATATTGCGGCGGCGCGAGAACCGATGATTGTCGGGGCCAAGGCGGGGCGGTTGGACGAGGTGATGCGCCAAGCCATGCAGCCCGAGTTTTTAGCCCCCGGACCGCAGCGCATGGCGGTTTTGGATCGCGTTTATCAAATGGCGCGGGATCTGGGACCGGATCTGTTTGAACGGCAGTCTCGGGCCTTGCAACGGCGACCGGACCAGCAAAGCACCCTGCGTCGGATCAAGGTGCCGACGTTGATTATGTGTGGTGCGCATGATGCGTTGACGCCGGTTAAACGGCACACGTTCATGGCCGAGTTGATCCCCGGTGCCCACCTGCAAGTGATTGAAGATGCGGGCCATTTGCCGGTTCTTGAAACGCCCGAGATTGTGACGCAGGCCTTGCGGGAGTGGCTGGCGCTTTAGACTATCGTGAGTTTGGTGAGTGGTAACATGGTCGGTATGAGTTGGAATGCTGCGGTGCTTGATGCGATGCGCCCCTTGTTCGCAAGTCAGGATTTTCTAGCCTTTTTGGCGGCCCTGATTGTGATCGTTTTTCTGGTTGTGCGCATTGTGCGCAAGAGCCGGGACACGCCGTCAAAAGATCAGAATTGGGTCATTTTGGACGGGTCCAACGTCTTGTATTGGAAAGATGAAACGCCCCAGATCCAAACCGTGCGCGAGGTTCTGGCGCGGGTGAAAGAACTGGGGTTTACGCCGGGTGTGATGTTCGATGCCAATGCAGGGTATCTGGTTTCGGGATCTTATCAGCATGACCACCGATTTAGTAAGCAACTGGGATTGCCTGAAAACCATGTGATGGTTGTGCCCAAGGGAAGGCCAGCCGATCCTTATATTCTTGCGGCGGCCCGTGATCTGGGCGCGCGGATCGTCACAAATGATCGCTATCGGGATTGGGAGGCACAGCACAGCGAAATTCGCACGCCCGGATTCCTGATCAAGGGCGGGTATCGGGCGGGTAAGCTGTGGCTTGATGTGGATTAGGCGACAGCACTGATTAGGATCAGAGACTTATCGGTTTGGATAGAGCTTTTTGCGTTCGTCTTTGGTCAGGATCGTAGCGGGGCGAACGGGTTCACCAGTGTCCACGTCAAAAAATGGCGTGTCGCGCCAGCGGCCGGACAGGCGGGCGGCGATCATGCGCTGGAACAGGGCAAAGGCCGAACGCCCGACGTTCTTATGTTTATGCTTGCCGTCGGGTTGGGGAATAAACCCCTCGCTTACCACTGGTCCCAGTTGGTCGGGTGTTACGAGTCGTGCCGCAGCAATACCAGCAAAGGCCAGTTTGGGGGACTTAAGGGTGTTAAACATCGGCGCATTGCAGCAGGTCGCATACCAGCGATACAGCCCTTTGGGGCCGAGGCGGAACAGACCAAGATGCTGTTCGCCTTGGGTGATGTGGATGACATCTGGGGTTGTTTGCAGGATATCAACCGGGCCGGGGGCCGGGTCAGGTTGGCCGAGGTACAGTTCAGCCGCGCGGCAATCGGCGCAATAACACACGACGTGATTGCCAGTTTTGGCAGCAGAGGCATCGAGATGCCCCTGCACAGACCCGCAGGTGCAGGAAAAGGCGAGATCGTTGGAAGCGGTCCCGCCCATTATCTTAAACCGCTTTCAGTTTTTTCGCAGGCGCTTTGCGTGCGGGCTTGCGTTCCGAGTTGGCGTTCATGAAATCGATGACCAACGGGCGAATGTTGTCGCGCCAGCTGCGGCCCGCAAAGATACCATAGTGACCGGCGCCGGGTTCGACGTGGCTGGCCTTTTTGCTGTCGGGCAGGCTGGTGCACAGGTCCAATGCTGCGATGCACTGACCGGGCGCGGAAATGTCATCATTTGCACCTTCGACGGTTTTCACCGCGACGTTGGTTATTTTGCCCATGTCGATTTTGTGGCCTTTGACGGTGAATTCGTTTTTGGCGATTTCACAGTTTTTGAACACGCGTTCGACGGTGGACAGATAGAATTCGGCGGTCATGTCCATGACGGCCAAGTATTCATCATAAAACCGGTTGTGCGCATCATGATCCGAGGCTTCGCCCCGCATGGCGCGCTGGATCTGATCCTGAAACGCTTTGGAGTGACGCTCGCCGTTCATCGACATGAAGGACGACAGCTGCAGCAGGCCGGGATAGACCATGCGACCCACGCCGGGGTATTTGAAACCCACCTGTTGAATCATGGTTTCTTCGAGCTGGCCCATGGTGACGCGGCGGCCGAAATCGGTGACTTCGGTGGCGTTGGCATCTGGGTTCACAGGCCCGCCGATCAGGGTCAGCGACAGGGGCTGCGCGTCGGGGTCCTGTTCGGCCAGATAGGCGGTTGCGGCCAAGGTCAGTGGGGCAGGTTGGCACACGGCGATGACATGGGTGTCGGGACCCATTTCGCGCATAAAATCAACCAGATAGAGTGTGTAATCTTCGACGTCGAACTTGCCAGCCGAGACGGGAATGTCGCGGGCGTTGTGCCAGTCGGTAATGTAAACTTCGCAGTTGACCATCAGGCTTTTGACGGTAGAGCGCAGCAGGGTTGCGTAATGGCCAGACATAGGGGCGACCAGCAGAACCTTGCGGGGTTGTTCTTCGCGGCCGTTCACTTTGAAATGGATCAGATCGCCAAAGGGACCTTCGACGACGGTGCGGATGTCGACCAGGTGGTCTTTGCCGTCTTCGCAAGTAAAGGTGCGGATGCCCCAATCGGGTTTGACAACCATACGCTGGAACGTGCGTTCGGTGACTTCGCCCCACGCCGCCATCCAGTTCAGGGCGGGGTTGGGCATCATCGCAAACATGGGATAAGATGCCATGGAATTGGCAGATGCGCCGAGCCACTGATTGGTGTTTCGCACCGTTTCCATCAGGTCGTAGGTCATCATATAGCGCATCGATTGGCTCTCCTAATAAAATACCGGATAAACCCGGACCATTCGTCGCTTTGCCCCCCGCAACCCACGACGTTATTCTGCGTAGCAGCGAGACTAGGGGGGATTCCTTTAAATGACAACTGGCCAAGACAACGCACCGGAATTGACCGGCGAACACTTTGAACGCCTTAAAGAAAATATGACCAAGGTTGAGGAATTATCCAAACGCTTGGTCGAAATTATGTCTGGGAAAAATCCGCACCACCCGGCGCTGGATGGTCCGAATCAAGATCTTTTCGCAAAGGCAGCAACGGCTTATTGGGCGGACGCTGCGCAAAATCCCGCCAAGTTGTGGGAACAGCAGATCGAATTCTGGGGCAAAACAGTGATGAATTTCGCTGAGGCGCAGAAATCGCTGACCTCGGGCGGGATCGAAACGGGCGAGGAGGCCCCCAAAGATCGCCGTTTCGCAAACCCCATGTGGGACACCAACCCCTATTTCCATTTTATCAAACAACAATATCTCACCAATGCCGCCACAATTGAACAGGCGCTTTCAGAGGTGAACGAAGACGACCCCACCGAAAAACAGCGGCTGCAATATTTCGCGCAGCAAATTGTTGATATGATGGCGCCGACCAATTTTCTCGCGACCAACCCGGATGCTTTGGAAAAGGCCGTCGAAACCGAAGGCCAATCGCTGGTGAAGGGGTTGGAAAACATGGTGGCCGATCTTGAGGCCAACAAAGGCGAGCTGATTGTGCGGCTGGCGGATGAAACCGCGTTTGAGCTGGGCGGCAATATTGCCACCACGCCGGGTGATGTGGTGTTCCGCAACAATATGATGGAGCTGATCCAATACAAACCGGTGACTGAAACTGTGCACGATATCCCTATCGTGCTGTTTCCGCCTTGGATCAACAAATTCTACATTTTGGATCTCAAGGCCCAGAACAGCATGATCAAATGGGTGACCGAGCAGGGCTATACCCTGTTTGTGGTCAGCTGGGTGAACCCTGATACCTCGCATGCGGAAATCGGGCTGGAAGATTACATTCAGGACGGGTTCCTGACCGCCTTTGATGAGGTCAAAAAGATCTGCAACGTCAAGCAGGTCAACGCGGTGGGCTATTGCATCGCGGGTACCACGCTGAGCCTGACGCTGTCGTTGTTGAAACAGCGTGGCGATAAGACAGTGAAATCGGCGACCTTCTTTACGGCGCTGACGGATTTCTCGGATCAGGGGGAATTCACCCCGTTTTTGCAGAATGATTTCATTGATGGCATCGAAGAAGAGGTGAACAAGCAGGGCATTCTGCGCTCGTACATCATGGCGCGGACGTTCTCGTATCTGCGGTCCAACGATCTGATCTATTCGCCTGCGATCCGCAGTTACATGTTGGGGGAAACACCGCCTGCGTTTGATCTGTTGTATTGGAACGGGGATGGGGCCAACCTGCCGGCCAAGATGGCGGTGGAGTATTTGCGGGGTCTGTGTCAGCGCAACGAATTTGCCGATGGCGGGTTCGAGCTGATGGGGCATACGCTGAACTTGAAGGAGGTGGACATCCCATTGATGTCGATCACTTGCGAAACGGATCACATTGCGGCGTGGAAAGATTGCTATCGGGGTGTACAGAAGATGGGGTCGCGGAACAAAACGTTCGTGGTTTCAGAGTCAGGTCACATTGCAGGTATCGTGAACCCACCCAGCAAAAAGAAATACGGTCATTACCTGAACCCTGATCTGAAGGGGGATGCCGAGACCTGGATGAAAGAGGCCGATTACCACGCCGGATCGTGGTGGCCGATGTGGGAAACCTGGTTGAAAAAGCGGTCAGGCAAGCAAGTTCCGGCGCGTGATACCGGCGATTCGGATCATCCGCGCCTTGCACCCGCGCCGGGGGACTATGTGACCGTCAAAGCAAGTCGTTGATTTTGCTATGTTCCTAAAATTATTCTGCATTGCAGCAAGAAATATCTTGAAATGCTGCGGTGCAGAAATCATATTCTCATCAGCTGAACGAAAACGGGGTGGGCCCGTAAACAGCCTAGAGGATTGATACCATGAACAAGACACAAGATTTTTCCGCGATCATGAAAGACATGATGGGTTCTTTTCCAGTTGATACCGGTGCTGTTGAAGACGCATTCAAAAGCACAGCTACGCTGAACGAAAAACTGTCTGGCGTTGCTCTGGAAGCTGCTGAGAAATCCGCAGAGATCTCCAACAAATGGACAAAAGAAACTCTGTCGAAACTGACCGAAGTTTCCAAAGTTAAAGCTGATCCAGCTGACTACGCAAAAGCCGCAACCGATTTCGCATCGGCCGCTGCTGAAGTTGCTGCAGAAAACATGTCTGCTTTCGCTGAAATCGCGAAAAAAGT
Organism: Paracoccaceae bacterium; assembly: GCA_965183835.1. Classification (GTDB taxonomy): domain Bacteria; phylum Pseudomonadota; class Alphaproteobacteria; order Rhodobacterales; family Rhodobacteraceae; genus OMPR01. Next base: position 104,811 of record CBCYME010000011.1, on the reverse strand, counting down.
TCAGATGGACACAGTTGAGTTGATGATGGCTGCTGGCAAAGACGTTGCAGAAGATGCATCGGCTGCTGTTCAAAAAGCAACCAACGACGTAACTGCCGCTGCTCAGAAAGCAACAGCAGGTAAGTAAGAAATAAAGCGGGATCGCTCCCTCTCCTCCCTTTAGGAGTATCCCGTTTGGGCAGATCGCGAGATCTGCCCTTTCTTTGTTTTAGGGCCTGTGGTTTTGGCCTGGTGTTTCGGGGCCGCCCTTTGGTCATGATGAGACAGGCGCGCACCCAGTAGAGAATTGAGGAAACAGGCAAAACAGGCTGTTGCTGTTCGCTGCTCTTTCTTTTTGTTCTGCGCTCGCATAGTCTACGCTGCAATGCATCATCCTTGGGGAGGGAAGTCCGTGGCAGATACCGATAAGCCGCTGTTGATCAAGCGTTATGCCAGCCGGCGGCTCTATAATACCGAAACCAGTGATTACGTCACTCTGGAAGACATCGCAGGGTTCATTCGCGAAGGCCGCGAAGTTCAGATTATTGACCTGAAGTCGGGCGATGACCTGACACGTCAGTATCTGTTGCAGATCATCGCAGAACACGAAAGCAGGGGCGAAAATGTTTTGCCCGTGGATGTGTTGAACGATTTGGTGCGCAGTTACATGCAACCCGGTGGTGGGGTGATGCCGCAGTTCCTGCAAAGCTCTTTTGATATGTTGCGGGACAGTCAGTCCAAGATGATGGAAGGCATGAGCGCCATCAATCCGATGACTCAGATCCCCGGTTTTGAAGCTATGCAGGCGCAGCAACAGGCGTTCCTGAAGGCGATGACGGGTGGTTTAGGGACAAACTGGTCGGCCCCAGATGCAGGTGAAGGCAAAGCCGCGACCGAAGAAGGTGGCGAGGATCTGGACGAGATCAAAAAGCAGCTGGCGGAATTGCAGAGCAAACTGTCCAAGCTGAGCTAAGTTTTTTGTCGGTAAGGCAAAGTTTATAGAGGCCCCGGTTGGGGCCTCTTTGGTGTTTGGGGCTTAGGTTCCAAAGACGCGCAGGGGGCCGGCCACTTCTGACATGGCCTCTAGCAAGATATCCGCAACCGCATCCAGTTCCGCCCGGGTCAGGCGCACGGGCAGGCGCACATCGCAGGCCTGCATCAGCATGGCGCGTGTTTGGGGCAGGTCAGGCAGGTCGGGAATGAACTGCCAGTTCCAGAACGCGCGCGCGTTATCCTCGCTCAGGCCAAACACCTGAACCTTGACGCCTTTGGCCTCGGCAGCGGCGGCAAAGGCGCGGGTGTCGGCCTCGTCCAGACCAGTGATGTTGAACTGGATGGAGTCGGGCGCGCGGACTTCGGGCGCGAGGGGCGCGGGAACAGTGATCCAAGGTGAGGTGTTCAAGCGGTCTGCGACGTAGTCATGGTTGGCACGGCCATCGCGCACCCGGCGCATCAGTTCGGGCAATTGGGGCCGGATCACAGCGGCGCTGAGATTGCTCATCCGCAGATTATAGAGCGGCAGTTGGTTTTGCCATTTGGCGAAGGCATCCTGTAGGACCGGGTGTTTCTTCCAATTATGCTCGTATGCGCCTGACATGATGATCGCGCGCGCCACAATGTCGGCGTCGTCGGTGATTAGGATGCCGCCTTCGCCTGCGTTGATCATCTTGTAGGACTGGAACGAGAAACAGCCAACGCGGCCAAGGGTGCCGATGTTTTCGCCATGCCATGTGGTGCCCAGCGAGTGGGCGGCATCTTCGATCACGGGGATATTGCGGGCGTCACACAGGGTCATGATCCCATCCATATCCGACGTATGGCCGCGCATGTGGCTGATGATGACCGCCTGCACGCTGTCCAGCTTGGCCTCGAAATCGGACATGTCGATGCGGTAGTTGTCCTGCACATCGCACAGGACGGGGATGCAGTCGGCGTGCACCACTGACGAGGGCACCGCAGCAAAGGTAAAGCCGGGGATCATGACACGCGCGTCACGGGGCAGGCCAAGCGCCTTGAGTGACAGGAACAGCGCAGCAGAGCAGGAGGAAACAGCCAAGGCGTATTTGCTGCCCAAGAGGGCGGCGAATTCGGATTCGAGCAGGGAAACAGGGGAATTTTCCGGCGCGGTGTAGCGGAACAGATCCCCAGAGCGAAGCAGCGCGTCGATGGCATCGCGGGCGGCTTCGGGGATGGGTTCGGCGGCGTGAACGTTTGGCGGCTGTATCATATTTCAATTTCCTGAATAGAACCTTTGGTAAATGTAAAACAAAGACTCGAAATTGCCAAGGTCTGTTGCCGTCTTTTGCGGCTCTGGGCGCAATTGCGCGCGCGTTTACGCCATAGAAAAACCCGCCCAACTGCGGAAGCTGGACGGGTTGGACTGTTTTAGGGGGGACTGTCGCTGGGATCAGACGTTGAGCAGCAGGTGTTCGCGTTCCCAAGGGGAAATCACTTGCAGGAATTCGTCGTATTCAGCGCGTTTGACGATGCCATAGACACGGGCGAAATCGGGGCCAAGCACCTCGTGTAGGGCGGTTGCCTCTTCAAACATGTCGAGGGCTTGTCCCATGACCTGCGGGATATCGCCATCGCCCTCGTAGGCATCGCCTTTGAACTGGCGGCGGGGGCGGTTTTCTTCGATCAGGCCCAGATAGCCACAGGCCAGTGAGGCTGCGATGCCCAGATAGGGGTTGCAGTCCATGCCTGCGATCCGGTTTTCAACCCGGCGGGACGACGCGCTGGACAGGGGCACGCGAATGCCCGTGGTGCGGTTGTCGCGGGCCCATTCCAGATTGATCGGGGCAGCGTGATCTTTGACGTATCGACGATAGGAATTCACATAGGGTGCCATGACGGCCAAGGCCGAGGGTAGGTGCGTCTGTAGCCCGGCGATGAAGTGGTAAAACGCGTCCGTTTCGCCGCCCTGAGGGCCGGAAAAGATGTTTTCGCCGGTTTCGATATCTAGGATCGAGTGGTGGATATGCATGGCCGAGCCGGGTTCGTGTTCGATGGGTTTGGCCATGAAGGTGGCAAAACAATCGTGGCGCAGCGCCGCCTCGCGGATCAGGCGTTTGAAGTAAAACACCTCGTCCGCCAGTTTGACCGGATCGCCATGCAGTAGGTTGATTTCCAGCTGACCTGCGCCGCCTTCTTGGGTGATGCCGTCGATCTCGAACCCCTGATGTTCGGCAAAGTCATAGATATCGTCGATCACTGGTCCAAATTCATCCACGGCGGTCATCGAATAGGCCTGTCGGGCGGCGGCGGGGCGGCCCGAGCGGCCCATCATGGGCTTGATTTCATGCGCCGGGTCGATGTTGCGGGCGACCAGAAAGAACTCCATTTCCGGGGCAACGATGGGTTCCCAGCCTTTGTCGTGATAGAGCTGCACAACGCGTTTGAGCACATTGCGCGGGCTGAACGGGATCGGGTTGTCGTCCCGGTCATAGGCGTCGTGGATCACTTGCAGGGTCCAGTCGCCGGTCCAAGGGGCGGCCGTGGCTGTGGAAAAGTCGGGCTTGAGGATCATGTCCTTTTCGATGAACCCGTCTTCGTCCGCTGCCTCGCCCCAATCGCCGGTGATGGTCTGGTAAAAGACGCTGTCGGGCAGGTGGAAATAGCTTTGGCGTGCGAATTTCTTGGCAGGCACTGCCTTGCCGCGCGCAATGCCGGGCAGGTCCGAGATGATGCACTCGACTTCGTCCAGTCGGCGCCCTTCGAGATAGGTGCGTGCGCCTTCGGGGAGGTTGTCTGTCCAATCGGCCATCAGGCCCTCGCTTTCTGGAAAAAATCTGCCATCTGAGTGGCCAGCCATGCGGCGTCGGTTGGGGCCTGTGTTTGATTGGCGGCGGCGTGTAGCAGGTCATCTGGGACGATGCCGGGGCCATAATCCTGAAGCAGGCCATCGATAAAGGGGCCGTCGAATTCGGGATGCGCCTGAACCGTCCAGATGTGGTCGTCGTAGGCAAGAACCGCGTGTTCGCAATGGGCGTTGCTGGCGAGGGTTCGGGCATTGGTTGGGGCTGCGATCACCTGATCCTGATGCCATGCGTTCAAGGCAATGGTTTTTCCGTCCAGATCATATTCGGTATATCCAACGGCCCAACCGCCTTGATATTTCTCGACCTGTCCGCCCAAGGCTTTGGCGATGATCTGATGGCCAAAACAGACCCCGATCAACGGCTTTTTCGCGTGATGGATATCGCGAATGAGCTGTTCAAGCGTGGGAATCCAAGCGTGGTCTTCGTAGACGCCATGCAGAGAGCCGGGGATCAGCCATCCGTCGGCTTGATCGACTGAAGGGCGCGCACCATCCAGCAGATCAAAGCTGATGAATTCGAAAGCACGACCTTTTAAAAGCTGAGCGAACATGTGGTCAAAGTTGCCGTGGGTGTCGCGGAGTGGGTCTGGCGTGTGGCCGGCGAGGAGGATGCCGATTTTCATAAATCACCTGATGTTGGGCTGCGTCACGCTAGACGAAGAGCGGCAGACGCAGCAAGTCGTTACACTGCGTTCAGATAGCTTAGCCAATGGGTTTCGGGCGGACGGTCCGCGAAACGTGCGATTTCCTGCCGTTTGGTCATGGCAAGGTAGCGGATCAGATCAGCGGGCAAAATTCGGACCATCAGCGGATCGGATTCCAGCGCGGCGATCGCGTCGGACCAATTGGCGGCCAGTTGCGGCACATCGGGAACCTCATAGGCGTTGCCGGTGATTGGGGGCGGGGGCGTCATCGCATCTTCGATGCCGATGAGCGCCGCACCAAAGACAGTTGCAAGCATCAGGTAGGGATTGATGTCGCCGCCCGCAACGCGGTGTTCGATCCGGCGGGCCGCAGGTGCGCCACCGGGTATCCGGATCGCTGCTGTACGGTTTTCATAGGCCCAGCATGCCGCCGTGGGCGCGTGTGCACCGGGAACCAGCCGGTCGTAGGAGTTGCCGTGGGGGGCAAAAATCAACGTGCTGGCGGGCATGGCGGCGAGGCATCCGGCCACCGCGTTGCGCAACAGATCCGTGCCATCTGGGCCGCCATCATCAAAGATGTTTGCAACCGTCTTTGTCCACGACCGAGAAATGCACATGCATCCCGTTGCCTGCGTCATCTGCATAGGGTTTGGACATAAAGGTGGCGGCGAACCCGTGTTTGCGGGCAAGGCCGCGCACCAGATCCTTGAACAGCCACGCGTCGTCTGCGCTGCGCAGGGCGTCTTGGTGGTTCAGGTTGATTTCGAACTGGCCGACGCCGCTTTCTGAAATCGAGGTTTGGGCCGGGATCTCCATGGTTTCGCAGGCGTCATAGAGATCGGTAAAGAAGCCATCAAAGGCATCCAACTCGGCCATCGACAGGACGGATTCGTCCACAAGGCGGCGCTGTGTTAGCGGGTTCATGGGCGGGCTGTGGGGTTTCGCCGCTGTCATCCAGCAAGGTGAATTCCATCTCGGTCGCGGCAATCACGGTCCAGCCCCGCGCGGCATAGCGATCCAGCACAGCGGCAAGCGCGTGGCGCGGATCCCCAACAAAGGGGGTGCCGTCATCGTGGTGCATGGTCATGGGGAACAGCGCGGTTGGGCTGTTGATCCAAGGCATGGGAACAGGGCCCCGATCCGTGGGCAAGAGAACCGCATCGGCATCGCCGGTTTCAAACACCAGTGGGCTGTCGGCAATGTCAGCCCCCCACAGATCCACGTTGAGCGCGGAAAAGGGCATTCTGACGGCGCCAGTGCTGAGCTTGGTTGCATAGGCAGCGGGCACGCGTTTGCCGCGCATCTGGCCATTCAGATCGCAAATCCCGATGCGCAAAGTGTGCAGATGGCTGACGTCCATGGTGCTCTCCCGGTTGCTCTGGATTGAGATGTACCGGAGGCAAAACGGGTTGTCACGGAATTTGATCAAATTATTCCGGGCTAAGACGCCATGCCGGGCTGAGGGGGGCGAAGATCAACCTTATGAGCCTTTTTGCCGTAAACGTTTCTTAGGCAAACTTTGTGGCGGAACCCCCTTGAGGTGAACTTGTCTACAATCTGCCATATCAAATGCGTCTTTGATGAGGTCATAGGTTGTTTCAGTGACCGTTACGCCATCCAAGATACCCTGTTTTTGAACGCGCGCAGTGATATTTACGTCTAGTCCAATGATTGTGTAAGACATTCGATCAGAGCTGCCGAATGTTCCCACATCGCAATAGCCTGTGTGAATCGCCATGCGGGCATGGAAACAGATCACCATGCCCCAGATCGAGCCATTTCTTTCGCAGACCCACCAGACGGTCCTGCATTTCTAACGCCATCGCCACACAATTTATAGCGTCTTGCTGTTGCCCTTTGCTGACCGGGTCGCCAAAAAACATGAGGATTGCGTCCCCAACGTATTTGTCCAGTGTTGCGCCGTGGCGCGCGGCGATCTGAGACATCTCAGCAAAATATTCATTCAGAAGCCGGGTTAGGTTGGCTGAGTCCAACGTGCTCGAAATCTCGGTGAAGCCCTCGATGTCACTGATGAAGATGGTCAAGAGTTTGGGTTTCGCTGAAATGTCGTCTCGGGTTTCACCGTCCATAACCGCACCCCAAAGTTGGCGCGGGAGATATTTTGAAAGCGTTTGGGAAACGGTTCGAAGTTCTTGGTTCTGTGCCTCTAGGGACGCGGACAAAGCCGATAGTTTGGCCATCCCGATAAGGCGCAAGCGATACACAAGAGTTGCGATCGTGGTCAGGGTAAGGCCAAACATCAGGGCAAGGGGGGGGAGCCAATGGTCGTGTGTTGTCGCCCATTCAGGTGGCGTGCGAATAATCACCTGCCATTTCTGGTCGGCGATTTCTACGCTCTGAGACAAGGCTGGACTTGTGGTTCTTAGCAAATCAGAGGTTCGGCTGGAATAAATTAACTGGCGTTCACCTGTACTCAGGGTTGCAAATATTTGGATATCTGCGGTTCCATAGCGATCCGCCCAAGGTCCGATGGCGGTCTCAATCAGATCGTCTATCCGGAGGACGGCCAGAACAATTCCGTGAACTGAGTCTGCAAAGTCAGACGTGTCCCAGGTGGAAGAGGTCGGGGAGAAAACGGGAGCCGCGATGAGAATGCCCAGTTTGTTTTCCGGTCCCTGTACCAGCGTTACCGGCTGCGAGGCGGTTACCCGACGGAGCCGGATAGCTGTTTCGAGCGTCGTTTTTCGGATTGTCTCAGACATCAGATCAAAGCCCAAAGCGGCTTCGTTTCCGGATATGGGCTGCATGTAGAAGACGGGGAAATATTCAGAGCGCGCATGGGCGGGGATCAGATTCCCGTCGCTCCCTTGTTCTGTGATGTGAAAGGCCACTAACCCGTTTGATCTTGCCTTTCTTTCGAAAGCTTCACGTTCTGGTGCCGTGACTTTTGGTAGCCATTCCAAGGCCTGTAGGTTCGAATGCCAGTCGAGAACGGACAACGCAAAAGTGTCGAATTCTTTGCGGCTGACAAATTCAGAACTTTCGTAAAATGCAACAAGGGACTGAACTGCCGCGAGGTTGGTTTGAATTTTATTGCTGAGGTTTGCCACCGGATGATTGGCAGCGAGCGCAAAGTTTGCGGTTTCACGTTCATGTTCTATGCGTTCCAACATGTCATAGGCAACGAAGGAGAGGGATGCTCCGATAAGAGCAACCAGAAAAGTAGAATATTGGAATGACCTCAGCCAGACGAGGTCGATTTTTCGACCACAGATAGTCACTGAAATAGCTTTCTTTGACGGATCAGCGCGAAAAGCTGATCCAATTTAGGAAGGTCTTAAAATTGAATGTATGGTCATACCTTACTCGATATCACTGCAAAACACCACTCCTGAGGGGGGGTATTGCAGAAATGAGGGGCCTCTTCTCTGTATGGTTGTGTGGGGGGCAGATGCAAGGTTGGGGTCACTTGGGCGCGTTAAAGCGGCCAAGTGAAGGGCGTGTTTGAATAGGGGCGGCCAGTGATCAGCGGATCAGGTTGGGACGGATGCGCAGCTTGGCGCGTCGTGCCGAGGGCAGGTGACGGTTCAGCCGAGTGTTGATCAATCCGAACCCCCCCACGATCACCAGCGTAACCATGATGAAGTAGAACGCCAGAATGGGATAGGGCACAAAGGGGTTGAACGTTTTGTCGGCAAAGTAGCTGGCGTAATAGAGCGCATCGCCTTTTTGACGCCATGCGGGGAAGCCCGAGAAATAGACCAGTGTGGTGGCGTGAAAGAGAAAGATCGCCTCGTTCGTGTAGGCGGGCCATGCCAGGCGCAGCATGGTGGGCCAGATGATCCGTTTGAACCGGGGCCAGCCGGACATGCCATAGGCATCGGCGGCTTCGGTGTCGCCCTTGGGGATCGAGCGCAGCGCGCCATAAAAGATCTCGGCTGTGTAGGCGGAGGTGTTCAGGAACAGCGTGATCAACGCCCCCAGCCATGCGGCGGTAAACGGACCAAAGAAGGGGTGCACGCCCTTGAGGTTCAAGAACAGGAAGTAGGCAAAGAAGAACTGAATGAACAGGGGCGAGCCCCGGAACAGAAAGATGAACCACTCTGCCGGTTTGCGGATTAGGCGGCTGGACGAGAATTTGGCCACCGCCAATGCGGTCGCAAAAAAGAACCCGAGCAACAGCGCCAGAACACCAAAGTAGATGTTCCAGATCATGCCGGACCCAATCAGGGTGAACTGTTCACACAGGGTGAAATCGGACTTGGGCAGCAGGCGTTCACCATACCCGATGGAGCGCAGGCCATAGTCCTGAATGGTTTGAAAACAGCTCATGCCCGGCCTCCTTGGAACGGAGGTCGAGTGCGCGAAAGTGCCTGTGTCACAGGCACGTGCGGCACCCGGTGGCGTGGGTTAGGACGTCTGATCATGCCGGTGCCCCCTTACGCTGGGCTTCGCCGCCAGAGGTGGCCTGACCGTAGGTGAGTTTGGTCATGATGCGCTCAAGAAAGATCTCGGACACGCGGGTAAAGGCGAGGTAGAACACCAGCAGGAATAAGAAATACCACATGCGCCAGTCGCCATGCGGGTAGCTGGTGAATCTGGAGGTCTTGGTGCCGCCGAGTTCGCGCGCCCAATAGACGATGTCTTCGACACCAAGCAGGAACAGCAATGGCGTGGCTTTGATCAGCACCATCCACAGATTGCTGAGACCGGGCAGGGCAAAGACCCACATTTGTGGCACCAGAATGCGCCAAAAGGTTTGGCGATGACTCATGCCATAAGCCTCGGCCGTTTCCAGCTGGGCATGGGGCACGGCGCGCATGGCGCCAAACAGAACGTTGGCGGCAAAGGCGCCAAACACGATGGCAAAGGTGATGACCGCCAGCGAAAATCCATAGGTTTCGTGCACCCATTCAGGCGAGGTGCCCAGTGGCAGCTTGGCTGCAGAGCACACAAGGAAGTCGTTGCCTTGGCGGATGGGATCGGTCCATTCGGGACACAGCACCTTATGGCGGGTCCACTCGAACGCCTGATCCAGCGCGATGACAAAAAACAGGAAAAAGGCGATGTCGGGCACGCCGCGCACGATTGCGATATATCCTTTGCCCAGCCAGGCTGATCGGGGCAAACCGGGCGCGGGCGGCCATGGCACCGGCGAACCCAAACCCCAATGCAACGGGGGCGGTCACAGCAAGCAGTGCCAGAACTTTGAGAAAGGACATGTAGAACGACATGTGCACGCCGTTCGTGAGATAACACGAAAACCAGCGGAACGTTCCGAGCGTATCGGGATCAGCGCAGTAGGAAAACATCAGGATCCAAGAGCGGCGGCATCAGCAGCAGCCCAAAGGCTGGCGTCGCGGCGCGTGGGGCAAAGGGTCCGCATGTTTCCATACGGACCCTCTGGATTTAGATTAGTAGGTGGCGGTTTCTTCGCCGAACCACTTTTTCAGCAGCGTGTTCAGTGTGCCGTCTGCCTTCATTGCGGTGATACCGTCATCGAATTTGGCACGCAGTTCACCGTCGCTTTCGCGCAGGCCCATGCCTACACCGCCGCCCAGTGGAACGGGTTCGCCAACAAAGACGAGTGTGCCATTGGATTCTTCGACCAGCGGAACCAGATAGTCGCGGTCGGCCAGAACAGCATCGGCTTCGCCATTACGAACGGCTGCGATGGTTTCTTCGGGCGTTGCGAATTCAACCAGAGTTGCACCGGATTCAGCAACGTGACCAGCCTGAATGGTTGCGGTCTGGGCTGCAACAACACCGGTTTTCACGTCAACACCCTCGGCAGCGCCAACATAAGCAGAGTTGGTGGGAGGATAATAATCCTGCGTGAAGTCGATGACCTCGTCACGCTCGGCTGTGATCGACATGCCCGCGATGATGGTGTCGTAGTTGCCGGACACGAGGTTCGGAATGATCGAATCCCAGTCGTTTTTCACCCACTCACAGGTCAGGCTGGCGCGTTTGCACAGCTCGTCGCCGACTTCACGTTCAAAACCGTCGATTTCGCCGGCGTCGTTGATGAAGTTGTAGGGAGGGTATGCGCCCTCGGTGCCCATGCGGACAGTTTCGGCCATTGCCATGCCAGCGGTCAGCGCCAGCGCAGCTGTGGTCAGGATCAGCTTGTTCATAATGTATCTCCCATCGTTTTTTTGTTGGTTATGATTATGCGGCCTGCGTTGCGGAGAGAAACCCGCGCAGCCGGTCTGATTTGGGCGCGCCAAAGACGTCGTCGGGCGTGCCTTCTTCTTCGATCAAACCTTGGTGTAGGAACACCACATGGCTTGAGATATCGGCGGCCATTTTCATGTCGTGGGTCACGATCAACATCGTGCGCCCCTCTGCCGCCAGATCTTTGATAACTTTGATGACTTCTTGTTCCAGCTCGGGGTCCAGCGCCGAGGTCGGTTCGTCAAACAACAGCGCCTCAGGCTCCATGCACAGCCCGCGCGCGATGGCGGCGCGTTGCTGTTGGCCGCCCGATAGCTGCGCAGGATAGTTGTCGCACTTGTCGCCGATGCCGACCTTTTCCAGATAGCGCCGGGCGCTGTCTTCGACTTCGGCTTTGTCGCGACCCAGAACGGTCATGGGCGCTTCCATCACGTTTTGCAGGATGGTCATATGGGCCCACAGGTTGAATTGCTGAAACACCATCGACAGGTTTGTGCGAATGCGTAGCACCTGTTTTGCATCCGCAGGGCGGCGCGCGTGGGTCTCGCCCTTCCAGGTGACGGGTTCGCCTTTGAACAGAATCTCGCCTTGCTGGCTGTCTTCGAGCAGGTTGCAGCAGCGCAGCAGGGTGGATTTTCCTGATCCAGAGGACCCGATCAAGGACACCACGTCGCCCCGATGTGCGGTGATATCGACCCCCTTAAGAACTTCGAGTTGTCCAAAGCTTTTGTGGAGGTTGGTGATCTGGATGACGGCTGAGGTGTCTGTCACGATGGGTCCGGTGTTGTTGGATCGATTAATGAGCTAATAGGTCGCAATTTTCGGCGCAATGCAACGTTCAAAAGGGAAGTTCAAGGGGGCAAATTAACAAATTGACCATAGGGAATGCTGTTTTTTGCCCGGATCGGCAGGTTGACTGTCTATTCGGCGCTTGGGCGTGCTGCACCGCGATGACCATGAGATTCGAGCATGCCGCGCGACGGGTAGTCGATTGTGGTCTTGCCGCCGTCCACGATCAGGGTTTGACCGGTGATGAAAGCCGCATCCGGCGAGGCGAGAAAGGCAACCGCACCGGCAATATCGGCAGGTGTGCCCATGCGCCCGGACAGCGATGGGGGCTGGGTGGTGTTGCGCAGAACCTCGTGTTCCTGTTCGGGTGAGGTGGCGATCCAGCCGGGGCTGACCGCGTTCACCCGGATGCCCATCGGCGCCCCTTCGGAGGCCATGGCGCGGGTTAACCCTTCGACGCCTGCTTTGGCGACACCGTAAAGCCCCCAGTTGCCGTGCAGCGTGGCGGTGGAGGAAATGTTCACCATGCTGGCGTCTGTGCTCTTGGCCAGCAGTGGCAGCGCATGGGCACTGAGCAAGACCATGCTGTCGAGGTTGGACTGGCGAAAAGCTTGCCAGCGTTCGGCGGTGGGCGTGTCGGGTTGAACCGGGCTTTTCAACAGACCGCAGCCTGCATTGTTCACCAGTACATCCATGTGGCCATAGGTGGCTTCGATCTGATTCAGCGCGCGTAGGATCGACGGTTCGTCCGTGAGGTCGGTCTGCAGGAACAGGGCCGGGCGATCTGTGGAAGACAGCGCAGCAGCGGCTTGTTTCCCTGTGTCGGCGGACCGGGCAAGGATCACCACATGCGCGCCTTCAGCGGCAAAGCGTTGGGCGATGCCAAATCCGATACCGCCGTTTCCGCCGGTGATGACAACGCATTTTCCGTCAAACCGCATCATTGGCTTACCTCTCGGGGTCGGCGGGGGTGGGCACCGCCAGATAGGTTTCGGCGGGGATGTCGACTAACCCATGCAGGTGCAAGGCGGCGCGATCCTCGGGCGAGAGATCTGTGATGGCCGCACGAACAGCTGTGGCGATCTGGGCCGGGTCACGCCCAAGGGCGGTGATATAGGGGAGTGTGGGGGTCGGGTTTGTCAGGGCAACGATCCGCAGGGATTGTGCAAAGGGTTCGTGTTCCTGCAGCAAGACCCACGTCAGCATGTCGAGCGCAGCGAAATCTGCGCGCTCCTCGGCAACGGCGCGGGCTGATAGGGCGTGTCCACCGGATTGCAGCAGTTTGGCAGGCTTTAGCCCAAGACCGCCAAGGTGCGTCATTGGTGCGGCCCAGCCGGATTGGGACACGCCTTCGTTATAGGCAAAGGTCCCTGCGCAGAGGTCAGTAAGATCCCCGGTCGTGTCGGCACGGGCTACGAAAACAGAGCGGTAATACCCTGCTGGGCAATCTGGCAGACCATAGTCGGGGGTTCCAACCAGTTGAACCGTGCCATGCAATTGTGTGCGATAGGGCATGCCACAGGTTTGTGAAAAGACCATATCGGGGTCGCGCCAGATCTCCCAAAAATCGCGGTCGCGATCCAAGGTTTCAGGGCCGTCGTTTAGATTGGCGCGGATGGCGGACCACAGCCGGTCATTGGCGGGCTGCAGGGCTGGCATGTCGTACATGCCCAACATGGCGGTCAAGATGAATGCCCCAACTGGCGCGCAGCGGCGTGGCGGCACAGCGCGGAATCGCGGTCGTTGATCCCCAAGAGGTTCGAAACCAGTCGCAGCACGGCGTCTTCTTCCTGTGCGCGTTCGTCGTCAATCAGAACCACGGACCAAGCGGCCTCGAGCACGGCGCGGCGATCCTCATACGGGACGGCGTCTTTGATGGCGCGGGTAAAGCGGACGGTATCGGGGGCCTCGGTTTCCAGCACTTCGGCTTTGGAACGCAGGCCTGCGGCCTCGAACGGGCTGAGCCCGTAACGGGTCGCGGTGATCCGGTCGATCCGGGCCATTTCTTGGGGCGCATAGTCGTTGTCGGACCGTGCGATACGGACCAACAGGGCGGTAAGCGCCAAACGGGCGTCCGTATCGGCAAGAGGGGCGGGCTCTGGCTGAATCAGCTTGGAGAGGAAATCGCGAAACATATGTGAAGGTATAGGCCGGGATTTTATCCGGGCCAAGACGTTCACATCTTATTCATCGCCCGTTCACGCGCGGCTTGGCTGTCTTTGATGCTAAGGCCCATCGCAATGCGTGATTCTTCGACGATTTTCAGCTCGCCTTCTTGCTGTTTGCCGTCTGCCAGAACCACTTCCCACAGGGCATCAAGGGCTGCAAGGCGCTCTTCTAAGCCGGTGGTTTCACGGATCAGGCGCCCAAAGGTGTCCGTTTCAGGCGCGGCAGAGTGCAGTTTCTCGCACGTGGCGCGTACTTTTGCGGCCTCGATCGCGTTGTGCTGATAAAGGCGGGCCAGAATGCGGTCGATCAGGCTGATCTCTTCGACCTGATAGTCGCGGTCCGATTTGGCAACACGCACCAAAAGCGCCCCGAGCGCCAATTCGGCATCCGGATCGGGCAGGTTTGGTGTTTCGGAGGGGCGGAACGCCTGAAAGAGCTTTTTCAACATGACCCGAAATTACCCCATATTTTGCGTCCCGCCAAGTGCGAACTACCCGTCATAGCCCTCGATAATCACCAAATCGCCACTGGAAACTGGGTCACGCAGGGCTTTGGCGGCTTGATAACCGGGGCTGTTGTAACACTCTAGGGCGGTTTGGTAGTCTTTGAATTCAATCACGACGGTACGTGCGCGGGCCTGACCTTCGGGGTTTTGGCGGTCGCCACCGCGCACCAGAAACCGGGCGCCATATTCTGCAAACACATCACCATTTGCTGCGATGTAATTCTTGTAGGTTTCCATGTCGTCCACATCTACGTGGGCCACCCAATAGCCTTTAGCCATATCAACTCTCCTGTCTAATTTGGTCAGGGTGACGCGGATCGGCGGTCGGTGCAATCCGTTTTCGCGACCACCTTGTGGATGGGCAGGGAATCACGTCACTCTGCGGGGATGATGATATTTGATGGACATAACGATGTGCTGACCAAGTTGTGGTTGGCAGGGGGGCGGGACGCTGTGCCCGGCTTTTTGAGCGGGCGTGTGGGGCAGGTTGATTTGCCGCGTGCCAAGGTTGGCGGTTTTGGGGGCGGGTTCTTTGCCTTGTGGGCGCGGTCGGCCGGAGGAATGAACCTTGATTCTTTGAGTGGTGATTATGATGTGCCTTTGCCCGCTGCGCTGGATGAAGCAGAGGCATGGGACATGATCCGCGCGCAAGCGGATGTGTTGGTCGCGCTAGAGGAGGCCGGGGCGCTGCGAATCTGTACCAGCGTGGACCAGATCGAGACGTCAAAAGAGCAGGGTCAGTTGGCGGCGATCCTGCATCTGGAAGGGGCCGAAGGGATCGGGCCCGAGATGACCGAACTGGATGAGTTGTTTGCATTGGGGCTGCGATCGTTGGGCCCGGTTTGGAGCCGCCCGAATGCATTTGGGCAAGGGGTGCCGTTTCGGTACCCGTCAGATGGGGATATCGGCGGCGGATTGAGCGAGCGGGGCCGGGCATTGGTCAGTCGTTGTGATGAATTGGGTATTTTGGTGGATCTCAGCCATTTGAACGTGGCCGGGTTTCTGGATGTGGCCGAAATTTCGGGTAAGCCCTTGGTGGCGACTCATTCCAACGCCTATGGCGTCTCGCCCCATGCGCGGAACCTGACCGATGCTCAGCTTGGGATGATTGCCAATAGCGGGGGTGTGGCTGGGGTGAATTTCGAATGCACGTTCGTGCGCCCGGATGGGCAGCCAAAATCGCATACAGGGCCTGAGATGATTCTGGCGCAGATGGATTACCTGTTGGAGCATCTGGGCGAAGAGGGCGTTTGCATTGGCTCTGATTATGACGGCTGTTCACCGCCGGTCTGGTTGAATTCGGTCGATAAATTGCCTGCTTTGGTGCAGGCCATGGACAGGCATGGGTATGCGTCTGATCGGATTGAGCGGATTTGCTGGTCCAACTGGATGCGGGTGCTACGGGACACTTGGGTTTAGGGTCAGATCAGCGGGTCATGTGACCATTGCAGCAGGCCCTGCCGTTGGCGGGGTCGGCAAAAGATATCGCCCGTGTGGCAGTTGGCGCGGATTTGGCCCGCATGACGTGCAAAGGCGCGCCAGCGTTTGATTTGCTGGGCGTCGACCTCGGGCAGGCGACGGCCAAGGTAATAACGGCAGTACCATTGGAACCACCCGCGGGGGTCTGGTCCGATGATCCATCCTTTGTCCTGCCATACGGACAGAGGCTGGCGGCTTTTGATGCCAAAATAGTTGAGCTCTGGGTTTGCCGTTGCGCTGAGTTTGGCGTTTTCGAACCAGTCAGCGGGAAATTCATCCCGGCAGTCGGTGCAGTACTTTCCCTCAAACACACCCATTTCGAGCATCTGTTTGGGGGAGTAATGCGGTTTGAACCGATCTGTCGCTACATCGCCGGGCTGTGCGGACAGGGGGTAGCTGTAACCGCTTTGCATGCGGTCATGGACGGTGATGGTGGTGCCGGATGTCATCTGAAGGCCGATCTTGTGTGCAAGTGACATAGATCTAGCACGAGTCCCGTGTTCGGCAATTGGGCTGGGTTCAGATGGTGGAACCGAGGTCATGAAAAAACCCGCCTCTGGTGTCAGAGGCGGGTCAATTTCGATCAAACCAAGCGCGAGGTTTCTGTTGCTGCGCGGATGAAATCCGCAAACAGAGGGTGGGGCGCAAAGGGTTTGGATTTCAATTCGGGGTGAAACTGAACCCCGATGAACCACGGATGATCGGCCCACTCGACGATTTCTGGCAGGCGTCCGTCAGGGCTCATGCCGGAAAACTTGAGGCCGACTTTTTCCAGCTGCTCGCGATATTTGATATCGACTTCATACCGGTGACGGTGGCGTTCTTCGATCTGGGTCGTGCCATAGACACGGGCAACATTGGACCCCTCGGCCAACGTAGCGTTATACGCGCCCAGACGCATGGTGCCGCCTTTGTCGTCGCCAACTTTGCGTTCAACTCTGTGGTTGCCCTGCACCCATTCCTTGAGGTGGTACACAACAGGTTCGAACCGCTTTTTGCCAGATTCGTGGTCGAATTCTTCGGAACCCGCCTCGGTGATGCCAGCCACATTGCGGGCGGCTTCGATGACGGCCATTTGCATGCCCAGACAGATGCCCAGATAGGGCACTTTGTGTTCGCGGGCGTATTGCGCGGCTTTGATCTTACCTTCGGTGCCGCGTTCGCCGAATCCGCCGGGGACAAGGATCGCGCTGTACCCTTCGAGGTGGGGCGCGGCGTCTTCTTTATCAAAGATTTCGGCGTCGACCCATTCGATTTTGACTTTGACCCGGTTGGCCATGCCGCCGTGGGTCAGGGCCTCGGCGATGGATTTATACGCATCTTCGAGCTGGGTGTATTTGCCAACGATGGCAACTTTGACTTCGCCTTCGGGGTTGAACACCCGGTCCGCGACATCATCCCAGCGAGCCAGATTCGGTTTTGGGGCGGGCGTGATCTGGAAGGCATCCAGAACCGCCTGATCCATGCCTTCGCGATGATAGGCGAGGGGCACTTCGTAGATGGATTTCAAATCCTGCGCGGCAATCACCGACTCGGGGCGCACGTTGCAGAACAGGGCCAGCTTGTCGCGCTCTTTCTTGGGGATTGGCCCTTCGGAGCGGCAGACCAGAATATCAGGTGCAATACCGATTGAACGCAGCTCTTTGACAGAGTGCTGGGTTGGCTTGGTCTTCAACTCACCGCTTGCTTTGATGAAAGGCAGCAGCGTCAGGTGCATGAACAGACATTGGCCGCGCGGCTTGTCGTTGGCAAACTGGCGGATGGCCTCAAAGAAGGGCAGACCTTCGATGTCACCCACGGTGCCACCGATTTCACACAGCATGAAGTCTACTTCGTCTTCGCCGATTGAAATGAAATCTTTGATCTCATTTGTGACGTGCGGGATCACCTGAATGGTTTTGCCGAGATAGTCGCCACGACGCTCTTTTTCCAAAACGTTGGAATAGATCCGGCCCGAGCTGACGGAGTCCGTCTTGCGCGCAGCAACGCCGGTGAAACGTTCGTAGTGGCCCAGATCCAGATCGGTTTCAGCGCCATCGTCGGTAACAAACACTTCGCCATGTTCAAACGGCGACATCGTTCCGGGATCAACGTTCAGATAGGGGTCAAGTTTGCGCAGACGGACTGAGAAGCCGCGCGCCTGCAACAAAGATCCCAACGCGGCCGAAGCCAGACCTTTGCCAAGAGAGGACACAACCCCGCCAGTGATAAAAATGAAACGTGCCATGTCTGTTCGGCTGCCCCCGTGAATGGTCAGAATTTAAGTGCCCGGTGGTCTGTAAAAAACCACTGCATCACGGGACTTTGCATATAAAGGATTCGCGCGCATAACGCAAGAGAACCGCAAGATGCTGTTGCGGTTCTCATCCAGAATTCAAGGTATGGTGTGTTAGTCGGCTTTCGGGACCAACGGCGCGTTGTCGCCCTGTGTCGGTGGCAACAGGTCGCTGCCTGCTGGGACACTGGGGGTGACGGGTGCGGATTGTTCTTGTGTCGGAACACCGAGGCGATCAATGACCGAGCTGCCGGATGCTTTTTGCGCGGCGATGATGGTCAAGGTGATCGAGGTCACGATGAACGCGGCAGCAAGGACCCAGGTGATTTTGCCCAGGGCTGTTGCGGCTGAGCGACCGGCTGCGGCGCCACCGCCGCCACCCATGCCAAGACCCCCGCCTTCGGACCGCTGCATCAAAACGACGGCGATCAGGCTCAGAGCCAGAAGAAGATGGACGATGAGAACGACGTTTTCCATGTATATCCCGAGGAGTTTGGCTGTACCGCGCGGTATCTAAGCAAGTTTGGGGGCCGGGGCAAGGGATGAGTTGGCATCAAAATCATTGATCGGTGCGATCACGGATTTGACACTGGACTTGCGCGCCATCTGAACCCAGTCTCTGGACCATGCCACATGATCATTCAGACCACCCGCACGCGCTCTTGCCCCCGGATCCTGCATTAAGGGTCAAGGCGTTGGAAACCATTCTCACACGCAAGGGGCTGATCGATCCGGCCACGCTGGATGAGATCATCGATATTTACCAAAACAAGATCGGCCCTCAAAACGGTGCGCGGGTTGTTGCCAAGGCTTGGAGCGACCCAGCGTTCAAAGCAAAGCTGTTGGAGGATGCCACATCGGTGGTTGCGGATCTGGGCTATTTCGGGCGTCAGGGCGAACATATGGTGGTGGTTGAGAACACGCCAGAGCAGCACAATATGGTCGTGTGTACCCTATGCAGCTGTTATCCGTGGCCGCTGTTGGGCATACCGCCGGGGTGGTACAAGTCAGACGCTTATCGGGCCCGTGCGGTACGTGAACCGCGCAAGGTTTTGGCGGATTTCGGGGTTACTCTTTCTGACGAGAGTTCGGTCCGGGTTTGGGATTCGACGGCCGAAGTGCGGTATCTGATTCTGCCGATGCGACCTGCCGGAACCGAAGGGTTGAGCGAAGAGGAACTGGCAGAGCTGGTAACGCGGGACAGTATGATTGGCACGGGCCTGCCCAAGGTGCCATCATGACCCGGGTGCATGATATGGGGGGGCGGTTCGGCGATGGGCCGGTTGTGCCCGATGCCGAAGGCGCGCCCGTTTTTGCAACCGAATGGCATGGACGCGCTTTGGCGGTGACATTGGCGGCCGGGGCTTTGGGGCAATGGAATATCGACGTCTCACGTCATACGCGCGAATTGCTGTCGCCCAAAGATTACATGCGATTCTCGTATTACGAAAAATGGATCTCGGGATTGGCGGATCTGCTGGTTCAGACTGGTGTGCTGACTCGCGAAGATTTTGAGGCTGCGGGCGCAGGGGAAACGCACCCTCTGGCAGATAAGAAGCTGAAAGCCGAAGCGGTTGCCGGGGCGTTGGCCAAGGGCGGCCCTGCGGATCGCCCCAGTGATGTGGCGGTGGCGTTCGAAACAGGGCAAGCGGTGCGAACCCTTCAGATCAGCGGGAATCGTCTGGTGGAGGGCGGGCACACCCGTCTGCCAATCTATGCCGCTGGAGCAAAGGGCCATATTCTAAAGTTGCATGGCACACATGTCTTGCCGGACAGCAGTGCCCACGGGCTGGGCGAGGCCCCTGAGCCGCTTTATGCGGTCGTGTTCCCTGCATCCGAGTTGTGGGCCGATCCAGAGCATCCCGGTGATGAGGTCGTGTTAGACCTGTGGCAGAGCTATTTGGAGGCAGTATGAGCAGTTGTGCGACAGTGTCGGCCCCGGAGCCGGTGTTCAGCGAGCCCTGGCATGCGCAGGTTTTTGCGCTGACTGTGCATTTGAACGAAGCCGGTCGATTTGCCTGGCCCGACTGGGCGGCACGGTTTTCCGCGACGTTGAAACGCCATGGGCTGGAAAAAGAGCTGGATGGCGGCGAGGACTATTTTCAGGCGTGGTTAGAGACGCTGGAAACCTATCTGATCGAAGCGGGCAGTGTCTTGCCGGGAGAGGTTGCCCCGGTCAAACAGGCTTGGGAAGAGGCCTATTTGACAACGCCGCATGGGGAGCCTGTGGTGTTGCGCACATGAGGTAAAGGCGCGCTGATCTGGCCCACAAGGAGCAAGCTCAGCGCGGCGCGATCTAGGGATCGCGCGCGTGCTGGGCAGCGTTAGTCTTTTGGATGCGACGGGCGGCGCGTGAGGCCGGCCTTTTGCAGGAAACGCTTGAGGCTTGTCCGGTTTGGCAGGGGAAAGCGGGGCGCTAGGCGCTTGCTGCGCCCGGCGAGGCGATTGAATTCATGCACATCGATAATCTTTTCGGCACAACCGCACCCTTCGCCCAGACCCACGTTTTTATAATAGAAGTCTTCGAATTTCTAGGGGCCCATGGGTCAATCCTCGACGTCGTCAACATCTGCCTGTCCCGCCAACTGGCGGCGAACATGGGACCAGCTTAACCCGATTCCCAACACGATAGAGAGCGCAAAGATTCCCAGCCAAACATTTCTGTTGGTGTTGGTGAGGTCCAATAGGCCAAAATCATAGAGCACCCACAGCAGGGCCGCGACCACAGACATGATCAGCGACATGCCGAATCCCCCGATCGACCACAGGGTGGCGCACAGGTAAATAATATAGCCAATCATGAGCAACAACCCCATCAGGACCGCCACTGACAGGCGGCTTTCATAGTGGGTTGCGGTCCATCGCACATAATTCCAATCCGTGGGATTGTAAGTGAGTGTCAACAGCACGAATGCAAACAACCATCGCAAAAACATGCCCAAAGTCCCAATCTGAATTCATTTTTTGCGCCCCAGAATCGCTTAAAGATGCAGTGCTGTCCAGTGTTTCAGATCACATGCGTCGAAATTGCGGTTTCCCTGTTGCGCGGGCATCGTTATACGGGCGCGGGTTTGACGAACACAAAAAAGGACCGGATATGGCCAACGTGGTTGTTGTCGGCGCTCAGTGGGGCGACGAAGGTAAAGGCAAGATTGTTGATTGGCTCAGTGAGCGTGCGGATGTGATCGCGCGCTTTCAGGGTGGGCATAATGCCGGTCATACACTGGTTATTGATGGCAAGGTGTACAAGCTGCACGCGCTGCCATCCGGCGTTGTGCGCGGGGGCAAGTTGTCGGTGATCGGCAATGGTGTCGTGCTGGACCCCTGGCATTTGATGAATGAGATCGAGACCGTGCGCGCGCAGGGCGTCGAAATCAGCCCGGACACGTTGATGATCGCGGAAAACACGCCGCTGATTCTGCCAATTCACGGCGAATTGGATCGGGCGCGGGAAGAAGCGGCCAGCAAGGGCACCAAAATCGGTACGACCGGTCGTGGCATTGGCCCGGCGTACGAAGACAAGGTTGGCCGTCGCTCTATCCGGGTTGCGGATCTGGCGGATGAAGCCACGCTGGAGGCCCGCGTTGATCGTGCCTTGCAGCACCATGATCCGCTGCGCCGCGGATTGGGGATTGATCCGGTTGATCGTGACGCGCTGATCGCACAGTTGAAAGAGATCGCACCCAAGCTGCTGCCATTTGCGGCTCCGGTTTGGAAAGTGCTGAATGAAAAGCGCAAAGCCGGTAAGCGGATCTTGTTTGAGGGTGCCCAGGGCGCGTTGCTGGACATTGATTTCGGAACTTACCCCTTTGTGACTTCGTCCAATGTGATTGCCGGACAGGCAGCCACAGGTGTGGGCATGGGGCCGGGCGCGATTGATTTCGTGCTGGGCATCGTCAAGGCGTACACCACCCGTGTCGGTGAAGGGCCGTTCCCAACGGAACTGGACGATGACGATGGTCAGCGTTTGGGCGAGCGGGGCCATGAATTTGGCACCACCACTGGCCGTAAGCGCCGCTGTGGTTGGTTTGATGCCTGTCTGCTGCGCCAAACATGCGCGACGTCGGGCGTGAATGGTATTTCGCTGACGAAGTTGGACGTTCTGGACGGGTTTGAAACCCTGAAAGTCTGTGTCGCTTATGAATTGGATGGCGAACGTCTGGATTATCTGCCCACAGCCGCCGACCAGCAGGCGCGGTGCAAGCCGATCTATGAAGAACTGCCAGGGTGGAGCGAATCGACCGAAGGCGCACGCAGCTGGGCGGATCTGCCCGCCAATGCGATCAAATATGTGCGTCGCATCGAAGAGTTGATTGATTGCCCGGTTGCGATGGTTTCGACCTCGCCCGAGCGTGAAGACACCATTCTTGTCACCGACCCGTTTGCAGACTGATGGGGGAGTCAAAGAAACCCCGGCTCAGCTATAAAGCCCGGCGGCGTTGGTCGCTGGTGATTTTGCTGATCGGACTGCCGCTTTATATCGTGGCAGTCATCACGTTGCTGAACGCATTGGGCCGCCCGCCGATCTGGTTGGAGCTTGTGGTCTATGCCATTTCAGGGGTGCTTTGGGCGCTGCCGTTCAAGTTCATCTTTATTGGTGTTGGACAGGCTGACCCTGACGCCGAAGAAGACAAGTAAAAGTCTGAAATCTAAAAAAGAGAGCGCTGCAGAATTGCAGCGCTCTCTTTTGTTTTTGGATGGTCACTCATTCAGATTTTTAGGTACGGTGACGAAATTTTACCACTGTGTAACGCAAAACGCGGAGGGGATTCCCCCTCCGCGTTTTGCGTTTTTATCTTGTTATCCAGCCGCGCGGCTGTCGGGTTGAAACCCGATCTGACCAGAGGCGGTAAAGCGGCCCCCGCCGGTCTTTTCGATTTTGCCATCCCGCAGGAGTTGACCGAACGTCCGAAGCCCGTCTTCGCGGTTGAACGAGTCGACCTGAAGTTGACGCACTTTGTTCATCAGCTGGGGGCGGGAAAACTGATCGCGGTTTTCGACAAAGGACATATAGGCGGCTGCTGCTTCAAGCATTTCTGGCAGGGTGGTCGCCCCATTTTCGGCTGCGTATTGCGCAAATCCACCTGCGTCTCCGGTTTCGGGTTCGTCAACCGAGATCGATGGAACGCGGCGCGGACGGACCGGACCACGGTTCGATGTGGGTTCGTCAGCCGTGTCAACGCGTTGTTCTGCAACCAATTTCAGCGGCGCGGGTTTGTCTGCCTCTGCACGTGGACGGCTGCGGCCTGACCCAACAGCTGGGCGACGGGGGCGGACAACGGCGGCCAGATCTTCGCGATAGGCGTCATCGCTGGATTGCGTGCCGACAGTTCCGCCTGCAGAACGCTCTGCTTCGGCTGCGGCAACGGCGGCGCGCAGGTGCGAATAGGTATCGCGGTTGGTTGACAGGTCCGGGTCGTCCAGTTTCTGGTCTGCCGCTTCCATCAGGCGGGACAGATCATCATCGGTTTTTTCGGGGGCTGGTTGACGTGCAGGTTTCTGGTTGGCTTCTTCCTGCTTGGGTTCCGCGACCTCTTCAACCACTGCCTCTTCTTGACGGGACTGTGTCTCTTCTTCGATCTGAGCGGCGTTTTCCTCTTCGGCTTCGGCATCATCTTCTTGATTGGCCTTGGCTTTCAGCTCAGCTTCGACAGCGGCCAGTTCGCGTAACAGATCCTCTTCGTCTTCGGGGGACAGGGACTCAGGCGCAGAGTGTTGATCCTTTGCCTGTGGCGCGTCTTCTTCAGTCTCAATCTGCTCTACATCACCGGCAGAGACTGCGTTTTCAAAATCAGTGTTTTTGACTTTGATAACGCGGACGCGGCGCGGTTTGTTCACCGGGGCGATGGGCTCTTCGGGTTCACCGAGGATGTTCATCAGCTCGTTGTCGGTTTCTGCGCTGTCGGCATCTGTGTCCAGATCAGAGAACAGAGCATCGCCTTCGGTCGGTGTTTCAGGCGTATCGGTGGCCGGTTCGACGTTTTCCAGAATGGAGGAAATGTCATCATCCGCTTGAGTGTCTTCGACAATCTGGTCGCGGTTCAGGTTCAGGTCCTCGGCGTGCTCATCCTCGGAATAGTCGGCGTCATCGGTGCTTTGTTCGTTGCGGGACACAACGGCGCGAATGCGCTGCAACTTGGCTGCGATGCTGTCCGAAGAAGGCACGATTACGGGCTCTTCCAGAATTTCAGCTTCGGGAAGGTCGGCCTCGATTTCGGGTGCTTCGTCAGTCTCAATCTCGGCCGCAAGCCGCGCTGTGATGCTCTCAAGGGTGGCAGCAGGGGCGGCGGTGTTCTCTTCGACGTGCTCAGGTTCGGCTGCTGGTTCCTCGATCACCTCAGCTGCCGCTTCGATCACTTCCTGCGCTTCAACCGGCTCATCACTGTCTTCGACGACGGGCTCTTGCACTGGGGCGTCTTCGACAGCGGTCTCTTCGATCACATCCGCGGGGGCGGCTTCAGCGGGCTGAACCTCGGCTTCCTGCGGGGGGATGATCTCTGCTGCGGGCTCGGTGGGCGCTTCTGCGGTTGCGGCTGGCGCAGGCTGCTCGATCACGATCTCAGGTTCTGAGGGGGCCACAACTGTAGGAGCAGGGGCGATCTCAACTGTTTGAGGTGTAGGCGCAGGGTCTGCAGCGACGGGCACTGGCTCCGCTTCGGCGGCACGCAATGTGATCCCTTTGGAATCATGGTGCGCCTCGACCTGACGAGAGATTTCCCGTTGGGCAATGCGCGCCAGCATGTCCGCATCGGGTTGCGGCGGCTCCGCCCCGAAGTATCGGTCGTCTGATGCGAGATCCCGAAAATACTCGGCAATCGCTTTCATTGTGTCGAATGAGTCGTCAAACCCTTCTAGAGTGCAGGAAAACGTCCCATAAGAGACGGTCAATACCTTGTTGTTCTGTACCATAGGATGCTCGTCCTCTACATACTTATTGAACCACTTCTACCATCCCTTGGACGTCAATTTCGGTCCGAATCTGTGCAAATGAACGTATTATTTTGTGTCCAGATTGTGTCCAAGCCAAAAATCGGACGCTAATTCGCGCATGACTCTGCCTATTGTTCAGACTTTGGAACCAATAACCTTGATCGGAGGCGGTCACTTGGGTCCTGATGACTGCGCGCTTGCCTTGAAACATGCGCCGACATTGGTTGCTGCGGATGGTGGAGCCCGTGCTGCCGTGGCAGAGGGCCATATTCCACAGGCCGTAATTGGCGATTTTGATTCAATTTCAGAGCCAGTCCGAAGTCGTATCCCCCCAGAACGTCTGTTTCCGATTCCCGAACAGGATAGCACGGATTTTGACAAAGCCCTGCGCCATTTGTCGACGCCGCTTGTGTTGGGGGTCGGGTTTATGGGGCGGCGGGTGGATCATCAGTTGGCGGTGTTCAATGCGATGGTGCGGCGCGCAGACAGGGCGGTTGTCTTGATTGCCGAGCGTGAGGTGATTTTCCACGCGCCGCCAAGGATCGCGTTGGATATCGCGCCGGGCAGCGTTGTTTCGCTTTTTCCATTGGCCAGAACACGGGCGCGGTCGCAGGGGCTGGAATGGCCGATTGATGCCGTTCCCTTTGCGCCGGACGGGGCGATTGGGACATCCAACCGCACCCCAACCGGGCGGGTCGAGATTGAAGCGGATGCGCCGGGATTGCTGATCTTTTTGCCGCGAGACGTCTTGGTCCCAGTTATGCGGGCGCTTCTGGCGTCGGAAGCCGCGCGTTGGCCCGTTCGCGCAGAATAACGTAAACGCCCGCCCCAATGGTGATGCAGATACCGATGCTGGCCATGGTATTGGGCAAATCATGAAAGATAACCCAACCGATTGCAGTCGCGATAGGGATTTCCAGATACTGCATCGGGGCCAGAGTGGCCGACGGGGCAAAGCGCAGGCTCCACGTCATCAACAGGTGCGCCCCGGTTCCTAAGGCCCCAATCGCGAACAACATCCAGAGAGTGTTCGTATCAGGCACGGGCAGGGACAGCGCGGGGATGTCCATTGCGTTACCAATCAGCAGAACCGGGAGCATGAGCATCGTGGCAAGTATGCCAGATACAGCCTGCAGACCAATCGGATCGGTTTCTTTGGCCAATTGCCGGGTGATTAGCATAAAAAATGAGAACACAAACGCGACAACAACGGGCAATAGCGCAGGCCAGCCAACTTGCACAAAACTGGGTTGAATGACCAACAAGGTGCCAAAGAACCCCACAAGGCAGGCCGCAAAGCGGCGCATGCCGACATCTTCGTTCAGGATGTATTTGCCCAAAACCAACATGATGAACGGCATGACAAAGGCAATTGCGACGGCATCCGCCAAGGGTAGGAATTGCAACGCGCTGAACATCGCGGTGATTCCCGCGATATGGAGCAGGGTGCGCAGAACCATCAGCCGGAACAGGCGACCACGCAACCGCCACGGGCGCTTGGTTGTCACCACGATGGGAATCAGGATTGCCGCCTGCACAAGGAAACGCACAAACACCAACAGGCCCAGCGGGACCACAGCGCCCAGAATTTTTGCCAATGCATCGCCCATGGGGGCAAGCACACAAAAGCCCAGCATCAACATGATGCCGAGAACGGGGCGGTCCAGGGTTGGACTGAGAGTTGCAGATTGAGACATCGGCGCACGCTAGCAGGCTTCTCTGCCGGGGCAAGGGGCCGTTGTCTCAATCTGAGTAGAAAGTCAGCAGTTGGGGACGTTGACCGCCAGCCCGCCCAATGACGTCTCTTTGTACTTTTCGTGCATGTCATGCCCGGTCTGGCGCATGGTTTCGATCGCAGCATCCAGCGGCACGAAATGTTGACCATCTCCGCGCAGCGCAAGTGATGCGGCGGACACGGCTTTGATCGCGCCCAACCCGTTGCGTTCGATGCAGGGCACCTGAACCAAGCCTTTGACCGGATCGCAAGTCATGCCCAGATGGTGTTCCAGAGCGATTTCAGCGGCGTTCTCGACGTGTTCGGGGGTGCCGCCCATGACAGCACACAATCCAGCGGCCGCCATGGCTGCGGCTGATCCGACCTCGGCCTGACATCCGGCCTCGGCGCCCGAGATCGAGGCGTTGAATTTGACCAATCCTCCAATGGCGGCAGCAGTCAGCAGGAAATCTTCGATATGGCTGGAAGAGGCGCCGGGCACGTGGTCAAGGTAGTAACGCAGCGTTGCAGGCAGCACCCCGGCAGCACCATTTGTGGGGGCGGTCACTACTTGGCCCCCGGCGGCGTTTTCTTCGTTCACGGCCATGGCGTAAACGCTCATCCAGTCGTTGATGGTGTGCGGGGCGCTTTGGTTCAGGCCGCGTTCGGCTTGCAGGGCATCATGAATGCCTTTGGCGCGGCGGCGCACATTCAGCCCGCCGGGCAGGATCCCGTCGGTGACAAGACCGCGTTCGATGCAGCCATTCATGACCTCCCACAGGCGCGCGGTGCCTTTGGCAAGCGAGACCTCACAGCCGCGCGAAATTTCATTGGCGCGTTTCATGTCGGCGATGGATTTGCCGCTGGCCTTAGCCATTTCCAACATCTCGGTCGCGGATTTGAACGGATATGGAACCGGATCGCCTTCATCCGTGGCTTTGCCTTGGGTCAGTTCCTCTTCGGTTAGGACAAACCCACCGCCGATGGAATAGAACACCTGACGCAGGGTGACATCGCCCTGCGCATCGGTCGCCATCAAGATCATCGCGTTGGCGTGGCCGTCCAGCGTGTGATCGTAGTCGAACACCAGATCGGTTTTGGGATCAAAGGCGAGCGGCGCGAGACCCTCGGGCTGGACCGTGTGGGTGGCGTTGATGTCAGCAAGCGCGGCTTCGGCTTTGTCATTGTCATAGGTGTCGGGAATGAACCCGGCGAGGCCAAGGATGGTGGCGCGATCCGTCGCATGACCAACGCCGGTAAAGGCCAGCGAGCCGTGCAGGGATGCCTTGAGACCATGGAACTCAAACGGCGAGGCGCGCATCATGTCTAGAAACCGTGCGGCAGCCACCATTGGGCCCATAGTGTGTGAGGACGAGGGGCCAATGCCCACTTTGAACATATCGAAGACGGAGAGAAACATCTTAGGTAGCTGAGCCTTCTGGAGGAGTGGCGTAGGTGGGCGAGGTAAAGGGAGTGGCACCCAGCCCCTCGGCGGTGATCGCGGCGCGGGTGGCGTCGCGGGTTTCAAGGGACTGTAGAATGCGTTGCAGGTAGGGCGTGTCGGCCGGGGTGAACCAGCTTTGGTCCGACCCCTTGGGATAAAGTGCCATCCATCGCATCATGCAGGCAACATAATAGGTCAGAACCGATGGGGTCTGTGCATGAAACCAATCGGGCGCGTCCTGTGCGACCTGATCGAGCAGTTTCAAGTGGTGACGCAGTCGCGGGCGAATGCCGGCGCGCAATGTGTCGGTTTGTTTCGGGTCTATATATTTCTCGGCGTAAAACAGGATGCGCAGATCTGCGTGCAGTGTGTTTGAGACAAAGAAGAGCCACTTGAGAAACGCGGCGCGTTGATCGCTCTGCGCGTTTGGGGCCATTTGATCCGTGCAGTCACTGAGCCATAGCAGAATTGCGGCCGTTTCAAAGATCGGTCCTTGGGGTGTTTCCAGCACGGGGATCAGCCCGTTTGGGTTCAGCGCCAGAAAGGTTGTACGATTTTGGGCCGAATTCGTACGATCCACCAGAACCGTTTCGAACGGCAAGCCCATCTCGGTCAGCACCAGCCGAATAATCAGCGAGGCATTGTCAGGGGCATAATGGAGGCGCAAAATCTGTGTCATGGCCCCGTTCTATCGCTGGCCAAGGGGCGATGGGGGGCCGATTGCGACGTTTCCTATTGGAAACGCGCAATGATGTCATATGAACAGGGGCAAATATTCTGTCGCCAATGCGTCGCACACTTTGCACTCTTTCTAGCCGACCATGACGCCTGATCGCCCTGCAAACGCTGGTGTGTCTGCGGGATTGAACCTAGTTTCCCTCTCGCGCCTTGGTGTTAACTTGCTATAAGTCGCACAAGGACGCGCGAGGGGATGCTGCTATGACCGGGGAATTGTCGCCCATTGATAAGGCCAAATTTGTTGCTGCCAAGCGGGCCGCTGATTTCGTCGAGGATGGGATGCGGGTTGGTCTGGGAACAGGCAGCACTGCGGCTTGGTTGGTGCGCTGTCTTGGGGAGATGGTGCGCGACGAAGGTCTCAAGATCCGTGGCGTTCCCACATCGACACGCACCGCGCAATTGGCACGAGACGTTGGGATCGAGGTGATCTCGCTGGATGAGGCGCGTTGGTTGGATCTGACCATTGATGGCGCGGATGAATTCGATAGGGATCTGAACCTGATCAAGGGGGGTGGTGGTGCATTGCTGCAGGAAAAGATCGTCGCGACCGCGTCAGATCAAATGGTTGTGATCGCGGACATCGGCAAAGAGGTCGAAACGCTGGGTGCGTTCCCGTTGCCGATCGAGGTCATTCCGTTTGGCTGGCAGACCACGCAGGCGTTGATCGAGGAGACGCTGATTTCGATGGATGTGCTGGGTCGGTCCGCAACTTTGCGGATGAATGGGGAAACGCCGTTTATCACCGACGAAGGCAATCACATTCTGGATCTACACCTGAACCGCATTGGAAACCCACGTCAATTGGCCTTGGTGATCAACCAGATGCCGGGTGTGGTGGAAAACGGTCTGTTCATTGATGTCTGCGATACGGTTGTCATTGGCTACGGGGATGGCCGGGTTGAACTGCGCGATATCAATGATGGGACCGTGGAACATGATCGGCTGGATTTTGTCGAAAGCGATAACCTGTTCACAGATCTGGCTGATTAAGCAGAGGGGCGTGGGCGCGTAATGTGGCATGCCATTCGTTCGCGATGGTCTTGTTTTCGTTTGTTACAATGGCAAACAGGGGCTTTCATTCTTAACATCCCGGCTTATGTGAACGGTTCATTGCAAGGCTGTCACCTTTTCCAGAGTAACGGGGCGCATAAGCGCGACCTTTGAGACCACGGAACAGGCTGGACAGTGGCGCGGGATAAGTTACACCCTTTGCAAGGCTTTCGGGCGGTGCAGGAATTCCAGATGAGGCAGGAAAACATGAGCTTTGATTTCGATCTTTTCGTTATCGGTGGTGGATCTGGTGGCGTACGCGCAGCCCGAGTGGCGGCAGGCGATACCGGTGCCAAAGTGGCTTTGGCTGAGGAAGACCGGTATGGCGGCACCTGTGTGATCCGGGGCTGTGTGCCTAAAAAGCTGATGGTCTTTGCCAGCGAATACGCCGATATGGTGGAAGATGCGCAAAGCTATGGTTGGGATATTCAGCCCGGTGCATTCAACTGGGATGCGTTCAAAGGCAAAATGCATGCTGAGCTAGACCGACTCGAAGGCATCTATCGCAATATTCTAAAGAACAACGGTGTCGAAAGCTTTGACCAGCGCGCCAAGCTGGTGGATGCGCACACGGTTGAATTGGCGGATGGGACACGCAAGACGGCCAAGCATATCCTGATTGCAACTGGCGGCTGGCCAACATTGCCAGATATTCCCGGTGCCGAGCTGGGGATTTCGTCGAACGAGATTTTCCATCTAGATCAGCTGCCTAAGAAAATGTTGATCGTGGGTGGTGGTTACATCGCCAGCGAATTCGCCGGGATCATGAATGGTCTGGGTGTTGAGGTGACGCAATACTATCGTGGCGCACAAATCCTGCGTGGGTTCGATGACGAAGCGCGCGGGTTGGTCAGCGAAGAGATGTGCCAGAATGGCGTTGATCTGCGTTTGGGCACCAACGTGCTGGAAATGCGCAAAGAGGGCGATCAGATCCTTGTCAAAGCCACGAACGGCGATGAGACCCTGTTTGATCAGGTGATGTTTGCCACGGGTCGGAACCCAAATTCAGATAATTTGGGCCTTGAAGAGTTGGGCATTGAACGCGGTCGCAAGGGCGAAATCCTTGTGGATCAGTACAGTCAGACGGCAGTTCCGTCGGTTTATGCCATTGGCGATGTGACGGACCGGGCGAACCTGACTCCGGTTGCGATCCGCGAAGGCATGGCCTTTGTTGAAACCGTATTCAAAGGCAACCCGACCTCACCAGATCACGAGCTGATCCCGACGGCGATCTTTACCCAACCCGAAATGGGCACCGTGGGTCTGAGCGAAGAAGACGCAGCCGCACAGGAGCCAATCGAAGTCTATGCGGCGTCGTTCAAACCGATGCAGCAAAGCTTTGCCGGGCGGTCCGCGCGGGTTTTGATGAAATTGATCGTGTCCAAAGCCTCGCGCAAAGTACTAGGGTGTCATATCGTGGCACCCGGCGCGGGTGAAATGATCCAGCTGGCTGGAATTGCAGTGAAAATGGGCGCGACCAAAGAAGATTTTGACCGGACAGTGGCGGTTCACCCCACCATGTCAGAAGAATTGGTCACAATGAAGCAGCCTGTGCGTAGCGCTTGATTTGCGCCCAGACGCACACAGGTTTAAGTTGATGCCGCGAAATGCGGTCTGACAAAGGGATGTAGACATATATGGCGGGCAACAGCGGTGGCCCCTGGGGGGGCGGAGGCTCTTCCGGTGGCGGAGGTAACCAGGGAAACAATGGTGGCGATAACCAAGGTGGCGGTAAGCGCCCCGAAGGGGACGGCAACCAGATTCCTGAAATCGACGAGCTGATGAAGAAAGGCCAAGAGCAATTGCGCGTCCTGATGGGCGGTCGCGGTGGGTCTGGCAATGGCGGCGGCGGGCGTGGTCCTGTCGGCGGGGGTGGACCTTTGTTCACACGCGGGACCGTTGCGCTGGGCGTATTGGTTGCGGTTGGCCTGTGGGGTATGGCGAGCGTCTACACGGTCAAACCCGAAGAACAGTCTGTTGAATTGTTCCTGGGTGAGTTTTCGGCAATCGGTAATCCGGGTCTGAACTTTGCGCCTTGGCCGTTGGTCACAGCCGAAGTCATCCCGGTCACACGGCAACAGACCGAAGACATGGGTGGTGCCCGTGGGGCGCAGGACGGTCTGATGTTGACTGGCGACGAAAACGTTGTCGATATTGACTATCAGGTGGTTTGGAATATCAACGATCCAGCCAAGTTCCTGTTTAACCTGCGTGATCCACGACAGACCATTCGGGCGGTGTCTGAATCTGCGATGCGTGAAATTATCGCTCAGTCCGAACTGGCGCCGATCCTGAACCGGGATCGGGGTGTGATTGCCGATAGTCTGCAATTGCTGATCCAAATCACAATGGACAGCTATGACAGTGGTGTGAACATCATTGGCGTCAACTTTGACAAAGCGGATCCGCCTGCAACCGTGATTGACGCGTTTCGCGATGTTCAAGCTGCGGCCCAAGAACGCGACCGTTTGGAAAACGTCGCGGATGCCTATGCCAACAAAGTTCTGGCTGAAGCCCGTGGTCAAGCGGCGCAGTTGTTGGAAGAGGCCGAAGGCTATCGTGCTAGTGTCGTGAACGAAGCACAGGGTGAAGCAAGCCGTTTCTCGTCAGTTCTCGAAGAGTATTCCAAAGCGCCCGAAGTGACCCGTAAGCGTCTCTATCTGGAAACGATGGAGCAGGTTTTGGGTGACGTGGACAAGGTGATCCTGGACAGCAATGCAACTGGCGAAGGTCAGGGTGTTGTGCCTTATCTGCCGCTCAATGAATTGCGCAAAAATACCGATGGGGGATCAAACTGATGCGGAAGACAACATTTATTCTGCCAGTTTTGGTAATCGTCGTTGTTGCAGCTATGTCAGCCTTGTTCATCGTGGATGAGCGCGAAAAGGCGCTGGTTCTGCAATTTGGTCGCGTCGTGGATGTTAAAGAAGAGCCGGGTCTGGCCTTTAAGATTCCACTGATCCAAGAAGTCGTGCGCTATGACAGCCGCATTTTGTCGATCGACGTTCAGCCCTTGGAAGTGACCCCATTGGATGATCGTCGTTTGGTTGTGGATGCTTTTGCTCGGTATCGTATCACCGACGTAAAGCAGTTCCGTCAGGCTGTGGGTGTGGGTGGTCTGCGGACTGCCGAAGACCGCTTGAACCGCATTCTCGTCGCTGAAACGCGAGAGGTTTTGGGTTCGGTCAGTTCCAAGGACATCCTGAGCTCTGACCGTGCCGCGCTGATGCTGCGTATTCGTAATGCTGCGATTACCGAAGCCCGGGCTTTGGGTCTTGAAGTGATCGATGTGCGTTTGAAAGCAACCGATCTGCCGTCGCAGAATCTTGAAGCGACATTTGACCGGATGCGGGCTGAGCGGGAACGCGAAGCAACCGACGAACGGGCACGCGGTAACGAGGCAGCGCAGCGTGTACGTGCGCAAGCTGACAGAACCGTGGTTGAATTGGTGTCAGAAGCCAAGCGCGAGGCGGAAGTCACACGCGGTGAAGCGGACGCTGAACGAAACGCGATCTTTGCCCAAGCTTATGGCAAAGATACCGAGTTCTTTGAATTCTATCGCTCATTGACGGCTTATACCCGTGCGCTGAAAGCTGGAAACAGCTCCATCGTGATGAGCCCGGATTCCGAGTTCTTTAACTATCTGAAATCGTCCAAGGGCGTTTCTGAATGATGGCAACGATCTTTCTGGCCTTTGGGTTGGTACTGATTGTCGAGGGGCTGGCGTACGCGCTGGCCCCTTCGCTTGTGGAACGGATGCTAGAGGTTTTGCGCAGCCTTCCCGAAAGTGCGCGGCGTCAGGTTGGGCTGATAACCTTGGTGATCGGTGTCATATTGTTGTGGATTGCGCATCAGTTGGGCGTCTGACAGGGTGACGGTATCGCTCTTGTAAGAGGTTCCGCATGCATCCGATTTACGCGCTTTGGTCTCATCCTCGATCCATGTCCACGGCCATAGAGCGGATCATGCGCGAACGGGGCGATCTGGACTGTGCCCACGAACCGTTCATGTATGACTATTACGTGCATCGAGGGGTGGGGCAGATGCCGCATTTCGATGTCCGGGCGGATCATCCGCAGGAATATTCTAAAATTCGCGACATGTTGTGTGACCGGGCGGTGCACCAGCCTGTGTTCATCAAAGACATGAGCTATTACGTGATGCCGCATATTCTAGAGGATGAAGCGTTTTTGGGCAGGCTGCGCAATGCGTTTTTGGTGCGCCGGCCACGGGCTGCGATTGTGAGTTATCACAAGATAGATCCAGATTGCAGCAGCGAAGAAATCGGCATCGCGGCACAATTGGCCCATGCCCAAGGTTTGGCCGCTCAAGGGGAAACCCCGCTGGTGATCCGATCCGAAGATGTACGCGCCAACCCACAAGGGGTGATGTCGGCGCTTTGGCAGGCCTGGGGATTGGCCGAGGCCGATCATGCCTTTGAATGGCAGAGTGACGCCCCCAAAGATTGGCAACAGGTTGAGGGGTGGCATGGCAAAACCATGCAGAGTCAGGGGATCGAATCCCCCGATCCAAACGCCGAAGAAAACGAACGCCGGAAATTTGATGCTTTAGCGGCCCAATCCCCGAATGCGGAAACATATCTGGCGGCCCATGAACCCGCGTATCGGACCCTCAGCGACATGGCTTTGCGGGCCAATGCCTGACAAGGTCTTCACGTTAGGGGGATTTGGGTGCGATCACGAGTTGCGAGGCGAGACAAACTCACTACATTAGATACCAAACCCTTTGGGCAATGATCCCCAAAGGCGCAGGTTGAGACAAGGAGATCTCCAGTGCAGCAGGCTAAGGCCCTTTCCATTCCCCTTCGACAAGACGGCGCGATGATGCGTATGCGTTTGATGTGGCTGGGCGCGCTCACCATGTTTTTGGTTCTGGCGCAAACTCTGATGGTACAGGCGCGACCCGAAAGCCTTGCGCCATTGGCCGAAAAATTCAGCCCCGCTGTGGTGAATATCACGACATCCACCTTGGTCGAGGGCCGGTCCGGTCCTCAGGGGATTGTGCCCGAAGGATCCCCGTTCGAGGATTTCTTTCGCGAGTTTCAGGACCGCAACGGCGATGGAGAGCGTCCGCGCAAATCATCGGCTCTGGGATCAGGTTTCGTGATTTCCGAAGATGGCTATGTGGTTACGAATAACCATGTGATCGAAGGGGCCGATGAAATCCTGATCGAGTTCTTTCCCGGCGATGGCCAGCCCGAAGAGCTGCCCGCAAAGGTGATCGGGACCGATCCAAAAACAGATATTGCGTTGCTCAAGGTCGAGGCACCGGGTCCGTTGAAGTTCGTCAAGTTTGGCGACAGTGACACGGCGCGTGTTGGCGATTGGGTGATTGCGATGGGTAATCCACTGGGGCAGGGGTTTTCGGTCTCGGCGGGTATTGTATCCGCGCGCAATCGGGCCTTGTCAGGCAGCTATGATGATTACATCCAGACCGACGCCGCCATCAACCGGGGTAACTCGGGCGGGCCATTGTTCAACATGGACGGAGACGTGGTTGGCGTGAACACCGCGATTTTGTCTCCGAACGGGGGCTCGATCGGGATCGGGTTTTCGATGGCGTCCAATGTGGTGACCAAAGTTGTGGCGCAGCTGCGTGAATATGGGGAAACCCGTCGCGGCTGGTTGGGTGTGCGCATTCAAGACGTCACGGATGATGTGGCCGAGGCGATGGGGCTTGAAGAAGCCGCTGGCGCCTTGATCACCGATGTGCCCGAGGGCCCGGCAAAAGAAGCCGGTTTGCTGGGTGGCGACGTGATCCTGACCTTTGACGGGGTGGATGTGAAAGACACCCGGGGCTTGGTGCGTCAGGTCGGCGAAACCGAAGTCGGCAAAGCCGTGCGTGTTCTGGTGTTCCGCGATGGGGGCACACAAACCGTTCTGGTAACTCTTGGACGCCGCGAAGACGCGGAACGTGCCGATGAAGCAGGGCAAACCCCTGAAACAACGCCCGAGATTTCTGAGAAAGATGTTCTTGGATTGACGGTCAGCACCTTGAACGATGCCCTGCGCGAAGATCTGGGCATAGACAGCAGTGCAACCGGGCTTGTGATTATGAACGTCGACGAAGCCTCGGAGGCTTATGAAAAGGGTCTGCGCGCTGGCGATCTTATCACTGAGGCAGGGCAGCAAAAAGTGACATCGCTTGCGGATCTTGAGATGCGCATCGAAGAGGCGAAAGAGGCAGGGCGGAAATCCTTGCTGTTGCTGGTGCGCCGGAACGGCGAGCCGCGCTTTGTGGCCCTGAGCTTGGAGCGCTAAGCGCGTCTTTCAACTTAAAGACAGATCAGACGGTCGAACCTCGGTTCGGCCGTTTTTGTTTTTTGTGTTTGAGTATTGGGGAGTGGGTGAAAAAAGTTCGAGCCATGTGTGGGGACACATGGCTCGACATGGTCAGGACCGGTTGGGACAGAACACTGGGGATGCTCGACCAGCCCTTGGATATAACCAAGTACGTGTATGACTGATTCTGATGTGGTTCACTGTGAAATGGTTCACAGATTGCTTATTTTTTCCGCTAAATCTGCTCTAGTTCTGCGAGAACGTGCAGGGCTTCGAAATCCTGGATCAAAAGCCCAGAGCGCACGGTTTCAATCACGCCCAACCGTTTCCAGGCGGCAATGGTTTTTGAAACAGCCTCGCGCGTGGCACCGACATATTCAGCCAACTCGGATTGGGAGAGGGAGACTGTTTTGGGGCAGGAGTCGCTGACCGGGGCCAGATGCAGGAGCTTGCGGGCCAATCGGGTGGGCACGGGTAGGAACACCTGTTCATTCAATTGCCGCCCCATCCAGCGCATGCGTAGCCCGGCCAACCGGATCATGTCCCCGGCCAGTTCGGGGTGCAGGTCAATTTGTGCAAGGATGTCGGCATTGCGTACCCTAAGCACCTGACTGGACTGAGTGGCGGTGACGGATGCTGTGCGTGGTCCGGGATCAAAGAGTGAGATTTCCCCAAAAATTGAACCAGCGCCCATGAGATCTAAAGAGAGCTTACGCCCTTGCAGAGAAAGAACTGAAACCTCCAGTGCTCCGTCAGTCACTGCAAATAAGGCATCGCCTGGATCGCCTTGTTCAAACAGAACCTGCCCCCTGTCCAACACTATCGGTTTAGCCTGAGCGGCCATCATTGATTTTAGGCGGTCAGAAGCATCAGCCAGAAAGCCGGTATTGGGTAGAGAAATCATTAACACACAGTCCTGTTACAACGCGCTTTGCGTCAAGGCGTTTGTGTGACCTGTTTCGTTCCCGTAATCAACTTTCTTGATCGGGGTCGATCAAATACCGTTGCAGCAGTGAAAATTGCAGCATGAGAAACGCCATCAATGCCAGAGGAAACCCAAAGGTTTCGATCTTGACCCACAGGTCGGTGGACATTGTGCGCCAGACAAATTCGTTTGCCACGGCCAAAACCGCAAAGGCGGCGCACAGCCGGCGGGTGAGGATCATCCAGCCTTCGTTTTCCATCGGCAGCATTTCATTGAGCACAAAGGCAAGATAGCTGCGCCCTTGCAACAGGCCGATGCCCAACGTCACGGTAAAGAACCCGTAGACAAGCGTGGTTTTCATTTTGAAAAACCGCTCGTCATTGAACCAAGCGGTGAGGCCACCAAAGAAGATAACCATGAAAGCCGTAAAGATCTGCATCCGGCTCAGCTTGCCGGTCAAGAACCACAGGGCCCCCATGGCGGCCAGCAGGATCGGAACAAAGAGGAGCGTGGCGACGATAAAGCCGGAATAGTCAGTTCCGCCCATCGTATAGGTGTTTTCCTTGATCCGAATATAAAGCAGGAAAAAGGCCAGTGTGGGGCCAAGTTCGAGCACTTGCTTCATAATCGGGTTGATGTCTTTTTTATCGGCCATCTTGGATTGGTCCTGCTCTGTCATCCGCCCATCTCAACTATCACGGCGCCCAGCGCGATCAATGCCATAAGCGCAATTCGTCGCGGTCCGACGGTTTCTTTCAGCACCAACCAGCCAATGAGGGCGGCAAACACGGTTGATGTCTCGCGCAGAACGGCGGCTTCGCCGACTTTGTCGAGGCGGGTGGCCATCATGACCGAGCCAAAGGATGCAAAGGCGATCAACCCACCGAAGAAACCACGCACCATCAGCGGGCCGGGGGCAGGGCGGTTGTCCATGTTGCGCCAGCGCCGATAGGCGAACCACGGCAGGGTTGCGCCATCAATCATGAAAAACCATGCCAGAAAGGTGAACGGATCAGCCGTCGCGCGGATGCCATAGGCATCATAGGTGGTGTAGAGCGCGACCAGCAGCCCCGTGGCCACAGCCAACCCCATCGCCAGATGCAGGGTGTCGCGTTCGCTTTCCAGATTGCGTAGATTGTACAGTGCCAGTCCAAAGATCCCGGCCAGCAGGGTGGCAACGCCTAGCCATTGGATCAGGGTGAACACCTCGCCAAATAGCACATAGGCCCCGATTACAGTGAACAACGGCCCGGTGCCGCGCACAACGGGGTACACAACGGTATAGGCCCCTTTGGTATAGGCCAGCGCCTGCATGCATTTATAGGCAACGTGAATGGCCCAGACGGCTGCAAAGATCGGCCACATGTGGGGTTCGGGCCATGGCACCACAAGCAGGGCAAAGGGCGCGGCCATCAAACCATAGGACGCATCGATGGCCCCACGGGATAGCCACGGATCATGTCGTCCCTTTTGCAGGGCCCCAAAGATAGCGTGCAAAAAGGCGGCCATGAGCGCCAGCGCCAGCGCCAGTTGATGCCCTGCTTGGGTGCCTTCGAGGGAAATCAGCCAGTCGCTCACGCTGTGGGGCTTTCGTTAAGGTGGTGGCAGAGGATCAGTTTTGATCCAGGCCCGTCAGAGCGGCTGCAAAGTCTTCGGGATCAAAGGGGGCGAGGTCGTCGATCTGTTCCCCCACACCGATGGCATGGATGGGCAGGCCGAATTTGTCCGCCAAGGCCACCAACACGCCGCCTTTGGCGGTTCCGTCAAGTTTGGTCATCACCAGCCCCGACACGTCGGAAATCTTGCGAAAGGTTTCAACTTGGCTCAGCGCGTTTTGTCCTGTGGTCGCGTCCAGTACCAAAAGGGTATTGTGGGGCGCTGTCTCATCTTTCTTGCGAATGACGCGGACGATTTTGGCCAGCTCTTCCATCAGATCGGCACGGTTTTGCAAGCGACCGGCGGTGTCGATCATTAGCAGATCGGCGCCGTCTTCTTCGGCGCGTTGCATCGCATCAAAGGCAAGTGATGCTGGGTCTGATCCTTCGGGCGCGGTCAGGACGGGCACGCCCGCACGGTCGCCCCAGACCTGTAGCTGTTCGACGGCGGCGGCGCGAAAGGTATCGCCCGCCGCAATGACGACCTTTTTGCCGGCACCTTTGAATTGGCTGGCAAGCTTGCCGATTGTGGTGGTTTTCCCGGACCCGTTTACACCAACCACCAAGACGACCTGCGGACGCTTGGGATAGATCGGCAGGGGTTTTGCCACCGGTTCCATGATGCGGGTCACTTCCTGCGCGAGGAGCTGTTTGATCTCATCGGTTGAGAGCTTTTTGCCATAGCGACCTTCGGCCATATTAGCCGTGACGCGCAGGGCGGTATCGACCCCCATGTCCGAGGTGATCAACAGCTCTTCAAGCTGTTCGAGCATGTCATCATCAAGGGTGCGACGAACGACGGTTTTTTCATCGTCGCGGGTAAACAGGCGGCCAAGAATGGATTTGGGTTTGGTGGTTTCGGCTGAGGTCTGTGCCGCAGGCGCAGGCTGCGGTGTTGGGGTCGGTGCAGCGGTTTGTTCGGGTTCTGCTTGCGCAGGCGCGCCGACTTGCGTGGGGATTTCCGGCGGCGTTTCTAAGGCCGCAACGGGTTCTTCCTGACCGCCATCCTCAACAATCGCATCTAGGCCCTGCTCCAATTTCGAAGAGGATTTAAAGAGCTTATCTTTGAGCTTTGAGAAAAAGGCCATTTCGGATCTCCGCCAAGTATCACATCCACCTAATGCGGATTTGCACGGGTTGCAAAGGGTCAGGTGAACGCAACAAGGAATCCGACCTGTGCACCCCAATAAAGGGGCCAGATCAGATAGGGCGTTCCGCGCAGGGCCGGGTGCCCCTGTGGCAACAGAAATTTTTCCGTCGCAAGTGTCAGGTCCGAGGCGATGAAGGCCACGGCGGCAGGCCACGCCCAGACAAGCATGCCGGTTGCGGGCAAGCAAAGGGCGGCAACCCCCATGCCAAGAATGATCGGGATATACAGCAGAACCGGAACACGCAGGTCCCCGGCACGCGGGGCCAGAACGACAGCCATGAAAACCCCCAAAGCGAGGAGGGCCGCAACGATCCACATGTGATCTGACAAGAGGCTCAGGTCACTGTGGCTGTGGGTGAGAAACAGCAGGATGTAGGCAAGATGGCCTGCGGCAAAGCTAAGGATGCCAGCCATAAAGGTTTGTTCAGTTTCAGCTGATAGAAACGCATCCCCGAGTGCACATAAGGCCAGAGCCATCGCTAACAGGATCGGGGCGTCACTTAGGGCCGACAAGACCGCCAACAGCGCAACTGACAGGGTTTTGGTTAGGGTGCGCAGGGGGCTTGCATTGCGCGCTGTCATAGTGAGGTACAGAATAGCGCAGGCCGCAGCCGGAATGAACAGGGTCCAAAAGAGTGGGATAGGCATCAAAGCTCCGCTCGAGCGTATAGGTTGCGGGCATGGTCTGAAATTTGTGACCCCTTTGCAAGTTCGCGATTTGAGGCCACAAGGAAAAAACACTCTGTGTCATACGCGCAGGGCCTGAGGATCAAGAAAGGGCGCAGGAATGATCTGGTACGGACTGGCCACAATGTTACCGGTTGTTCTGATCGCACTGGCCTGTGTGTTGCAGGGGATGTGGTGTTTCGCAGCTTTGGTGGGCATGACGTTGTATGTCGTGGTGATGGATGCAGCCCCTTTCGCGCCTTTGCCGAAGCGAGACGATGACCAGAGCCTGCGGGCCGGGGATCGTCTGACACTCTGCCTGGGTGTGGTGCATTTTGCTGTTTTGGCATTGGCTGTTTGGGGATTGACGCACGGGGCACTGGGCGTTGGGCACATTCTGGCGCTCGGCAGTGCGGTTGGGCTGTGGCTGGGGCAGGTTTCAAACCCCAATGCGCATGAGCTTATTCATCGGTCTGGGCGTGGGCACCGGGCGCTTGGTGTCGCGATCTATGTCAGTCTACTATTTGGTCATCACGTTTCGGCACACCGTTTGGTGCATCATGTGCATGTTGCAACAGACAAAGATCCGAATTCGGCCAAATGGGGTGAGGGGTTTTATCGGTTCTGGCTGCGTGCATGGTGGGGATCGTTTGTGGCCGGGTGGCGTGCGGAAAATGCACGGCGTCACAAGCGACCTGCGTGGAAACATCCGTATTTGATCTATGGCGTTGGGGCGGTTTTGTGCTTGTTCGCCGCTTATGGTGTGTCTGGCGGTTGGGGAATGGTTGCTTTGGTTGCCGTGACCGGTCATGCGCAGGTTCAGCTGTTGTTGGCGGATTATGTGCAGCATTATGGTCTGCGGCGGCAGTTGGTGAAGAACGGGCGATATGAGTCTGTAAAAGCTCATCATTCGTGGAATGCCCCCCATTGGTATAGCGCAGCGATGATGCTGAACGCGCCACACCATTCTGACCATCACCTGTATCCAGATCGCACGTTTCCCCAATTGGGCGTTTCACCGGACCTGCCGATGCTGCCCTATAGCATGCCAGTGATGGCCGTTATTGCCCTGTGCCCGCCTTGGTGGCGGCGTGTCATGGATCATAGAGTGATGGCTGTGACCTGAAGCGGGGCGCGCGCTGAACGTAGCGTGGTCAGGTTGGATCTGCCAAGATGATCTTATGATACGACGTTTCTTGATTCTCATAGTATTGTCCACAGGGCCATGTGCGGCGCAAAGTGTCATGACGGCGGATGAATTCG
Organism: Paracoccaceae bacterium; assembly: GCA_965183835.1. Taxonomy (GTDB): domain Bacteria; phylum Pseudomonadota; class Alphaproteobacteria; order Rhodobacterales; family Rhodobacteraceae; genus OMPR01. The sequence continues at coordinate 63,176 of CBCYME010000011.1, read as the reverse complement.
ATGCCTATACCCGTGGGAAAACGCTGTTTTATGGCTTTGACGGCATCGCTTATGGCGTTGAGCGGTACATGGGCGGACGTCGGGTTGCGTGGTCGTTCTTAGACGGGGATTGCAAAGAGGGGGTCTGGTATCCGCAGGATGAGCAAATTTGTTTCCTGTATGAAGACCGGCCTGACCCGCAATGTTGGTTGTTTGTAGACACGCCACGTGGACTTGTGGCGCGTTTTGAAGGGGATCCCGAGGCAACGGAACTCTATGAGGCGGAACAGGTCGACGAAGAGATGGTGTGTTATGGGCCCGATGTGGGCAGTTGAACCCTAGAACAGGGACCCTTGGTCAGAGGGCGTTGGTTTCGGCTTTGCCACAGGTTTCGTAGTGGCTTTTGCGCCAAGCGCCAGCCGGCCATCGTGGAATTGGATTTCCAAATCGCTGGCTTTGGCGGCTTGGGCTTTGCTGGTGACCAGCTTGTCTTTGGATCGCACAACGGCAAACCCACGTTCAAGCGTTGCCTCGTACCCAAGCGATGTGCGCAGCCGTTCCGTTGTGTCCAGCCGTGCACGTAGGCGTTGGATCTGTGTTTGACCGACGGTTGACAGGCGTTGGGACAGTGCCTGCAATTCCGATGTCTTGCGTGTCAGGTCATTTTGCAAACGGAGGGGCTTTAGCCCATTGGCGCGGATATCAAGGCGTTCGCGACGTGTTTCTATCATGCGATCCAAGGCAGGGCTAAGACGGGCGGCTAGGCGTTCAGTGACGTTGGCATCATCGCGCAGGCGGCGCACCAAAGTCGCTGGCCGCAGGGGGGCGGTGGTTTCAGACAGGTGCAAGCGACGGGTTTGAACACCACGAATCAGGGCATTAGGTAATTTGTCAGAAATCTGATCCAACCGTTGCCTGGGACTGTCCAACAGGCTGTCCGGACGTGGCAGGGCCCGAGACAGATCGCGCAGGCGCTGGGCGCGCCGTTGGACGGCATCTGCACCGCTGCGGCTGAGGCGCGCGCCTTGTTCGTCGATCCAAGCGGCCAGTTCCAGACGCACCGGAACGGCCAGCTCGGCAGCCGCTGTAGGGGTGGGGGCGCGTTGATCAGAGACAAAATCAATCAGTGTTGTGTCTGTTTCATGCCCGACCGCAGAAATCAGGGGAATTTCGCTGTTTGCGGTGGCGCGTGCGACGCTCTCTTCGTTGAAACCCCAAAGATCCTCAACCGACCCACCGCCACGCGCCACGATGATCAGGTCCGGGCGTGGCAATGCCCCGCCGGGCGTCAAAGCGTTGAAGCCATCAATAGCACGGGCCACTTCTGGGGCGCAGTTCGCGCCCTGAACGGCAACCGGCCAGATTAACACTTTGCGGGGAAACCGGTCCCGAAGGCGGTGCAAAATATCTTTGATAACAGCGCCTTGCGGGGATGTGATGACACCAATGATTTCTGGTAGATATGGCAACCGCTTCTTGCGCTCTTGGGCAAAGAGCCCTTCGGCCTCGAGCGCTTTCTTGCGTTTTTCCAGCAGTGCCATCAACGCGCCTTGGCCTGCGACAGCGACCTCATCTACGTTCATGTTGTATTTTGACTGTGCGCCAAATGCTGTGAGGCGGCCGGTTACGACGACCTCTAACCCTTCTTCGGGAACAACGGACAGACCAGAAACCTGCCCCTTCCATGTGGTGCAGGCTAGCACGCTGCGATCATCTTTGACGTCATAATACAGATGGCCAGACCGGGCGGTAAAGACACGACCCACTTCGCCGCGCACACGGATTCGCCCAAACGACCCTTCGAGTGTGCGCTTTACCTCTCCGGAGAGTTCGGAAACGGAGTATTCGGGCATATTTTGCCCCGGGATCGGGTCGTCTAGTAGGTCGGACATTTCAGCGCCTTGTTTCGTCAGCCCGTGCAGCTTAGAACGCGCGACAAGCAAGGCCAAGCAGATCGGAGCGCATTCCCATGAATATCCTTATCCTCGGTAGTGGTGGGCGCGAACATGCGCTGGCCTGGGCCGTCATGCAAAACCCAAAGTGCGACAAATTGATTGTGGCCCCGGGCAATGCGGGCATCGCACAAATCGCAGAATGTGCAGATCTGGACATCATGAATGGCGGTGCGGTGGCGGTGTTTGCCGAAGCCAATGCCATTGATTTTGTCATTGTTGGCCCAGAGGCACCTTTGGCAACGGGCGTAGCGGATCGATTGCGCGACGCGGGTGTGTTGGTCTTTGGACCGTCCGAAGGGGCGGCGCGTCTGGAAGCGTCGAAAAGTTTCACCAAGGAAGTTTGCGACGCCTCGAACGCGCCCACAGCGGGCTATGGTCATTTCACCGACGCAGAAGCGGCGAAAGCCTATATTCGCGAACAGGGCGCGCCCATTGTTGTCAAAGCTGACGGCTTGGCAGCGGGCAAAGGCGTAATCATGGCGTTTGATGTACAAACCGCGCTGGATGCGATCGATGATATGTTTGGCGGGGCCTTTGGGGGCGCGGGCGCCGAGGTGGTGATCGAAGAGTTCATGGAAGGCGAAGAGGCGTCTTTGTTTGTGCTCTGCGATGGCGAAAACATCCTGTCGATGGGATCGGCGCAAGACCACAAACGCGTTGGTGATGGCGACACCGGACCCAATACCGGCGGTATGGGAGCCTATTCGCCGGCGCCAGTGCTAAGCGCAGAGATCGAAGCGCGCGCAATGGAGCAGATCGTGCAGCCCACGATGGCGGAAATGGCCAAGCGGGGCATGCCGTATCAGGGCGTTCTGTATGTGGGTTTGATGATCAAGGACGGGCAACCTCGCCTTGTCGAATACAATGTGCGCTTTGGCGATCCAGAGTGTCAGGTTCTGATGATGCGTCTGGGGGCGCAGGCGATGGATTTGATGCATGCTGCGGCCGAAGGGCGTTTGAACGATACGCAGGTGAATTGGGGCGATGACCACGCGATTACAGTGGTTATGGCGGCAAACGGGTATCCGGGGTCTTATGAAAAGGGATCTGAAATCAAAGGGCTTGATGCGCTTCCGGAAGATAGCAAAAACATGGTGTTTCATGCAGGCACCAAAGCCGAAGGCGGTGCGATACTTGCCTCGGGCGGGCGTGTTCTGAACGTGACGGCGCGGGGTGATACATTGCAAGAGGCCCGGGATCGGGCCTATGCGATGGTGGAAGCCATCGACTGGCCCGGTGGGTTTTATCGCAATGACATCGGTTGGCGCGCCCTCTGAGAACAGGGTGCTCCCGCGTTTTGGCAGTGCATCAACGATGCTCCGCCAAAGGCCTTGGGCCGGGCAGCCCGCTGACGCGGGCTGAGGTTGCGCCTGACTGACACGTGTTGGGTCTTTATGGCGTGTTTACTTGTATCTGTGACGTATTGCGGTGAGAGATTCACCTGCAAATCCACGAGGCTATGACTTGCCCGAGACCTAGGTGTTTTGTGATCTAACACCAGCAGGTGCGGCAGAGCAAAAGTGGACTGAGCCATTGATCATACGTGATGAACCGGGACTTTGGGCGCTGACCTTTGCCATGCGCGGGTCTGTCCTACCCAAGATTCTGCCCCGTATTGCCGTGGTCACGGGGATTTCTATCGCTTTGGTTTGGTTCGATCATTCGATTTGGCCCATTCATTTGGCCGGGGCTGCGCCGTTTGCGGTCTTTGGGGTGGCTCTGTCGCTGTTCTTAGGGTTTCGAAACAATGCAGCCTATGATCGATGGTGGGAGGCACGCAAGTTGTGGGGCCAGTTGATTGCCGACTGTCGGGCCTTTGCCCGAGAGTTGGACATGTTTGTCCCTGAAGAGGCGCAGCGTCATAGCCTATTGCGGTTGGCTGGCGGTTTCATTCATCTGCATCGGTTAAACCTGCGTGGCATTCCTCCGGACGCAGCGGCGCGCGCTTGGGGGGGCGATCTGATTGATGCACCTCATCCGCCTTGTGCGGCGCTGGATGCCATCGCGCATTCCCTGGGGGAGGCGCAGAGCACCGGTGCGCTTAACGGGTTTGGTGCCAAGGCTTTGTCTGAGAGGCTTGGTTCGATGGCATTGGCGCAGGCCGGATGCGAGCGGATCGCCACCACGCCATTGCCGTTTGTTTATTCGCTGTTAGTGCATCGAACCAGCTTGCTGTATTGCCTGTTGGTGCCCTTGGGGGTGATGAACGTTGCGGGATGGATGACGCCGGTTTTTGTCGCTGTTATCGCATATGTTTTTTTCGGGCTTGCTGCGGTCACCGAGGAACTGGAGCGTCCTTTTGGATCTACGGTGAATGGTCTGCCGCTGGATGCCATGTGCCGGGTGGTTGAGATTTCCCTTGCGTCCCATCTGGGTGAATCTGTGCCTGATCGAATGCAGCCCGTTGCACATGTGCTGCGTTAATTTTCGGCTTGTATCAGTCACACGATAAGGCGGCGGTCAAATCGTCTGTTTTGCGGAATGGTCCCAAATCTTTGACGTGCCAGCCGTGATCAAAAGTGACAGCTTGTATGCGTCGCCAATCGCCCGAGGCAAGAAACAGTTGGGGGGCAGGGCCGCAGTTTGCGATACCCCCGGAAATAAAGTCCTGACCGATGCGGTGGTTGGTCAGCCCGGGTATCTGGGTGACTTCTCTCAGTTGCCGGTCATCAAGCCGCCAGATACGCAGAGTTTTTGCCAGATGCGGGCGGTCAACGTACGCTATTTCTATCCGCCCATCGCCATCCAAATCAGCTGCCCCGACTGGTGCAAGCCATCGGTTTGAACGGCCAATATGGGGTGTTTCGACAAGTTTCCCGCTGGGTCCATACAGGGCAAGCGCAGCCCCAAGCGTCATATCCGTTTCGACCACCATGACGGCATCTGCGTGCCCATCAAGGTTCAGATCCACAAGCCGGGGTTTGAGATCTTCGAACACGTGATCAAGCGGGAGCTCTATCGTGACATCAGTGGTTTCGCCATCTGGTCCGTCGAAGGAGATAGATAGGCCACCCCATTCGATGGCATCGCCAAGCACTCCGTGAGGATACCGTGTTGTTGGGCGCTGAAAGGACGCGTCTTTGATGGTTTGGCCATCGGGAAATCGACCAAATGTACCATTTGAATCGGCTTGAGCCTCGATAGATCCAGACCCGACACCAAGAGCAACCACCGGCCACAGGCGAACCACTTGCAAGGCGCGGCGGATGGGACGGGACCAAAGGCGGGCCAGATGACGCCGCGCTTTGGACCCAGAGATCTGCATCAGATCTGTTTTTCGGGCATTTGAACGACCAAACCGTCCAAAGCATCTGTGACTTTGACTTGGCATGTCAGACGTGACCGTGCTGCGTCAGGTTCGAACGCGAAATCCAGCATGTCTTCTTCCATGTCGTCCTTGGCCGGAATCTTTTCGACCCAGTCAGGATGCACATAAACGTGGCAGGTCGAGCACGCACAAGCGCCACCACAATCCGCTTCGATGCCGGGGATGTTGTTATCGCGCGCGCCTTCCATCACGGTCAGTCCGTTGGCGACATTCACGGTATGCTCTTTGCCGCCGTGCTCGATATAGGTAATCTTTGCCATTGCTCAGGTCTTCCTCTGCGATGTTCCGCCATTTCCTTAGACAAGCGTAAAAGCGGATGCCAGCCTCATTTGCGACGAAGACATGGCGCGTCTGGACTTTCGTAACGTATATTCCACTTTTGTTCCTGTTTGGGGCGTCGGAGAGGGGCCTGTTCAAGACATAAACTTGCGCTTTGTCTGATCCTGATTGCGCATTGCCAAAGTCGCAGGAATGGGGGGCGGGCCATGGAACATGAACGTGGCGTGATCAGTAAGGGGCGCGCGCCCTGTGGCTTTGTGATCCAAGGCTCGATTTCCTGCTGTCAGGTATCTTGCGGGCTTTGCCTCAAACCAAGGAATACGGTATGGTCCAGAAAAACCGCCCCAGAGGCTCAGAGCATGACCCAGTTTCGATACCCGTTGCGCCTGATGGCGGCCGCCTGTTTCGGGCTGAGCCTGAGTGCGTGCGTCGAGCACTTGCCGGATCTGGATGCGTTGAACGAACCCGAAGTGTCGCGCCTCAGTCAGGTTGCTCCGCCGGGGGCCGAACCGGGTACCTGTTGGGGAAAACACGTTACACCTGCCGTTATCGAAACTGTGACGCATCAGGTGATGATGCAACCGGCTGAGGTTCTGGCCGACGGCACCGTGCGGCAACCGGCGATTTTCAAAACAGAAACCCAGCAGCAGATTGTGCGCGAGCGCAAAGAGATTTGGTTCCAAACCCCCTGTCAGGAGCAAATGACACTTGAATTCGTGTCGTCGGTCCAACGTGCCTTGGCGGCGCGATACCTGTATCGGGGGGCCATCAATGGGGAAATGGATGCCCGCACACGGGCTGCTGTGCGTAAATACCAGAAACCCGAAGGATTGGATTCTGGTATTTTATCTTTGGCTGCTGCGCGCAAGTTGGGGCTTGTTGCGGTTGATTTGGATTAAGCGCTCTCTAACTGGTGGTTCGTTACTTTTGTTAGAAAAGAGCGTCCTGCGCTTGTTTGCTGCGATGATCCCCGCGCAAGTCAATGTGCAGCGACTGTCCGGCTTGTACTGCAGGGCGTGCACCGACGGTGTCTAACCAACGCGCAAAATGCGGTTTGTCATCCAGGTGTTGCTGCTGACCTTCCCAGAGATGCGCCCAAGGCCAGATCGCCATATCCGCAATGGAATAAAAATCACCGGCCACAAATTCGGTTTCGGCAAGCTTGCGATCTAGGACGCCGTAAAGGCGCCCCACTTCGGCACGATACCGGTCTTTAGCATAGGGCAGATCTTGGGGCGGATCCATATGTGGGGCATATTTCAAAAAATGGTGCGCCTGTCCCGCCATGGGCCCCACGCCGCCCATTTGCCACATCAGCCATTGTTCTACATTGATCCGGTCCCGTTCGGTAGTGCCGTAGAACTGCCCTGTTTTGCGCGCCAGATACAACAGGATTGCACCGCTCTCAAAGAGGGATATCGGCGCATTGTCCGGCCCGTTTGGGTCCAGAATCGCCGGCATGCGGTTGTTTGGGGCAATTTTGAGAAAATCAGGCGCGAATTGGTCGCCTTGACCGATGTTGATCAGGTTGACTGTGTAGGGCAGCCCCATTTCTTCGAGGGCGATCGAGACTTTCCAGCCGTTCGGCGTCGGCCAATAGTAGAGTTCGATTGGATCAGTCATGGGGGTACCTCGCACCTGTGTGCGCCGGATCATGAAGGTTTTTGTGACAGGAACAAGGGGCGCGCCACGGTGGGGCGCGCAAACAATCGTGACCACCGCGGCGCCGGAGCTTGTGGAAGGCCACAGCGCAAACGACCCAGTGTGAGCTGTTCGCGATTGCGCAGGAGATCTTGGTAAAAGTCCATGGTGCCCGGACGCATATAGGCCGACCAGTGGCAGATCCGGCGTTGTGGCGGTGCAATGGTCGATCCCAACCGGGCGACATGCTGCAAAGTTTTTGGGCAATCCAACTGCAGCGTCAGAGCGTTTCTGAGACCAACACCATGTCCGATGACTTGATCGCCCGGAACCAGCGGGGCCATCATCCGTTCATACAAAAAGTCAAAAATGTCGTTCTCACGGCTGGTGATGTTGATAAATTCTGCCTGTTGTCCAGATGGCGACGTGAGCGCGGCACTTAATCTGCTTTGATAGGTCGCGCCGGTCATGGAGATGATGCGATCCACCGTGCCCGGGGCCACATGGAACAGCGCCTCTAAAGCTACCTCAACCCCCAGCGAGTGGCTTAGGATATGGATCGGGCGCTGTGGGTTTTGCCGATGCACCATGGTCAGAACCTTGGCCAATGCTTTGCCGGCTTGTTTGGCGCGGTGGAGCGCCTGCCAAAGTGCGCATCGTCCGTCCCACCCAAAAGCGATAGCCAGCCCTTCGGTTTGATTTCCTTTGCCAAATCCCAATTGATGGGGCCATTGAGAGGCGAGCCCGATCCTGCCATTTGGCGGAAGGGAGAGGATATCGCGATGGGGGCAATTCGTGCCGCTGTCGGGAGCAAACTTGTATCCGTGTGTCATGACAATGACGGGGCCGCCGGTTGATTTCGTTTGCTTCAAGACGCTGGCAACCGGGTGAGGGCTGCGATGCAAGACAGGTGTTTCACCCCGGGCGTTGATCCTGATGAGTGCCATTCTTGCTACCCTGTCCAAGGTCCTTGCGCGTCCTCATTTGCACGAGGCTATGACGATGCTGTGAAGGAGGGATTACACCTGCGTGACGGTCGTCAGCGGGCTTGACGCAACAGGAGACGCGGCGTAAATGCGAGGACAGAATTATGTGGCGATTTGTTACCGGATTGCGGGCCACGTTAAACATTCCCGCTAAAAGGTCAGGATGAAAGACCCCTTTCGCTTGGCCGCGTCTGGGGTTTTTTATTTGCGCCAACACAGGGCGCAGGAAAGGAAGAATAAGATGAGTGAGACTTGGAACAAGCAAACCCGTGCTGTTCACGGAGGGACACGCCGCAGCCAATATGGTGAGGTTTCCGAGGCCATTTTTCTGACGCAGGGATTTGTTTACGACAGCGCCGAGGCTGCTGAGGCGCGTTTTATCGGCGCCGGGGAAGATGAGTTTATCTATGCGCGCTACGGCAACCCCACGGTCAAGATGTTCGAGGACCGTATCGCAAGCCTTGAAGGCACCGAAGATGCCTTTGCGACCGCTTCGGGCATGGCCGCTGTGTCTGGCGCGCTGACCTCGATGCTCAAAGCCGGGGATCATGTTGTGTCAGCCAAGGCGCTGTTCGGCTCTTGTCTCTATGTGCTCGAAGATGTTTTGGGCCGGTTCGGGGTCGAAGTGACCTTTGTTGACGGAACAGATCTGGATGCATGGCGCGCGGCAATGCGCCCCGATACCAAGGCGGTGTTCTTTGAATCCGTTTCAAATCCAACGCTGGAAGTCATCGACGTCAAATCCGTGTGCGAGATCGCGCATGAGGTTGGGGCCTTGGTTCTGGTCGACAACGTTTTTGCGACCCCGCATTTTTCCAAAGCGGTTGAGCTGGGCGTAGATGTCGTAATCTATTCTGCCACCAAGCACATCGACGGGCAGGGGCGGACCCTTGGCGGGGTGATCCTTGGGTCGCGCGAATTTATCCGCAAAACCGTTGAACCCTACATGAAACACACCGGTGGCTCGATGAGCCCATTCACGGCGTGGGTGATGCTGAAAGGGTTGGAAACGATGGGGCTGCGGGTCAATGCGCAGGCTGAAAACGCGCTGGCCGTGGTGAGCGCCGTTCGTGATCACGGCGCACTTGCGCGCGCGATCTATCCCGGCCACACAAGCCATGCCCAATACGACCTGTGTCTGGAACAAATGGGCAAGGGCGGAACGGTTGTTTCGCTGGATCTGAAGGGTGGCCAACCGGCGGCTTTTGCGTTCTTGAACGCATTGCAGATTGGCAAGATTTCTAACAATCTGGGCGACGCAAAAACTATTGTGACGCATCCGGCCACCACCACGCATCAGCGTCTCAGCGAGGACCAGCGCGAAGAGTTGGGCATTACGCCCGGCTTGGTGCGCGTATCCTTGGGTATCGAAGATACAGACGATCTGATTGCTGATTTCATGCAAGCCCTTGATGTGGCTTTGTCTGTTTGATTTCAAAAGGTTCGGGCGCTTAGTTGCGCCCGAGCATTAACTTTAACGTCTTCTTAAAGCTCCCACGGAAATGTATCCAAACGTTCGGGTCCATTTTCGGTGATCAGCACCTGCGTTTCGAGTTTCACGCTTTCTGATCCTTGTTCTGCGATCAGGCTTTCGACGCAAATCACCTGACCAACTTCGAACTGCCCCCCATGGTTGCCGTCAAAATCAGGGTGCAGGGAGATGACGGGCCATTCATCCGCCATCCCAACCCCATGTGCCGCCAGTGAATAGCGATAGGGTTGATAGCGTTCGGGAATGCGCCAGCTTTTGGCGTTGAATTCGGCAAAGCTCAGCCCCGGTTCAAGCAGGGCAAGGTTGTGATCGATTTGCGACCGAGCGGCAGAATACAGCCGGCTCTGCTGGTCCGTCATTGGGGAGTCTCCGCAAACCCATGACCGGCTGAGATCAGCGCAGTATCCGTAGGGGCCAATCATATCCGTATCAAAAGAGATCATCTCACCCAGCTGGCATTCCCGGTCCGAACATTCGCGATACCATGGGTTGGTGTTCGGGCCGCAGGTCAACAGTTTGGTCTCAAGCCACTCACCGCCGGAGCGGGCGTTTTCGAAATGCAGGTGGGCCCAGAGTTCACGCTCCGTCACGCCCGGAACCGAATGTTGATAAATACGCGCCATGCCCGCCTCGCAAACCCGGATGGTCCAGCGCATCAGTTCGATCTCATCGGCTGATTTGATAGATCGCGCAATTTCAGTAATCTGGCCACCCTCGACGAGCTCCACTCCGCGTGCGCTCAAGGCTGCCGCACCTTCGGGTTCAAGCCGATCCACGGCGAGACGCATATTACCGCCCCCATGGGTGCGCAATTCTGCTACGATTTCGTCCGCCCAAAGACTTAGGCGTTCACCGGCGCGATCGCCCGCAGTCATAAACATCCACCCGATGGAATTGCGCCGCTCATCAATGCCAGGCAGACCGTCGTTCAGGTGTTCGCAACCCTTGAATTCGAACATGATTCCGGGGCCGCCATTTAGCAGCATGGCATAGCGAATGGGGTTGTGGCTGGTCCAAACGCCCATGTTCGAGCTGTCAAACGCATAGCGAATGTTGACCGGATCATAGAGCAGCAGACCAGCAACGTCGTGGTGATCCATCACCTTGCGGAACCGAGACAGGCGATACGCGCGGGCGCGATCCAATACCTCTTGTGGCAAAGGGCTTACGAGCGGGCGATCTGCGCCTTCGGCGTTGAGATATGCAAGTTTACGGTCGTCTTTGAAAGGCGCTGACTGGTTCATGACGCGCGTCCGTAAAAGCCGAGGCGTTCGCTCTCTGAAAACTGCACATCGGGTTGTTCAAAAAAGGAAAACACGGCAATCACCCGGTTTGTGCTGCCTTGAACCGGAGTTACGCGGTGGGCGGTGTTTTTGCCCTTGAACACATTCAAAGTGCCGGGCGTAAGGGTGATTACCTTTGCGGTTGGATCCTCACCGCGCAGCAGTTTGGCAACCCCGTCATAGTTGGGGTCAGTCTCGCTCCGCAGATCGGTTCTGTATTCAAATCCACCGCCTTGATCTGGGGCTTGCAACAGCAATGTGGTGGTAAATTCAGAGCGATCAAAGTGCCAGTTCAAGGCTTGCCCTTTGTGATAGGACATAACGTTCACGCGGGCCAAGGGATCGGCCATCGCATAGAGCCGGGGCATCTCCATGGTCGCCGCAAGGAACTGTGCAAATTCAGGCCACTCATACAGCCGCAACAGAACGGACTGGGGGATTTGATCCGCGCAAAGTGTCCTGTTTGAGGTTTGAAACGTAGACAATGCGGCGTGGTCTGGGGGTAAACCATCCACGGGCTTGAAGTAAATGTTGTGCATCCGTTCGTGCAAAAATGCGTCCGATTGAAACGGGGCCTCCATTTCGTTGACCGCGTGCGCGGCGATGGCGGGGCGCATCAATCCATCAAGATTAAACATCCCTTCGGCCAGTAAGTCGGCGCGGCATTGTTCCACCAATGTGTGCCATTCCGGGCTGTTGCGGCGATGAAGGGGGAAGCGATCAAGATCCAGAATATCGTGCATGGGTGTCCCTAGTGGCTGATTTACGCGTCAGTGTGCGGGGGGCTTGTTGAAACAGCCACTATAAAATATCTTGGTCAGCATTAGGAAAATTAAAGGCAGTTGATGAAACTCCCACCGTTAAACGCTTTGCGGGCCTTTGAATGCGCTGCGCGAACCGGCAGTTTCGCAGCCGCGGGGGGCGAGTTGTCCGTGACGCCAGCCGCGGTCAGTTTGCAGGTCAAGAATTTGGAATCCTGGCTGGGGCGCCAGCTGTTCACGCGGCGGGCCAATCAGGTGCGCTTGACCGATGCAGGGCGGGATTATTATCAAAACGCTGCGGCGGCTCTTGGGGAAATCGCGCGCTTTACCGATGCTTTGACCGAAAACACCAGCCAACGCCCCTTGGTGATCAGCGCGACCCCAGCATTGGCAGAGCTATGGCTTCCTCAGCGGATTGCACGATTTGGCACTCAGTATCCTGACGTGCCGATAACGCTCAGGATCGAAGCGGATGATCAGGACCTAGAGCAGCAAGGCATTGATCTGCGTCTGAGCTATGGCGGTGAACTGCCGGATTACCGTACCCAGACGATGTTTCAGGATCAGTTGATCGCTGTTGCTGCGGTTCGCTGTGATCCCAGTTTAACCCGACGGGTTGCTGTTGACTGGGGGCAGGCGATCACGTCGGTGCCCGGGTGGCGGCACTGGGGCACGCTTACTGGGATAACACTGGCGTCGGTGGCGCGGAAATTTCGGCCCCCTCGGTGCCGTCTGCCTTGGCGTTGGTAAAGGCTGGCGCTGGGGTCGCGTTGCTGCCGGAGCAGGTGATCTCGGCGGCGCTAGATGCGGGGCAGGTGGTGCATTGCTCGGACGTTCCTTTGCCAATGCCGCGTCCTTATGTGATGATCTCAGCCCATCATCAAGTGCGGTCTCGGCGGTTAATTGCTTTGCAAAATGCCATTTTAGCCCGCGCATAACGGGATTTTCGTTACGTTGTTGGTGGGGGCCTAGGGCGTCGTTTCGATGTAAGGACCTGATGTAAGACCCTAAATTGACGCTTTTTGATCAATTATGACGAATTCCCGACCTTACCGTTCTGAGGGGGATGATATTTGCAGGCGGACGATTGGATTGGCAGCCGTCTTGTCCGCCCTTATATAAAGGGGGACCACTCGAAGGAACCGCGTTGATGAACTTTCACACCCGTGACGTGAACGAGACACCTGACCGTGACGAGGCCGCCGCCGCGTTGGACACGTTGCGCGCATGGGCCAAAACCGCAAGTGAGGCCGAGATCACGCAATTGGATCCGGCTGTGGCGCGATTGGTTCCGAGGTTGGTGCCAGTGAACTACCCCTCTTTGTCGCGCGAGTACCCGGGCGATTTTACCGTTGATGAGGCTTACAAGGCCACGCTGCCTGATTTGCAGAATGGCCCGTCCAGCTTGATCCGTGGGGCCAAACAACAAATCCAACATGTTGGGATTTCCAATTTCCGCTTGCCGATCCGGTTTCACAGCAAAGAAGGCGCGGACCTGACGTTGGAGACATCCGTCACGGGAACCGTTAGTCTTGAGGCCGAGAAAAAGGGCATCAACATGTCCCGGATCATGCGGTCGTTTTATAAGCACGCGGAACGGACGTTTAGCTTTGAAGTGATCGAAGCGGCGTTGGATGATTATATTTCAGATCTGGAGAGTTTTGATGCCCGGATCCAGATGCGCTTCAGTTATCCCGCGCGTGTGAATAGCCTGCGCTCGGGTCTGTCGGGGTATCAGTATTACGATATCGCGTTGGAATTGGTAGAAACCAATGGGGTGCGCCAAAAGATCATGCACCTTGATTACGTCTATTCGTCCACCTGTCCATGTTCCCTAGAGTTGAGCGAACATGCCCGTGTGACACGCGGACAGCTGGCCACACCGCATTCGCAACGCTCTGTGGCGCGCATCTCGGTAGAGGTGGATTGCAACACTGATTGTTTGTGGTTCGAGGATTTGATTGGCCTGTGTCGTCAAGCCGTGCCGACGGAAACACAGGTGATGGTCAAGCGGGAAGACGAACAAGCCTTTGCTGAATTGAATGCAGCGAATCCAATCTTTGTCGAAGACGCAGCGCGGCTGTTTTGCGAGGCGCTGTTGGCGGACCATCATATTGGCGATTTTCGGGTCGTGGCGAGCCATCAGGAAAGCCTGCACAGTCATGACGCGGTGAGCATCCTTACCGAAGGGTCAACTTTTGCGGCGCAAAGCTTGGACCCTAAATTGTTCAATACGCTGTTCCACGTCGGGTAAAAACCAATCGCAGATTTCGAGTGTCCCGGTTGCCTCATGTTTTGGCAGGCGGGTCATATTGTGTGCAGAGCCGTCATCGAAGCCTGTGACGCTGCATCGCAGCAAATTATGCTGCACTTGCAAAGTGAATCTAGTAACATATCTCTGACGTAAGAATCGTGTTGATCAGTGATGACAACAGGACGGAGCGGAAGGGCAGTGCAATGCGCACCCAAAATGAGCATCCAATAACTCGATCCTGCTTTGGCGGGCTGGGTGAGGGTCCCCTGACCACGTTTTCACCACTTCAGTTTTTCAAGGAGCTTTCCCGATGACTTCGATCTCTAATCCGCTTGAAATGCAGGCAGCGGCCTTTCGTTTTGCAGGGTATGCAATGTCATCCCAATTGAAGATCATGCAGATTATGACCGAGACTGCGCTGCAGGCTCCGATGTATTCGGCGCAAACCTGGCGGGCCTATACTGCGCCTGTTTTCGCTGAGACACCACTGACCAAGACCGCTGATAAACCTGCGCAGGCAGCTCAGGCGCCAAAGCCCGCGACACAGGCACCGCGAAAAGCATCGGTTGCCAAATCCACAGCAGCTGAGCCTGTCGAGGTAAAGCCTGTGGCGGCACAAGCGCCTGCTGCGAAGCCTGTCCCTGTGGTTGCCAAAAAACCGACACAGGCCACTGCGAAAACCGCTTCTGATGCCGGACAAGCGGCAAGCGCCCCGAAAAAACCAACCCCTGCTGCGGTTGCGCCTAAAGTCTCCGCCACGACCCCTGCCAAACAACCTGCTAAGCCTGCGGTGACTCCTACTCAGGCAGCCGCGCCAGTGGTTCCTGCGGTGACGGAAACCGCGAAACCTGTCGCTGCTAAAGCAGAACCAACCCCAGCAAAACCGGCTCAAGCTGCAGCAAAGCGCACCAAATCAGCCCCGCGTCGCGCCCGTACCACGACAAATCGAGGCCGCCCCGCCCAAGGCAAGTCACCCACGAAAAGCTAAGGCGTCGCAGGACGGCTTGACACTTCTGCCTGACCACGCCAACGCTGCGAACCATGTTGGATTTTCGCCCTGTTGGATATGTGATTGGCCTGCTGGTCGCCATTCTTGGCGCAACCATGATGCTGCCTCTGTTCGCCGACCTGATCGAAGGGCGCGGCGAGTGGCATGTCTTTTTGGAAAGCGCCGTCATCACGGTGCTGACCGGCGGGCTTATCGCGCTTAGCTGTGCGAATGGCGTCCGTGAAGGGCTGACCATTCAACAGACCTTTTTGCTCACCACAGGTGTGTGGGTGGCGCTACCAATGTTCGGCGCAATTCCCTTTATGCTGGGTGAGACCGAGCTCCGGTTTGTGGATGCGATGTTTGAGGCCATGTCGGGCCTCACGACAACCGGATCTACGGTGATCTCAGGCTTGGATGATCTGCCGCGTGGATTGTTGTTGTGGCGCGGCTTGCTGCAATGGCTTGGCGGCATTGGTATCATTGTTGTCGCTATGGTTTTCTTGCCCGAGCTGCGGGTCGGTGGGATGCAGATCTTTCGCTCTGAAGGGTTTGATACATTTGGGAAAATCTTGCCCCGGGCGCAGGCGATCTCGGGCCAGATTTCGATGATATATCTGGGTCTGACTGTGGCCTGTGGCATGACCTATCTGGGCATGGGGATGCTGCCGTTTGATGCGATGGTCCATGCGATGACCACAATCGCGACGGGCGGGTTTTCGAACTATGATGCCTCGTTCGGGACGTTTTCTGGCCCAGCTGAATATGCGGCGTCTTTCTTTATGATCCTCGCAGCTTTGCCATTTGTGCGATATGTTCAACTGGTCAACGGACAATCGCAACCGCTGTTCAAAGACAGCCAGATCCGCGGTTTCCTGATGGTGATCGTGGTGCTTGTTGCCCTGACTGTTGCGATCTTGACCAATGTTTTTCCCCACGATTGGGAGCAGGCCCTGCGGGAGGCTTTGTTCAATATCGTTTCGATCACATCGGGCACCGGATACGCCAGCGTTGACTATATGCAATGGGGCGGCTTTCTGGTGATGTTGTTCTTTTTCATCGGCCTTATCGGTGGGTGCGCGGGATCAACGGCCTGTTCGATCAAGATCTTTCGCTATCAATTGCTGTTTTCATCGGTTTGGGTGCAGATCCAGCGTATCCGCTCGCCCAACGGGGTGTTTGTCCCACGGTTTCAGGGACGACGTGTTGATAACGAGGTGCTGAGTTCGGTCATGTCATTCTTTGTCTTTTTCATCGTCACCATCGGTGTTGTGGCTGTGGGTTTGGCTTTGACAGGATTGGATATGATCACCTCGGTTTCAGGCGCGGCAACAGCCGTTGCCAATGTGGGGCCGGGGCTAGGAAGTGAAATTGGGCCAGCAGGGAACTTTGCAGGGTTGAATGATACCGCAAAGTGGATGCTGACCGTGGCCATGTTGATTGGCCGACTGGAGCTGATGGCAGTCTATGCCATCCTGACCGTACAATTCTGGAGAGCTTGAGGAGTAAGCCCGATGAAAAGACCCCTAGGTGCACAGATTTCCCATGCACTTAAAGACCGCGGCGTGGATGTTATCTTTGGCATCCCCGGTGTTCACAATCAGGAAATGTACCGCGGGATCGAAGAGGCGGGCATTACACATGTTCTGGCGCGTCACGAGCAAGGGGCCGGATTCATGGCCGATGGCTATGCACGTGCGTCGGGTAAACCGGGGGTCGCTTATGTGATTACTGGGCCGGGTGTGTGCAATATCATGACTCCGATGGGGCAGGGCTATTCTGATTCCGTTTCGATGCTGGTGATTTCATCGTGCCTTGATGAAACGGCGTCACGTAAGGGACAGTTGCATCAGATGAAAGATCAAGAAGCCGCTGCTGCGACGGTGTGTGACTGGTCGCATACTGCGCATTCGTCAGCTGCTGCCTATGGCTTGATTGAGCGCGCGTTTGAAGAGTTCGAAACCCAACGTCCGCGCCCGAAACACATTCAGGTGCCAATCGCACAGCTAGAAGCGGATGCTGATCCAGCTCCGTTTCCGAATGTTCCGGCTTTGCGCACCAAAGCGTTGGAACCTGACATTGCACCAGTCTTGTCCCTGCTGAACATCGCGCAGCGTCCATTGTTCATTCTGGGCGGTGGCGCGCGCTCCAATCTGTGGCGTCAGATTGTGACACAGTTGGGGGCCGCAAGCCTGACCACATATGCAGGTCGTGGTATGGTCGGGGCCGGATATAAACTGGATTTCGGGGCTGCTCTGGCACGGCCAGCGAGTGCTGAGATCATCGCCTCTGCGGATCTGGTCATCGCGGTTGGCACTGAATTGGCCGAAGTCGATATCTGGCGCGCGGATCTTGGGCATACCGCGACCCTGGTGCGGGTCGATATTGACCCAACGGTCCTGTCGGACGGACAGCGCGCTGCGGTCAAGTTGCAGGCCGATGGCGAGAGCTTTGCCAAATCGCTTTGGGCGGCAACCGAAGGGGCCAAGCCCGCGACGGGTTGGACTGAAGAGGAAGTGGCAAAGGCGCGTGCGGGGTGGCATGCGGAAACAGATATGGAACGCCCCGGGATTGTGCCCATCGCCAACGCTTTGCGCGATGCGATGCCCGAAGACACGATGATTTTCTCGGATATGACCCAATTTGCTTATGTCGCCAAAGAGGTGTGGCAGATGCATCGCCCCTATCACTGGCACCACCCGTTTGGGTTTGGAACTTTAGGCTATGCGCTGCCTGCCGGAATTGGTGGGGCAGTGGCCCGCCAAGGGAAACCGACTGCTGTTATCATCGGGGACTATGGGTTTCACTACACGATGCCAGAATTAGGTGTGGCCGTTGAGCTTGGATTGCCGTTGCCGATTATCCTTTGGGACAATGGCAAATTGAAAGAGATCGAGGACAGCATGACACGTGCGCAAATTGCTCCGAATGCGGTGATTGCGCGAAACCCTGATTTCTGCAGGCTCGCCGAAGCCTTTGGTGCAACTTCGGTCGCGCCTGCGTCTTTGACCGAAATGGCAAGCGCGGTTCAGGCTGCGTTTTCTGCCAATGGACCAACTTTGATCTACCTGACGCCTGAGATTCTGAGAAAATGGCAGGCTTAGAGCACTCCCTGCGCACCTTACAGGCTTGCGTCCTGCGGACGGCGGAAGGCGGCGTAGCAGCGCGCGGGCAAAGCCCGCGCGCTGCTACGCCCAACGAGAGGAGATAGCCCGGATGGGGTATCGACGACGGGCGGGAGCGGCTGCGCTCGATTTTGTGAGATCAATTTTACCAAAAAGCAAAGGCGCATGAAATTCATGCGCCTTTGTTCGTTCTAAGTCTTTTGGATCCGATCAATCCCAGCAACTGACGAGCACTGTCATACCTGTCGCACGACGACCCAGTTCGTCAGGGGACACATTGGCCCCTTCGGTGACAATCGGCGCGCGCAAGCCAGCGGCGTCCAGCACGTTTCGCAAGGCGCGTGCATCAGCGGCGAAACTCACGTTCTTGGGTAGTTTTTGCCCGGTCTGGAGATCTGGCAACAGCATCCCGATCACAGTTCCCCCTGCATCCATGACTGGCCCGCCTGCATCGCCGTCTTGCGGGGTCATTGCCAGGCGGATCAATTCGGTTTCACCGCGCAGGCCCCGTAAGTCCGCCAATGTGCCCTGTGTCAGCGTCGACGCGCCCAGCAATCCTTCGTAGGAAAAACCAGAAACTGTCACGCCTGAGTTCAGCCGTGGGGATCCATCCCGAAAATTGGCCACAGCCATAGGGGCCAGCGCCACCATGGGGCGCAAAACCGCAACACCCAGAGCATCATCCGAGCTGACGATTTCGGCTTGGTAGTCGTGATCCAAGGTCACGCGCGCGCAGCCTTTGACCGCTTCGCTTACGGTCACGACTGTGCCTTTTTCATCGACGTAGAATCCGGACCGGGATTGGCGCGGTTTACGGATTTTCAGCCCGGAAACAAGATCGACCTGTTGTTCGATATCGGAACCCGTTGCCGGATCCAAAACACCGTCCGTCCGGGTAAAGCTGGTTTTCATTTCAGTCAAAACACGTGTGCGGCGGTCTTCGTCGCCTTCTGGCCAAATCAGGGTGAAACCTTTGATTTCCCCGTTGCTCAGAGCCGCCTGTGTATAAGAAACGATGCCATTGCCGCGCCCTTCGATGGTAAAGCTGTCTTTCCCGCGGGATCGGGGGCCATTGAGGGGCACGATTTCAAGCGTCTGCAGGATTTCATAGAGGCCAAACAAAGTGGCTTTGGTGCCTGGCTGAGAAATGAGTAGAACACGGGCGCCGACGTCACTTTGGCTGTCATAATGCGCAAATGGAGGTTCATAAGTTGAAAACCGGACTGCATCCAAGGGCATGTCCAGTTCGATACCGGCTTTGTCATCATACCGACGGGCCATGCCAACACTAATCAGCGGGGCGTTATATGCATCCATCAGAACACGACGCTGCAGGGTTGTTAGAATTCCTGTGGATTCATACCCGTTGAACGTCTGCCATTCGCCCATAGAGCGCCGTGTGCCGGGGCCAAAAGCACCATCGATCCGGGCACTATAAAATCCAGATGCCTGCAAGGCTGTTTGCAACGCCTTTTTTTCGTCGCTGCTCAGCGCGCGTTCGCTCCGGCGTGCCTGGCTTGGTGTTTCGTCTGCTGCTGGTTTTGGGTTGGCGACAACGGTTTCAGTGGGGGCAGGGGTGTCGGTGGGCAATACCGGTGATACCACCACAGCGCTGCGGTTCAGAACATTGGCCCCAACGGGCCAAAATTGCTGATTCAGCGCGGAAGAAAGGGCAACAAAGCTATCTCTCGGGATCTGCCGTTCTCTGCGATAGACACGTAAGACGCGCTCGGCATCCTGACGTGCGTAGGGGCCCAGAACAATCCCGTACCAACTGCCCCCCAGTGAGAAACCGTTCACATCGGCCAGCGCGTCCGAATAGATTTTGGCGCGCTCTTGGGCCACGCGCAGGTTTGGGTGGGCTTCGATTTGAATCCAGACGACGTCTTCGGAACTCTGTTGGGCGCTCACGGCACGCACGGCAATCATAAGCGTTAGAAAAAAGGTAGCGAAAACTCTTATCATCTGGGGTCTCTAGCTTGGGGAATTCTGAACATTAGCGCAGTTTACGCGTGATCCTGCAATATGCACCACACCTGAGACGACGGGGAAAATCATGTGTGTTGATATCACGACAGGAGGAGTATAGCGGCAAACACGTCTAAAGAGAGGTGGATCTGTAACTCCCACCTAACAAAGAGAAATATTCTGTTTTCAAATCAGGTGGCGTGTGTACGATGGCCGGAATTTCTACAGCACCATTTTTTTCTGCTAATATTTCTGAGGGCGCTCCGTGTCATTATACGATCAATTCAAGACCAAGATTCGCTCTCAGCAGCATCGATTGCGAGCGGTTCGGACCCTGAAAGGGTTGCGATCTCGTTTAGAGGCAGAGCTCCCGGCAAAGCAGGCACAAAACGCACTGTTGCTCGCGACTTGGAATATACGAGATTTCGACCGGGCGGACCGTCGTGGATATGGGCCGCGTCTGGATGAAATGCTATTTTATATTGCCGAGGTCCTGTCCAAATTTGATTTTGTTGCGGTGCAAGAGGTGCACCAGCTGAACGAATGGCAAGAGATCATGGATATCTTGGGCCCGGATTACGGCTATGTCTGTTCCCAAGCCGAGGATGAGGTTTTGGGCGGAAACGGACAGCGGCTTATGTTTGTGTTTGACCGTCGCAAAGTTCAGTTTTTGAACACTGCGGGTGAGATTACACTCCCGAAAGCGCTGGCGATGTCAGAGGCTGGCGAACACAATGCACGTGATCTGTTACACAAAGGAAAACAGTTTCGGGGCGCGCCATACGTGGCCCATTTTCGCACAGAGGGGCTGAGGTTTTCGATCTGCACCGCGCATGTCCATTATGGTGCCGAATGCGGCGTCAAATTAGACCAACGTGTGCAAGAGCTGTCCCAGGTCATTGGTTATTTTTCGCAACGCGCAGATCGTGCGTTAAAGGAAAAATCTGCGATGATCTTGTTGGGGGATTTCAATATTGTTCACCCCGGGCATCAAGTCCTGCATATGTTGGAAAGCGAGGGGTTCTTTGTTCCCACAGAATTGAAGACCCGATCTAACTTCATCCAGAACAAACATTACGATCAGATCGCGTTCAAAACAGATCCATCTGTAGTCACCTATGCCTCTGATGATCTCCTTCCTAACTCTGGGGTGGTCAATCTTTTTGACATGATCCTGACAGAGACAGACGCCGAAGCTTATATGCCTGATGCGGCGCAGACATCGAATGGGGCTGGTAAGTCAGATCCCGCCCTTCGTAGTTATTACAGTGAGTGGAAGACATTGCAGCTGTCTGATCACAATCCCTTATGGGCTCGCATCGACATCAACACGGCAAAGACAAACTTGGACGATCTAGAAGATCAATTGCGACAAGAGTAAAAGATGTGCCGTTGACGCCTTTGTGTTGCTTGCATAGGAAAGGCGCGACTTTGTCGATAGCGCGCCCGTCCTCGGGCCCAGAGGGAATGCCATGACCGATCAGACCAGCGCGCCGCGCTCTTTTCAGGAAATTATCCTGCGGCTTCAAACCTATTGGGCCTCTAAGGGCTGCGCCATGTTGCAACCCTATGATATGGAAGTTGGGGCAGGGACCTTTCACCCGGCAACAACCCTACGCTCACTCGGCAGCCAGCCTTGGGCGGCCGCCTATGTGCAGCCCTCGCGCCGTCCAACCGATGGGCGGTATGGCGAAAACCCCAACCGTTTGCAGCACTATTACCAGTACCAAGTGCTGATCAAACCCAGCCCCCCCAATCTGCAAGAGCTGTACCTTGGTTCTTTGCGGGCGATTGGTGTGGACATGGACCTGCACGACATCCGTTTCGTCGAAGACGATTGGGAAAGCCCGACCTTGGGCGCGTGGGGTTTGGGGTGGGAAGTCTGGTGTGATGGCATGGAAGTCAGCCAGTTCACCTATTTCCAACAAGTGGGGGGGCATGATTGCCAACCTGTTTCAGGTGAGCTGACTTACGGTCTTGAACGCTTGGCTATGTATGTTCTGGGCGTCGATCACGTGATGGACATGCCCTACAATGATCCTCAATCGCCCACAGCTTTGACCTATGGGGACGTTTTCAAGCAAACCGAAGAAGAATACGCACGCTGGAACTTTGACGTGGCCAACACCGAGGTTCTACTGCGCCATTTCGAAGAAGCCGAAGCTGAATGTGCCAACATTTTGGCCCAAGAGCACGATGATCCCAAAACCGGGAAACGTATTATCATGGCGCATCCCGCCTATGATCAGTGCATCAAGGCTTCGCACATCTTTAACTTACTGGATGCACGTGGCGTGATTTCGGTGACCGAACGCCAAGCCTATATCGGGCGCGTTCGTGCCCTTGCCAAACAATGTGCGGATGCCTTTGTGCAAACCACGGCGGGCGGTTATCGTGCCGAGGCAGTGTAAAAGGCAGAGCCAGCATGGATGACGCAACCCGCGATCAGTACGAAGAGAAGCTGCGCAAACAACGACGTAGAACCAAACGTCTGATGCGCACCGCCCAAAGCGAAGGCTTTATGATGGGGGCCGCTGCAATGTTGCGCCCAGGCGATGTGGTGGTGGATTGCGGTGCAAACGTGGAAAATGTGACAGCCGTTCTCTGTGCAACCGGGGCAACGGTGCATTGTTTCGAGCCTGATCCCTATGCCTATGGGCTGTTGCATGATCGCTTTGGCGAGGCTGAAAATGTCCACCTGCACAACAAGGCTGTGGGCATCGAGGCCGGCAGCATCGGGTTGATGCGGTCGGCCACCTTTGATGACGATCCTAAGAAAAACACGGTGATGAGCACGACCTTGCCCGGTGGGCGGGGTATCAGCACCGATGGCGCTGATGTCATCGATGTTGAGATGATTGATTTCCCTGCTTTCTTGACGGACCTGATTGCAAGGTCTGGGGATATCGCGATGCTCAAGATGGATATTGAGGGCGCAGAACTTGATATCCTCGAAGTCATGCAAACCCGGCGCCTGTTTGATCTAATCCGGATCACTCTGGTCGAAACCCATGAACGCAAGTTCCCAGAAATGCGCCCCCGGTTCCGCGCCTTGAAATCCCAGATCGCGCAAGAATTCTCGACCAGTAAGGTCAATCTCGACTGGATTTGATGTCACAGGAGTACCGGCCGTATGGGTCGTCACGCAGACATACCCACCGGATCAGGCAAGACCGGGCAGCAGTGTTTTGATTCCGTCAGTGATCATCCCGATTGCAATGGCGGCAAGGATCATTCCCATGAGGCGGCTCATGATGACGCGTGCGGTACCCGAAAGATGCTTGGCCAAGGTTGGGGCGTTGTAAAACGTGATGGCAAGCAAGGCGATCAGAAGCTAGAAAACACCTGCAAAGCCAATCAGGTGGGCGGTGTCTTTCACTTGATGTGCGTAGATGATCAGGGTTGTGATTGTGCCCGGCCCCACGATGATGGGGAACGTCAGCGGATAAAAGGCGACAGTTTCCGGCGCGGGATAGCTGTCTTTTTCCCCGTCAGTCCCGTGGTGCGAACTGCTTTCAGCGCCATTCAGCATATTCAGCGCAATGAGCAGAACAACCAAACCTCCAGCAACGCGGAAATCATCGACGCTGATGCCAAACATGTTCAAAACTTGAGTTCCAGCAACCGCAAACGCGCTGCCAAGGATCAAGCAATAGAGCGCGGTCTTGAGCGCAATCTTGCGCTGCTCTGCGACACTGGCACCCTCGGTCACGCTCAGAAAAATGGGCAAGTTGGTGACTGGGTTCATGATCGCAAACAAAGCGCCAAAAAAAGTTACGGCAAATGTGGTGTCCGCAGCGGGCATCCTGATAATCAGACATATACTGCCCCGCACGGTGACCTAAATTGGGCCCTAGCGAAAGAGGCAAAACAGACAGAAGGCGTGAGAGTACAATGGGAAAATTCCTAGTCATCTTGCTTGTGCTCAGCACAGCGATCGCAGGGGGTGCGATCTACTATTTGCAGATCTATGGCTATTACTTTGAAGTTGTGCCAACGCCGGGCAAAGACGTTAAATTGACGCCCAAAGGTGGCATCACCCCCGTTGCGATTGCGTATAGCAATTTTGAAGCGATTGACGCAGACAGCTCTCCCATCCGGTATCGGGGCTGTTTCAAGACGGACCTGAGCCTTGATGACCTTAAGCAGGCGTATGTGGCCTCGGCCAAGGTTGAACCCCGTACGGCACCGGATTGGTTCACCTGTTTCGATGCGCAAAAGATCGGCACAGCGCTGGAAGAGGGTCGCGCTGTAGCCTTTTTGAGTGCTAAGAATGTTGGGTTCGGCGTCGATCGGGTGGTTGCGATCACGGATCAGGGGGATGGATTTATCTGGCACGAATTCAACGACTGCGGTGAAAAAGCATATGACGGAACCGTAGTGGGCGAAGAATGCCCGCAACGGCCAGAAAACTGATCGGAGTTGAGAACAAGCGATGACCGGGGCTGTGATCATTCCTGACTTCTTGACGGCGACGTTGGGGTTTGCCGTCTATCTGTTGGGGGCAGAAATAAACGCGCGTGTCCCGGTGTTACGTCGGTTCAACATTCCAGAACCGGTCACTGGGGGATTGCTGGCCTCGATTGTTGTGTTGATCCTATACTTGGTCGCCAATATCGAACTCGCCTTTGCGCTGGAGACGCGCGATTTTCTGTTGGTTCTGTTCTTTGCCGGGATCGGTTTGAATGCGCGCCTGTCTGATTTGATATCAGGTGGCAAACCATTGGTGCTGCTTCTGATTTTGACATTTGTAACGATCCTTGCGCAAAATCTGATCGGGGCGGCTGGGGCCTTTTTGTTCGGCTATCCGTGGCAGGCAGGGGTCCTATTCGGATCGGCGTCCCTGATCGGGGGGCATGGCACAGCCATTGCCTGGGCCCCGGATGTGGCCGCCGCAACAGGGTTGGATGGCGCGACAGAGCTGGGTGTCGCAGTTGCGACCCTGGGTTTGGTTCTGGCAGCGCTTGTTGGTGGGCCAGTGGCAAAATTCTTGGTTGAAAAGCACAACCTCAGCCCCAGCAGACCAACCGAAGAACACACCGTTGGCCTGCCAGACGCGGGATCTCCGGATAGCAAACACATTGATCATCTCACGGTGATGCGTGTGCTCTTTCATCTGAACTTGGCCATCATTTCTGGCTATTTCCTGTCCGAAGCAATCGCAGCCGCAGGTCTCAAACTGCCGCTGTTCGTGCCCTGCCTGATCATGGGGATCGTGATTGCCAACCTGCGGTCTGCGATTTGGCCAGAGGCGCACCCCGTTTCCCGCACGCCCGCGCTTGCGATGATTTCGGAATTCGCTTTGGGGGCGTTTTTGGCGATGTCTTTGATGAGCCTGCAATTGTGGACCATCGCCGAGCTGGGCTCGGTGATTGCGGTGATCATGTTGGCGCAGACCACTTTTACCGTTGCGTTTGTGTTGTTTGTTCTGTTCCCCATCATGGGGGGCGGATACCGCGCTGCTGTTCTGGCCGCTGGCTTTGGTGGCTTTGCCTTGGGGGCGACCCCGACCGCAATCGCGAATATGACCGCTGTAACCAAGCGATATGGCCCGTCGCCTATTGCCTTTATTGTGCTCCCCCTTGTATCCGCTTTCTTCGTGGATATCGCTAATGCCATCGTCATTCAGGCGATCGTGAACTTCTAAGGACCGACCATGCCCGACCTGCTGATCGAACTGTTTTCCGAAGAAATCCCCGCGCGGATGCAAACCCGTGCTGGTGAGGATCTGAAAAAGCGGGTGACTGATGGTTTGGTCAACGCAGGGCTGACATATGCGGGCGCGGCTGCCCTGACCACGCCACGCCGTCTGACCCTGACAATCGAGGGGCTGTTAGCGGAATCCCCCACCATTCGCGAAGAGCGCAAAGGCCCCAAGGTCGGCGCGCCTGACAAAGCGATTGACGGGTTCCTGCGCGGGGCCGGTCTGACCCGCGATCAGCTCGAAGAGCGCGACACCCCCAAAGGCGCGGTATACTTTGCCATGATCGAAAAAGCGGGTCGCCCCGCTGCTGACATCATTGCCGAGGTGTTGGAAGACACCATTCGCAACTTCCCATGGCCGAAATCCATGCGCTGGGGCAGTGGCAGCCTGCGCTGGGTGCGCCCGTTGCATTCGATCCTCTGTATCCTCAATGATGAGGCGGGTACCGAAGTTGTGCCCATGGACGTGGATGGCATCGCTGCGGGTGACACGACCGAAGGGCATCGGTTCATGGCCCCTGGCCGCTTTACCGTGACCTCGTTCGAGGATTATGAGGCCAAACTGAAACGCGCCTTTGTGGTTCTGTCTCCGTCCGATCGGGCCGAGCATATTTGGAACGACGCCACCAATCAGGCCTTTGCCGCCGGGTTGGAAGTGGTCGACGACAAGGGCCTGCTGGCCGAGGTCGCCGGGCTGGTCGAATGGCCTGTGGTGTTGATGGGCTCGATTGATGACGATTTCCTAGGGCTGCCGCCTGAGGTGCTGCAAGCCTCGATGAAAGAGCATCAGAAGTTCTTTTCGGTGAAGAACCCCAAGACGGGTCGGATTGAGAAATTCATCACCGTGGCCAACCGCGAAACCACCGACAACGGCGCGACCATTCTGGCAGGCAACCAAAAGGTTCTGTCGGCGCGTCTGGCGGATGCCAAGTTCTTTTGGGAGAACGATCTGCGCACGGTCAAATCCGGCATGAGCGCATGGACCGATGCCTTGGGCAACGTCACCTTCCACAACAAGCTGGGCACGCAGGCCGAGCGGATTGAGCGTATCGCCGCGCTGGCCCGTGAACTGGCCCCAGTGACCGGCGCGGATGCCGATCAGGCCGAAAAAGCCGCGCGTCTGGCCAAGGCCGACCTGAGTTCTGAAATGGTCTATGAGTTCCCCGAGCTGCAGGGTCTGATGGGCCGCTATTACATCGAGGCCGCCGGTGAAGATGTTGCAGTGGCTGCCGTGGCCCAAGATCACTATTCCCCGCTTGGTCCATCGGACGATGTGCCCACCGCTCCGCTCTCGGTGACCGTGGCGCTGGCCGATAAGCTGGACACGCTGACCGGGTTCTGGGCGATTGATGAGAAGCCAACGGGGTCGAAAGACCCGTTTGCCCTGCGTCGCGCGGCGCTGGGGGTTATTCGGTTGGTGATGGAGAATGGTGTGCGAGCTCCCCTCCGTGCTGTCATTGCCCCGCATTGCAAAGCGATGGAAGCCGGATTGTCTGCTGAGGCAAAGAAAACTCAGCATTGGGATGCGATTATCACGGCTCTGAACCTGATGCTTTTCATCCACGACCGCCTCAAGGTTTTCCTGCGTGACGAAGGCATTCGCCACGACGTGATCGACGCTTGCATCGCGATGGAGGGCAACGATGACCTCAACCTGCTGGTCAAACGCGCCCGGGCACTGAACGCAGTGATCGCGACCGAAGACGGTCAAAACCTCGTCCAAGGCTTCAAGCGCGCCAACAACATCCTGACCCAAGCCGAAGACAAGGATGGCGTTGAATACTCCTATGGTGCGGATCTGAAATTTGCGGAAACCGACAGCGAAAAGGCTCTGTTTGGGGCATTGGCCGAGGCCGAGACGCAGATCGCACCCGCGCTTGAGTCCGAGGATTTCCCAGCCGCTATGACCGCGATGGCGGCTTTGCGCGGTCCGATTGATGCGTTTTTCGATGATGTGCAAGTGAACAGCGACAATCAGGTGCTGCGCCGCAATCGTCTGAACCTGCTGAGCCAGATCAGAACCATCTGTTCCAGCGTGGCGGATTTGACCCGTATCGAAGGCTAAGCCAGCGCGGCGCGCTTACTTAGCGTCGCCTTACATCTTTCCGCTAACGTAAGGCTGCGCTGCAAAGCGCGCCTTACAACACCCTTGCGCCACGCTGAATCCCTCTTATGCTGCGGGGAACTCAAAAGGTGCCGCAGTGCAGAATAATCCAGATACCACCCTCATCACGCCTGACGCTCCGGTGGCCGCAACCACCCATGGTGGCCGGGCCAAATGCCTGCAACGACTGGTGCGATTGGATCTTCCGGTGCCACGGACCGTGGCATTGTCCTTTGATGCCGTGCATCAGATCGCCGAAGGGCAATTGCCTGATCTCGAAGCAATTCTGGAACAGTTCAATCCGACGTCTTTGCTGTGTGTTCGGCCCAGTTCTGAAGATCCCGATTGGGGCGGACCGGGCGCAGTTTTGAACATCGGCATGAACGATGCCCGGTATGTGGATCTCTGCGACACGTTGGGGCCAACAGCGGCTGCGGCGCTGTATCTGCGATTTGTCCAAACCTATGCCGTGCATGTTGCGCGCTTGGACCCGGATGTCTTTGACGATGTTGTCGAAGAGGGCCCGCAGGGCCTGTCCGAAATGCTGCACGCCTATGAAACTGAAACCGACGAGGTGTTCCCGCAAGAACCGGGCGAGCAATTGGGCGCGGTTTTACGCTCGATGGCACGCGCATGGGAAGGGACTTCTGCCCGCCTGTTGCGTCAGGCCAAAGGCGCACCCGCTGATGCGGGGCTGGGTCTGGTTGTGCAGGAAATGATCCCCGGCCTTGGGCTGGGCGAAAGCGGATCTGGTGTGTTGCAACTGGCCAATTCAACGACGGGCCTGCCGCAGATCACTGGGCGCTACCTTAGCCAGTCACAGGGTCGCGATGCGTTGGGGGCAGGGGCGCCTTCGCTGTATCTGGAATGTGATCCGCGTGGTCCCTCGCTGGAAGAAAAAGCGCCGGGTGCATTTCAGGATTTGAAAACCCACGCCGCATTGATGCGAAAGAAGCTGCGCGAAGAGATGCAGGTTGAGTTTGTGATCGAAAACGGCAGTGTGCATATTCTGGATGGCGTCCGGGTGCAGCGATCATCCCGCGCCGCCGTGCGTATTGCCGTGCGGCTGGCGCAGGACGGCATCATCCCAGAGCAGGAAGCGGTGATGCGGGTGGATCCGCATACGCTGAACGAACTGTTGCACCGACAAGTCGATCCCGAAGCGGAACGCGATGTCTTGACCACCGGGATCGCGGCCAGCCCGGGGGCGGCAACGGGTAAGATCGTGTTCACGTCGGCAGAAGCACAGGCAAGCGCCGCGCGGTCTGAACCTTGTATTTTGATCCGCCGCGAAACCTCGCCCGAGGACATTCGTGGTATGCATGCCGCTGTTGCGGTTCTGACCGAAAAAGGCGGCATGACGAGCCACGCCGCCGTGATCGGACGCGGGATGGGGCTGCCCTGCATCGTTGGGGCATCTGGGCTGCGGTTCCAGACCAAGAAAAAAGCGCTGATGGCCCCAGATGGACGTGTGTTCAAGACCGGCGATGTCCTGACAATTGATGGCACATCGGGACAGGTTCTGGTGGGGGAACCTGCCATGCTCGAAGCGGCGTTGGATGATAGTTTTCAAACGCTTATGGGGTGGGCCGATAAGGAACGCGACATCGGCATTCGCGCAAATGCGGACACCCCGGCCGATGCGCAGACGGCGCGCAATTTCGATGCCCAGGGGATTGGTCTGTGCCGGACCGAGCATATGTTCTTTGAACCCGGGCGTCTGACGGTGATGCGCGAGATGATTTTCGCTGAAACATCATCAGGACGTGCGGCGGCGTTGGAGCGACTTTTACCCATGCAACGCGATGATTTCACACAGCTTTTCCGAATTATGCAGGGCAAGCCAGTCTGCATCCGTCTGTTTGATCCGCCGCTGCATGAATTCCTGCCCACAACTCGTACTGGTCAACGCGAGCTGGCCGAAGCGCTGGATCTGCAAGTCAGCGATGTGACGCGACGTGTCGAAGCGATGACAGAATACAACCCGATGTTGGGTCTGCGCGGGGTCCGTTTAGGCGTCACGGTACCTGAAATCTATGACATGCAGGCGCGTGCGATTTTTGAGGCGACGCTTGAGGCCAGCAAACATGGCGCTGCTGTCGTGCCCGAGGTGATGATCCCGCTGGTCAGCGCCAAACGAGAGGTCGAGCTGGTAAAGGCCCGTATCGACACAGTCGCGGCTGCAGTTGCCTCTGAAATGGGCACGGATTTCGATTACCGTTTGGGGGTCATGATGGAAACGCCACGCGCCTGTTTGCGGGCGGATGAGATTTCTCCCAACACGGCGTTCCTGAGCTTTGGGACAAATGACCTGACACAGATGACCTATGGCCTGTCGCGTGATGATGCGGGCCGGTTTATGTCAGCCTATGTACAGCAAGGCGTTTTCACCGAAGACCCGTTTCATGTTCTGGATACCGAAGGCGTGGGGGAATTGTTGAAACTGGGCGCCGAACGTGGCCGTAAAGCCCAGCCAGATGTGACGCTATCGATTTGCGGGGAACACGGCGGTAACCCCGAATCAATCGCTTTTTGTCGCGATGCAGGATTTGATTATGTGTCGTGTTCACCCTTCCGAGTCCCCGTTGCGCGTTTGGCCGCAGCCCAGTTGGCGATCGCTCACAAGTTGGGGGGAATCGGTAAATAACCGCAATATATGGTAGTTTTTTGACTTCTTTTGCCTTTTGAGGGGGATGAGATTATTTCAACTACTTCCTTGCATTTTCGACAAAACTGGATCTTCGCGGCGCTCTGATGTATGGCGCTGCGAGCGTTGGCTAAGTTTGGCCACTGCGGAACGAGTATTGTGGGATATATTGCGATGAAATGGTTGCTTAAGATTGCTGTCCTTTCGACGGCTATGGTGGTGCCTCAGGTTTCTGTTGCGGACAAAGGTCTAGTGACGCTGTTGGAGAACGAACAATCTTCCTTGAACACGTTGCCCGGTGCACGGTTTCGCGAATACCTGAAAGCCATCCGCCCCAAAGCGCCCGCAGCCAATACGGTGCAAAAGCCCGTCGAGGTGACTTATACCCGAGCATGGATTGACCAACGTGCAGCCGCTGATGGCGATGCGGATTGGCAATGTCTCTCCGAAGCTTTGTATTTTGAAGCCCGCGGTGAAACCGTAAAGGGGCAATTCGCCGTTGCCGAAGTCATCATGAATCGTGTCAAAAGCAGCCGGTTTCCCGATTCCGTGTGCGGGGTGATACGTCAGGGGACGGGGCGTAAATATCAATGCCAGTTCACCTATACCTGTGATGGCCGCAAAGAAGTGATCGCTGAAAAGCGCGCGTTCGAGCGGGTCTCAAAGGTCGCCCGCGCCACCATGGATGGGGTGACGCAATCCCTGACAAGCGGTGCCACGCATTATCACACCACGGCTGTGCGCCCGAATTGGTCCAAAGTGTACAAACGTACAGCCAAAATCGGGGTTCACCTGTTTTACCGCCACAACTATCGCACTGCGAGCAACTGAGCGGGCCGCGCGCGCAGGGATGACCCGTCAGATCTGCGCGGGGATATCGGAAGAACGACGCATTCGACCACTGGTGTGGCGTTTGTGAGGCTGCTATAGGCCCGCGCACTGCGTAATTTGCGCACATTGTTTCCCGAGCCCCGGAGGGCACCACCATGAGCTCTGAGATCCGTCTCGCTTTTGCGCATCCATCCGAACGATCCGAGGCCACCGCTCCGCGTGGGCCTCTGGACCGGATTTCTCTACGCGACTATATCGTCGAGGTTGAAATCGGTGCGTTTCAGGCCGAACGTGGAACGACCCAGCGGATCTGTTTCAATGTCGTGGTCGAGGTCACACCGCTGACCGGACCCATTGATGATGATGTGGATCGGATACTGTCTTATGATCGCGTCACCGAAGCCATCGCGCATGAGTTGTCCGAAGAACGGCTGAACCTGCTGGAAACTCTGGCAGAACGTGTGGCCGAGCGGATTTTGCTGGAACCTCAGGCCGTAAGAGCTTTTGTTCGCATCGAAAAACTGGATCGTGGTTCTGGTGCGTTGGGCGTGGAAATCGTGCGTTCAGGCGAAGTTGCCCATGAGATTACCGAAGATGATGGCCCGCATCCGCGTCTCGTTTATTTGTCAAACGATGCAATCGCGCATGACAATCTCGGGGGCTGGATTGATCAGCTGCAAGCGCGGGAACGCCCGTTGATCTTGTGCGTCGGGGCAGCGGATTTGGCGGCGCCCCAGACAGGTCACACAATGACCCAACGCCGGATTGACCTTTTGGCGATTGAGCAAAACGCTTGGAAACTGGCATCGCGCGATCACCGCTGTGTTGTCGTTGCGACGCGGACTGAATTGGACTGGGCGATGAAGAACGGCCAGATTTGCGTTTGGGCCCCATCCAAAATCGTCTTGGATGCGGTTGATGGCCCGTCTGCGGCCCCTTCGGATTCTGTGCCGTTGGCGGCATGGTTTGCAGCCACTTTTGAGGCGGACGAGATGTTGGTGATTGATGCAGAGCTGCCTGAAAATCCAGGCGTTCCCCTGCGTCGTGTTTCATTGGATCAGGCGCAGCTGTGACCGAGTACTACCGCCCGCTGGTGCAGCAGGGGGCTGCACGACCGGATTCTGCCGTGCGGCTGGCCGGGACCCACCTTTGGTTTTCTAATGTCGAGGTGTTGTCGCGCGACACACCAGCCTGCGTGATACCTGTTCGAGAGGTTCCGGGTGATCGGCTGACGCGCCTTTGTTCGGCGCGTCGTTCCCTTGCGGGGCTAGATCTATCGCAGCCTCAAATTATGGGGATCTTAAACACGACCCCCGACAGCTTTTCAGATGGTGGTCGACACAACAGCGTTGAAACGGCGCAAGCTGCCGCCGCTGATATGACGCGGGCCGGCGCGAGTATTTTGGATATCGGCGGGGAATCGACCCGCCCAGGCGCAGCTTTTGTGCCTGCCGAGGAAGAAATCGCACGCACTGCTCCGATTATCGAGGCCATACGCGCCCATTCTGATGTGGTGATTTCGGTTGATACGCGCAAAGCGACTGTTGCGCAGGCGGCATTGAGCGCTGGGGCATCGTTGGTGAACGATGTGTCTGGCTTCACCTTTGATGCAGAGCTGGCTCCGACCTGTGTGGCGGCACATGTGCCTGTGTGTGTGATGCACGCGCAGGGGGATCCGGCGACGATGCAGGACGAACCCGCGTATGACAATGTTCTGCTTGATGTGTATGATTTCTTGGAACAACAAATTCAGATGCTGGAACGCTGTGGGATGTCACGCTCTGACATTCTGGTTGATCCGGGTATCGGGTTTGGAAAGACGCTGACCCACAATTTGACCTTGCTGCAAAACCTGAGCCTGTTTCACGGCCTAGGGGCCCCGATCTTGCTGGGTGTGTCGCGCAAGGGGTTCATTGGAAAGCTTGGGCAGGAACCACGTGCGGATCACCGCGCGCCGGGGTCGATTGCCGTTGGGCTTGCCGGGCTAAGCCAAGGCGTGCAGGTTCTGCGGGTTCATGATGTGGCAGAGACGATGCAGGCCGTGCGTCTATGGCAGGCCGTGCGTTGATCAGATCTATGTGTTCGACCGGGTAAAGAGCCGCTTGAATGCGCCATATTGGCTAAGGGCCACCCCAAGCAAAATCAGGATCAGCGCCCAAAGCAGGGACGGGGGCAAGGGTTCGTTCAGAACCAACCACCCAAAGAAAACCGACCAGAGCGGCACCTGATAGTTGGTCAAGCTCATGAACGTTGGACCAGCACTGCGCACCACCATGACCCGCAACAAAAAGGCACCTGCTGTGGGCACCAGCCCGAGTAGGGCAAGTGCTAGGAATGTACGCGAATCCACGGCGGGGGGCGGGCCTTCGACCAGCAAGGCGCACATCAACGCAATGGGGGTTCCAATCGCCAGAGTGATCGCGGTCAAACCGGTAGAGTCCACTGGAGGGAGCTTGCGTAGCAACACGCTGGACACTGCATAACACCCTGCGGCCCCCAGAACCGCCAAACGCCCATAGGTTTCATTCGCCGAGGCCGAGCTTTC
The DNA here is from genome assembly GCA_965183835.1 of Paracoccaceae bacterium. Taxonomy (GTDB): domain Bacteria; phylum Pseudomonadota; class Alphaproteobacteria; order Rhodobacterales; family Rhodobacteraceae; genus OMPR01. Next base: position 29,307 of record CBCYME010000011.1, on the reverse strand, counting down.
AAAGGCTTGCCCGCCGATCAGAATGACGACCCCGGCAAACCCGATGACAAAGCCCGCAACCTTGCGCCAGCTGAGCTGCTCGCCGGGCACCAAGAAATGGGCCAGCGGAAGAACCATCAGGGCAACAGAGGCCATGGAAACCCCAGTAAAGCCGCTGGTGACGAATTGCTGCCCCCAGCTGATCAACAAAAAGGGGAGGGCAGTGCTGAGCACGCCGATAACAAGTGTCAGACCTACGGTTGCGGGCGTGGGGCGTTCGGCAAACAGGGACCCACCACGTATTTGCCAGATCAACCCAACCAAGGCGGTCGCAAAGACAACGCGGGCTGTCGCCAGCCAAAAGGGCGTGATCCCTTCTAGGGCGATTTCAATGACCAGAAACGTCGCCCCCCAGATCACGCCAAGGGCAACGACCATAATCCAATCTCGGCGGGAAATGTCGGGGGTTTGTGTCATAGCGCGACTTGACCCCGGACCAAAGCCGGGGTCAAGCGCGGAAACCCATCTTACGAAAAGCCCTCGCGTTAGGCGCAGGCGTCGCGGACCATTTTCTGAAATTCGGCCAACATGACCTCTCCACCCAGACCTTCGGCCAAAGCAGCCACAGAATAATCCGGGGACCGCAGCGAACGCTGCATCTTTTCGCAGACCCAGACATCTTCGGTTTGGAAATCTCCTGTTTCAAGGGCAGGCTGGGTCCAGTTTTTGGATTCGATCAGACCGGTTTCCGGGTCGTACCCCGGTGTCCCTTTCAGCGGCTCTTTGTAGCTCCACCAGCTTTTGGGGGTCCAGGTGCGCGACCGCATGATCATACTGTCGCCATCAATCGGTTCGATTGTTGAGACGGTCAACGACCAAGGTGAGGGCACAACCAACGTGGTGGGGAACATCATGTAAACCCCCCCATACCCAGGATCTTTGGCCCCTTCAAAAGTGGGCATACCGCTGCCTTTGGCCTGCTTTTCAACAAACATCGGGATGCGGTTTTTGATGCCGTCGCGTTCGGTGGAATACCACACCATATGTTCGCCGTGCTGGTCCCAGACATTCAATCCGGGCTTAGGTCCGCCCAATGTGTTTTCGTGCAGATAGGCCAGGTGATACCCATCAATGGCGTTTTCGAAAAAGACCTTCCAGTTGCATTTGATCCGATAGACGAACTCTTCACTGCGCGCCAACTTCTCTGAGGTGATGTCGTGCGGAAAAGGTGCAGCATCGAGCGGCGTGATCCAGTCCTCAAAACTGGCGCTAGGGTTCGGGTTGGCAAAAACCATGCCTTTCCAACGTCCGATGGAGGCGTCGTGCAGGTTCAGCGATTTTCGATCCAGATCGGGGAAGCACTCTGACTTATCCGGTACGCCACGCAGGCGCCCATCCAGACCAAATGTCCAACGGTGATAGGGACAAACCAGCGTTTTACCAGCATTCCCTTTCCCTTCGAGCAGCTCTGTGCCCCGGTGGCGGCAAATGTTTTTGAAAGCGTTCAGGTCGCCATCCGTATCCTGAACAACTGCAATGGGCTGAACGCCAATGCGCGCAGTGACGTAATCCCCAGCCTGACCAAAATCACTGTCAAACGCCACAAGTTGCCACGTGTTGGAGAACAAGGTTTCCTGTTCACGCTGGAACCATTCGTCTGAATAATAGGCCTCTTTGGGCAAAATTTGCGCGGGCATGGGTGTCCTTTCCTAGCTTGGCCTATAGTTAGTGATCAATATTGACAATTTAAAGAGGCGGCTAGAAAATTATGATAGCTAGGGGATAGCACAAAAAAAGCCCCCGGTCGAAACCGAGGGCCATAAGCTGTCAAACTGTGACGGGCTTAGTTCTTTTCTTTGTCGACCATTTTACCAGCCGAGATCCAAGGCATCATGCCGCGCAGTTTTGCGCCGGTTGCTTCGATCTGGTGCTCGTCGTTGTGACGACGTGCGGCTTTGATGGTGGGCTGGCCAACGGCGTTTTCCAACATAAAGTCACGAACGAACTTACCGTCTTGGATGTCGGTCAGAACGTCTTTCATACGTGCTTTGGTTTCGTCGTAGTTCAGGATACGTGGGCCGGTGACGTACTGGCCATATTCTGCTGTGTTCGAGATCGAGTAGTCCATGTTGGCGATGCCGCCTTCATAGATCAGGTCAACGATCAGTTTCACTTCGTGCAGGCACTCGAAATAGGCCATTTCAGGTGCGTAACCTGCTTCGACAAGAGTTTCGAAACCACAGCGGATCAGTTCAACCAGACCGCCACACAGAACAGCCTGTTCGCCGAACAGGTCGGTTTCGCACTCTTCACGGAAGTTGGTTTCGATGATGCCGGAACGACCGCCACCGATTGCAGAACAGTAGGACAGACCGATTTCCAGCGCTTTGCCGGTTGCGTCGTGGTCTACAGCAACAAGGCAAGGCACGCCGCCGCCTTTAGTGTATTCGCCACGCACGGTGTGACCGGGGCCTTTGGGCGCCATCATGATCACGTCAACGCCTTCTTTGGGCTCGATCAGGCCAAAGTGTACGTTCAGGCCGTGAGCAAACGCGATAGCTGCGCCGGGTTTGATGTGGTCGTGTACGTGGTTTTTGTACGTTTCTGCCTGATGCTCGTCGGGCATGGTGAACATCATCACGTCACACCAAGCAGCAGCTTCAGAGATATCCATCACGGCTAGGCCTTCGCCTTCGGCTTTCTTGGCCGAGCCCGAACCGGGACGCAGAGCGACGACAAGGTTCTTAGCGCCTGAGTCACGCAGGTTCAGCGCGTGCGCGTGGCCTTGCGAACCGTAGCCCAGGATGGCCACTTTTTTGTCTTTGATCAGGTTAATATCGCAATCGCGATCATAATAAACGCGCATGTCAGCCGTCCTTTTCCGAATTGAATTGCAGAGGTTGTACCCCTGCTGTCGTTGATTGACGAGAGCATTGAGCTTGATTATTCACGGCAAGTGTGAAGAATAATTCGTCTAATTATGGCTTGGTGGAAATTTCATGCTTGATGATATAGATCGGCGCATTCTGCGGCACTTTCAGGCGGATCCCAGCTTGACCACATCCGAACTGGCTGACCGCTGTCGGATCACCTCGGGTGTCTGCTGGCGTCGCATTGAAAAGATGCAGGCCACTGGGGTGATCGTTGCGCAAGAGGCGGTGATAGACTGGGGCGCGATGGGTTATGCGGTCGAAGTGTCTCTGCGGGTGACATTGGACAAGACGCAGGCGCGGGCCTTTGATGAATTTACGGCTGCTGCGCGGCTTGTACCCGAAGTGATCGAAATCCAAACATTTCTGGGTCGTGTCGATGTCCGTTTGTCGGTGATCGCGTGGGATATGCGCCATTATCAAGAGATTTATCGCGATCGCATTCTAACGCTGCCACATATCGCTGACATTGAGGCACTGATGCACATCGCACGCGTCAAACGCAGCGAGGGGTTGCCGGTATGATCGATTTGGATGATCTGGACCGAAAACTGCTTTTTACCTTGGCGAAAGACGCAACCCAAAGTGCCGGCGCTTTGGGACGGCGGTTTGGTCTCTCGCAGCCTGCAACATGGCGGCGGATCAAGCGGTTGCAGGATGCAGGCATTATCAAGGGGCATCGTCTGCGGCTGAATGCCGAGGCTCTGGGCTTTGGGGTGACGGTTTTCCTTGGCGTTAAGCTGGCCCGCAAGGGGCATATAAGCCTTGATGATTTCGAACGCGCCGTGAGTGCGATCCCAGAGGTGCAGACGGTTGAGCATGTTTTGGGTCTGTATGATTACCGGCTCAGAGTGGTGGCGCGGGATTTGCCCGACTTTGAACGCGTTTTGCGTCGCCGCATCATGACCTTGCCGGGGGCCGGGGACGTCGAGGCCAACGTCTTGCTGAGCGAAGAGCGCCTGCCCGGGCCTTTGGGCGTCACGCTCGGGGATTAAAGTTTCTGATCTATGTCGCAAATGGGCAGTGCAAGTGTCACGACGATCCAAGTAGGCTTTGCATGAACCCTGACCCCTCGTTAGATCAAGAGGGAAAGTTTTTGGAGAGAACGTGATGGCCGCTTTGCTCGATACCGTTGACCCGGAAGGTCTAGAAGAATTCTCAGTAGTGTTCACCGACCGCTCGCTGAATCACATGTCTGCTACGTTTCAGCAAGTGATGCGCGATATCTCGGGCATGTTGCGCGAGGTGTATAACGCCCACGCCGTCGCCGTTATCCCGGGGGGTGGCACCTATGGAATGGAGGCGGTCGCCCGTCAGTTTGCCCGTGGCGCAGACGTATTGGTGGTACGCAACGGATGGTTTTCCTATCGTTGGAGCCAGATTTTTGAAACCGGCGGATTGGCGGCGTCGTCAACCGTGATGAAGGCGCGTCAGTCTGGCAATGTCGATGCATCCCCTTTTGCACCAGCCCCGATTGACGAAGTTGTTGCGGCAATTCGCGAAACCAAACCTGATGTAGTCTTTGCCCCCCATGTGGAAACGGCTGCCGGGGTGATCTTGCCGGATGACTATGTGTCGGCCATGGCGGCAGCCGCGCACGAGGTTGGTGCGCTGATGGTTTTGGATTGCATCGCCTCGGGTTGTGCCTGGGTTGATATGCAGGCGACGGGCGTGGATGTGTTGATTTCAGCCCCGCAAAAGGGCTGGAGCGCATCGCCTTGTGCCGGTCTGGTGATGATGTCCGAACGGGCCGAGGCACGTTTGGAAGAAACCACATCCGATAGTTTCGCCATCGACTTGAAAAAATGGCGTCAGATCATGCAAGCGTTCGAAGGGGGCGGGCATGCTTATCATGCCACCATGCCGACCGATGCGTTGCGCGATTTCCGCGATACCATGCTGGAGACCAAAGACTATGGCTTTGACAAGCTGCGCGAGGCGCAGTGGGCTTTGGGCAATGGTGTGCGGGCTATGTTGGCAGACAAGGGCATCACCTCGGTTGCATCAGATGGGTTCGGCGCGCCAGGTGTTGTGGTTAGCTATACCTCGGATCCCGATGTTCAAAACGGCAAGAAATTTGCGGCCTTAGGCATGCAGATCGCGGCGGGTGTGCCGTTGCAATGTGATGAACCCGCGGGGTTCAGCACCTTCCGGCTGGGTCTGTTTGGTCTGGACAAACTCTATGATGTGGATGGCACAATCGCACGTTTGCGCCGTGTCTTGGATCAGGTTCTCTGATCATAGATTTGGCCGGGGCGGGCATTGTTGTCCGCCCCAAGGCTGTGCGCCTGTTCAGCGGACGCCCAATCCCATTTGCATCAATGTTTTACGAACAGGGGCCATGGAATAGAGCGCGTTCAATCCCGCTGCGCGCATATCGCGCAGGGGGCGGGCTTCGACCATAGAGGCCCGGTTGAGCAGATCGATCCCTTTAACGCGCAGTTCGATGTCGCGGATGCGGGCGGTGTGATAGGCATCCAGCATGTCCTGATCCCCCAGGCCATCAGGGCGGGTGGTGGCCAGATCCAGCAAACAGCGCAAATCACCAAGCGACATGTTCAACCCTTGGGCACCGATCGGCGGCACCACATGCGCGGCCTCGGCCATCAAGGCAACGCGCTCCCCTGACAAACGATCCGCAGACTGGCTGATGATCGGCCAGATGGTGCGGCGCGACGCGAGTTTTAACGGGCCGAACAATCCACACGACCGTTCGGTCATCGCAGCCTCAAATTCAGCTGGGTCGAGCTTGGACAGCTCAACCGCTTTGGGACCGCGCTCCATCCAGACAATTGCAGAGGATGGTGACCCTTGCCAATCGGGCAGGGGCACTAGCGTAAAGGGACCACCGGATCGGTGGATTTCAGTCGATACGTTCTGATGGGCGATGGGATGGGTGACCGCAAAGGCCAACGCTTTTTGGCCATATCGGGTGGTGTGGACGTTGATTCCAGCCGCCTCGCGCATCGGGGAATTCCGCCCGTCGGCAGCAAGCACCAGTTTGCACCGAACGCGGGTGCCATCGCTTAGGCCGACACGTGCCTCGGCCTGACGGGTAAAGAGTGTGCTGGTGCCGGTTCCAGGGCGGAAATCGACGTTGGGCAGATCATCCAACCGCGCTACCATTTCGCGACGCAGCAACCAGTTTGGCAGGTTCCACCCAAAAGGCTGGTCTGACAGGTCGGCCGCATTGAAATCACGCACGATCCGCGGCTCGGGCAATTCACCCCCCGCGTCCACAATGCGCATGATCTGCAACGGCGCGGCATGATCACTGAGGCGCGCCCACAAACCACACTGTTCCAACAGCCGTTGCGCGGGTTGAAGAAAAGCGGTGGTCCGCATGTCCGACCCTTCGACGTCCCGCTCGGTCACGGGCGGCGTCGGATCAACGCAAATCACGTCAAACCCAGCAGCCCCAAACGCGGCTGCTGCGGTCAATCCAGCGATACCTCCGCCAGAGATCAGGATGTCGCAAGACTCAGTCATGAGCTTTCCCTTCTTTCAGGGCTGCAATCTAGGCCGATCCTGACCCTAAGGCCAAGCGGCATCCTGTCCTGATTTATTTTCCGCGTGAGATCAGAATAAGGACCAAGAACATGACCGGGACAAACAGGACCGCAGGCATGTAAAATCCAGGCAATCCGAACAGCAAGGTGGAACACCCCCACATGCAGACAACGGCTGCAATTGCGAAGAACCAAGTATCTGCGCCCCCTTCGGCCATTTCTTTGGCCATCCAGCCAAACAAAGGAACAGCAAAGACCAGACGGTTCAGCAGCGGAGGGCGGGAGGGGAAATCTATGGCAGCCATTGGAGCCTCTTGGTTGAGAAGTATATGGCTGCAGGTAGGTACAAAAAGATGCATTGATGAGGTGTATTTTCGTCGCAGGTCGCGATCAGGACAACTGCGCCAGAAACCGGGTCAAATCATCGGTGTGGTGTTCGATATGGTCCGCCTCGTGTGGATCTGGGGCGACATGCACAGTTCGCATTCCCATTTCGTGCGGCGCGGCCAAATTGCGGGGGTCATCTTCGAACATGGCTGCCGTTGCCGGGGCGACGCCTGCCTTGGCGAAAATCATCTCAAATGCCTGTTTTTCGGGCTTGGGATGATAATCGGCATGCTCAACCCCATAGACCGCATCAAACAGGCCACTTAACCCGCGCGCTGACAACACGCGTTCGGCATAGGGCGCAGAGCCATTGGTATAAACAATACGCTGGCCGGGCAGAGCGCGAATGTGCGCGGCCAAAGCGGCGTCAGGTTCCATGTGGCTCATGTCGACCGCATGCACAGCATCAAGGTAAGGAACCGGATCAAGGTCATGTTCACGCATCAACCCGGCCAGAGTTGTTCCGTATTCTCGCCAATAGTGCGATCTCAGATGATCAGCCTCGGCTTGTGTCACGCCCAGAGTTGACATCACATAGTCCGTCATCTTCACCTCGATCTGATCGAACAGGCGCATATGCGGCGGATACAGGGTATTGTCCAAATCGAATACCCAGTGTGAAACATGTGAGAAAGCATCTTTGACCATCCCTGTGATCTAGGCCAAAGCTGGGTCTGGATCAATGGCAAGGCTTGATTGCAGTCATCGCACAGGGATAGACAGGTCTGAATAGGGAGCGCAGACCACATGAGCCAGAGCCGTCATCCGCAAAAAGATGCTTATCACCTGATCCTCGATGCGATTGACGTGGGGGTCTATAAACCGGGGGATCGGCTTGTCGAAAGTGATCTGGCCGAACGCTTTGGCGTTTCGCGCACCCCGATCCGAGAGGCGTTGCAACGTCTTGAAACCCAGTCGTTGCTGGAACGGGACGGGCGATCCCTTATTGTCGCGTCGCTCACGCACAATCAGATGTCCGAGCTGTATGCGGTGCGACGGGCGCTCGAAGGGTTGGCCGCACGCCTTGCTGCGCGCCATGCCACCGAAGAAGAGATCAAAGTTTTGTACGAGATGGTCGAAAGAGATGACGCTTTGGTCGATGATCCCAAAGCGCTAAGTCGTGCGAACCGGCGATTTCATGAACAGATCCACCTGGCGTCCCACAACCGATATCTGGTGCAGCAACTGGATCTTGTGCATCGGACGATGGCATTGATGGCAACGACGTCCTTGGCGGCCGAGGGACGTGGAGAAATTGCGCAGAGCGAACATCAGGGTATCGTTCAGGCGATCGAAGCACGGGATGAAGCAGGCGCAGAGGCGGCTTTGCAAGAACACATCTCGATCGCCTTTATGACGCGGCTGAAACTGGATGCGGGCGAACGCGAGCGGAAATAGCGCCGCTTGCGCCTAAATCGGGTCGGTGACCTCTTCGACGGCTTGGCCATGCTGGGTTTTATCCCAAAAGAACGGGTCACTCACCAATTCGTACAGGGCCTTGTAAGCCGCGAGCACACCCAGTGGGAAATAGAACACCATCGAGGGGACCCACCCCACAAGAAAGTGGCGTTTAGACGAAGTAACCGCGGCGATCCCAACGGCAAGTGCCAGCATTTCGGTTGCGATGAAAACGCCCACCGCAAAAAGTCATAAACGATGCGGGCAGGGCGGCTTCGACGGGATGAGGTAGGCCAAACAGGATCAACCAGAACGACCAAAGGACCGGAGCCAACAGAAACTGACCAAGTGTGCCAAGAAAAAAAGCCTGTAGCCCGAAAAACCGACGCGCCCCCAGATCAGCCCAGAGCTTGGCCGGGGAGCGCATGTGCACCAGATAGGTGACCATGAACCCCTTTAACCAGCGCGACCTTTGCTTTACCCAAGGCCACGTGCGGAAATTGGCTTCTTCAAATGTGACGGTGTTGATCAGTTCCGTCCGATATCCGGCCCGGCACAACCGCACCCCCAGATCGGCATCTTCGGTGACGTTGTGTGCATCCCACCCACCAAGTTCCTCAAGGACTTTGCGTTTGAAAAACAAGGTTGTACCGCCCAGAGGGACAACCAGTTTCATCCGGGCAATGCCGGGCAGAATAACGCGGAACCAGCTGGAATATTCGATGGTAAAGCACCGGGCGCGCCAGCTGCTGCGCGGGTTGTAATAGTCTAGAATACCTTGCAAGCAGACAACATCATCGGGGGCGTTGTGAAACCGTTCTACGACATGCTGGATTTGATCCGGCATGGGAGCATCTTCGGCATCCCAGACGCCGATAATGTCACCTTTGCAGAAATCCAGCGCATAGTTCATAGCCCGAGGTTTAGTGGTCAAACCTGTATGCTCAGGGACACGAATAACGCGGATCCAGCCGGGCAGATCTGTGCGTGCCACTGTTTCACGGGTGATGTGGTCTTTCTCCTCGAGCACCAGCACAACATCCAGCAACGCCTTGGGATAGGTGAGGCGATTCAACCGTGTGATCAACGCTGAAGCGATTTCGCGTTCTTTGTAAAGTGGAACCATGACCGACACTTTTGGGAGCCGAAACCCAGCGCCTTTGGGCGGGGGGGCTGTGTCTGGCGGGGGGGATGTGCGCAATTTGGACTGAAGGTAAACAACAAACGAAATGAGCTTTAGAGTTGAAAACAAGAGCAGAGTAAAAACGGCCACAAGGAAGAGCGTCGTCAGAACAAAGGTCGGCATCAAAAAGGTTGCTGCAACCAGACATACCCCCGCGATTATCGCAGGCAGGCGTGTCTCTGATTTCCAGGTTCTGCAACTGTATTTTTGGTCGACCCGCTCTTCGGCGGCGGCGGCCAGTGATTTTTTGTACTGAGCAGCAAGGGCCGCAACGATCTGTTCTTCGTCTGCCAATACAGGCAGGGCAATGACGCCAGCAGCTTGCAGAGCGTCTTTGGAAGTATGGAAATGGTCAGGTCTGGACGTTGCGAGCAAGAGGATCGGCCCCAAGCGCATCCAAGGGATGATGCGATGCTCGAGCCAAAATTCAGCTGGCATCACCTCACACAGTTCTTTTAGCGGGGGCGTTTCCTCAAGATCAGCCAATTGCACGCCAAACTGCAACGACAACATCTCAAGGATGTCATGTTTGCTGGCCCAGCCTTCCGCTACGATGATTTCCCCAATCGGTGCCTTAAGCCGCAGCTGTAGATGGAGCGCCTTGACGAGTTGCTGCTGGGTAATAATGCCATTGCCAACAAGATGCCGCCCCAACCGTTGGTGGGTTTGGTCAAGCGCCAGCGCAGGTGTGGAGGAGACAAGCCTGAGATGCTGTTCGCTCATTAAAAAACCCTAACGGAAGAAAGTTTCCGTTAGGGTTGCGCGAGTTATGTTAATACAGGGTTAACGTGCGTTAAGAACTTCGGCTCAGGCCGTTGTCTTTTGCTTATCCATGGCTTCGGAAAACCGCTCGAACAGGTAAAAACTGTCCTGCGGGCCTGGGCTGGCCTCGGGGTGGTGTTGCACAGAATAGACAGGCCGGTCGGCCATGCGAATGCCGCAGTTCGACCCATCAAACAATGACCGGTGTGTTTCAACAACCCCATCAGGCAGAGATTGTGCATCAACAGCAAACCCGTGGTTCATCGACGTGATCTGAACCTTGCCGGTGTCCATGTCTTTGACTGGATGGTTGGCGCCATGATGGCCGTGGTTCATCTTGACGGTCTTAGCACCCAGTGCCAGTGCAAGCATTTGGTGACCCAAACAGATCCCAAAAACGGGCAGCTCGGTTGTCTCTAGGATCTCTTTGATCATAGGGACTGCGTATTCGCCTGTGGCTGCCGGATCACCGGGGCCATTGGACAGGAAAACACCATCGGGCTCATGTGCCAGCACTTCGGCAGCGGTCGAGGTTGCAGGCAAGACTGTGACATCGCAACCCGCAGAGGCCAAGCAGCGCAGGATGTTGCGTTTCGCACCATAATCAAGCGCAACGACTTTGTGCTTTGGGGCTTCTTGACGGGAATAGCCATCAGGCCAGGCCCACCGCATTTCGTCCCACCGATAGCTTTGGGCGCAGGTGACGTCTTTGGCCAGATCCATGCCTTCGAGACCTGCGAATTCGCGGGCGGCGGCAACTAATGCCTCTACATCAAAGTTGCCTTCGGGATCGTGCACCAGTGCCACGTGTGGGGCACCTTGCTGTCGAATGGCTCGGGTCAGGCGGCGCGTGTCGATTCCGCCGATGGCGATGCGCCCACGAGCGGCCAGCCAACTTTGCAGATCTTGGGTCGAGCGCCAGTTTGATGGCGTGGTCGGGTCCCATTTAACAACCATCCCTGCAGCCACCGGATCACCAGTTTCGTCATCCTCGGGTGTCACACCGACGTTACCGATATGAGGGAAGGTGAATGTCACAACTTGACCCGCATACGAGGGGTCAGTCATGATTTCTTGGTAGCCAGTCATGGCGGTGTTGAAACAGAGTTCTGCAACCGTCTGGCCCGTCGCACCAAAACCGGTTCCGTAGAATACTGTTCCGTCAGCCAGCGCCAGACAGGCAGTGGGTTTGGGCGAGGCAGATAGGGCCATGACGCGACTCTCCTGAAGGGTAAATCGAGGGATACCTAAGGGGCTTAGGCCGTTGGGTCAAGGGGATAGAAAAATCCACGGATTGAATGATTTCAATAGCTTAACTGTATTCGTATGCTGTTGTGTCGCGGTTTTTCTTTGGGTATGTTCGGGTCTTGGGTTTCCATGGGGATGGACGATAAAGATGGATATGCGCACTCGGGTCGGTAACGCCCTGAAACAAGCGATGAAAGACAAAGCGGTTGATCGCCTGTCAACTTTGCGGCTGATCAATGCAGCGATCAAAGACAAAGATATTGCGGCACGTGGTGCGGGCAGTGAAGAGGCCCAGTGCTGCGGCGATGCCGAAGTCCTTGCTATTCTTGGTAAAATGACCAAGCAACGGAAGGAAAGTGCCCGCACCTATGAAGAGGGCGGACGGCTGGATCTGGCAGAACGCGAGCTGCAGGAAATCAATGTCATCGAAGAATTCCTGCCAAAGCAGCTGAGCGACACAGAGATTTCAGAAGCGATTCTTGCGGCGATCACGTCAACCAGTGCGGTGTCGATCCGCGACATGGGCAAGGTCATGGGAGAGCTCAAAGGGCGATTCACCGGCCAGATGGATTTTGGCAAGGTGGGGCCCATGGTAAAGGACCAACTTTGTTCTGCTGCGCCCGGGCAATGCTAAATCGCCCCTGCTAGACGTTACAGATTTTGACCAAGGGCCTCGCATTTGCGGGGCCTTTGTCTTTTAGAAACGGCCTGTGGCTGCAGCAGTGGAGCGGGTCGGATCAGCGACGCAGTTTTTGAACAAGATCATGATAGAGCGCTTTGCGTTCGTCTTCTGCAAGAAACGCCCCAATCTCAACTTCGCGCCCCCCTCCGATAAGGGTGACGTAGAAAGGGACGGGACCACCTTGTTCGTGCATTTCTGCGCGCGCCCAATATTGGTTACATTCCCACTCCTGGGTTTGACCGTTTGGGTTGGTGCGCACCAAATGGGCGTTTTCATGGGAAAGGGTAAGAACCTCTAGCACTCTGCGCTGTCGGTAATTGTGCTCAAGCGCATACCAAGTGCCAGCCACCATCAAGAGAACAAAAGGCAGCAACCCCCATAAAGCTACAGAGCCCAACAAACCTAGCATTGGAACGATTGCGAGGGTGAACAACGTGAGGACCATAGCGGCAGCGCCGCGTGGAGGCAGCGAATTATGTGGCCACAACTTCAGCTCCTGAACGTCTGCCGGCTCAGGTGTGCACGCGGAATGCGACGCTGGGGATATGGACCAAGAATAAGGCATGATGTTTCAGCCAAGACCTAACACGATGGCAAAATCTGTCGAGCGGAAAACGGATCTAAGTGACATGTCCCAATCGAGCCCATGACAACGCATCCTCTAATCGATCATCGCCCCAAAACACCTCATCCCGGACCACAAAGCTGGGGGCACCAAAGACTCCGGATTGAACGGCCCGGTCCGTTTGATCAGCCAGTTCTTTTACAATCGCGTCTGACCGGGCGCGGATCAGAGCCTCGGCCGGATCCTGACCGGATCGATGCAACGCCTCGGACAGGTTTGGCTCGCTCCCCGCGGGCAACCCATCAAGGAACCAGATGCGATAGCTTTCTCGTGTAAAGGGAATGCCCCAGTCTTCTTTGAGCCCAAGAAGGGCGACCTGGTTTACAAGTTGAAGGTGAGGGATCGGGTAGGGGGCCGGAACACGGGCGGTAATTCCATACTTTGCCGACCTGCGTTCAATGTCGCGCCACATATAGGCGGATTTTTCAGGTTTTCCTGCAAACGGGATGTTCTTTTGATCAATCATGACGCTGCGCACATTGAATGGTCGCCATCGTACCGTCACATCATTGGCACGCGCCCAATCCGGTAATCGCATGACGGTAAGGTAGCTGTAGGTGCTACCGATCGAGTACCAGAAGTCGATTTCAGGCATGATTGGCTCCGATTGCGAGGGCAAGGTATCCCCTAAACCTAGGTCAATTACGCCGATTCGTTAAATCTATGCCGAGACCGGGGGGCACGTTCCCTGTGGCAAAGCGCGATATTCAAGCCGATCAATGCGCTCGAGCTCGGCAATTTTGCCCGCTCCAAGGGTGATCTCTGGGGCAGATATTTCACAGTCAGGTGGCCAAACAGCTCACCCAATGTCGGCCAGCCGCTGTGAGCCAAAACAAAAAAAAGGCCCCGCTTAGATGCAGGGCCTTAGATATTTTGACTAAGCGATGGGAGTTAGTGCGCGTGGCCCTTGTCCCAGTCTTCCTGCTTGGGCAGGATTTCAAAGGTATGCTCTGGTGGAGGTGAGGACAGTGTCCACTCCAGCGTATCCGCATACTCGTTCCAGTAGTTGTTTTCGGTCACTTTCGCACCGCGGAGCAGGGCGTAAATGATGATACCAAAGAACAGCAGGAACGAAGCGAACGAGATGAACGCACCCCAAGAGGAGATGTAATTCCAGTAAGCAAACGCTTCGGGATAGTCGATGTAACGGCGTGGCATACCCTGACGACCCAAGAAGTGCTGTGGGAAGAATGTCAGGTTTGCACCGATGAAGAACAGCCAGAAGTGGATGTGACCCCAGAACTCGGAATACTGACGACCAGTCATCTTGCCAAAGTAGAAGTATACACCAGCAAAGATTGCAAAGACCGCACCCAGCGACATCACATAGTGGAAGTGGGCCACAACGTAGTATGTGTCGTGATATGCGCGGTCAACGCCAGCCTGCGACAGAACCACACCAGTTACACCACCAACGGTGAACAGGAACAGGAAGCCAAAGGCAAACATCATAGGCGTTTTGAACTCGATCGAGCCGCCCCACATGGTTGCGATCCACGAGAACACTTTAACCCCAGTCGGTACCGCGATGACCATGGTGGCCAACATAAAGTAGGACTGTTGGTTCAACGACATGCCAACGGTGTACATGTGGTGCGCCCAAACGACGAAACCCAGAACACCAATCGCGATGATCGCCCAAACCATCGGCAGGTAACCGAAGACAGGTTTGCGGGCAAACGTCGCGATGACGTGGCTGATGATACCAAAACCGGGCAGGATCACGATGTATACTTCGGGGTGACCAAAGAACCAAAGGATGTGCTGATACAGGATTGGATCGCCGCCACCGGCAGGATCAAAGAAAGTGAAACCAAAGTTACGATCCATCAGCAACATAGTGATCGCGCCCGCCAGAACTGGCAAAGACAGCAGGATCAGCCACGATGTGACGAAAATCGACCAGCTGAACAGCGGCACCTTGAACAGGGTCATGCCGGGGGCACGCATGTTCAGGAAGGTGGTGATCATGTTGATCGCGCCCAAGATGGACGAGGCACCCGAAACGTGAACGGCGAAAATCGCCAGATCCATCGACATGCCGCCTTCGGTGGTGGACAGCGGTGGGTACAGAACCCAGCCAACGCCTGAACCCAGCTGATCGTTACCGCCCGGGGACAGCATCGAGGCCACACCCAAGGACGTACCAGCCACATAAAGCCAGAACGACAGGTTGTTCATGCGCGGGAACGCCATGTCCGGTGCACCAATCTGCAGCGGCATGAAGTAGTTGCCAAAGCCGCCGAACAGCGCGGGAATGACCACGAAGAACATCATCAGAACGCCGTGATAGGTGATCATCACGTTCCAAAGGTGGCCGTTCGGGGTACAGACATCACCGCTCGCGAACAAGCGGAAGCCTTCGAGGCACATGTATTGAACGCCGGGCTCCATGAGCTCCAGTCGCATGAAAACGGTCAGCGTTACCGAGATCAGACCGACCAGAGCCGAAACGACCAGGTACAGAATCCCGATATCTTTGTGGTTTGTCGACATGAACCACCGGGTAAAGAAACTCCGGTTGTCCTCATGCTCGTGACCATGAATGGCTGCGTCTGCCATTTGGTGCCTCCTGTTGCAAATGAACGCGCTGACGGGATTCCCGACGCGCGTGGATTAAAGCTGGTTTTAGAATGCGGGGGGGCCGCCTTCAATGGCGGAGTTTGATCTGGATCAAGATTAATTGTCGCGGGGGCACGCTTGAGCACCGATATGGGGTCGTGCAGGGTGTATTATCAAGATGATCTGCAACAAAAAGGACCCACAATGTCCTTCGCTTATGTCAGCACCGCCGAGGCCCGACAGGATTCGGGACTAAGAATGATCGTGGTCGGGGGCGTGCCCAGCCCATGGGGAGAGGCCGCAAAGGGATTGTTTCATGTCAAAAACCTGACTTGGTGCGCAACCCGCCTGGCCTATGATGACCCTGCACAAGCAAAATGGGCTGGGGGGCAATCTGCCCCGGTGGTGTTTTGGCAGGACGAGGCACCCGTGACCGGTGCGTTGGAGATTTTGGATCTGTCGCAACGGATCGCCTCTGATGTGGATCTGGTACCCGAAACCGATGCGGCTGACATTCGTGCGTTTGTGGCGCGCATGGCTGCACCCGATGGTTTGGGGTGGCAGCGCCGTTTGCAGCTGGTGCACTGTGGTTTGACAGGGGCCGAGGGATTTCACCCCAAAGTGTCGCAATATCTTGCTGCCAAATACGGATACTCCGCCGAGCGAGGGGAAGAGGCCGGTGCTTTGGTGCGGGAAACCTTGGGGGAAATGTCAGCGATCCTTGCGGATGGACGACCCTACTATTTCGGGGACAGCCTAACAGCCGCTGATATCTACGCAGCGACGTTCTTGGCGCTGTTCCAGCCTTTGCCAGACGGCCAATGTGCGATGAATCCCGCCACGCGCAGTGCCTTTAACACGCTGGATGACGCAACACGCGCCGCCCTCGATCCGGTGCTTCTCTCTCATCGTGACCGCATTTACGCCCAAGCCTTGGAAATGCCGTTGTCCTTATGATGTCCCAATTCTTGACGCTGGCGCAGGGCGCGCGCAATACAATCAGGCCAAGACATATAATCCTTTCAAGAGGCTAATACGATGACCGCTTATGATACAGACAACATATTCGCCAAAATCCTGCGCGGAGAAATCCCCGCAACGCGGGTTTATGAAGATGATGAAACGCTCGCTTTCATGGATATCATGCCGCGCGCAGATGGGCATTTGTTGGTGATTCCCAAAACACCCTGTCGCAACGTATTGGATGCAACGCCAGAACAGCTGTCCGCTGTGATGAAAACGGTTCAAAAGATGGGGCATGCGGTCAAGTCGGCCTTTGCCGCAGACGGCGTCACCATTCAGCAGTTCAACGAAGCCGCTGGCGGACAGGAGGTGTTTCACCTTCACTTCCACGTTTTGCCGCGCCACGAGGGTGTCAAGATGCGAGCGCCCGGAACCATGGGGGATTTCGACCTGATCGCCTCACAAGCTGAGAAAATCCGCGCGGCTCTTTAAGGGGCGGACTTTGTGCAATTAGGCCGGTCTTCGCGCTGATCTACGGGGAAAAAGCGAAGGATCTGCATGAAATTGCCGCCCTGTTGGGGACAGGGCGGCAGATAGGGATAAAATCCACAGGATATGGAAATATGCCTGTGGGGTCATTTTTGAAAACACCACTCACTCACAGAACGGTAAAGGCATCAGATCACGTTTCGGGCATCACAGCATGACCCATATGGATCAAACCAAGGAAAGTTGTTATATTTCCTCACCTTTCTAGAGCGGATCAAAGTCAATTGACCCCACAGGCAGGTGCAGGCGAGACGTGAAGGCAGGGTAATACTCATTCGAGATGATGCGGAAAATAAAGGGCAGGTTTCACGCGACCAGGTTATCGCTGCGATCTATGAGACTGTGCTGCGTCCTGAGCTCTACGAGCTGTTCATGTCCGCATGGGAAGACCATATTTCTAGCATCCTGAGTGAACCGGATCTGGCCATGCGGCTGGATCAGCGCGATTTACAAGGCGGATTAGAGATTGACCCTGAGCTGCAGGCTCACTTTTCCCGGGCCTATGACATATTGGAACAGCTTGGGCGTAAAGTGCCCAGATCTGAGCTAAAGCAACGAGTCCTTGAAAGTGCCGGGTTCACTCTTCTGTCACAACCAGATGGTCAGATCGTGGCCGCCGGAGGGGCTGCGCGCAAAATCGTGCAAGAAACGCAGTCCTTAACGGCCTTGAACGATCACTTTACTGCCAATGGCATTCGTATGCTCGAGGATCTGTGCGAAAAGGCGCGGTGCGAACACGACGAGGCCCACTCGCCCATTGTGTTAACAACTGACATCCAGCCACGGCATTTGATTGCGCGGATCGCCTTTGACGAAGGCGCCCCGGTCCAAGTGCTGATCGAAGGGTTGGATTATCAGTGGACAGCAGAAGCCGAACATATGCTGGTCACGTCTTTTGGCTTGTCGCGCGCCGAAGTTGACGTGGTGCGCAATCTGATGGCGGGATACACTTTGCGCCGCATCGCAGAGATATCTCAGCGGTCGGAACATACCATTCGCAATCAAACAAAGTCCGTTCTGGCTAAAACCGGCGCTCCGGGACAGGCTGATTTGATCCGTCTGGTTGCTTTTTTGATCGACAACGAAGATCGCCCGGACACGGGGCATCCAGGCGTGGTCACGCTGCAGAGCACGATGCTCGAGATGAAGTCCGGTTTGAAAATGCAGGTTTTTGAATGTGGCGATCCCAACGGGTATCCCGTGCTTTACCTGCACGGCATGTTGGACGGTATGGCGCCGCTTGAATACCTGCAAACACAGTTCCGCGCGCAGAGTCTGCGTGTGATTGCGCCGGTGCGACCGGGGTATGGCATGTCAGATGGGGTCGGAACCCCAGAAGAGGCTGTCGAGATGATCGTCGGCCACGTGGACGAGCTGATTTCGCGGATGAAACTCAACCGCCCCGTCGTACTTGGCCATATGGCTGGGGCGCTGCACGGGCATTTCGTTTGCAAGCGATTGACAAACCGGGTCGCCGGCATGGTGGCGGTTGCTGCAGGGGGGCCCGTCCTGCGCATGAAGCAGATCTCGAAAATGGCATCGCGCCAGCGTGTCATGGCCTATACCGCACGCTTTGCGCCCGCTTTGTTGCCGTTCTTTGTGCGCGCAGGGGTGGCGTTGGTCGACAGTGATGAAATCGGTCAGTTTATGGACTCTTTGTACAAACCCGGGACACATGAACGAACTGTCGTCGATCAATTGGGCATCGCCGAATTGATGCATGCGGGGTATCGATTTGCGGTGCAATCCGGGTCAACGGGGTTTGTGTCGGATGGGCACATGATGGTGCGAAACTGGTTGCCCGAAGTTGACGGATCAACGACGCCGGTGTTGCATCTGCACGGGGGGCGGGATCCGGTCATTCCTGCCTGTGCGACAGAGCGATTTACCGCTGACTATGGTCATATGGAATTCCGCCTCTACCCCGAGGCTGGGCAATTCCTCATCTACGAGCAACCTGACGTTGTTCTAAAGGCGATACGTGATTTGATCGCTCGCTAGGCAGTATCGACCGCCAGCGATTGCGTGCAGCTCATGGCTTCGCACTTGGCGATCAGTCGTCGCTGCTTTCGAACACCTCGTCAAAGGTACGCTTCAAAGCAACATCAACATCGTCCATGGTCACTGGGAGCCCGAGATCAACAAGACTTGTCACCCCATGTTGCGTGATGCCGCAAGGAACGATGCCTGAAAAATGGTCAAGATCCGGTTCGACGTTGATCGAAATGCCGTGAAAGCTCACCCATTTGCGCAGGCGAATACCGATGGCGGCGACTTTATCTTCGGCTTTCGACCCTGTGATGGTCAAAGGCTTGTCATCGCGTTGAACCCACACCCCGACACGCCCGTCCCGGATTTCCCCGACGACGTTGAATTCGGCCAAAGCGGAAATGACCCAAGTTTCGAGCTGCTTAACAAAGCGGCGCACGTCGTGGCCCCGCTTGCCAACATCCAGCATGACATAGACCACCCGCTGACCGGGGCCGTGATAGGTGTATTGCCCACCGCGTTTGCTGGGATAAACCGGGAACCGATCCGGATCGGTCAGATCCTCGATCTTGGCCGATGTCCCGGCTGTGTAAAGCGGGGGATGTTCGACTAACCAGATACATTCCTCGGCCTCACCAGTCGCAATTTCTGCAGCTCGTGATTCCATAAACGCAACAGCAGTGTCGTAATCGGTCAAACCGTCTGAAGTGATCCATTCCATGGCGGTTGCATATCCGGTTGGGCAAAAATGGGGAAGGGGGTTCAAGCTGCCTCTTGCAGAACGCGCTGTAAGACTTGGGCGTACGTTTCGGCCCCTTGTGCACCCGTCGTCAGGTATTTTCCACCGAACACCATCGAAGGCACCCCGGAAATACCCCGGCTGGTCCAGAACTGCTGTTTCTCCCGGACCGACGCGGCATGACTGCCCGAACTCAAAACGTCGCGTGCGGCCGCGCCGTCCAATCCAACGCTGGTGACGCATCGGATCAGGGTTTCGCGATCAGATACATCCTGATCCTGTGTGAAATAGGCGCTAAACAAAGCCAGTTTCATAGGGTGCTGGAGTCCAAAAGAGTCAGCCCAATCCAGCAATTGATGCGCCTCAAACGTATTCACGATGCGGCTGTCGTCAGAAAAATTGAAAGCAAATCCCAAATCCGATCCCAGCTTGGTGAGCTGCGCCCGGGCTTGTTGGCTTTGCTCCAGGGAGGATCCGTATTTCTCCGTGATATGCTCACGAAGGTTCTGCCCTTCAGCGGGCATGTTTGGGTTCAACTCAAAAGGATGCCACCGCAGATTTGCCTGCACCCCTGTGACAGTGAGCGCTTGGTGTAACTGTTTGAAACCGACAATGCACCAGGGGCAAACCACGTCAGAAACGATGTCGATTTGAACCTTGGGTTGGGCGATTTGATCGGTCATATTTTTATCCTGTTGCAGAAGAATGCATGTGTGTTGGTGTACAGATAGGAAGCGCGGTGAGGAAATCAAACTGATGTGTAATTTCTCTCTTCACATCCCTGAACAGAGCGTCTATACGCCCCTCACCAAGCCTAGACAGTGCGGTCGTGGCGGAATTGGTAGACGCGCAGCGTTGAGGTCGCTGTGGGGTAACACCCGTGGAAGTTCGAGTCTTCTCGACCGCACCAACATATGAATGCCTTTGCACGGCGATGGGCGATATTGCTTAAAAATATGAGTATTTCCGGCTGGTGCCTCTAGATTGACGCCCGGTGATAGGCAAGAGTGCGTATTTGATTACGCATTTTTCTCGCACAGGATTACGCATGGCCTCATTTAGAAAGCATAACAAGGGTTGGCGGGCAGAAGTATTCCGCCAAGGGATTCGTAAAAGCAAGATCTTTCCTACGAAACGTGAGGCGCAAGATTGGGCGGCGCGCGCGGAATTTGAAATCCAGCATGCGGACAAGGTGGCCGATAAAACCCAGCTGGGCGATGTGTTCGATCGGTATGCGCGCGAGGTCTCCCCTAAAAAGAAGGGCGGGCGTTGGGAAGTGATCCGGCTCGAAAAGCTGCAAAAGGATAAGTTAGCCAAAATTCAATTGGGGAGACTGGCTGCGTCTGATTTTGCGGACTGGCGGGATCGGCGGATGAAGGAAGTCCAACCTGCGTCAGTGATCCGTGAAATGCAGCTCATGTCGTCTGTGCTGAGTACAGCTAGAAGAGAGTGGGGGCTTATCAGTTCCAACCCGGTTAGCGATGTGTCAAAGCCAAGAAAGCCGCCCCCTCGTGATCGCCTGCCAACTCAGGACGAAATCGAAACGATGCTGCATTGTGCCGGATCGGATCTGGATAAAGCGACTGCGCGGGCATTTCATGCGTTTCGGTTTGCGCTTGAAACGGCGATGCGCGCTGGTGAAATTGCGGGGCTTGAATGGGATAGGGTGGATCTGGATCGAAGGGTTGCGCGTCTTATCCACACAAAGAATGGGCGCCCGCGTGATGTGCCTTTGTCCACCAAGGCGGTTGAGCTGCTAGAGACGCTGCCACATGCTGATCTGGTGTTTGGCCTGAGCAGTCGCCAATTGGATGTTCTGTTTCGTAAATCCCGCGATAAAGCCAATGTTGTGGGTCTGACGTTCCACGATTCCCGTCATGCTGCAATCACGGCGCTGTCGAAAAAGCTGGATGTTCTCGACCTGGCGCGCATGGTTGGGCATTCGGATATTCGGCAACTGATGACATATTACAATGAAAGCGCCGAGAATATCGCGAAGAGGCTGGATTAGATTTTAACCCTTCGCGATTTGCCTGTCCCCTTTGCAACAAATTCACCTGTATCAATCTTGCGGCGGATTGTGCTTTCGCTGCACCCGAGTTGGGCCGCAGCTTGGGGGATGCTCAGCCATTCGCTGTTTGTCGTGACTGTGGCGTTAGCAATTTTCTGCTCCAAGCGCGCCAGCCGATCAAGAACCTGATCTAGAGCATTGGCATCGACTGCAATCAACTGCTGTGCCATCATGCTTCCCCTTGCTCTGCTAGGGCGCTTTCGATAGCGGCGATGGCCGTGACTTTCGCGTGGCGTTGATCAGTTCCCCATGCGCTCATCTTTGTGTGCCAGTGGCGCAGACTTTCAACGTTCATAGTAGTGAAGTCGGGCAAGCCTTCATAGATTTCGTAGCCTTTCGTTTTTAGAATTTCTATGGCGCGCTCTTCGCTGACCTCGGGCGGAAATTCCCCGTTTGCAAGGTAGGTGTGAAACGTGGCGACCAATGTATGCGGGGACGTGCCGCGCTGATGCAGCATCATGGCATAATTGGCGATGTCTTCGAACGTTCCTTTACTGGCCTTTGTTAAGTGGTCGATCAGTTCGAAGGCTAGAAAGTCGTCTTCGCATTCGGAGGTTTCCCATCCGCTTTTGCCCTTAACTTCGCGTGCGTGTTTTAACTTCGACTTCATCGCAGCAGCAAAACGATCAACCGCTACGTCATCTGTGTGAAAGGTCGTAGTGACGGATTTCTCTGCCCCCGGTTTCGCTAGATCGATGCCCCAAGTTAGCGCTGGCGCAGTTGTCGCGGGGCATAGGTCGGCGCGGATGTATTCAATATCGTTTTCAGATAATCGCTCTAGGCCCCAGACCTGCGCCGGACATTCGCGGTCTGGCCCAAGGCGGGCGGTGCATCTGATGATGATGTCGGGATGTCCTGGGCAACTCTGCGGCGCTCGATCCGCAGCTGCAAGAGGTCTACATGCCGGCAAGCTTTGAAACAGCAAGTCGCGCGGTCATGTCGATTGACCGTCCAAAGTCAGAAAATAGGAAAACCGCATGATCGAGATTAGGGGATCCGATTCTGCTTATGCGGGCTATGTGGGCGATGAGCTGGTCACCAACGTGTTGGCCACCAGGGAGAGCGCAATGCGCCGTTGAGCGGTTCCAACGCAAGGGGCAACTAACCGCTCTAGCCTGACTAGAGACCATGTCCGCTTCGGGCTGCTACCAGCCATTGCAGGAAAACTTGCAGCTTTCTGCCATTTGACCCGTAGTATTCGGTCAAATGTTAGTTCCCGGTTCGATATCCATAAAACTAGCCGACATGGCTCTTAGCATCTAGTAATCATTTACTTTTCTGATTCTTGGAACGGAAGGTTTAACCGGGAACAGGATCTTCCAGTTGAGCGCGTCAATATTCTTGGTTTCTTGAGGTTAGGGCAGGGGCGAAGTTACCCCAAATCCCTACTTTAATAGGGTTCACTGAGCCTTTGATGAGTTTGAAAATTTTCTTGTTGCAAATTCGCCAAACGCACTGCGACCTCTGTTTGAAGCTTTTTGAAAAAGATCAGGGGTGAAGCCGAATTTGGACCACATATCGCCTTAGCCCTCTGTCTTTATTGGTCCTGTCCGGGTTCTTTCGGCATCATCCTGCCTCTTCAGATTGCCGCAACAATATCATCTCTTTCTGCCACTTCGATGCTTGCTAGTACTGCCCTTGCCGCATTTTGATCGAATTGTCTTAACCGGTCGAGGTCATGAGGTATCTGAGAGGGCCTCAACGGGCCGGATAATTTTCGTTCGCATACCGGATATCGCCTTATCAACGGTTACTATTTGTACATGATCCAAAAATCTTTTCAGTTCTTTGGGAGTGGGCCTGCCGATACAAAGTGCCAATACAAACAAGGCATGACTTGGCTTGGATAGTTGCCCCATCCCAGGTGCGCCGAAGGCAAGGGGGAAGTGAGTGCTCATAATGTCAGCAATCCTCAGGTTCTGGTCAGAGCGCGCGCTTCCTACAACATTCGGGAGGAAAGAATGAAATTTTATAAATCGGGCGGTGTCAGTCTGCCAACCCATGTCGAAGTGTCTGCTCGGGATGCGAAACACCAAAACGACGATGTTAGTCGGCGCGAGTTTCTTGCCATGGCGACGACGTTTGGTGCCACGACCGCGACGGCATACGCTATGTTGGGCATGAATTCACCTGCGCTGGCTGCGGAAACGCCAAAGACCGGTGGAACGCTTAGAGTCGGGATGGTTGTGCGCGCGGGTAAGGACCCGCGGTCATATGATGACAGTCCGCAAGCCAACATCAGCCGCGGTTGGCTGGAATATCTCGTCCGTTACACGCACCAGTTCACCTTTGAGCCGATGCTTCTGGCGAGCTGGGAAATCAGCGAAGATGCACAGACTTATGTCCTGAACGTACGTCCCGGCGTGACTTGGCACAACGGTGACCCTCTGACAGCCGAGCACGTGGCGTATAATATCGATCGCTGGTGTGACAAACAGGTCGAAGGCAATTCAATGTCAGGCCGCTTTGGGACGCTGATTGATGCCGAGACGGGAAAGGTGGCTGAAGGGGTCATCGAGGTGGTCGATGCCATGACCGTTCGACTGAACCTTCCCAAACCGGATATCACGCTGATTGCGGGCATGGCTGATTACCCGGCTGCGATTGTGCACCCTGAATCGGGAAGCGCGGATCCCTTCAAAGCACCTCTGGGAACTGGGCCTTACACCCTGGAAAGCCACGAAGTCGGCGTCGAAGCCGTGTTGGTCCGCAAGGATGGGCATACATGGTGGAACGCAGGTCACGGCGCCTATTTGGACAGGATTGAATACCTTGACGTGGGAACTGATCCGACCGTCATCGTTTCTTCTTATGAAGCTGAGGAAATCGATGCCAACTATGAAACGAGCGGTGATTTTGTCGACATTCTGGCTGATCTGGGCTTGCAGGTAAACGAAGCAGTGACAGCCTCGACCCTGGTCATCCGACCCAATCAGTCCGCCGAGGTAGACGGGAAAAAGCCCTATGCCGACGCCCGTGTGCGCCGTGCCCTGTCAATGGCCGTGGATAACACGGTCTTGCTTGAGCTGGGGGTCAATGGGTTGGGTATTCCGGCGCAGAACCATCATGTCTGTCCTATCCATCCTGAATATGCCGAAGTCGACCGGCTACCTCATGATCCAGCGGGGGCCATGGCGCTTCTTAAAGAGGCTGGCATGGAGGACTATGAGCATGAATTGATCTCGATTGACGACGATTGGCGCCGCAATACAACCGACGCAATGGCCGCGCAATTGCGGGAGGCCGGGATCAAAGTGAAGCGAACGGTTATTCCCGGGGCATCCTTCTGGAATGACTGGGCAAAGTTCCCCTTCAGCTCGACCAATTGGAACATGCGCCCACTTGGCGTTCAGATCCTGGCTCTGACCTATCGGTCCGGAGAAAACTGGAACGAAACCGGGTTTAACAATGCAGAATTTGATGCCCTGCTGGCCAATGCTTTGGCAACTCCGGATGCTGACAAACGCAGGGAGATCATGGCCAAGCTGGAACGGATCATGCTGGACGAAGGGGTCGTGACACAGCCTTATTGGCGTTCCCTTTACAACCACAGCCGTTCGGATGTGAAAGGGATGGGAATGCACCCAACCTTTGAAATTCACATGGATAATATCTGGTTGGACCGATAAGAGGCGCCCATGTCGGCCACTGAAAAGCACCTGAAAGCCGGCACAAGCAAGGAATGGAATTGGCATCCAGACCTGCCTGTCGCTGTCACGCCGCTGTTTTCATGGCCGCCAAGGCCCATGGCCACGCTCCGGTGGTTTGCAACCAACTGGCTGCCGATCACCGAATACCTGATCTACGCGCTGATGGCCTGGGCCATCTGGGCGTGGCTGGTGCCACCCTTGGAGCAGATGCAAAGCTTGAGCTGGGGATGGGTTTTGCAGCTTTGGGCGCGCAACCTGATCCTGATGACCCTTTTCGCCCAAGGGCTGCATCTGTGGCTTTACGGATGGAAGAAGCAGGGCGATGCTTACAAGTTCGACCGGCGCGGGTTGGCCAAGAACGCGCGCATCTTCCTGTGGAATGATCAGTATTGGGACAATGTCACCTACGCGCTCCTATCTGGCGTGACCGTCTGGACGTTCTATGATGCCATCGTTTGGATGGCTTACGCCAATGGCTGGGCACCGATGATCACGGTTGAGACCAATCCGATCTGGTTCTTTGCCCTGTTCCTGTTGTTGCCTGTTGTACAGTCCTTCCATTTCTACTGGCTACACCGTGCACTGCACATCCCATGGATCTACAAACGTGTGCATTCTGTACATCATCGTAGTGTTTCAGTTGCACCGTGGTCAGGCTTTTCCATGCATCCGATCGAGCATGTCGGATATATGAGTTTGCTGCTGATTTTTCTGGTTGTGCCCTCGCATCCGATCCACTTCCTCTTCATCGGATATTCGTTGGCGCTTGCTTCAGCCACATCGCATGCCGGGTTTGAAAACCTGGTTCTGGGGGACAAGGCCCACCTGAAGATCGGGTCGTTTCACCACCAACTGCATCACCGGTATTTCGAATGCAATTATGGCGGCCCGGAAATGCCCTGGGACAACTGGTTCGGCAGCTTTCACGATGGCAGTCCCGAGGCAACGGAACAGGTGCGCGAAACCAAGAAGCGCATGCATGCGAAATGAGTGTTTTGACGGCGGCCCAAGACGCGCGGACACTGATCTGGAACGCGCTAACCGGCAGTGGAGCTTCACCTGAAAACGCAACGAATATTGTTGGCTGCAATATTACTGCGCCCGACTGTTCAGCGGTAAGGTGGATGGTAGGGTCATCCCGAATGTTGAAGCGCTGCCCGGTGGGGATACGTCACGCTCCTAAGTGGTCAAGGATAGGGAAAAGGCAGTCTGCATGCTGGGAATGACCAACCTTGTTCACGCTCTTGTTTCACGCGGCATGTCCGAAGTCGGTGCGCGTCAATCTTGATACGCGTTGCCAGCAGAGCTGAATCTCATCAGATCAGGCCCGAAAGAGCCGCATGGTTGGGTCGGCTGCGATCTCTGTCGTAAGCCAATCGACGAAAAGGGCCAAATTCTGTTCCATCGCGTTGTTTTTCGGTGTCAGAAGATACCACTGGCTTGGTTCAGGAACCGAGATATCGAACGGTTTTACCAAACGTCCTCTCTCAAGGTCGCGCGCGCAAAACGGGGCTCGTGCAAGCCCAACACCATGATTGTTCAGGACGGCCTCGCGGACCAGCGGATAATTGTCAAAAATTGAACCGAATTTCATGGTGTCACGGCTGAGGCCTGCCGCGTCGAGCCAACAGGACCAGTCATCAATTTCTGACGGTGTGCTTGGGACGCCCAGCAACAGAAAATTCTTCAACTCGTCCAGTTTCATCCCAGTCCCTGGATCACTCAAAGCTTCGGGTGTGCAAACCGGATAGATATCGGTTTCGAACAAGGGACTGTAGTCAAACCGGTTGTCAAATGGTGGTCCATTGAAAATTCCGACGGTAAATTGGTCTACATCAAACCCACCATCTTCGAAGGAGGAAATGATGCGCACGCGTATATTCGGGTTGGCCTGAAGGAAATCCGCCAATCTGGGTTGAAGCCACATCGTATTGAAACTCGCATAGGACTGTACCAACAGCACGTCCGGTTCCTCTGGTGTTTGGACTCGCCGCGTGGCCTTGATTATTCCCTGCATATGTTCGCGGATTGCTGGATAATACTGTTCGCCCGCCGGTGTCAGCTCGACAGAGCGGCTTGTTCGTTTAAGCAGTTGAACACCGATTGATGTTTCCAGAGCCTTGATTTGATGACTGACTGCCGCGTGTGTCACACAAATCTCATCAGCTGCTTGGCGAAAGCTCTTGTGACGTGCCACAGCTTCAAAAGCGCGGAGAGAAACCAATGTGGGCATATGGGTCGTCACCAATGAAACTCCTTGATGAAACGAAACACCTTCATCGCATAATGGGGATAATTGACACCTGAGCCTGTGATGTCAGGCTTTCCCCCCTCACTTCAATACATTTTCACCGGTGGAACTGCAATTTCCAACTCGATTAGATCGGTTAGAATATCTTGATGAAAGCAAAAATCTTTCAGTTCTTCTACGTACAGAGAAATGCCAGATTGGTAGGCGAAGAGACCTGAGGATTTCGTCTGTATGCTTCCCATACCACTGGCACCCAATGCATATGGTTACCCGTTGTTGATCGAGCAGATTCTGACCCGGTCAATGTTTGTATCCGCGACGCAAGAGATCGTCAGCGGCTCCGATAAACCGTTGAGCTATGTGCAACTCACCCAATGCATCGGGCAAGTTGCCAATACCCACAAGACCAATGGAATTAGCGAAGGCTTGCGGGTCGGTGTCATGGAAGAAATCCAGTCGCGGGTCGGTTTGGGAGAGCCTTCCAAATGGGCGGTGCCAGACGACATCGTGTTTATCGACCTGCTCCCCAGAATCAGCGCCGGCAAGCTTGGCACAAAGGTCATAGAGCAAGACATTTCAACGCGTTCGGACATTAGATCATGACAGACAAGCAATCTCGTATTCAGGCACTCATCCTTTCGATTATCAGGTATTTGGAGGCTCACCGGAGTGAATCGCGTGGTGTAAACCTGACATTAGACAAGCTGGCAGACATGGACCTGTCCGATCAGCGGCTTTTAGATGTTCCGCCGCAAGGAACCCGCCATGAAAACATCCTAAAGGACGCCATTTCCGGGATTGACGCACCAGAACTGCGTGAAATCGCAACCTGTCTGGCCACCTCCAAAGATGATTTGGACTGGCGCGAAGACAATGCCCAGTTCTATCCCCCCGGCGCGGATCTTGGGGAGGGATACAAGAAATGCAACCTGCATAGTTTGCTCGTCGGACCTGATGCATGTGGATATTACCATCCGGACTTTAGCCTGGGCATCTTTATGCTTGGGCCCCGCACTCTTTATCGGGACCATAACCATGATGCGCCGGAACTTTACCTGAATCTGTCTGAAAAATCGGGTTGGCGTTTCAAGCCCGGCGAATGGAAAGACTTTCCGGCCGGGTCGCTGATTTGGAACGCAGCGGGCGAACCTCACGCAACCCGGGTTTATGACAAGCCGTTCATCTCGGTCTTTGCCTGGCTTGAGAACATAAATTCACGCTGCAACGTGATCCCTTTCGACGACTGGGGCGAGATCGAACAGAGTCTTACCCAACAGCTCAACTGAGGGTTCCGAAGAAGGATTTCCATTGAACAAACCAAAAGCGTCGCTTTTATCGAGCTGAATGCACCAGAAGAGATGGGGACCGCAACATTGTTCGAGGTCACTTAAGCTACACCGAAACATGCTCTATCCCTCCCATGATTTGGTCGAGAATGGAGGCAGGCCGTTATTTGCGAACATCAATTTCGGCAATAAGCGAAACACTGTCATTGCTCATTGCTGTGGTGGAGATGCTCCGCTTGATAGTTGTTTTGCCGTCAAGAAATGCACAGCGTTTGGTTGAACGTTTGCGCGGAAGAAGCTGCGCCACAGCGCGTGATGAGCAATTAGAGGTCAGGTTTGGGTCGATCCTCTAGAGATTAAGATGTCTATCTTTCAAGATGACCCAGATTGAACATCTCGTTGATGTTTAACTCACATCCTTTTTCGCTCGGCGCTTTGTTCCATCGGAGAACAGAGAGGCCATTGGGCGGCCGTCTGAGTTTACCTCTATCCGGAAGCCTCGGTTGGAGCGGACAGAATGCGTTCCCACGTGAATAAGTCGCCC